>JBCDAV010000004.1:0-252580 GCA_039184865.1 Pseudomonadota bacterium | reverse complement strand
CTTTCAACCTAGCCGCCCGGCCCCAGCAGACCCCATCAAGAGCCCAAGAGCTCGCAGAGAACGAAGTCACCCGAAGGGCCGACGCATCAGCTCAGGAAAATACAGCCGCTCATTGACCCATTAGAGAACAGAATTGGCGGAAAGGAGACTTTAGCTGCTGCGCAGCACCGATTTTGACATATCTGCCAGAGCAGACATCCGACAGTGTGAGCGTCGGCGCTCAGCTTTATCTTAAGCCTTTCTGGAAAGCTGACCTAAGGCGCGCATCCCATCAACGTCGGCAACGCGCAGGAAACAGACGTGGTTAAGCTCCTCAGTTGGGTTCCCACAAACGCTCATCGACATGCAATGTGCATCAACGAAGCAACTGAAGTAAGAAGTCACAACACGGGCTTCAAATCTGCGATCACTCGTGCATCATCCATCCATACGGGAAGACAAAAATGTCGGACGTGGTCGCACAGATGGGATCGGACAAGGCTGGTTCAGACAAGGGCTGGGCTGGTCTGGCGAAGTTCATTAGGCTTGAAGTGCGGCGACTTTGCGAAAGTCAGCAATTGAACGCAATCTGATTGAGATTGACGCGGCTAAGCTGGGACGGCCAAATGACTCGACCCCTGACCTTTCTGACTTTGGGCCCGTCGGGCACGAACCACGAATTGGTTACCCGGCGATACCTCGATTTTCACGGGCTGGACGCGAAGGTTCTGCTGATCGAAGACTTCTTCGAAGGCCTCACAATGATCGACAGGGGCGAGGCTGACCATTTGATCCAAGTCGCCGTTCATCCCGATTGTGCCGACGTCGTCGCCCGCGGGCATTTCGAGCACGGCATCCACATCATGGACGCCTTCATTTCGCCTAGTAAGGAACTGGAATTCCCGCGCATACTGGCCCTGCAACCTGCGACACGCGGCTACGCGGATATCTCGGCCTGGCCCGAGCATATCCCCGTCAGCTCAATCATGCGCATTGCCGAGGGGTTGTTCGATGGCACCTACGACAGCGGCCTGACCACTATGAAGGTGGTCGAGGCCAACCCCGACCTGCTGCGCGTTGACGTGCGTATCGGCACGGTCGACGACGCTTGGCTGGTATTCGGCAAGACCCGTGTTTCGGACGGGAACCTAGTCGCTTGGCCGACGAGCCCTGGTGCAAAGTTGCTGCGTCATGGAAATGAAATAATGGAAAAAGTAGAGAATTAATTCTTACCTGAAAGCTCAGACTAACGTGGCCTTCGACATTCGCCTAAGCCAACGGATCATCTCATCGTAGTATGCGGAAATTCAATGCGATTTCGTGAGCGGGAGGTTTTCCGCACAGCGGTCCTAGATCCACACCAAACCAAACGACCGCTTCCCGCCCTGCCAGGCGAGAGGCGGATTTGCAGCGGACGACCGCTTCGGGCCCGAAGCAGACGAACTCCGCAGCCCAGTTTCTCTTGGGCAGAACCGGTACACCTACGGCTCGACGATTGGATCTAGCGATTGAAGGAATGCTTCGATTTGCAACGCACCCTTCGCCGATAAATCTGCGTGAAAATTCTCATCAGCTAGAGCTGTGCCTGAAAAAGCGCGATAGTGCGAAAGCACTTCACTTAGTGAAGAAAACTGTCCTGCGTGCATGTATGGCGGACGGGTTGCCACTCCTCTCAGACTTGGCGTCTTGAAGCTGACACGAAACCGCGATGGTCTCCTGTCCATATACTTCAGGTGGCTCCCGTCGATCGATGGGTCAGCGTCACTCCATATACTGAAAAAGCCAAACTCGTTGGCGGGTAGTGTGTCGATGACCGTTGCACGACCTTGATCTGGAGCATCTATTCGCAGGAGCCCTACGCTGTGGAACTCGCCATTCGTGAAGAGCGGTCCGTTGTGACAGTTCACGCAACTACCTTGGTTCAGGAAGAGACGGAGACCGGCCTTTTGCGAAGCGGTTAAGGTGTTGAGATCGCCTTTTGGCCCGCCGCGAAGCGCCTCCGCATAGTGATCAAAGGCCGATCGCTCAGGCTGCAGCCTACGTAAATAGGCGGCCAGCGCTTTCCCGATATTTACGAAAACACCGACAATCTGTTGTTGACTGCTCGCCGACAAGTCCTTCCAGGCTGCAATCTCGTGTGCGTTGTCGCCATTTGGTCCAACAACCGTCGCCTCGAGTTTATCCGGTGCCGGCAAGGGTCCAAAGACCTCTTGGTAGTCTTCCCCGTAGTGCTGGGCGATTGTCTGGGCAACCTGAATGCGGCTGAACCCATGTTCCACAGGATTTTCGAAAGGTTCAAGCGACTGAGACCAAAGCGAGTCATTGCCACCGTCCCAGGCAAACCAAGTCTGGTAAGCCATGCCGACAATGGGCATGGATCGCCGCTCGGTGACACCGATCCCGACAGACCGCGCGTTCGGATCGCTGAAACCGTAATCCGGTCGATGGCACGTACTGCAACTGACTTTGCCATTCGCGCTGAAACGCGGATCAAAGAAAATTCGCTCACCCAAGGCGGCTGCGTCCGGATCATCTGCATAAGCGTTCGAGGGATCCGGCGGCAGCGGCCCGAGGCTTTCGAGCGACAGTGACTGTATAAGCGCCAACTCGCGTTCTGACCAATCGTCATATCGAGCGACCTCATCCGCCGCTGTTGCAAGGCTGGCGGCAGAGCCAAGGATGCCAAAGAGAACTCTGAGCATTGATTTCATCGCAGGCCATCTATTGGGAATGGCAGAACCCCTCACCCACGACGACATTGAAGTAGGCCAGATCACGTCCTCGGTTCCTGCTGACATCAAGCGTGACAACCCACCAGCCCGGCATGTGGAAATTCATGCCATCGACCCTGAAGTGCCCGGGCGAAGATTGATCCGAAACCTGCGGTTGCGTCGTCATGCCGTGAAGGTGCTCGGGCATATCGGCAACAATCGTCACGTCAGCGCCGTCGAGCGGATTTCCCTCTCTGTCGACAAGCGCCAGTTCCCAAGAGTGGATTTGATTCAATGGCGGGCACTCAGTCTCCAGATCATAGAAGACCGAGAAAAAACCTCCGCGGGAAGAAACGCCCGACGACAGATCAAGGGCTTCCGGTCTGGCCTTGGCAATCCGGTTGAATGCATCGAGTGCAGAAGCACTTGATCCGATGGCTGCGATAACCAATGCGACGAAGACCCATCTCGGATGCAGCATCAGCGCTTTGCCTCGTGTCAGCCAACTGTATCCGCGATCAGTCGCATCCAGTTCCCGCCCATGATTTTCGCGATGTTTTCATCTGAGTGACCACGTTTGACGAGACCCCGCGTGAGGTTGATGGCGCCCGAGTTGTTTTCGTAACCCACATGTCCATCAGACCATGGCCACACCGCGAAATCACCAATGCGTGCAGCGACTTCGGGATCCCATCCCGGAAGTGAGAAGATGTGATCGATCGTGAGCGGAATGCTGAAATCGGATGCGTATCCGACATGATCGACACCTCCGACATTCACTGCATGCTCAATGTTGTCCAGATAATCCTCAACGGTGCAGCGGTCGGTGCCGTTGAGCGCGCTCGGTGTGCTGAGGATGCCCAGGACTCCACCCTTGTCGGCAACGACCTTGAGAGCTTCATCGGTGATCGAACGGAACTGATCCACCTTCGAGCGCATGCCGGCATGCGAGACGGAGATCGGCTTTTCTGAAACTTCTGCCGCGCGCATCATGGTCGGTGACGAACAATGGCCTGTATCGACCAGCATCCCCAGATCGTTCATTGTTCCAACAACCCGCTCGCCAAGCGCAGAAAGGCCAAACTGGGCCTCGGGTTTCTCGGCACTTCCTGAAGCGAGGAAGTTCGTGTCGTTATAGGAAAGTTGGGAGATCCGAAGCCCCATATCGTAGGCTTGTTTCAACCGGGATACATCGCGCCCGATGAAAGTGGTATTCTGGGCGCCAGGGAAGATCCCGACCTTTCCTTCCTTCTTGGCCTGAAGAATATCCGCATGACTGTAGGTGATCATCAGATCATCGTTGAACGTCCGTTCGAGACTTGGCAGACGGGCAAGATCCAGCTTGAGTGCTTCCCAGCTCCAGAACTGCTCCGGAGCGATACTGTTTTCCGGCGTAAAGCCAAACATGTCGGCCAGTCCAAGCGTTAAGTTGCCTGCCGTAACCCCTCCCGCTTTACAATTTTCGATGAACTCCGGGTAAAAGCAGACTTCCGCCAGGTTGTCGAAAACGACGATCTTGGCATGCAGTTCTTTGGCCCTTTCCTCCTCCTCCGGAGTCATTCCGAAGTCGTACTCGGTTGCCAGCGTCTTCACGAACTTGTGGTCCACGTTTCCGCTGTAACCGCCATAGGGATCAGGGTTCGCTGCCCAGGCCGGCGCGATTGAGGCTGCAAGAGCTGCCAAAGATGAAGCCATGCTCAGATCCAAAAACCTACGCCGGTTGAGTTGATATGATGGTCGCATTGGCTGGATCTCCTATTGGACGGTTCATTCTAACAAAGCATTTGATCGGGGCGGTCACGAAGGCTCGGCTCTTATCTGAGCGTGAGATAACTCCGGTGGCAATACAAGCCACTAGCGGATGCTTCGATGGGTAAAACAGTGTGTCGCCACGAGTGTCTCTTTCTTCCCGCTGACCTGACGATCGGACCGGACTTTGCTGTCGCGGAGCGCCGAAGTGGACATCTGCCGCATTTGCGAACTTGAGCCTGACCCCACAGTAGGTCCGCGAACAAGTGTGCCATCCGAAAGTCGCGCTTCTCCGTGACGGGTCCCCGTTGAAAGGGTGGGCGTCGCGGTGGATACGCCCTCCATCGACTATGGTCTCTCAGGCGATTTCGTAACGCACTACACGTAGCTGCCTGCGAACCGATTGGCAGTCGAGAACATGGCAAACTTGCATCAACTGCCTGCAAACGGGGCGAAGTTTGTGGTCGGCGCACCCAAGCATGCGGGCGTGACCGGCGGGCCATGCCGCTTGATCGCCCTCGTTTGACAAGAGAAGCGATGCGGACAATAGCGGCAACGCTAACCTTCTATAGAGTGCCAGCATGAACACCTTTAGTTTTCAGACAACGCCATCGGTCCTGACCGAGATGGGTGGCACCTTGCGCATAGGCCCGCACCTGGCGGAGCGTGGCTGCCGGAAGGTCGCCTTCATCACCGATGACACTATCCTGGAACTTGGCCTGGCGGAGGCTGCACTGGCCGGCTTCCGCGAGGCGGGGCTCGAGGTCTGGACCTTCTCGGCCGTACTGCCAGATCCACCCGAGGCCATGATCCTGGATGCAGTGGCGCACGCCCGGGCCGAAGGAGTGGATTGTGTCGCGTCTGTCGGGGGCGGATCTTCGCTGGACACGGCCAAACTGATTGCCGTCCTGCTGAACACCGATCAACCGATTGCCGAAATGTATGGGGTTGGCCTCGTCCGGGGCACACGCCTGCCGCTGGTGTTGGCGCCCACCACGGCGGGGACCGGGTCCGAAGTCACGCCGATCTCCATCGTCACCACCGGCTCGAATGAGAAGAAGGGCGTGGTTGCGCCGCAGCTTCTGCCTGACTTCGCCATATTGGACGCCGAGCTAACCGTGGGGCTGCCTGCTGCAGTGACTGCCGCGACCGGGATTGATGCCATGGTCCACGCGATTGAGGCGTTCACGTCCAAGCACAAGAAGAACATCATCTCGGATTGCCTCGCCAAGCAGGCGTTGGAGCTGTTGGGCGCGAACATCCACCGGGCCTGCTCGCATCCCGATGACAGGGACGCGCGGGCGCAGATGCTGCTTGGATCCACGCTCGCGGGGATGGCCTTTGCGAATGCGCCTGTTGCCGCGGTCCACGCGCTGGCCTATCCGCTGGGTGGGCATTTCCACATCCCGCACGGGCACTCCAACGCCCTCGTGCTGCCATATGTGCTGGAATATAACCTGCCCGAGGCCGAGGCGGCCTATAACGAACTAGGGTCTATCATCTTCCCTGCGCTTGCGGGCAAAGCCGAGGACGCTCGGGCCGAAGGGATGATCGACGGCTTCCTCAAACTTGGGCCCCAGCTCGGGATGGAAACGCGCCTGTCAAAGCTTGGCGTGAATCACAACCATTTGCCCATGCTGGCCAAGGACGCGATGAAACAGCAGCGTCTGCTGATCAATAATCCGCGCGAGATGACGCTGGATGCCGCACACGAGATCTACGCCAAGGCGCTCTGACCACCCTAGGGCCAAAACGGCAGCTCATAGAAAGGGAGACTCCGTGGCAAACCTCACATTCATGACCCACACCATCTTTGACCACGGTGCCAGCAGGAAACTGGGCCGGGTGCTGGCCCAGCAAGGCATCCAGCGCCCGCTGTTGTGCACGGATCATGGGCTTTCGGCTCTGGGCATGGTCGCGGATTTGGTTGCAGGACTCGGCGACGTTCCCGTGACGGTCTTTGACGGAACGCCTGAGAACCCGACCGAGATCGCCGTTGTCCGGGCCGCTGACCTCTACCGCAGTGCCGGTTGCGACGGCATAATCGCGTTCGGCGGCGGCTCATCGATTGACCTTGGCAAGGCAGTCGCGATCGCGGTCACCCATGACACAGACCTGCTGTACCTGACCGTCGGGATGGCCGGTGCGGCGAAAATCGGCCCCGTCGCGCCTCTGATTGCAGTCCCGACTACCTCGGGCACCGGCAGCGAGGTCTCCAATGGCGCGGTGATCATCATGGACAATGGCGAGAAGCTGATCCTCGCGAGCCGTCACCTTACCCCGCGCACAGCGATTTGCGACCCCTTGCTCACCCTGGGTCTGCCGCCGCACCTGACCGCAGCGACCGGTATGGATGCGATGTCCCATTGCGTCGAGGCGTTGCTCTCGCCGCAGGTCAACCCGCCTGCAGAAGCCGTTGCCTGCGACGGGATCGAACGTGGGCTGCGTGACGGGAACCTGTTGCGTGCGGTCGAGGATGGCTTAGACGAGGATGCGCGTTGGCACATGATGATGTCATCAACCGAGGGCGCCATGGCCTTCAGCAAGGGCCTTGGCGCCGTTCATGCCATGAGCCACGCGTGCGGGGCGGACCAAACCCTGCGCCTGCATCACGGCACGCTGAACGCGGTGCTGCTGCCGACGGTTCTGGACTTTAACCGCGACCATGTTGGTGACAAGTATGGCCGGTTGAATAAGGCAATGGGGCAGGACGCGAGCGCCGATACCGCTGACTTTTTTCGGACGCTGAACGCGGACATCGGTATGCCGCCAAATCTTGGCGCCATGGGGATCACGCCCGCGATGATCCCAGCGCTCGCTGAGCATGCTGCAAAGGACATCTGCTGTGGTACTAACCCACGCCCGTGCTCTGCCGCGGCCTTCATCGAGCTCTTCGAGATCGCAATCTAAGGCTAGGGGCAACCACCTCGAAACTGCACAATGAAAGGGCTACGCTGACCCGATCCCTTTAAGCGCAGCCACCCGGAGTGGACGAATAGCTTGTTCAAGGGAGAAGAGCGATTGGCGCGAGGCGTTACAAACCCGAGAACATCATCTCGAAGCTTCGTGACGCACAAGTGCTGCTGGCCGACGAGGTCAGGGACGGTGAGGTCGTATGTCGGCAGGGGGGTGACGCATGTGAAGTATCACCTCTATGGACAGCTCTCTCATTGCGAGGAACGGTGATAAGTCTGGCTGCTCAGATCTGTTGTAAATCGGGATCGAACGCGGGTCGGACGAGCATTCCGTATGCTTACGGTCATCGACGAGTTCACCAGGAAATGCCTGGCGATTGATGTTACCCGTCGCCTGAACAGCTAGGGTGTCCTCGCGGTCCTCGATGATTTCACGGTGGCGCGCGGGGTGCCGTCACACCGATCTATGGGAGGTAGCAGAAACCGCACACTGGCACCGCTCTGCGATAGCACGCACTGATGAGCTAGCCGTCTCGGTTGATAGCGTTGGTAAGGGCCGACCGCGTGTCGGTGTAGCGAAGGTCAGTTCACAAGCTCCAACGGCAAGTCCGGAACCGTGACTTGCGAGAGATTGGCTGAGATTTTGTCGATCGGGAACAAGCAGTCGTTGCACGGCAGAAGGGCGGGTTTGCCGAATGTCAATTCGAGCACCGAAGAGAGTGCCGCCGCTCGCTCTATGAATGCTATGATCGGCAGATCCCCGAAGACCGTGGGTGCAGACACTGCGGCCGAGGCGGCGATCGCTGCACCTCCGGTCTCAAAAGCCTTAAGCCCTTGGCGCACATGTTGTAACGCCGGGGTCACGATGAGTTTCTCGGCAAGTATCTCGGCATCAGCAGGCATATGCACCTCCATTTCCGCAATCGCATTGAGGAGGGCATTGACGCGTGTGACGTTCGCTGGCGTCAGTGCATCCTCTCCGAACGCCCGGTGAATATTATCGAGATCAGCAATCATTCCGATCTCTACTGGAGATAGCTCGAGCTTCGGTGGCGGCATGGCGGCGAGCATGGAAACTTGCGCCTTCAGCGCTTCGATGAAATCCGGGTCGCTCAGGTCAGGCAGACCGCAAGCCTTGGCGGCATCCAGGTATGATGCGAAGCCTGCCAATGTCTGCGCTAGGGCAAGCTGATCCGCAGACAACCGGAAGGGCTGAACATGTGATGCAGACAAATCCTCAGCAGTCTTTTCAACCGCCTGAACGCGGGACGTGCTCTCGACATACTCCGCCAGGACATCGATGCCTGCGAGCGTGGTGGGGCATACACCTTTGGCACGCAAAGCAAGCGTCAGGCGCGCGGCGATCGCCAAGTTATCGAAGCCATCTGACTTCAATGCCCCAAGTGCTCGCATCTGGGGCGCCAGGTTTGCTTCCAGACTCTCTGCTGCCTGCGTTATCTTCTCAAGGAGTTGGCGAGGATCTTGCAATGGAAAGATGATCCCCGCTTCCGAGAGTCTCAGCATCGAAACCATCATCATTCCGCCTGCCGGCGGGAAGAAGTCTGGAATGGTCAATTCCGGTGCATGCGCAGACAGGGTTTCCCTGATCCATCCCAACCCGCCTGGTGGCAGCTTATCAACCAGTTGTTCGTCCATCCGCATTTCCATCGGTTCCAAGTGCAGAAGGTACAAAAGCCTGAGTAACTGCGGTGGAACCTCCCGCACCGGCAAGGGCGCGGTGGGGGTGATACTCGCAAGAGATAGGTGTTTGCAGAAGCACGGCATGAGTGTGCGGCAGTTCTTTAAGTTGATTCAATAAAGGTGTGACACCTTGGAGGCAGCACATCAATACACGGTTGTTCTGCTGTTGGCTCACGCCCTTTCAGCATAACTTTGGTCCTGCTCGAGCAAAACCAAGACCTGTTTTCTCGCAGCATGTCGGTGCCTTGGCCGAACGCTCTTTACAAGAGAGATTGTTTTTCGGTTCTGGGAGATGAACAGTGAGATCAAAAGATCAAGTATTTCGCAGTGCATCCTTCCTGTTTTTCAGGAGGGTGCGCTCTTCACCGCGGGTGATGGTCATTGCTGCCAGGGTGATGGAGAAGTGTGCCTCACCGGATTGGAGACCGCTATGACGGGCCGGTTCCGGTTGACGGCCCGCAAGGATCTGACACTCACGATGCCGTTCGCGGAGAACGCCAGTCATCTCATCTCAATGGGGTTTCATGAGAGCCTTGACGAAGCGATGCGCCGGGCGTTGCGCCAGATGATCGGCGTGGTCTCGCAGCGCGCAGCGATATCTCGCAGAGAAGCGCACATGCTACTGTCGCTCGCTGGCGATCTGCACATCTCCCAAGTTGTCGATGGCGAGAAGGGCGTTCACATGATGATGGACAAGTCTCTCCTGGCGCGAGGGTAGTTAATCTACGTCCGAAGCTGCAACTCTTTGCGTCTCGGTCGACGCCACTTGCTTGTCACTTTGATCATGCGACGCGTTAAGTGGGTCCCGTGGAGCTCTCCGTTGAACAAGATAAGTGCGCACCATGGCGTATGTCGTCTTCAAGACCGTGATGCGACGAAGTACGATCACCGCACAAATGGCCCCTTTGGGAGGTTGCTGCGCAGCAGCTGACTTCGGTGCGAATGTCTCTTAACGGTCGAAATCTGCCGTTCGTAAGAGTTACAGGATGCGAGATGAATAAACTTCATAAAGACAACACCGAGCCAAAGACTGCTGCCGCTCCGGGCAATTTCGGTTGTTGTGCCGGCGTCGATATGGCACCGCGCGTCCCGCTGCGCAGTGGTAGGTTGGGAGCCTGCCATTCAAACTCAATCAGCCCTACCCCAAGGTGCCAGACTGATATTTGGCTTGCGGTGACTGCCCTCCATGCCGCACGCTTCTGTGACTCGGGTCAACCGGCACACAAGGGAGGAAATCATGAGAATTACGATTGGTGCATTAGCTGCATTGATGCTGTCCGCGGCGGGCTCCGCGATGGCTGCAGACAAGCTCACGCTTTATTGCAGTTCGCAGGAAGACTGGTGCCAGTTGATGGCGAACGGGTTCGAGGCGGAAACCGGTATCAAGGTCGCCATGACACGGCAAAGCTCGGGTGAGACGCTGGCCAAGATCAAGGCGGAGTCCGCGAACCCAAAGGGCGATATCTGGTGGGGCGGCACTGGTGATCCGCACTTGCAGGCGGCCGAGGAAGGGCTCACGCAGGAGTACATCTCTCCGATGCGGGGCGAGTTGCACGATTGGGCGATCAGACAAGCCGAGAGCTCCGGGAACCGCACCATCGGCATTTATTCCGGTGGTCTGGGCTACGGCTACAACACTGATATTCTGGCAGCGAACAATCTGCCTGAGCCATCCTGCTGGGCGGACCTGCTGAAGCCCGAGTACAAGGGCCATGTTCAGATGGCCAACCCGAACTCGTCCGGTACCGCGTACACGACGCTCGCGACGATCGTGCAGCTGAACGGCGAAGAGAACGGTTTCGAGTTCATGAAAGCTCTGCACAAGAACGTGAACCAATACACCAAATCCGGCTCCGCCCCGATCAAGGCTGCGGCACGCGGCGAGAACACCATTGGGATTGTCTTCATGCATGACGCTGTGAAGCAGGCTGTGTCCGGCTTCCCGATCAAGGTGGTGGCTCCCTGCGAGGGCACCGGCTACGAAATAGGCTCGATGTCGATCATCGATGGCGCGCGCAATCTGGAGAGCGCTCAGAAATTCTATGATTGGGCATTGAGCGCCGAAGTTCAGTCGCGCGCTCTGGAAGTGAAAGCCTATCAGGTGCCGTCGAACAAGGGAGCCGAGACGTCGCCGTCCGCTCCGGACCTGTCGTCGGTCAAGCTGATTGACTATGACTTCAAGCTTTACGGCTCCTCGGCGGAACGCAGGCGGCTGTTGAAGCGCTGGGACGACGATGTGAGCACGCTGCCACAGTAGGCTGCTGCCAAAACCCGGTCGATGAACCGGACTGTTCTTTACTGGACCCTGGCCGGGGTTGCAGGTTGGTGCCTGCTGCCCTGGTACACTTTGGATGACGGGTTCTGGAGTTTCGAGTGGCTGACTGACGGCTACCCGCTGGATACCGATTACGCCCCGGCTTTGTTCCTTGTCGGTCAAGGCGAAAAGCTTTGGCTGCTCCCTTCGATGATCTTTCTGCTTCTCCCGTTTCTCTTGCGCGGACGCGACAAGAACGACCGGCTTTACGGGCGCATCCTGCTGATCGCCGGAATCGGCGGACTGGTTTGTCTGTTCGGGCAGGGTTTCGCTATAGGCATTCGAGGGTGGACGGCTGGATGGCTCGAGGATCTGTTTGGAAAGCTGTCAGATCGTCAGTTTGGCATGGGCTATGGCGCGTTCCTGGTCTTGGGTGCGTTCCTGTTTTTGACAACGCAGGGGTTCGCCGCTCGGGGGGCTGCGAAAGGCGATGTTTTCGTGTCCGGTGCAATCGGTCTCGTCATCGGACTCGTTGCGCTATTCATCGCCTTCCCGATCCTTCAGGTCTTGCAAAGCGCCGTTCTTGATGAGGAAGCCGCCTATTCGATCAGTGTCTTTTTCGAGAGGTTCGCTGATCGGAAGATTTGGGGTCTGGGGTGCCTTGACGGGCGGCTGAGTTGCGGTGCCGCGTGGAATTCCTTGGTCCTGGCCATTATCGTTGGGGCGACGACCACGATGCTTGGTCTGGCCTTTGCCCTTGTCGCGACCCGCGCCGGGCTCACGAAGACTCGCGCCTTCAAAGCGCTCAGCGTGTTACCGATCATCACGCCCCCCTTTGTCATCGGTCTTGCGATCATTCTGTTGTTCGGCCTTTCGGGTATTGTGACGACGACCGTGGCGGACTGGCTGGGCGTGCAGCCGACGCGGTGGGTTTACGGAATGCCCGGCATCCTGATTGCTCAAACGCTTAGCTTCACACCAATTGCGTTTCTTGTGCTGGTCGGCGTCGTCGAAGGGGTCAGCCCGTCGATGGAAGAGGCCGCCCAGACCTTGCGGGCGAGCCGCTGGCAGACCTTTCGCACTGTCTCGCTACCGCTAATGCGACCGGGGCTCGCAAATGCGTTCCTGCTGGGCTTCATCGAAAGCATGGCGGACTTTGGCAATCCGCTGGTTTTGGGCGGGAACTACAATGTCCTGTCTACCGAGATCTTCTTTGCAATCGTCGGGGCACAGTATGATCAGGGCCGCGCAGCGGTGCTGGCGATCATCCTGCTAGTCTTCACATTGTCTGCCTTCTTCGCGCAGCAACGTTGGGTCGGACGCAAATCCTACGCGACTGTGACGGGCAAGGGCGACTCGGGTCAGCACCCGGATATGCCGGCTGCGTTGAAGTGGCCGGTGTTCGCGATCGTCGGAATCTGGACGTTTTTCACCGTCGTTGTCTACGGCATGATCTTCTATGGCAGTTTTGTCGAGGTTTGGGGCCTGAATCACACGATAACGATGAAGCACTATGCAACGGCGTTTTCCGTCGGCTGGACCGAGCATGGAATTCACTGGTCCGGCGCGGCGTGGAATTCGTTCTGGACAACGATCCAGATCGCGGCAACCGCCGCGCCGCTGACGGCAGCGATCGGCTTGGTGACTGCCTACGTGCTGATCCGGCAGGATTTTGCTGGCAAGCGCAGCTTCGAGTTCATGACGATGCTGTCCTTTGCAATCCCCGGCTCCGTTATCGGTGTGTCCTATGTCATCGCATTCAACGTGCCACCGATGGAGTTGACGGGGACCGCCGCAATCCTGGTGATCAGCTTCATCTTCCGCAACATGCCCGTCGGTGTGCGGGCAGGCGTGGCCGCCATGACCCAGATCGACCGATCCCTGGACGAGGCCTCTCTGACGCTGGGTGCGAACAGTTGGACGACCTTTCGCAAGGTGATCCTGCCGCTGCTGCGTCCCGCCATTCTCGCCGCGCTGGTCTACAGCTTCGTCCGGGCGATGACAGCGATCAGCGCCGTGATCTTTCTGGTCAGCGCCGACTACGACATGGCGACGAGCTACATAATCGGGCGCGTCGAGAACAATGACTATGGCCTTGCGATCGCATACTCGACGGCACTCATTTTCGTGATGCTTGCAGCCATCGGCATTCTGCAGTTGCTGGTCGGAGAGCGCCGGATTGGGCGACGCGGAACAACGGTGCCAATGCCTGCGGGGGGATAAATCATGGCGGAGATCGGCAGCCGCGCATCCGCGGTAGAGTTTCAAGGCGTCTCGAAGGTTTATCCGGGCGATGTTCTGGCCGTCGATGACGTTTCATTTCGGATCGAGCCCGGCGAGTTGGTCACGTTGCTGGGGCCCTCCGGCTGTGGCAAGACCACGACACTGCGCATGATCGCCGGGCTCGAGGCAGCTTCGTCCGGGCGGATCATGATTGGCGATGCGGATGTCACTGCTCTGCCGGCCACAGAGCGCGATGTCGCCATGGTGTTTCAGTCCTACGCGCTGTTCCCACACATGACGGTTGCCGAGAATGTCGCCTATGGCCTGACGATGACGGGACTGCCGAAAGACGAAATCTCGAACCGTACCGCGGCAGGCCTGGAGCTCGTTGGATTATCCGGCCTCGACGAACGCCTGCCCAGCGAGCTTTCCGGCGGCCAGCAACAACGCGTCGCCGTCGCGCGCGCGCTGGTTCTGGAGCCGCAGGTTCTGCTCTTCGATGAACCCTTGTCCAATCTGGACGCACGCTTGCGCCGTCGCGTGCGCGACGAGATAAGGGAAATCCAGCAGAAGCTGGGCCTGACGGTCGTCTACGTGACCCACGACCAGGAAGAAGCGCTGGCCGTCTCCGATCGGATCATCGTCATGAACCGCGCGATCATCGCGCAAATCGGCACGCCAAGAGAACTGTACGAAGAGCCCGAAACCGTCTTCGTGGCCGACTTTATCGGCGAGGCGAACCTGATCCCGTGCGACGTCATATTTGTGGAGGATGACCTTGCAACTGTCCGCGTCGGAGATGCTGAGTTGAGACTGGCCGCGCGCGGGGCAGGAATTGGTCCGGCCAGGCTGGCTGCACGCCCCGGAAGGCTGAAACTCGATTTGGATCAGGGGCCGTCAACGATGAAAGGCTTAATAACCAAGTCGGTCTACGTTGGTCGGCACATCGAATACTCGGTCGAAACCGAGTCAGGATCGATTTTCGTCTCCAGCAGCAAAGTCTCCGACCCCGTGGGCGTCGGAACCGAAGTACACTTGGATCTTGGGTCGACGGGGACGATACTTTTACGGATTTGATGAGATATCGAATGGAAGTCGGGTCTCAGGCCACCGCCTTATAAGGTTGCGTTAGCGAAGGCGTGACCGCCGCTGAGTTATCTCACGCCACTTTGCTAACGAAGCAACGCTTGATATACGCTCATCGTCGGCCCTTTAGCTCAACTGGATAGAGCAGCGGACTTCTAATCCGCAGGTTGTAGGTTCGAGTCCTACAGGGGTCGCCAATAAATTCAATATCTTATAGATTGTGCCATACGCAGGCACCGTGATTTGGTGCAAATCCAGTGCAACTCACGCTGAAAGTGTGCGATACTCCATGCGCATGAGCGAAACGCATGGAGGCGTTCAATCCCATAGCAACGATCACAAAGGTCGCCGGGAAAGGGGCGTACGATGGAAGGCGATGGTTTGCCGTCTGCCATTTCCGAGCCAGAGCCAAACAATTGAGCGCAAAACTGACGCTCAGAAATGGGCGCGAGAAATGGAGGCCAGGATTGAGGCCGGACGTTTCCGCGATGACAGCCTCGCGAGACGACACACCGTTTCAGATCTGATCGATGCCTATCTTGCGAACGTGCTGCCACGTAGACGCGACCAAAGGATGCCTCGGGTCCACATGGAGCAATGGCGATCTCTGCTCGGCGAGTATCGCTTGTCAGAGCTCACCCCTCTGCGGATCATTGAAGCCAGGGACAAACTCCGGACGGACAGCGACAACACCAAATCACCTGCCACCCTGAACCGGTATCTCTCTACGCTTTCCAAGGCCCTCAGCATCGCAGAGAAAGAGTATGGCTGGATCGAAACCAATCCGGCGATGAAGGTCACAAAGCTACCGGAGGGCAAAGGACGTGAGGTCTTCCTATCCAAGGGTGAGGCGCTAAGACTGCTCGATGCCTGTAAGCAAAGCCGCAATAAGTATCTCGCACCAATCGTTCTGCTCGCGATGAGCACGGGAATGCGCCGAGGTGAAATAGAAAGCTTGCTGTGGTCCGACGTTGATCTCGACCAGGGCATTGTCATCATACGGGATAGCAAGAACGGAGAGCGCTGATCCTCGACGCTAATTGAAAGCGCTCGAAAAGAACTGGCCGATCTTCGCACGGATAAGCCTGCCAATGATGATCTCGTTTTTCCAAGCCAAATTCCCGGACGCCCGGTCTCTGTCACGAAAGCCTGGGAGACCGCTCGAAGAAACTTCGGTATGCCGGAACTCAGGATGCACGACCTTCGCCACACAGCGGCAAGCTTCCTTGTGGCTGATGGCCGGTCCTTGCCCGAGATCGCTGATATCCTGGGCCACAAGAGCCATCAGACGACGAAGCGATATGCTCACCTGACGGGCGGCCACAAAAGGCCAATTATCGAGCAGACTATGGGTAAGATTTTTGACCGGTCAGATCGCTAAATTTAGACGGAGATGGCAGTGATGCGCGAAACTGTGATCGACCTCGAAAGTCTGGCGGACGAAACAATAGACGAATGGCTCGAAAAGCAAGGGCCTTGGCCTCTGCACGTTGCCTTGCTTCTTCTCTCTGGCGCAGATCCCAGCGAGAACAAAACAAAAATCAGGGAGTACGACAGGTCTGAGCACGCTTTCCTTCTAAGAGCGTTGGATGCCGCGCGATGGGATATCCAGGCAGGCGAACTTACAGGAGAACTAGTAAGATCGTCTAAGCCAAGATGCGCGGCTGATTACGTTGTCCAGAAGAAAGCTTTCATCAGATGGGCTCACGGACGGTGGCCGTCTCAGACTGCGCGGTTATGGGATCGCTTGCAGGTTTATGACGCTCGGACTGATAAGCCCTCAAAGAAACTGATCTGGCCAGACAGGGATGCAGCCACAAAACGTGTCTTCCGAAGAGTTGTGAAAAACTGGAGCGACCATGATTGGCGAACGATAAACAACAAAGAGATATACCATCGAATGCGTATCGAGGCCTCGAAATCGGAAGATATCTAAGTTCGAACGGTTGCGATGGAGAAACTGAACATTTGGATCGAAGAACATCTTGCATCTCGGTCCGGTGGGAAAAAGCTCTTGGACTATCGCCGGACTAATAAGATAGTGAAAAAAGGTAAAATAATTCTCAGCCGGCTATTCCGCTCTTGCCGGACGTCACGAATTCTCCGTGTACCACAACAGTTCTACACGGAGACAACGAATTTTACAGATAAGCAGGCGCAAGCCACGACGCCTACACACCGTAAATCAGATACCCAGCCTGCCCGGCTACGAATGGACAAGCCAAAGGTTCCTGCGACACGCGATCTTCAATGCCAGGGATCGAATGGGAAACGGAGGCCACATATCTCCCGGCAATGGTCTCGCTCCCGCGATTATTCGTATCGGCAGGAAGGTACTGATCGATCTCGACGTCTTCGACACCTGGGTTGATGGCCAACGCGCCATGCCGCTGTCGCCCGAAAGCTCGCGGGGCTAAGATGTCAGACAAACCGCAAGACAAGAAGAAAGGCCCTGACGACTATAGCTTCGGGACCCCCGGACCATTGGCCATTTCCATCAATCAGGCTGGGTTCGATGTGATGGCCGGGATATTCCTCTACCGCATCAAATGGCGGTCAATGATGAAGCAGAAACTCATACGGTTTGGGATGGAGTGGGTGGCCATGTCCCGCAAGCAATGGGCGCAGGAAGCTGGGCTCACACCGGACCTTTATTCGCGAGTGATTACTGGGACTAATGCGCGCAATCGGAAGCTCGTCATTCTGACGCATAAGTCGAGTTTATGGGTCTCAGCCTCTTCTGCCACGCTGGAACTTGGCAGGACAGATTGGTCACAACGCCGCCGATGTTACTGGCTAATCTGTTCCTGACTCGGGCGTAGGCGCGACATTGAAGGTGGCGCCATCGAACCACTTTGTTTCTTCGAACGCCTTGGTCAGTCCCTTAAGCGAGCTTTTCACGGCATATCTTCGGTTCGTATTCGTGATCGAGAAAGCCAGGTCGAGCGCGTTTTGAGCGCGAAGACTCTCGGCGACAGCTTCCGAAACCGGCGCAATGAGCAGACACCCGTTCTTCGTGCAAGTGTAAGGCACGAAAGGCATCGGCACGCCGTTGTCAAAGGACGCTTCCAGACCGTCTCTCAGGTTCGTGCCAAGGGGGATAAGCACGGACATGAAACCGGGACGGTCGGCTTTCGGAGCGCTGATCCGAAACTGTGCGACGGGATTTTGCGTCTCGTTTGCCGTAACCACCTGGGTCAGACTACAATCAGCGCTGTTTTGCGATCGGGCTACGCATTCGAACGTCCAATCGCCAAACTTCTGACCAACGACCGGCTCAGACAAAGTCGCCACGGGACAAACAGCGACCAAGCTTGCCACCAGAAGTCCTGAAACACGCGTCATGGCAAAAGCTTTCCCGCTGGTCGCTGCACGTACCGATGACGCCCGCCAAACAGGGTCACTTCCAATAAAAGCCGCGCGCCCGGTGATCAGCTGACATCGTCGGCGGTGACACCCTGCCCATGCAACCATCGATCTTAAAGTCTTCAGAAGTTCCACTTGAACCCCACCGTCGCCCTGACATCCCCGATGCTGGTACTCCCGCCAATGTTCCTGCTCGTCGAAACCTCGCCGAAGAGGAACGATTGTCCGTTGTCCCAACTGACGCGACCGCCGACGCCGACTTCGGCTGACCAGCTGCTGGAGTCGTTGACGAGAGCCTGGCCCGACGCTTCGACGCGTGTCGACCCATCCAGGTCATGGTGTATGTTCAGAATGCTGTAGAGACTGCCCGAAGTTCCGTCGTCCTCAGTCCACTCCCGTCCGACAGTCGCGCCGACCCGTACGCGCGTGGTGTCTCCATCTGCTGACTTGACCGTGACGCCGTTAGCATCGGTGAAGTTGTCGAAATCGGTCGAAGACCAGACGGCTTGCACCTCGGGCGTCACATGCCACGTCTCCGTCAGTTCGAAGCGCTGCCCGACTTCGATGGATGCGGCCAGACCGAATCCATTCGTCGTCGTATCTCCGAACTCTGTCTCGAACAGCGATCCTTGAACCTGAGCATCGACATGCAGACCGTCGTTCCCAACCCAGGTGAGCGTCGCGCCGACGCTGCCCGCGTCCGTTTCGATGTCGGTTGTACCCGAAGCGTTGGTCGCGTCCACCATGCCACGCCGGTAGCTCACGTTGAGACCGCCGAGCAACTCGCCGAGGTCCGACTGGTAGATCGGCAGGTCGGTGCCGAACTGCAGGCCGGCGGTGAAACCCTCGTATTTGGTTAACGATGTCGATGACCTTGGCTCGATATCAAACCGCTCACCAAGGACGCGCATCCATACGCCCGGGCTCTGTCCGGGGTCGAAGCTTCCGATCCTTTGGCTTCGCAAGTTGCTACGATTATCCGCCGTTTCGATCAGGTAGTTGCGACCGCTCGTACGTGCGCGCCAACTGTCAAAGCGGGTCATTGCCGCCATGGCGGCAGGAAGTGCTTCGTAGGCTGCAATATCAGAGCCGCCAATGCTAAGCACGACGTCCAACGGCAGTTCGTCGGACGCTAAGGCCGGCGCGCTGAGGGCGTCGATTTCGTCAGCGCGCAAAATCCAGTCCGAACCCGACTGAACGAGCGTGTAGGTTGTGGTCCCGCTCGAAATCGAGTCTCCAGACAGCACGAACGCGTCAGAGGCCGACGTCCCCGCCACGTCGACGACGATGATGTCGTTGCCCGTCGCTGTGCCTGTGGACACATCGGTGGCAACAATGGTCAAGACGCCACTGCTGACGTCGCCCTCAACCGAGATCAAATCTGCAACGTCCGCCGAGAAGTCCACGTCGATGGTCACGATGCCGTCACCGGAGAGGTCGCCGCCAATCGTGATCACATCGCCCGCCGTCCCGTCCTGCATTCCGATCGTGCCGAGATTGATGAGGTTTCCGGATATCCCGAAGACGCCGGAGCCGCCGCCGGTCGCGGTAAAGACCGACGATGCGTCGATCGTGAACGCACCCGTCAAGCTGAAGGTGTTGCCCCCGTCGAACGTCGAATTTGACAGGAACAGGCCAGTGCCCGTCGTCGTGTCTCCTGCCGTCAGCGCCTCATCGGAGAGGTCGAAGGTTCCGTTGGCGAATTCGATGATCTCCCAATTGGTGATGTTACCGCCGGTCAGGGTGGCCGTCACACCGTCGATGATGATGCTGTCGATCATCCCATCAGCGGTGCCGGTGTCGTCGCCGCCATCAAGCAAGGTCACATTGGTCAGGTCGCTGGCGAAGTTCAGGCTATCCGAACCGTCGCCAAGCTGGACAGAACCGGTGATGCTGGCCCCGCTTTCGACAGTCACGGTTGAATCGCCCGCCGTGTCCGTGATGGCATCACCAGATGTCGCCGCGACGCTCGCGGTGCTACCCACGTTCAGGGTGAGCGATGAACCACTGATCGAGGGGTTGTAGATGCCTGCACCAGTACCGCCCTGAACGGCGCCAGTCAGACCGATGGTGACATCGCCGCTGGCAGCGGTTGTGTAGACGCCGTGGATGTTCCCGGTCACGCCAGCCGCCGTAACAGTGATATCGCCCGTGCCGGAATGCTGCGCGATGATCCCATGTTGGTAGCCCGACACAGTGTCAGACGTTGTTATCGTGATGTTGCCCGTGCCGTCGTGATCAGCATCGATGCCATCCGCTGTTAGGGCGGAATTGCTGTTTGTGTCCCCTGTCGCCGTGACATTGCTGGTGGTGGTGATGTTGACATCGCCGACCCCGTCGATATCGACCTCAATCGCATCAAGGCGCCCGGTGAGAACACCATAAGAGGTGATTATCGCATCGCCGTCGCCCGCAATGTCGATCTCAATGCCCTCTTGGTTGGCCGTGATCGCTCCGGTCGAATACACCGTTGCATCGCCCGCACCGTTGAGGTCAATCTTCAATCCTTCGCTCCCGGTGGTGACGGTGCCCGTGGAGGTGATTGTCCCCGACCCGTCGCCGTCAATCTGAACGTCAATCCCTTCGGAGTCAGTCGAGGTGATCGTCGCGGTCGAAGTAACTATCACCGTCCCGGCACCTTCGCTCAGGGCGCTGATTGCATACCCCGTGCCGCCTGTTACGCTTCCATCGGCCGTGATCGTGATGTCCGCGCCGCTGGTCGCCTGGGCCTGGATGCCATAGGCGCCGCCGATGACCGCGCCGTCCGAGACAATCGTGATCGCGCCGGTTGTGGAATAGGCGGTGATACCGTTCCCGGACCCTGTGACGTCCCCGTTAGCTGTTGTCGTGCCGATATTGATCGCGCCGGTCCCGGACGAGGCATAGATCCCGTCGCCCGACGTGCCCTCGATCCCGCCGACGGTGCCGGAGCCCTGGATCGAGATCGCGCCGTTGTCACTGACGGCCAGGATGCCGTTGCCACCGGTGCCGAGGATCGTATCAACCGCGCTGACAGTGATATCGCCGCCGTCGCTATCCAGATCCAGCCCGTCGCCTGCATTGCCGGTGACCGAGTCGAGGATCTCGACGGTGATGTCGCCGCCCATTGTGCGGATGTACTGTCCGTCGGTCGCGCCGGTCACATTGCCCGAGGACCCCTGCACGGTAAAGGACCCGCCTTGCGTACGGCCCAGAATGCCCTCGGCGCCTTGGCCGGTGACATCTGCGGTCGAGGTCAGCGTGATCGTGGTCGCGCCCGTATACGCCGAGGCATCGATACCAATCGTGCCACCGGTCACGTCGGCCACGGCGGCCGAAATGATGCCTGTCCCGCCATTGCGCACGATCACGCCCTGGGTCCCGCCGGTCACCGAACCTGCGCTGGTGTCCAAGGTAACATTGCCCGTGTTTGCGGACGTACCGACGGTGTAAAGCGAAAAGGCACTTAACCCTGCAAAGGCTCCAAATCGAGCGGTGGCCGTCACATCTGCTGTGGTGACTGACAAGTCACCGCTGCCTAAATGCAAGGCGTAGATGCCAACGTCTTCGCTGGTTACCGTACCGGCACTTGTGTCTACTGTGCTGCCTGTGGAGGAGGATCCAGAATAAACCGAGACCCCTCTGTCGGCCAAATAAGACCCGGCCGTTACATCGGCTGTCGTCACGCTGACAGTGCCGGTCCCATCTTGGTTGGCCGTGATGCCAGTCGAACCTGCCGTGACCGTGCCTGCGGTCGTATCGACAACGATCTGACCAGTGCTACTATTGCCGATCGCAGTTATGCCGTAGTAATTTGAATTCGTGACATCCGCGGTGATCACGGTCAGCGTACCCGTTCCGTAGGACCGTGCAGTAATCCCTGCGGAGCCTGCGGCTGTGACGGTGCCCCCAGTCGTGTTGACCGTGACATTGCCGCCAGCCGCGTCAGAGTTTGCCGCGCGGACGCCGTAACTGATGCCAGAGACATCGCCGACCGCCGTGGTGCCGCCAATATCGATACCGCCTGAGGTGGTCGTCACACTGATGCCGTCACCGTTCGCACTGGTGACGCCACCGACCAAGCCGACAGCCTGGATCGAAACGTCTCCGGCGCCGCCGGTTACATCGATCCCGGATTCGAGGTTGCCGTAATAATCGGTGCCCAGCCCATAGACCGTGCCCACATTGGTAATGGTGACCGCGCCATCTCCGCTGTTGACTTCGATCCCGTCTCCGGCTTCGACAGAGCGCGTGGTCCCGATATCGGAAATCGAAACGGCACCGCCATAGCTGTTGAGATCGAACCCATCTTCGTAAGCCGAGATCGACGTGACAGTGCTGACAGTGATTGTCCCGCCGTAGCTTCTGACGTCAATGCCGTCGTCGCCTCCGCTGGCCGAAAGCGTCCCGAGGTCCTCGATCGTGACGCTGCCGCCAGTGGTCGTGCTGTCTCCGGTGTCGACATCGATGATGTCCGCGTTCGACAATGCGCCATTGATCGTGATTGTGCCCACGTTCTGGATCACAACATTGCCGGTCGATGTGTCCAGGTCGATCCCGTCATCCCGATAGCTGTAGACGGAGCCGATGTTCTGGACCGTGTTCGTGCCTGCACCGCTCGTAACATCGATGCCGTCTGAGGACCTGATGGTCGCGGTGCTGGAGATGGTCTCGATGTCCTGGATCACCACGCTGCCAGTTTCGGTGTTGATATTGACACCGTCGTAGCCTGTTCCCGTGACGGATAAGAGGTTCTGCACAGTGATGTCGCCGCTCGTATTATTGAGACTCACGCCATAGGTTGCACCCTCGATCGTCCCGCCGTACGACCCCTGAACCGTGATCGCGCCGGACGTCGAGTAGGCATCGACACCGGCATAGGTGGAGCCGGTTACCACCGCCGTTGCGGTCAGTGTGATGGTTGTGTCGTCGCTGGTCGCGTAGGCGTCGATCCCGGTTTCCCCGCCGGTGACGCTGCCGACATCGATGGTCAGCGCGCCGGTGCCCTGCTGAACCGCGAATATGCCCTCTATACCACCGGTGACCGTCCCCGCAGTCGTATCAATCGACAACGTGGTTCCACCGTTGCGGGCCGAAACCCCGGTGAAATCGGACCCTGTCACGTCGGCGGTTGTGATGCTCATGGCTCCCGAGCCGTAGTGCCGTGCGAATACTCCAGAACTCGCCGACACGGTCCCGGCAGTCGTGTCGATCGTCATCGTCGTGCCGTAGCTTGAATTTCGGGCGACAATCGCCGTCCCAAAGGTGGTGCTTGCCGTGGCATCCGCTGTTGTGACCGAAACAGCGCCTGTCGCATCTCTGTTGTTTGCGTATATCGCACGCTGATAGCCGTAGACGGCACCCGCTGTGCTATCGATGGTCAGGGATGTGCCGTAGTTGACCGCCCGGATGCCGTTGCCGTTGACCCCGGTGCCGCTGGCCGCGGCCGAGGTGATCGACAGCGCGCCGGTTCCGAGGTTCTCCGCGACGATGCCGTACTGGTTACCAGTGCTCGTGCCGCCACTGGTATCGATGGTGATCGAGCTTGCGCCGGCCGTGTTGATCGCCCTGACACCCGCGGAATTTCCAGTGGTTCCGCCGGTGGTATCCCCAAGGGCGGTGGTGCCGCCGATATCGATGGACCCGGTCCCCGAAGAGACGTTGATCCCGTCATATCCGCCGCCCGTGCCGGTGATCCCACCGGTCAGGCCAGAGCCCTGGATCGAGACGTTGCCATTTGCGCTGAGCGCCAGAATGCCGTGGCCCGTGGCGCCGTAGGCCGACCCGATTCCGCTGACATCGATAGCCCCGCCATAGCTTTGAAGGTAGACGCCGCTTCCCGCGTAACTCGAACGGGCACTTGTGACGGTCTCAACAGTGATCGAACCACCACCGCTATTGATGTCGAGCGCCTCACCGTCAGAGATCGTACCGCCGATCACGGCTCCGATGTCGCGCACTTCAATGTCGCCGCCACTGCTATCGAGATCAAACCCATCATCGTAGGTCGACGTGACATCCCCAACATCAGTGATCGTGATTGTTCCACCGGCGGTGTCGATATCAAATCCGTCGCCTGGTTGGGTTGTTGAGAGGGCGTTCACCGCGCCGACATATTGCACCAGCACATTGCCCGTGGTGGTGTCGATATCGAACGTGTCGTCGCCATAGGTCGTCACCGTGCCGACATTTTGCACCTGCACATCGCCCGTGGTGGTGTCGATATCGATTCCGTCGTCGCTCGTGACTGTCACTGTGCCGATGTTCAACACCGTGACGTTCCCGGCGTAGCTGTCGATGTCTATACCGTTGTTATCGGTGCTTGGTGTCCCGGTGTTGGTCACCGTGGTGACGTTGTTGACATAGACATCTCCACCGGCGCTACCGATTTGGATGCCGTCATCATACCCAATGGCAGAGCCCACATTCAGAACGGTAACGGTGCCGCCGCCGCTCAAAAGCTCGAGGCCATCAACCGTTGTGCTTTGCGAAGTATCGAGGTTTTGCACAAGCACGGCGCCGCTGTTGGAGTTGGTGTAGACGCCACTGCCCACGCCATATATCGCGCCCGACGAGCCCTGAACGGTGATCCCCCCGCCTGTCGAAACGGCATTCACACCGTTTCCGGTGGTACCAGTAACCGTCCCGGACGCACCGACTGTTACGGTCGTCGAGCCAGATGTGGCTAGGCCCTGGATACCATGCGTTCCGCCAGTCGCACTGTCGACCGAGATCGAAATGTCACCGGTACCGCTGTTGTTCGCATAGACGCCTCGGTAATAGCCTGAGACCGTATCTGACGATGAAATGATGATGTCGCCTGTGCCTGTATGATAGACCTCGATCCCGTCAGCAAGTAGCGCGACAGGAGAGCTCGAGTCCCCTGTGGCGGTGATGTCCCCCGTAGTCGTGATTTCGATGTTCCCGACGGTGTTGATCTCAACCGAGATGGCGTCTTGATCCGCCGTTAACGTGCCATATGAACGTACGATCGCATATCCGTCGCCGCCCCCTGAAAAGACCGAGCCTCCATAGTTCGTACCGATGGAGACCCCGATGCCTCTGCCGTCCGTGGAGCTGACATCGCCCGTGGAGGTCAGGATGACGTTCCCGCTTTCATAAATTCCGGCGAAAATCGCACCTTCACTCGCAACGACGCTGCCCTGTGACGAGAGCGTTACATTGCCGTCCCCCCTTACAAAGCCGACGATAGCAACATCTGTTATGCCTGTTGCGTTGCCTACACTGGTGATCGCAACATCTGCATCGCTGGAGGCGATTGCCCGAATAGCGGAATTCCGACCATATGCGTCACCGTCCGTGACGATCGCAATCGAGCCGGTCGTTGACTCGGCCACGATGCCGTAGACCGAGCCGGTGACATCTCCGACTGCGGACGTTGTTCCGATGTTGATCGCTCCGGTGCCTGACGAGGCGGCGATCCCTGATCCATATGTGCCCTCGATCCCGCCCACGGTCCCGGAGCCCTGGATCGAGATCGCGCCGTTGTCGCTGACCGCCAGGATGCCGTTGCCGCCGGTGCCAAGGATCGTGTCCACTGCGCTGACCGTGATTGCGCCGCCGTCGCTGTCCAGATCCAGCCCGTCGCCTGAATTGCCGGTGACGCCATCGAGGGTCTGCACGGTGATGTCGCCACCACCTGAACGGACATACATACCGTCGGTTGCGCCGACGATATATCCCGACGAACCCTGAACCGTGATCCCACCTCCGGTGGAATAGGCGTAAACGCCGTTTCCGGTTTGTCCGGTGAACGTTCCTGTCGCGCCGACCGTGATAACGGTCGATCCGGTGGTTGCCGAAGTCTCGACTCCGTGAATCCCGCCCGTCACATCTTCGGCCGTAATGTAGATATTGCCGACTGCCGAGTGACCTGCATAGATGCCCCGGTCGACTGCGTAGATAGAGTCCGTTGATGAGATCGTGATATTGCCAGTGCCGTCATGGTCCGCGTCGATCCCATCGTGGGGGCTTGAACCTGAGGTTGCTACCGTGATGTCTCCGGTCGTGGTTATGTCAATGTATCCGACGCTATCTATGTCAACCTCAATCCCATCGAAAACTGCGTTGATCTCACCATAGGATCTTATGATAGCGTTGCCGTAGTCACCAGTTACATCAATTTCGATACCTTCTTGAGTCGTAGTAATATTGCCTGTGGACATTATCGTGGCATTCCCGGATCCACCAATATTTGCACGCAAGCCTTCGTTTTCGACGTAGATATTTCCTATCGACGTGATTGAAGCGTTGCCCTCACCAAAGTTGATATCGGCGTAAATCCCCTCGAAGTTGGTCGAGGTAATCGTGCCTCTCGAATAAATAGTGATATCCCCGCCATTATTGTCCGGGTAAACTGTGGTTCCATTATAAAATGTGAAGGTATCCGTGCCACTTTTGATGGAGATGGCCGTTCCGTTTGAGCTGACATCGCCGACACTTGTAATCGAAAATGTTGATCCATCTTCGGAATAGGCACGTATCCCATAGTCGTAGCCCGTAACATTGCCGTCCGAGACAATCGTGATGTCACCCGTTGTCGAGTAGGCTGTGATGCCGATGGTCGAACCTTCGACATCTCCATTCGCTGTCGTCGTGCCGATATTGATCGCGCCGGTGCCCGACGAGGCGTAAATCCCCGCCCCGGATGTGCCTTCGATCCCCCCGACTGTGCCTGAGCCTTGTATTGAGATCGGACCATTGTCGCTGACCGCGAGGATGCCATTGCCGCCGGTGCCCAGGATCGTGTCGACGGCGCTGACCGTGATTGCGCCGCCATCGCTGTCCAGATCCAGCCCATCGCCCGAACTGCCTGTGACCGAGTCGAGGATCTCCACGGTAATGTCGCCACCGCCAGACCGGATGTACTGGCCATCCGTTGCGCCGACCACGTCGCCGGAAGATCCCTGAACGGCGATCGCTCCACCTGTGGAGTATGCGTTGACGCCCGCTCCGGACGTGCCGGTCACCAAGGCGGTCGAGTCGAGCGTGATCGTCGTACTGCCTGTCGTTGTCGAAGTATCGATCCCCACGGTTCCGGTAACGCCGTTCACGCCGATCGTGACGGCAGTCGTCCCGCCATGGTCGATATCGATCCCTTCGGCCGTGGTGGACAGGATCGTCCCGGTCTGTGTGACACCAACGGCGCCCGCGCCGCTGTCCGTCGTGATGAAGATGCCTTCGGACCGCGAGTAGATGTTGTTCGCGGTGACATTCGTTGTCGTGCCCGTGCCGTCGGCATCCACCCAGATCCCGCGATATCCGGCCGTGGCCGAGATCGTACCGGTGTTCGAGACTGTGACCGAACTGGCCTGGTCGTCATAGACCCGGATCCCGGAGCCCTCCTGCACGGTGATATCCGCCGAGGAGACCGAGAGCGCGCCGCTCATCTGGTTGTTGACCTCGACCCCGTCTATGACGGCCTGCAGCGTGCCGGCGGTGGAATCGATGGTGACGCCGGACCCGTAGGTGCCTGTGCCGACCGATACGGCCGAGCTGCTTACGCCATATGTAGCGGAATCCACATTGGCCACGGTGACGTCAACGGCGCCCAGGCCATTGAAAGTGACGTCGACGCCGTCGTTGCGCGATTGCACGAGGCCGGTCTGAACGATGGTGAGATCTTGGGTGTTATACCCCCCAGTGATGTACAACCCGGTATCATTTACCGCATTGACGTCCACGACAGAGATGTAGGTGTTGCCGTAGCCGTAATTGTAGGCATCGACGCCAATCCCGGCGGTGCCGGTGATGGCGCCTTCGCTCGTCAGCGTCAGATCGGTACCGTATTCGACGTAGATGTCGACGCCGCGGCCGCTGCCAGTGACGGAGGATCCGGAATTGTAGATCCGCAGCGTCTGGGATCCTGCCCCAGACATGGTGACTCCAGCGCCTGCGGTGTTCTCGACCGCTGTGGGCGTGGTCGCATCGCCGATGATCACGGTGACGTCGTCCACCGTCGTCTCGATGCCATCAATCGTGCTGGTCGAAATGCAGGTAACTGTATCTTCCGCAGCCGCTGTTCCCGTGTCGACACCGTTGGAAACGCAGCCGGAGGGGATCGCTTGAGCGCGTGCGCGTCCGCCGTACGAGCCGTAGACACCCGGCATGGCCGCCGCGATTGCGGTAAAGGAAACAGCGGCAAGAAATCTTCCGACGGACCCGCGCTTCGCCTTGTTCCTCCGGAGGGACTGGTTCAGACGGGCAACGATTTCATGCTCGGACATTTCAAACCCCCAGATTCCTAGCCGGCAGATGCCGCCCTGCCGGGCTTCTGGCGCCACGCAGGGCCGTGGAACCCGCAGCTCGTGCCATCCTTTGATCGCATGTCTTGAGGGGGTGGATCTTGAGCAGTTTGTCAGCGAATTCTCAGCAATTGCCTAAAATTCTCAGCAAATGTCAGCAATTGTGGGAGGTATTGGATGCTCAGGCCGCTGCTTCGCCGTCTCGACGCCCGAGCAAATGCGACGTCTTCCGGCAAAAAACAGCTGACTGGAGAGGCGCGCGAAAACGAAGTTCTAGGACACCACGAGAAATCAAAAATTTCTATTCTTTTCCGTGATTTATAGCTCTGTTCTCCTTAGGGCGTGATGGTCTTCTCTGGTGCCGTCCGACAGGATCAGTTGCAACAGGACGCGGATTTTCAGCACGAGACCAACGAAGCCCTTTTGAGCTCCCGCACGACCAAGGCCGCCACATGACCACAGGTTGCCAAGCGTGGAAACGCTGTTAAAGACCGAGGGTATGGAGGACGAACGGGTAATCAAAGACGCAGGGGGCCGGGACTCGCCATATGGCGATGTCTCCGCGGATCCTGCGGTTGCCGAGGTGGCGAAGAACGCGCCTTCGACCGCCGCGCAAAAAACGGATATCAGCTTCTCCGGTGGGCTGCATGGATTCCTGCGCAGCATGAACATCGCGATTGCTTGCACGTCCTACCAATCGGGGTTTCTGTACATTTTTGGCCATGGCCGCGATGGTCGTCTGTCGATGCATCAGGCCGTTTTCCCGCAGGCGATGGGCGTCAAGGGAGACGCGAACAGGATCTATCTCGCCTCTCTTTCACAGATCGTGCGGCTCGAGAACGTGCTCGGCCCCGATCAGATCGCCAACGAAAAGCATGACCGGGTCTATGTACCGCGCAACTTTCAGACCACGGGCGCTGTCGATCTGCACGAGATCGGCATCCGCAGCGATGGCCGTGTCGTATTCGTCAACACCAAGTACTCCTGTCTCTGTGAGTTTAGCCTGACGCACAGCTTCAAGCCGATCTGGAAGCCTAGTTTCATTTCACGTTTGGCGCCGGAGGATCGGTGCCATCTCAATGGGCTGGCCATGCGCGACGGCAAACCGCGTTATGTCACGGCCGTGTGCCGCTCCGATGTCGTCGATGGCTGGCGTGACCGGCGCCATGACGGTGGGATTGTGATCGACATCGAGACGGATGAGATCCTGGTGGAAGGCCTGTCGATGCCGCATTCCCCGCGCTGGCACGACGGCAAGCTATGGGTCGTCAATTCGGGGACAGGCGAATTCGGCTGGATCGATCAGGAACGTAAGGCCTTTGTCCCTTTCGCATTCTGTCCTGGCTTTGTCCGGGGACTGGCCTTCGCGGGTTCCTACGCGATCGTCACGTTGTCAAAGCCGCGTTACAAACGGTTCGACGGGCTCGCACTTGCGGACGCGCTCGAGGCAAAGGACGCCGATCCCTGGTGCGGCATCCAAGTGATCTCGCTTCAAGACGGCTCGGTCGCGCAATGGATCCGCTTTGACGGTGCCATCCAGGAGATGTTCGACGTCTGCGCCCTTCCGGGCGTGAAGGACGCCCTGACCGTGGGACCGGGATCTCCCGAGATACAGAGCTTCATCACGATCGAACAGCCGATGTGGCTGGTCGGAAACGGGGCACAAGCAACGGCGAGATGAACTCTCGTCCGTTCGTTTGGTTACAAGTTCAAACTCGAAGAACGTTCGCCTGCAAACTGCGACTACGCTCCTATTCCAGCAATTCGAAGCTGGTTCCACAAAGCCGGCGAATGTCCCTTTTTGTGTCGCCTTCTCGCTATCACAAATTCCCCTCTCGTCGACAATTTCGTCGCTCGGTTTGAGAAGGAAAGGACAGTGACCTAGCAAGCGCTCTTCAGGATCGAAGATGTCGGTCGGATAGCCGTCGCGCGAACGGGAGATACGTTGGAGACAATCACGGCCAGCGCCGACGATACCGCCAACGCTGGCGAATGAACATGCTACTTGACCAGCTCTTAGACGCCATCAGAGCGGTCTGAGATCGCTCTAGCGGGTCACATATCCGCCATTGATGAACAGCGTCTGTCCGTTCGTCCAGGCCCCCTGCTCTGTCGCCAGGTTGGCAACAACGGGTACGATGTCGGCCTCGGTTCCAAGCCGGCCAGAGGGTGCCAGAGAGGCGGCGTAAGCTGCGGTCTTGGGGTTTTCGGCGGCGTGGAAAAAGCTGTTGTCCAAAGGACCTGGGGCGACGTTGTTCACGGTGATCCCGCGCGAACCCAGTTCCCGGGCCATCATGCGCGTGAACTCTTCGACAGGTGCCTTCGTGCCTGCATAGACGGCATATCCCGGAGCAGTTCCCGCCGTTAAAGACGTGCCAACCGCGACGATGCGGCCGCCATCGCGCAGGCGTCGGGCTCCCTCGCGCATGGCGTAGAAAGTCGTCCGTGTGTTGTCGTTCAGAAGCCGTTCGAAGTCGGCATCCGTGAACTCGGCAACCGGTTTCTTGATGATGGCGCCAGCGGTGTGGATCAGGATGTCGGCACCGCCGAACTCCGATTGCGCCAGATCGAACAGTGTCGCGGCGGTCGCCGGATCACCGAGATCACCCATGCCGATCACGCTGCGGCCGCCGGCCTCTGACACCAGCCTCGCCGTTTCGGAAGTGTCCGCAGCGCCGTCAGCACGATGGTGGTGCAGGACGATATCGGCACCCATTTTGGCGAGCTGGACAGCGTACGCCCGGCCCTGATTGCGCCGAGCGCCGGTGACGATGGCGACCTTTCCCGACAGGGGCTTTGCAGATGTCGCGGCACCGGCGGAGCCGGTCGCGGCGATGGCGGCGCCTGCGGTCGCGATACCGGTTAGAGCCATTCGGCGAGAAATCTCTGTCATGGGGTTCCTCCAGAGTTGCTATTGGACGCGGTCAGGGCGTTTGAAGCCTCGACGTGATCTTCGATCCGCCGATGGAATGAGGTTATTCATCTGAAAGATTGCTTGAACTGCGAAAATTCTATTATTTTCTATCTGAATTTCTGATGGATTGGGGCGCCATGCTCGAACGCGTCACACTGGATCAATTACGGATGCTGGTCGCGATCGACGATGCAGGCAGTTTTACGGCTGCTGCCCGCCAGGTTGATCGCGCTCAGTCCGCCGTCAGCCACGCCATCGCCGGGCTGGAATTGGACATGGGTGTGGCGCTGTTCGACCGCACCACGCGAACGCCGAAGATCACATCCGCCGGCCGGGCGGTGCTCGCGGAGGCACGGACCATACTGGCGCGGGTCGACCACTTGAAGGCCCGGGCGCGCGCGATTTCGGCCGGTTTGGAAGCAGAGCTGCTGCTGGCCGTCAGCGTAGTCGTTCCCAGGCCCGCATTGATCGACCTGCTTGATGCGTTTCGCACCGAGTTTCCCTCCGTTGGACTGAGACTGTTCGTCGAAGAGGTCGGTGGCGCTCCCCAGTTGGTGATGGACGGTCAGGCCGACCTCGGATTGGTTGGGCGTCCCAGCCTCGCCTCGAACCTCTACGAGGGCCTTGAGGTGATCGCCGTCGGCGCTGTGGAGATCGTGGCAGTCGCCCATCCGAGCCATCCCCTAGCGTTGTTGGACGGTCCTCTGTCCGAGGGCGACATGGACGATCACAGACAGCTTGTCCCGACGTCGCGGGCGCTCCCGCGCTATCCGAACCGCCTTGTGCAGGATGTCTGGGAGATCGCGGATCTTGTTGTGCGCCGTGACATGCTGATGCGCGGGCTCGGATGGGGCACGGTCCCACGGCATCTGGTGAAAGACGCGCTGTCTCGTGGCGACCTCGTCGAACTGGACATCTCGGCACGCCCGCAGGAAGCAATGCGCGTCCCGCTCTACGCATGTCATCGCAAAAGCGCGGCCCCCGGCCCGGCCGCACAATGGCTTATCGAACGAGCGGTGGATGTTCTGCAACAAGGCTCCCAGATCGGCGAGCGCCCAATGCCGAAGTGGGAGCGTTCAACCAATCGTTCGTCGCATTGACGCGACGCACTCTCCGCAAGCGAACGCCCCGTAGGCGGCGAATGCGGCATCCTCGTCGCATGACACGGCAGGCCAAATCGTCCTTGCAAATGTCTGATCCAGCTTCGTGGATGAGCGGCCCGCTCCCCTCCCGGATCTGCACCTCGAAATCCCACGGTCTTCACAAAGGCCGTGGCCAGAAAGTCCGGGTCATGCTGGCCGTGCGAATGTATGAGTTCATGGTGCGGCGCAAAATTGGGCGTGACGAGCGACACCCTTTTGTCGTTACTGTTCCGATGGGCCTTATGGACGACAGGAGAGCGTATCCAATGCTGAGAACATCAATCCTCGCCATGGCGCTGGTTGCCCTCGCAGGGCAAGCTCACGCCAAAGAGTTGAACGCACTGGTGTGGTGCGATCACACAGACCCGGGTCTGATCCAACCTTTCGAGGAGAAACACGGCGTCAAGGTGAACCTCAAGGAATACGAGGGCACCGGCGCGGCGCTTTCCATCATCGAGCAAAGCCAGCCCGGTGACTGGGATGTCCTGGTCATCGACGGCGTCGATGTGCCCCGTGCGGTTGGAGCGGGCATCCTCGCGCCGCTGCCGGTCGATGATCTGCCCTATGACACACTGTTTCCCGAACTCGTCATGGCCGAGAACCACGTGATCGATGGCAAGACCTACGCGATCTCCGAAAAGTTCGGTTACAACACGATCTCGTACAACAAGACGAAGGTCGATCCCGCCGACATGACGGACATGTCGATCATCTGGTCCGACAAGTACAAGGGCCGGGTCGCGATCTACGACTATTACCTGCCGGTGATCGGCATGGTCGCGCTGGGTCTCGGTAAGGAAACGGCGGCGCTGTCGGCCGACGACCTGCCGGCGATCAGCGAAAAGCTGTTCGAGATGAAAGCGTCGGCCAAGCAGGTCGGTGAGGTCGTTTCCTCCCAGAACGCGATCGCGACGGGCGAAGTCGACATTCTGGTCGGCGGCGGCGAGTGGGTCACGGCGGGCCTGACTGCCGACATCCCCGAACTCGATTGGGTGATCCCTGAGCAAGGCGGCGTGCGCTGGTCGCAGTCAATCGGCGTCTTTGCGGACTCCGAGCGCAAGGACCTCGCCGTCGAGTTCGTCAAGCACATCCTTTCGCCCGAAGGTCAGGCCGCGCTTGCAACCTCGGCCTGCTACTGGGCGATGCCCGCGAACTCCGCCGCAAGGGACAAACTGACAGACGCGCAACGTGCGGCACTTCGCTGGGATGATCAGGCCGATTACCTTGCCCGGTCGCAGCTATACCCGGCGCCTGACAGCGCGCTTGACGCCAAGATGCAGGACATCTGGACAGAGATGCAGCAGCAATGACGCTTCCGCTGGAGGCCCGGGCGCGGCAACGCGCCTGGGGCTTCGTGCTGCCCGCGCTGGTCTGGACTGGCGCGTTTTTCGCCCTCCCCCTGGGCGTCATGGGGGCGATGAGCCTCTGGCGCCGCACCGATGATGGAATCGTCCGCACCTGGGATCTGGCAAACTATGCGGCCTTCTTCGAGAAGCCGCATCTCGTGCAGGCGCTGGTGAACTCCCTGGAGATCACTGCAACAGTGACGGTGATCTCGGTCTTGCTGGCTTATCCGCTGGCCTGGATCATTGCCGAACGCGTCCCCGAACGCTGGCAGCGTGCTGCGCTCGTGCTGGCGGTATTGCCGTTCTGGACGTCTTATGTGGTGCGGTCCTATGCGTGGACCACGGTGCTGGCGTCCAAGGGCGTCGTGAACACGGCTCTGATGGAGATTGGACTGATCGCGGAACCGCTGGTTCTGTCGGCGACCCGCACCGCCACCGTGATCGGGTTCATCCACTTCTTCGTCATGCTGCTTACACTGACGATCTACGCCAACCTGCGCCAACTGCCGCGCAACTATTCGCGCGCTGCTGCGGACCTCGGGGCGGGACCGGTCGCGCGCTTCTGGTTCATTATCCTCCCGCTCACCCTGCCCGGGATTGCGGTTGGTGCGTTCCTGACCTTCGTGCTCTGCATCGGCGATTACATCACGCCGCAGATACTCGGCGGCGGGAACGAACTGGTGCTGCCGCAGGTGATCATGCTGCAACTGGGGCGTCGCGCCGATCTGCCGATGGCGGCGGCCCTGTCGCTGATCCTGATGGCCGTGATCACTCTCGCCTACATCGCCTCCGCGCGTTGGCTGCGGCTGGAGCGCATGTAATGCGGACAGTTTCGGCACTCTACGCCTTGGCACTCTACGGATTCATCTTTCTGCCGGTCGTCGTTCTCGTGCTGTTTTCCTTTCAGGACGGGCGGTTCCCGATACCGCCGTTCAAGGGGTTCTCCACCCGTTGGTACGAGCGCGTCTTCACCGACGCGGACTTGGTCGAGGCGCTTGTGCATTCGCTGTTCGTCGCCTGCGTCTCATCCGCCGTGGCGTGCCTTCTGGGGTTCCTGGCCGCTTACGGTCTGGCAAGGGCGCGCCTGCCCGGCGGCGCGGCGGTACGCGGCTTTCTGATGGCGCCCCTCACCGTGAGCTACCTGATCATCGGTTTGGGTCTTCTGATCAGCTTCAACCTGACCGGAGTCTCTCGCAGCCTGTGGACGGTCGGCATTGGCCATGCCGTTATCAACACGCCGCTCTGCTTTGCGATCGTCTTTGCATCGATGGGGGCACATCAGGCCACGATCGAAAGGGCGGCGCGAGACCTCGGTGCACCCGAATGGCGCGTTCTCTGGCTGGTCAGCGCACCGATGGTGATGCCCTCGATCCTAGCGGCCTTCGCGCTGTCGGTGACGTTCTCGTGGGACGAATTCATTATCGCCTTCCTGCTGTCGCGGTTCGACGTGACCCTGCCCGTCGAGATCTGGAGCTTGCTGCGCTCGGGACTGAACCCCACCACCAACGCCGTCGGATCGGTTGTTTTCCTGATCTCGGTCGCGCTCGTGCTGGTCTTCGAGATCGCGTTTGCCGCACGGCGGGCGCGATGACGGCACCTGTCGAGATCGAGGCCATCACCCGGCGGTTCGGGCGCGTGACCGTTCTGGACGCCGTGTCGCTGGAACTGGAGGCCGGAGAGTTTGCAGTGCTGCTGGGCCCGTCGGGCTGCGGGAAGACGACGCTTTTGAACATCATCGGCGGCTTCCTGGATGCGTCCGCTGGGACTGTTCGGATTGGCGGGAACGATGTGACACAGCTTCCCGCGGCTCAACGCCCGACCACGACCGTGTTTCAGGATTATGCGCTATTCCCGCACATGACGATTGCGCAGAACGTGGCCTTCGGACTGCGCATGCGCGGCGAACGCAGGCGTGCGCGCTTGGCCCGCGCCGCCGAGATGCTGGAGCTTGTCGGATTGCCCGGCATGGCGCGCCGCCGCCCGCATGAGCTCTCCGGCGGGCAACGCCAGCGCGTGGCTCTGGCACGGGCTTTGGCGGTCAGACCCGAGGTGCTGCTCTTGGACGAACCGCTCGGCGCGCTGGATCTGAAGTTGCGCCGGGCGATGCAGGACGAACTCAAGACCATACAGCGCGAGGTTGGCACGACCTTCATCCATGTGACGCACGATCAGGAGGAGGCGATGGCCATCGCAGACCGCGTGGTGCTGATGAACGCTGGCAGGATCGAGGACCAGGGTTCGCCGGAACGTGTTTACCTGCGGCCGCAGACAGCCTTCTCGGCGGCTTTCATGGGAGAGATCAACACCATCCCTGGGACGGCGGAGGACGGTGGGGTCGCGACGCCGCTCGGCCATATCACGGTCGCGCATCACCTGGCGGTTGGGCAAAAGGCAATGCTGTGCGTCAGGCCTGAGCACCTGCTTCGCCAACGCCCGGCGATCGGTCAGGCCACCGTCCAGGATGGCGCATTCTTCGGAACTCACACGCGCGTGCACCTGAGCGTCGAGGGATTGCCGGATTTGATCGCACACTTGCCGGTCGGGGCGGAGATCAAGCCAGGTGACGCGGTGCCCCTGACACCCGACACTGACGCCATGTTCGTCTTGCCAAGGGACCCTCAATGAACCGCATCCCCGCCAAGGACTGGTACCGCATCCGCCGCGTCGACGACGACGTGACTCACATTGACGAGCCGTTCATTCAGGAATTCTATCGCTGCAACATCTGGCATGTGCGTGGCCGCGACCGCGACATGCTGGTGGACAGCGGCATGGGCGTGGTGTCCCTGCGCGAGCATGTTCCGCTGGTCACGGAAAAGCCCTTGACCGCCGTCGCAAGCCACACCCATTTCGACCACATCGGCACGCATCATGAGTTCTCTGACCGATGCGTTCATCGGGCCGAGGCCGAGCTCCTCGCCCAGCCGACACGCGAGAACACATTCGCGGACAAATACGTCACCGACGCGATCTTCGATGCTCTGCCGGCCGTTCCTTACCAGTCAGCCACTTACGCCGTGAAGGCTGCACCCGCCACGCGCATCCTGGACGACGGAGACATCGTGGACCTCGGCGACCGGCGGTTCGAAGTGGTGCACACGCCGGGGCACTCTCCGGGCGGCATAGCGCTCTGGGAGGAAGCGACCGGTATCCTGTTCTCCGGGGACATTGTCTACGATGGCCCTCTGATCGAAGGCGAAACCGAAGCCGAGATGGCGGACTATATCCGGTCCATGGAGCGGCTTCTTGAGCTGCCCGTTCGTGTGGTCCATGGCGGCCATTTCCCGAGCTACGACGGTGCGCGACATAAAGAACTGATCACCGAGTGGCTCTCCGGAAAGGGTGTCTAGCATCCACTTTTCTGACGGATAGCTTCACCCGGAATCAATGCCCAGACGACAGCCTCGTAGATCCCTGAGAACATCTCCCGCCGTCACATGTATTCGGTTTCCTGATTAAACAGCTTCGCAGGAATTCGAACGACGACGCCCAGACTGAAGGCACCCTGATCGAGAGCGGCCCCCGAGCCTCGTGTTTCCGGATTGGCCCGGGCACCCTCGCTGCGCATGCAAAAGCTTCGATGCCAGCCGATCAAGGCACCCAGGGCATTCGCGCATAATCAATACCGGATCACATATCAGCGCGCCCAGGCGAAGACCCAAAGGTCTTGGTCTGGTCTGCCGGCAAAGGTGGATCGTCTGTTCGCCTCGCGAACCTCATTTCTGAGGCGCTAGCCTGCCGGCCATCCCCCGGCCTCGGCCTTCTCATCGACCTAGCTCAATCTCGCGTGGCTGAAGTGCTTGGCCGATCGGTCGGGTGCGGTCATCAGTTCGCGCAGGTCAGGAAGATGACGGAACTCATGGTCTGCGAAGGGCATCGGGTCACCCTTCCTGCTCGAATTTCAAACGGTTGGGGGAATTGGCAAAGCGCCGCGGGGTATTCACCGCAGCGCTCTTCTTCTGTTAGGCGCGCCTTCGGTTTAGGCGGCGATAGCGAGGGTGGGCTGTGCCGAGCCTTTGAAGACGTGCAGGAACGTGTCCGGATGAGGACGCATGCGGTAGTTGTCCGTCTCATCGCCGAACATCACGCGGCCCTCTTCGTCCAGCGCGATGACGGTCGCCATCACGGTGTCCTTCGGGTAGCCGGGCATACCGGACGGCGCGCCACCGATATCCTCGATGCCAAGCGCCTTGGCGGCTTTCAGTTCATCGTCCTGCAGGATTTCGAAGTGAGCCGGCAGGTTCATCTGCTTGGCCAGTTTCTTCGAGTGTTTGATGCCCTGGTTCGAGATGAACTTCACCTTCACACCGTCCTCTGCGAGGCGAGCAGCCTTCGAGGCAACCTCTTTGAGCTGGTTCATACAGAACGGGCACCAGTTGGCGCGGAAGAAGACCAAGAGCGTCTTCTCACCGGCGAACTCGGTCGAGTTGATTGCAGTCCCGTCCAGGCGATGCAGGGGCAGTTCAGGCAGGCGCTGACCTTTGACGATGGCGGCGCTCTTCTTGCGGCCATAGTTCGAGAAGATATGGATGTACCACTGCATGGTCACTGCGCCGATGATCGCGAGGCCCAGAGCCACGGTCTCCGCCGTCGTCGACGGGCCGCCACGCCCGTAGAGTTGATAAGCCACCCAGGCCACGGCTGTCAGGTTGATCAGCTGGATCAACGGCAGCCGCTTGGACGTACGGGTGATTTTAAAGGCCTGGCTGAGCACCATCAGGAAGAACGGCATGGTGATGGTAGCGAAGAAGGTACCGATCCAGATCGGATCGTAGTTCGAGACCCAGAACATTATGCCCGAGCCGACGCCGGAGAGCATGTTCAGCATGATGTACGGGAGGATAAGCTTGCCCTTCATTGATCTATTCCTTTTCGATTTTTGTGTCCGCCAGCGGCGGGAAGCGTTGAGAGAGAGGGAGGGGCCCCCGAGGCCCAAGGAGGGACAAGCCTCGGGGACATATCGGCGCTGCGTGGCCTTAGGCCGGGACGGACGCCAGCTTGTCGAGGATCGGGAAGAGGTCGCTCGGGTCGGGACGACGGGTGTAGTCGGGGTTCACTTCCGCATAGGCGACAGTGCCATCGGTATCGATGACGTAACGGGCCGGCATCGGCAGGTTCCACTGACCATCGCCATGGATACGGGGCAGGTTGACGCCGAACCCCTCATGGATCGGGATCACATAGTCCTGCAGGCTCCAGCGGATGCCGAACTGGTTGGCGACCTCGCCAGCCTTGTCCGTCATGATCGGAAAGCTGAGGCCGTTGTCGCGCTGCGACTTGCGGCTGTCAGAAGCGCCCTGCATGGAAACGGCGATGAGCTGTGCACCGCGAGCGCGGATTTCGCTGACTTCTTCTTCCAGAGCTTTCAGCTCGATATTGCAGTAGGGGCACCAGACACCGCGATAGAAGGAGACGACAACCGGGCCGTTGGCCAGCAGATCCTTCAGCGCAACGGTGACGCCATCTTGGTCGGTCAGGACAAAATCGGGGGCGGTGTCGCCAGCCTTGACCGCGCGGTCAGCCTGGCCGCTGTCGATCAGCTCCTGGGTCGAACGGGCGAAAGCTTCGAACGCAGCTTCAGGTGCCTGGGTTTTGAAGACGGCTTTGAAAGCGTCGAGTTGGTCTTGAAGAGACATGGCGTCATTCCTTTCAGTTGGTGCCAGATGTCTTTGCTCTGGCGTCGATGGAGCGAATGTCGGTCATTCCCCGCAACATCGGTAGACAGCCATTCTGCTTAACTGTTATTTGGAAATTGAATGACGGTTTGGGGGCGCTGAGAGCCCTTGCCTCAAGGTGTCTTTCGGGCTGCAGATCGGTTTCTGCAAACGTTCAGAAGCGCAACGAACCCGCGCGGTGCGGACTTGTACTCGTCCGAGGCATGGACGTATTGCGTTGGTGTTGAGCCTCTGCCGTTGAAGACTACGCCAGAGCGATTTGATCCGCTTCAAGCGCAGAGATCATGTTTCCAGCGTCGGCCAATCCAGTGAAACGCGCCACGATCTTGCTATCGCGCAACGGCACGATCGACGGGACCGTTGAGACCGCATAGCGATCGGCAATCCGAGGAGCCTCTTCGACGTTCACGCCAATGACTTGCGCCGGGAGGGGCGAATGAACGGAGGCGCGCACTAGCCGGCGCGCTTGGGTGATGCAGGGCGTGAAATACCAGTCGTGAAACTCTAGAACGACGGGGCGATCTGCGTGGGAGATCTCCGCATCGATGTAATCGATGGTCCGGGGCATCTTCTTCTTCACTCCACAGCATTTGCCTGCACCAAACCGCGTGCGGCGTCTCTTGAGCGGAAATTTGCTTATTCGGCAACTGGCCTGTAGCTTCACAGAAGCGCTTACAGTTATTCGAATTCCAGATGGTTGAACGTATCTCGTCCCTGCAACTCTTTTGCCGTGTCGCCAGGACCGGAAGCTTCACAGCAGCCGGCAAAGAAACCGGCCTTTCTCAGCCTTCGGTTTCCCGTATCATCTCGAACCTGGAGCAAGAGCTGCAGGTCGGGCTCTTTGTCCGAAGCACCCACGCCGTGCGGCTGACCGAAGCGGGGGAAGACTATCTCGCGCGGGTCGAGCCAATCCTTGGCGCGCTGGACGAAGCTGAGCACATCGCACGCGGCACCGGCGAATTGACGGGGCGGCTCAGGGTTGGCGTAGCGACCAGTTTCGCCACGCGAGAGATAATTCCTCGCTTGCCTGGTTTCGCAGCAGAGCATCCGAACCTGAAAATAGACTTGGTACTGGCCGACACCCACCACGAACTCATAAGCGAGTCCATCGATGTCGCGATCCGCTACGGAGAGCTGAAGGACTCAACTATGGTGGCGCGAAAGTTAGGCGAACCTCGGCGGGTCATCGCGGCGGCACCATCGTACCTCGAACGTGCGGGCACTCCGCAGTTGCCCACTGATCTTTCGAAACACCAGATCATTCTTGGGCCGTCGAGCGTTAGATCCACTGGTTGGGTGTTTAAGAAGGACGGCAAGACGCTGTCCGTCCGGGTTGACGGCCAGCTAATGGTCACAGTGAACGAGGGCACCACCGTTGCAGCGGTTGCAGGGATGGGGATCATCTCCACCGGTTATTGGGGGTGCAAATCTGAGCTCGAGAGCGGCGCTCTGATCGAACTGTTGCCAGATTGGGACCTGGGAACGATCGAGGTCGCGGCAGTTCTGCCAAACAGGCAGACCGCGAAACGGTCCGCCCGGGCCTTCGCAGACTATCTGGTGACGTCGTTCCGCGGGTACGACGCGTGAAGAGGAAAGGCCTACGATTAACGCCGTCGACTCATCAGGACCCGTCGTGGCGTCCAGACGAACATCCGGACAGCGCTTCGTCCTGCTAACCGCTAGACAAGAAGCGATTGACGAGGCGTGCAGTGTTGCCGGACTACTGGAACAACGGCATCATCAGGTCTCGTCGGATTTTTTGATCCCACGTCCGGCCGCAACCGATCATCTGCGCAATGACCCGTCTCGATCCCGCTTGTCCAAAGCGAGGTGAGCGACCAGTATTGCGTGGCACACAAAGCGCGTCCCTCGCCTGCTTATCTTTTGGCACAAGCTGGCCTCCGACGCTCTCACACGATGACGTGCGGCGCGAAGGCTGGCGCGCTCAAAAGACGATCGACTTGGTTTGGCTAATTTCCTCGCCCGGCTCAGGACGAGGCGACCACGATCCCGCCCAGGAACATGATTACAACAACCGTCAGTCCAGTTCCGAAAGTCTTGACCGTGAAGAGCTTAGCAAGGCTTTGCATATCTTCTCTCCCTAAGGTTGAACCCACAGACCGTGAGGCCAATAGGTCCCGGAGTCAAACCTAAAGAGTAAAAGATCCACAAGATTTAGCGCATGCTGCAGATGCGAAAACAGTGCTGCATTAGCGAAAGGCTCTGAGCGCTAAGCCTTTATTTCTCGGCTATTTCAAGTAACTCGATTGTAAAGTTCAGCGTTTCATTTGGACCGATGTCGCCGCCCGCACCGCGCGATCCGTAGGCCAGTTCCGACGGAATCCACACCTCGAACTTAGCGCCTGGCTTCATCAGCAAGAGTGATTCTGTCCAACCGGGAATCACTTGCGTGACACCGAAGCTTGCAGGCTCCCCACGCGCATAGGAGCTATCGAAGACGGTGCCGTCCAACAACCGGCCCTCATAGTGCACCGAAACGGTATCGGCAGCCGTCGGGTTCGCCCCGTCGCCACCGGCATCGACCCGATACTGAAGGCCGCTCTCGGTCGTGACGATGCCCTCGGCACTTTTGTTCCCCTCGAGAAACGCCTGCCCTGCCGCGAGGGTCTCGGCCGCCGCTGCGTTCTGGCGTTCCTGAATGCTGGCCTGGATCGTTGCGAAGGCCTCGATCAGCTGGTCCTCGGGCACGCGCGGCTCTTCGCCTGCCAGAAAGTCCTGTATCGCCTGCGCGAGCGCGGCAGTGTCGACCTCATCCAGCGTCAGGCCCTGCTGTGCGATGGACTGCCCCATGTTGTAGCCAATCCCATAGCTCGCACGCTGTTGCGGCGTTTCGAGCGGAGCGACGTCCTGTGCCGATGCCGGAAGCGCTATGGCAATCATCGCCGCCGCAAGGGCAGGCTTCATAAACGATGTCATGGAGGATCCAGTTCTGTTTTGCTGTTCTTGCGCAGCAAACTAGGTCCGAACACGCGCTGCAACAAGCGAAACGCCTAAGCTAAACCGGAGCGCGCATCACTTTACCGTTGGATGGACCTTCATCTGCTTCCGGCACTAGGCAGCACAATTCATTCGATCAGGAGATACCTTTCGGTCGGCGCTGAAGCGCCACGATGCGAGCGGCGCGCAAGGCGACTTGCTGCTTAAAGACCGTTGGAGAGGCACCCCCGGCATCATGTGCGAGCACCTGACGTTAACGGCCGGCAACTCGTTCCACCCGTTCGAGCCCCAGACCGCGCCTACCGGCCGCTGGCATTGCGTGAGAAAACAGCCGTTTAGCTGCGGCTTCAAGTTTCCCGTCATTGCGGATAACAACGCCGCCGGTGAACTGAATTAAGAAGACCGAAAGACCGATGAAAGACCGCGACGGGCAGGATGAATAGTCAGCGATTTGGTCCGGGGGTAGTGATTGACCCGGCAGCATTCGTTCATGAGACGGCTCACATATTCGGGCATGTCGATATCGGAGCCGATTGTTCCGTCTGGCCATTTGCCGTCATTCGATCCGAGCTCCACCAAGTGCGTATCGGGCGGGGTTCGAACATCCAGGATCATGTGATGGTCCATGTCGGCTATGAGCACTCGACAATCATTGGAGAGATGTGTTCGATCACGCACCACGCGACGATCCACGGCGCCACGCTGGGAGACAATGTCCTGATCGGGATCAATGCCACCGTGATGGATGGGGCCGTTCTCGGCGACAACGTGATCGTCGCGGGCCATTCGATCGTTCGGGAAGGAATGATCGTTCCGGAGAACGCGATTGTCGCCGGAGTACCCGGCAAAGTCGTTGCGACGCGTGATAACCGGGCTGCGAATATCGCAAACGCCGAGTTCTATATTCAGAACGGTCGAAACTACGCGCGGGGCGTTCATCGCTTCGACGCGGGCATTGCGCCTTGATGGCAGTCAATCGACGCTGAGGCCCTCGACGATCGCATCAAGCATCCAGGCATCCTGCAGGCTGACGGCAAGCATCAGGGCGCCTTGCAGACTCGCAACAACCTGAACTGCTGCCTGCCGCCGGGCTTCTGCGGACAAGCCATCCGGCAGCACGTCGACCACCCAATCGATGTTCCTGTCCATGAATGCGGCAACTGCCTCGGCAACCCGGTCCGGCAACCCGCGAGTCTCCGCTCCCAACATGCCGCACAGGCATCCCGTCTCGGCTTCCTTGAACGATTTCCGGTACGCTTCGGCATAGGCGCGCATCGGTGCGTGCCCTGAGTCGATCAATGCCTCGACCGTGTCGAAAAAATCGTCACTGTAGCGTTCAACGACCGCCACGCCGAGATCCTCTTTCTGGCGAAAGTGATAGTGCACGCTCGCACTCTTGATCCCGAGATCGTCTGCCAGATCGCGAAAACTGAAGGCGTGATAGCCCCCCGTACGCATACGCTTTTCAGCGGCATCCATGAGAGACGTCTTCGTTTCGCTCATCTCCGGTCTCCAGCTCAGGCCGAGTCAAACAAATCTATCGATAGATAGGCTTGACTTTTAGTCTACGCAATCGCATCAATTTTCTACCTACTGATAGGTAGATATCGAAAGGCATCCCATGAAGATCTATGAAGCACCCGGCTTTCCAAATCCGATCCGGATCAGAATTGCCGCCGCTGAAAAGGGGCTGACCGACGCCATCGACTTCATCGCGGTCGACGTCCCCAACGGCGAGCACCGCACGCCGGGCTTTCTCGCGAAGAACCCGACTGGAACTGTTCCAGCCTTGGAATTGAGCGACGGTACCGTGATTGCAGAGTGTACCGCGATCACCGAGTATCTGGACGGCCTGACCGGCGAACGCACGCTCACCGGAAGTACGGCAAAGGAGCGCGCAGTCATCCACATGATGCAACGGCGCGCCGAGAATGGTTTGCTCGATGCGGTCGGAGACTATTTTCATCACGCGACACCCGGACTCGGCCCCGATATAGAGATTTACCAGTGCAAAGACTGGGGAGAGCATCGCAAGGGACGCGCGCTAAGCGGCATGCAGTATCTGAACGATGAGCTTGAAGATCGTCCGTGGATTGCCGGAGCCGCCTTCAGCATGGCCGATATCACCGCATACGCCGGGCTCGGCTTCGCCGACTTCGCGGGACTTGCTGTCCCCGACGACCTTATCAACCTGCACAACTGGCGTGAGCGCGTCGCTGACCGCCCGTCGGTCGCAAACGCGAACTGAGAACGCCCAAAAATCAAAGCGATAGGAGACATGGCACCATGGAACTGAATGCAGACTTCTCGAAACGCGTTTCCATGCATGCGGACGACATGCCCTGGAAGGCCAGCCCCATGCCGGGTGTCGACCGTCGAATGCTCGACCGGATCGGTGACGAAGTCGCCCGCGCAACAACGATCGTTCGGTATGCGCCGGACAGCGCGTTCTCTTCTCACGTTCACACCGGTGGCGAAGAGTTCTTCGTCCTGGACGGCGTATTCTCCGACGAGCATGGGGATTTCCCTGCCGGCAGTTACATCCGCAATCCGCCAGAGTCGTCGCATACGCCCGGCTCAAAGCCCGGCACCACCATATTCGTGAAACTGTGGCAGTTCGACATGAGCGATCGGACCCACGTGCGGATCGACACCAACAAGGCCCGATACGTCGCTGACTCCGAAAGGCACGGCGTCGCGGTTCTGCCGCTTTTCCATGATGAACGCGAAGATGTCGCCATGGAGAAGTGGGACCCCGGTTCAGAAGTCGAGATCGATGCAACCGATGGCGCGGAACTTCTGGTCATCGATGGTGGGTTTGACATCGACGGCGAAACCTTCACGCGGCAGTCATGGCTTCGGCTTCCGAAGGGCGACACCTTGCGCGCCACAGCAGGTGCAGGCGGCGCACGCATCTGGATCAAGCGAAATCACCTGAAGGAAGCTCCCACAGCACCGGCGGTTTAGGGTGTTCAGAAAGGGGTTTGGCTGCCGCATGGGATATGGTTTCACGGCGGCCAGAGCGAGAAACCAAGCCGCATGAGCAAGCCATTTAAGCAGGTCTGACGGAGAGCTTTTGAGGATCCGCTCGGATGGCACTTCATGCCTCGCTCGGATGCAAAAAGAAGCTCTTCGGACAAGTTCTCCGCGAGGACTGCGATCTTTTAGAACCGAAAGGAAGCGAGAAGCTGGTTAGTTGAGGTCGGCGATGCAACTCAGCCTGTTGCGCCGATCCTGATCAATCCCTCGGCAATGTCGCGAAACGCTCCGGCCTGCGGTGAGTCCGGCTGCGCTGCAACGATCGGAGCACCGTCATCACCGGCGCGGCGGATCGACAGATCCAGCGGAATTGCGCCAAGGAAGGGGACGCCGATGCGATCGGCCTCGGCCTCCGCACCACCATGACCGAAGATGTGCTCCTCGTGTCCGCACTTCGAACAGATATGGGTCGACATGTTCTCGACAAAACCGAGGACCGGCGTGTTCGTCTTGTGGAACATATCGAGTGCCTTTCGGGCGTCGAGCAGCGCGATATCCTGTGGCGTTGAAACGATCACTGCGCCGGTGACCTCGGCTTTCTGGCTCAACGTCAATTGGACATCGCCGGTCCCAGGCGGAAGGTCGATCAGCAGAGCGTCCAGCCTGCCCCACTGAACCTGGCTCAGAAGCTGTTGCAACGCGCCCATCAACATTGGTCCGCGCCAGATCACCGCCTCGCCTTCGGGAACCATGAACCCGATCGACATCGTGGTCACACCATGATTGCGCAGAGGCAGGATCGTCGTCCCGTCCGGCGAGGACGGACGGCCGGAAATTCCCATCATGCGCGGCTGGGACGGACCGTACACATCGGCGTCGAGCAACCCCACGCGCTTGCCCGCAGCCGCAAGGGCGACCGCGAGATTGGCAGAGACCGTCGACTTGCCGACGCCTCCCTTACCCGAGGCAATCGCGATGACGTTGGAGACGCCCGGAATTCTCTTGTCTTCGGGTTCGACCGGTTTCTTGCGCCCGCCAACCCCGAGATCCGGGGGCGGACCCTTTGGCGCCGGACGCCGCGGGGGCGTCGCCTCAGACGAGTGGGCCGTGAGAACCGCGTTGACCCGGACGACCCCCGGGATCGCTTCGACCGCTGCCTGCGCAGCAGCGCGCAAGGGTTCCGCCTGCTCGCCGAGGGCCGGATCGACTTCGATCACGAAATTCACACCGCCTTCGTCTCCGACGGTTACCGCCTTCGCCATTCCGGCCGTGATGAGATCCTTGCCCGATGCGGGATCGACGATACGCGACAGTGCCGTGATGACAGCATCACGCGTGACGGTCATGTGGGCTCACCGGTCTCGATGTCGCCTTCCACGATGTGCTCAAGGCTTGTCCCTTCGATCGTAAGGACGACTTTGGCGCGGAGCGGACCCTTCGGATTCTCCGTGCGGACCGTTTCCTCGATCTTCTGTTGGGACGTCACGCCGACCTGTTTCAGGAACTTTCGCATCGACATGTTGAACGCATCGTCATTCATGATCAGTCCCCTCAGGAGCGTTGACGAGTGAGTGAGGCTGCGGTCTTCGAATGTCAAGTTTCCGCCGTGCTCTGACAACTTGTCGAAGTGCTTCAACAACGGCTTTTCGCCAAGGATTCTCGAATTGCCTTTTCCGGGACTTGTTGCTAGACGACGCGCGGGCAGCCTCGCGGGGTGTGGTGCGCGTCGTCGTTCCCGAAACCGTCAGGCCGTATCGAAACATATCGGTCGCGAAGGCCGGAGAAGAAGAGGAAGTGGCATGAGCGACATTGCAGAACGCGTCAAGAAGATCGTTGTCGAGCACCTGGGCGTCGAAGAAGAAAAAGTCATCGAGGGCGCGTCGTTCATTGATGATCTCGGTGCCGACAGCCTTGATACGGTCGAACTGGTCATGGCGTTCGAGGAAGAATTCGGGATCGAGATCCCTGACGATGCCGCCGAGTCCATCCAGACCTTCGGCGACGCTGTGAAGTTCATCTCAGACAAGAGCTGAGCCCGCCGTATGGCGTCCACTGCGGCCCCGGGGAGACCCGTCGGGCCGCTTTTTGCTTTAATGGACAGCCAATGCCCGGCAAGAATTGCAGCCACAAGCGCCGATTGAGCGCGGAGCCAGAAACGAAGGGGGAGACATGCGCCGAGTCGTTGTAACAGGGCTGGGGCTTGTGTCTCCGTTGGCATGTGGCGTTGAGGCGTCCTGGTCCCGTCTCCTCGCAGGCGAGTCCGGGGCCGGCCCGATCACACGGTTCGATGCGAGCGATCTGCCCGCGCGGATTGCATGCGAGATCCCGTTGGGCGACGGCACCGACGGCACCTACGACATGGATGCCTGGGTTCCGGCGAAGGACCGGCGCAAACTCGATGCCTTCATCACCTACGCCATCACCGCCGCAGCGCAGGCCGTCGAGGACGCGGACTGGATGCCGGAGGACGAGGAAGACCGGGTGCGCACAGGCGTGATGATCGGTTCCGGCGTCGGCGGCATCGAGAGCATTGCCGAGGCGTCAATAATCCTGAAGGAGCGCGGACCGCGGCGGATTTCTCCCTTCTTCATTCCGGGTGCCCTGATCAATCTGTGTTCGGGACAGGTGTCGATCAAATACGGGTTCAAGGGTCCGAACCACGCGGTCGTCACGGCGTGTTCGACCGGTGCACACGCAATCGGCGATGCGGCGCGTCTAATCGCCTACGGCGATGCCGATGTGATGCTTGCCGGAGGCGCGGAGAACCCGGTGTGCGCCCTGTCCGTCGCAGGCTTCGCGGCATGCAAGGCCCTATCGACCAGCTACAACGACACGCCCGAGAAAGCGTCGCGCCCCTATGACAGCGGGCGAGACGGGTTCGTCATGGGCGAGGGAGCCGGCGTGATCGTGCTGGAGGAGCTTGAGCACGCGCGCGCACGCGGCGCCAAGATCTACGCCGAATGGCTCGGCTATGGCTTGTCAGGCGATGCCTATCACATCACGTCACCGTCGCCCGATGGCGATGGCGGCTATCGCTCGATGAAAGCTGCGCTGGCCAGTGCCGGCCTCGAACCGTCAGCACTTGATTATGTGAATGCGCATGGAACATCGACGCCGGTCGGAGATGAAATCGAATTGCGCGCCGTCGAGAAGCTGTTGGGGAACAACGGGTCGGGCGTCGTGATGAGCTCGACCAAGTCTTCAACGGGGCATCTTCTCGGTGCTGCGGGCGCGATCGAGGCGATCTTCTCGATTCTGGCCGTTCGGGATCAGGTCGCGCCGCCGACGCTGAATCTCGAGGACCCGTCCGTGGAGACGTCGCTCGACCTGGCGCCGCTGCAAAAGAAAGAGCATGAGATCAACGTCGCCCTGTCGAATAGTTTCGGATTCGGCGGGACGAACGCATCGATCATCTTCGGTCAACCTCCTGAAATGTAACGGATCATCGGGCCGTCGCCATGAAGATGCGCAACATCGCCGCGAACATGATGACGATCCTGATTGTTGCCGGGATCGTGCTGGTCGGCGTCATCGGCGTTGCGCGCCAGCAGGTGGTTTCATCCGGTCCATTGTTGGAACCTGTCCGGTACTCCGTGGAGCGCGGCGCAAGGTTTGACGCAGTAGCCGAAGATCTGGCCGAGGCGGGTGTCGTCGAGAATCTGATGCTGTTCAGGCTGGCCGGGCGCTACGGCGGGCAAGCCAACAATCTGAAATTCGGCGAGTACGAATTCGACACCGGCGCTTCGATGCAGGAAGTCCTCGACCTGCTCGCGAGGGGCGGCAACGTGAATTACACTCTGACGATCCCGCCGGGCATGACGGTGGCGATGGCGGTTGATCGTATCAACGGTCTCGAGCCGTTGAAGGGCGAGCTGGCCGAGTTACCGCCTGAGGGCTCGCTGTTTCCCGACACCTGGGCCTACCAGCGCGGCGGCACGCGAACCGCCATAGTCGAGCGCATGCAGGCCAAGATGCGCGAGACCGTTGATGAAGTCTGGGAGAGTCGGTCGCCGGACAACCCGTTGGAAACAAAAGAACAACTCATCATTCTCGCGTCGATCATCGAAAAGGAAACGACGCCGCGCGAGCATAAGAAGGTCGCCTCGGTCTTCATCAACCGTCTGAACAAGGGCATGAAATTGCAGACCGATCCGACGGTGATCTACGGAATCACATTGGGTCAGGCGCCGCTGGGCCGCGGTTTGAGGCGGTCGGAGCTTGCCGCACCTACGCCTTACAACACCTATGTCATCCAGGGGCTTCCGCCGACGCCGATCGCCAATCCGTCGCGCGAATCGCTAGAGGCGGCCGCTAATCCGGTCGAAACGCCGTACCTCTATTTCGTTGCAGACGGCACCGGCGGACATGCGTTCGCGGAGACCCTGGACGAGCACAATCGAAACGTTGCCGTGTGGCGCCGGATCGAGCGCGAGCGCAAGGCAAACGAGTAGTTTTCCGTGCAATCTCGCACCATCAGGGCGCCAATCGTTAACGGAGAGTTAACGCAAACCATTGATTTTAATACATTATTTTCGAAAAACTTATTGACTTCGCGAACGCTGTAATGTATCCACTTAGGCAAGCTACGAGAAGTGGGCGGGAAAGACGCTCCGCCTTCTGATCTCAACCTACCTGAAACCGGCGGTACCATGGGCAGAGCTTCCAAGGCTCAGCGCGCCCACGCCGGATTCCTTTTTGTGCAAGTCGACCACTTCGCCATCCGCCGTCCCTCAGGCGCCGGATCCGATGAAGTGTGTCCGTGGTTCGGTGGTTTACGGGGGAAACATGACGGGAACGACGATCAATGAACTCGTTGATCGGCCCGGTGGCGCGTACTCGCAGGAGGACCTTGAGAACTCCATTGCGAACGCGCGCAAGCTTTTGGCCGATACAGCGAAGATGCTGCAATTCGAAGTCGATCGCCACTTCGAGACCGAAGTCGATCGGCTGGACGAGACTCAGCTGAGAGATATCCGCAATCAGATCGCGCAGGCTCAGAAAGGGATCCAGCAGATCCTCGATCTGGAATCGAAGATCGGACTGACCAAGCTCGTCGGCGGGAAAGAACTGGACCTTGAAGATGCGCGTGCGGAAATCCTGCGCCGTCTCGCTCGCCTCGCTTCCTGAGGCGCGGCGGCGGGCGTTCCTTGACGATCTGTCGAAGAACGCGGTCGTGGGCATGCCCTGGATCTGGGATGTCTGGGCGAATCCGTTGCACCAGGTCGAGCCGGACGGGAACTGGCTGAGCTGGGTCATTCTTGGTGGGCGCGGCGCGGGCAAGACCCGGGCAGGTGCCGAATGGATCCGTGCGCGAGCCGAAGGTGCGACGCCTCGGGCACCGGGGCGCAGCCGCAGGATCGCGCTGGTCGGTGAGACCCAGGATCAGGTGCGGCAGGTCATGGTCGAGGGTGACAGCGGCATCCTTGCCTGCTCACCGCCGGACAGGATGCCGAAGTTCATTGCGAGCCGGAACGTGCTGATCTGGCCGAACGGCGCAGAGGCGGTTCTGGTCTCGGCCTTCAACTACGAGTCCCTGCGCGGGCCACAGTTTGATGCGGCCTGGTGTGACGAACTGGCCAAGTGGCGCCATGCCCGCGAGGCCTGGGAGATGCTTCAGTTCACTCTCAGACTGGGAGATGATCCGCGCCAGATCGTGACAACCACGCCGCGCGATACGCCCGTGCTTCGTGAGATACTGGAAGATGAAAGCACCGTCGTGAGCCATGCGGGCACCGCGGCGAACGCCGCCAACCTTGCACCCGGATTTCTGGAAAGGCTGGAAGCGCGCTACGGCGGGACAGCACTCGGTCGGCAGGAACTGAACGGCGAATTGATCCGCGAGCGCGAGGGCGCGCTGTGGACCCGCGGCATGATCGATGCATCGCGCAAGCGGTCGCCGGGGACGCTGACACGCGTTGTCGTCGCCGTCGATCCGCCGGTGAGCACCGGCCGGGATGCGGACGAATGCGGGATCATCGTGGCAGGCGTGGATGCCAGCGGGCCGATGAACTCCTGGCGGATCGAAGTGCTCGCCGATCTCACCTGCAAGGGATACTCCCCGCAGGGATGGGCCGAGATCGCCGCGATGGCATACGAGGAGTATCAGGCGGATCGTTTGGTTGCCGAGATCAATCAGGGCGGCGACCTTGTCGAAACCCTGATGCGGCAGGTCAGTCCGCAGATCGCGTTTCGTGGCGTCCATGCGCGCCAGGGAAAACGGTTGCGCGCGGAACCGGTAGCGGCGCTTTACGAGCAGGGTCGCGTACACCACGTCGGCTCGTTCGATGAGCTTGAAGATCAGATGTGCTCGTTCACCGGGCGGGACGTCCGGAAGAGCCCGGACCGTCTGGACGCGTTGGTCTGGGCGCTGACCGATCTGGTCGTCGCGGCACCCGCCCCATGCGGCGCGCGAGTGCGGTCGCTTTGATCTGAACGCTGGCGACGGCTCGCCGGCACCCCTGAATTCGATCCCGGCGATGCCGGGGCATTGCTCTCTGGAGACTCAATATGGCCTTCAGCCTGTTCCGCCGTGGCGCGACACCAGATGACACAAAGGCTTCGGCGGCTGCGCCGGTGATGGCCTTCCATGGCACTGGGCGCGCCGTCTGGTCTCCGCGCGATCATGCAACGCTCGCCCGCAACGGTTACGAGACGAACGCCGTCGGTTTCCGGGCCGTCAGGATGGTGGCGGAGGCCGCGGCCTCGGTCCCCTTTCATCTGATCGAGAACGGTGCCCGAATGACGGAGCATCCGATCCTGCGGCTGCTCGCGACACCCAATCCGGGGACGGCTTCGGGGGGCTTTCTCGAAGCGATCTTCGGGCATCTGCTGCTGAGCGGAAACGCCTATGTCGAGGCGGCAGGTCACGACGCTTTGGGCGTGCCGCGCGAACTGCACATTTTGCGGCCTGACAGAATGCGCGTGGTGCCGGGGACAGATGGTTGGCCGGCAGCGTACGAGTACAGTGTCGGTCAGAAGAAGCACCGCTGGTCGATGACCGGAGAGGTCCGACCGATCCTGCACATCCGGGGTTTCCATCCGAGCAACGACCACTACGGGATGGCGCCGCTTGAGGCCGCGGCGAGCGCGATCGACATCCACAACGCCGCTCAGAAATGGGCCAAGGCGCTTTTGGACAACGCTGCGCGGCCTTCCGGCGCCATCGTTTTCGCCGGGCAGGATGGCTCGGGCACGATGACCGAGGAACAGTATCAGCGACTGATCCAGGAGATCGAGGAGAACCACGCCGGCGCCGGAAACGCCGGCAGGCCGATGCTTCTGGAGGGCGGGCTGGACTGGCGACCCATGGGATACTCGCCGTCCGACATGGAGTTCCTGTCGACCAAGAACGCTGCGGCCCGCGAGATTGCGTTGGCGTTCGGCGTCCCGCCGATGCTTCTCGGACTGCCGGGCGACAACACTTACTCCAACTACCAGGAAGCAAATCGGGCGTTCTATCGCCAGACGATCCTTCCGCTTGTCACCAAGACTTTCCGGGCGCTCGCATGCTGGCTGAGCGAAGTCCGTTCGGTTGACGTCGCGATCGAGCCGGATCTGGACGCGGTGCCAGCCCTGTCGGTCGAACGTGAGATGCTTTGGAAGCGGGTCTCCGATGCCGGTTTCCTGACCGATCGGGAGAAGCGGGCCTTGCTTGGCCTTGCGCCCGAGCCGGTGACACCCTGATCGCACCTGAATTTCCGTCTGTTCCAATCCACCGTCTTGTGAGGACACCATGACATTTCATCGGCCGGCCCCGGGCCAATCCGGGCTCGAGACGAAATACACGGCCCTGTCGGCATTGACCGAGACGGGTGAGCGCGGGCGCATCAAAGGGTATGCCTCGCGCTTCGGCGAGCCTGATCAGTCGGGCGACACGGTCATGCCCGGCGCATTCACGGCATCTCTTGAGCGACTGCAGAAAGCGCATCGCAGCGTAAAGCTGCTGTGGCAGCACGACCCGGCCGAGCCGATCGGTATCTGGCACAAGGTGCTTGAGAACGATACGGGGTTGTGGGTGAGCGGCGAGGTGCTGACGGACCTGACGCGTGGGCGCGAGGCTGCGATCCTGATGCAGTCCGGCGCAATCGACGGTTTGTCGATCGGATACCGGGTCGTCACCTCGGAGCCGGACCGGACGACCGGCGGGAGACTGCTTCACGAGATCGATCTCTGGGAAGTCTCGCTTGTGACGTTTCCGATGTTGCCGACCGCGCGCGCCCAACAAGACAACACCGCAGAGGCCATTGCGCCCGCGGATGACATCGCGACGGCCCTGGCCGCAGCGTTGGCGGGCTGACGCCCGCTGCCCGAGGCGCCGGGGCGGTCCGAGACCGGACACGGCACCATCCCTACCACCAAGCAAGAGCAGGAAACCGAGATGAGTGAGACCGACCTGACGGCGGGTGTCTCGGCCGAGGCGAAATCGGCTGCGACGGAATTTCTGAGCACTTTCACGGACTTTAAGAACACGATGAGCAAGCAAGTTTCCGAGATGGGACAACGCGTCGACGCGTTGGATCGCAAGTCGGCCGATACGCGCCGCCCGGCTTTGGCTGCAACCGCCGAGGGCGAGCTGCCGCATACCATGGCGATGGCGTCCTACATCCGCAAGGGCGAGGAAGATGCTCTTCGTTCGCTCGAGATCGAGACCAAGGGTCTGCACACCGGCGTCGCTGCCGAGGGCGGCTATCTGGTCGACCCGCAGACTTCGGAGAGCATCGAGAGCGTTCTTCGTTCGGGCGCTTCGCTGCGGGCGATCGCGAACGTCGTTCAGGTCGAGGCCGGCTCGTACGATGTCCTGATCGATCACAACGAGCTGGGCTTTGGCTGGAACGACGAAACCACGCCGATCACGGACACCCAGGCGCCGATCGTCGACCGAATCTCGATCCCGCTCTACGAGCTGTCGGCATCGCCGACCGCCTCGCAGCGCATTCTGGACGACTCGGCTTTCGACATCGAAGCCTGGCTGGGCGAGCGCATCGGCGAGCGGTTCCTTCGCGCCGAATCCGATGCCTTTGTCAAGGGCGACGGCGTCAACAAGCCGACGGGCTTCCTGACCAAGCCAACCGTCGAGAACGAAAGCTGGACCTGGGGCAACATCGGCTACGTCGCGACCGGTTCGGCGGGCGACTTCGATCCGAACAACCCTGCCGACGCGCTGGTTGATCTGGTCTACGCTCTGAACGCGGAGTACCGCGCCGGTGCTGCCTTCATCATGAACTCGCAGACGGCTGCAGAAGTTCGCAAGATGAAGGACAATCAGGGGCGCTTCCTGTGGATGGACGGACTTCAGGCCGCTCAGCCACCGCTTCTGATCGGATATCCGGTGCTGATCGTCGAGGCCATGCCGGGCATCGCCTCGAATGCCCATGCCATCGCCTTCGGGAACTTCCGCAAGGGCTACACCGTCGCCGAGCGTCCGGACCTGCGCATCCTGCGCGATCCTTACTCGGCCAAGCCGAACGTGATGTTCTATGCGACCAAGCGTGTCGGCGGCGATGTCTCGGACTTTGCCGCGATCAAGACGCTGCGCTTCTCGGCGTCGTAACGCGTCGCAGGCGAACATCGCCTGAGCAAAAAACGGGACCGGCCTCAGACGACGCGGCCGGTCCTTTCCATTTGAGTACGCAGCCGCGAACCCGCGGCGGGACGAGGGGCCATGCCTAGCATCATTGTTTCCACGATCGGTCCCGACGAGGACTTCGCGACCCTGGCGAACTGGGCCGCGTCGCTGCCGCCGGATCTGACCGCAGTCGACGAGATCCATATCGCGGAATTGATGGATACGGCAGAAGATCCCGGAAATGTCGTTATCGCGACGATTTGCGACGCCGAGCGCTACGTGATCGTGCGGGCGGCCGCGGGCATGAGTGTCGCCGATGTCTCAGACCCTGCGACCAGTCCGTTGCGGATCGAACCGGGGCAAGGCGCTCTTGTTCGCGCGGTGTCAGGAGATGCGATCAGCCTTGGCTCTACGACGACAAGGGCCGAAGTCCACGGTTTGCAGATCGAAGCGCAGAACGGCGTCGCTTTGAACGATTTCGGCGGACAGTTTACGCGGGTCAGTGGGTGCATCTTCGCCGGAAACACACTCGACGCAGTCGTCAAGGTTCGAGGTGTCGGATCGCAGATCAGTGCCTGTGCCGTGATCCAGCGCGGCTCCGGAGATGGCGTCAAGTTGATCTCCGGCGCGCACGCTGAAGGGTTGACGATCTTCAAACCCGAGCGCCCGATTGCTGACGGGTACGGCCTTGTCGCGGCCGGATCGCCGGATGCCGATGTGGAAAGAACGGCAGCATTCGGTTTCGGACAGGCGTTTGGCCCGGGCATCGCGACAGCGTCTGCTTTGGCGTCTGATCAGTTGAACGAGCTTACCGCTCCTGACGATCTTTCCGATGCGACTTGGACGCGGGTCAGTGCCTCGATAGATCCGGCGGACACCATCGTTGGTCCGAACGGAATCCCGCTTCAGAAAGTCGGAAACAATCTGAACGGTTTTTCGTTCTTCAGCGCGGAGCCGCTGCCAGCGCTCCCGCCGGGCGAGCGGATCGCCTTCAGCATGATTGTCAGCGACGTGACGGCGATCATAAGCGCGTTGCTGCTCGACTCGACAATCGGCAAGCCCGAGATGCGCGTCGACTGGACCGCGACGCCACCGAGTGTCGCGATCCTGGGTGCGACGGCAGTGTTACAGACGATCGAAGGGTCGCTGACCGACCTCGGCGGTGGCGCCTACCGGATGTTCCTTGAAGCGGAGAACACTTCGGTTGCGCCGATCGACGTCACACCGATCTTCTATGTGACGCGCGGTGTTGAGAACGTTGGTCTGGACGTCGGCATGTATGCCGGTTCCGCAATGGCTGGAGCAGGGAACCTGGGCAACGGGTTCGTGTATCAAGGGGCATTGCCGGGCTCGGACGCGGTCGAAGGATTGGACCCGGAGAGCGTTCTGATTTCAGCAGAAGCTGGCCTGCCCGATCTTCGGCCGGTTCCCGGAACTGATCTGGAGCTTCAGGCAGGATCGGATCTCGCCTCGGGCACCGACATTTATCGCCGCTACAGGGAGAACCCCGAGACCATCGGGGCGGTCGCCCTGAACGCGGACGCCGGAGCATTGCCGAGCCCGCTTACGGTTCCCGCGAAACTCGACTCGGTTCACGCGTTTGACGAGCGAGAGATCCTCGCGGCCTATCGAGCCCGCACCGTCCTGCCGGCGAGCCCGGCACGCGTCGTCAATCCGTGAACCCCAAGACGACAGAGCACTAGAGGAGAGACAACCATGCCGAAGCTGCTGGGCGAAAGCGCCGCCGATGCCGGTCTGGGATACATCAAGGATCGTGCGACGCTGCTGACGCTGTGCGCGGGTGCGACTGCCATTGCGGACGACGCGCAAACGCCGGTCTCGGAAGGGGGCGTGATGCTCGCCTCGCTGATCCTGAACGGCACGACCGGCGCATCCTTCAGCGTGACCGCAAGCGCGTCCGGCGGACGCCGTTTGTTGATCGGCGGTTTCTCCGAAGTGGCAGGCATCGAAACGGGCACCGCCGACCATCTGGCGCTGATCGACGCCGCAGGCGGCGAGGTACTGCTGTTGACCGAACTGACCGACCCTCAGCCGGTCGAAGCGGGAAGCGTCGTTTCGGTGCGCCCCTTCGCTGCCGAAGTCGCAGCACCCGTCTAGGGCAAGCAGGAGGAGAACCGGTTGTGAGCAACTACTTCGTGAAAAACCCCGCGTCGTCGCTGGACTACACATTCGACTGGGGCTTCCAGTTTCTCGATGCAGGCGAGGCGATATCGACCGACATTGGCTGGTCGATCGCTCCGGACGAAGCGGCGACGGGCGGATTGGCAGTCGACAGCACGAGCTCGAGCGCATCGTCGACGACAGTGATCCTCTCGGGTGGAGAACCAGGCAAGGCCTACCTCGTCGCGAGCAGGATCCAGACAACTGCGAGCAGAGAGATCGAGCGCTCGCTGATTGTCCGCGTTGCCAACCTCTGAGCCCGACAAACGACCCATCGCTGGAGCGAGAAGATGTTTTTGAAAGAAGTCACGCCGGCTGCGCGTACGCCGGTACCTCTGCGTGAATTCGGCGCTCACCTGCGGTTGTCGCATGGATTCAATGACGACGGATCTGAGGACGGGTTGCTTGAGCTCTACCTTCGCAATGCAACCGCGATGGTCGAGCGCAAGACCTCCTTAGCATTGATCAACCGTATCTGCACGTTGCAGGTTCCTTGCTGGAACCGCGACGGGCATCTCGTCATGCCGATCGGGCCGGTCACCAGCATTGACACCATCCAGTTCAAGTCGCCGACATCGACCGTTGATCTGGACGAGAGTGACTGGTCTCTGCAAGCCGCAACAACCAGACAGAAGTTGACCGGCTCCTTGGGTGGCGCGCTCTGGCCGATCCCGCATGGATCGATCGCGGAACTTCGTTTCACTGCCGGATTTGGCGGAACGTGGAACGACGTGCCACCGGATTTGCGCCAGGCCGTGATCATCCTGGCCGCTCATCTCTACGAGAACCGGTTTGGAGAACTCGCCGGAAGCGAAACCGGGGATATGCCGGTCGGCGTTCTGGCGGCGATCGAGCGGCATCGCCCGATCCGGCTCTGACCCCGACGCACGCACCTCAACAAGGAGAACCGACATGGCCACAGTTGCGATGAGCACGGAACTGGTACTGGAGGCACCGCGCCGCGTCACGGATGGCGGCGGCGGCTTCGAGGTTGTCTGGTCACCGATCGGAACGCTTTGGGCTGACATGCGCTCTATCGGGGCGCGCGAGCGTGTGTCGGGACTGCGCGAGTCATCTCGGGTAACACACCGCATCACTTTGCGCTCTGCGCCTGCCAACTCGCCACGGCGCCCGACTTCGGAGTGTCGCTTCCGGCAGGGCGAACGGGTCTTCGCAATCCGCGGCGTCGCGGCTGCAGACGAGCGCAACCGCTATCTGACCTGCTGGGCGGAAGAAGGTCCGTTCGCATGACCTACGCGCTTGCGTGGCCATTGCAGGAGGCGTTGTTCCGGCTGATCTGCGAAAGTCCGGCCTGCACGGATCACTTCAAGGGCCAGATCTTCGATGCACCATTGCCGTTCTCCGGCGAGGCCGCGCCCGAAGGCTTGTATCTCATCCTGGGCGATGACGAGGCGCAGGACTGGAGCAGCGGTACAGACAACGGTGCCACGCATGTGGTCCGGTTGAACATTCATGCCCCACGTCGCGGCTTCGCCGAAGCCAAGCGGGCTGCAGCCGCGCTGTCGGATGCCGTCTTGAGCGGCGGTCTAAGCCTCTCGCGTGGGCGCGTTGTGAACGTACGCTTCGTCGACGCGAGAACCTTCCGCGCGGAGAGTGATGCCTTACGCAGGATCGAACTGCGCTTCCGCTTCACGCTCGAAGACACGGCCTGAACCGTTGCTTTGCGAAGCCAAAGATCTTTCCAAGGAGACAAGCCATGAGCGCCCAAAGGGGTAAAGACATCCTTCTGAAGTTGGACGAGACAGGCAGCGGTACTTTCGAAACCGTTGCTGGTCTGCGCGCGACAAGGATCAGCTTCAACACCGAGACGGTCGACGTCACAACAATGGAGAGCGCCGGTCACTGGCGTGAGCTTCTGGCAGGTGCGGGCGCCAAGACCGCAGCCGTTTCCGGCTCCGGCGTCTTCAAGGATGCCGCTTCGGACGCGGCGGTCCGCCGGATCTTCTTCGACGACGGCATTCCTGCCTGCGAACTGGTTATCCCGGACTTTGGCACGGTGAGCGGTCCGTTTCAGATCACCTCGCTTGAGTACGCCGGAAATCATGATGGCGAGGCGACGTTCGAAATCGCACTGGCATCGGCCGGCGCGCTGACATTCGCCACGCTGTGACGACGCCGAATCCGCAGCGCGGAGACGTCGCGCTTACCGTCAACGGCCAGGTGTTGGTACTTCGCCTCACTCTCGGCGCATTGGCGGCGCTGGAAGCCCGTTTGCAGTCGCAATCCTTGATCGACCTCGCCGAACACTTCGAGTCGGGTCGCGTCAGTGCCGCCGATCTCTTGGCATTGCTCGCAGCCGGGCTTGAGGGCGCCGGCACGTCGATGACGGAGCAGGAACTCGCGGACGCCGAGATCGAGGGGGGCGCGGTCGCTGCGATGAAGGCCGGGATCGCGCTGCTATCCGCAGCCTTCGGCACCGGCACATCGGATGCCAGCTGAACGTGTAGATTGGGAGGCGCTGATGCGGCTGGGTCTGGGAGCGCTCCGGTTTTCACCGGAAACCTTCTGGTCGATGACCCCGGTTGAGTTTCAGCGTTCGCTCGAGGGGGCGGGGCTGATCGCCATTGGCGGTCAGCCTGCCTTTCGGCGCGAAAACCTCGACACATTGATGAAAGCCTTTCCGGACGCTCCCGCGGCCGAATAATTGAACGAGGGTTCTGCAATGCGCGACAATGACCTGTTGCCATCTTCCTTCAACAAGGACCTGTTTCCGGCGCTTCGCGAAATGCGCGGGCTCGCAGCCGGGTTCGCCGGCGAACTGACTGCCGCGAGCCAGGCGATGAAAGCCCTCGATGGACAGGCCGGAAAATTGTCCCGGTCGCTCTCGTCGTCTCTCAAGTCTGCATTCGACCGTGCCGTATTCGGCGGAGAGAAGCTCTCGAACGTTTTTCGCGATCTCGCCAGTTCGGTCGCGGGCAAGGCCCTGGACGCCGCGATCAAACCAGTCACAAGCGGTCTTTCGAGTGCGTTCACCGGTGTTCTGGGTGGTCTCGGGAACTCTTTGGTGTCGGGTCTCGCATTCGGAAACGGCGCGGCGTTCACGTCCGGACGTGTCCGGGCCTTTGCACGCGGCGGCGTTATCGATGGCCCGACGACCTTTCCGATGCGTGGAGCGACCGGCCTGATGGGCGAAGCCGGGCCGGAGGCTATCATGCCGCTGTCCCGCGGTCCGGATGGCAAGCTCGGTGTCGCAACGCGCGGCGGCGGCGGTGTTTCAAATGTGACGGTGAACATCTCGACACCTGATCTGGCGAGCTTCCGCAAGTCTCGCGGGCAGGTGGCGGCGCAGCTGGCCCGCGCCGTTCAGAGCGGCCAGGGCAATCTCTGAGAGCGTCGGCTGCAGGAGTAGGACATGAGCTTTCATGAAATTCGGTTTCCAAGCGCGATATCATTCGGCTCGACCGGCAGTATCGAGCGCCGCACGGAAATAGTTTCTCTCGTCAACGGCTTCGAGGAGCGCAATAGCCCGTGGTCCCAGTCGCGTCGGCGCTATGATGCCGGACTCGGCGTTCGTTCCCTCGATGATCTGAGTGCCGTGCTGAGCTTCTTCGAAGCGCGGCACGGCCAATTATATGGATTTCGCTGGAAGGACTGGCTCGACTTCAAATCCTGCGCGCCGTCCGCGGAGACCGCGCCAACTGACCAGATACTGAACCCGACAAGTGCGCCCGACCAGTTTCAGCTGGTGAGACGCTACGAGGACGCGGGCGGATCCCACATTCGGGTGATCCAGAAACCAGAGAGCGAAACGGTGCGTGTTGCCGTCAATGGCGCAGAACAAATCGAGGGCGTCGACTTCGCTGTCGATGCGGCCAGCGGCATCATTACGCTGAGCCAGGTTCCGACAGCCGGCGCAGTCGTGACCGCAGGTTTCCATTTCGATGTACCAGTGCGGTTCGACAGCGAGTCGATCGACGTCAACCTGCGCGGCTTCGAGGCTGGCGAAATCCCGTCAGTGCCGATCATAGAGGTACGTATCTGATGCGCGTCATTCCTGCAGAACTTCAGGCGGAGTTAGACAGCGGTGCAACCACATTGGCGCGCTGCTGGCAGATCAATCGCAAAGACGGTGTGACGCTCGGGTTCACGGACCACGATCGTGAACTGACGTTTGACGGCATAACGCACACGCCCCGGTCCGGGTTTACGGCAAGTTCGATTGAGGCCGGGACCGGCTTGGCCGTTGACAGTCACGACGTGACGGGCGCGCTGAGCTCCGATGAAATCGATGAAAACGATCTGAAGCGTGGCCTTTACGATGGCGCCGAGATCACGCTGCATCTCGTGAATTGGCAGGACACGTCGCAGCGCGTGGTACTGTCACGCGGACAAATCGGCGCCATTCGCCGATCTGGTGGCAGTTTCGAGGCTGAGGTCGTTGGGCTGAGTGCGCGATTGAACAGACCCTACGGGCGCGCCTATCTGCATTCCTGTGACTGTCGTTTGGGTGACGCCAAGTGCGGGATCGATCTTCAGGCGGCATCCTTGCAAACGGCAGGCACGATCGAAGACGTTCTCGACCCAAACGCATTCTCAGTCTCCGGGCTGCAGGACTTCGCCGACGACTGGTTCACGAGCGGCTATCTGACCTGGACCTCCGGCGAGAACGTGGGCGTGGGTCAACATGTGAAGCTCCATCGCGCTGCAGAGAGCGTCCCCCACCGTCTGGAAATCTGGTTGGCGCCACCGTTGCCAGCGGGCGTGGGCGACACGTTCTCGATCACGGCAGGTTGCGACAAGACCGCTAACACCTGTCGTGCGAAGTTCAGCAATCTGCTGAATTTCCGAGGGTTTCCGCACATGCCGGGAGACGATGCGGCTGCGTCCTACCCATCGCAGGGAGGGTCGCACAATGGCGGGTCCCTATTCCGCTGAGCCCGTATCTTCGAGGATCGTATCAGAGGCGCGGGCATGGATCGGAACTCCATACGTTCATCAAGCCAGCCTTCGCGGGATCGGAACGGATTGCCTGGGGCTTGTGCGTGGGGTCTGGCGATCGCTTGTCGGTCCTGAGCCAGAGCGAATGGCGGCCTACTCACCGGATTGGGCGGAGGCCTCCGGCGACGAGCAGCTTCTTTGCGGACTGAAGAAGCACCTACGCCCGATCGAGTTTTCCGATCTCGAAGCAGGCGATGTCCTCGCTTTCCGGATGCTTGAACGCGGGCCGGTGAAGCATCTTGCTATTCTGACGTCGATACCGAGCACTTTGGCTGTGGCCACGATGATACATGCGTATTCCGGTCGGAGCGTTTGCGAAACGACGATCGGGCAGGCCTGGGGGCGGCGGCTCGTGACGTCCTTTCGTTTTCCACAAGGCTGACGCTGGCGTTCAGGTCACCTCGCGGAGCGATCGGCGAAATCAATGAGAACATGGGGGCATCATGGCGACTGTCGTACTTTCCGCCGTCAGTTCAGCTGCCGGAGGTGCACTTGGCGGGTCCGTACTTGGCATCGGCTCCGCCGCAATCGGACAGGCTGCTGGCGCGCTTGCAGGCTCGATTCTGGATCAACAGATCTTGGGAACGGGGTCCGCAGCTGTCGAGACAGGAAAAGCCAAGAGCCTCAGACTCCAGACGTCGACCGAAGGCGCACCGGTAGCCCAAGTGTTCGGGCGGATGCGAGTGGCAGGTCAGGTCATCTGGTCGACGCGGTTCCGCGAAAACTCGACGACCCGTACCCAAGGGGGCGGAAAGAACTCTCCGAGCCAGCGGATCACGGAGTACTCGTACACTATCTCGTTTGCCGTCGCCCTTTGCGAGGGACCGATCAAACGGGTTGGGCGGATCTGGGCTGACGGGCAATTGCTGAACCGCAGCCGGTACACGCACCGGGTTTATCTGGGCGACGAAACCCAGGGACCGGACCCGAAGATCGCGTCAACCGAGGGGTTGTCCAACACCCCAGCATATCGCGGGCTGGCGTACCTCGTCTTCGAAGACATGCTCTTGGAAGAATTTGGGAACCGGATACCGCAACTGAACTTCGAGATCGTTCGGGAGCCAAGCACACGCCAGACCGGTCCCGAAGCAGGCGAACCGCTGCCGGAGCTGATTGAAGCGGTAACACTGTCGCCCGGAACCGGGGAATTTGCATTCGATCCTGAGCCTGCACGGTATGTGTTCCCGGCTGGCGGCGGAAAGTACGCCAACGTCAACAATTCCACCGGCTTGCCGGATATGGTCGCCGCGCTGGATCAGCTCGAGGACGAACTGCCCAACTGTTCGGCCGTCTCGCTGATCGTATCGTGGTTCGGAGACGATCTACGATGCGGCCACTGCACGGTCGAACCGAGGGTCGAAGAAGCTGGTCGTGTGTCGGGACCGGGCTCCTGGACGGTAGCCGGACTAACCAGCGAAACTGCCAATCCGGTGTCGGTCGATGCCGATGGCCGCGTCAATTTCGGTGGAACACCCGATGACAGCTCGATCGTTCGAGCAATCCAGGAGCTCAAGGCACGCGGCCAAAAGGTGACGCTTTATCCGTTCCTCCTCATGGACATTGAGGCTGGCAACGGTTTGCCGAATCCATATGGCGGAAGCGAACAACCCGTCTTTCCCTGGCGGGGTCGGATTACACTGGAAGATGCGCCGGGGCAGCCGGGTTCGACCGATCAGACGGTCGCCGCTGCAACGGAGGTCGCCGAGTTTTTCGGAACCGCTACGGCGTCTGATTTCTCAATCGTGGACAGTCAAGTGGTCTACGCTGGTCCAATCGAGTGGACGTGGCGACGCTTTGTGTTGCACCTCGCAGCCCTCGGGGCGGCGGCCGGCGGCGTTGACTCCATCTGCATTGGCACCGAGCTACGCGGGTTGACGACCATACGATCCGATCGAACCGAGTTTCCCGCAGTCGATGAACTCAGGGCTCTGGCCGCCGAGGTTCGGTCTCTCCTGCCTGGCGTGAAGATCACCTATGCAGCGGACTGGTCGGAGTACTTCGGTTTTCATCCGGCCGACGGAACGGGCGACGTTTTCTTCCATCTCGATCCGCTCTGGGCGGACCAGAACATCGATGCGATCGGAATTGACGACTACACGCCGTTGTCAGACTGGCGGCACACGACGTCCCATCTGGATGCGGAAGCCGGGTCAGTCTACTCGCTGCCATATCTGAAGAGCCAGGTAGAGGGCGGGGAATACTACGATTACTTCTACATTGACGAGTCAGCCCGTAACCAACAAAACCGCACGCCTATCGAGGACGGTGCGCACGGCGAGCACTGGGTCTTCCGCACGAAAGATATCCGCAACTGGTGGTCATCGCTGCACCACAATCGCGTTGACGGCGTGCGATCGCCTACTCCGACGGCGTGGGTACCCGAGTCAAAACCCGTCTGGCTGACGGAAACCGGCTGCCCTTCGGTCGACCTCGGCGCCAATACGCCGAACGTTTTCTACGACGGCAAGAGCTCGGAAAGCGCGCTGCCCACCGCGTCGCGCGGGGCAAGAGACGACGAGATGCAGCGTCGTTTCCTGCAAGCGAAGATCGGTTATTGGACAGAAGATGGCATCAATCCCATAAGCTCGGTCTACGGAACGGAGATGATCCCACCGGATCGCATCTATATCTGGACATGGGATTCGAGACCCTGGCCTGACTTTCCTGTTCGCGAGTCGATCTGGTCCGATGGCCCGTCGCATCGGCTTGGTCATTGGGTGACTGGGCGCCTGACGTCCGGATCTCTTGCTGAGGTCGTGACGGAGATCTGTTTGCGCTCTGGTTTGAAACTTGAGGATTTTGACGTGTCGCGACTGCGGGGAGCAGTTGACGGTTACCTTGTCGACCGAACGCAAAGTGCTCGCGAGGCACTTCAGCCGCTGATGCAGGTCTACGGGTTTGATGCGTTCGAAAGCGCGGGCACGTTGGTCTTTGCAAGCCGCGAAAACCCGGTGCCATTCGTGGTCGAGGAAGGCACCCTCGTGGCTGCCGACCAGTCTGAAAGCGGCCCAATCGACCGGGAGGTTTCGCGCGACACGGAACGCGCAGACCAGATCCGCCTGTCCTACATGCAATCGGAGAACGACTATCGGCTCGGTGCCGCAGAGGCGCGAATGCCGGGTGGTGACTTGCAACGAGTCGCCGAGAGCTCACATCAGATCCTTCTTTCGGGATCGAAAGCGCAGCAAGTGTGCGACAGATGGCTCGCCGAGTCCTTTGAGGCACGCGGCGAGGCGCACTTCTCGCTGCCACCTTCGATGCTTGCCATCGAACCGGGCGACCTCGTCGATGTCGGGACCACGGGACAGATCGAAGCGTACAGGATCGACCGAATTTCTGATGCACTGGGACGGGAAGTGGAGGCGGTACGAACTGAGCCGACGCTCTACCTGCCAACCCGAAGTGCTGAAAGGCAGGTTGAACCCGAGACCGAGGTTCTCGCCGGTCCGATCGAAGCCGTGCTCCTCGACCTGCCGATCGCAAATAGCACCGACATCGACCATCAACCTTGGATCGCGGTCTCGGCAGATCCATGGCCCGGAGCAGTTGCGCTTTTCAAATCGGCGTCGGGCGAGTCCTTCGAGTTCGTCAAAACGCTGCTGAACTCAGCCGTGATCGGAAAGTCGCTGCAAGCTCTGCCGTCGGCCGAACCGAACCGGTGGCAGCGCGTGGAATGGATTGTCCTGATGCCAACCGGCAGCCTGACATCCGCCGAGCGTTTCGATGTGCTGAATGGCGCAAACCGACTTGCCGTGGAGACCAGCGAGGGTTGGGAAATCGTTCAGTTCGAGACTGCTGAGTTGATCGATCAGGACACCTATCGCTTGAGCAATATGCTGCGCGGTCAGCGAGGAACCAGACCGGAGGAAATTCCAGCATCTGCGCGACTGGTTCTCCTGGATGGAGCCGTGGAAACACTTCCGCTGAACGCGAGCGAATGTACGCTGGATCGGTATTGGCGGATCGGTCCCGCAGAATTCGACCATGCCCATCCATCGTTCGTGACCGTATCGCATCGGCCTACATGCGTCGGCTTGGTCCCGCTCGCACCAGCACACTTGCGCGCTCGCAAGTCAGACGGCGATGTGCAGGTAACGTGGATCAGGACCAGTCGGCTTGGAGACCAGTCTTTCGAGGCGGTCGAGGTGCCGCTGGCCGAGGAGATTGAGCGGTACCGAATTGTCGTATCGAGTTCAGGTGAGACGCTTAGAACGGTCGAGACCGGCGAGTCCGAATTCCTCTACACCGCTGCGCAGCAGTTGCAGGACGGCGCATCTGGCGCAGTCCGATTCACCGTGAGCCAGCTTTCGAACACCGTCGGGTGGGGCCGTGAAAGGAGCATTGAAGTCGATGTCTGAGACGAGAAATTTCGCAATGCCATTGCTTGACGCGGCACAAGCGCAGAAGCATGTCACGGTCAATGAGGCCCTGGCGCGAACTGATGCGCTTGCGGCGCGACAGGTATTGAGCCGGTCTCTGTCCGTACCTCCAGTATCGGCTGATGATGGCGCTGGATACATCGTCGGCGCGTCAGCAAGCGAAGACTGGGCCGGGCACGACGGTGAGATCGCATTGTATCTGAATGGCGGTTGGGACTTTGTTGCGCCTTGGGCAGGCAGCAGCGTCTGGATCGTGGATGAGGCCTTGGAGGCCCGATACATCGCCGGTGCCTGGGTGGCGAACCAGCTTGCAGGGTCCGTCGGAGGAGCAAATTTGTTTGTTCGGGTCGTCGAAATCGATCACGAGCTTGATGCAGCCGCGACATCGACGACCCCGAACATCATCCCGGACAAGGCAATTGTCGTGGGCGTCACAGGTCGCGTCGTTGCCACGATCACCGGTGCCACGTCATGGTCCTTGGGCGTGGCAGGGAGCGCGGATCGTTACGGTTCGGGCTATGGAACCGCGGTCGATGCATTTGCCCATGGGGTGACCGGTCAGCCGCAGGCGTATTTCGGCGCGACCGCTCTCGAGATTTCGTCTGATGGCTCCTCATTCACCGGCGGACGAATTAGACTTGCAGTGCACCTGCTCGAATTGGCTCCGCCGTCAATCGCCTGACAGGCCCGGCTCCGGTGAACATCTCCCGAATGAGCGAAGATCCTATTGCGCCTGAGCAGCGCGGTCCTCGCCTTTTCCGCTTCGCCTCAGGCGACCAGAGTGGCTTCTGTCTGAGCTTTCACGTCTTCGATCGAAATATCGGGCGCTAGGGCCGCGACCTTCAAGCCGCCCTCGACAACATCGAAGATGCCTAGGTTCGTGATGATGCGGTTCACGACGCCTTTGCCGGTAAGGGGGAGCGTGCACTCCTTGAGCAGCTTGCTCTCTCCGCGCTTGTTGGCATGGTCCATGATCACGAGCACGCGGCCGACGCCGGCCACGAGATCCATGGCGCCGCCCATCCCCTTCACGAGTTTCCCCGGGATCATCCAGTTTGCGAGGTCTCCGTTCTCGGAGACCTCCATGGCCCCAAGAATAGCCAGGTTGATGTGACCGCCGCGGATCATCCCGAAACTGTCCGCCGACGAGAAGTAAGAGGTCCGATCCAGCTCCGTGATCGTCTGCTTGCCGGCGTTGATCAGATCGGCATCTATCTCGTCTTCGGTCGGAAACGGCCCCATACCAAGGACGCCGTTCTCTGACTGGAGCGTGACGTCAACGCCTTCGGGGATGAAATTGGACACAAGTGTCGGGATGCCGATCCCGAGGTTCACGTAAAACCCGTCTTCCAATTCCGTCGCGGCCTGCTCGGCCATCTGGTTGCGGTCCCAGGGCATGTTTTGTCTCCTCTGGTCGGTCGTTCAGGCTGCGCGCACAGTGCGCTGCTCGATGCGCTTCTCGTGCTCGCCTTCGATGACGCGCTGCACGAATATGCCGGGCGTGTGGATAACGTCAGGGTCAAGCGAGCCAACCGGCACGAGTTCCTCCACCTCAGCCACCGTCACTTTCCCGCAAGTCGCGACCATCGGATTGAAGTTTCGAGCCGACTTCCGATAGACGAGGTTCCCCTGCGCGTCGCCCTTCCAGGCCTTGACGATTGACAGATCGGCGACGATCCCTCCCTCGAGGATGTACGTCTCGCCGTCAAAATCCTTGTGCTCTTTGCCATCGGCGATCACCGTGCCCACGCCGGTTTTCGTATAGAATCCCGGGATGCCCGCGCCGCCAGCACGCATGCGCTCGGCCAGAGTTCCCTGCGGGTTGAACTCGATCTCCAGCTCTCCGGACAGATATTGCTGCATGAAGAGGTCATTCTCTCCCACGTAGGAACTGATCATCTTCCTGACTTGTTTATCCTGCAGTAGCAGTCCGAGGCCGAAGTCATCGACGCCCGCATTGTTCGAGGCGACGGTGAGCCCGGTCACGCCGCTGTCCTTGATCGCCGCAATCAGATTTTCCGGAATGCCGCACAAGCCAAAGCCGCCTGCGGCGATGAGGATATTGTCGGAAAGCAGGCCATCGAGGGCTTCAGCCGCTGTGGCGTAGACTTTCTTCATGCGGTCCTCCTGACGACACCGTCCGTTTCAAAGCGCAGCTTATAGGCTAATGCTGCGGCCGCGAACAAGCCATCTTTGAGCATATCAGGTCGAGATTTGGATGCTCGCGAGTGTGCGCCGCATCGGTTCCGCGAGCTGGCGCGGTCGACGGGTTTCTGCATCCACGTAGACGTGCGTGAACGTTCCGGCAGCGGATGCCTGGTCCTCGGCGTTCTTGAAAATCCCGACCGCGTAGACGACCGATGACGATCCAATTCGATCAACGCGCACGCCCGCAGTCACATCTTCTGGAAACGAGATCGGCGCGTAGTAGGCGCATCGGGAGTCGACGCAGAGCCCGATCGTTTCACCGGTAGCGTAATCGACCAAGCCGTTTCCGACCAGCCAGCCGCTGACTGCCGTGTCGAAGAACGAATAGTAGATGACGTTGTTGACGTGCCCGTAGACATCGTTGTCCATCCAGCGCGTGGTGATCGGACGGAAGATTTTGTACTCGGACCTCTGCGGCGGCTCCGGCCTCACGCACCCGCCCTCTGGCGCTGTTCCTGCGGAGTCCCGCGCTCGCGATAGGGCGTCCGTTCGAAGTGGTTGCGATAACACTTCGAGAAGTGCGACGGCGAGGTAAAGCCGCAGGCAAGCGCCACATTTATGACGCTCATGTCAGTCTGGAGCAGGAGATTGCGCGCCTTCTCAAGCCTCAGCTCCATGTAGTACCGCTTCGGCGACCGGTTGAGATATCGGCGGAACAGTCGTTCGAGCTGCCGCGTCGACATGTTCACGCCCTTGGCCAGTTCCGATGGCGAGATCGGTTCCTCGGTGTTCTGCTCCATCGTCTGGATGATCGAGACGAGCTTCGGGTGCCGCACGCCGATGCGCGCCGGGACCGAGAGGCGCTGCTCATCGGTATCGGTGCGGATCGGCGCGTGCACCATGGCATCGGCGACAAGCGCGCCGAGATCCGGACCGTGTTCCTCGGTGATCTGCTGGAGCATCATGTCCGCCGCGGATGTCCCGCCCGCGCAGGTGAAGACGCCGTCTTCGGCACAGAACAACGTATTCGAAAGCTCGGCTTCGGGAAACTCCTCGGCGAACGCTGCCTGATTCTCCCAATGGATGGTGCACCTTTTGCCATCCAGAAGACCAGCCTTCGCCAGAACGTGCGAGCCCGTGCAGACGGCACCCATACGCGCACCGCGCCGAGATTGCGTTCTCAGCCAGGAGAGAATTGCGCGGGTCGTGCCTTCGCGGACTTCAAGTCCTGCACAGACAACGATCGATGTTCCGCGATCGACGTCGCTCAGGCCCATGTCAGCGGCGAGCGTGCATCTGTTCGAGCATGTCACGCTTTGCCCATCCTCGGCGACAATGCGCCAGCGATAGAGTTCCTTGCGGGACATGCGGTTTGCCTGTCGCAGCGGTTCGATCGCTGCTGCGAAGGCCATCATCGAGAACTGCGGCAACAGCAGGAACACGAATTCCCGCGGCTTGAGCTCATCACCCAGTTCCATGGCTCTTGGCTACCTCTGTCCCGGCGCGTTTGCACCTACTTCCCGATCGACCTTTCGCGATGGATTCCAATTCCGTCAAGCACGGATTGCTGCAAATCCATTCAAGTTGACGCGCGGCACTGGCAACGTATGTGGACGCACGCTATAGCAGGCGCCTCATGCGGATTCGGAGACCAGAGCGATGAACGGGACGTGGTCGAAAACAAGCTGGCGGAACCTGACAGGTTTGCAGATGCCGAGCTATCCGGATGCCGACGCGCTTGCGGCGGTGACCTCGAAGCTCGCCTCCTATCCTCCGCTCGTTTTCGCGGGGGAGGCGCGCGATCTCAAGGCGTCGCTGGCGCGCGTGGCCGCCGGAGAGGCTTTCCTGCTCCAGGGCGGCGATTGCGCCGAGAGCTTTGCCGAATTCTCCGCAGACAATATCCGCGATACGTTCCGCGTCTTGCTGCAGATGGCAGTGGTTCTGACGTTCGGCGCGCGCAAGCCTGTCGTGAAGGTCGGGCGCATGGCCGGTCAGTTCGCCAAGCCGCGCTCTTCGGACTTGGAGAAGCAGGGCGACGTGGAACTTCCCTCGTACCGCGGCGACATCATCAACGGGTTTGACTTCACGCCGGAAGCGCGCATTCCAGATCCGACGCGCATGGAGCAGGCTTATCTTCAGTCGGCGGCGACGCTGAACCTGCTGCGAGCATTCGCGCAGGGTGGCTATGCAGATCTGGCGCGCGTTGCGGCATGGAATCTCGGCTTCGCAAAGGGAAGCCAGCAGAGCGAGCGGTACATGACCATGGCCGAGCGTATCCGCGATGCCGTCGACTTCATGGCAGCGACCGGCGTGAACGCCGAGAACGCTCATCCGTTGCGCGGGGTCTCGTATTATACGAGCCACGAGGCGCTCTTGCTCGAATACGAAGAACCGCTCGTCCGGTTGGACTCGACCTCCGGCGAGTGGGTTGCGGGTTCGGGTCACATGATATGGATCGGTGACAGGACTCGTCAGCTCGATGGCGCGCATATCGAGTTCTGCCGTGGGCTGATCAACCCGATCGGCCTGAAATGCGGCCCGTCGCTCGAGCCGGATGATCTGATCCATTTGATCGATGCGTTGAACCCCGAGGACGAGGCAGGACGGCTGACGCTCATCTGCCGCACCGGTGCGGGCAAGGTCGCTGATCATTTGCCGGGCTGGATCGATGCGGTCGAGCGCGAGGGACGTACTGTCGTCTGGTCCTGTGACCCCATGCACGGCAACACGATCAAATCAGACTCCGGTTACAAGACTCGCCCGTTTGACAGTGTGCTGCAAGAGGTCCGGGAGTTCTTTGCCGTTCACGCAGACAAGGGCACCTATGCGGGCGGCGTTCATTTCGAGATGACCGGACAGGATGTCACTGAGTGCATGGGTGGAATGCACGAAGTCACGTCCGAGGATCTGCGCAATCGCTATCACACCGCCTGCGATCCACGGCTGAATGCTTCGCAGGCTCTGGAACTGGCGTTCCTTCTGGCTGAGGCCCTCGACAGCACCGCCAACGGCGAGAACAGCGTCGCAGCTGAGTAATCAACGATGTCATTCGTCGTTGTTCTGACAGCTTCGCCAGAGGCGGGGCTGTCTGACGCACAAATCGCCGAGGCGTCCGGCCAAATTGCCGGGGCGGGTGCGCCAAAGCGCCTCTCAGCGTCGGCCGCCGAGATCGCATCGCCAGCACCCGTTTCTCTCGAGATAGCCAATGTTGACGTGAACTGTGTTCCAGCTACGGGCCGCCGGAAGAGACTGCTTATCGCCGACATGGACTCGACCATGATCCCGGTTGAGTGCATCGACGAGGTCGCAGATTTCGCCGGTGTCCGGGAACAGGTGGTCGCGATCACTGAGCCGGCCATGCGCGGCGAAATCAGCTTCGAGGACGCCCTTCGGGCGCGCGTTGCCTTGATGAAGGGCCTGCCAGCAGCCAGACTCCAGACAGTTTACGATGAACGTGTTTCGTTGAACCCCGGTGCGAGAACGATCGTTCAGACCATGCGGGCGAACGGTGCGCATGCGGCGCTCGTCTCCGGCGGTTTCACGTTCTTCACAGAACGCGTTGCGGAAGCCGCCGGGTTTCACGAGAACCGGGCCAACGTTCTGACGATAGAAGATGGGGTGCTGACTGGCACGGTGCATGACCCGATCCTAGGGCGCGAGGCGAAGGTCGACGCACTGAACGAGATCACCGGGCGGCTGGGGATCGCGCACGGCGACGCGCTCGCGCTCGGAGATGGCGCAAATGATCTCGGCATGATCGGCGCCGCCGGGCTCGGTGTTGCCTACCACGCGAAGCCCGTTGTCGCTGAAGCGGCGGACTGTTCGATCCGTCATGGCGATCTCAGTGCTATTCTGTACCTTCAGGGGTACTCGGAGGACGAATTCGTGACCGCTTGATCGATGCCTCAGACGTTCTCGATCCGATCGGCGGCCGTTGAAGGTGCTGAAATAACTAGGAATTCGACCGGCCCGTCGGCGTCGTTTCGCGCCTGATGTATCTGACCCGGATCGACTGCAATCCCTTGAGCTTTGCTGAGAACGTGGTGAACGGCGTCCACCACCATGGTAAGTTCGCCATCCAACACGAAGAAAAACTGCCGGGCGCGAGCATGATAGTGCCTGATTTCGCAGGTTCCGGACGGCATTTCCTCATGCTTCACGCACAGATCGGGCGCGGACAGCAGATCCCAAGCCAGACATCCGTCTCCCCATCCCGACGGCGAAATAGTCTTCTTGCTGACGATCATCGTGTACCTGCGTGATTGACGAACATGAAACCCTTCTGACCTCAACGTGAGTTGGAAGTCATGCCTTGCGAGGCTATTTTCACGCGAACTCCCGAACTAGGCAGGCACAATGACTTACCTTCGCAAGCCGCGCTGGACCCTCAGCGAGAACCTCGTGACGCCGGAGAGCGTTTTTCTGAACCGCCGCCAGTGGCTGAAGTCGGTCGGGCTGATCGCAGCCGCCTCGACCCTGCCTCAACTGGCGTCGGCGGCCGTTCCCGGTGACGCTTGGGAGCCTGCACCCGCGACCAACCCCAAGTTCGCAGATCCCGGTCGGCCGATCACCTCCGAGGCCGACAACACGACCTACAACAATTTCTACGAATTCGGCTCGCACAAGCAGATTTACGACGAGGCGCAGGCGCTACAGACCGATGGCTGGACCATCAAGATCGACGGCATGGTCGAGCAGGAGCAGAGCATCGGCGTCGAGGATCTGATCTCGAAGATGCCGATCGAGGAACGGATCTATCGCCACCGCTGCGTCGAGGCCTGGTCGATGGTCGTACCGTGGATCGGCTTTCCGCTGGGCGAACTGGTGAAGATGGCCAAGCCGCTTTCGAGCGCGAAGTATGTCCAGTTCCAGACATTCCTCGACCCGGACACTGCGCGCGGTCAGCGCCAGCACTGGTATCCTTGGCCCTATACCGAGGGCGTGACCATGGCCGAGGCCATGAACGATCTGTCGCTCATGGTCGTCGGCGCCTATGGCAAGATCCTGCACAAACCGTTCGGCGCTCCGATCCGGTTACATCTGCCTTGGAAATACGGCTTCAAACACATCAAGTCGATCGACCGGATCACGTTCACCGACAAGCGGCCCGTCAGCTTCTGGGAAGAACTGCAAGACAAGGAGTACGGCTTCTGGGCCAATGTGAACCCGGAGGTCTCGCATCCGCGTTGGTCACAGGCGACGGAGAGAGTTCTTGGAACCGACGGCCGGATCCCGACCCTCCTCTTCAACGGCTACGGCGAAGAGGTCGCGCATCTCTACACCGATGTGAACGAAGGCGACCGACTCTGGCGCTAGGCCCTTTCAGCTAGAGCCAGTCGCGCAGGATGGGGATCAGCGGAATATCCGCTGGAGGCATCGGGTATTTGCTGAATTCCGTCGGCTTGGCCCAAGCGAGCGATTGTCCCTCGCGGCCCTGAACGATGCCCTTCCACTTGCGGCAGGCGAAGAGCGGCATGAGCAGGTGAAAGTCGGCATAGGTGTGACTGGCGAAGGTGAGCGGCGCGAGACAGCTCTGCCAGGTGTCTATTCCAAGTTCCTCGTGCAGTTCGCGGATCAGGCAGGTCTCGGGCGTTTCGCCGCTTTCGACCTTCCCGCCCGGGAACTCCCAGAGCCCAGCCATCGACTTGCCTTCTGGCCTTTGCGCGAGCAGCACGCGACCGTCAGGATCGATCAGCGCGACGGCTGCGACGAGGACAATCTTCACGAGCGATAGTCCGCGTTGATGGTGATGTAGCCGTGCGTCAAGTCGCAGGTCCAGACAGTTGCTTGCCCGGAGCCGATGCCGACATTGACCCCGATCTCCAGCTCGGCATTCTTCATGTAGGCAGCGCCCGCTTCCTCGGTGTAGTCTGGTGAGACCCACCCGGCTTCGGCGACTGTGATGTCTCCGAACGTGATCGACAGTCTGTCACGATCGGCAGCTTCTCCGGATTTTCCGACCGCCATGACAATCCGGCCCCAGTTCGGATCCTCGCCGGCAAGGGCCGTTTTGACGAGTGGCGAATTGGCGATGCTCAGTCCGATCCGTCGTGCGGCGCCGTCGTCGGCGGCACCTGCCACCGTGATGGCGGCGAACTTGGACGCGCCCTCTCCATCTTTCACGACCTGGATCGCGAGGTCGCGCATCACGTCGAGTAGCGCATTGCGAAAACCGGGATAACGCGGGTCGTCAGTGGATTCGATCAGCGCCATGTCGGCTTTTCCAGTTGCACCCACCAGCAACGTGTCAGAGGTCGAAGTATCACTGTCGACCGTGATCGCGTTGAAACTCTGATCCGTGAGATCCGATACCGTCTGCTGTAGCAAGGGCCTGGAGATCGCTGCGTCGGAGAAGATGAATACCAGCATGGTCGCCATGTCCGGTGCGATCATCCCGGAGCCTTTGGCAATCCCCGAGATCGTGACCGATGTACCGTCGAGTTCAAAGACGGTGGATGCGCCCTTCGCGAACGTGTCCGTCGTCATGATCGCGGACGCAGCATCGTCAACGCCATCGTCGCTCAGCGCTGCCCTGAGTTCGTTCAGCTTCGTCGTGATCCGCTCGGGCGGCAATGGCTCGCCTATAACGCCTGTCGACGCCATAAAGACGTTCTCAACCGAGGTTCCGACAACCTCGGCAGTCGTCCGCATGACGGCATTGACCGCCTCCATGCCATTGCTGCCCGTGAACGCATTGGCATTGCCCGCATTGACGACAATGGCGAGCGGCCGTTTCGGGTCCTGCGCGACCGGCCCCGAGATGCGGTCCTCGCACCAGAGAACCGGCGCTGCCCTTGTGAGCGACCGGGTGAAGGTTCCGGCCATGATCGAACCGGCATCGAGTACCGCGAGCATGACGTCCAGTCGCCCGCTGGTGTAGCGCACGCCTGCATTCACGGACGCGAATTGAACCCCGGGAACCGGCGGCAAATCCGGAAAGGTCTCCGGCGCGAAGGGCGAGATGCCAGGATTGTCGCCTAGTTCGACACGATGGGCATCGACTTCAGCGGTCAGTTGCTCGATTCGGTCGGTTTTCCGGGCGATCTCTGCCCGCAATTCCTCGTCGGTCATCGGGTCCCCTGTCACTCTTCCCGCAGCAAGGCATCGTCGCGCACGACCGAGGCCGAAACATCCTGCGTCATGATTTCGACGCCGACAGACGCCTTGAGATTTTTAAGTATCTCGCGTTCGAGATCGGCCACGATCTGCGCCTCCAGCTTCCCGCTCACGTCTTCCAGTTGCGGAACCGGACGCACGCGTTTTCCATCCATGCGTATGATGTGCCAACCCGACGGGGTCGAAACCGCGTCCGAGAGATCTCCGATCGGTAAGTCCCGGACAGCCGCGGCGAAGTCCGGGCTCATTTCCTCCTCGCTCAGCCACCCCCTGTCGCCACCACGCGTCGCGGTGGCATCACGGCTGTGACGCGCCGCAACGGCCGCGAAGTTGGCTCCGGCTTCGAGTTGCGCGAGGAGAGCGTCGGCCGTTCCCTGGTCATCGACGAGAATGTGTGACGTCCGAACCTCGGATACCGGTGCTGCTTGCCGGTACGTCCGGTCGTAGAGCGCGGCGACGCTGGTTTCGGTAACACGCGCCTCGATCATTGCATTGATGTAAGATGAGGCGAGAACACGCCGGCGGGCATTGCGCAGCATCAGGCGCGCAGCCGGCGTCTGCTCTACGCCTGCCGAGACTGCCGCGTTCTCCAGCAGTGTTTGCTCGATCAGGCTTTCGAGGATCGTCTGGAAAAGCACCTCATCGGGAAGTTCGAGATATCTCGGGGGCAAAGTCGCGCGGTAGGCGATCAGTTCTCCCAGCGTCAGCGCAGAAGAGCCGACACGGGCAATCACAGTTTCGCGTGTCGAAGGCTTCTCCGCAGTCGTGCCATCAGCGCCTGATGTCTCCTGCGCCATCGCCGCCGGGGCCCATGCGGTCGACAAAGCCACGCCGATGCAGCACACCACGCGCAAACAGCGTTTCAACAACCGCGCCTCCCCTCGCTGGCGGGGTGCTGCCGTTGACACGGGCAGGCACCCTCAATACATCTCACGCCGGATCTTCGCCTGGCGCGCGGGCTTCCTTACGGTCTGGGCTTCTGTCCGGCAAGATGGTCCATCCAGCGCCACGTGGGAAATTTCAGGCCGGCGGGTAAGTCAGGCAGCGCAACGGCGGCCGAACGAGGTAGCCCTGACCCGCGATAGGAGAGTTGAGCCGATGCTTGGACTGGGCACGATCGCCAAAAAGCTGTTCGGCACCACCAACGACCGAAAAATCAAGGCAACGCGTCGAAGCGTTGATCTGATCAATTCTCTCGAGGCGGAATACGAAGCTCTGTCCGACGAGGCGCTTCGCGGCAAGACGGAGGAATTCCGCGGCCGGCTTGGCAATGGCGAGAGCGTCGACGGCCTTTTGCCGGAAGCGTTCGCAGTGGTGCGCGAGGCCTCGAAGCGCGCGCTCGGCATGCGTCCCTTCGATGTCCAGCTGATCGGCGGCATGATCCTCCATCAGGGATCCATCTCTGAAATGAAGACCGGCGAGGGCAAGACGCTGGTTGCCACCATGCCCGTCTACCTGAATGCGTTGGAAGGCCGCGGCGTTCACGTCGTCACCGTGAACGATTACCTCGCCAAACGGGACGCCGAGTGGATGGGGGCGATCTACAACTTCCTGGGCATGACGGTTGGGGTGGTCGTTCCGGGCATGGACGATGCCCAGCGCAAGCAGGCCTACGCCTGCGACATCACCTATGCCACGAACAACGAGCTTGGCTTCGACTACTTGCGCGACAATATGAAGTTTCGCCTCGACGATATGGCGCAGCGCGGCCACCGCTTCGCGATCGTCGACGAAGTGGACTCGATCCTGATCGACGAGGCGCGGACGCCGCTGATCATCTCCGGCCCGGTCGAGGATCAGACCGAGATGTATGTCGCGATCGATCAGATCATCCCGGATGTCGTCGCCGATGCCGACAACTTCGAACTGGACGAGAAGCAACGCACCGTGGTCCTTACCGAGGACGGGAACGAAGTCGTCGAGCAGATGCTCAAGGAGAAAGGGCTGGTCGAGGACGAAGGCTCCCTCTACGACCCGCAAAACGTCTCGCATGTCCATCACGTGAACCAGGCGCTGCGCGCGCACACGCTCTTCACCAAGGACAAGGACTACATCGTCAAGCAGAACAAGGTCATCATCATCGACGAGTTCACGGGTCGAATGATGGAAGGCCGCCGCTACGGCGATGGTCTGCATCAGGCCCTCGAGGCCAAGGAGCGCGTCGAGATCCAGGCCGAGAACGTCACGATGGCGTCGGTGACCTTCCAGAACTATTTCCGGCTCTACGACAAGCTGGCCGGGATGACCGGGACCGCGCTGACCGAAGCGGCTGAGTTCATGGATATCTACGGGCTCGATGTCGTCGAGGTTCCGACCAATCTTCCGATTGCGCGTGAGGATGAGGACGATCAGGTCTTCCGCACGGGCGCGGAGAAAGACGCGGCCATCGTCGATGCGATCAAGGATGGGCACGAACGCGGCCAGCCGATGCTCGTCGGCACGACGTCAATCGAGAAGTCAGAAGCCCTGTCTGCGCACCTGAAATCTGCGGGCGTGCCTCATCAGGTCCTCAATGCGCGTCATCACGAGCAGGAGGCGTACATCGTTGCGCAGGCGGGCGTTCCCGGCGCGGTCACGATTGCCACGAACATGGCCGGGCGCGGCACAGACATCAAGCTGGGCGGCAATGCTGAGTTTCGGATTGCAAGCGAGACCGAGAACATCAGCGATGAGGCCCATCGCGCAGCCCTGATCGAAAAGATCAACAGCGAGGTCGACGCCGGACGCCAAAAGGCACTGGATGCCGGGGGCCTGTGGGTGCTCGCCACGGAACGGCATGAAAGCCGACGGATCGACAACCAGTTGCGCGGCCGCTCTGGCCGTCAGGGCGATCCGGGCCGGTCCTCGTTCTATCTCAGCCTGCAAGACGACCTGATGCGGATCTTCGGTTCGGACCGGATCGACGGCATGTTGCAGCGCCTCGGGCTCGAGGAAGGCGAGGCGATCGTCCACCCCTGGGTCAACAAGGCCATCGAAAAGGCGCAGGGCAAAGTCGAGGCGCGCAACTTCGACATCCGCAAGAACCTGCTGAAGTTCGACGACGTGATGAACGATCAGCGCAAGGCGATCTTCGATCAGCGTCGCGAGTTCATGGAGGCCGATGATCTGAGCGAGTCGATCGCCGACATGCGTCATCAGGTGATCGACGATCTGGTGGATCGGCACATTCCGAAGAACGCGTACGCAGACCAGTGGGACACCGACGGTCTGAGCGAGAAGGTTCCGGAACTGCTCGGGCATGACTTCCCGGTCGCCGACTGGGCCAACGAGGAAGGTGTCGACGACGAGATCATCCGCGAGCGTCTGAGGGACGAGACAGACAGCATCTTCGCCGAAAAAGAAGCCAAGATCGGCCCGGATGACCTGCGCACGATAGAGAAGCAATTGCTGCTGCAGGTTCTGGATCATCACTGGCGCGAACATCTCGTGATGCTGGAGCACCTGCGCTCTGTCATCGGGCTGCGCGGTTACGCGCAGCGCGATCCGTTGAACGAGTACAAGTCCGAAGCGTTCCAGCTCTTCGAAGGGCTTCTCAGCCAGCTCCGCATCGATGTGACCCGCCAGCTTGGGCACATGCGGCCGATGACGCAGGAGGAGATGGAGGAACAACAGCGCCAGATGGCCGCGTTAGAAGAGCGCATGCGCCAGCAGATGGAACTGCAAGCCGCCATCGACGCTCAGGCTCAGGCAATCGGCGCTGCCGCGGTTGCTGGCCCGCCAGAGCCGGAAGCCGCACCGGCGCGCCAGTCCGTCGCCGCCTCTGCCGCGGTCGCCGAGATCGAACCGGACGATGCGTCCACCTGGGGCAAGGTCGGTCGCAACGCGCCGTGCCCGTGTGGTTCAGGCAAGAAGTTCAAGCACTGTCACGGTAGTCTGAGCTAGCGCCCGCGCTGAATTTCCGTTCAGAGCGTAGCGTTATCCTTGAAGACCAGCTCTTCGAAAATCACTTTCATCGTGGCAATGCCGGTCGGGCTGGACATGTCGCGCACCATTTCGTTGATCGCTCCGAACGCCGTCACGGGGGCGGCGCCAATCTGCGTCAACCGGTGCATCGCGACAGGGTCCGTCAACGGCGCAGGTGACCCACAGACATCCATCGCGACGTAGGTGTGAAATCCGTGGTCCCGTGCGCTGATCGCCGCCGGCACCACAACGGCATCGGTCGTGTAACCCGACAGAATAATGCTGCTTCGGCCCAGCTGCCGCAGGCGCTCGTTGAACGCAGGATCGTCGAACACATCCATCAGGCCATTGCGTCTTATTCGGTGCTCGAGAGCATCCGGCGCAACTTCTTTGAAGATCGACAACGGCTCGCGCCCGGCACCTTCTTCAAGGTTCGTGCAAATCACGATCGGGACGCCGAGCGTCTGAAGCCCTTTGAGCAGCAATCTGAGATGAGTTTCGAGCCGCTGGCGATCCTTGGGAGTCGTCATCATCAGGAGGCCTTCCGGGTGGTCGACAAAGACCCCGACCGCGTCTACGCGTTTGAGTTTCTGCATTGGATCCCCACTCATTCGGGAGAATGGTGCCGTTCGCGCAGCGCACGGGCAAGCAGCGGCGGAGATCAACTCCTGTGTGCCTCAGGCGCTTTCTTCGGCCGTAAGGTTTCCGCGCGGGCGGTATCGCGGTTGCGCCCTCATGCGTTCACGGATCGACAGGTGGATCGTTTCGCCGTCGCTCGTCCCGGTTTGCCGAGGTGCTCGCAACACGAAGAGCCGGGCTGTTCCGCTGCGCGACCCAATCATCGGTGCCGTGGCGTCTTCGGGAAACATGCTCGCCCAGCCCTCGGGCAATGTCAGGCCATGCGCATCGGCACGGCGCAGCATCCAGTTCAACGAAATGTTCGATAGTGGACGTGTTCGCTTGTGCGAGATCTGTCCGCCGACATCGGCATGTGCCCCGGGAAACCAAGTTTGCTCTAGCCGGCCCTGCCAGTCACGGCTCTGTTTCCAGAGAAGCGGCGCGAAACTCGTTCGGTCCTCGTCGATAGCAAGCGCGTGGTATCCGTGCTGAATATGCGGTGCGAGCTCGTCGTTGTGGAACTCTGTAGCCATCGGAGCCAGGCGGTTGAGCACCGGATAAGGAAGGCCGAGTGTCTTAACCGTGTCCCAGACCCCGAGCATCTCAACCTGAATCCCCTGATGACATCGATGGGTCGAGAAATGGCGACACGCAGTGGAGGTCGATCCGACCTCGTAGAACCGGAACGCCAGATTGACATGCCGCTCGGTCGCGTAGTTCGACTTCAGCAACCCGATGCCACCGATCATGCCCGCCAGCGAGCGAACCGAATAGGCACCGCGCGAGTATCCGAAAAGGTAGATCCGATCACCCGGTTCGTAGGTTCGCGCGAGGAAAGCGTAGCCGTTGCGGATCGACAGATTGATACCCAGGCCGGAAGCAGCATTCAGCCATCGTCGCCAACCACTGCCCTGAACCCCCCGATCATAGGCAACGATCTGCGACGCGGCCCCGGATCCCTCTGAGCTCAGAAGACCGTGAAGCAGACCCGCATTGCTCTCGTATCCGGTCCGGGTCGTGCTGAGCGTCCCGTCGCAGATGAAGATGAGGTTTCGGCCCGGTCGATCTTGCGTCATCTCGGTCATTTTGACGGTACGCGAAACTCCCAAGATGATTCGGTGCAGAACGTCACGAGTTCAGAATGTTGGAAGATATTTCTCTCACAATGCTTCATTTTCCGGCCGACTTCGCAATTGGCAATTTGCTCTTCAAGGTCTCATATTGCAAAGCGCAAGGGCTCGACAATCCGCATATTTTGTCGGGCGCCCACGCGATGGCCTTATTTTAGCTAGAAAACTCGCTATCTGAAGTTCAAGTAAACTGTTAACAGGTCACCCTGCCGGTGACCGCCGCGTGCCCGCTCGTCAGAGACGTTGCGGCTTGATGTTTGCCTGCGCATTATCTTGTGCTTTAACTGAGCCCGAAGGGTGAGGACGGTGTTCAAAGACGACCGGATGATATCGGTTCTGAGCGCGATTGTGCTGATGGTCGCCATCGGCACGGTGGTCCAGCGTGCCGATTTTCTGCAGGGCGTCGTCGGTTCCGCACCCGAGATCGTTCTGAACACCGACGATGTGCAGGCCTATCCAAATCGGCTCGTTCGGGTCGACGTCTTTGACAATGATGAGGGCCTTTCGGACGTTCAGAGGTCCGAATTGACTATCGTCAACGAGCCCGATTGCGGACGGGTCTTCCGTCAGGGACAGGTACTTCAGTATCTGCCGGAAGCCGGGTGTTCAGGGACACAGATCGTCCGCTACGGCATTCGTGGCGAGAGCGGCACGGTGGGAGAACTCCGTGCGCACATCGTCGGCCCCGAGACGACCACGGTCGCAGCCTCGACAGGTGGCGAAAATGCAGTAAACGAAGCGCCGCAAAAGCCGAACTCGACACCAAGTGACGCGTCTCCGTCATCCGTTGAGACCGTTGGCGACGAGGCCGCGACCGATATCGCGGCGGCTGGAGAGCCCGGACCCGAAAGTTCCGAAGATCCATCGGACCGCAGCGCGACGACGACCGTAGTCGGAACTCTCATTCAAGGCACCGCAACACCGGCCCGCGCTCATACAGGTCAGGCAACCGGTCAAACTGAGAAGCCGAGGCCCGAGACGACTGCGTCTGTTGCAGCATCACAGACAGAGCCGAAGGCCGGAGACGGGAGCAACGGGGCAATTGCTGCTTCTGACCAGGAGCTTTCGGACTACGTGTTGATGTCAGCCGAACCGGTGCTTGCGCCGGGAGGCGGTGTCGGTGCGCGTTCGTCTACAGCCGAGCCCCCGCAGACCGATGAGACCCGCGATGAAGGCACGCAACTCGCGCTCGCGCCGGTCGAGGACGTTTCTTCAGAGCCGCTGGTCCAGACAAGCGTGCCGTTGCTGGGCGATGCCTCCACCGATACACGCAGCACTCGGGAGAGCTCTGATCGGTCGACTCAGGTCCTCGCGGCGACCGGGCTGGCAGGAGCGCCGGACTGGTCCGGTCCCTCGCAAAGAGATCAGTCTGACACCGACATAATGGTCGCGATCGTCGAACGCCGGGAACCCGGAACGACACCGCCCGCACCGCCACGCGTCCTCGGTACAAAAGATATCGCGCTGCCCGGGACACCTGCCTCCGCACTTCCCACAGTGGAGGTGTCGACGGAGCGCTATGCCACGCTGTCTCCGGCGCGCGAAACGGTTCTGCCGTCCACTGATAATGGTTTTGACGAAGCGCTGTCCGTGACCCCGGTCGACCCCAATCAACTTCCTTTGGATCCGAATCCGGTCGACTCGAGCGACCTCCCGCCGCTCAAGCCCTCGCGCGTTCCGGACTCCGGTTCAACTGATCCCATTCAGCAAGCGGCAATCGAGCCAACACGCAATCCGGCAAGCAGAAGCGATGCCCCTCGCACGCCTCAGGCCCCATCCTCGGATCGCGTCGCATCGCTGCCAAGGCATGATGCGCCCTGTGTGATACCGCCCGCGATGACGATAGACGTCCGCCGCGCGGCACGGTCGATCGTCACGGTGAATGCCCCGTGCCACTCCAACACGGTCGCGCAGCTCGAATACTCCGGTCTGCGCCTTGCGCTTCCGCTGAACGGAGAAGGCAAGGGCGATCTGACCGTACTGGGCTTTGAGCCGAATGCGCCGGCCCTGCTGAGTTTCGACAACGGCGAGACCATCGACTTCGACCTGCCCTTCAAGGGCGTCGAACGCGTCTCCCGCGTCGCGCTCGTCTGGGAAATGCCGGTGAGCCTGGAACTGAACGCGGTCGAGTTCGGCAGTGCGCTCCTGAGCAACGATCATGTGCGTCCAGACAATCCACGGTCTTTCCAGGATGTGCGTCGCCGGGGCGGCGGCTTTCTTCACTCCTACAGGAGCTATGTCGGGATCGGTCAGAACGCTCAGGTCTATTCGTTCTGGCATCGGCGCGGCGGGCGGCACGGTGTCGTCAAGCTGATGATCGACTATGCCAGCCGCAGCCGCGATCTTCTCGACGGCACGTGCGGCGATGGAAAGTATGCGGCGCCCAATTTCCTGATCATCCGATCGGAAGCGGGGCGTCTTGAAAGGCCGATTATCCGAAAGCTGGCGCCACTTGATTGCTCACGTGTTACTCAAGAAGTTGGTGATAAGCGGTTGATTTCTGGTGCAGTCTCGGATTTATTGGTGGTCGAAAGATGAACTGTAGCTGACACTTGCCAGTGATAGGGTCCGACTCCGGGGGGCTGGGATGAGGTTCGCAAGAATTGCGCAGGCGGCGGCGATGATCGCCGCATTTGCCATGCAAGGCATCGACGAAGCGCGCGCGCAGAGCAACGACGACACGACCGTTACGCTGAAGTCGTTCGACGGCTTTACTCAGTTGCGGGGTAAGCTCGTTGACTTCGACGGCTCGAAATTCACGGTAGAGACGGTGCTTGGCGTCATCCAAGTGGATGCGCTTCAGGTCAATTGCGAGGGCGAGGCCTGCCCTGAGAACCTGCTCTTCGGTGCCGAGTTCGGGATCTACGGATCGAACACCATCGGGGCGGACCTGATGCCGGCACTGATCGAGGGTTATGCCGACAGCCTGGACGCGACGATGGTCGCAGAGGTCGGATCAGAACCGATGGAACGGATGATGAGGATCGTCCACCAGAACGGCCGGGAGATGGCGGCGATCGATCTCAAGGCTTTCGGGTCTTCGACGTCGTTCCAGGGGCTCGCCGAGGGCACGGCCGCGGTCGGGATGTCCTCGCGGCGCGGGCGCGACCGGGACATGGCACGGCTCCGCTCGGTCGGCATTCCGGATCTTCGCGACACCGAGAACGAGCATGTGATCGCACTCGACGGTCTGATCGCGATCGTCCACGGCTCGAACCCGATCGACTCGATTTCGCTCGAGGAACTCGCTCTGGTGTTTTCCGGGACAGTGAGCAACTGGGCGCAACTGGGCGGCAGGGACGCTCCGATCAATCTCTATGCGCGCGATGAGCCGTCTGCGACCTTCCAGACCTTCGGATCGCTCGTTCTTGCACCGTTCGATGTCGACATATCGCCCGTCGCGCAGCGCTTCGTGAGCAACGTGACGCTCTCCGACAGCGTGGCCGCAGACCCGAACGGAATTGGCGTGACCGGCATTGCCTTCCGGCGCGCGACCCGGTCCGTTCCCATTCGCCAGACCTGCGGGATATCGTCCGTGCCGAGCGAGTTTTCCATGAAGGCAGAGGAATACCCGCTGGCACGCCGGCTGTATCTCTACACACCGCCAAACAGCGTACCGGCGCACGCGAGGCAGATCGTGGCGTTCGCCAAGTCCGAGGGCGCACAGCGCCTAATCGCCGAAGCCGGTTTCGTGAACCAGTCGGTCGAGACACAATCGATCAACGACATGGGCGGACGCATCATCCATGCTATTACCGGCGAGGATGAATTCTCGCCGAATCTGATGCGCGACCTGCTCCTGGATCTGAAGGATGCCAGCCGGCTTTCCACGACATTCAGATTCACACCAGGCACGTCAAATCTGACGCCGCGATCGCAGCTTGAAGCGGCCCGTCTGGCGGAGCAACTGGCCCTCGGTGCTTATTCCGGCCGCGAAGTGGTTCTCGCCGGCTTCACAGACTCGGTTGGCCAGTTCGAGCTGAACCGGCAGCTCTCGGCTCGTCGCGCACAGGTCGTCGACGCGATCCTCAGATCGTCGGTTCCCGAGGGCGCGCTCGACACAGTTCAGACGGTAGCGCGTGGATACGGCGAACTGATGCCGGTCGGATGCAACACCGATATTATCGGCCGGTCCGCCAATCGCCGCGTCGAAGTCTGGTTGCGCCCGCCTCGTTGAGATTCAGTTCTGACGGTTAACGTAGTTCTGTTAATTCGTGCTTGGACGGTCCAGATCAGAGCGTCGGCCGTCGAATCTCGATTTGCTCAGAAATTCTCGGGCAAGGCGTAGCCAATTGAGAGAACTTCGGGCTCGCCACCTGTTTCAACCCGTTTCCAGATCCGAAACGTCGGGCGTGGCGGCGCGCTACCATCCGCCAGTTCGATGTCGAAAAGGAACGCATCCGTAGTTCGATCGCTATCCAGAAACTCGCTCAGACGGCTCATGAACGACGTCGCAGAGTCGGCCGTAAAAATCTGCTGAACCGTGCGTCCAACGATCTCTTCCGTCGGACAGTTCAGAAAATCGGAGGCTCTTGGATTTGCGTCAAGAATGGTACCGCCGCAATCAAGGCGCATAACCGATACACCAGCGTTCGCGAGTGCATCACGCAGTTGCGCGATATCACCTTCGGAGCGTTTGCTGGCCTTCCGGGCATCCGTGACATCCGTCGCGACCGAACAAATCGTCTCGTTGGCAGCTCCCGTCGATCCCGGCAGCACCATCCTCGCGACGTCCATCACACGCGTGCCGGCCGGTGTCTGAATGTTCATCAGCGCTCGCTCAGAACCCGTACCGCCTTCAAGCGCTTCGAGGCCTCCTGCGAGTACAGCGTCAGCATCATCTGGCGCGAAGAAATCATGCACCGTCTTACCCACGATCTCGTCCGGATCCTTGCCCATCAGACTGCAGTAAGCATCGCTCACGTTCAGGATCTTCCCCTCGCGGTCCCGATGCAGAAGATAGAACGGCGCCTTGTCGAGCACGAGGCGCAGCTCGGCATTCACGCGCGACAGTTGCTCTTCCTTTTCGACGAGGTCGGTGATGTCCTGCCCCGTCGCGAAGATCGTTTCTTCCCCGTCATGTGATCGGTGACGGCGTCGCTCGACCGCGAGGACGAGGCGCTTTCCTGTCTCTGCAACGACGCGGTCCTGGATCATGCTGTCCTGGTCGAGGTTGCTATCGAGGAACGCTTCAGCGTCCTCCCGCGCTTCACCCGCAGACTTGGCATCAAGCAGATCGGAGATGTTGCGGCCGACGATGCTGTTGGTGTCGTGACCGAAGTCTTCGGCGGCAAGACGTGAGGCCCGCAGCACGCGCCCAAAACGCGTTCGGTGCATCATGCGTCCAGGCATCTGATCCAGCAAGATCGCCAATTCGCTTGCCTCGTCGCTGGAAGTCACGAACAGCGTGCCGCCCTCGATCTCTCCGCGCTGGTTCGTGTAGGGTGCACAGCTCAGCCGCCAAAGCCGGGCATCGGTCGTGAACTCACGGACGAGCGGCTCTCCCAACCGGATCGCCCTGTCGCAGATCTCTGCAAGCGGTGGGAAGCCCGGCGGAAGGGCAAGTTGACTGACATGCGGCCGACCGTCAGGCGCCGGCAGCTTGAACATTTTTGCAGCGGACAGGCTGCACCGGATGACGGCGAGCTTGAGGTCGAAGATCACGAGCGGGGCTTCGATCTGCGTCAGGATCGCATCGAGTTCCTCGTTAACCTCGTTAAGCTCATCCGCCTGAACCTGGTAGGCTTCGTTGACCGTGACGAGTTCCTCGTTGGTCGACTGCAGTTCCTCGTTGGACGTTTCGAGCTCTTCATTGACGGACTGCAGTTCCTCGTTGTTGGACTGCAGTTCCTCATTGGCAGATTTCAGTTCCTCGTTCGTGGTCTCCCAACGCTCCACCGTCTGATTGAGCGCATCGCGCGTCATCGTGAGTTCGTCCCGCAACACCTGAATGTCTTCGGGATACTGCTTGTTCAGGGAACCGTCCGCGACATCGGCCTCGGCCTCCGCCTCATCTTCCGAAGCATCGAGACTGTGGAACACAACGAGAAACAGATCCTCGCGCAGATCCGGGTCCGACAGAAGGAACATCTCAAGCTGCACGACCTCGCCGGAACTGTGCTCGAAACGCCGTTTGAATCCGCGACGGGACGACTGGTTTTCATCAAGCATGGTCGAGAGCACCCGCACTTCAGCGGCGAGAGGTTCGATCAGCAGGTTGTGATCGAATTCCAGCCGCGTCCGGCCGCCCTGGATCGATATGAACTGCGTGAGGTCGCCGAAGATCTCGACAATCGACAGATCCCGCGTGAGCAGCATTGCATTGCGCCCGAGGCTCGCAACGAGTGCCCGGACCATCGCGTTGATCCGCTCGGGCGGACGCAACTCCTCCTCCTCCGGTCTCCCGCTCGACTGCATGATTTCGACCCTTGGGTGGGCGTATGGCACATGCCGGGCACGCTTCGCATAATTGACATCATGGTTGAGACGCTTGCGCAGGAACTTCTTCCCGGTCTCGACCTCCTTGAAGAGATCAGGAGACACCCCCGCACTATCGGCTGTGCCGAGAAACACGATGCCGCTGTCGTTCAGCGAATAGTGGAAGTTGGCGAATGTCCGGTCCTGCAACACCGGGCCGAAATAGATCAGCAGGTTCCGACAGCAGATCATGTCGATGCTCATGAACGGCGGATCCTGAATCACGTTGTGGAGCGAGAACAGGATCATTGCCTTGAGATCGGGATGCACGGTTGCTGATAAATCGCTGACTTCGAAGTATTTTTCGATGAAGGCTTCGGGCACATCGTTGAGCGCACCGAGCGAATAGCGCCCGGTCCGGGCGACCTGCAGGGCGTGTTCGTCGATATCTGTCGCAAAGACCTGAATGCCGCGCTCGCGTGCTCTGTTCAGACCGCCCATCGCCTCGCAGACGAGTATCGCGACGCTGTAGGCCTCCTCACCCGTCGCGCATCCCGCGACCCAGATCCGGATCGGACGCGCCGGCAGGTCGCTGACCAGCTGCTCCACAAGCGGCTTGAGCCCGGCGTATTCCTCGGGATCGCGAAAGAACCGGGTGACAGAAATCAGGAAATCGCGAAACAGCGCATCGACTTCCTCGCTGTGCTCGCGGCAGTAGTTGGCATAGTCGCGCTGGCTCTCCATGCCGAGTGCGATCATCCGCCGTTCGAGGCGACGCAGGATCGTCGTTGGTTTGTAGTCGCGGAAGTCGACACGGGTCTTGGCGAGGACGATCTGCAGGATCTCGGCCAGCGGCGTCTGATCGTCGTCATTCTTCATGACCTCGGCCAGCCGGGGCACGGTCAGCGAGAGGCTCTCCAGCCGTTTTCCGATTTCCACCGGAGACAGGATCAGGTCGATGCATCCGGTTTCGAGCGCCGAGTTCGGCATCCCGTCATACTTCGCGCTCTTGTCGTCCTGGGCGAAGGTTATGCCCCCCGCCTCTCGGATCGCCTTCACGCCCGCCGAACCATCGGAGCCTGTGCCTGAAAGCACCACGCCGATCGCCAAGCTTCCGGCTTCTTCCGCCAGCGTGCGGAACAGCCGGTCGACGGACGGCTTCGGTGCTGCAATCTGATTGCTCGGCGGCACCAGTCTCAGCTTACCGTCATCGTAGATGACGTCTGAGTTCGGCGGCGCCACGTAGACCGCGTTCTTCTGCGGCACGATGGGCGTGCTGATTTCCTCGACGTGCAGGTGGGTTTCGCGCGCTATCAGCGGCTGCAGCATGCTGCGCTGGGTCGGGGACATGTGCTGTGCGATCACATAGCTCGCCGGGGCATCTTTCGGTGCGCTCTTGAGCAGAGCGCGAATAGCCTCGAGCCCGCCAGCGGACGCGCCCACTCCCACGATGAACTGTTCAGAGACTTCGTCTTTCATGGTCACCGCTTCCTGCCGGACAGCCGCCGCAGGTTGTACGCGTAAACGGGATTTCAACAAAGCCTTAACAATTCTGCGTTGAGCGGCATTGCCTTGAGAGTTAGTCGGAAAGGCCCGAAAGCCGAATCTCGACTTCGTGTTCGCGCGCTACTCGTCCAGGGACGAGCAGAGCCCGCTCACCCGCGTCTGCCGCATGTACCGACGATACCGGTCAGCATCGTAACCGGCCCCGCGATGAAGCAGGCAGCAATTGTCCCAGATCACAAGATCGCCCGGCTGCCAGGAATGCGCATAGATATGCTCCGGGACCACGGCGTCTTCGACGAGACTGTCGAGCAGTGCGCGCCCCTCGACCGCGTCCATGCCCTCGATTTCGCGGATATGACTGCCGAGGAAGAGATTGCGCGCGCCAATTGCACGGTTTGTCCGCACGAGGCGCTGGCGCACCGGCGGGAGGCGGCGTTGCATTTCCGCTGGAACCTCCGCGACCTTTGACCGCGAGAAGGTATAGTCGTGGATCGCGATCAGCGGGTCAAGCGCTGCCTGCCGTTCCCCATCCAGTCGATCATAGGCCGCGCGGGTCGAGACAAAAAGGGTCTCGCCACCCTCGTCCGGCGTCTCATAGGCACACATAATCGAGACATAGGCAGGCACGGCTTTGAAGGAGGCATCCGAGTGCCACATGTTGTTCCCGGTCAGGAAACGCGTCTTCTGGTGATCGTTGCCCACCGCGCGCCCGTCCGATTGGACGTTGCCGATCGTGCCGAAGTACTGCGGTGTATCGCCGAGCGACGTGTGGCTCGGCTCAGGGGAGCCGAGATCCTCGGTTAACGCAAACTGCTTTTCGTCGTCGAAATCCTGTCCCGGGAAGACGAGGAAACTGTGCCGGTCAATGAGATCATGAATCTCACGCACGCGCCCGGCATCGCGCGCGGTCATGTCAATCCCGTCAATGCGCACCCCGAAATCAGGGTGCAACGGCGTGATCGTCGCCTGCGCGTCCAGCATGTCGGCCTCCCCGGATGTTTTCGTCACGCTACGAAAACCAGTCTTAGGGAGCAAGCGAGGCAGTATTTGAGGTCGAGCGCTGCGCCGTAAGATGCAACGTCGGGCCTGCGTCGAAACTCTTTTCCGTGGGCCTCAGGCGGCGCGGCGCATCAGGTCCGGGTCGTTGCGAACGGCCTGCATGGCCTCCGCAAGCAGCGCGGCACCGTCGATGGCTGCGCGATCGAGCCCGGCCTCCAGAAGCACCGTCTCGATGTCTTCTGGCAACAGATCCGCCAGGGATCGCGCAGAAATCCCCGTGGCTTCGACGACCTCCTGCAGGTCGTATGCTTCCTCGTCGCCCATCAGTTCGTCGATATTTGTGGAGTGGTCGAGACCGGCGCATACTTCGCCGGACAGCATATATCCGTACATGCGAACCTCCCATATCTTTGCAACTTGAGGATGTGCTCTAAGATGATTCTCTACAAGCGGATTCAGATGGCGCCGAACTCCGGGGACGCTCTGTCGCGGCCACGCACCGAGCATACAGCCAAAATCGCTTGATCGGCCGTTCGCCGGGCGCAAAGCTGTTACGCAAACAAGCGATGCGGGGGTACACGATGCCGAACACGGTCTTGCTGGTGGGCTGCGGGAACATGGGTTTTGCCATGCTGAAGGGCTGGCTCGCACAGGACCCGGAACTTCAGGCGCACGTTGTAGAACCTGCCGATGCACTCCGCAGTCGGGCGTCAGAAGCGGGTGCCAAGGCCGTCGCTTCCGCAGACGCACTGCCGGACGGGCTCGCACCCGATCTCGTTTTTCTCGCCGTGAAACCGCAGGTGATGGCGGAGGTTGTGCCGGCCTACACCGGTCTTGCCGGTGGCACTGCCACCTTTGTCTCGGTCGCTGCGGGGACGATGATGGCAAGTCTGGCGGCGATGTTGCCCGGTCCGACGCCGTTGATCCGCTGCATGCCGAATACGCCAGCGGCAATCGGAGCCGGCATGATGGTTTGCTGCGCGAACGATCACACGCCGGAAGACGCCAAAACGCTGGCATCGACATTGCTGTCAGCGTCCGGCGCGGTCGAATGGATCGACGACGAGGCGTTGATGGATGCCGTCACGGCGGTGTCAGGCTCCGGACCGGCTTATGTCTTTCACCTCATCGAATGTCTGGCGCAGGCGGGGGCCGAGATGGGCCTGCCAAGCGATCTCGCAGAAAAGATGGCATTGCAGACAGTGATGGGCGCCGGGCGCCTTGCCGCTGAAAGCGATACACCAGCCGGAACGCTGCGCGAACAGGTCACCAGCCCAGGTGGCACCACTGCAGCAGCACTCGGCGTGCTGATGTCCGAGAGCGGCCTGCAACCGTTGATGACACAGGCTGTGGCGGCAGCGCGCGACCGGGGGATTGAACTCGGCAAGACCTGACGGCATCATCAAATCCGATTTGAAAGGGGAATTGCCATGGACGCATATTTTGTCGGATTGCCAGTGCCGCGCGACATCGTAGACGTGCTCGAAAAAGCTCAGGGCGGACTGCACGCGGGCGAGCCCGAACGGCGCGAAAACTTCCACGTCTGGCTGACCGAACTGGGAGAGTTGAGCGAGCCGCAACTCGAGAAAGTCCGCGAGGCACTCGCGCGGGTCGCGGTCGGGCCGTTCTACATTCAGGTCGATGGCCTCGGCACGATTGGCGGTAATGCCCCGACAGTGCTCTACGCCGAACTGGATCAGCCGCGCGGCCTGAAAAGCCTTCATCGGCTGGTCGGGCGCGAGGCCCGGGAGGCCGGGCTGTCCGTCGCCCATGCCCGCGTCGACCCCCATATTCCGGTCGCTCGGTTTGGCGACATGGGTCAGCACGATCTCAAGCAGATCATGAGCTTCCTGTCGCGCAGGGCTTCGTTGAGCGCCGGGCCGTTCCCGGTCACGGATTTCAATCTCTACCGCCACGGCAGCGCCGAGGAACCGGAGAACGACATCGTGGAGAGCTACGAGTTGCGAAGCTATTGATGGCGTCGGACAGCTCGTCGTGCGTTCGTTGGCCGCCATGAAACGATATCTGATCCAGACCGGACCTCGAGCGCGCGCGTCTAAGGCAAAGCGCCGATGACGATCCAAAGTCAGGTGAGACTGTCATTCGACTCGCCATCGGCGTCAGGCACACCTCCGGCACGGCAACTTTCGGCGGCGGTACGGATCGGCGGGACTTTGATCGTTGCGGGAGATGAGGGCGGAGACCTTGAGGTTCTGGGTGGGCGCGGCAACCGCTGGACACAGGTCGCGCGGGTTTCGCTCCATGACATTGTCAATCTTCCTGCGGGACGTGACGTCGAGGTCGATATCGAAGGACTCGCAGTTCAGGACGATTGGCTCTGGGTCGTCGGCAGCCATTCCCTGAAACGCCGAAAACCGCGCGGCAATTCGCCCGAGCGAGCCTTTTCCTCGATGCAGACGCTCGTCCGCGACGCAAATCGGTTCCTGCTGGCGCGTATCCCGCTGGAGCGGCAGAAGTCCGGTCACATGCGACCGGTCGCCAAGGCCGGCGGGCGCAGACCGGCGATGGTCGAGGCCGGCAAACGTTCCAGCGTGCTGACGTCATGGCTGGCCGAGGACCCGCTGCTCTCGCCCTTCGTCAGCCTTGCCTCGAAGGAAAACGGATTGGACATCGAGGGGATCGCCGTCGGCGACGGCGATGTCTGGCTCGGCCTGCGCGGCCCGGTTCTGCGCGGCCATGCGATCATCCTCCGTTTCGACCTCCGTGCAAACAAGCGCGACATTCTGAAGGCGAAGAAAACCGACGGCACGCGCCGCTTCCGCAAGTACCTGCTGCCGCTTGACGGGCTAGGGCTGCGAGATCTTGAATCGGACGGGCGCGACCTGCTGCTGCTGACAGGACCGACGATGAGTGCCGACGGCCCATCGAGGATCGTCCGGTGGCGCGGGGCGCTCGCCAGCAAGGGGTCGGCGGTTGTTGCCGGTAGCGATCTCGCGCTGGAGCACGATCTATCGGACGGCAAACCGACCGATAATCCCGAAGCGATTTGCCGATGGACCAAGGATGGTGTTCTGGTGTTGTACGACCGGCCTGATCGCGCGCGTCTTTCGAACGACGACAACACCTACACCGCAGACGTTGTCCTCTGTCCGGTCAGGTGAGCGAGCCGCCAACACGCCCGCCGACGCATCGATTGCGCTGCCGCGCCCGATGGTGCAACAAGATGGCGAGAACGAGCGGATAACAGCCATCCGATGACAGAGACGAGGCGCGTAACCTTTGCCGCTGGCAGCGGGCACCTGAACCGCTCGGCCCATCTTCGCGACATTGCCGAAGACCTCCTGCGGCACAGACGTGCAGCACTGCTGCCACTGCATCAGGGGCGCGTGCTGATCGACGTCGAGGCTGACGATGTAGGGCTTGGATGGGTGCCGCCGCGGGCCGAGCACATCGACTGGACGGGCGAGGCACCAATCTTTCTCGGCCTGTCCAACGAAACGCCGTGCTTCGCGGCCGACTTCGCCGCTCTGGACGACGATGAAGCGGATGCGCATTTCTGCGAAGGTGCGCGTTTCATGGATTTACGGGCGGTTGCCAGCAGACTGGGTCCGGCGAGCGCGTCGATCGCCGCGACCGCCAAGGCCATGACGGCCTGGCATCTGAGCCACGCTTTCTGCGCGCGCTGTGGCTCGCCGACCGATCCCGAAGCCGGGGGCTGGCGCCGCACCTGCTCGAACTGTGGAGCGCAGCACTTTCCGCGCACGGACCCCGTGGTCATCATGCTGATCCTGTCGGATGACGCAGTCCTTGTCGGTCGGCAGCGCCAATTCCCTGACGGTATATACTCGCTGCTCGCAGGCTTCATGGAGCCCGGAGAAACCGTTGAGGATGCCGTCCGCCGTGAAGTGCTGGAGGAAGCCGGGGTCGAGGTCGGCGCGGTCGGATATCTGGGCAGCCAGCCCTGGCCGTATGTTTCGAACATTATGCTCGGGTGTGTCGGGATTGCCGAGACGACGGAAATCCGGGTCGATCCCGACGAGTTGGAGGATGCTCAGTGGATCAGCCGCGCCAAGATGGACGTGATCCTTCAGGGCAAGCATCCTAGGATCAACCCGCCGCGCGATGATGCCATTGCCCGTGCCATTCTGTCGGATTGGGTCAACGGCGAGGTCAAGGTGCCCTGATCATCGAGCGACCCGGTAATCGAAGATCAGTGCGGCTGCGCTGACGATATCTCCAGCGCTTTCCAGAACATCTCCATCGATATGTTTCGCCCGCAGACCACGACGGCGATGTTTCGACCTGCATAGTCCCGCCCGGTCTGTAAAGCCGCCGCGATTGCAACGCCGGCCGCGCCCTCGACAATGAACCGTTCCTGAGCCGCTGTCTCGCGGATCGCGTGGGCTATGTGGGCCTCACTGACCAGTTCGTGCCGGTCGATCACCTGCTGGCAGATCGGAAACGTGATCGCTCCTTCCTCGACGCCACCGGCAGAGCCGTCCGAAAGCGTGTCTTCCTCCGGCGTGTCGTGGATCTCGCCCTTCTTCAGGCAAAGATGCATGGCGGGCGAGTTCTCGGGCCAGCAACCGACAATATCGCAATCGGGCAGCCTCGCCTTAACGTAGCTTCCAACGCCGCTGATCAGGCCGCCGCCGCCGACGCATATATATACCGCCGCCAAATCTGGACATTGCGCGAGCAGCTCGACGCCGATGGTCCCCTGCCCCGCAATAACCTCGTGGTCGGAGTAAGGGGACACAAAGGTCAGCCCCTGATCGGTCGCCGCCTGCCGTGCAGCGCGCTCACACTCTACCCCGGCACCGGGAACGAGGATCGTCTCGGCGCCCAGACGACGGATGTTGTCGTGCTTCAGGGGTGAGACCGACTCGGGCAGATAAATCGTCGGCACGACCCCGCCGACACGGGCCGCCTGGGTGACAGCCATGCCATGATTGCCGGAGGAGGCCGTGATAATCCCGCGAGCCTTTTCGGCATCGCTCAACGACAGCACCTTGTTCATCGCACCGCGCATCTTGAAGGATCCGGTGCGCTGCAAGTGCTCGGATTTCAGCAGGAAAGTCGCGCCGGTCTGCTGGCTGAACGACCCGGCCTCGTCCAACGCCGTCTCGCGAGCGCCGCCCTCGACGGCCTTTATGCGTACATCGGCCTTCAGGACATCATCGACTAACGACATGATTAGGCGGGCTCCGGAATCTGGTAGACCCGGCGGGCGGTGCCTGAAAACATCGCGTCCTGCTCAGCATCGGAGTACCGCGCCGCGATCTTCTTCAGTCCGTTCCACAGCATACGATAGCCGATTGAAACCTTGTCGACCGGGAAGTTGCTCTCGAACATGCATCTATCAGGCCCGAAAACGTCGATCACGTGGTGATACCAGTCAGCCTGAGCCTCGACGAACTCGTCGGACGTTGGCGGCCGGTCGCGCAAATGCCAGCCGAATCCGTTATCCGGCATCGCCATGCCACCGAGCTTGGCCACAACGTTCGGACAATTCGCCAGAGTGTTCATGTCCTCCTTCCAGCTCTCGAAGATCTCGTCGCGCTTGCCGGAGAAAACGCCAACGCCGAGTGGCGTTCCGAAGTGATCCAGCACCATCATCGTGCCCGGGCAAGCGCGCGCCAGATCCACGAAGTCGCGGTTCTGATAGTGATAGTGCCAGGTGTCGTAGGTCAGCCCCCGCGCCCCGAGCCTTTGCACGCCGCGACGAAACGACGGGTCGGCGTACAATCCCTCCGGAGCGCGTCCCGGAATGATCAACGGGTCGGGGTCGATCGGGTGCGAACCGGCATGGCGAATGCCGCGAAACAAGCCTTGTCCGGCAGCTTCATGCGCGTCCAGAACCTCATCGAGATCTTCTAGCCGCAGATCCGCATGGGCAACGATGGCCGCGATCGTCGCGCCCTCGGGTCGTGTTGCACTCTCGCCGGCCAACCGCGCGACGGTCTCGGTTTCTCCCACTGGCTTGAGATGATCGGGACCGTCCTCACGGTAATAGGCCCGGCATTCGATGAAGACCGACTGAACGACTCGGTGCCCGGTCGTGGTTTCAGCCATCCAGCGGTCGAGTTCATAGACCGAGCCACCGCGATGCCAAAGGTGATGGTGCGGGTCGACGATCTCGCGCTCCGGATCGATCACGTCTTCCTGGACCTGTGCGATCCAGTCGTCCCGGTAGCCCATCTGTGCGAGAACGCGATGTCGTTCGCTGTCCATGCAGCCCTCCCTGTTACTCAGGAAGCTTGACCGCCCGACGGCATGCAGACAAGCCGATCTTGTGATCAGGAGATAAGCCGCGACAGATAGCGACCGTACTGGGTTTTCATCATTGGTTCCGCCAGCGCCATAAGCTGAGCCGCATCAATGAATCCCATCCGGTATGCGACCTCCTCGGGACAGCCGACCTTGAGGCCTTGCCAGCGTTCCAAAACGCGGACGAAGTCGCCCATCTCAGCGGAATGCAAATGATTGTCCTGTACCCGATCGAAGTCCGGTCACGCAGCTTCAAGCGTCGGGTCTCTCCGTGTCTCGAGGAACCTGCCACCCTCGTCATTGAAACGGGGCGGCATTATATGCAGAGCATTCGGCAGAGAAGTCGTGACAGCGTTCAGGCGCCATCCTCACTCACTCAATACCCGATTAATGCCAAAGACTTATACACACCTAGTTCGAAAATCAGACAAATCGTAATCGCGCGCTGGTTACCAAGCCCATGACCACGTTTCATCGCGGCGCAACGGGATTGTACCGGTGAATGCAAGAAACCATTTACCGCGATACTGCTACACGCCCGAGATACAACGGGAATTCGTGAATGGGCTTGCATTGGCGGTAACGACGGATATGGAGGCGCGTATGTCCGCAGACGCAACGGTCGCGGTGCTTGCACGGAAGGGAAACGGAGCCTCGGCCACGATGACTGTATTTTCTCATCTGGATCGTCTTGAATCCGAGTCGATGCACATCATCCGCGAGGTCGCGGCGGAGTTCCGCAACCCGGTGATGCTGTACTCGATCGGCAAGGATTCGGCGGTGATGCTGCATCTGGCGATGAAGGCGTTCGCGCCGGGTGTGCCGCCGTTCCCGCTGTTGCATGTCGACACGACGTGGAAGTTCCGCGCGATGATCGAGTTTCGCGACCGCATCGCGCGCGAGCTGGGTCTGGAACTGATCGTCCACATCAACCAGGAAGGTGTCGCCCAGGGCGTCGGCCCGTTCAGCCACGGCTCGAAGGTGCACACCGACATCATGAAGACCGAGGCGCTGAAGCAGGCGCTGAATGCCGGCGGCTACGACGCGGCCTTTGGCGGCGCGCGGCGCGACGAGGAGAAGTCCCGCGCCAAGGAACGCGTGTTCTCGTTCCGCTCGAAGTCGCACCGCTGGGACCCGAAGGCACAGCGGCCCGAGCTCTGGTCGCTCTACAACACCCGCGTCGCGCCCGGCGAGAGCGTGCGCGTCTTCCCGCTGTCGAACTGGACCGAGCTCGACATCTGGCAGTACATCCACCGCGAGGGCATCGAGCTGGTGCCGCTCTATTTCGCGGCTCCACGCCCCGTCGTCGACTACAACGGCATGTGGATCATAATCGACGACGACCGGATGCCGGAGGAGCACCGCGAGGCTCCGGTTGAACGCATGGTCCGCTTCCGCACGCTCGGCTGCTACCCTCTGACCGGTGCTGTCGAGAGCGACGCGGCGACCGTGCCCGACATCATTCTGGAACTGCTCGCCAGCCGCGCCTCCGAACGGCAGGGCCGGGCGATCGACAAGGACCAGATCGGATCGATGGAGAAGAAGAAGCAGGAGGGCTATTTCTGATGGCCACCGAACCCGCCGACGCCGCGGCTGCAATCGACATCGACGCCTTTCTCGCGCAGCAGGATGCCAAGGACCAGTTGCGGTTCATCACCTGCGGCTCGGTCGATGACGGCAAGTCGACGCTGCTGGGGCGCCTGCTCTACGACTCGAAGACGGTGTTCGAGGACCAACTGGGTGCCGCCGAGGCCGAGAGCAGGAAATACGGCACGCAGGGCGCCGAGGTCGATCTCGCCCTTCTGGTCGACGGTCTGCAGGCCGAGCGCGAGCAGGGCATCACCATCGACGTCGCCTACCGCTATTTCGAGACCGACAAGCGCAAGTTCATCGCCGCCGACACGCCCGGCCACGAGCAGTACACGCGCAACATGGCGACCGGCGCCTCGACCGCCGATCTCGCGATCATCCTGGTCGACGCGCGCAAGGGCGTGCTCACCCAGACGCGCCGGCACTCCTTCATCGTCTCGCTGCTGGGGATCAAGACCGTCATCCTTGCGGTCAACAAGATGGATCTCGTCGAATGGGATGCCGGCACCTTCGAGGCGATTGTCGAGGAATACAGCGCCTTCGTCGCGGATCTGGCGATCGAACACGTCCACGCCATTCCCCTGTCGGCTCTGACCGGCGCCAACGTGTTCTCCGGCTCGTCCGAGATGCCGTGGTATCAGGGCCCGACCCTGATGCGCCTGCTCGAGACGATCGGGATCGACCGGAGCACGGGCGACCTACCGTTCCGGATGCCGGTGCAATGGGTGAACCGCCCGAGCCCGGATTTTCGCGGGTTCTCCGGGACGATTTCTTCCGGCGAAGTCGCGGTCGGGGACCCTCTGGCCGCGGCCCTGACCGGGCGCACGAGCCGCGTTGCCCGGATCGTCGGGCCTGCAGGCGATCTCGACCGGGCGGCAGCGCCGCAATCGGTGACGGTGTGCCTGGAGGACGAGATCGACGTCAGCCGCGGCGACATGCTCGCCCACACCGGGACACCGCCCGCCGTCGCCGATCAGTTCGCGGCCCACGTGGTCTGGATGGACAGCGAGAAGATGCTGCCGGAGCGGGCCTATCTGGTGCGCTTCGCGACGGCGTCGGCGACCGCGCAGGTCACTGACCTGGTGCACAAGATCGACGTCAACACGCTGGAGAAACAGGCGGCCAAGACGCTTGAGCTGAACGAGGTCGGATACTGCAAGCTGGCGCTCGACCGTGCCGTGCCGTTCGATGCCTATGACGCCGTGCGCCAGACCGGCAGCTTCGTGCTGATCGACCGGTTCACCAACGCCACTGTCGGCGCGGGCACGATCGACTTCCCGCTGCGCCGGGCCTCGAACATCGAATGGCACCAGATGAAGGTCGACAAGACCGCGCGTGCCGCCGCGAACGGCCAGACGCCGCGGGTGCTGTGGTTCACCGGGCTGTCGGGCTCGGGCAAGTCGACGGTCGCCGACCGGCTGGAGCAGAAGCTGCATGCGATCGGGCGGCGGACCTATCTCCTGGACGGCGACAATGTCCGGCACGGGCTGAACAAGGATCTCGGCTTCACCGACCACGACCGGGTCGAGAACATCCGCCGGGTCGCCGAGGTCGCCAAGCTGATGGCCGATGCCGGGCTGATCGTGCTGACCTCGTTCATCTCGCCGTTCCGGGCCGAGCGCCAGATGGCCCGCGACCTGCTGGACGAGGCCGAATTCGTCGAGGTCTTCGTCGACACGCCCCTGGATGTCTGCGAGGCGCGCGACCCGAAGGGGCTCTACAGGAAGGCCCGCGCCGGACAGCTGAAGAACTTCACCGGGATCGACTCGGACTACGAAGCGCCCGAAGCCGCCGAGATCACGCTGAAATCCGCCGAACAGGACCCCGACACGCTCGCCGACCAAATCATTGCTTGGCTCAGAGACCAAAAGGCGATCTGAGCGCCCAAGTGTAGCGCAGGCAGGACGCTTGTGCCGTCTCGTGAGCGGGCGCGGCCGATGGCTTCAGTTGGATCTGACACCGCGCGCTTGAGCGCGCTGAGTAGAGACGATGTGTTCGCCATTTAGCGCTCTGGGAATTGCGTAGTCGGATGACTGGAACGCGGAAACTCTCGCGCCGGGGGTGCATGGATCGCGCTTTAAAAAGGTCGGTCGACTCCTGGTTCTAGAGCGTGAGATCTCGAGCATCGACATCGAGACCTCGGAGACCGAACTGCTTGCTCTCAACGTGGGCAAAGCCCTTCACCGAGGTGGTCGAAATATCCACCTCACCAGCCATCCCCAAGATCGATATTGAGATGGGCAAGATTTGCGCAAATGAATGTTCACACGATCAAACGTCGCCAATGTCCCATTTTGCAAAGAAAGGCTGACCGGCACCGGAGAGCGCAGAACGTCGACTTGAGCGACGGCTCCGGTCCAACTCAGACCGGCAGTGTGTGAGAGAGCACTCTCGAGAACGAGCTGGACTGAACGCACGACGACACCTTCGCCAGACCATAGCAGGCCCAGGCTCAGCTCACTCTGCTCCCTTGGCGTCCTTCTCCGTGACGGCATCGACGTCAGCCAAGGTCGGCGGCGACCAGCCGCGCTCGTTCTCGGTGGCGAAGGCGCGGTCCTTGCCGGTCAGGGCCGCCTCGCTCTCCGCGATAAGTTCCCGGGTCTTGGCGACATAGGCTTCGTTCTCGTGGGCGGGCACATCCGGATCGAACAGCGCCGCCAGCGTCGAAATCCGCTCGCGGTCGCGCACCACGTATCGGCGCGCGAGACGCTCCGCCTCGAACGGATGCTTGCCGAGCGCCTCCAGCGCCGAACGGCCAGCCCGCACCGAACTGTCGAAGGTTTCGCGAATGATGTCGCGCGCCCCTGCCGCATAGAGTTCGTAGACGTGGTGGCGGTCGACCGCGCGCGCGATGATGTGGACGCCCGGATGCGCGTGGCGGACATGGCGCACCATCTCGGTGATCTGATCCTTGCCGTCGATCGCGATCACCAGCACCGAAGCGTGATGGATTCCGGCGGCGTGCAGCAGATCGGGCCGCGCCGCATCACCGAAATAGACCTTCAGACCGAACTTGCGGAGCATTTCGAGTTGCGCGGAGCTGTAGTCCAGCACGGTCGTCTCGTATCCGGCCTCGCGCAGGATGTGGTTGACGATGCCGCCGAAGCGCCCGTGTCCGGCGATGACCACCGGGCCGGTCTCGTCGATCTCATCTGCCCCGCTGTCCTGCTCCTCGACAAAGCGGTGCACGATGACCTTCTCGTAGAAGATGAACAATCCGGGGGTCAGCAGCATCGACAGCGCGACCACCAGCAGAAGCTGGTCGGCAACCGCCGGAGGTATCACCGCATTGGCGACGGTGAACGAGAGCAGTACGAAACCGAATTCGCCCGCCTGTGCGAGGCCGAGGCTGAACAGCCAGCGGTCCGCGCCGCCGATGCCGAATAGATACGAGAGGCCCAACAGCACTGCTGCTTTCAACGCGATGAGACCCGCCGTCAGCGCCAGAGTGATCGCGAGATTGTCGAAGAGCAGGCCGAAGTTGATCCCCGCACCGACCGTGATGAAGAAAAGACCCAGCAGAAGGCCCTTGAAGGGGTCGATGTCGCTTTCCAGCTCATGGCGATATTCGCTGTTGGCGAGCACGACGCCTGCCAGGAACGTGCCAAGCGCGGGCGAAAGTCCCACGAGCGTCATCAGCAGCGCGATGCCGACGACCCAGAGCAGGGCAGCAGCCACGAAGATCTCGCGCATGTTGGCGATGGCGATGAAGCGAAACAGCGGGCGCGTCGCCCATATCCCGCCGACGATCACCGCTGCAATCGCACCCAGCGTCACCAGCGCCTGCTGCCAACCGGCGAGGCCTTCGGTCAGACTCATGCCGCCGCCGTGACCGTCACCGTGCCCATCGCCATGATCGCCACCGTGGCCGCCCCCATGTCCGGCGTCGTGTGCATCGCCGCCGTGCGCGGCCAGTTCGGCCAGTTCGGGCAGCGCGAGCAACGGGATCAGGGCGAGCATCGGGATCACCGCGATGTCCTGGAACAGCAGGACCGAGAAGCCGCCCTGCCCGCCATCGCTCTTCATCAGGCCCTTCTCGTTGAAGGTCTGAAGCACGATCGCCGTCGAGGACAGTGCCAACACGAGTCCGATCGCCAGTGCCACGGTCCAAGGCTGACCGAACAGGATCGCGACGCCCATCACCGCGAGCGTGGTCAGGCTGACCTGCAATCCACCGAGGCCTAGCAGCCGGGCGCGCATCTCCCAGAGGAGACGGGGTTCGAGTTCGAGGCCGACGAGGAACAGCATCATCACTACGCCGAATTCCGCGAAATGCTGAATGCTCACGACGTCGACGCCGAACGCCGCCAGCACCGGGCTGATCGCGATCCCCGCGATGAGATAGCCGAGCACGGACCCGAGCCCCAGCCGCGACGCGATCGGCACCGCGATCACGCCGGCGACGAGAAAGACAAAGGTCAGGAAAAGGATATCGCCCATCACGCGGCCTCACGGATCGGGAGAGAGCCGGCCATCAAGGTCTCGGCTTGCGCAGCGGCGGCGAGATCGTAGCGGTCGTCGCGGATCGCTTCGACGAGGTGCCGGTATCCCTCGACATGCGGCGGCATACGCTCGTCGGTCGGCGCCTTGAGCGATCCGTACAGCACATAAGGTGCCAGGAACTGCATCTGGCAAAGCCGCGCCGTCTGCTCCAGCGGCGTCAGGAAAGTTCTGAGCGGAAAGTGCTGATACCCCATAGCTGTATAGGCTTCCTCGGGCCCGGCCGCCGAGATCGCCGCCATCAGCGCCTTGCCCGCCAGCGCATCTCCGCCCGAGCCATAGGCGAACCCGTGCTCAAGCACGAGATCCTGCCACTCCTTCAGGATCGACGGCGTCGAGTACCAATAGAGCGGGAACTGCATCAGAACCACGTCGTGCGAGATCAGCCGCGCCTGCTCGCGATCCGGATCGATGTCGTGCCTCGGGTACTCGGCATAGAGATCGACGAAGGTGATCCCGTCGATCTCGCGAACGGCCTCGGCCATCGCCTTGTTGACCTTGGACTTTCGATGCGCCGGATGCGCGTAGTAGAGCAACAGTTTCGCCATGATGCCTCGTCCCGAGCGGGACCGGCGGCCCCGATTGCCATGTTTCGAGACGTAGCGACTTCAGGCAGTTTTGGAAGTCTGATTTCCCGCTTGGGCGGGTGCGGCCGCGGTCAGGTCAGCATTCGCGCGATCTCGTCCTTCAGGCGCATTCGCTGCTTGCGCATGGTGTGCTCGTTGAACTGGTCGGTCGGCTCTACGTTCGTCTCGGCCCGGTGAATGGCCCGGTTCACGTCGTGATAGGCGTCGAAGAGCTTGCGGAAGTGAGCGTCCGCATCCTTGAGCGCGTGCATCGCGTCGATCTTGTCCGGGAACTCCTCGGCCAGTTCGTGCGGGGTGTGTGACATGCCAGCCTCCTTGCTTGTTCGACAGGAGGCTGGCACGCGGACGGACACGCCCGCCTTGATCCAGCGCAAACTGCAGCGCTTCGGGCGGGATGTGCGGCCTATGCGGCCGGATTGTAGGTCGACAGCCCGCAGCCACCGGGCACGTCCCATGTCTGGGCATTCGGCACCGTGGGCGGAGAGCGCCAGTCGCCGACGTTCATCACCAGCAGCCCCTCCTCGTGCTTGTGCCACGTGAAGAACGTGACGGGCTTCGAGAAGCAGAAGTTCTCGCCATTGGTCAGTTCCGATGGCGGCTCGAGGAAGGCCCAGACCCCATCACCGACTGGCCGGATCGGCAGGCGCTGGCCGTCGCTGGTGATCATGGCGTCCTGGGTGATCACGATGTCGCCGATCCCGATCAACGAGGCCATTGCATAGCGCGTCCCCTCCGCTGCGGCGGAGTCGAGCGCCGGGCTCGATTTCGGCGGGGGCGCTGACGCCTCCGGCCCGCAAGCCGCCAGCAATGCCGCCACCGCCGCGACCCCGAGTTGAGTGATGATCCGCATGATGCGCCCTCCCGTCGCCAAATCCAATTTCCAAGCCGAATTGTGCGGGCGGCGGCAGTTCAGCGCAAGAGCAGGAGACTCAGCTATCCTCGATGCAATGGGCACGGAAAAACGCGGCCAGATCTTCGACGCTGCTCTTTCGCCCGATCACGGCCATGCCGATCTCGAACGAGGCAATCTCCGGCGCGTCGAGATACCAGCCGTTAAGGTCGAGGAAAACGACCGCCCCCAGCCACGCCAGCCGCTTGTTTCCGTCAACCAGCGGATGGCGCGTGGCGATGCCATCGAACATTAAAGCCGCGAGGTCGAAGGCCGTCGCGTCAGGCGTGTAGTCTAGAGCCGTCCGCGCGCGCGCAAACCCTGCGGTCACATCATCGGGCGAACGTACCTTCAGTTCCGCCCCGTCGCGGGCCATCAGGTCGGAGAGATAGGCGAGAATGCCCTCAGGATCGGGCCAGACGTATTCGGTCACTGCCCGAAAAGCTTGAGCGTGTGGGCATAGCGTTTGCCCATCTTCTCGGCCGACGCCCGCGTGCGTTCGTAGGCCGAGTCCGTCTTCGCCACGGTCATCTTCCCATCGGTGATGGTGACCTGCACCTCGGTCCCAACCTCGGCCCCCATGGCCCGAAGCTCCTCCCGCGTGACGGGAATCATGGCGCCGTTACCGGTGCGCTTGATGGCGGTAGTTTTGTTCATACGGACGTACATACATTCGGTAGCCGCCTGCCGCAAGTGCATATGGTCAGCGTTTCCACCTCTAACTCTTCGCATCCCAACGAAACTTGAGCTTTGAGTTGAGGCTGAGCCACATTTGCTTGGTCTCTTCTCGAAAGTCTTTGTGAGGCTCGCGCCAATGTCCGCGACGGGGAAACAACTTCGTTTCGATATGTCGCTGTATCCAAAGCGTGCAAACAAACAGCAGATCAAGATCTCTATGCTGGGGCAAATCAAACTCTTCTCCGCGGCGCTCAGCTCGCGTCTGACTCAGTTTATGTGCAAACACTTTATCGCGCGTGTTCTTGGTCGACTTGAAGCGGTCGGATCTCTTGATCTTCCCTACAAGCCTATAGGCAAGCTTTAGGCTCTCGCGAGGCTCGGTTGGAACACCTGATCGGAGCGCACCGGACCGGAGAGCCTCCAATACATCTGAACGTTCTGCGAGGCGCAAGAGCGCTGGATAACTCTCAACAGACTCAAAGTCCGTAGAGAAGTCCCACAAAGCGCAAAGCGAAATTGAAAGCTGCGATGACAACGCATAACGCAGTGTCTCCAGCGAACGATAAGCCTCGGAGCTTTTTTGCCGCTCGGTAAAAACAGGGTTTCTCACTATGGACTCATAGTGAGTGTAGAGGCGCACAGTCCCATTGAAATGTCTCTGTATCTCGCCGAGCCGGAGCATAAATTGCATCTCCGGGCGTCTGAAGATCTCCTCAATGTCTGGCGATGCCACTACCTCGCAAACTTCTTGTACTTCACGCGCTTGGGCTCCAGCGCATCCGGGCCTAGGCGTCGAACCTTATCGGTCTCGTAGTCTTCAAAGTTGCCCTCGAACCATTCGACATGGGCCTCGCCCTCGAAGGCCAGGATGTGGGTGCAGAGCCGATCCAGGAAAAACCGGTCGTGGGAGATGACCACGGCGCAGCCGGCGAAGGTCTCGATGGCGTCCTCGAGCGCGCGCAGGGTTTCGACGTCGAGATCGTTGGTCGGCTCGTCGAGCAGCAGGACGTTTCCACCTGTCCGCAGCAGCTTGGCCATGTGCACACGGTTGCGTTCACCGCCCGAGAGCAGCTTGACCTTCTTCTGCTGATCGCCGCCCTTGAAGTTGAATGCGCCGCAATAGGCGCGGCTGTTCAGTTCGGCATCGCCGAGCTGGATGATGTCGAGCCCGTCGGAGATCTCCTCCCACACCGTCTTGTCGCCATCCAGCGCGTCGCGGGACTGGTCGACGTACGACAGTTGCACCGTGTCGCCGAACTCGATCGAGCCCTTGTCCGGCTGCTCCTGCCCCGTCAGCATCCGGAACAGGGTCGACTTGCCGGCACCGTTCGGGCCGATGACGCCAACGATGCCGCCGGGCGGCAGCGAAAACGAGAGATCCTCGATCAGCAGGTTGTCGCCGTAGGCCTTGTGCAGGCCATTGATTTCGATGACCTTCGAGCCGAGGCGCGGGCCGTTCGGGATGACGATCTGCGCCTTGGTGATCTTCTCGCGTTCGGACTGGCTGGCAAGCTCGTTATAGGCGTTGATGCGGGCTTTCTGCTTGGCCTGACGGGCCTTGGCGCCCTGACGGATCCACTCGAGTTCGCGGTCGAGCGTGCGCTTGCGCGACTTGTCCTCGCGCGCTTCCTGTTCCAGCCGCTTGGCCTTCTGTTCGAGCCAGCTCGAGTAGTTGCCCTCGTAGGGAATGCCGCGGCCGCGGTCGAGTTCGAGGATCCAGCCGGTGATGTCGTCGAGGAAGTAACGGTCGTGCGTGACGATCAGGATGGTGCCCTTGTACTCGATCAGGTGCTTTTGCAGCCACGAGATCGTCTCGGCATCGAGGTGGTTGGTCGGCTCGTCCAGCAGCAGCATGTCGGGCGCTTCGAGCAGCAGCTTGCAGAGAGCGACGCGGCGGCGTTCCCCGCCCGAGAGCGTGGCTACGGGAGAGGAATCCGGCGGACAGCGCAGCGCCTCCATGGCGATGTCGACCTGGGCATCGAGGTCCCAGAGGTTCTGGCTGTCGATCTCGTCCTGGAGCTGGGCCATTTCGTCGGCGGTCTCGTCCGAGTAGTTCATCGCGATCTCGTTGAACCGATCGAGCTTGGCCTTCTTGGCGGCGACCCCGAGCATCACATTGCCGCGCACGTCGAGGCTTTCGTCGAGCGCGGGCTCCTGCGGCAGATATCCGACCTTCGCGCCCTCGGCGGCCCAGGCCTCGCCCTGAAAGTCCTTGTCCTGCCCGGACATGATCCGCATGAGCGTCGATTTGCCGGCGCCGTTGACCCCGACCACGCCGATCTTCACGCCCGGCAGGAACGACAGGCGGATGTTTTCGAAGCACTTCTTGCCGCCCGGATAGGTCTTGGACACACCGTCCATGTGGTAGACGTACTGGTAGCTGGCCATGCGATCGCCTCGTGCTCGACGTGAGAAATTCGGCGCTGCATATCGACATCTTTCGGACCTTGCAACGTGGCTGCATCTCGCATGCGGGTCCTTGCTGCCTCGGCCTTCGAGGCACGCTTGCGTGCAGCCTGAAGTTGGGCCAGACTGAAGGCATTAACCGAAGGCGCGAATTTCAGATATGGGAGTTGAATCATGGCGTTCACGCGTGTGAACTCGACCTTCGAAGTCGAAAAGCAGATGTTCCGGATCGGCGATCAGGCGCGGGAGCGCGTGCAGGCGGTGCGCGGCTTCATCTCGCACTCGGCTACAGCGCGAGGATACAATTATGCACTGTCCTCGGTCTTGCCCGGCGGACGGGAGTATGACGCCAAGATCCTGCATACCGAGGCCGGTCACCTGATTCCGCTGGAGTTGGGCGGTGCAGACAGCCCCTGCAATCTGGTGCCGATGTATGGCGGCGTGAACCGCGGCAGCTATCGCGGCGTCGAGGCGCGAATGGGCCAGTTGATCGGCCACGGACGGCAGTCCGGAGTACTGGTCTATTGCAGCTACAACGACCTCGCCCCGGACCCGCGCATCCCGCAAGGCATGGTGGTCTATGGCTTCAGCAATGTCGCGGACCTGAGCGACATGACCACGGACAAAGCCACGTGGCAGCAGGTGGTTGGGAACGCGAAATCTGCTCCGGCCCGGATCCCCATCGAGGGCGCGGACATCAAACTGGCGCACAAGCTCGGCCAGTTGAAAGTGGCGTTCAAGTTTCAGTCGTGGAAGGTCGAGGACCATCTCGGAGACATCAGCCACCAGTTGCCACCGGTCGATAATCGTCCAAATGCCTGGATCGACTGGATGATCTATTCGGGCCGCTTCAACGATACGGCGCGCGAGGCGCTGTCAAAGGTGCCCGCATCGGTATTCACGATCGGCGCCCACTGGGAGTTCGCAGATGCCCAGCGACAGTTTGTGGTGATGTGCAACCAGATGACCCAATCCGGCGGGAAGAAGGGCGAGTGCTGGAGCGACGACAGCGATGATCCCATCCAGACGGCGCTCACACCGCTTGGCACGGACGATGGCATCCAGATCGACCACATATATCCGAAGGCCAGCGGAGGCTGGAACGTCTACTCCAACGCGGCCGTGGTCAGTGCGCTCTGCAACAAGCAGAAGGGGCGGTCCTGACGCCGGGGCCTTCACCCCAATAGGTGCGCGTAGCGATCCGGTGATTGCCCGATCTGCTCCGGAAGATCGTTCTCGGGCACGCGGTGAAGGCCCAGCTTCTCGGCGACCGTGCCCTGCTCGAGCGCATCGCCGAAGGCATCGTCCCATGAGGTCTGACCATCCAGCGTTTCGTCCACCACGAAACTCTTCCACTTCGCGCGGAGCAGATCGCGCCCGCCGACGGAGTGCATGTGCCAGCCGGCATCCCACAGCGTCAGGCGAGGCAGCGGGCGGCCGGTCGCCGGAACGGCGTTGACTCGAGCAGGGATCTGGTCGGCCCAGTCGGGCGCGGACTTCCAGTAACGGCGCTTCAGTTGCCGCACGAGGTGCGGAACCTTGAGGTCCCGGCGCCGGACCGCGCGCGTTCCGGTGATCTGACCGACTGGCTCCGGCCTGAGGTTCAGACGATAGAGGTGATGGTCCATCAGGAAGGTCGCGAACAGCCGCCGACTTGCAAGGGCGGTGCGAAGGGCTTCGACCGATGATTTACGTGGGATCTCGTCGACGTCCGAGATCATCACGATATCGTCCGGCTGCGCATCCTTCAGACCGTCGAGAATATGGTCGCGCTGATGCCTCTGGATGGCCCAGCGAACGTCGGCATTGTCGGGCTTGTCCTGAACCACAACGTGAACAATCCGGTCCTGAAATTCGGAGAAACGCTCTCTGTTCTCGTCGTAGTGCAAGGGCTTGGGATTGCCCGCAAAGTCCCAGGCGCTTTCGACGAGCACGAAGCGATGAACCAGATCGCTGAGTTCACGGATCCGCAGATCGAGAAGATCCAGTTCCATGAAAAACGGGAAGCAATCAAAGATGCGTGGCGCGGGCGCAGTGCTGGAAATGACGAAAGCCTCCGACGATCCGACGCGACGGCGATATCGCCGATCGGACCGGCGATCAATCCGGCATTGGTGACTGACCTGTCGTCGTTAGCCTGCGTCCGCCGTCAGGATCTTCCTGAGCATCTCGAAGCTTGCCATATCGTCCTGCCCGACGGTGCGTGTGCCGGTAAACTGATCCAGAGCAGGCCAGAGCTTGACGGCTTCGTCGAGCGCCGGGTCCGCACCGCTCTGGTATAGCCCGGCCTGGATCATCGGAGCCGCTTCTTCGTAGAGCGCGATTGCCTGGCGCGCGTGGGCGACGAGCAACTCCTCCTCGGGCGACCACGCGGCGGGCGCGGACCGGGACACCGAGCGGCGCACGTCGATTGCCGGGAACCTGCCGCGCTCCGCGATCGCCCGATCGAGGACAACGTGACCGTCGAGAATGCCGCGCACCATGTCGGCGATCGGCTCTTCCATGTCCGAGCCCGAGACAAGGACGGTGAAGATGGCGGTGATATCGCCCATGGTGGACGCATCCTGCCCGGGTCCCGCCCGCTCGCAAAGTTTGGCGATCTGGGCAGAGGTCGATGGCGGGAATGCGCGAAGGGCCGGTGGTTCGCCAGCCGCCAGCGCGATTTCGCGATGCGCCTCGGCGTAACGCGTCACCGAGTCGAACAGGCACAGAACGTGATTGCCGCGGTCGCGAAAGAATTCCGCGGTCGCCAACGTCAGGTCGGCGGCCCGGCGTTTGATCAGCGCGCTCTGATCCGAGGTCGCCGCGATGATGACCGTCCGGTCGAGACCGCCGGACTCGCGCAGGAGCCTGACGAAGTCGCCGACCTCCCGCGTGCGCTCGCCGATCAGACCGACGACAACCACGTCGGCCGAGACGCCAAGCGAGAGATCCGACATGAGCCGCGACTTGCCGACACCTGACCCCGCGAAGACGCCGAGCCGCTGGCCCTGGCAGAGCGGCAGGAAAGTGTCGAGCGCCGCCACGCCCGTCGACAGGCGCGGCCCGAGTGGCCGGCGTTGGTGCGCGCGGTCAAAGCCGGGATGCAGATCGGCCTGAGTGCCTTGCAGTTCATGGATCAGGCCCTGATCGGTGCGCCCGAATGCATCCAGGACGTTCCCGAGCCATGCGGCCGACGGGCGGCCTGCGCGCGCCTGAACCAGCACGGCCTTCTGTCCGGTCCGCAACCCGTCGGGCGCGCCGTAGAGCAGAACCGAAAGCTCCTCGCCCTCGACCGCGATCACTTCACCTTCGAGACGCGCAGTATCCGTCTCGATCTCGACGGAATCGCCCAGACCAGCGAGCCTTCCGAGGCCGGCGACCCGAACCGTCGAGCCGTCACTGCCAATGACCGTGCCCCAGATCCTTACTGCCGGACTGATGCGGCGTGTCGGTGCAATCGTCGTCATCGGCGTGGCCCGGCCGACGTTGAAAAGAAAACCTTAAGGCCTTTCTGCCAAGACCGTCTGCAGAAACCTCGGTGAGTAGCATCGACCATGATGGAAGAAATCCCTCTGTTCAGGATGGCATCTGCCATGGCGCGCCACGCTTCGGCGCGACATCGGGTCATTGCCGAGAACGTCGCAAACGCGGACACGCCGGAGTTCCGCACGCGCGATGTAAGAAGTTTCTCCGAATACGTTAACGAACCGTTCACCGCGAAGGCCACACGGCCCGGTCATCTCGGATTCCGTCCGATCGAAAGGGCGGCGCGGCAGCCGGAAGTAATCATCGATCCGGCGGCCGACTCGACCTCGGGCAACGGGAACACGGTCTCGCTGGAAGACGAAATGATGAAGGCGAACGAGGCGCGTGGCCAGCACGCGATGGCGCATGCGATCTACCGGAAAGCCCATGATTTCCTGCGTCTCGGTCTGGGTCGTGGTCGCTGACGCGAGTTACAGGAGCGTTCGATGTTTGAATTGAAGAAAGCCATGCGCGTCGCCGCCTCCGGGATGAGCGCACAGAGTTTCCGATTGCGGCTGGTCGGTGAAAACATCGCCAACGTCGATACGTCCGGTTTTCAGCGCAAGACCGTCAATTTCAGGAACGTGGTCGATCGTGTCCGGAACGTGACTACTGTGAAGCCGGGTGAGGTTCAGCTTGACCGCACCGATCCGCGCGTGACGCTAGATCCGGGACATCCGCTGGCAGACGATCGGGGAATGGTAGCGCTCTCGAACGTGAACCCGTTGATCGAAATCGCCGACGCGCGTGAAGCCCAGCGATCCTACCAGACAAATCTGTCCATCTTCGACCAGGCCCGGAGAATGCGCTCGGCGACGCTCGATTTGATCCGTCGCTGACCGGAGCAAGTGGTGAAACATCAGGGAGAACTCGGATGAAAATCGACTCGCTGGCAGCAAGCCAACTTTATGGGTCCGTGCAGAACTCGTTGGGTGCAAAAGCATCGGCGGACAAGGTCGAAGGCCCGAACTTTGCCGACGCACTGGAGTCCGCCCTTGCAGAGATGCGGCGCAATCTGCAGGTCGGTGAGACAACCTCGGTTTCCGCGATGTCGGGCCAGGGTGACGTGCAGTCCCTGGTCGAGGCGCTGACAGCGACCGAGATGGCTCTGGAAACCGCAGTTACAGTACGCGACCGCGTCGTCGAAGCCTACCAGGAAATCCTCCGCATGCCTGTCTGAACGCATGTCGCATTGAAGTTTCGCTTCATCCTTGGGGTCAGAACGGCTCCGGCGAGATGCAGCCCATAGCAAGCGGCAGGGAAATGCACCGCCATTAGACCAGGAGGTCTGACGTGGACGAATCTGAGATGATCACGTTGATGCGTGAGGCGGTATGGACCGGCGTGATCGCCGCGACACCGATTCTCGGGATCGCTCTCGTTGCCGGGCTGGTGATTGGTCTTTTTCAGGCGCTCACGTCGATCCAGGAGCTGACGTTGACGTTCGTTCCGAAGTTGCTGGCGATTGCTCTGGTCTTCTGGATCAGCCTTTCGTTCATGACGCAGGGACTGGTGAACTTCTTCCAGGGTGAAATCATTCCGCGAATTGCGGGGGGCTAACGTTTGCGAGGCGCTCTCTTGCTTCTGACGCTGCTCGCGCTGGCTCCAGGCTCCTTGGGACAAGCAGCCACGAATGCCGAGGCGACCATGGCTATCTGCCGGAACGCGGCCATTGCGTCGGCTGACCGGCACGGGATTCCCCGCGATGTATTGATCGCGATCACGCAGGTCGAAACCGGAACGCGCCGCGAGGGCACCTTTGGCGCCTGGCCCTGGACCGTGAACGTCGCTGGCAAGGGAAACTGGTTCGACTCCCGCGCGGCGGCTCTCCTGCATGCACAACGGGCGCTCGCGCGCGGTCAAACCTCTTTCGATGTGGGATGCTTCCAGCTCAACTATCGTTGGCACGGCGCGCACTTCGCGTCGATCGATGAGATGTTTGAGCCGGGGCCTTCCGGTGATTACGCGGCCCGGTTCCTCAAATCGTTGCATGCCGAGACCGGAAACTGGATCAAGGCTGCGGGCTTCTATCATTCACGCACGCAGAAACATGCTTCGCGGTATCGCAATCTTGTGGTTCGGGCCGTGAACAGAATTGGCGGCGACACTGACAAAGCCCCCGAAATCGCGGCGCTGGTTCCTGATCGAAATGCGACGCTGCACCCATCCCCCGGCGAGCTCTGGCCGCTGAAGCGTCTGGGCTACCAGCAATCTCCGGCGGCATCGACAGGCCGGTTCGGCGGTGTCGGGCTTGGCGCGTTGAGGCGAAGCCGGGGAGCCCTGCTGACCGCAGGTCCGAGAGGGTGAGCTGATGGAGCGCTTCTCGATCACCACGCTTTATCAGCCCACCGTGATGCTGGCGCTCGCGCTGATGACGGTCATCATAATGATGATTCTGCCGATGCCGCCGGTGATGCTGGACATCGGTCTGGCGCTGTCCTTCGCGCTGGCGATCCTGATCTTCACGGTGACGCTCTTCATCGAACGCCCGCTCGATTTCAGTGCGTTTCCGACGATCCTGCTCGGCGCGCTAATGCTGCGCCTGTCGCTGAACGTATCATCGACAAAGCTCATCATCGGCGAGGGTCATACCGGGCCAAGCGCCGCCGGGGGCGTGATCGAGGGCTTCGCCATGTTCATCATGGGCGGAAGCATCTTCCTCGGTCTCGTCGTGTTCGGCGTGCTTCTAATCGTCAACTTCATCGTCATCACGCAGGGCGCCGGACGGATGGCAGAGGTCGGTGCGAGATTCGCGCTGGACGGGATGCCGGGCAAACAGCTCGCGATCGACTCCGACCTTGCCGCAGGTGCCATCACGCATGAAGAGGCAAAGGCGCGCCGGAAAACAGAACAGGAAGAGACGACGTTCTTCGGCTCTCTCGACGGCGCTTCGAAATTCGTGAAAGGCGATGCGATCGCCGGGCTTCTGATCACTCTTCTCAACCTCGTGATGGGCCTGGCGATGGGGCTGGCCGTTCATGATCTGACCTTCACGCAGGCGATCGAGACCTATTCGATCCTGACGGTAGGTGATGGCCTCGTCAGCCAGATTCCGTCCGTTATCACATCCATTGCGGCCGCACTTCTGCTTTCCAAGGGCGGCGAACGGGGATCGACAGACCAGGCAATGCTGCGCCAGCTTGGCGGGTACCCGGGAGCGCTCGGCACCGTGGCAGGCCTGATGGCTCTTTTTGCTTTCGTTCCTGGCCTGCCTTTCGTTCCGTTCATTCTCGGCGCTTCGGTTCTGGCTATGGCTGCGGTTCTCGCAGGGCGTCTTGGGGGCGAGCAGGACCAGATCGCTGCGCCAGACACTGACGACGAAAGCGATCAGCCGACACGCAAGCCGCTCGGCGACCTGCTGGACGTGGACGAGATCCATGTGCGTTTCGCGCCCAACCTCGTTGCCGCAGTTATGGAACCGGGCGCTGGTCTTGAGTCCCGGATCGTCAACATGCGCCGTCACATCGCCACGGAGTACGGCTTCATTATTCCCGAGGTGCGCCTGACGGACGACCCGATGTTGCCGCCGGATCACTACGCTATTCAGATCCAGGGTGTGGAAGTTGCGAACGCCGCACTGCGGCCTGGAAAGCTCCTGGTGCTTCTCAACGAGGACGTTCCGCTCGATGCTTCCGGTGAGGACGTCAACGAACCGGTCTACGGGGCGCCTGCGCGGTGGATTGAGGAAGCAGCCCACGAAACAGCATCGGAACTCGGTCTGCCGGTCGTCTCGCCCGGCGAGGTTGTCGCGACGCATCTACTGGAGATGATCCAGTCGAACTTCGGTCGCCTTTTGACCCGTCGCGCGCTGCGCAAATTGCTGGATGAGTTTGCTTCGACCTCGGACGATGCACGGGCACAAGCGAACCGCCGTCTGCTGGATGAATTCGTGCCGGACAAGGTTCCGGTCGATGTTTTACAGGCCGTTCTCAGGATGCTGCTGGCCGAGCGCGTCTCCGTGCGCAATCTGCCGCTGATCCTTGAAGCGATCGGTGAAGCGCGGGTCGGCAATGTGTCGATCGAGGATATCGTCGAGCACGTACGACGGCGCATCGCTTTCCACATCATTTCGCGGCTGAGTGACAACGAAGGCACGCTCCCGCTGATCCAGCTTGCGCCCGAGTGGGAGGCAAAATTTGCAGAATACGAGCGCGACGACAACGGTGTGCCGGACGTGGCTCTGCCGCCCGAGGAATTCAATCGCCTCGCGGGTTCGGTGAAGGGCATGCTTGCCCGCGCGGCACAACGCGCAGCCTTGCCGGCCATCGCGACATCGGCGCGTCGCCGCAGATTTGTCCGGCAGGCCCTCGAAGCAAAAGGCATTTCGAACCCGGTGCTGTCCTTTGAAGAGATCGGGAACACATCGAAGCTCGCCCTGCTTGGGACCGCCTGACGGCGTCGATGGAAAGCCTGCTGACAGCAATCTTCCAGCAGACCAACGAGACGGTTCTGATTGCCGCGGGGATTTTCGCACGTGTCGGTGCGATCGCTTTCTTGCTGCCGGGCATGGGAGAGCGCGGCATCTCTCTGAGGGTCAGGCTCGGTGGCGCTCTGGCGCTGACAGCACTTCTTGCGCCACTGATCACACCACTCATCCCTGAGACACCGGAAACGGTCGCGGCATTGGGAAGGATGATGCTGTCCGAGGTGATCTCAGGCCTCATCATCGGCTTTTCGTTCCGGCTGCTGATCTTCGCATTGCAGACGGCAGGGATGGTCGCCGCCCAGCATCTAAGTGTGGTGCAGATGTTCGGCGCAGGCGTTGCTCCTGAACCGGAACCCACCATCGCGACGCTTCTCGCCATGGCAGGCATCACGCTGGCGCTGATGGCGGGACTGCATGTCAACACGGTCGCGCTGATCGCACGTCTCTATGATGTTCTGCCGTTCGGCCAGTTCCCGGATCCGGTCTCGGTCGGCGATTGGGCGACTGCGCGGATGGCAGAGACGTTCGCGCTCGGAGTGACGCTCGCTGCGCCATTCGTCGCGGTCGGATTTACCTACAATATCGCACTCGGTGCCCTGAACCGGGCGATGCCGCAGCTTCTGGTCGCTGTCGTCGGCATTCCGGCTCTGCTCTGGATCGGCATGGTCGTTCTGCACCATGTCATCCCCTCGATCTTCGATGCCTGGGACATCCGTCTGCAGCGAATCCTGATCGACCCGCTTGGGGGTCTCGGATGAGCGATCAGAACAAACAGAGCCAGGAGAAGTCACACGAAGCGTCCCCGGCGAAACTCGAACGCGCTCGCAAGAAAGGCGATCTGCCACGCTCACAGGACGTTCAGACGGCTGCGGCCTACATCGGTTTTGCCATTGTGATCCTGCTGGCGGGTGGCTGGGGCGGAACTTATCTGGGCGAGACGCTCATGGCCTTTCTGGCGCATCCGGCCGATCTTGCCGCACTGTTCACGCAGGGCGGCGCGGTCGATGCCGGTCTGGCGGTCTCGGGCCGCATCGGCCTGTCGGTTTTCGCCCTGTTCGTGGTCCCGGCTCTGCTGATCCTGACTCTGCTGATCACACAGCGCGCGGTCGTCCTCGCCCCGCAGAAGCTGACCCCGAAATTCTCACGGATCAATCCGGTCGCGAATGCAAAGCAGAAATATGGCCCGAACGGTTTGTTCGAGTTCGCCAAGAGCTTCGTAAAGCTGGTCGCAATCAGCGTGATCCTGGGGATCGCCATCACCGGTGAGATCGATCGGCTTCCAGCATATGTTCACATCACAGAACGTGCCCTGCCGCTGTTGCTGCTCGAGCAGTTCTGGAACGTCATGATCGGCGTCCTGATCTTTGCACTCGCCGTCGGTGCGATCGACTTCCTGTGGCAGCGCCACAGCCACTTGCGCAAGATGCGCATGACGCATCAGGAAGTGAAAGACGAGTCCAAGCAATCCGAGGGCGATCCGCAGATGCGCGCGTCCCGGCGCGATCGCGGGCGGGAGATCGCGAACAACCGCATGTTGCACGACGTCCAGACCGCCGATGTCGTGATCGTCAACCCGACCCACTATGCCGTCGCGTTGAAGTGGTCGCGCGTTGAAAAATCGGTTCCGATCTGCGTCGCCAAAGGCGCGGATGAGCTCGCGCGCCGGATCAGGGTCCGGGCGGAGCAGGACAACGTTCCGATCCACTCCGACCCGCCGACTGCACGCTCCCTTCACGCGCTTGTCGATGTCGGCAAGCAGATCCAGCCTGAGCACTACAAGGCTGTTGCCGCGGCGATTGTGTTCGCCGATCAGCTTCGCGCGAAGAAACGCGAGCGCGACGCGCTGCTCGGTCCTTGAGACGCGATATGGCAGCAACCCGCTTCATAAACATCGATCATCCGCGCTCCGGGCGCGAGAAGTCCCAAGCGCTTTCTGCATGAGCAAAACGAACAAGCTCAAAAGCCTCAGCCGGGTGATGTCGGCCAAGAAGCGCGCGGAAACCGCCAAGCTGAAGTCGATAGCCCTTCAGATACAATCGCTCAGATCTCAAGCCAGCGATGCGCGCGCCACTTCGCGCAGCCTGCCAGCGCCGACGTCATCAGGCGACATGCAGGCGATAGCATCGCATCAACACAGTCTCGAACAGCGGGCCCGCATGCTTGAGGCCGAGGCGGCCACCCAGCAGGACGCGTTTGCAGAACAGAAATCGGAGTTGAGCAGAACGTTCGGGCGGGCCCACGCCTTGCAGCACGTCGTTGAAGAACTGGAGGACCTGGATCGCGCGGAGCGCGAGCGCAGGGCGGAAGAGCCGCCGATGCGGACGCGCGTCATTCCTCGTGACGGTCAGGCTCCTCGTCGGTTTGAAGCGTATAGGAGCCGCTGACCCAGCGACCGAGATCGATATCGGCACAGCGCTTTGAGCAGAACGGCCTGTATCGCTCGAGCGTGGGCGCGCGGCAGATCGGACAGGCCGCCGAAAGTGTTGATGAATTTGCCACGAAACCCGCCTGAAAACCCGCCATCAGCGCCCCAAAGCCACGATCTCACACAAAAAACAACAGATTTCCGCGTGATCAGGGTTATATCTAGGCAGCACAGCCCACGCGACAGACCGAAGGTTCAAATTGGAAACTCTGCCGGAAAGGACGATCAAGCGCAGGACGGATCTGAAACGCGTTGACGTGAAGACGGAGCTTTCCGAACCGCTCGATCCGATCTCGACGGCGCGAGCAAGTATGCGCCGCAGACCTTCGACATCGCGCATGATCGCCGCGGGGATCGTCCAGTTCAGCCTCGTTCTGGCCGTCGCGTTAGCCGGATACATGACTGCGCAGTGGCTTCTGGACACGGCGCCGAAGGCTGAGCGCAAGTCCCGCGAACGGGTCGCCAGACTTGTCGACGTCACCGCAGTCACCACCGAGACGCAGGGACCGATCATCGAGGCATGGGGCGAGGTTCAGCCGGCCCGGATACTCGTGGTCCGGCCGGAGATCACCGGCACCGTGACGTGGGTGCACCCCGATGTCGTAATGGGCGGACGTTTGAACGAAGGCGAGGTCGTCGCGCGCTTTGACAATCGGGACCTGTCGCTTGCGGTCAGCCGGGCCGAGGCGGAAATCGCCGGTATCGAAGCGCGCATTCTGATCGAAAAGGGACAGGGTGCTGTCGGCAGACGCGAACTCAGTCGGCTCTCACGCAACCTCACGGACGAACAGAAAGACCTCGTGTTGCGCAAACCTCAGATGGCGCAGCTCGAAGCAGAGCTCGCATCGGCGCGCTCGAATCTCGAACAGGCGCGGATTGCGCTCTCGAAGACCGAGGTGCGCGTGCCTTTCGACGGCGTGATCATCAGCGAGTCCGTGGCGCCGGGAGCGGTGATTTCGCAGGGAAGCGAAGCGGCCACCTTCGTGGCCTCGGATGTTTTCGAGGTTCTTCTGGCGGTTCCGGTCGCGGCCCTCGAATGGATCGATCCGAACAGCGGGCAGTTCCTGACGATCTATCAGGAGAACGTTCGACAGAGCAACTCGGAGCGCATGGGCCAGCTTGTCCGGCTGTCATCCGAACTCAGCGACACGGGCCGCATGGTTGAACTCGTCGCGGAAGTTCCCGACCCGCTCGGGATGTCTTACGTGAATGCCGGGAAACCGCCGCTTCTGCTCGGCAGCTTCGTGAAGGTCGCAATCGAAGGCCGCAAGATCGACGGAGCGGTTTCGCTCGATCGCGCGCTATTGCGCGACAATGACACGGTCTGGGTCATGGGTGCCGACGACACGCTCGAGGTTCGTCCCGTCGACGTCGCGTGGAGAGGTGCCGACACAGTGCTGATCGAATCCGGTCTGGAAAGCGGCGACCGCGTGATCACCACACCGCTGAGCACAGTCGCGCCGGGCATGGCGCTGAGAACGCGGGCCGACGAGGTTTCCGGATGAAATCCTCGGGGCGTCTGAACGGCCCCATTGCGTGGATGGCACGAAACTCCGTCGCGGCCAATCTGCTCATGGCGGTTCTGATTGCCGGCGGCATCTACATGATGCTGTTCGTGGTGAAGCAGGAATACCTGCCAAACGTCGAACCGGACACTGTCAACGTCAACGTCGAGTCTCCCGGCGCCACGCCCGCGGATGTCGAACAGTCGATTGTCCTGGTTCTCGAGAACGCGATCGCCGGTCTCGACAACATCAAGAAGGTCACCGGCAAGGCCTATGAAGACGTCGGCGGCCTTTCCATTGAGCTTGGGACGGACAAGGACGTCCAGGCGACTTTCAACGACATACAGGCAGCGGTCGACGGGATCACCACCTTTCCCGATGACGCCAAGGAACCGGAAGTCGCCCTTTCGATCCGGCGTCGTCCGGTCCTCGATATCATACTCTACGGCGACACCGACGACATGTCGGTGCGGATGGCAGCGGAGCGCATCCGAACGGGCCTGTTACAAACCGACGGGATCAGCCGGGTCGAGATCGAGAACGAACGCGACCTGGAGATCAAGATCGAAGTCCCGGAAGCGCAGCTGCGGGCCTATGATCTGACGCTCCCCGAGATCGCGGAAACCGTCCGGGAAACGGCGTTCGACCGCTCGGGCGGGACAATCGAGACGGCAGGTGGCGATCTGCTGATCAGAATGAGCGACCGCCGCGAGGAAATCAGCGAATTTGCGGCCGTGCCGATCCTTTCCGATCCGCGCGGTACGGTTCTGCGGCTGGGGGACATCGCCAACATCTCGCGTGGCTTCGCCGATGACAACAAATCGGTCATATTCAACGGTCTGCCCGCGCGCGTGATCAAGGTCTATCGCACCGGGACAGAGACGCCGATCGGTGTCGCCGAGGCGGCGCGTGGCGTGCTACCGGACCTGATGCGGACGCTGCCGGCGACGCTCGAGACTGTCGTCCTCAATGACAGGTCAGAGTATTTCAAGGGCCGGCGCGACCTTCTGCTCAGAAACGGCATGGTTGGTCTTAGCCTCGTCCTGTTGTTGTTGAGCGTCTTCCTGAACATCCGGCTGGCGTTCTGGGTCGCGGTCGGCATTCCCACGGCCTTCATGGGCGCAATGCTGGTGCTGCCGCAGACCGACGTGACCATCAACCTCGTGTCGATGTTTGCCTTCATCGTCGCCCTGGGATTGGTGGTCGATGACGCCATTGTCGTCGGAGAGAACATATTCGAGTACCGACAGAAAGGCATGCGCTTCATCGAAGCCGCCATCCGGGGGGCACAAGACATTGCGGTGCCTCTGACCTTCTCGATCCTGACCAACATCGTGGCCTTCATCCCGCTGGCGCTGACAAGCGGATGGCTTGGCAAGATTTTCTTTGCCATTCCCGTCGTGGTCTCGCTGGCCTTCATAATGAGCTGGATCGAAGCGCTGTTCGTCCTGCCCGCGCACCTGTCGCATGGCGACGGCAGGAAAGTGAGGCTCTATCCCCCGATCAACTGGATTGCCGCCGTACTCGGGTGGATCGAACGGTCGTTTTTCGGCCCCGTACAGCGGGCTTTCGCCAATGGGCTCGCATGGGTGACACGTTGGGGCTACGGCCCTCTGATGCGCCTCGCGATCCATGGTCGCTATGTGACCATCGCGATCTGTGCGGCGATCTTCGCGATCGCGGTGGCTTACGTGGACAGCGGGCGCATGGGCTTCGGGCTGTTCCCGCCGGTGCCACGCGACTACGCGAAGGCGGTCATCAACCTGCCTGTCGGCGCCCCGGCGACCGTGACGAATGATGCGCGGGACAGGTTGATTGCAGCAGCCGAGGAAGTCATCGCTGAGAACGGCGCCGAGGCACTGAGCATCGGCATCGAAGCGACCGTCGAAGGCACGAAGGCGGATGTGCGGGTCTATCTGACACCACCCGATCTTCGCCCCATGCAGACGCGCGAGTTCGTAACAGCCTGGCGTAAGGCGTTGGGTGTCGTCCCGTCGGCGCGGTCGGTCCAGTTCGAGTCCTCTTGGGGCGGACCGGGCGGAACCAGCTTGAACATTCGACTGTCGCATCCCGACACCGACATCCTCGCACAGGCGGCAGCAGCATTGGCGACGGAGCTTTCGGAATTCGGGCCCGTCCGCGATGCCCGGGACGGCTTTGCCCCCGGCAAGGCCCAGCTTGAGTTCACGCTGACGGAGTCGGGACGCGCGCTCGGCCTCACATCGGCCGAGGTGGCGACCCAGGTCCGCAGTGCCTTCTACGGCGTTGAGGCCTTGAGCCAGCAGGATGGACGCAACGAGGTTACCGTGCGCGTTCTGAGACCTGCGGAGGAGCGCCGCTCGCAAGCCGACATCGAGACGCTTTTGGTCCGAACGCCCGATGGCGGCCAGGTCCCGCTTTTCGAGGTTGCGGACATCGTGAACAGCCGCGCGGACGCGGCGATCACCCGCGAGGAGAACCAACGGGTCGTTTCGGTCACGGCGAACGTCGAGCCTCGAAAGGAGACAACTCAGGTCATAGCCGCGGCGCAGACGGACATTCTTCCGCAACTGGAGGTCGACTATCCAGGGCTGACCTATTCGCTGGAAGGTCGACAGGCGACCCAGCGCGATGCCGTGGACGATCTGATCTACTATTCTGCGCTGAGCCTGATCATCATCTTCGGACTGCTGGCGATCCCGTTCAAATCCTACTTCCAGCCGCTGATCATCTGCCTGACGATCCCGTTCGGTTTCGTCGGCGCCGTGATCGGCCACCTGATCATGGGCTATTCGCTCTCGCTGATCTCGGTCTTCGGGATCGTCGCTCTATCGGGCGTTCTGATAAACGCCGGCATCGTGATGATCGACTATGCGAACAAGCGCCGCTTCGAAGGCATGGCCGCGTTCGACGCGATCTACGGCGCAGGCCTCAGACGGTTCCGGCCGATCCTGCTGACCACAGTGACGACCTTCTGCGGACTGGCACCGATGATCTTCGAGACGTCGCGGCAGGCGAAGTTCCTGATCCCGATGGCGATCTCGCTGGGATACGGCATCGTTTTCGCGACGCTGGTCGTGCTGTTCCTGATCCCGGCGCTCTACATGGTGCTGGAGGACGTCAAATCGCTGATAAATCCGGATCGCGACTATGCCGAGCCGGAAGAGGCCGAGCGCGAGCTGGACGGGACGGTCACGGTCCCCGGCGAATAGACCGCACTCTGCTGTTGCAAGCGCCGGACCATGCTCCTATAAGGCGCGCTTCGTTTGGGCGACCGGCCGGTATGGGCTGCCGAGTCGCCTGCTGCACGAGCTCGAAACCAGGAGATCGAAATGCCCAAGATGAAGACCAAGTCGGGCGCGAAAAAGCGCTTCAAGGTCACAGCCTCCGGGCGCGTCAAGGTCGCACAGGCCGGCAAGCGCCACGGCATGATCAAGCGCTCTAAGAAGTTCATCCGCCAGGCTCGCGGCACCGCCGTGATGTCCGCGCCTGACGAGAAGATCGTCAAGCAGTTTCTGCCGTACGCTTAAGGAGGATCGACCATGCCCCGAGTTAAAGGCGGACCGGCCTCCCGTCAGCGCCACAAAGACGTCCTGAAATCAGCCAAAGGCTACTACGGTGCCCGTTCGCGGAACTTCCGCACGGCGACCCAGGCAGTCGACAGGGCGCTGGAATACGCAACGCGCGATCGCAAGCGGCGGAAGCGTAATTTCCGCGCTCTGTGGATCCAGCGGATCAACGCGGCCGTTCGCGCGCACGATGAGACGCTGACATACTCGCGCTTCATCAACGGACTGTCGCTGGCGCAGATCGAGATCGACCGCAAGGTTCTGGCAGATCTCGCCGTGCACGAGCCCGAGGCGTTCGGCAACATCGTTGATCAGGCGAAGGCCGCCCTCGCCTGAGAGCGAGCATCTTCGCCAGATTTTGGAGCCCCTAGCCTGTGCCGGGGGCTTTGTTTTTTCGGAAACGGCGTAATTTTCGACGCCGGAAGGAAATTGAATCGGCATCCAAGTCAGGGCATAGATATATTTTAAAGAAAGTAGCGTCCAAGAATGCGGCGTTGAAAGCAGCATCGCGGCGAGCAGCAGAACGAGGAGACCGATATGGTCCGCTCCCCAGATCTCCGGCATTTCCGCCGGATCCCCCTTGGCACGGCACTTGTTCTGACGCTGTCGACAGCGCCGGCCTTCGCCGATTTTCCGGGCGAGCGCTGGAATATCGGTTTCGTGAAGGTCTCGGGAACGGATCAGGCTGCGGTTCGAAGCGGCCTTCAGCGGGCCGCAGAGATCTACTTCTATGGTGACGAGACTGAAGCACGGATGGAAGCGGACGTCAGCGATGCGGGCTCATTCGATGTCAGGATCGTCGGGCCAGGCGGCAGCGTTCTCGCTGAACAGCGCGGCCTGAGTTATGCGCCAGGCGGCGGCGCGTCGAATTCAGCGACGCAGGCAGCACTGGCATGGCTGGATGGACTGGCCTGTGGCGACGGGTGCGCCGTTGCCGAGGCGAGACCAGCACCGGCACCCGCACCCGCTGAGAGCGAGCCTGCCGTCGCAATTGCGCAAGCCGCGGTCGAGGCGGTGCAGTCAGAGCCTGCCGACGAGACGCCGGTTGTCGCCGACGCAGCGCCGGAGACGGACGAGCCAGCCAGTGTCGAGGTTCTGCCTCCTGTCACGACGCCCGAGATCACCGTGGCCGAGGTCCCGGCACCATCGGCCCCTGCATCGACCGAACCCGTGGAAATTGCTGTAGCGTCTCCAGAGCCGCCGCTCTCCGAGGGCATCGACGCAGACCTCGTGCTGCGCCAGGAGCGTGCACGCAACGCGCCGCAGGCAGACCAAAGCGCTGAGGTTCAGCCGGAAACCGAAGCAGCCGCATCCGCGCCGTCGCAGCCAGCAGCACGGCAGATCGAGACGCCTGCGGTGGCCGATGCTCCATCGGCAGGATCGTCCTCCGATACATCGGTGAGTACGGTCGCAGATGAACAGGCCCCGTCGATTGCCGCGGCCCCCGCCCCAACGGAAGATGTCCAACCGGTCGAGGTTGAGACACCATCTTCAGGTGCATCCGATGCAAGCGCCGTCTCGACCGCTGCGGATCAAACAGCGCCGAATGTGGCACCGCAACCAACCGTCGCCGAGGTCGTTGAACCCGCGACACCGGCTGTCGTGAGCGAGGAGCCCGCTGAAACTTCAACGGCCGCTGGAAGCGCATCCGCATCGCAGGAGGTTGCCCCTGGGATCACCCTGCCATCGCCGGATGCGAGTGTGACGCCATCCGAAGTGACCGAAATCGCCACGGGCTCATCGACGCAAGAGGTCACAGAGCCCGCGGAAACTCCGCAGATTTCCTCGGTGGTGCCTGCGCCGACGCCCGTACCGACGGAGATCCCGAGCCCCACACCGTCCTCCGATGCGAGCGAGACCACCGAGACCGCCACTGCACAAGATGACGGCGATAGCGAGCAGCTTGCACTGGTGAACCCGCAGCGCGAGGTGACCCCGCTTCCGACGCAGCCTGCGGCGGACGATGATGTAGTGCCAGCGCCTGCGTCCACGGACGAGACCAGCCCGGCCGAAGCCGCCGCCAGCGGCGAAACCGACGATACGACCACGGTTGAGACACGCATCGCCGCGGTCGATCCGACGGCTGATGGTCCGACACTCGCCAATGCGCGGTGGGTCGGGTTCACGCCTGCCGTGTTCACGGGCAGCGACAACAAACCGGGCGCCTGGATCTCCGGCCCGTTCGACCGCAAGCAACGAACTGGCTGGATCACAGACACGGCGACAGGCGCAACCACGCGGGTGACATTCATCTGGCGCGATGGCGGCTCGGGTTCGCGCACTGCCCTGCTTTCACGCGACGCAGCCAAGGCTCTCGGACTCGGGCAGGGCGATGTCGCCAATGTCGCCGTGTATCTACCCCGGTGAATTTGAGCCGAAGGCCTTGATCAGACTCGGGCGCGCTGATATGGAGCGCGCTCCGCTGCGGAAGAGCATCTGTTTTCCGGGCTATAAAGGACATGAATGGCGCCACGGCGCCGGGAGACCGATGCGATGAAAGTCAAGAACTCACTGCGTTCGCTGAAGAACCGCCACCGCGATTGCCGCGTTGTTCGCCGCAAGGGACGGATCTACGTGATCAACAAGACGCAGCGTCGCTTCAAGGCACGTCAGGGCTGAAGCCGGCCACGTTCCGATCTATCTTACGAAAATGACTGATCGGCTGCGCCGACCAGACGACTTTCCCGCACCTTCGCCCGTCCGGGCTCAGGATTCGGCGGGGTACGCAACTCAAGCCGCGTGCCAGAGTTTGCTCGACTGAACGTAGCCGTCAATGAAATCGGAACGTTCGCCCGCCTCTGTCCAGAGCACCGGAAAAAATCCAGGATCCATTTCAGGAGATCCGGGACGTTTGTAGCGGGAGTAGACGCCTATCCCGACCTCATCCGTGAACTCAGCCGCAGATGACAGGCAGTGAGCCACGATCGACCGCCGCGGATTTCCGCAACGGTTCGGCCCGGACCCGTGCCATGTCCAGCCATGATGAATTGAACCGCCGCCGGCCCTGACCTCGACCGGGACCATCTCGGGATCGGCCACGCCAGCGTTTGCGGCGGCAATCCGAAACTCATCTTTGTAGTCGGCAGGGTCGTGAAAACGCGAGATCGCGGCTTCTTTTGGCCAGAGGTGAGAGCCACGGGCGAATTCCATCGTACCGCCCTCTTGCGTGACATCGTCCAGCGCGATCCAGACGGTGCACATCAGGCTGGGATCGGACCACACGATGAAGGCCGAGTCCTGATGCATGCCGAGTGCGCCACCCGGCTTGCCATCGGCCAGAGGCGGTTTCCAGAGAATGTTGTCATGCGCGATCCGGGCACCGGGCCAGGTGTTCAACCGCGCGCAGGCTTTGCCAACTTCAGGCGACAGAAGCACCGCTGCGAGCGTGCGGTTGCTCTTCCAGCCATTGCAGATCTGCCGAGTGACGTGCGGATCGTTCCCAGGGCGCCAATTGACCTCATCAGGCTGCAAGCCTGTGTCCATATCGCCGTCGAACGTGCGGGTCATCGCCGTGCGCAAGGCGTCCACAGTCGCATCGTCGACGATCCGGTCGCGCAGAAGAAACCCGTCCCGCGCGAACGCCGCGATGTCATCGTCGGTGATATCGAGCGTGATGTGCATCATGGGCTCCGTCAGCGGCGCGGATCTTCCGGGCGTTCAGGAATAGTTGCCCTTCACCCGTTCCTTCGTCGGATCGAAATGCGGGAAACGGCACACGGTGGCGGGGATGCGTTTCTGCATCCCGTCGAGCTGGCCGATTTCGACTTCTGTTCCTTCCTCTGCATGGGCCACGTCCAGCCGCGCCAACGCAATGGTCTTGCCGAGGTAGGGAGACTTCATTGCCGAAGTGATCTCGCCGATCTGCGCGCGCCCGATCCGGATGCAGTCGCCATTTGCGGGGACCAGCCCGCCCGCGATATCAAGACCAACCAGCTTGCGGTGCGGGTGCGCCTTGCGCCGTTCGATCGCCGTACGTCCGATGAAATCGTCGTTCTGGGTCTTCAATGGCACGGTGAAGCCGATGCCCGCCTCGAACGGGTCGGTCTGATCGCAGAACTCGTAACCTGCGAAGATCAGCCCGGCCTCGATCCGCACCATATCCAGAGCCGCCAACCCGAAAGGGATCAATCCGTGCGGTTGACCGGCCTCCCAGACAGCATCGAACACCGTCTCGGCATCCTTTGGGTGGCAGAAAATCTCGTAACCGAGTTCGCCCGAGTAGCCGGTTCGCGACACCACCAGCGGCGCCCCGTCGAAGGCTCCGATCCTGCCCACGGCGAAACGGAACCAGGCGAGCTCCTCCAGCGTCGGCTGGGTCGGTGCTGTCCAGACCACCTCATTCAGAATGTCCCGCGATTTCGGTCCCTGCACCGCGATATTGCAGAGCTGATCGGTCGAGTTGCGGACCCAGGCCTGCAGTCCCTCGCGCTCGGCCGTCTCGCGCATGTGGATGCCGCTGAGGTCGTTGCCTCCGATCCAGCGGAAGTTGTTTTCTCCGAGCCGATAGACCGTTCCATCGTCGATCATCCCACCGTGCTCGTGGCAGACGGCGGTGTAGACAACCTGCCCGACCGAGAGCTTCTTCATGTTCCGCGTGACGCACATCTGCATCAAGGCTTCGGCGTCGGGCCCCGTGACCTCGTACTTCCGCAACGGCGAGAGATCCATGACCACGGCCTTCTCGCGACAAGCCCAGTATTCGGCGATCGTGCCGTGGGCGGGGAACTGGTTGGGAAGCCAGTATCCGTTGTATTCGCCGAAATCGCGGGTGTGCCGGGCGAAGCAGGCGTGGAAGCCGGTCTCCTTGGTCGGTTCAAGGGGGCTGTCGGTGGTCATGCGGAACCCCACGGATCGCTTGAAATCTTCTTGGGCCGAGTAGGTGCGGACCTGGATGTCTGTCGGGTTCCAGCCGTTGGCCGGGTCGATATCGCAGGGGCAGGCGGTGGAGACGCAGACCAGATCGGTCAGCGCGCGCAGCAGAACATAGTCGCCGGGGCGGCTCCACGGATCGTCCATGCCGATTGCGTGGGTGTCGTCCAGCATCGTGTTGAAGAAGAAGTTGATGGCCGGCCAGCCGCCGCGCGGGCGCACATCGAACCGCGCCAGATCCTTATTCATGTTGTCGGTGCAGTTGACGTGGCCGGGGTAGCCCAGATCGTCGTAGTAGCGCGCGGAGCAGGCCAGCCCGAAGGTGTCGTGCCGACCGCAGGTATCCTGCACGATCTCGACCAACGGCTCCTGATCCTGCGTCCAGTACTTCGAGAAGATGCCCGGGTTCGGATAGAGCGAACCCATGAGCGACCGCGTCGTGGTCGGGTCGATCTCGCGATCCTGACCCTTATCGAGCGCACGCAGACTGAGCGCCTGGAAATCCGAACACTCCCGCCCTTGCACGTCGAGGATCTGGATGAACTCGCCAGCCTTGACCTCATAGGCCTTGGCGTCTCCTGGCTGGATGTTGATGTCCTGCAAGGGATCGGCCAGAGGGTCGTGCATGTGCGCCTGCTTGGCCTGACCGGGATCGGCGCGGCGGATGTAGACGGCGAGTTCGGTGACGGTGTTATGCGCCTCCGGCAGCATGGCATCGCCAGGCGCGCAGACGATCAGCAGGCCATCTGTCTGGGCGTGAAAGTCCCGAGCCTCTCCTGCCGTCGAGCCCTCGGCGAAGATCCGCGCGGCCTGCGCGTGACCGATATCGAAGCCGGCGCGGTCGAGGGCTTTCAGAGTGCGGCGAGCCGAGACATCGCCCCGTGACAACGAAGCTTGCAGCCCGCCTGCCGGTCCGTCTCCCACTGCACCGATCATCGCCGGATCCGAACGGCCGTCCGGCGTGAAGAACACCAGTTCCGCCGGTTGCAGACCCTGGCGATCGACCACTGAGATCTCGTCGCCTGCGTGAATCTCGATCCCGCGCGACCCGCCGCCGGGGACAAGGTGGCGCTCGACCCCATGTGGGAGCAAGGGCAGACCGGGCGTAAGGACGTGGCCAAGTTCCGTGGGCCGCTCAAACTTCGCGAGATCGAGCATCAATCCATTCCCAAGGCCTTGCGCCGATCGGCGGCCCAGCGCGTGATGATGTTGTCGAACGCCAGTGCCATCAGCACGACACAGAGACCCAGCACGAAGTTCTTGCCCAGGTCCGTTCCGGCCAGCGTGCGCTGCAGTTCCTGCCCGAGGTCCTGTGTCCCGATGAAAGCCGCGATGATCACCATGAAGAACGCGAACATGATCGCCTGATTGAAGCCCACCGCGAGCGTGGGAAGCGCGATCGGCAACTGCACGTTGATCAGCTTCTGCCAGCGCGTCGCGCCGGACATGTCGGCCGCCTCGGTGAGTTCCGGCGGCACGCCGCGCAAGCCTTCGATCGTGTACCGGATCACCGGCACCAGCGTGTAGATCAGGATCGAGAAGATCACCGCAACGTCATTGATGCCGAACAGCATGATCGCCGGGATCAGGTAGATGAAACTCGGGAATGTCTGCCCGGTGTCCACCACTGCGATCATCACCTGGTCGCGGGGCCAGCGTCGGACCCACCACCAGAGCGCCAGAAAGGTCAGGGCGAAGACATAGAGCGAGAGTGATCCAAACGAGAGGTAGGCCGGAGGCAGTTCCGCGCCGCTCTCGACGAAATAATAGACGAGGCCACTGACCAGCAGCGCGCCCAGTAAGATGGGCAAGCGCTTGAAGGCGAGGCCAATCAAGCCGAGTGTGAGTTCGCCGGGGCTCATCTTCAGCGACAGTTGACCCGAAGCCCCCAGCGCCGCCCAGATCCCGAGCGGCAGGCCGATCAACAAAGCGAGCGCGACGGAGGCGATCGCTGCATAGAGCGTGATGATCGACCGGTCCCACCAGCCGGTCATCGCGATGACCGTGTAGAAGCCACCGGCCATCAGCGCGATGCGCGCTCCACCGACCAGCCATCCCACCGCCATCCAGATCAGGATGACCGAAACATTCGGCAACCACAGGAGTGCATCGCGGAACGGGATCAGGACATCGACGATGAGAAACGCGCGGATGCCGTTCGACGCCGCCTGCACGCTGTCGATATCGAGGAACGCCTTGATCGCGCTATCGATCTCCTTGCCCTGCGAGAGCGACTGCGTCCGGTGTACGCCGTCGAGCAAACTCCAGAACCACTGGAAGACATTGCCCTGACGCTTGCCCTCGTCGAGGGTGTAATTCTGCGACTCGCCCGCGAGCGCCGAAACGCCGATCAGCACAATGAAAAGACCTAGGCCGGCCAGCAAATAGCCATGCCGCTTCCACCAGGGCGTACCCTTCTCGAAATGCTCGGGCTGTTTCAGCACCCAGGCCTTCGACATCCGGTCGAGCATCACCGCGATGAACACGATGCTGACGCCGATCTCGAAGGACCGGCCAAGTTTGAAGCTGTTCATGTTAGAGAGCAGCTTCTGCCCAAGGCCTGGCATCCCGATGAACGCCGTCAGGACGACCATGGCGAGGCAGAGCATGATGATCTGGTTCAGACCGACCAGCATCTCGGTCCTTGCCGAAGGTACATACACATGGCGCAGCATCTGCCAGCGCGTGCAGCCCGCCATGTGACCGGCCTCGACCACCTCGGGTGGCACCTTGCGTAGCCCGACCGTCGTCATCAGCACCATCGGCGGGATCGCATAGACAATCGTCGCCACCGCCGCGGCTGTCGGCCCTACGATGAAGAAAATGACGGCGGGAAGCAGGTAGGTGAAGAACGGCAGGGTCTGGAGGATCGCGAGGATCGGTTTGATCGCGGTGTCGATCCAGCGATATTTCCAGGCGAGAATTCCCAACCCCAGGCCGAGGAAGAACGCGATCGGAGCGGCGACCGCGATCACGGCAAGCGTCTGCATCGCAAGCTTCCATTGGCCGATCAGGGCAACCCAGACAAACGTGCCGCCCCCGACCACAGCCATGCGCCAGCCGCCGAGCCAGTAACCCAGTACTGCTGCCGTCGCCGCAATGGCAGGCCACGGGATCGGCCCGAGATGCGGCCAGCGGCGTTTGCCTTCGAGCAGGTTGGCCGAGGTATCGAGCAGGAACTTTAGCGGGTTTGACGCGATCCAGCGCGTGACCGCTTCCAGTCCGAGATCGTAGCGAAGGAAGTTGAAGAAGGCGTCCAGCCAGACCGCGAAGGGGAAGAGCCCTGCATCGTCGGGGCGCTCGACCATCCAGTCGGGCAGGATCGGGCGCGCGACGATGATTAGAATGGCCAGGATCAGCAGGCCGAGCGCAATTTGTTGCTTGGTGACGCGCGGGGCCTCGATGGGCGCGGTATCTGTGGTGACCGCCATTCGATCAGGCTACGCCTGCCCCAGCAGAACGTCCAGCGCCTGTTGCCGGTCCATGGCGCCCATGACGGCACCGTCGGCGCCGGTCACGGGGATTGCCGAGGCGGGATCGTTGACCAAACGGCGCGCCAGCGACTGGATCGTGGCCGAGGCCGTCACCGGTTCTCCCTCGCCGACAAGTCCTGCTTGCGCCAGGACGCCCGCGTGCACGACGCGCGCCTTGTCGATGTCCTCGGTGAACTTCCGGACGTATTCGGTCGCCGGGTTCAGCACGATCTTGTCCGGCGTGTCGCATTGCTCGACCGCACCGTCCTTCATGATGGCGATGCGATCGGCGAGCCGCAGCGCCTCGTCAAAATCGTGCGTGATGAAAACGATGGTCTTGCCGAGCATGTCTTGCAGACGCAGGAACTCGTCCTGCATTTCCCGTCGGATCAGTGGATCGAGTGCAGAGAACGGCTCATCGAGGAACCAGATATCCGGCTCGATCGCCAGCGAACGGGCGATGCCTACGCGTTGCTGCTGTCCACCGGACAATTCGCGCGGGAAGTAGTCCTCCCGGCCCTCCAGGCCGACCAGCTTGACCATTTCCAAAGCGCGGGCGCGGCGCTCGTGCCGGTCCTGGCCGCGCATCTGAAGCGGGAACGCCACGTTCTCGAGGACGGTTCGGTGCGGCAGCAACCCGAAGCTCTGGAACACCATGCCCATCTTTGAGCGGCGAAGGTCGATCAGTTCCTTCTCGCTGAGGGCACCAATGTCCTGTCCATCAATTTCGATGGTTCCGCCGGTGATCTCGTGCAGGCGGGAGAAACAGCGAACCAGCGTGGACTTGCCGGAACCGGACAGTCCCATGATGACCAGCATCTCGCCGCGCCCGACATCGATCGAGACATCCTTGACCCCGGCGATGTAGCCATCGGCGCGGATCTGGTCGAAGGAATGACCCTTCGGCATCGACGCGAGATAGCGCTGCGGCTCCGGGCCGAACAGCTTCCAGACATTGCTGGCCGAGATGACAGGCGCATCGGTCACTGGCGGTGTCCTGATATGCAGGGCGCGCAACGGCGCACCCCGCAGGTTTCGCGTGGGATGGGTCTCAACCCATCCCGGCTAAGATCACTCGAGCCAAGGCTTCCAGACGGCCTCGTTCTCTTCCAGCCATGCAGCGGCCGCCTCTTCCGGCTCCATCTCGTCGACATCGACGAACTTGGCCATCTCGGCGATCTGCGGGTTTGTGAACGAGATCTTGGTCAGCACCTTGTAGGCGCCCGGCCACTTGGCTTCCATGCCGTCCCAGGCTGCCTTCTTCAGGTAACCCTTTGCCGGGTTGCCGCAATCGTAGAGCGCATCCGGATTCGGGCCGACCTTGGGATCCTTATCGCAGCCGTCGACCCACTCGGGGAACTCGACGAACTCACCCGGCCAGACCGCCTCGGCGAAGTTCGGCGTCCAATTGAAGACGACGATCGGCTTCTTGTCCTTCTCGGCAGCACCGATGGCTGCCCAGAGTGCTGCGGCGGAGCCCGCATTGATCACGGTGAAGTCCATGCCGAGTGCCTCGACACGCTCCTTGCCGTGCTTCAGCCAGTCGACCGGGCCGTCGAGATACATGCCCTTGTCGCCGGTCTCGGCAGTCTTGAACAAGGCGGCACAGTCGTTCAGCGCTTCCCATGACGGCAGACCCGGACAGGCGTCCTTGGTCCAGCTCGGATACCACCAGTCCTCGCGCGTCACCGCGTCATGGTCGCCGACATCGACGATGCCGCCCTTCTCCAGAGCCGCGCGGAACGATGCGCCGAAGGCACCTTCCCAGACTTCCAGCTCCAGCGTCACGTCCCCAAGACGGACCGATTCATAAACCGCCTGGCTGTCCGTCGTGACGAACTCGACGTTGTTGCCCATCTCTTCGAAGATCTGACCGACCGCATGGCTCATCACAATCTGGCTCGACCAGTTGTGCAGCGGAATGATGATCGGGTCCGAGCTGTCAGCGGCAAAAGCCGGTGCAGCTATTGCGCTGGCCAGAAGGCCGGCAATCAGATGTTTCTTCATCGATACTCTCCTTGTCGTGGTCCCGTGGACCGTCTGGGTGCCCGGAGCATTCTCCGTGACAGAAATGCGAGGCCAGTCGCGCCGCCCCCGCGGGTCGTCTGCCGGAACCCGGGCCTAGGCCGAGGTCTGCAGATAGCTTTCGAGACTGTCGTCCAGCGCATCCTTCCACACCGTATGGTGCGGCGGCGCGACAGTCCCGGTCATCGGTGAAGCGTAACCATTGTCGCGGAACGTCATGATGTTCTGCTTCTTGTGCTTCTTCCACTGATAGAACGCCTCGTTCGACTTCTTGACGTCGAAGTTGGGATAGTCGGTCTCGTTCATCAGCTCTTCGGTGTAGGCGCCCTGATAGTCGATGCAGGCGTAGTCGTCGGCCAGTTCACCTTCGGCGGCGATGCGCGCATCGATATCGGCCTGCATTTCCTGACGGCCCGGCATCTCGATCCGGCCCATCATCACGTCGCGCGCCCACCAGGCCTGCGCATCGAACATGTTGAACGTGTACCACTGGTCCTGCATGCCGAGGTAGAAGATCTTCGGATTGTCGATGAAGGCGACGCCCTTGTAGAGCATCGGTGTCGCCAGCACGTTCGGGCACTCCAGCCGAAGCTCCTTGGGCATGAACGGGAAGTGGTGTTTGTACCCGGTGCAGAGCAGTATCGCGTCGACGTCCTTGCTCGTCCCGTCCTTGAAGTGCGCGGTCTTGCCCTCGACCTTCACGAGTGCCGGGACTTCCTGCCAGTTGTCCGGCCAGTCATAGCCCATCGGCGCGGTACGGTGCGCGACGGTCACCGACTTGCAGCCGTACTTCCAGCACTGCGAACCGATGTCCTCGGCCGAATAGGACGTGCCGAGAATGAGGATGTCCTTGTCCTTGAATTCCAGAGCATCGCGGAAGTCATGGGCATGCAGAACCCGGCCCTTGAAGCTCTCGAAACCAGGATAGTGTGGGACGTTTGGCGTCGAGAAGTGACCCGTCGCGATCACCACATGATCGAAGACCTCGGAATAGGTGTTGGCGGCAGGCAGGTCCTCCACCGTTACCTTGAACTTGCCGTCATCGGTCTCCTCGACCTGGCGGCAGACCGTGCGGAAGCGGATCTTGTCGCGCACGCCAGCCTTTTTTACGCGCCCCTCGATGTAGTCGTACAAAACCGCACGCGGCGGGTAGGACGCGATCGGGCGGCCAAAGTGCTCGTCGAAAGTATAGTCGGCGAACTCCAGCCCTTCCTTCGGGCCGTTCGACCAGAGATAGCGGTACATCGAATTGTGGACCGGCTCGCCGTACTCATCGACGCCGGTGCGCCACGAGTAGCGCCACAGACCGCCCCAGTCCTCCTGCTTCTCGAAGCAGACGACTTCCGGCACCTCGGCGCCCTTTTCCGCCGCCGACTGGAACGCGCGCAATTGCGCGAGCCCCGAAGGACCGGCCCCGATGATCGCTACTCTCTTCGACATGTAGACCCCCTGTCTGAATTCGCTCAAACGCCCTCGACGATTGTCTGGACACTGTACGATGCCGCCATTCGCATCGCTTTGGCTTCAGCGTATTCGTCGGAACGGTACCATTCGTCGGCTTTCTCATATGATGGAAAGCGTATCACCACGGTGCGCTGTCCCGGTGGTGTTCCCTCGTGGAAAACGCTCCGCCCCCCGCGGACGAGGAACTCGCCGCCGAACTTCTCGATGATTGGCTGAACGCGCGCAACATAGGCCGGATATGCGTCTGGATCGGTGACCGTGATCTGAGCGACGACATATCCGTAAGGCATTCTGCGCTGTCCTCAGATCGGGCTTGGCTCGGCAGAGCTGGCAGCCCAGTCCGGCTCGAAGCCCAGGATCACCGTGTCCTTGGGCAATGACGGGTTGAACAGCGCGTTGTGCCAGTACGTCGCCTGCCAGAGCGGGTTCTTGTCGGTCAGCTTCCAGACCCGGCAGTCGAGATCGTAGCGCTGATTGAAGACATCGAAGGTCAGGCGGCAACGCTCGGCGCGCCGGATCTTGGCGGCGCCGGCGCTGTCCGGCGGGAAGGTCGCCGTCAGGATGTCGCTGAACTCTCCGGCCTTCTGATAGTAGAACTCCGAGAAGAACTTCAGCGCCGCCTCGCGCGTCGAGGACGGGTCGTTCGTGCGCTGCGCCATATGGCGCATCTCGGGTGTCTTTGAGTGAGCCGGTCCCTTGGACAGCACGGTAATGATGTGACCCATCGGCTCGTCGGCGCCGTGCAGTGTCAACGCTGGCATGATCGCGTCGCCGGGCCGGCCACGCTCATCGCGCATCATCATCTGCCGCACCCTGCACTGCCAGCGCAGGAAAGCATCGCGGAGGGGCTGAGGCTCCGGCTTCAGTCCGAGCAGCTTTGCCGTTGCAGGGTTCATCTCGATGGCGGTCATGGCTTTCTGAGTTTCGGGTCTGGCGGCCCCTCTGCCGCTCTGGATTGCGCTTATGCGCCGGTCATGGTCAGAACTTACAATAGGCCTGTCTGAGCTGCACCAACGGATGGTTCGGCGACATCTGGAACTTCAGAAGCAGTTCGCGGGCAATCATGTCCCGATCCTGCTGATTGTCCGGAAGATCCACCGAATCCGGTACGCGCACCCAACCGTTGATGTTGCGGTCAAAGACGGCCGGATTGCCTTCTTCGTAGCCCATGTGCACGTCTTCGAGCCAGTTCAGATCGTCCCAGCCCATGTGCTCCATGTACTTTTTCAGGTAGGGCGTGATCCGCGAATAATCGGGCACCAGGTTCACATCGTAGCGATAGCCGATGTGCTGACCGATTTCCTTTTCGCGCTCCGACTCCAGACCGTCCCCCTTGATGAACTGGTCGACATCGGTGATCTGCGAGCCCTTGTAACTTGTGCCTGCCATGTGTCTCTCCCATGGGTGGGTCGGCACACCGCCTGGCAAAGCCGGCGGGGCGCGGCCCGGCCCTCAGATGTGGTGGAAATCCTCGACGCCGACCGTGTAGTTCGTGCCTGCGATCGGAACCATCGCGACGGCCGAGGCCTCCATGGTCAGAGCGGCCAGATCTTCCGGCTCAAGGCTGTGCAGCGAGGTCTTGCCGCAGGCCCGGGCGAACAACTGTGCCTCGATCGTCAGTGTATGCAGGAAGTTATAGACCCGCTCCGCTGCTTCATCGGGGTTCAGACGCTCGCGCAGCTTCGGATCCTGCGTCGCGACGCCAACCGGGCAGCGGCCCGTGTGGCAGTGATAGCAATAGCCCGGCTCCGCGCCGATCTCGTTGGGATAGTCGGCCTCGTCGATATCCTTGTTGCAGTTCAGCGCCATCAGCGACGAGTGGCCGATTGCAATGGCGTCGGCGCCCAATGCGATCGCCTTGGCCACATCGGCGCCGTTCCGGATGCCGCCTGCATAGACCAGCGTGATCTCGCCACGCTTGCCAAGATCGTCGATTGCCTTGCGGGCCTGCCGGATCGCGGCCATGCCCGGCACACCGGTATCCTCGGTCGCGAGGTGCGGACCGGCACCCGTGCCGCCTTCCATGCCGTCGATATAGATCGCATCCGGATCGCACTTCACAGCCATTCGCACGTCGTCGTAGACACGCGCGGCACCGAGCTTGAGCTGGATCGGGATCTGCCAATCTGTCGCTTCGCGGATTTCCTGGATCTTCAGCGCCAGATCGTCCGGTCCAAGCCAGTCCGGGTGACGGGCGGGCGAGCGCTGGTCGATACCAGCCGGCAGCGAGCGCATCTCGGCGACCTGATCGGTCACCTTCTGGCCCATCAGGTGGCCGCCGAGACCGACCTTACAGCCCTGACCGATGAAGAACTCACAGGCATCCGCCAGCATCAGGTGATGCGGGTTGAAGCCATAGCGCGACTGGATGCACTGGTAATACCACTTGGTCGAGTAGCGCCGCTCGTCGGGGATCATGCCGCCCTCGCCCGAGCACGTCGCCGAGCCAGCCATGGTTGCGCCGCGCGCCAGTGCGGTCTTCGCCTCGAAGCTCAGCGCGCCGAAGCTCATGCCGGTGATGTAGACCGGGATGTCGAGCTTGATCGGCTTTTTCGCGCGTGGGCCGATCACCACGTCGGTGTCGCACTTCTCGCGGTAGCCCTCGATCACGAAGCGCGTCAGCGTGCCCGGCATGAAGGTCAGGTCGTCCCAGTGCGGGATCTTCTTGAACAGCGAAAAGCCGCGCATCCGGTAGCGGCCAAGCTCGGCCTTGATGTGGATGTCATCCATGACCCTCGGCGGGAAGATGAAGCTCTCGCCCAGCCGGTTCGGGTCGCGCGCCAGCGCGGGTTTGCGGGGGGGTGATCCGTCAGCAGCCATATCGTATCTCCTCGGCTTGGGTCTCCTGGCAAGGGGTGGCGGTGCGGACACCGCCAAGAGTGCCTGCGTCAGAGGATCAGTTTCTTCTCGTTCGGTTCCAGATTGTCGTAGTTCCAGAGCTGCTTGCCCGCGACGACCTTCTGGAAGTGCGCGACGCCCTGTTCGGGAAGCAGTCCGTACTGGTTCAGCTTGCGGGTCAGCCAAGCCTGGTCGAGTTCGGTCAACTCGGCCGGTACGGCGTCGACGCCGTAGGACTTGATCGACCCGCCGATGTAGATCGTGCCGTCATACATCGAGTCGCCGAGGTTCTTGCCGGCATTGCCACAGACAATCATCCGACCGCGCTGCATCATGAAGCCCGACAATGCGCCGGTGTCGCCGCCGACGATGATCGTGCCGCCCTTCATGTCGATGCCGGTGCGCGAACCGACCGAGCCCTTGCAGACCAGATCGCCGCCGCGGATCGCCGCGCCGAAGGTCGAGCCCGCATTCTTCTCGATGATGACTGTGCCGGACATCATGTTCTCGCCGCACGACCAGCCGACGCGGCCGTTTACCCGCACATTCGGCCCGTCGATCAGCCCGGTCGAAAAGTACCCGGTCGAGCCCTCGATGATCAGGTTCAGCCGGTTCAGGATGCCGACACCGATCGAGTGCTTGCCGCGCGGATTCTGGATCACGATCGTCCCGTAGCCCTCGTCCATAAGCGCGCGAATGTTGCGGTTGACCTCCATGGTGTCCATGTCGGCCGTGTCCAGCTCGGTCCGTTTGTTGAAATCGACATCCTTGGCGAACGCGTATTCGAGGTTCTCATCCTCGGCCGGCTCGAAGAACGTCTCCATCGAGCGCCCGGTGAGCTGCTCGGACATCATGCCGAGCTCGCGCGCGCGGGCCTCCTGAGTGTCGCCCCAGTTGAGGTCCGGGGTCCAGTCTATGCCTGCCATACGCGGACCTCCTCATCATAGGGATCGTAGGTGTCGATTTCCTCTGGCATGATTGCCCGGATCGCGACTTCTTCAGAGGCCATGGCGATCATGTCGTCGCTTTCGAACAGCACCAGCGGCTTGGCGGCCATCGTGTCCTTGGCCATGCCAAGGCTGTCCTTCGTGGCGACGAGATAGGTGAACACGCCGTCGATCTCGCGGATCGAGCGCTCGAGGCTCTCTTCCAGCTCAATGCCGTTGTTCAGGTTGTCTGCCGTGTAGACCGCCAGCAATTCCGAGTCGCAGGATGACATGAACCGGTGACCCTTGCGCTCCATCTCCCGGCGCATGATCCAGTAGTTCGTGATCTGCCCGTTGTGGACAACCGAGACGTCATTGTACGGGAACGCCCAGTAAGGGTGCGCCGAGCGGATATCGACATCCGACTCCGTCGCCATCCGCGTGTGGCCGATCCCGTGCGTGCCGTGAAAGCCGCCGAGCTTGTATTGGTCCGAGACCACCGTGGCGTCGCCGAGATCCTTGATCAGCTCCAACGCGTTGCCGAGCGACAGGATCTCCGCACCCTCGATGTCCTCGATGTAGCGGGCCATCGCCTCGGTGTCGCCTTCGTGGCTGATCACCCAGCGCTGCGCATACTCGGTCGACTCCTCGCGATCCCTGATGATCGCACCGTGCTCGCCAAGGCGCTTCTCTACCTCGGCGATCCGCGCCGCGATCTTCTCGGGCATGTCGAAGCCCTGGCCCATATCCTCGGCTTCGGCGACCTTGAAGCGCATGACGTATTCGCCAGCGTTGGCATTGCCGTAAATCGCGAAGCCGGTCGAATCCGGCCCCCGGTGTTTCAGCGCCTGAAGCATCGAGGTCATCTCGGCACCGACGCCAGAGCTTTTCCCTCGGTGGATCAGTCCTGCAATTCCACACATACAGGTGTCCCCTTGGTATAGTGGTCGTTCATGTAGACCGGGCGGGTGCGGGACCCGCCCGGCGGCTATCTCGCGGTTGGAATGCCCGTCAGGGCAGGCATTCCATGTAGGTTTCCTTGTCCCAATCGGTGACGGTGGACATGAAGCGCGCGAACTCGTCCGACTTGTACTCGTCGTAGAGACGGAACATCTCGCCCGGCATCCCGCGCTTCACGACCTCGTTGTTGCGCAGGAAGTCGAGCGCCTCGCCAAGGGACATCGGGAGCTTCTTGACGTCCTTGCCCTCTTTGATCGCCTCGTAGATGTTGCGCTCTTCGGGCTGGCCCGGATCGAGATTGTTATCAATACCATCGTCCATGGCGGCCAGCAGGGTCGAGCCCATCAGGTACGGGTTCACCATCGAATCGACCGAGCGGTACTCGAACCGACCCGGCGCCGAGACGCGCAGGCCGGTCGTGCGGTTCTGGAAGCCCCAGTCCGCAAACACCGGCGCCCAGAAACCGGTGTCCCAGAGCCGGCGATAGGAGTTGACGGTCGAGCAACCGATCGCGGTCAGCGCCTGGAGGTGCGTGACGACGCCGCCGATCGCCTCCAGCCCTTCCTTGCCCGGCATCTGCGGATCGTCATCATCCGGCATGAAGGTGTTCTCGCCACCCTTCACATACATGTAGTTCTCGCGCATGCCGGGGAGATTGTCCGGGTCATTGCCGGTGCGGACAAACTCGTCCTGGCCGCCACGCCATAGCGACATGTTGTGGTGACAGCCCGAGGCCGAGACACCCATGAACGGCTTCGTCATGAAGCAGGCGAAGATGCCGTGCTCCCGCGCGACCTGTGCGCAGATCTGGCGGTACGTCGTCAGGCGGTCCGCATTCCGGAGGACGTCGTCGAACATCCAGTTGAGCTCGAGCTGCCCCGGCGCGTCCTCGTGGTCGCCCTGGATCATGTCCAGTCCCATTTTGCGGGTGTACTCCATGACCTTCATGGTCACGGGGCGCAGACTCTCGAACTGGTCGATATGATAGCAGTAAGGCTTCGAGAAGCCGTCCTCCGGTACGCCGTTCTCGTTGAACTTCAGCCACATCATCTCCGGCTCGGTGCCGATGCGCAGCTGACGGCCATGCTTCTCACGGAACTTCTGGTGCAGACGGCGCAGGTTGCCGCGGCAGTCGGCCGTCAGGTAGCCGCCCGGATCTTCCTTTTCCTCGCGATTGCGGAACAGCGTGCAGTAGAAACGTCCAATCTTCGGCGCCCATGGAAGCTGCATGAAGGTTTCTGGCTCGGGAATGCCGACCAGCTCAGCAGCCTCGGGACCATAGCCCATGTAGTTGCCAGCGCGGTCGGTAAAGAGGTTCATGGTCGCGCCGTAGACGAGCTGGAAGCCCTTTTTGGCGACACTCTCCCAGTGATCAGCTGGGATGCCCTTGCCCATGATCTTGCCGGTGACGGACACAAACTGGAGGTAGAGATACTCGATCCCCAGCTTGTCGATCATTTCGCGAACTTCTTTGACTTTCTCGTCACGCCCCGGGGCGTCAACAAAGGCTTCGATATCCATCGGCCCCTCTCTCCTGTCGCTGGTGGGCTCTGAGTGGCCCATTCCGAATCTCGCTGACGGTATATGTGACCAAATGCGGACCAATAATCAACCGCAATTGTCAAATTGGTTCGGAATTGGTACCAATGCTCCATGAACGCCCGTGACATCACTCTGGATCTGCGCCGCAGGATCACCGACGCCGCCTATCAGCGGGATGCGCGTCTGCCGCCCGAGCGCATGCTCTCGGAGGAATACGGCGTCGCCCGCGGCACCGTGCGCGAGGCGCTGAAGACCCTTGAGGACATGGGTTTCGTGGAGCGTCGCGCCGGATCAGGCACGTATGTGACCTATGCCGGGATCACCCTGACCGGGTCGATCATCGAGACGACGCGGCCGTTGGAACTCGTCGATGCGCGATTCGCGCTCGAGCCGCACATGGTCCGCCTCGCCGTGCTGCACGCCACAGAGGCCGATCTGGCCCGCGCCGAAACCCATCTGGACGCCATGGAGGCGGGTTTTGACAGCCGTCTGTTCGCCGACATGGACGAGCAGTTCCACCTCGCGCTCGCCGACGCGGCGCGCAATCCGATGATCCGCTGGATGATGGAGAAGACGCACGAGGTGCGCAGCCACGCGCAGTGGGCGCGCATGCGCACTCTGACGCTGAACCAGTCGATCATCGCGAAGTACAACCGCCAGCACCGCGACATTCTCGACGCGATCCGGTCGCGCGACGCAGACGCGGCGTCGAACGCCATGCGCGCCCACCTGGACACCGCGCGCAGGTCCCTCGTCGACGCCACGATCTGAAACCCGACTATTTTGCTCGCGAAATCTGACCGTTTTGGTTCTGAAACCTGACTAAATTGGTTCGGTTTTGGTCAGAACCGCCGAAAAGCCTAAACCAATCGCCGCCACCGGCACAGCGTATGGCTCGCGTCTGGCACGCGTATGGCATCCGTACAGCACCTGTATGGCCGCAGAACAGCGCTGGACCGGAGCGAACCATGCCGACCGCGTTAGAGGCAAGACGGGATCACGGACCTCCGCGAAACTGTGAAGGCGCGAGGCAAGGGCACGGGCGATGAAAACCGGCGCGGGCGACCTATGTCCGCAGAAAGCCTGGTCGAGGGGTCGTACAACATGTCAGCCATCCGGATCGCCTATCTCGTGCTCGCCATCATCGGCACGATCCTGCCGTGGACCTATTTCGCGCGCTGGTTCAACGAATTCGGCTGGGACCTGTCGGCGATGGTCGATGCGTGGAACGTCAATGATGCAGCCACTGGCCTGGTCTATGACCTGACGGTGAGCTACGCCGCGCTGGTGATCTGGGTGATCTATGAATGTGTCCGGGACCGGCGCTGGTTCGACCTGATCATTACGCCGCTGGCCGGAATTTCGATCGGCGTAAGCTGCGCGCTGCCGCTTTATCTGTTTCTGAGATCGCGGCCCGGCGCGCAGGGGTAGGCGGGGCCGGAGACCGGCCCCCAAAAAACGCTCAGGCAGTCATCACGTAGGCAGGCAGGCGCATGAACGTCAGCGGCTTGGCCGGATGCTCTGCGCTTTCGTTCGGTTCGGCCATTGCCATGAGGTCGTCGTCGCGACGTTCAGATGCCTGGAACTCGGTGAGATCGTCCTTCTTATGAATTTCTTTCATCTCGTCCTCCTTCCAAAAGTGAAAGCGCGACCTGCACCGGATGTCGTGAACATCCGGTTAAGTCCCGCGCCCTTGTGAGTGGTATTCATCTTATATGCGGCCAGGTGTCCGAGAGTCTATAGCCTTCAGGCCACGGATCTGATGAATCCAGCATTTCGGTGCGCTGCCCGGTTATCCACGCCCGCCCCGATATACTGGGGACAACTGCGCTTTTACCTGCGATTTCAGTGACCTCTTCAATGCCGCAATCGAACCGCGAGCCGATGAGCGAAATCCCGGCGAAGGGTTCCGCAACCGCGAGTTCGCCGCGCGCGTGCATGACCGCCATCCGCGCCGAGCAGCCGGTTCCGGTCGGCGAGCGATCGATCTTGCCCGGCTGGATGACGACTGCGTTGCGCCCGGTCTTCACGCCTTCGATGGCCTCGACCGGTGCTGCGATCTGGCAGAACGAGATATGGTTCCAGTCGGCATTGACCGGATGCCGGAAGCCGAGCTGCTCGTTCGCGGCGGATGTGATCCTGATCCCGGCTTCGGCAAGGTCCCGCGCCTCGTCCGGCAGGAGCGAGAAGCCGAGCGAGGGCGCATCGGCGATGACGAAGCTGTCGCCGCCATAGGCCGTGTCGACGGTGAGCGTGCCGAGACCCGCGACTTCGATCACCGCACCAAGCCGGTCGGCAAAGCTCGGGTGATTGCGGATTCGGATGCGCTCGACCCGTCCGTCGCGGCAGGTCGCGCGCGCCTCCACGAGCCCGCCGGGCGCCTCAAGCGTCAGCACCGTCTCCGGTTCGGTCATCGGCAGGATGCCCGTCTCGAGCAGCACGGTGGCGACGCAGATCGAGTTCGACCCGGACATCGGCGGGGTGTCTTCGGGCTCCATGATGATCCAGGCGGCATCGGCCCGCGGATCTTTCGGCGGCACCAGCAGGTTCACGTGGCGAAACACGCCGCCGCGCGGCTCGTTCAGCACGAAATTGCGCAGGCGCCCGTCATTCGAGATCCAGCGCGACTGCGCCCACAAGGTGTCGCCCGGCGGCGGTGCGACCCCGCCGGTGATCACGTCGCCGACCTCGCCTTCGGCGTGGCATGCCGTAATATGAACCGATCTGATCGACCGCATCGCATGCTCCTGATCTTTGTTCAGGTCTCAAGACGTGCGCCGGAACGGCCGTGCGGCGCAAGGCCGATCGTCCATGCGCCTACTTGCCGAGAATGTCCTGCAAGGGTGTGACGCTGCCGATCGCCTGTTCGAGGAAATCCTCGTAGACGATCGCGAGAATGTTGGTCGATGCCGGGAAGAAGATCAGGTTCGCCAGCAGACTGAAGACGACGACGAAGCCGACGATGCGGAAGACCCGGCCAAACACGGTGCCGCCACGCGCACCGAAGGCAATATTGCCGATCACGAAGATGCTCACGAGCACGACGGCGAGGATCACCGGCATGTATTTCGTGAGCCAGCGCGACGTCTCGACCGACCCGGTGAGACCCTGCGCGAGGACAAGGACAGTTCCGCCGAGAAGCAGCGCGATCGCCATGCGCCCGACGATCCGCCGCGTTACTTTATGTCGGGAGGCGTCCTTGTGGTCCTTGCGGACTTCGGCCTGTTCTTCGTGGCGCGCGATGACCGTCCGGCGCCACTTGTTCAGATCAGTATCATCGTCGGAATACCCGGCCTCGGACAGATCGCCCTGCGCGCGCAATTCCTGCGTGAACGCGCGTTCGGCCTCATTGGCCAGGGTCTCATCGGAAAGCCGGCGGCGGTCTTCGATCTCCTGATCGCGTTCCTCCGCGATGTGGCGCGCATAGGCGCCCGGAACCGAGAACGCGATGAGGAACGCGCACCAGACCGGCGGCAGCGCCACCAGAATGGCGTCGGCGATCCAGATCGTCTGCAGCCAGTAGGTGCGGATCGTCTCGATGGCGGTGACGAAGACGAACGGAATGGCGACGGCATAGATTGCGGCGAGCACGACGCGCCAGCGCCGGTCCTCGCGCCGGTAGAGGAAATGGCGCGTCGATTTTGGGTAGATCAGCACCCAGGCAACGATCAGCCAGGCGAGCGGATAGAGGCTGGCGCGTAAAGTGTCGACGACCAGAACCAGCGGTCCGCCGGTGAGAAAGGGCAACGTGTAGCGTTGCAGTGCCAGCCAGGCCGGGATCAGCGCCGCGAACCCGGTCAGACGTGCTGCTGTTGCTCCCACATAGTCGATGACCGCCACGGCCATGTCTCCCGCAAACGCCCCCGGCGCGGCGAGGACGATATCCACCGCGCGCCGCAAAGACCATGGGTTGCGTGATCGCCGGGCGCGTGCTTGCGCAGCGGCTTCGTTGCGGATTTCAGAAAACGCACTTGCGCTTACGAGGGCTGTTTCCCCGCGGCGCAATCGCTAGGTGGTGGGGCAAGATCCATCAAGGAGGAACGCAAGATGGGACTGCTGGTTGACGGCGTCTGGCACGACACCTGGTACGATACCAAGAAATCCGGCGGGAAGTTCGAACGCTCGGCCGCGCAGTTCCGCAACTGGATCACGCCCGACGGATCGGCCGGGCCATCGGGCGAGGCGGGGTTTGCCGCTGAGAGCGGGCGTTATCACCTCTATGTCTCCTATGCCTGTCCGTGGGCGCACCGCACGCTGATCTTCCGCGCGCTCAAGGGCCTGGAGGAACACATCGGCGTCAGCGTCGTGCATCCGCTGATGTTCGAGCGCGGCTGGACGCTGGCCTCGGACTGGCCGGGGGCGACGGGCGATCTGCTGATGGGCAAGCAGTATCTGCACGAGGTCTACACTAGTGCGGTGCCGACGGTCTCGACGCGGGTGACGGTGCCGGTGCTGTGGGATACCAAGCGCGAGACGATCGTCTCGAATGAGAGCTCCGAGATCATCCGGATGCTGAACTCGGCGTTCGACGGGCTGACCGGCAATACGCTGGATTTCTATCCGGAGGACCTGCGGGCGGAGATCGACGCCGTCAACGCGCCGATCTACGATCACGTCAACAACGGGGTCTACAAATCGGGCTTCGCGACCTCGCAGGAAGCTTATGACAGCGCAGTCACCGCGCTGTTCGACGAGCTGGACCGGCTGGAGACGCGGCTCTCGCACAGCCGGTATCTTCTGGGCGACCGCATCACCGAGGCCGACTGGCGTCTGTTCACGACGCTGGTGCGGTTCGACCCGGTCTATGTCGGGCACTTCAAATGCAATATCCGCAGGCTTGCGGATTATCCGGCGTTGTGGGGGTACACGCGCGAGCTCTACCAATGGCCGGGGGTGGCGGCGACCGTGAACATGGAGCACATCCGGCACCACTATCACCGCAGTCACGAGACGATCAATCCGCACCGGATCCTGCCGGCGGGCCCGGTCATCGACTTCGACGCGCCGCACGGGCGCGAGGCGCTGGCGGCCTGATCGGGCCGCGCGCGCCGGGTCAGCCGAAGACTGCCATCCCGGCAATCAGCGCGCCGAGGAGCACGACGTTCTTGGTGACGAGCTCGCGATGATTTCCGCGCAGGCGGCTTTGCGCGGCCTCTCGCGTCACGACCTCGGCATCGCGCAGGGCGACGACGCGCTGCGTGCTCTCGCGGATGCTGGACCGGGTCGGTTCGGTCTGGATGATCACGATACCGACGACCATGGCGGCGAGGGCGAGGGTCGGTTTGACGCCGTCTGCGATCATGAAGAGGCCGGTCAGCGTGAGCACGATGCCGACGACCATCATAAGGCCGAGGCGCATGCCGGGCTTGAATGGGTTGCCCCGCGCCTCTGTGACTTCCGCATCCGAGATGTTGGCGCGCCCGTGCACGTAGGGGCAGACGACATAGTAGACGGCTGAGTGAACCGCGATCAGGGCCATAAGAACGACAACGATCCAGGACCGCCAGTCGCCGGCGAGCATCTGCAGTTCCGAGATCAGCATGTTCATTGCGTCACCTCATCGGTTTTCGCGTCGGCATCTTCACCGGCCGCCTGCGAGGCCACGAGTTCCTCGATCACGCGCTCCCAGGTTTCGGGTGGTTGCGCGCCCTGCACGACATATTTGCCGCCAACGATAAAGCAGGGAACGCCGCCGACGCCCATCTCTCGGGCTGTGGCGTCCTCTTCCTGCAGCATTTCGCGGTCGGCATCGCCGGCAAGCAGGCGCTCGACCACGGCGCGCTCCATACCGATCGACTCGGCGGCGTCGGCGAGAACGCCGTGATCCGAGATGTCCTCGCCGTTCTGAAAGTAGCGGATGAAGAGCTGGTGCACCAAGGCGTTCTGCATGCCCGTGGACTTTGACCAGCGGATCAAGCGATGCGCGTCCATCGTGTTCGGCGTGCGCGCGATCTTGTCGAATTTGACGTCGAGGCCGGCCTCCTCAGCGGCGCCGCGAATGCGGTCGTAGATGCCCCGCGCGCGCTCGGGACCGCCGAACTTGGTCTCGAGATATTCGCGCCGGTCAGCACCCTCGGGCGGCATGTCCGGGTTGAGCTGGAAGATGCGCCAGTTGATGTCGAACGGGTTCTGCCCTGTCCGGGCGATCGCCGCGTCGAGATTTGCCTTGCCGATGTAACACCAGGGGCAGATCGGGTCGGATATGATGTCAAGCGTAACCATGGCTTCTATCTAACCCCGAACACGCGCCCGTGAAAGGCTTCCGCACCCGGTTGTGATCTGGCGGCGCGTTCGCACTTGCGGGGCATCCTCGGCTCGGTCCATGCTGCGCGCCTGCCTGACGGAGCCCCTCATGCCCCTGACACTCGCGACCTGGAACATAAACTCGGTACGCCTGCGCGCCGATCTCGTGGCAGCGCTCATGAGCGAGGAACGCCCGGATATCCTGTGCCTGCAAGAGACGAAATCGCCGGTCGAGAAGATCCCCACGGAGACCTTCGAAGCGCAGGGATACCGGATGATCACGGCACGCGGGTTCAAGGGATACAACGGCGTCGCGATCTTCAGCCGAGCCGGTGGCGACGCTGTCGAGCACATGGAGATGTGCGGCCGCGACGATGCGCGCCACTGTGCCGTGCGCCTGCGCGACGGCACGGTCCTGCACAACTTCTACGTCCCGGCGGGCGGCGACGTGCCGGATCGCGAGCAGAACGACAAATTCGGGCACAAGCTCGACTTCATCGCCGAGATGACCGACTGGTCGAAAGGGCTCGAAGGGCGGCACATCGTTGTCGGCGATCTGAACATCGCACCGCTGGAAACCGATGTCTGGTCGCACAAGCAACTGCTCAAAGTCGTCAGCCACACGCCCGTGGAAACAGATGCGATGATGGCGCTTATGGCCGCTGGCGAATGGCGAGACGTGACCCGCATGGACATACCCGAACCGGAGAGGCTCTATTCTTGGTGGTCCTATCGCGCCCGCGACTGGGAGGCTGCCGACAAGGGGCGCAGGCTCGACCATATCTGGTGCCGGGGGGGCGTTGCGCATGTTGAAGGATCGAGCCGCATCGGCAAGGCATGGCGCGGTCGTCAGAAACCGTCCGACCATGCGCCTGTCTTTGCCGAGTTCGATTTGTGACGGCCCTGTGTGCAGAACTGCCAGAGATGGAGTGCTGGGTGCTAGAGGGGATGGTTTCCAGCGCTCGTGCTGAGCGGCCTGGGTTGGATCGCGCCCGGTTTTACTCGGGCGCGTCCATTCAGTTGTCAGGTCGCAGCGCCCTTTGAAGACAGCAGATCGCGCATGTCTCCGAGCTTTTGCATGCTGGTGATCTCGGCCATCGAGAACCGGACTTCATAGGCAGTTTCGACCGCCAGCAGCAGTTCGATGTGGCGCAGACTGTCCCAGTTCCGGGTGTTCAATGCGTTTGACTCGTCGCTCAGTTCGGTTTCGTCCACGGCAAGCACCTGGGCGACAATCTTCTCGAGTTTCACGCGGATTCTCCTCTCTGGCTATGCTGCTTCGTGCGCTGCTCAATCCGAAAAAATTGCGTCGCGCACGCGTTCCGGCCACCGGTCGGGATCGAACCCGTGCTGGGTGAACGCAGTGACGACCCACCGCTCGATTCCCAGGCCGATGCAGCCCGTATGGGCCGGCGAGCCGTCTTCGGTGGTGATGTCGAAACGCTCGCCGAAGAACGTGCCGTGCATGTTGACGGAGCCACCGGCGAGAAGCTTTTTCGAGCCATCCGGTTTCAGCGTCGACAACAGGATTTCGTTCTTCACGTCATGGGCCTGCTGGAAGAATTTCTTCGCGGCCGATACCGTTGCGAAGAACGGGTCAGTGGCGCTTTGCAGGCTCATGTCCAGATCCAGTGTCTCTGCGAGCGACACGACGAGCGGCAGTGCCCGCTCGCGGCGCTCGGCGACGAATTCCTCCGAGCCCACGAAAACGATCTCGCGCACGTTGAACTCGTAGAGACGGTCTAGCCCCGAAATGTTTCTGGATTCGTAACGGAAGACCCGGCCGAGCCAGCTTATGATATGGCCTTCCGGCCCGATCTGCTTGCCCTGAAGGGTCGGGTAGGCCGGAAGGCAGGCGGCCGGATTCAGGCACATACCGGCATGGTGGATGTCCGGGTTCGGCGGCATCGCCGGTCCGGCACCGCAGGAATTCGCGAGCCGATAGGCCTCGAGCTTGTCGAAGTCCTCGACGACGCTGGCGACGAAGCTGACGGCGTTCGGATGCGACTCGATGTATCCGCACTTCTGCAGGGTTTCATGATCGATGAAGGACGGGAAATAGGCGTCCTTGGTCTGGAACACCTGCGAATAGAGCTTCTCGGCTTCGGCGTTGACGAAGTGGGCAAGCTTGAGCACGGGTCCGGAATAGGCGACCTGGCCCTTGCCGTAATCGTGCACCCAGCCGCGGTCGACGAGACCCTGATGGGCATCGGAGATATAGTCTCCGCTATCCTTGCGAACCGTCTCGAACAGGACCTTTACCTCGAAACCGCTGAGGTGCTTGGCCATCACGTCGAGATAGCGCCGCGCCTTGTCGAGTGTTTCGTCTGTCGCGTCGCCGTCACGCAGGAGCAAGGTGGCGTGTGCCCGGTCCTCGCTGACCACGATGCGTTCGATTTGCGGGGAGACGAAGACCGATTCCTTTTCGATGTCCCCGGCGACCTCGTCGGAGACCTGTCTGGCGAGGGGGATTTCGACTGTGTTCGCAGCCGCTGCAGCCATGTTCATCATTCACCCTTTCTCGAAAGGACAGGCACTCGGGTTTCCGATCAGAAATCGTAGTAGAGGAAGCCGGAAGTATCGTTGAGCGAGGTCGCGGCAATCACGATCAGCAAGCCCACGCAGGCCGCCCATGCGGCGGTCGGCGACCAGCGGATCCAGCTCTTCGAGGCCTTGATGTTCTCCGGCATCTTGTCACAGCTCATCCACTGGCTGCGCAGGATTTCCTGGGAGTTTGGCATTGCCAGAACGACCACGCCGCCGGTCAGAATGGCGAGAACAGCCGGATAGAGGCTGACCGAAACGATCTCGGTCGTCTCAAATGTGAGGAACAAGTCGGACAGGCCCCACATGGTGACAAGGATCGTGCCCGCCGTGCCGAGATCCTGCGCCCGGAACACCACAAGCCCCATGACGACGACGAGCATGGTCAGGAACCATCCGGCCAGCGGCGGCAGCTTCATGAAGCCGAATTCACGCCATCCGTGGTTGATGGCGAGCGCCGTGCCGTGGATCAGGCCATAGACGACGAAGGTCCAGCCCGCTCCATGCCAGATACCGGCAATCAGGAATGTATAGAAGACTGGCGCAGCCCCCGCGGATAGCCACTTGCGCATCGGACCGTAATCTTGCTCGTGCGCGCGGCGTGCATTGGTCATGGCGAAGTGCGTGTAGATGAAGGTCGTGAAGAACCGCGTCATCGTCATGTGCCAGCGGCTCCAGAACTCCGAGATGCTCGTGGCCTTGAACGGCGAGTTGAAGTTGAGCGGGAGTTTGAAACCGAACAGGAACGCGATCCCGATCGCCATGTCGGAATAACCCGAGAAGTCGAAGTAGAGCTGCAGGGTGTAGCAGAGGCTGCCGACCCAGGCTTCGGTGAGTGCGATCGCCTGTCCCGCTGCGACGCCATCGAAGACCGTGTTGGAAAACGGCGCGATCGAGTCCGCGATCAGCACCTTCTTGGCCAGACCGATCCCGAACATAGTCAAGGCGATCGAGACGCGTGCCGGGCTGAACGCCGAGTCCTTCCGGGAGTCCATCTGATCGAACATCTCGCGCTGTAGCAGCAGCGGACCTGCCGTGACGCACGGGAAGAAGCCGGCGAACAGCGCGTATTTGACGAAGTTGACCTGGCGTGCGCGGCCGGCGGAGGCCTCGATGAGATAGCCGATCTGAGTGAACGTGAAGAAGGAAACGCCGACGGGAACGAGTATGTCGAGATGCGAGAAACCCTCGCCTGACACCGAATTTGCGATATCGATGAAGAAGTTGACGTACTTGAAGTAGCCGAGTGCGACGAGGTTGACGGCGATGGCCGCCAGCATGAGCATGCGGGCTGCGGTACGGTCAGGCAGTGTCTGGATCGCGCGTCCGATCAGGAAGTTGAACGTGATCGAGCCGACAAGGACCAGTGCAAGCAGAATATTGAACTGCGCATAGAACACGATTGAGGCGACGACGAGAAAAGCGTAGGCACCGGGCCAGCCGAGCCCGCGATGCGTGAGGATGAACCCGGCATAGCAGAGCGGCAGGAACAGCAGGATGAACGGGAGAGAATTAAAGATCATCGACCGGCTCCTGTCTCGGCGCTTGCAAGTTTCGGATCGGTCGGTTCCAGCGCCTCGGCGATGATCTCGGCCAAGCAGAGGGGGCTGGAGTGTTCGCCGTCGATGTACATGTCGTTGGTGCAGCCGACTTCGTATGGATTGAAGCTGCCAACGACGCGTATGCCGTGGTTATCGGCGACGGCCTGAACCGCATCCTCGATGCGCTTGAGCGCCGGAATGTAGCGCGTTCCCTGAACGTGATCCCAAACGACCGGATTGAACGGCGGATGTGAGAGCGAGACCTCGACGCCGTGGTCGATCATGAATGCGATGACGCGATCGAGCGCTTCGAGACCGACCGGATCGATGGTCGGCGGCGACTCGATCTTAGCCTCGGCCAGCGCGATCGACTCTCGGTACGTCCGCTCTGGCGTGAACGAGCGCCGATGCTTCTGCGACCAGTAGATGCCGCCATCGGGCAGTAATACGTCAAGCGTTTCGTGCTGCACATCGGACGAGATGCTCGGCAGCACGGGCGAGTTCAGAAAGCGTTCGACATTGTCCCAGAGGAGCGGCAGCGACACAGCCTGGCGCAAACGCGGCGTCAGCCCGTTGGCGTACTCGAAATGCGGCTCGAGACCGAAAATCGGGGCCGCGCGACGATAGTCGGGCAAGACCGGGACCCAGAGAAAGTCCGTTCGGTCCGCAACCGGCGCGAACTGATTGTCACGGATCGAGATCATCAGCTTCTGAGGCATCTTGTCGAAGGTGTAGAACCAGCTCGCGACGGCGACGATGTCCTCGTAGTAATCGCGATGGACGTGGGCATTGTAGAAGTCCACGCCCGGCACGATGGCGCGGTGCGCCTCTTGCCAGTGGCTGGCGCCCATGACGACGAATTCCGGGCGCGACGGCAGGCTGCGGATGCTTTCGCGCCGGAGACCCCGGGTTTCGATGTTCAGATCGTAGGTCAGGTAGCTGTTGCCATCGCTGAGGAGCTTTCCGACGGACCAGACGTGGCGATCATCGTAGAGCAGCGGCGCGAAAAACGAATTCAGAGACCGGACGCCGACCACGCCGATCATCAGGGTGGCGAACAGGATGAAGAGATAGGACACGGGCGTCGACCGTGGGGCCGCATCCTCGACATCGACGTTCGGTAACAGGTCGCTGCGCTTGATGTCCTCGGACCGTCGGCCAGGCTCTGAACGCGGCAGAAATCGGCGGTCGGACCCACTCTCCGCGCGCTGATTTTCAGTGTCGCTGGACATACGTGCACCCCCAAGGCAAAATTAGTCGCCGGGGAGTAATCCACAAAAAGTCTTCCGATCCAGTAAATGCATAATCTGTATATAAATATTCTACTTTACTATTTTTATAGATTTTTTCTCTCAATCCGATTTTTTTGCAATTTTTGTCAAATTAAATGCGCAAAATTATACTCGACATTCCCGCGCATGATCATCGAGGCGAACTAAGATTGTGTAAGCGGGTCTGCCACCAGACGGGGCATTGCCACAGCGTCACGCGCCCCAGGACAGATGCAGATCGAGCAAGCCGCGGAACGCCCATCCGCCGATCTTCGGCTCACTGACCAGCGCCATCGGCGACAGGGTCTCGAAGATCATTGGCAAGGCAACGTCGGCAATCAGGCTTCTTGAGGCTGCGGCTCCCGCGCAAAAATGCGGCCCCGCGCCGAACGCGATGTGCTTGGACTTGTCGCGCGTGACATCAAACCGCTCCGGGTCGTCGAAGATACGCTCGTCGCGGTTTGCGGAGCCGAACATGAAGAACACGCGGTCCTCAGGCGCGAGATCGAAGCCCTCCCAGGTGAAGGATTGAGCCACCCGGCGCGGCGACATCCCGATCGGCGACATCCACCGGACATATTCGTCGAACGCATCGGCCCAGGACACCTCGCCCGCCTGGATCATGGTGAGTTGCTCGGGGTGCTTGAGGAGCGCCCAGATCGCGCCCGCGATGGCATCGCGCGGCTCGTTCTGTCCGCCGGATATTGCCAGTTTGACGTTGGCGCGGATCGTCTCGGCAGGCAGGCCGGCCTGCTGCTGCACCGAGATCAAGGACTGGTCGGGCGCATCGCGCAGTTCGGCAAGTCGGGTGTCGATGGCCTCGTCGACGAAGGCCGTCGCACGGTTGCACTCGGCCTCGACCTCGGCGTCACCGGTGTAATTCGCAATGCCGTTGATCATCGACTGGCTGATCCAGTCGATCTGCGCCGGTGTCAGAGCCTCGAGCCCGGTGATCGCGCAGAGAGCCGAGCCCGACAGCGGCATCGCGTAATCGCGCACGATATCGGCCTCGCCCCGCGGCTTTAAGTCTGCCAGCAGAGCCTCGGCGTCAGCCCGGAACCGGGCCGACCAGCGATCGCGCACCGTGCGCGGCGAATAGGCCGGGAATGTCGCCTTGCGTTCGGCCTGATGCTCGGCGCCGTCCTTGCGCATCATGTTGTGGCCCATCAGCTTGTTCATCAGGCCGTCGGGCTGATCGGAGGAGAACACCGCCACGTTCTTTTCGCAGACCGCGATATCGTCGCGGCGCGTGAACAGAACCGAACCCAGTTGCGGCACGAAGCACAGCGGGGCCTCTGATCTCATTCGGGCGAGGTCGGGATAGGGATCGGCCCAGAAGGCCTGCGGATCGATGTCGACGACTGGTGGCGATGCCATTCTCTAGTCCTCCCCCTACCGTTCGGGAGCGTGTCCCGGATTTCGGCTCAGATCCAGCGTCGCGTTCGCCCCAGGAAATCGGTGTAGGGCGTTCCGAACTTGGCGGTCAGATAGGCCTCTTCGCGCAGCACCACGCCCGTGTGCAGCGTGAGCCAGAGGCCCGGCAGCAGGATCACGCCCCAGTCGAGCGAGAATATGAAACTGAGACCGAGCTGGAGGAGCACGAGGCCAAGATACATCGGGTTGCGCGTGAAACGGTAGGGGCCGTCCTCGACCAGCACCAGCGCAGGCTTGTGCGGTTCGACATTGGTTCCCGCCCGTTTGAAGGCGAGGATGGCCGAAACTGCAATCAGGAAGGCAAGAGCGCAGTCCACGAGGCCGAAGATCAATGCGATCCCGGACAGCGCAGGTGGCAGGAACGAGACAGGCACTATCTGACCCATTCCCCAGGCCAAGGCGAGTGATGCCGCGAGGATCAGCGGCGGGAACGCGATGACGTTGGGATGGTCCTTGGACGTGCCGGACATCGCTTGGACCGTCAGTTCTTGTAGTCCTGCTCGGTCTGGTCGAGCAGCGCCTTGATGCTGTCGAGGTGCTTGTCGGCCGCAATGCCGAATTCATCACTTTCCCGCGCCACCTGGGCCGCGACCGCATCGTCGATGACGGCGAGGTCCCGTCCGGTCCAGAGCGCCTTGATGTAGATCTCGCAGGCGCGCTCGAAATAGTACATCCGGTTGAACGCCTCGGCGACTGTCTCGCCGATCACCATGATCCCGTGATTGCCCATCACCAGAACCTGCTTGGTCGGGTCCTTCAACGCCTGACAGGCGCGCTCGGCTTCGTCGTCCAGCGCCAGCCCGCCGTATTCGGTGTCGTAGGCGATGCGATCGAAGAACAGCGCGCAGTTCTGATCGAGCGGGGGCAGCGTCGGGTCCTTCAGCGTCGCCAGCACGGTGGCGTGGATGGAATGCACATGCATCGCGCAGCGCGCGTGCGGACAGAGCCGGTGCAGCGAGCCATGCAGGCCCCATGCGGTGGGATCCGGTGCGCCCGGGCGGTCCATGACATCGGGATCGTTCGCGTCGAGCAGCAACAGGTCCGAGGCCTTGATAAGCGAGAAATGCACCTGGTTCGGGTTCATCAGGAACTTGGTGCCGTCATCGTTGACGCTGACCGAGAAGTGGTTCGACACGCCTTCGTGCATGTTGAGGCGCGCGGTCCAGCGGAAGCTCGCCGCGAGATCGACGCGCTCCTGCCAGAACGGCAGGTTGTCGTCTTTGGGGTGGAGATCTGTGACGGACATGAGCGGGCCTCCTCGGCTGGCGATATCGCCAGAAGGTGACGCAGAGACCCCGCGTCTTCAAGCCCGAAGCGCGGCCGCGGGTGTCGCGTTTGGACCTTTCGCCCGCCATTGCTCCCGAGCCTCCGCGGTATGAGCCAACGCTTGACAGCTCACGCGCACCGTGGAAGGTGATTGAGAATGTTATAGCGTAACATCGGCCGCGGGTGTCCCCATATTTCTCCCGAGAGCTTATGTTCGCGGTCGTCTCTGCCCGTGGCCACGGCGACATGGCGCGGAAAAGCGCGGTCCGCAAACAAGGTTGTGAGAAGAGATGTCCATCGTTCCAGAGACTTACGAGGAATGGGAGAACTGCATTACCGTCAAGTGCGGTATCCCGCTGACCGCCAAGTTCGTCGAGGACCGGATCGAGGCCCTTGAGAACACGCGCGACTATGGCACGCGGAAGTTCATCGACCAGTGGGGCGAGGCGCATCACGCGCGCACGCTGGCGTGGTTTCGTGAAGCAGAGAAACGGCTGAGCGGGTGACCGGCGGGTCACAGCCGCTTCCGGTCACGATCCTGAACGGTTTTCTCGGGTCCGGAAAGACGACCCTGCTGCAGAGCCTGCTGGCCCAGGCGCGCGAGCGTGACGATGTCCGCCCGGCCGTGATCGTCAACGAGATGAGCGAACTCGACGTCGATGGCCGGATTCTCGACACCAGCGAGTTGCTGTCGCGTCGGGACGCACTTTTCGCCTCCATCCCCGCGGGCAGCATCAGCGGCGGCGAGGGCCTCGCACAGCTTGCGGCCGCAGTGGACCGGTTCCGCTCGGCCGGGGCGACCCACATCCTCATCGAGACCTCCGGCAGCACCCATCCCTGGCCGCTGCTGGAGGCAATCCGGGCTCACGAGACCATTCGTCTGCACGGGTTTCTCACCGTGGTTGATACGGTCACGCTGGCGCAGGACCACGATCTCGGCCGCGCGATCGTGCCCGCCGCCTCGCGAAACCTCACCGCCAATCGGCGCGGCATCGAGAACCTGCTGGCCGAGCAGATCATGTTCGCCAACCGGATCCTGCTGAGCAAGATGGACCGGGTATCGGCGGAACATCTGCGGACCGTCGCCGAGGCGATCAACCCGATCAACCGAGGGGCTGACATTCTTGGCATGCAGTGGGGGAATGTGAAGCTGAGCGACCTGCTCGCGATGCCGCCATACGATCATGCCCGGGTGGCGACTCTCGGCGCCGAGCTGACCGACTGGGACAGGACGCACGGCACGAGTTCGATGGCCAGTCCGGCGGACTACCGGATGGACAGCATCGTCATCTCCGATCCGCGCCCGTTCCATCCGCAGCGCCTGTGGGATGTCTACAACCACTATCTCGGCGTCGGGATCTACCGCAGCAAGGGCTTCTTCTGGCTGCCATCGCGCGACCGGCTGCAACTGCTGTGGAACCAGACCGCCGGTAGCGTCGGCCTTGCGATCATTAACTACTGGAAGGTAGCAGCACTGGAGGATGAGAGCCTGAACCTCACGCCGGCAGAGATCGAGGAGATGCGCCGCCGTCTGGAAGGGTTTTCGCCAGAGTTCGGCGATCGTCACTGCCGGTTGACGGTGATCGGCGACCGCGACGGGCTCGGGACGTTCGCCGATTCCCTGCAGGGCTGTTTCTGTACGCCGCAGGAGATCGCGCAATGGAGAGCCGGGCATGTCTTCGACGACCCGTGGCCGCAGGCGATCGCACCGGCGGCCTGAACACCGGCCCCATCGGGATCGGCTTTGCGATTCTGCTGGCTCGCATCCATAAATTTCTGAATGGTTGGGGTCCGACGGCACGGATCGATTGCGGATCACCCGGATGGACGTTTTGCGAGAAGTGGAGGTCATCATGAGACTGGCTCTAACGACCGTCGCAGCCGCCGTGCTGATGGCCCCGCCCGCGCTGGCCAAGGACGCGGGCTATGTCGGCTCGGTCGAAGTGATCACCGGATCGGCGGGCGGCGAGATGGCGCGCGGCACGGTCTTCAACGACACGAACCGGAATTCGAAACTGGATCCGGGCGAGGCCGGGATCGCAGGTGTGCTGGTCTCGAACGGGCGCGAGGTCGTGCAGACCGGCAGCGACGGCCGCTACGCGTTGCCGGTCTACGAGGACATGAACCTCTTCATCACCAAGCCGGCGGGTTACGCGACGCCGGTGAACGACCGGATGGTTCCGCAGTTCCACTACATCCACAAGGTCGAGGGGTCGCCGGATTTGCGCTTCGGCGGGATCGCGCCGACCGGCCCGATGCCGGAGGCGGTGAACTTCCCGCTGGTCGAGGACGGTAGCGCCAGCAAAACCTTCTCGTGCCTGATCTTCGGCGATGCCCAGACCTACACGAACAGCGAGATTGGCTATGTCCGCGAGACCGCGGGCAACATGCTGGCGGCGCGGGACAACTCCTCGACCGAGTGTCTGATCTTCGCAGGCGACGTGATGGGAGACGATCTGTCTCTCTACGCGCGCTTCCAGCGGATCATCGCGGTCGGCGGGGTGCCTCAGTACTTCGTCGGCGGCAATCACGATCTGGACTTCGACGCGCCGAGCGATGCGCATTCGTTCGACACGTTCCGCCGCGAGTGGGGGCCGGAATACTACTCGTTCGATGCGGGCGACGTGCACTTCGTCGGGCTCGACAATGTACGCTACCCCTGCAACGGCGTCGACGACCACCCGTTCTGCGCCGAGGACGCGCGGCCGAGCTACAACGGTGTGATCTCAGGCCGTCAACTCGAATGGCTGAAGAACGATCTCGCGCTTGTGCCAGAGGACAAACTGATCGTGCTGACGGCGCACATTCCCTTCGTGACCTTCACCGACAACACGGCTGCCAAGCACCAGACCGACAACCTGCACGATCTCTATCACATCATCGGCGACCGTCCGGCGCTGGGATTGTCCGGCCACACGCACACCACCGAGAACATCGAACCGGGCGAAAACTTCGCGGGTTGGGCCGAGAACACTGGAACAGGCCCCGCCGCCTTCCACCAGATCGTGACAGGCGCGCTCTCCGGTTCTTGGTGGGCAGGCGATCTGAACGATCAGGGTGTGCCGGAAGCCACGCAACGCCTCGGCTCGCCGCGGGGGTATTATCAGCTCGACTTCGACGGGGCCGCGTATGTCGACACATACAAGACGTTCCACACCTCCGGCTCCGAGCAGATGCATGCGTCGTTCTCGACGCCGCGCTTTCGCAACTGGGCCGAGCGGCTGTTTGCCTATCGCGATCTCTACCAGAGCGACTGGAGCCAGACGCCGCCGGTGAACCTGCGCGATCTGGGCGACATGAACCTGCTGTCGCTGGTCGATCTGAAAGGTGGCACATGGCTGGCCGTGAACGTCTGGAACGGCTCGGCAAAGTCGACGGTCACGGTTTCGATCAATGGCGGCGCTGCCGTGGACGGCATCCGGACCCAGACGGGGACGGGCGAGGACAGGAACAAGGGAATCGAGTTCGCCGACCCGTTGGCGATCGTGAAACAGGCCGAGGTCGGGCGGGTCGCGGCACAATCCATCGATGGTGGCTCGGACACTGCAGGCTTCACGACCTGGCGGGGTTACGAGTGGAAAGGCAAACCGGGCCCCTATCAGCGCTGGATGCTGAGCGACAGCAATCACCACCTCTGGCGCGTGGACATGCCCTCGGAGTTGCCTCTCGGGGCGCACACGTTGACGGTCGAGACCATCGACCGCCACGGACGCAGCTTTACCAAGACGATGGCGTTCGAGGTGGTCGACGATCTGCCGGATCCGAATTGGCAGACGAGGTTCTGGGAATGACGGCGCGAGCGGTCTCGGTCGGCGTCATCGGCCAACATGAGGGACGACGTGCTCATCGAGCTTCATGACAGAGCAAGACCCGGTTCCTTCGAGAGCGGGCGCGTCTCCTGATACCGTGATCTGGCCCGGAAGACGACATCGCGGGATCTCCGCACCGCCGCATTGTCTATGATGAGTTGCGCCGAACGGCGCCTATAGGCTCTGACCGCCGGACACTTCGATGCGTTGTGCAGTGATCCACTGGCTGCCGCCGACAAGCAGGCTGGCAATCGCGTCGCCCACATCGTCCGGCAGGCCGGCCCTACCCATCGCGGTTACCGAGGCCACGAACTTGTTCAGGTCCGGCACGTCGCGGACGGCACCGCCGCCAAAGTCGGTTTCGATGGCGCCCGGCGCCACCGCATTGACCGAGATCCCGCGCGGCCCGAGTTCCTGGGCGAGATACCGGGTGTAGACCTCGACCGCACCCTTCATCGCCGCGTATGCGCCGTAGCCGGGGATGCAGAAGCGGGCGAGACCGGTTGAGAGGTTCACGATGCGCCCGCCATCCTCGAGCATCGGCACCAGCGCCTGCGTGAGAAAGAGAACGCCCTTGAGATGCACGTTCATCAGGCTGTCGAAATGCTCTACGCTGGTCTCGCCGAGGGGTGCATGGATGCCGTGGCCGGCGTTGTTTACGAGGAAATCGAAGGTCGAGCGCTCCCACTTGGATTGCAGCGCCTGGACGAACGCGTCCTTGAAGGCGGGAAACTGCGTGATGTCCCCGGTGTCGAGTTGCAGCGCGACGGCCTGCCCGCCATCGGCTTCGATCGCGCCAACCACCGTCTGCGCGGCGTCAGCATTGTTCAGGTAGGTCAGCACGATGCCGACGCCCTGGGCAGCGAGCTTACGCGCCGTGTTCTCTCCCAGTCCGCGGCTGCCGCCGGTGATCAGAGCGATTTTTGCCATCTGGCCTCTCCTGTGTTGCGGTACGCGGGAAAGGTAAATTCGGCGCGGGCACCGCGCCTGCCCGATCATCCAGACTTTCTGCCTGATCCTACTATCATGCAGATTTTCCTTTCGACACACTCACCGAGTGGTAGGTTGTCCGCAGCGAAAAGGACGCCACGCGCATGGACACTCTGATCGATGAAATCTGCAAATACACCGACAGTATCGAAAGGGCTGGAGCGATTTATCCGACCGCATTGCCTGGGCTAAGCCTGCTCTGCGACCAGGCTCCGACCCGATTGGAAGCCATGGTCTACGATCCGGTTGTCTGCCTTGTACTCCAGGGTGCGAAAGAAACGTTTATCGGCGAGCGATGTATCCGGTTCGGTGCCGGCGAATCGCTGATCGTCAGTCATTCGTTGCCGGTCGTCGCCGCGGTAACCGAGGCGAGCTCGGCGAAACCCTACGTCGCGATGATCCTGTCGATCGATCTGGACGTCGCGCGCAGCCTGTATGACGATCTCGGCGACCGGACGGTCGATGGCAGCACGGCATGGACGCTCGAGGCGGCAGCGACCGACCGCAAGCTGATCGACGCGATGGCGCGATTGTTTCGCGCCAGCCGGGATCCTGCCGAGGCTAAGGCGCTGGCGCCGCTCTACACCCGCGAGGTGCATTTCCGGCTGCTCGAAGCCGACCACGGCGGAATGCTGCGCGAACTTCTCTGGCGCGAAAGTGCGGCCAGCCGTGTTGGCCGGGCAATCGCGAGGATCAGGCACGACTTTGCATCCGCGATCCCGGTCGCGGATCTCGCAGCGACCGCGAATATGAGCGTCTCGGCCTTCCACGTTCACTTCAAGGCGCTGACGGCGCGGTCGCCTTTGCAGTTCCAGAAGGATCTGCGATTGACCGAAGCCCGGCGTCTGCTGGTGCTGGAAGGTTCGACGGTCTCTGCCGCTGCCTTCGCCGTCGGCTACGAGAGCCCGACGCAGTTCAGCCGGGAGTATTCGCGAAAGTTTGGCGCGCCGCCCCGTGCAGACATCGCGCGACGCAGCGCTGCCTGACGCGGCGACGATCTTGGCTTAACAGACGCATCAACACGGCGTTGCCCGCAAAACGATACGCCCGCGATCTGCGGGCTCATCCGGGGGTGGAAATGGGGGCTGCTCCCGTCATCCGGAACGGCGTCTGACGCCACAGCCTAGATCACGCAGCTGACTTGCCAAGGCGCCAGCGTCGTGATCAACTTTTACGCGTGAATGATAAGCGCAAAGCGCGAGAAACGGGAGGAAACCATGCTCGACACGACACCGGAAAGCCGTGCGGCCCATGTGCTCAAGACCTTCGGCGACGCGCTTGAGCGCGGCGACATCGATGGCGCGATCGCGCAGTTTGCCGACACCTGCTACTGGCGCGATCTCGTCAGCTTCACGTGGAACATCCGCACCATGGAGGGCAAGGATCAGGTGCGCGCTATGCTGGAAAGCCAGCTTACCGCGACCAAGCCGAGCAACTGGGCGCTGAACCCCGACGAGGCGGTCACGGACGAAGGCGGCATTATCACGGCGTGGTTCAGCTTCGAGACCGGCGTCTCGCGCGGCTATGGGCTCGTGCGCCTGCAGGAGGACAAGATCTTCACGCTGCTGACCTCGATGGTCGAATTGAAGGGCCATGAGGAGCCGAAGAATTTCCATCGCCCGCTCGGCGCGAAGCACGGCCACGGCAAGCACCGTCCGACCTGGAAGGAAGAGCGCGAGGACGAGGCGAAGTCGCTCGGCTACACGAAACAGCCCTACTGCGTGATCATCGGCGGCGGACAGGGCGGCATTGCGCTCGGGGCGCGGATGCGCCAGCTCGGCGTGCCGACGATCATCATCGAGAAGAACGAGCGCCCGGGCGACAGCTGGCGCAACCGTTACAAGTCGCTCTGCCTGCACGATCCGGTCTGGTACGATCACCTGCCGTATCTGCCGTTCCCGCCGAACTGGCCGGTGTTCAGCCCGAAGGACAAGATCGGCGACTGGCTCGAGATGTATACGCGCATCATGGAGCTGAACTACTGGACGCGGTCCGAGGCGAAGTCGGCGCAGTACGACGAGGCGGCGGGCGAGTGGACAATCGTCGTCGACCGCGACGGCGAGGAGGTCGTGCTGAAGCCGAAGCAGCTTGTGCTCGCGACCGGCATGTCGGGCAAGGCGAACGTCCCGGTCTTCCCGGGCATGGACACGTTCCAGGGTGATCAGCACCACTCCTCGAAGCATCCGGGGCCGGACGCCTACAAGGGCAAGAAATGCGTGATCGTCGGGTCGAACAACTCGGCGCACGACATCGCGGCAGCGCTTTGGGAGAGCGATGCCGACGTGACGATGATCCAGCGGACCTCGACGCATATCGTGCGCTCGGATCCGCTGATGAAACACGGGCTGGGTGCGCTCTATTCCGAGGAAGCCGTTGAAGCGGGCGTCGATCACCACAAGGCCGATCTGATCTTCGCCTCGGTACCCTATGCGATCCTGCACGACTTCCAGAAACCGATCTACGACACGATCCGCGAAGAGGATGCCGAGTTCTACGCGGGGCTGGAGAAAGCAGGCTTCTGGCTCGACTGGGGCGACGACGATTCCGGGCTTTTCATGAAGTACCTGCGGCGCGGCTCGGGCTATTACATCGACATCGGGGCGAGCCAGCTGATCATCGACGGCGAGGTCAAGATCAAGCGCGGTCAGGTCACCGAGGTGACGCCGGGTGGCCTGAAGCTCGACAGCGGCGAGGAGGTTCCGGCCGATCTGATCGTCTACGCGACAGGCTACGGCTCGATGAACGGCTGGGCGGCCGATCTGATCAGCCAGGAGGTTGCTGACAAGGTCGGCAAGGTCTGGGGGCTCGGTTCGGACACCACCAAGGATCCCGGCCCGTGGGAGGGGGAGCAGCGCAACATGTGGAAACCGACGCAGCAGGAGGCGCTGTGGTTCCACGGCGGCAACTTGCATCAGTCACGCCACTACTCGCAGTTCCTGTCGCTGCAGATAAAGGCCCGGATGGAGGGGATCCCGACGCCGGTTTACGGTCTGCAGGAGGTACATCACCTGAGCTGAGGCGCGGCCAGCGCACGGAGGCGACAAGCGCACGGGCAGGCGAACGGGTCTGCCCGTCCGCACCGACGGCCCGAAGAGCACAATCCTTTCGAAGGTTACACGTCGCCCGGTGCGCCGGTCGGCTTCTTGCGTTCGTTGAAATCTATGATCCACAGTGAAACGCCGACGCTGCGCGGCAGGCCGCGCATCTAAAGCCGGGCGCCGAGCACGTATGCGATGATAAGCAAGAGATCGAGTGCCGCCATGCCGAAGGCGAGCCGCAGCACGACGAACTTGCGCCGCAAAACCTTGGCCATCGCGCCGTTGGTCTGGGCGAGTGACATGATCAGTTGATCGCCCTTGGCTTCACGGGCGAAATCGGCGTGGTCCAGCGGCTCATACCCAGCCGCCACCAGCGCCGGCCACGAGAACCGGTCGCGCCGGTGGATCATCTTGTTCAGTGCCTTGTCGGGATAGCGCGGGATGATCGCCCAGGCGGCGATGCCGATGGTCGCCATGATCAGGATGAAGACCACGATGGCATCCAGCGATGCCGAGGCCACGGTCGAAATCTTGACCGGGCCGTTGAGCGCGACCAGCCCCATCACCGTCATCAGAGCAGCCGCCTTGGCATCGGCAAATTGCGTCTGCGAAACCAGCGACGCGTGCTGGGTGGCGAGAAACTGCAGCCGCATCCGGTCGATCGTACCCGCATCGGCTTCGTCCTCGTGCTCCTGCCCCACGGCCTCAATGTCGAAGCCGCGGCGGTCTGCCGAGGTTTGGTGTCCGGATGGCGCCGTATTGTCGTTCGAGAGAGTCATTGCCCCATGATCGCATGATCCGCTACGCAAACAACATGAGGATGCGCCGCAGAGATGACCGTATCGTGACCGTGCCGGAGATGGCGTAGTGGCCGGTTTCCGGATCGACGCGCTGCAGTACTGCAATTGGTCGCGCGAAATCTTCGAAGACATGCGCGCCGGCGGCGTCGATGCGGTCCATGCGACGATCGCCTATCACGAGGACTTCTCCGAGGTCGTCCATCGCCTGAAGGACTGGGACGCAAGGTTTCGCGAACATGGCGACCTGATCATCCCGGGGCGCTCGGCGCGCGACGTGCGCAAGGCCCGGTCGGTGGGAAAGACAGCCGTGTACTTCGGTTTTCAGAACCCGTCGCCAATCGGCTCTGATCTCGGCATGCTCGCGATCTGCCACCGGCTCGGCGTGCGCTTCATGCAGTTGACCTACAACCTGCAATCGCTCTGCGGCGCGGGCTGGCAGGAACCCGAGGATACCGGTCTGACCCGATTCGGGCGCGAGGTCGTGGCCGAGATGAACCGGATCGGCATGATCCTCGATCTCAGCCACGCAGGAGAGCAAACGACGCTGGATGCGATCGAGACCTCCGCACGCCCCGTCGCGGTCACCCATGCCAATCCGCGCAATTGGCGTGAGACAAATCGCAACGTTCCGGACGCCGTGATCAGCGCGCTGGCACAGAGTGGCGGCATGCTGGGGTTCTCGCTCTATCCGCACCACCTCGCGGACGGCTCGGACAGCACCTTGCAGGCCTTCTGCGAAATGGTCGCGCGCACCGCCGAGGCGACAGGACCGGAGCGGTTGGGTATCGGTTCGGACCTTTGCCAGGGTCAGCCCGACTCGGTGGTGCAATGGATGCGCGACGGGCGCTGGACCTTCGCGCAATCCGGTGCGGTGTTCCCGAAGCAACCTGTCTGGTTTCGTTCGAATCGCGACTGGGACGGGATCGCCGCGGGCCTCTATGCGGTCGGCTTCTCAAAATCCGAGGTCGAGGGTCTCTTGGGCGACAACTGGTTGTCGTTCTGGGAGGCCGGTATGGTTCCCGCGTGAGCGTCGTGATCGGCGAAGGCGCACGGCCCGGGCTGCTCGGATGGTGTGTCGCCGAACATGGCCGCTACTATGCGCTAGAATGGGGTTTCGGCACGGTCTTCGAGGCCAAGGTCGCGACGGAGATGGCGGCATTCCTGATGCGTGCCGACGCACCGGGCTGTCATGTCTGGTGGGCCGAGGACGCCGAGGGCTTTGTCGGAACGGTGACGATCGACAGCGGCGACAAGGACGATGGGCGCTCCCATCTCCGCTGGTTCATCACCTCGGAGCGGGTTCGCGGACAGGGTCTCGGAAACCGTCTCATCGAAGCAGCACTGACCGCCGCCCGAAGCGATGGCGCTAGCGGCGTCTATCTGAACACGTTTGCGGGACTGGACGCGGCGCGCCGGTTATACGAGAAACACGGCTTCAACCTCGTCGCGGAGCACAGCGATGTGACTTGGGGAACAGAGGTTCTGGAGCAAAGGTTCGAGGTGACGTTCTGATGGACGGTGTGAGGTCCGCGCAAAAGATCGCCCCGCGTCCGCCGGAGACGGTGATGCGCCTGGCGCGCATGGGTGCCGCGCATCCGACCCGGCTGAGTTTCGTGCGCATCCTCTTGCGCCGGATCAAGGACGAGGGATGGACGGTCGAGCGCAAGCTCTGGCGCGTTGACGAGCGCGGCGTCGGCCGGGCTGTTTACACGGCGCGCGGCCCCGAGCGTGCCTATTCCCTGATCGCTTTCGCGCACGATCTGCCGGATCATCTGCGCAGCGACCGCGTCATCGCAGAAGCCTGGGACGCCACCTTCGCTCTGTTCGACGGTGTGCCGGAGGAGGCGGATCTGGACCGGCTTGAAGCCCAGGTTCCGAAGCAGGAAGCCGGGCGGATGTCGGTGCGCGAACTCACGCTCAGCCGGGCCAATCGTTCGGTCCGGCTGTTCGGGTCGGTGATAGACGCCCTGGCGCAGGGCCGCCAGCCTGATGCGGCCGAGCTGAACAAGGTCGGCTATCTGATGCGCACGACGGCGGTCTATGGGTCTGCGAAATTCGGCCTCGCCGACCGCGACGTCTACTGTGAGCGTCCCGAGCTGAAGGCGCCGTTTCAGGCAGAGATGCTGACCGTCTGGCTCATCCGGGCGTTCTCGGTCGATATCATCGAGCATCTGGCGCGTATGCGCGGTGGCGATCGCGCTGCCCGGCTTGACCCCGCCATAAGGCGCATGCTCGGGATCGGGAATTCAACGGGTCTCGGCATGGCGCCGTTCCTGCTGACGCATCCCGTGCTGATCCACAAATGGTTCTCGGTGCGTGAAACCGCGCTTGCGCGCGTCCGCTCGCGGCCTGAGATGACCGCCGAGGATCTCTCAGAGCTCAAGCTCACGCTCGCGTCGGCACGGGACCGGTTGGACGACTGGCACACCGAACACCCCGCGCAGAAAGAACAACTCTGCGCGCTGGCCGGAGACCTGAACCTGCTCGAGGCGCATCTTGCAGCGGGACCGGTGAACGACCCGCAGCCCTGGAATGCGCTCTGGACCTGGGCCGAAGAGGCGTTGTCGCTGGAAGGGCAGGAACAGCTCCTTGCCCTGATGCTCGAGGTGAACGCTCAGGAGGTGGACGCTCTTACACAGGTCATGGATGCGGACGAGATGTCGGATTTCGTGATCGACGGCAGTATGCTCGTCAAAGAACTTCGCGCCGCAATCGAGAACACCTACTCATGGGCACTAGGCATGGACTGGGCAGACGATGCCCGCACGGCGCGACTATGGTACACATCGGCCGAGAAGCTTGAGCCGCGGCTCGCCGAACGCCAGCAAGAGGACCTCGACGCGTACGAACAGGCGCTTGCACCCGCGCGCGATATCGCTGCCCTGTGGCAGGCACTGGACGGCGCTGATCCGGGGACATCCTGTGCCGTTTTCCTGCGCGAGCATCCGCGCCATCGCCACGCAGTCCGGCGCGCCCAGATCACCGCGCGCCATGCCTATGCCGAGATCCGCGACAACACCATCGACGCTGCGATGCGGCCCAGCGACATGCTGCGCGCCAAGCTGAGTTTCTTCGGCGCGACCCGGTTCGATCCGCGCTCGGACCGCTGGGTGCGCGTGACCATGTTCAACGGCGCGCCGTTTCCCGATGAGATCGCTGCGATGGAGGGCGATGCTTGGATGTATCCGAACCAGGCTGGTCCGTCGGCGAACTGACATCGCTTGCCGCCAAGGCCGCGGTCGGCGCGGGGCTGCCGTGGGGCATAGCGGAAGACGCCGCCAACATCGCGCGACAGCTCTGCCACTGGGGTCTGCCTGCGGCTGAGGCCATCGTTGCCGATCTTGCATCGGATGAGCCCGGTCGTACGCTGACGCTGGCGTGCGCCCTCTCGGACGGCGCATCGCCCGACGTCCTGAGTTCGATGACCGGTGCTTTCGTGCCCCTGCTGATCGCGCCTGCGCTTGCCCGGCAACTTGAGGATGAGAATGCTGTCGTGATCTCGGATGCGGCGGGTACGGACCGCCTCCATGTCTGGCGCAGTGGCGCAGTGCATCTGTCCGGCCCGAACCTATCTGCGCACGGTCCCCTGGACCTGCGTTCGGCGGCGCCGGGAGAACCGGCGGCGCGCCTCCATCGTTTCCCAACGCCGGATCCTGCGACCTGCAAGATCCTGACCGGGTTTGCGCATCGCACCTACGCACCCGCCACGGAACAGTCCCGGATGGCGGGCGCAGGCGCCGGTCTGCTGGACAACGACTAGGACAGCCAGACCCGATTCCGGGTTTCTTTACGCTACCGCTGTATCCCTGATTCCCGGCATTCAATGTGTGTTTGCGTTTCTGGGGGTCTCTCGTGGTTCAGGTAAACAAGCTCAACTCAAGCATCACAGTCGTCAAACCGCAGACGCATCGGCTTGATGCGTCGATGGCCGAGACGTTCAAGAACGAGGTCAAGGAAGTCGTCGATGGCGGCGCACGCCACCTGATCGTCGATTTCTCGGAAGTCCAATTCATGGACTCATCGGGCCTCGGTTCGCTCGTCGGCAGTCTCAAGTACATCGGTGCAGGCGGCGTGATCGAAATTGCGCAACCGTGCGACGCGGTGCAAAAGGTGCTGCGTCTGACACGGATGAACAAGGTGTTCCCGGTGCGGGACACGGTCCCGACAAGCTGACGCTTTCAGGGCATTCGTCGTTATGATCCATCATGCCGAGATCGCCCCGGTTATGGCCTGCCGCCTCGAAGGCGGAAATGCCGTGATCCCCGGAATAGTCGATGAGGTGCTGTCTCATCGGCATGCCTGGGTCCGGTCGGGTCAACCGACACCGGAAATGCTTGAGCTTCTGGGACTGGCCCTGAACGAGGTGCTGCACACGGTCGTCGAATTCGCCGGTGACCAGCCACCCGACCGGGATTCCCGCGTCGAACTCTGGATCGAGAAATCGCTGGTGATTCTCACGGTCCGTTTTCAGGGGCGCGCGATGCCGAAATGGCTCGTGACCAACTGGGACCGCGGACAGGAACCCGCCGTCTTGGCGCCGCCGCAGGACATCGGCTGGGGATGGTTGCTGGTGCGCGAAGCCATGGACAGTGTGAATTACTCCGCGTCCGGTCACAGCCAACTCCTGTTTCTGGAAAAACGTCTTTAGGATTCGCCATCGTGCCAGAGACCCTGTTGATCGGTTTGCTCCTCGGTGCTGGCCTCGCGGCGGCGGTCGCCATGTTCTTCACGCGCCGTACAGGCGCGCGCGAAACTCGGCGCACCGACATGCTACGGCGGCTGAACTTCGGCGCGCTGGTGCTCGATCCGAACGCGAGGTGTTTGGAGACATACGGCGATCTGAACCGCTTGCTGGAACGTCCGGCGGAATGGACTCCGATCGGTCAGACGCTGCCCGAAATTATCTCAGAATCGGCGGCCCGTGGTGACTTCGGCCCGCGGATCAACACCACGATGACGGTTGATCCGCAGTTCTTTCTCTCGGCAAGTGTCGAGGACATCTACCTTGAAACGCCGTCGGGCCGCGTTCTTGCGATCGCGATCTCCGAGGCCGATGGCGGCGGCTGGATCCTGTCCTACTCCGACATGACCCACATGAAAGAACAGACGCGAATGCTCTATCGCGCCAAGGTCGAACTCGCCAACAGCGAGGCACGGGCAAAAGAACTCGCCTATGAAGCAGAGGCGGCAAACCGGGCAAAGACCGCATTCCTCGCCGCCATGAGCCATGAGATCCGGACGCCGATGAACGGCGTTGTCGGCATGACGGAAATGCTCGGCGAGACGAAACTTTCCACCGAACAGAAATCCTATGCCGATACCATCAGGCAGTCGGCAGATGCGTTGCTCGGCATAATAAACGACATTCTGGACTTCTCGAAAATCGAGGCCGGGAGGATGAGCTTGCGCGAGGAACCGTTCGACCTTCTGACGACGTGCGAAGACGTGCTGATGCTGGTCTCTCCCAAGGCGCTCGAAAAGGACCTCGAAGTGGCGCTGGTCTTCGATCCGCACCTGCCCCGGCATCTTGTTGGCGATGTCATGCGCCTGCGGCAGATCCTGATCAATCTGGCGGGCAACGCCGCGAAATTCACCCTGAAGGGCAAGATCGTCCTGCGCGTCGGCGGGAAGCGTCAGGGCGACAAGCTCGCCCTGAAGATCGCCATCGAAGATACCGGTATCGGGATATCGGAAGACAACATCGACCGTATCTTCTCGGAGTTCACACGGGTCGATCACTCCGGGACGAAGCATTTTGAGGGCACCGGCCTCGGCCTCGCTATTACGCGAAAGCTCGTCGAAATTATGGGTGGCGGCATTACGGTCTCATCGACAATCGACGTTGGCACGACCTTCCGCCTGCAACTCTCGATGCCATTGGCGCAGGCGGCCACGCCTGACACTTCTGAATCCAGTTCGGCCAACTCTGCGAGGCCGTTGCGCCTGCTTTGCATCGACGAGATGGAAGAGAACCGGCGCGGCCTGGAAACGCATCTCGAGCTTGCGGGGCACAGTGTCTCGACGGCACGCGGGATAAAAGCGGCGCGCTCGGTGATTGCTCTGGCCGAGGAAACGCGCGGGCCGTTCGACGCAATCCTCCTCGATTCGGCGCTTGCTGCGGATGGTCTGGACCATCTGACCGATCCGGCAAACGTTCACTCTGCGAAAACGCCGATCCTCATCACCTCGGCATCCGAATTGGTCGAGGCTGTCGCGCAGCATTCGCGGGTCGCGGGGCGCCTGCTCAAACCGCTGCGCTTCTCAAACCTCGACCCGATTATCCGCGACCTGCTCAACTCGCCCGAGCCATCGGTGGGAGCGCTAGAGACGGAAACTGCCGCAGTTCTTCCTGCCGGTCGGACCGTCCGGTTGCTGGTCGCAGAGGACAACAAAACGAATCGCATGGTCGTCTCGAAGATGCTGAAGGACGCACCGGTCGAACTAACCTTTGCGGAAAACGGTCAGATCGCCGTCGACATGCACCGGGATTTCGTTCCGGAACTGATCTTCATGGACCTGTCGATGCCGGAAGTGAACGGCATGGAGGCGGCAAGAGCAATCCGCAAGGCGGAACGCCAGTTCGGCTTGCCGAGAACACCCATCGTCGCGCTCACTGCGAACGCGATGGAGGGTGATCGCGAAAAGTGCCTCGAGGCCGGCATGGATGACTACCTTTCCAAGCCGATCCGCAAGAAGCAGCTTCTGGCGATGATCGAACGCTACGGGATCTCTTCAGCGACCGCTTCGGCAAACATCGGCACGGACGATGGGACTGGCATCTCCGTAAATCCGATCGCTGCGGCATCATAACCGAAGTGACGCGCCCAGCCGTCAAGGGCGCGCCTGATCTGGAGCAGTTCGACCTCCGCGCACTTCTCGACCCAGGCGTTCAATGTCTTCAGATCGGCTTCGGCGAAGACTGCATCGTCGAACGACAAGCCGAGACGATCGCAGATCAGGCGGCTCGCGTGATCGGGCGCTGCGGCGACAGCCTCGATATTGATCCGATGCAAGGCACAGCCGGTTTGAGCTGCTTTTTTCTGACTGTCGAGCCACGCAGCACAGTAGCCTGAAACCCAGGCACAACAGCCCTCGAGATCCCTCGGCCCCCACGGCATCCGGCGCAACGAGAATGCTATCGAACGCGGATCGCGCATGACGTGCACGAATTGCGGGGCCGGTGCAAACCGAGCGAGGAAATCCACAAACAACAACGCGTGCGGGGTCTTCTCGAGAAACGCGACAGGAGACGCCGCGGACTCTTTTATCAACGCTGCAAGTGACGCGACACGGGACAGCAGGGTGCGCACAGCATCGTCAAATTCGACTGCCTCGAATTGCACCGGGATCCCGTGCGCGCTGATACGATCGCAGAAACCATCGAGAATATTAAACCACGCACTGGGCGGCGCCAACGTTCCGAAGGCCGGCTGCCCAAACTGACCGCCAACCAGGGCACCGAAGAGTTTTCGGAACTGATCGAGGGCAACGCCGGCCCGGTTCGGCGAATACCGCTCGACGAGTGCATGGCGAAGATCGAGCAGCCCATTCTTTTCGGAAAAGATCTTCAACTCTACACCGGGAAAGGAGCAGACCTCCGCGTGCCGCCCGAGGCGTTCGGCAACGAAGGACGTCCCGCTCCGCCCGGGCCCACCGACGAAAATCGTCTTTAGCGGTGAGGTTTCACCGGTCTCCATCACACAAGCGCCCGACCAAGCACACCGCCAAGTTTCACAAAGGCCCCGAACGCTCCGCGCACGCCGTCGTCCTCGAGGATCTCGCGGGCCCGCGGCGACGCCTCGAGGTACCGATTTCCCAGGAACGTCGGTCCCGGATTCCGTCCCTCGGCGCTGCCATGCTTCAGGAAGTGTCCCAGCGGGCTCAGGATCTGCCCGGTCCGTAGGGCAGCGGGCAGATCCGGATTCTCGGACAGATACCAGCAACTGTCGAAGAACTCGATCGGCTCGATCCGGTTCGGCAGCCCGGTTTCGAGATAGTGCCAGAGTAGCGTTCCGCGCATGGAACCGGCCTGCTCGCGCAGGACATGACCGTCATGGCGGCTTGCCCGGTCATGGTAGTAGGAAGAGACGAAGAACTCGTTCGGATCGAGGAAAAGACGCGACCCTAGCAGGCAGTAGTGCTCGATCGCGGAACTGAACTGGCCCGATGCAACCTGCTCGGCCGCGTCCGGATATTCGGAAAGATAGAAGTCCTCGTCGAACAGATCGCGGAACGCGGATTCAAGGCGCTCGGGCGGGATTCGGTAGCCACCGACCAGTCCGGGCCGATGCTGGCGGACCCATTCCAGAAAACTCAGTCGATCGGACGGGCACTCGAACGGATCGGGAAAGGCCCGACGCAGATCGCCGTGGCGCCGGTAGAGCTTACGAAGCTCGGCCGCTACCGGTTCCCCATTGTCGAACCTGTCGTACCCGAACGGGTAGTGCTCGAACTCCTCCTGGCCGTGGTCTGCGATCGCATCCTCGTAGATCCGTTCTATTTCCGCCGTGGCGGCATTGCCGGGATCGAAGACATCGCGAACCCGCCGGTGCGTCCCGGTCGGCCCCGTCCCGGAAAAATGATACGTGATTAGCGGCATGTCATCGACGCGGAAACGTGGCGGGCCGTCACTCGCACAACCGGGCTCCTGCGACACCGTCCGGCCGAAAAGGTTCCAGCTCGCGACATCGAGATTGGGCTGTCGAAGGATCCGCACGTTCGGGAAAATCGCCGGTGCAAGATCGACCCAGCGCTGGTCGGTGAAGAGACCGCGGTCCCGCTCGTCGAAGCAGTACCGATCGAGGCGTGCCGCCCACCAGTCCGCGAACGCTGCACCGGTTTCATCGCGCCGGACAACAAGGTGTCCGAGATTGTAGATTCCGTGCTCGGTGACCGACATCTCGGTGAGCCGCACACCGATATCGCATTCTTCCGGGCGCAGGATGTGCGGCACGAGACCGATGGAGTCCTCGCCCAGATATTCGTCGATCGGATCGAGTTGGTCGAAGACATAGACGTCCGGGTCGAGATAGAGGAGCACGCTCGCGTCCTCCTCAGCCAGCAAGCGCTTCAGCGCCCTGCCCTTCACCGCCGTACACAGCTCCATGACATTGTGCTCGAAGATCCAAGCGCGGCTGTATCCGAGGTCGCGCGGCGTCCAGATCTGAGCGAACGGTTCTTTCGCAACGTCGAGATGGTCCGGCAGCACGTCGTTCAGGCAAAGTGTCAGGCGCACATCGGGATGCAGGTGCCGAAGACTCTCGGCCAGTGCCCGCGCCTTCGGCAGATAGTTCAGCGCGCAACTCGTGTAGACGGCAAAGCTCATGCGGCGCGTTCCTGAGCCGGCGCGTGCTGCGCCCGCAACCCGGCAAGTAACTGGCGCAGAAGGCGGATCTCCTGATTGCGCCGCGCCAGCGCTTCGCGCAGTTCCGCAACCTCGTCCGGCTGGGTCTGAACGGGATCTTGCCCATTGGAGCCGCGCACCGCCCATTGGCCCGGCCCTGCGACCGCACCTGACCGTGTAAGGTCCGCAAGAAAGCCGCTGATGTCGCGCACCCAGGGCCGCCGGTCGGTCATCATCACCGAGTTCTCGGATCCGCGCACCGAGATATGTGCGACGCTCTCAACGCACTCGTAGACAGCCGGCAGTTCCGGATCGGTCAGGACCAGCAGAAACAGGGCATAGTCCTCGCTCAGATCATGGTTCAGCGAGGCAAGCTTCAGCCGCGCCCGCAACCGCGCCCGCGGAATGATCATGCCGCAGATCGGCAGTCGGTTCACACCGTCGAACATCTGGCGCCAGCCGGCCGCGGGATAGCGGCTCATCTCCATCGAATGCGTCAGCACCCAGCGTCCACTCGGCGTGTTCTCCCAAGTTTCCTCGTGAACGTCGCTGCTCGTCACGATCAACGGGCGATTCCCGGCAAAGCCTGCGGTACGGATCGTCTCGAAGGCAAAGAGATCGAGATAGTCGTCATCGTCGAGGAACATCACGTACTCGCCCGCTGCCACCTGCAAACCGCCGAGCAGATTGGTGACCCTGCTGGGGCCCGAGGCCGGATTTATCTTGAGTCGCAGCTTCAGGTGCTGGAAATCGACCTGAAGTTCCTTGAACCAACGCTCGGCGATCGCGGGTTCGGCATCCGTACTGAGGATAACCTCGAGCGACACGTCTTCCCGACGCGCCCGGCTAATGCTCGCGAGCATCCGGCGGAGCAGATGCGGCCTGCCGAACAGCGTTCGCGTGATGATCGACAGTGAGATCGCGGGCGCACGGCGGCGCACTTCGCCCAGAATCCGGGCACTCAGATCGATATCCGACGAACGCCGGATCGGCAGCGCCTCGCCGAGTTGCACCGGACCGGAGAGCGTCTGCACGCTCTGTCCGCACAACCGGTCTGAAAACAACTGATCCAGTTCCTGTTCCACCCGGATCAGGTCGCGCGACATCAGCTCTCCGTCGATCGCCGCAACCAGATCAGGCACGAAGACCGAAACATGACCGTCGAGATAGCCTTGAACTAGAATCGCAAGTTCGATCGCGGCTTCGGCCTCGCCGATCTGACCGGACAGGATCCGGCGCGCGTAGGTCGCATTCACTAGATAAAGATCCGGCATGACGTCGAGCAGAGGCTGCAGACCGGCATATTCCGGGATTGCAGGATTTGCCGAGGCGTAGAGTGCGAGATGGCGCTGATCGCCGAGACCGAGTCCGCCGGCCCCAGCAAGCGCCCAGTCGTCGACCGAGTCGAGCCCGGCAATCGCCGATGAGACACGCGCGGCAAGCCCGTCATCGAGAACAAGCGACGGATTTCGGATCACGGCAACGATCTCGGACTGTTCGCAGATCTGCGCCAGCGCGGTCGGAAATCCAGTGCCTGACGGATGCCGGTGAATGTCATGAACGGTGTCGAGAAAACCGCTTTCCAGATCACCGTTGACCGGCAGGGACTCGCGCTGGATTAGAAAACGAACAGCTTGAAGATCGGGCTGATCGAGCGAAAGGTCGAAGAGACGTGTCATGCCTGCGCTCATCCGTCATTTCTCGGGTGCGCCTGCCGGATCCGGCATTGAGTCCTGCGGCGCTGATGCACCAACAATCGATCAACCATGGTTGCCGAAACGTTAAACGCGGCGACATTGACTCGAAATTCCCGAAAATTGCCGCGCATGATCGCTCAAGTTCGAGCCAACTTCCGTCTGAAGATGCGCGCCCTTGTCCACGCCCGCGCGTTGACCCGGCCAGCGGCGGCGCCTAACTCTGGGGCACGCGCGGACAGGCAGTGAAAAGCCCGGAGACATGGCGGAGACGACGTCGACACTCAGCGATCTGAACGAGCGCAGCAGGAACATCTTCGGGCGGCTCGTGCAGACCTATATCGACACCGGCGAGCCCGTCGGGTCGCGCACGCTTTCGAAAATGCGCGACATGGATCTCTCCGCCGCGTCGATCCGCAATGTCATGCAGGATCTCGAACAACTCGGCCTTCTCGACAGCCCGCATGTCTCGGCCGGACGCATCCCGACGCAACTCGGGCTCAGGCTGTTCGTCGACGGCGTTCTCGAGATCGGCGATATCTCGGCGGAGGAACGATCGAAGATCGAGAATTCCGTCACGGTCGACGCCGACATGACGGAGGTGCTCGATCAGGCGGGCGCGATGCTGTCGGGTCTGAGCAGTTGCGCGTCGCTGGTTCTCGCGCCCAAGAGCAATGCGGCACTGCGCCATATCGAGTTCATCTCGCTGTCGCAGGACTCAGCCCTCGCCGTGCTCGTGATGGAGGACGGATCGGTCGAGAACCGGGTCTTCGATCCACCACCCGGACTGACGCCCTCCGCGATGCGAGAGGCCGCGAATTTCTTGAACGCGCATCTGCGGGGCCGGACACTGGGCGAGGCCTCAAGCGCTATCGCGCGCGAGATCGAGGTGCGGCGCAGCGAGATCAGCACGCTCGCGGCCGGTCTCGTGGAGAAGGGCATTGCGCTCTGGTCGGGCGGCGAGGATGCCGATGCCGAACGGCTGATCGTCCGTGGCCGTTCGAACCTGATCGACCAGAGGCAGGATGAAGCCGATCTGGAGCGAATTCGCCTGTTATTCGATGATCTTGAACGCAAGCGCGACCTTGCCCAACTATTGGGTCTGGCCGAGGAGGGAGAGGGCGTCTCTGTCTTCATCGGCTCGGAAAACAAGCTATTTTCGATGTCCGGCTCGTCCCTTGTCATTTCGCCGTACCGCGATACAAGCCGCCGGATTATCGGTGCGATCGGAGTGATCGGCCCGACCCGGCTGAATTATGGCCGGATCGTACCGATTGTTGACTACACTGCCCGTATGATCGGGCAGATGGTCTCGGACCGGAACGGCAAGAATGAGTGAGGCGAAGATGTCGCAGAGCAAGGCAAGGGTTGAACCCGAAGTGGCAATGCCGGGCGATAGCATGGACGCAGAGGTTGAGAACACAGGCCCCGAAGGCAAGAAGGTCGACCTGTCGGACCTGACAGTGGAAGATCTGGTGCCCGGCCTGGAAGACGAGATTGCCCGCGCCGACGCGCAGGACACCGTCGCCGACCAGATCGCCGCCCTCGAGGCAGAGCGTGACGACTTCAAGGACAAGTGGACGCGGGCGCTCGCCGAAGCCGAGAATGTCCGCCGCCGGGCGCTGCGCGAAAAGAAGGATGCCGAGACTTATGGCGGCACCAAGCTCGCGCGCGATCTGCTGGCCGTCTACGACAATCTGGATAGAGCGATGAATGCAGTGGACGATGAACTCCGCGAAAAGGCGGACGCGTTTATCCAGGGGATCGAGCTCACACAACGTGAACTGCTCAATGCGTTCGAGAAGCACAAGATCCAAAAGGTTACGCCCGAGATCGGCGAGAAGTTCGATCCGAACCGCCACCAGGCGATGTTCCAGGCGCCGATCCCCGGCGCCGAGCCCGATACGGTTATCGAGAAGATGCAGGACGGTTTCGTCATTGCCGACCGGTTGCTGCGCCCGGCTTTTGTCGGGATCGCCACGGCAGCAACAGCAGCACCGGAAGAGCCCGTACCGGAAGGGCGCGACCCGGACGATTTCGACGACTGACCGGTAAGTGACTCCCTTGGCCGCCTAAGCTTCTCAGCGCGACGCCAGCGGATGTTTCTCCAGGACGAGCGCCTTCAGACGCTCATCCAACACATGCGTGTAAATCTCGGTCGTCGAGATGTCGGCATGGCCGAGCAAGGTCTGGATGACCCGCAGATCAGCGCCGTTCTCGAGCAGATGCGACGCGAAGGCGTGTCGGACGACGTGGGGCGATAGTCCTTCCGGATCGAGACCGGCGCGCGCCGCGAGATCCTTTAATGCCCCGTAGAACGAGATCCGCGTCAGGTGACCGGATTTGCCGCGCGAAGGAAACAGGAACGGCGATGGCCGTCCGCCCTTCGAGGTCAATGCGACCTCGTCCGCGTCGCGCACGGTCAGCCAATGCGCGAGGGCGGCGCGCGCCGGATCGGACAGCGGTACCATGCGCTCGCGGTCGCCCTTGCCGCGAACCAGGATCAGCGCCGGATTTCCACGCACGGCAGCCGCGGGCAGCGAAACCAGTTCGCTGACGCGCAAGCCAGTCGCGTAGAGCATCTGGATCAGGCAGTGCAGCCTGGCACCGCGGGCGTTCCTCGGCGCCTCGTCCTCCGCTTGCGCCAGAAGCCGGTCGATATCCGCCATGCTGAGAGTTTTAGGCAGAGAGCGGGCCGGACGGGGACCACGCAGACCCGCACCGGGATCATCTGCCCTGAACCCCTCGGAATAGGCGAAGCGGAAGAACTGGCGCAGGCTCGACAGCCGCCGCGCGCGAGTCGTCGCCGTCAGTCCGGTGCGGTCGAGATGCGCCAGATAACGTTCGATGGCGTCGCGATCGGCGCCAGCAAGTGTCGCGCCGCTGTCTGCCGCCAGCCACGCGCGGTAATCCGACAGGTCCCGCGCATAGGCCAGGATCGTGTTGCGCGCGGCCCCACGTTCGGCCTGCAGGGCGTCCAGAAATGCATCGGCCCAGCCCGCCGAGGGGTCTGCGGAGCGCGCCGTCAATTCGATGCGCCAGGTGCGGGAAGATCGACGACCACGTCTCGGGTCGGTGGCGGAAGGTCGGCCAGCATCGCGTAGGCGGCCAGCGCCAGCGTGCCCAAAACGGCTATGCGAAACAGATATTTCAACGCGCGGCCCATGCAGAAAAGTCTCCTGCCTGTAGATGTCTTTCCTCGTCCGGCTGGCTGGTCTAAAAGCCCTCCGCCGGGGAGGTGGCCTGAACGCAACGTGTTTGCAAGGGGCAGATTACCCAGCCTTTCGGTTGAGCGCAATCGGGCGCCACCAGATCCGCGGGAGTCGCCATGCCCAGAGCCAGCCAACCGAGCGCGCCGCCGGACCTGACGCGGCCCATCGCGCTGGTCGGGTTGATGGGTTCAGGCAAGAGTTCTGTAGGTCAGAGACTGGCAAAGGCACTGTCCGCGCCGTTCGTCGATGCCGATGACGAGATCAAGGCCGCAGCCGGTCTTACAATCGCCGAGATTTTCGAGGCTTACGGCGAAGACGAGTTCCGCGCCCTCGAGCGCAGGGTGATCGCCCGGCTGATGACCGGCGCCCCGCGCGTCATAGCCACGGGCGGCGGCGCATTCATGGACCCGAACACGCGAACCGTAGTCGCGGAAGCCGCCATCAGCGTCTGGCTCAAGGCCGATCTCGACGTGCTGGTGGCGCGCACCTCGGGCCGTACGCACAGGCCGCTTCTCAACAAGGGCAACCCGCGCGCGATCTTGGCCGATCTCATCGAGACCCGCTACCCGGTCTACGGCTTGGCGGACGTGACCGTGGAGAGCGTCGGCGGACAAAGCCACGAGAAGATGGCGGCGCGCATCATCAGCGCCCTGAAGGACGACGGGCGCGCTTTCGCGCCAGAGGCCGCCTGATGCCGTCCGTGTCTGTCGAACTGGGCGACCGATCCTACCCGATCATGATCGAAGCCGGACTGCTGGCGCGCGCGGGCGCTGAAATCGCACCTCTTCTGCCGCGCCCGTTCACCGCGATCGTGACTGAAAGCGACGTTGCCGAGTTGCATCTGAACGCGCTTCAGTCGGGTCTTTCGACAGCCGGGATCGAAAGTGCCGCGATCATTCTCGAGCCGGGCGAAGCAACAAAGAGCATGGCGAATGTCGAACGAGTGGTCGAGGACCTGCTCGCCCTGAAGATCGAGCGCGACGATCTGATCATCGCCTTCGGTGGCGGCGTGATCGGCGATCTTGCGGGGTTTGCCGCGGCGGTGCTTCGGCGCGGCGTCGATTTCATACAGATCCCGACCACGCTGCTCGCGCAGGTCGACAGCTCGGTCGGCGGCAAAACCGGCGTGAACTCGCCGCACGGCAAGAACCTGATCGGCGCGTTTCATCAGCCGCGTCTCGTGCTTGCCGATGTCGATGTCCTCGGCACGCTGGATCGTCGGGACTTCCTTGCCGGATACGGCGAAGTGGCGAAGTACGGGTTGCTCGGCGACGAGTCGTTCTGGGAATGGCTCGAACGGAACGGCCCGGCGATGGCAGCCGGCGATGCTACGCTGCGCGCCGAGGCGGTGCGTTGGTCATGCCAGATGAAAGCCGACATCGTCGCGCGGGACGAGAAAGAACACGGCGACCGGGCGCTCCTGAACCTCGGCCACACCTTCGGGCACGCGCTGGAGGCGGCAACCGGGTATTCGGACCGCCTGCTGCACGGCGAGGGCGTCGCCATCGGCTGTGCGCTGGCCTTCGAGGTTTCGGCCCGCCTCGGCCTCTGCGCTCAGGAGGCCCCCAGCCGCGTGCGCGCGCATCTCGACGCCATGGGCATGAAGAAGGATCTCGGCGACATTCCGGGCGAACTGCCCGATGCCGATGGCCTGATCGAGCTGATGTATCAGGACAAGAAGGTCCGTCAGGGGCGACTCACCTTCATCCTCGCGCGCGCAATCGGCGATGCATTCGTCACCCGCGATGCCGATCTCGACGTCGTGCGTTCCGTTCTGACACAGGGACTTGCGGCGCGAAGCGGTTAAAGCTGTCTGAAAAACGGAACCGCTGTCCGGATCCGAGAGGCGGGGTTGCGGCACCCGCCGGACAAGTTCACGTTGCATTTCATGAAAACTTTAATCGTTTTGTCGGCAGTCATCGCTGCCCTTGCAACGGCCCCCCTCGCGAAACCAGCGTCGGCCGCCGTTCTCCCGAAAACCGAGGCGCAAAAGGCTGAGAGCAACTCGGTTATCGCAATGCGTGCACTGATCACGCGCTGCATACCAAGCGTGCTCGGCGGCAAGTCGGCGCCGACCTCCGGGCTGCAACAGGCCTCGCAGGAGATGACCCGCAAGATGCTCGGCAAACGCGATGGATCGGTCTGGCTCGATACCGAGGCCCAGGTTCTGATGGTCGATTTTCACGACCAGCCGACGTGCCGCGTGATCGCGCTCAGCGTCGATCCGGCGGTGCTTGCAGATCTCGTGATGCGCGTCTTCTCCGAAGCCGAAACCCCGTTCACCCGCCAGCAGTTCCGTCTGGACAATGGCGGCGCCTTCGCCGCCGTCTACACATCGGACGCCGACCGTGACGGGGTGATCGTACGCATCGAGGCCACGAACACATCTGATGGCGGACGTTTCGCAACACTCAGCGTCGAGCGCGAACCGTCCAAGCCGTAACACTTGCCCGCGCGGCAGGAATCCTTTCGGGGGAGAGCGGGTCAGGTTCAGGCCGGGTGAGGGGGATCACCGGCCTGCGCCTGGCCCGCTGCTTTGCGTGTTTCACACTCATCGCACGCCCGGCCATGGATCGTTCGGCCCATTTGCTCACCGGCGCTGCTATCGCCGGCTCCGGCTTTACACCATTCATTAGGGTCCTGCGCGCATAGTCCTCCCGGGTAGTTCTCGTCCGCGCAGCTTTCGCGCGTGGTGATGGCATGGATTTTACCGTCCTTGTTCGGGCGGAGCGGGGTACGATGATGTCAGCGTCCTCTGGCGGCGCCAGGGTCGTTTCAGACCTCACGCAGATCACGTTTGATCGCGACGATCTCCTGTCAGGACTTGATGCAGCCTCCTCACGGGCTGTCCAGGGCATCCCCGGGCTGTCCGAGGGACAGTCCTATTCGCTGATGCTCGATCTTCCGCCCATGGACGAGATGTCGGACACCGTTCAGGTCTTCTGGCGAGGAACGGAAATCGCTCGCATCGCGCCCGATGAGCAAACTGGCGAGCCCATCGTGATCCCGCTGACCGATGCCGGCGGCGATGCGAGCGACATCTTGGAGCTGCGCGGGCCCAACCTGTCGGGCCTCAACGCGGTCGGCGTGATTCCCGAAGCCATGCCAGTCGAGGCATCGGTCGATCTTGGCGCGTCGATCTCGGGAACAGGTGGCATGGACCAACTCTCCGGCACGGAGGCCGGGGATTTCCTCAGCGGCGGCGCCGGGCGCGACAGCCTGTTTGGCGGAGATGGTGCCGACAGCCTGCTCGGCGGCCGCCACCAGGACGTTCTCGATCTCGGCGCGGGAGACGATCTCGGCCAGGGCGGCGCCGGCGGCGACCGCATCGACAGTGGCGACGGCGACGACCGGGCGTTCGGCGGTTCCGGCAACGACAGGCTGTTTGGCGGAGCAGGAGACGACTCGCTGTCAGGGGGCACCGGGCGCGACCGGATCGACGGCGGCACAGGCTCGGACGAGATCGCGGGCGGGCATGGCGACGATGTTCTGTTCGGCGGCTCCGGTCTCGGCGCCGACCGGATCGACGGTGGAGCAGGCGCGGACAAGATCTGGGGATACGGCGGGTCCGACACCCTGGACGGCGGCGGCGGCAGTGACCGCCTCTTCGGTCAACACGGCGATGACCGGATCGACGGCGGCGGCGGAGACGACAGAATCTTCGGCGGGGACGGTGCTGACTCTCTTATCGGTGGTAGTGGCGCAGACCGCATGGTCGGTGGCGCGGGAGATGATGACATGGATGGATCGAACGGACGCGACCGGATCGAGGGCAAGGACGGCCATGATCTGCTGCAAGGCGGCGCGGACGGCGACAAGCTGTTCGGCGGAACCGGCCGCGACGAGCTTTTCGGCGGCAGCGGTGACGACCGTCTCGAAGGTGGCGCGAACGCGGACAGCCTCGATGGCGGCAGCGGATCCGACATGCTGCACGGCGGAATGGCGGCTGACGCGCTCTTCGGCGATATCGGCGACGATCACCTCGTCGGGGGAAAAGGCGCCGATACGCTGATCGGCGGCGAGGGCGACGACCACCTCTGGGGCGGCGATTTCGAAGGCGACGGCGATCTCGACAAGTTCGTGAAACAGACCGGCACGGGCACGGACTACATCCACGACTTCGAGGTCGGGGCCGATGTCGTCGATCTCTCGGCGTACAACATCAGCTATGACGACCTTCAGGGCGCGATCAAGGATGTCGGCTGGGCGACGCAGATCGAGTTGACCGGCTTCTCGGGTCAGGTCGACGACCGAATCTACCTCAAGAATGTCGATCCCGACCAGCTCGACGAGGACAACTTTGCACTCTGAACGACACCGGAAGGGGCGAAAGGCTCGCCTCTCCGCGACGATCCGGACGATTTGCCTGTAACAAAGACGATCCAGAATGGAACCGAGCACGCGATCTGACAAAGGCCGGCTGACCGCGTCCCTGCGCCCCGTCCTGTTGCCGGCGTTCGCGTTCTCCTGCCTGATCAATCTGCTCGCCGGTACCGGGCCGCTCTTCATGCTGCAGGTGATCGACCGCGTCTTGCCGACCGGCAGCACATCGACGCTGATCGCGCTGATCTTGATCGCTACAATCGCGCTTGCAGTGATGGCGGTGCTGGATGCTCTGCGCGCCGTCCTGATGGCTCGCGCAGCCGCGTGGTGGGAACTCGACACGACCAGACGCCTCGTACCGGGAACGATCGGCGGCAGTCTCTCGGCCAGCGAGGCCTCCGGCCACATATCCACCGTCAGCGGATTTGTCGGCGGCCCGGCTCTTCAGGCGCTCTTCGATGCGCCCTGGGCCTTCATCTTTCTTCTGATCGTTCTGCTGCTGCATCCCTATCTCGCGCTCCTGGGTCTGTGCATCGCCACCGCACTGATCCTCCTCACGGTGGCCGGACACTGGCTCGGGAAAGCCCCGCAAACACGTTTTGCCGAGGCCCGGCGCCAGTCACAGGGAATGATCGGCCATCTCGATCGCAACGCCGATCTCGTTGCGACCATGGGATTGGCGGGAAACCTCTTCGAGAAACAGTCCTCGATGTTCAGGGACACCAAGTCCCTTCATCTCGATGTTGTCGAACCCGAACAAAAGCGTCGCGCCGCAGCGAAATTCGTGCGCGCGATCAGCCAGATACTGGTTCTCGGACTCGGTGCATGGCTGGTGCTCAGCGGGCAGTTGTCCGGCGGCGCAATGATTGCTGCCTCGATATTGATGTCGCGCACGATGGCGCCGATCGAGCAGATCACCGGCAGTCTCTCTGCACTGATCGAGGCGCGCGCAGCACTCGATACGCTCAATCAGCAGGACAGGAGAGCCGGAGAAAAGTCCGAAAATCCCGAACTCGCCGACCTGGGGGGCGCACTGAGTTGCGAAAACCTTTCTGTCGTGGCCGGGCCCGGCGAGGCGCCACGCCTGCATCAGATCTCGTTCCAGATCGAAGCGGGAAAATGCCTGGCGATCATGGGGCCGTCCGGGTCGGGTAAGTCCACGCTCGCGGCTATGATCGCAGGTGCCGCCGACCCCACGATCGGGTCGGTCCGGCTGGACGGGTTCGAGATCCGCAACCTCGCGGAGACCCAGCGCGCGCGAACGATCGGCTATCTGCCCCAGTCGCCGGTTCTGTTTCCCGGAACGATCTCCGAGAACATCGCTCGCTTTCAACCGAACGCCGATCATGGCGAGGTTGTCCGCGCCGCGATGGCCGCCGGAGTGCACGGCCTGATATCTCATCTGCCGGACGGGTACGAGACACAGATCGGTTTTGAGACCGGTCCGCTTTCGGGCGGTGCACGGCAACGCATCGCGCTTGCCCGCGCTCTGTTCGACCGCCCCTCGGTTCTTGTTCTCGACGAACCGAACGCGGCACTCGACAAGGAAGGCGAACGCGCGTTGATTTCGAGCATCGCCCGGCTGAAGACCGAAGGCGTCACGATCATTCTCGTCGCGCACCGGGCCGGGGTACTCAGCCTCGTCGATCGCATCCTGCTGCTTGACTCGGGACGGGTTCGCGACAGCGGTCCCAAGGGAGAGGTTATGGCGCGCATGAACGCGCGCATGATGCAGATCGACCTCAAACGGGATCCCTCAGAACTGCCACGGCTCGAGGACTGGATCGGCAGCCACTTCAAACGCGACACTGACGGTGACGCGCGTGCCAACGCCGCCATGGTGGCGACCGAGATGTTCAACATTAGTCTGAACAGCCCGCCGCGCACCGACGAGACATCGCCGATCCGATTTACGCTAAAACACTCTCCGGGCATCTGCGCGATCTCGCTGCATGACACGTGCGAGCTGATTGCGTCGACGCGGCTCGATCGACTCCGCAGGATCGCAGGCGACGATATGCTCCTCGCACCCGCGATGGAAGGCGCCGATCTCGCGCTTCTGATGGTCATGCAGCTTTCCGAAAGTTTCGAACAACGCGCCGCGGAATATGGTCGGGTCATGAAGGCGGATATTGTTACGCCGATGCACGATCAGGACGGTGAGGCAGGGTCCGCGCCAGCCGATCGGCTGCTGAACTGAGGGGGCCGGAATGCGAAGCGCAAATCTTGAAAACCTCAATACAGCTACGCGCGGCGTGATGCGCCTCGGAGTTGTGATTGCATTTGGATTTTTAGCCGCGACGATTCTCTGGGGAACGCAGATCGATCTTCCCCAATCAATCACGGTCAACGGCTTCGTACGAACCGATGCGCCGGTCCATGTTGTGCGATCGCCAACAGGCGGTACGGTCTCCAATGTGGCCGTTCGCGCTGGCGAGGAGCTTCACGCCGGTCAGCCCTTGCTGCGTTTCGACAACACGAAAATTCGCCAGGAACTACAGGCCGCCAGACGCGATCGCATGGCGATGGAAATTGAGAAGGCCCGATTGGCGGCGCAGACATCAGGTCGCCAAACCATCGATCTCTCGAGCATTTCAATGAACAACGCTGAGCGGGCGGCAACGGCCGAGATAGTCGCCCTTGAGCAACGTCAGCTTGATGCCCATCGAGAGGCTCAGCACCATGACAGCTTGCATCTGCGCAACCGGATAACGGCACTGGAACGTACGCTCAATCAGATAACACGACGCCTCGGTTTCGAAGAAGAACAGGTTTCGCGGTCGGCCGAGGTCGTCGGCTCGTTCGAAAGCCTTCGGGTCGGCGGCAGGATCCGAGCAACCGAACTCGAACGCGTGCAACGTACCTATCTCGGCTTGCAGGCGGGCGTCGCCGGCACGCAGGCGGATTTGTCCCGCCTCGAGCTCGCGCTCGCAGCAGCCCGTCAAGAACTGGAAGAAGTCCCGCTACGCGACGCCCTCGAGGTCGCAAACCGCGTAACCGAACTGACGCGAATGATCGCGGCGAGATCTGACTCAATCCTCCTGCTCGAACAGGCACTGTCAGGCGCCGTGATTTCCAGCCCGATTAATGGTTTTGCAATGCAGGTGAACGATGTGGCCGTCGGTTCCGTCATTGCACCCTTCGAACCGCTCATGGAAATCATTCCCGCGAGAAGCGGTCCAGTCCTCGAAGTCAACGTGCCACTGAAGCATATCGGCAAACTGGCGCTCGACATGCCCGCCCAGGTTTCCATCGGTGCAGCGCAAGGCACGTTACGATCCGAACTGAGCGCTCGGGTCAGCTTCATTTCGCCAGATGCTATCCTCGGACCGAACGGCCAACCATCGCATTTCATGGCACACTTGCGGCTTGAGGATACTGACACCAACCAGTTTCAAATCGTCCTGATTAATGGCGAGGCCATCCGCCCCGGCATGCCCATCTCAGCCCAGATCCTAGGCGGTTCTCGAACACTTTTCGAATACCTTGCCCGTCCCTTGAGCAGGACATTTGCCGGAGCGTTCTCGGGGTCCTGATTACTGAGGTTTCAGGAAATGTAGTACGCCAAGTCAGAAATCCAGTGACCAGTCCTGCCCGCTAATTTGCAGGACAGCCGTAGATAGCTCATTCTCCGTCACCCCCGCCAAAAGCACCTGACCATCTCCCGGGCCAAACATGATGAGGACACCGGTCGATGTCTCCATGGCACGAAGCGACGCGCCCGAGGTCAGAAACCCAATGTCAAGCCGGTCCGTACCGGCCTGAAAATCGAGCACCACATCGGCACCACCCTCCGCCGAGAAAGCAAATACATCTGCGCCCGCTCCGCCTTGCAGCACGTCAACGCCGGACCCGCCGCTCAAGTAATCGTCGCCGTCGCGGCCAAGAAGCCGGTCGTTTCCGTCACCGCCCGACAAACGATCATTCCCGGTACCACCGGTGATCCAGTTGTTCAGGGAATTTCCGTTGATTGACAGTCCGGCGGGACCGCGGACACCCGCGACCTCGATGAAGGCGTCCAGATCATAGTCGACCGAGGAATAGACCCGGTCGTGCCCCTCGCCCGCGCGTTCCAATATTAGATCGCGCGGATCGTCGACGACATAGCTGTCATCCCCGGCACCGCCCTGCATCACGTCGCCGCCGGTGCCGCCATCCAGCCAGTCCGATCCGTCCCGTCCGATCAACCGGTCGGATCCGGCATTGCCGCGGATGGCATTGTCGCCTCCATTGCCGGTCAGCCAGTTGTTGGCCTGATTGCCGGTCAGCCGAAGATCCGCCGATCCGCGCGCTGAAAGCCCCTCGACATGCTCTGAAAGCGTATAATCGACGGTGGTGTAGACGCGGTCGTATCCGTGGTTATCGCGCTCAATCGACTGGTCGCGAACATGATCGACGTAGTAGCTGTCATCGCCCTCGCCACCGGACATCCTGTCGGTTCCGCCACGGCCATCGAGCAAGTCGTCTCCCGCACCACCAAACAGATCCTCATGGCCAGCAGAGGTACCACGCAGCACGTCCGAAGAAACGGAGCCAACGAAGACGCTCGCGGCATCAACGAGACCCGAGGTGTCCTCACCAATAGCAGAGACGCCCCGAAGGCGCAGTGTCCAGTCAACCTGATCGTCGCCGTCCAAATCGAACCGCAACTCTGTCTCGCCCCGTAACGTCGCGACCGCGGAGACACTGTCGTGCGCCGCGAGTTCCGCAAGATCGAACATGTCACTGATCAGTGCAGCACGACCATTCGCAAAGACCGACAAGGCGTTCGATCCATCCACCGCGTCGTCGAAAAAGCCGTCGACGAACCCACCGGAGAAGCTGATCGATGAGCCCGTCGTAAAATCGAGATCCGTGATCGTGTCGGCATCACCACGAAGCAGATCATCTCGATGAAAGATCACGGTGTCGGCGCCGCCACCCATCGTCATGGTATCGGAACCGGCACCGCCACGGATCAGATCTGCAGCGCCACCACCCTCGATCAGGTCATCGCCTGCCTCGCCGTCGAGCGTTGCTCCGCTCGCGGGTGCGACAAGGACGTCGTCAAGCGGCGTACCCACCGGTGGCGCAGAAAGCGCCGAAGCCTCCTCGAGAGTGTCCTTGATCCATTGCGGCAGCGTCGATGGATCAACGCCGTCCTGCAAGGCCCCCGCGCCACCGACCGGCTCGAGATCGGAGACAACGGCGATCGCCCTGTCGACGAGCCCCGGGAACGGATTGCCGAAATAGTCGATCTCCGCGACATCAATGGACAGCGCCGTATTGCTCTCCGCCACAATGCCGAGGCCCGCGTGCAAGCCGGAATCGATCTGATAGGTGCGGAACGCATCGCCGCTCGCGACAAGATTGTCCCGAATGACGACGTCGCGCGGCAACGCGCCCTGCGAGAAGTCATAACTCCCATCTGGATTGATCGGCGCCGATGTCCGGACGTGAATTGCCGGAATGCCATCCGTTATCTCGGGATGCGAAGGGTCGCGCGGTGCGGGAAGTAGAGTGTTACCGGCAATCTCGACATCGCGCGCATCCCCGACAAAGATCCCGTTCGGATGCGAAATGTTGATGACATTGTCCAGGATCCGCAGCCCGCTGATGTGCGCCGGACTGCCGTCCGGGTTCGAGAGCCCGCCACGCCCGAAAATCCCCTGAACCCAGGTGCCGGCACCCTGCAACAGCACATTGTCCCGGATCGTCATGTCGTGGATGCCCTGCCCGGTATCCGTGATCCACCACTGAATGAAGTCGCCATGATCGGCGAACTCGATATGCTCGTAATTGTGCAGGGGCCGGAATGACTGCATCAGGTTCGCGGAGATCTCGACGGACCGCGAATCGACGATGTTGATGCCGTCGCTTCGCAAGTCATGCAGATGGTTTTCCTGCACCAGTACCGCATGCGTGTCGTCCAGAATGATGCCTTTCCGCAGCGCCGTTAATACGTTCCCCTCGACCGTGAGATCCTCGACATTCGTCGCGCGCAATCCGCGGGCAAAAGGCTGTCCCTCGATCAGACCCTTGGCTTTGTCGGCACTGTCTATCGGCGCATCCGGCGGCAAACCCTCACCGCTCTCGGGGATGTGTCCCTTGAACGCGTTGTCCGTGATCATGATGCGCGAGGCGTTCTGGATCAGGACCAGGTCGAGGATATCGAGCGCCGCGCTATTCGGCTCGAAGCTGATCCCGGTGAGTGTCACGCCGCTGACGTTAGACATCGTCAGGGCATCGGTGAAGACGGCCGGGTTCTCGGCGTCCTGGCTCGCAATGACGACCTCAGTCGGAAAATCGCGCGATTTCAGATGAGCCGAGTTATACGTCCCCGGTGCAAGCTCGATCCGGTCGCCGCTTTGCGCGGCCTTGAAGACGACGGATAGCTCATCGCTGTTGGTCACAGTCCAGATCATCGCGCCCCCCGGCACCAAACCGCATCCGGGGAACAGACGACCGAACCGGCCGGACAAATTTGCCTGACCGCGTCCCACCCCGTGTTTCATGTCTCACGGGGAACAGACTTTCACACAGACGTTAAGACTCCATGGCACCTCGTGAATGGGCAGGCCGGGCCAGCAAGCCCTCGGCGACCTGCCCGCGATGCGCCCGTCCTGAACTGCCGGGCTGCGCCGCCCGCGGACCGTCGAGCATCCATGCCCCGGAGCCGAGCACGAACATGAACAGGACAAAGGTTGCGTTCAAGAAGTGCACTGTCATGCCAGCGATGTAGAAACCCGCCAGACAGATCAGCAGAGCCGTACGGCATGCATCCGCATAGGCAGGAAGGCTCCGGCAGCGGATCAGGGGCACAATCACGCAAAGCAGAGCAAACTGGAAACCGAGCCCGACAGGAAGGCCATGAACCATGGCGCGCTGCATCCAGAACATGTCGACACTGTCGGTCATGAACCAGAGGCGTTGCCAGTCGCCATGGCCAAGGCCGAACCACGGATTTGATGCGATGTTGACCCAGCCCCACTCCCAGATCAGCAGCCTGTTGTAGGCCGTTTCGGGATCAAACGCGGCGAGCGAGATGAAAACCTCGGGCGGTGTACGGTTCGAGATCAGATCGACGACGATGTAACCGGACACCGCCACCAGGATCATTGCGTACCAGCGGAACCGCCAACGCCGAAGAATCCTGTCCCAGCTTATCAGGCCGGCCTGCGCAGCCAATGCGGCGAGCGGCCCTGACGACAACGAGAGAAATGCCACGAGGAAGATGATGCCGGTTCGAACCAAGCGAAAAGTTGGGTTCAACAGGTAGAAGCTGAGCGCAAGTGCCGAACCGCAAATGACACCGAACAGAATCGGATGTTCGAACGGGCCCTGCACGCGATCGAGCTCCAGACGCAGAGGTTTATCAACGTCCGGGTAAACCCGGCCGGCGAGATCGAACAGGGCGAGGATCAGGTTGCGGCCAGTTAGGGCCTCGAACACCGCAAACGGCAGCAAACAGAGGACAATCCCGACCAGAACCTTCACCATCGCGTGAAAATGTCCGGGTGTCCGGATGAACTGACGGGCCAGCAGATAGGGAGTCAGGGTCTCGATCAGCACCATGCCCGCCGATTCGATGCCCTCGACACCGTGAACCATGCCGAACGACAGGGCGCTCCACGCGGCGATCAGGAAGACGACGAAATCGGCGGTTCGCATGCGCCCCGCAGATCCGAAAAAGTACGCGATCAGGGACGGCAGAAACATCGTGAGCAGAATGATCCGATAGGGCGACAGCCGCAGCCCGGCGACATCGATCACCAGCGGCAGCGCAAGCGAGATCAGAAAAACCGGGACAAGAAAGGGCCTGGTTTTGCGTCCGCGCAAAACCGGCGTTCGCAGTGCTGTTTGCATGCCTGCGACCGGTGAGATCGCACCACTCGTGACCGCGGTGCCGCTCACGCGCGTCTCACTCCACTCAGATGGTGCTCCGCCGCCTCAACGCGCTCCCCGAGACCGTCGAGCTTCAGCGGGGAAATCTCCGATACCGGCCGGAGCAGATCGGGAGCGAGGCGGAGAAGATCCACCAGGGCGAGATCCCACCAGCGCGTCGCCTCCAGGCGCTGCATCGTCGCAACGTCGTAACGAGACCTGATCTTGCGCGCGGGAACGCCGCCAACCACCGTGTAGGGCGCAACATCGCGCGTCACAACCGCCCCCGCCGCCAGCACCGCGCCATTGCCGATCGTCCGGCATCCCGACAAGATCGTCACCCGGTCACCGATCCAGACGTCGTGACCGATACTCAGCGGATTGTCGCGATCCGACGGGATGGTATCGCGCCGCACGAAACCAAGTGCACTATTGTAGAATAGCGGCGACTGGCTCAGCCGGTCGATCGGATGATCGCGGCGCCGCACGATCAACGACGTGCCGACGGAACAATAATTCCCGACCGTCGTCCCCGGGGGCAAAACGCCCGGCCGCAGGACGTCACCATAGCTGTAACGGCCGACATCAACGCCGTGATAGTGCCGCAGCAAATCGCGCAGCGTCCGGCTGAAGAGCCCGCCGCCCTCGAAGCGCAAGCAAAGCCGCGTGATCAGGCCCCGCAACCTGGCGATCCGGTATCCCGCGCGCAGCAGCGCGGCCACCCGGCATCGCCCACCCGCCTCGGCCCGGCGAGCACGAAGGGCGCAGTCGCTCTGCCAGACCAGTGCTGTCGGATAGAGCGGATCAGTCGGGCGCACCTGTGGTCGGCGAAGCGCTTCAACCACGATGAACCTCCTTGCGAAGCGGCCAGATCAGGTGCGGGGACCGGCGCACGATCAGCGCGACCGAGACCACGGCCGACAGGGCCTCGGCGGCGAGTGCAGCGGCGACAACGGCCATAAGGTCGCCGCCGAGGATTACCGCGCTAATGGCGGCCGGAAGGGCGGCAAGACGCACGAGATTGGCCAGAAGCGGCTCGATCGTTCTACCCTCGGCAATCGCAAGGATCGCCGGTCCGGCACGCACGATCCGCAGGCCCTGGATCGCCGCGAGCCACGGCAGGAACTGCGCTGCCTCCGCATAGCGCGGACCGAGGAGCATCAGCGAAATCGCGGGACCAAAGGCTCCTAGAACCAGCGCGAACGCGACACCGCCGAGGATCGAGATGCCAAGCACCTGTCGCGCCTGAGCGATGAAGGCTTCGGTCCTTGCACGCAGCCGAGAAACCCGCGGCAGCATCAGTGTCTGAAGAGTATTCGCCAAGATCGTCGACGGCACCAATGTCAACGTGAAGGCCACGGTGAACCAGCCCAACACCTCGACCCCGAACGCGCTCCCGACAATCAGCTGATCGCCCTGCAGGGTCGCGAACATCACCAGCCCGTTCAGGAGCAGCGGCCACCCGAAGCGCCATGCATCTTTCAGCACCGCGAACTCTATCGCACAGCTCCAGCTGCGGCGCGCGGTCAGATGGCTGACGCCCGTCTGCACCGCCTGCTGCACGACGATCGCGATCAGCATCGCCCGGTGATCCCCCGTCCAGAGTGCGGCTACGATGCCCACGGCCAGCGAGACGGTCTGGCCGCTGAGCGTCGACAGGATCAGCGGCCCGAACGCCATCAAGCGCTGCGCGCGCTGGACATCGATGTGCATCAGTCCGCGCAGCAACGGGACGATCGCGAGGCACTGATAGCTCAACGTCAGATGCGCGACGCCCATCATTCGCGCGTAGATTGCGGCGAACAGCAGAACCAGAATGGCGCCGACAATACCGCGCGCGGCTTGCATGGTGTGGAGCGTTGCAACGCCGCGTCGCCGGGCGCCCGCGCCGGACCGGACGGCATATCGATCGATCGAAAGGTTCGTCCCGGCCTCGATCAGCGCGACCGCGATGGCGAGCGTGCCTGCGACGCCGAACTCCTCAACGCTCACCATGCGCGCAATCAGGATATTGCGCCCGAGAATCACGATAGCGCCCGCCACGTTGGCAGCGCCAAGCGCGAACCCGTCCCGCGTCCTCACGGTTGCGCGGCCCGCAGCTTTCACCGGCGACCCAGCAGAACCCGGCCGCTCGTGCCGAGAAAATTGCGCAACAGCATCATCGCCGAGGCTTCGCGTGCTGCCCGCAGCAGTCTGAATCCGCGATATCGCGGGCTGGGCTGGGCCGTGATCCAGAGTGCGGCAAGTCGGGCGAGCAGGTTTCGCATGCGCTTTGCCTGGCCAGGCTGCATGGCCGTGATCTGGTCGAGCCCGGTTCTCTCGAGCTTCAGCAGTCCCGCCGTGATCGCCGAGTTCAAAAGTGCCTCGCCACGCGGCGTCCGCGCCAGAACGAGGCTCTGGCCGTCCGCTTCCTCGAAGACCGGGTAGCCGGCACCGTCACCGTGCCACGCGTCGCCACAGGTAATGTCGGCTAGGCCGCCTGATCCGTCCGGACAGATCTTGCATCTGAACTGAACATGCTTGCTCAGAATATCGCCCCAGCTTTCGCGATACCCCATCCGGCGTTCCGATCCGTCATGAAGCGTCGCGGTGGCCGAACCGGGCCAACCGTTCCCGCGATAGCGGAACGTGTTGACCTCGCCCTCGCCCACGCCCATCCGGCGGAAAATCTCGTGCGCGCCTTTCCGGCTCGGGACACCGGCGCAAAAGAACGACAGCATGTAGGGGATCTGCGCCTCGATCCTGACATCGCGCCGCGCCATTGCGCGGAGTGCGGCGACATCGCAAGGCTTTCCGACGAAGGCGAACCGCTGCCCGGCGCGCAGATGCTGTTCGATCTCCGCGAGCGGCGAGGACGGCGCATAGCGCGACCCCGAAGCGGTGGCGATGGCGTCGCGGGTTCGGCTGACCACGGTCCGGTTGCCGGCGGGGTCATGCGGGTCCGCCGCCGTGTGCAGGATGTAATCGACCTTGCCGCTCTCAACGAGATGTACCAGCAGCGCCGAAAGCGCACCTCCAGATGCTGCTCGAAAGCGCAGCGCCGGACCGGTCGCATGGCCCGACCAGGCGGACCTGACGCGCCCCCAGAGCGGATCGGCTTCAGCAGCCCTTTCGGTTCGCACACCGAGACCCGGACAGACCGCCGCAATGTGCTTGTCCTCCTGCCAGGTCAGGGTCGCAGTCGCCACAGGGCGGTTGAAACCGTCCTCCGTCCGGGCGATGCGGATTTTCTCGCTGATCGCAGCGCATGCGCCGCACCCCGTGCAGAGACGCCCGCGCCGGACGCGCGCGAGTGTTTCGGAGGCGCGCTCGGTCACAGCGGTTTCAGGGCGCCTGCCAGACATGCCCGGACCCGTTCGGCATAGACGTCGAGCCTGCGGAAGCCTTCGGCGCGCGCAGAGGCCAGATCGTCCCGCAGCGAAGCGCGGTTCGTGACCGCCTCCTTCAGCCGCTCGAGGATCTCGTCTGTCGTGTCGGTCCGGCAATCGGCCCAGTGTGGATAACCGAGCGTCCCGAACAGCCCGGCAAACTTCCGGCTGTAGGCCAGCGGCAGGAACGGGACTCCGGCCGAAAAGGCCGCGATGCAGGCATGCATCCGCGCGCCGGTGAAAAAATCCATCTGCGCGATGTAGGCCTTGGCCTCGCACGGGCCGCTGAAGGTCGGGGCGATCACGCATCCCGGATAGTCGGTTGCCAGATCGCGCGCCGCGCGCCGGTCGTCCTCGACAGGCTGCCGGTCAGACTGCACATGGCTGATCAGGTGGATCTCGTAACCGGGCAGGCCATGGAAATGTCCGACGATCCGCCGCATAGTCTGGGCGTAATCGTCGGCCAGCCCGAACATGTTACCACCGGTGTATCCGCCGTTGAACAAGAGCCCAGAAACATTGATTCCGATCCGGAATGGCCGGCGCTCTCCAGGGCCGCCATCGCGGGCCTCATAAGGCAGGCGAAGCGCCACGTCGGTGGCTTCGGTAAGTTCACCCGTGAACCCCATCTCTCGCGCGAACCGTGCCGACTGGGCATCGCGCACCGCCACCATGCGCGCGCGCTGCATCAGGTTGCGCGCCAGCAAACGCAACCAGGATCGCCGGAACGGACCGATCGTCTGCGGGCTGAACACGAGCGCGCGGCCTGCCAGCAGCACGATGTTCTGCGCGACCAGCATCTTGACGATCCGCGCCGGTCCATAGATGTCAGCGAAACTGTCGCCCGCACCGATGTCGAAGACGATATCGCAGCGCCGGGCCTGCGCCCACAGACCGCCGGGTCTGGCGAAATCGCGCAGCCGCAGCGCGACGATCTCAATATCGTCCGCGAGCCCATAAGGCGCGCCCGGATCATCCCAGCAAAGGACGACGAATCGCGGTTTCAGGGACAGCGCCGACGCCGCCTCGCGCAGCATGGCGATGTGGGCAAGACTGAGCGCACCGACACCGAGATTGTCGGAATTCATCGAGTGCCAGAGCAGTCCGATCGTGATCGCGCGCGTTTGCACCTGCCGCTCCTTTCTGGATGAGCGAGCGAAGGCGTTTCAGCCCTCCAGAGCATTAGGCCGCTGGCACCGTAAAGACTCGGTTAATCCCGATCGCCGAAGCCTGATCCATCCAATGCAGACGGAAAGGCCCGGCCCCGAGATGCCCGCGCGAACGCCCGACAATTCTGGAACCGGTCTTGGCGTCATCGTCGTCCTGCACCGTTCCGGCGACGTGATCCGCGACTGCATTGAGAGCCTGATCCGCCAGGGCAACGCCGTCAGCTGTATCGTGCTGGTCGAGAACGGCTGTCCGGAAGCCTCGGGCGAGGTCGCGATCAAGACCGCGCGCGCGCATGGTCTTGAAATCGAGCAGCGCCTCGCGCGCGACGCGGCAAACCAAAATCGTTCGGGGCGTATCGTCCTTATCAGATCGACGGAGAATCTCGGCTTTGCCGGCGGCGTGAACCTCGGGCTGAAAGCCTTGAAAGCCGATCCCGATCTCGGGTTCTTCTGGGTGCTCAATCCCGACTGCACGGTCCCGACAGGGGCGGCGGAACGGCTGCTCGCGGACGCGCGGGCCGAGGGCGCGGAAGGCTTCTCGCTCATGGGCATGCGCGTGCTCTATCGGGCAACACCCAGCACCATTCAATCCGATGGCAGTATCTGGTGTCGCTGGACCGGTCGCTGCCGGAGCCTGCATCAGGGTGGCCAACCCGATCAAACTTTCTTGCCGCGTGCGGAGACCCTCGACTTCGTTTCGGGTGCCAGCATGGTGGCGAGCCGCGTCTTCCTGGACCGCGCAGGTCTGATGCCGGAAGACTATTTCCTCTATTACGAAGAGGTCGACTGGGCCGCGCGGCGCGGCGCGCTTCCCCTTGCCATCAGCCAATCCGCACATGTCGAGCACGACGGCGGCACTGCGATCGGCAGCGGCGCAATTAACCGGGCCGCATCTCCCCTCTCGGTTTTCTTCAACACGCGCAACCGGATGCGGTTCGTCCGGCGTTACCGGCCTGCCGCACTTCCAGTGGCGTATCTCTTCGGAGTCGCGAAAATACTCCAAAACCTGCTCCGGCGCCAGATCCCGCAGGCAACGGCGGCGTTCCGCGCATTGCACGGGCTACCGCCGCCACGCGTAGTCGCAGAACGGATCGCGACGCGCGACCATCCGCGCGCCTTCGGCCGGTCAGCGCCGCAAGAGAAACACGTCACTGCGCCGCTGCGAGAGCCTGCCTGATCTTCTCCGCCGGCGACGGGACATGACCCGCACTCAGCTCCAGTGCTGCCCTCAGGTGCGCGCGCCCGTCCCGAACCTCACCGCCCTCTGTCAGCACGACACCGGCATGATACCGAACCCACGGATTGTCCGGCAGACCTGCCGCGGCCTCCTTCAGCGCCCGCTTCGCCTCGTCAAGCTCGCCCGAAAGAAACGCCGTCCAGCCATATGTATCGAGAAATGCAGGCTCCGAAGAGTCGCGGAATCGCTCTGCGAGCTCGTATGCGCGCGCAACGGCCCTGGGATCGGTCGCGCGATACTCCGCCAGCGTCGATGCCAGATTGTTGGCGGCAACTGCCGAGTCGGGGCTGCTCGCCAGCAACTGCTCGAACTCCGCAATTGCCCGGTCCGGGTCCGCAGATCGCAGCGCCAGATCCGCTCGCAACAAGCGGAAGGCCGGTGCGCCCCCGGTCCGCGAGAGAGCATACTCCGTCGCGGCAATCGCCTTCGCGGCGCCGTCCAACCGCTCGTGCAGAAGTACCCGTGCCATCAACAGCGACGGATCGTCGGCGTGCCGCCTCAGCGCCTCGTCGAGCAGGATCGCGACGGCGCGCGGATCGTCCGATGCCATCAGGAACCGCGCATATTCGAGAACGACCGCCGGCGAATGGCCGCTGGCCCGGACCGCCTGCGCAAGATGATCGCCCGCAAGCGACGATGTCCCGGCGACCTGCTGGTGCTGCGCCGCCAGGAGATTCAGGTCCGCGTCCGACGGGCTCTCCTCCAGTGCCGCGCGGAGGTCGAACCCGGCCTGCGTGAACGCGCCGGCATCCAGATGAGCGCGTGCCCGAAGGCTCAGCGCCTCGGCGTGTCCTGGATCCGTCTCTATCACCTCAGTGGCGAGATCGATCGTCGTCTCGATATCGCCCGCCTGAGCCTTGATCCGAGCGAGCAGAAGACGCGCCTCGTCGCGCGTCGCCGCGCTCGCGTCGGCGATCAAGGCTTCGAGGACTGCAACCGCCCGATCCGGCTGGCCGGTCGACCAGTCGAATTGTGCAAGCATCAGGCGAAATTGGTGCATACCTGGGGCGATGTCGGCCCGGCTTTGCAGTTCTGCACGCGCGGCATCGACACCCCGATACTCCGCGAGAAATCCGGCCAGCGTGCGGACGACCTCCAGATCGTCAGGACGGAGAGCGGAAAGCGCTCGGTACGCGCGCTCGGCCCCGGCAAAATCCTGAAGTTCGTATCGGCGTTGAGCGATCTTGCGAAGAACATCGGGATCGTCCGGGAACGTTGCCTCCATTGCATCGAGACGTGCAGTCAGCGCCGCTTCGCGGCCGAGTTCCTGCAGCAGCCGGACGGTCGCGAGGTGCAGTGACAAGACCTCCGGCGCGCGAGCTGACGCACTCTCCAATATGGCCAGCGCCTGCGTCTTCGCTCCCGCCCGTTCGCGTTCCAGCGCAAGGATCAAAATCGCGGTCGCATTGTCGGGATCGGACGTCAGGACCGTTTTCGCGTCCCCAACCGCTCCTTCGCCGTCGCCTGTGTGCAGCAACGCCCCGGCGCGCGCCAGCAAGGCATCAGCATCGTCTGCCAGGGCTGCCAGCGCCGCCTCGGCGTGGCGCAGCGCATCGTCCGCGTGCCCGGCCAGCAGCATCGCATTCGCCAGCCGCACCTGAGCCTCGGCATGGGTCGGATCGACTTCGACGATCGCCCGCAGGTTTACAACGGCACCGGTGTAATCGCCAGAATTCTCAAGGATCTTCGCCAATTCGAACCGTGCCCGATGCATCGCCTCGTCGAGCCGCAGGGCATTGCGGAACTCCAACGCGGCCTTCGCGTCGGCACCTTCTTCGAGCAGCGCCAGACCGTTGCTGTAATGGCGCTCGGCCCGATCCGCCGCCTCCTCGCACCCGGCGAGGACCAAAGCGCAGGCAAAAAGGGCGGACAGCAACGTGCGGGACATGGGGCAGGACCTTCTGGACTGCGTTTCCCGGTTCGTCACCCAGCGAGATTTAGAAAGCCTGAATCGCCGTCACGGTTTTCCTGCGGTCGCCGCCAGCACCGCGTCGCGCCGGGGAATCGGATCGACCGCCCCTAGCCCCGACACCGTTCCGGCAGCAACGATGGCGGCCCGGCGGGCGGCCTGCCAGGGATCGCCCGTCTCGCGCCACCAGGCGAGGAAGGCGCCGGTGAAGCTATCGCCCGCGCCGGTCGAGTCGACCGGCTGAGCCGGTGCGGGCGGGATCGATCCGGTCTCGCCATCGACCGAAATCAGCGCGCCCTCGGCTCCGAGCGTCACGATGACGATGCGCGGACCGAGCGCCCCGACATGGGCGCAGATGCCGGACGGATCCGACAGGCCGAATAGCGCATCCGCATCCTCGATGCTGGTCACGACGACGGTCGCCAACCTTGCCGCGCGCTCGGTCTGGACCCGCGCGGTTTCGAGATCCCAGAGCTTCAGGCGCAGATTTGTATCGTAGCTGACCTCTCCGCCGCAGCCACGCACCAGAGCCATCGCCGCGAAGGCAGCGTCGCGCAGGGTCTGAGAGACTGCCACGGTGATCCCGGTGACATGCAGGATCGCTGTCCGGGCGAGATAATCGCGGGGAAGATCGTCCGCCCGCAGGCGGCTTGCTGCCGACCCCGCCCGGAAGTAGCTGAAATGGCGTTCCGCCGGGTCCGGATCGATGATGTAGAGACCGGTCGGCGCGTCCGGATTGCGCACGACCGCCGAGGCATCGACGCCTTCCTCGGCCCAAAGCTGCACGATGCGGTCGCCGAACCGGTCCTGACCAAGTGCTGTGACATAGCCGACCGATGCGCCCTGACGCGCCGCCGCGATGGCCGCGTTCGAGGTATCTCCGCCGACGCCCAGACGGTAGCTGCGGCTCTCCGGTCCGCCGTCGCGGCAGAACTCGGCCATGGGCTCGCCAAGGCAGACGATGTCGGGCGCGCCGCTCACGCCAGCGCGGTCACGGCGGCCTTCACGGCACGCGCGGCGTCGCGGATGGTCGCGTCATCGCCGGCCTTCAGGGCGGCATCGCTCACGAGGTTGCCCCCCATGCCGAGGCAGACGGCCCCGGCCGAGATATAGGGTGCTATGTCGGGCGGGTTGATGCCCCCGGTCGGCATGATCTCGATCATCGGATAGACCGACTTCAGCGCCTTTACGAAGCCCGGGCCGCCGAGCTGGCTCGCCGGAAACAGCTTCACGAAATCCGCACCGGCCTCATGCGCGCGCAGGGCTTCGGTCGGCGTCGCCGCCCCCAGCGCGACCGGTGTGCGGCTTTCCCGCGCTTTCTCGACGAGCCCGGGCACGAAAGCAGGCGAGACGACGAAAGACGCCCCCGCCGCGATGGCCTCGACGCCCTGTGCTGCGGTCAGCACGGTCCCGACGCCGACCGTGACATCCGGGTCTTCGGCCAGATCGGCGATGATCGACATCGCCCCCGGCGTGGTCAGCGTCATCTCGAAAAGGTCGAAGCCTTCTTCCGACAAAAGGGACACGGCGCGACGGGCCGCCTCCTCGGTCGAGGTCCGCACCACCGGCACGACGACGGCCTTGCGCAAACGATCGGCGATTTCCGGCATGGCACCCTCCGCGACTCGGTGGGCGCCTTATCGGCGCAGGATGCGCGCGCGATCAAGTGCCGAGCGGCAGGCGCCAGGTATCAGGCTGCCCGTGGCAGACCGGTGACGATGCCGATCTGCTGGACGGCCGGGTCATAGGCCTTGCGCGAGAAGACCTCGCGGACATCCGCCTCGAAGCTCTCCAGCGGGTCCATCGGGTAGTCCGGATCGAAGCTCGACTGGTCCCAGCGCTCGCAGAAGTCCACGCAGGACTGATAGTACGGGCTGTCCTTGAACTTCTCGCGCAGTTCGCGGTCCCAGCCATAATGGTGCGCGTAGTAGTACATCTGGAAGATGCCGTGATGCTCGACGACCCAGACGACCTCGTCACGCATGAACGGTCGCATGATCTCGGCGGCGAACTTGTCGTGGTTCTGCGGCGCCAGCCCGTCGCCGATATCGTGCAGCAGCGTCGCCACCACCCAGTCGATATCCGCCCCATCGCGGCGTGCCCGCGTCGCCGATTGCAGCCCGTGCTCGAGCCGCGTGATCTTGTAGCCCGAAATGCTCTCCTCGCCTTGGCTCGCCAGCTCGCGCAGCAACCTATCCGCCGTGCCCTGGCGGTAGATGACCTCCATCTCCTCCAGCATCTCGTAATCCTCGCGCGTGCCATCCGCCATCGCGGTGAAGGACACGGTGCGCTCGGCGGCGGTCTCAGACATGTGCGGGCTCCCGGTTCTGCTGGTACAGGTCTGCGGTGCTGTCCAGCCCATCCGCCAGCGTGACAGCCTGGGCGGCCAGCACCTCTTCATAAAGCGCGAGATTGGCCGGCGTAAAGCTGCCCGGCGGCGGCATGACATGGCACCGGCTGCCGACCCGGTCGGCCCCGCGCATCAGCATCGCGAAATCCGTGCCCCGGCCCGTCGCCGGCGTGTCCGGCCGGATATAGCGGATCACCAGCCCGATCCGCCGGTCATCCGAGGTATTCGGCCCCGAGGCATGGAACAGCCGCCCGTGATGCAGCGACATCTGCCCAGGCTGCAGTGCCGCCACGATCGCATCCTCCTCGTCGACCTCGACCGCGATCTCCTGCCCCCGGCTCAGCAGATTGTCATCGGCGAACGTGTCAGTGTGCGCCACGAGGCTCTCCTTGTGCGAGCCCGGCACGAACCGCATGCAGCCCGACTCCGCCGTCGCCGGCGACAGCGCCACCCAGGCCGTGATCTCGTGATCCGACCCGTCCATCCCCCAGTAGGTCAGATCCTGATGCCATGACACGATCTGGCGCGACTGCGCCTCCTTGATGAAGTACTCGCAGCTCCACATCAGGATGTCCGGCCCCAGGATGCTCTCGACCTTGTCGAGCACCCGCGCATCCCGCGCGATCCTCAGCGGCACATCGGTCGCCAGATAGCTCGAGATCCTCAGATATTCCGCCACCGCGCGCGGCAGCGCGCCGTCATAGTCGCGCTCCAACGCCTCCATCGCGGCGCGGTTCTTGGCGATCTCATGCGGCGTCAGGATGTCGAGCGGGCAGAGATATCCCTCGTCTTGATAGCGGACGATCTCGGCGTCAGTCAGATGCCAGGACATGGCGGGCCTCCGGGTTGCAGCTCCCGCAAGCCTCGGCCCATCGTAAACCAGCCTTCGCGAGGGTTTGCGACAGGAATGTCGATTTCTGACGATCGCCGCGACGAAAATCCGCCCCGGCGCGCCCGACAGCGCCGGCGGCTACCCGCCGTAGAACTGCAGGAACGCGTTGTAGATCGGCGCGCTGTCCGCCTGCACCGCCAGCCAGTCCTCCGGCGTCAGAACGGACCCGATCTTCGCCCCGGTCCGCGAGGTATAGGACGCATTCATCATACCCGACATGTCGACCGTGATGTGCCCGTGCGGCAGCACTGTTCGGTAGTTCGGGGTTTCCGCTTCGACGAGGAAATACTCCCGCGTCAACGCACCTTGATCGGTGCCGTCATAGGTCACACCGATCACCGGCGTCGGAGGCCGCACCGGCGCGGGCGTCTCGGCGCGGACCGTCGGACGGAACTCGGCAGCTTCGGGATTCATCTTGGCGGGTGTTTCGGCCATATCTTTATCCTTCGAGGAAAAGGGCTCTGAAAAAAATGGTGCAACCAATCGAGACTCTGAATGGGCGCAAGTGTACACGCAGCCCCGACCGCTCACAATCGGCGTGCAGAGACCGCCGGACCTGACAGGCTCAGCCGATGATGTCCGAGGCGCGCGCGAAACCGACCCCCGCCGCGCGCATCTCATCCATCGCCGCGGCGCGTGAGCCGGCCATATCGATCGCCCGGCAGGCATCCTCGACCACGCGCACGCGGAAGCCGAGATTCGCTGCATCCAGCGCCGAGAACTTCACGCAGAAATCCAGCGCCAGCCCGGCCAGCGTCACCGCCTCGATCCCGCGCTCGCGCAGATATCCCGCCAGCCCCGTCACCGTTGCATGGTCGTTCTCGAAGAACCCGGAATAGCTGTCGATCTCGGCGCGGTATCCCTTGCGGATCACCATGTCCGCTCGCTGCGTCTGCAGATCCGCATGCATCTCGGCGCCGGGCGTTCCCTGCACGCAATGGACCGGCCAGAGCACCTGCGGGCCATAGGGCATCTCAGTCATCGAGAACGGCTCGGCGCCCGCATGGTTCGCCGCGAAGCTCCGGTGATCCGCCGGGTGCCAGTCCTGCGTCATCACCACGGCACCGAACTTCGGCTGCATCGCGTTGATCAGAGGCAACACTGCGTCGCCCTCCGGCACCGCCAGAGCGCCGCCCGGGCAGAAATCGTTCTGCACATCGATGATCAGCAATGCGTCGGTCATTTGGCCTCCCTATCCGTGGACCTACCCTAGAACAGCGCGGATCGTCGGGGAACCGCCGCCAGCACATTCCTTTGACGCTGCAATTGAGCCAGGACCGCGACGGATTCGAGGGTGCGCGAGACTTTCACCCACCTAAGCGAAGCGGCCGAGATCCGCATCTTTATCCAGCGTACCCGGACCGCGACCGACCCGAGGGTGGCGCGAGAATCGCGCCCGCCCGTAGGGGCGGGTCGGACGCGGTCCGTTCTCTGAACGGACAAGGAGCGGCAACCATCGACCCGGGTCTGCTGTCGGGCATCAGCCGCGCGCCGTTCTTCACAGGCGAGAGGTTCAAACGAACCCCGCCAAGACATGACAACCCATCCGTGTTTCCCTATTCTCGCAGCCGAACGTTGGGGGGCAGTATGCTCGACAGTTGGTTGCTTACGACGAGCGAGGGGATCGCGCTTTTGACAGCGGGGATCATCGCGCTCACATGGTATCTCGGCTGGCTCACCCAGATGTTCCAATGGCTCTGGGATCGAAACAAAACCACGACCATCAAAGTTGAAGCCGACACCATCCCCAAGGGCGCGTCCGGCAAAGTCACACTCACCCTCGAAGCCTATGAAGCGCGCATCCAGCAGGCTCGCGCCGAGGTTCTGGCCCAGATCCCCGACGCCAGCGGCGAGCAACTCCAACTCCTTTCAGCCAAACGCGACGAATACGAAAAGCGCCTCGCCGACATCGAACCGGCCTTTGAACAGGCCAGGGCCCGCATCGCCGAGCTCGAAGACCTGCTGAAGCGCGAGAGCAACGAACTCGACGCCGACGATCTGACCGAAGCCGAAGCCGCGCTGGAAAGCGGGGACTTCGACGCCGCCGAAGCGCTGCTGATTCGGATCGAGGGCAAAGGCGATCTTGAAATCCAGCGCACCGCCCGCGCCGCGTATGGCCGTGGCCAGATCGCCGAGGAACAGGTGCGCTGGCTCGATGCCGCCGACCACTACGCCAAGGCTGCCCGCCTCGATCCGACGGATGAACTCCTAGGAAAAGCGAGAGAATTTCTTTGGCGTGCTGGACGTTACGACGACGCTCTGCGGATATGTCGGGACCGACTAGAAAAAAGAAAACGCAAACATGGCGATAAGTCGCCGGAAACCGCCGAGGCCCTTAGCGATCTCGCACTCATGCACAACGAACTCGGACAAAATAATCAGGCGGTACCGCTCTACCGTCAGGCCATCGAGATCGACAAGGCGACGATCGGAGAGGCGCATCCAGACTACGCCATTCGCCTTAACAATCTCGCTATCGTGTTGCAGGACATGGGCCAGAATGACGAGGCAGAACCACTCTACCGCCAGGCCATAGAGATAGCCAAGGCAACGACCGGAGAGGCGCGTCCGGACTACGCCATTCGCCTCAACACTCTCGCTAACGTGTTGCAGGACATGGGCCAGAATGACAAGGCAGCACCGCTCTACCGCCAGGCCATAGAGATAACCAAGGCCACGATCGGAGAGACGCATCCGAACTACGCCATCCGCCTAAACAATCTCGCTGGACTGCTGCGAGCAATGGGCAGGTATGACGACGCCGAACCGCTCTACCGCCAGGCCATGGTGATCACCAAGACAGCGCTCGGAGAGACGCATCCGGGATACGCCACCCGCCTGAACAATTTCGCGAACCTGCCACGGGACATGGGCCGGAGTGACGATGCAAGACCGTATGCGGAAGACGCTACTTCTATCTTCCGCGCCTCCCTCGGCGACGATCACCCACACACGCAAAAAGTTGCTGCCAATTACGCCCGCCTTCTCCGAGAACACTTCCCCGACGATCCGGCGCTGGCGGAGCTGGAGGCTACTTTCGGGTCCGACATCGGAAATTGATCGTTTAACTGGGTCCCGAGCCTGACCCGGGACCTCGATGATTTATGCGCTGTGAGCAGCCACACCGGTGCTCCGGCACGAAAGAAACACCTCGTCGCCACCCGAGGCACGAGCGCCGCGTCGTCTCGTATTTCGTGCCGCCTGAAATGACGCTCCGCCGATGCAGGAACCCTCACTCAAACCGTCCGGGTTCGTCACCCGGTAATCATGAACTGCAACAAGACCCGGCGCAAAACGGCCCGCGCATTAACCAATTTGATCGACTTCTCTGTACGCACGCCTGCCATACGCGAGCCATACAGGTGCCATACGCGAGCCATACGCCTGTTTTGACAGCGCAGGCCGGGTTAATGCGCCCCCTCCAGCAAGTCCGAGATCGCCGCGCAGATCCGCCCGAACGCCTCCCGGCCCCGCGTCGACGAATGCCGTGCGCGCAGATGGCCGTGCGGCAGTTCGGGCTCAACCACGCACTCGGCCTCGGCCCCAGCCGCCCGCAAGCGCGCCACGTATTCCGGCCCGTCATCACGCAGGGGATCGTGCTCGGCAGCCGAGACAAAACACGGTGGCGCCCCAGAAAAGTCTCTTGATAACAGAGGACTAAACGTCGGATCATTCTGCGGTACCGTCCCGCCGCCTCGGATCACGCCATAGCTCAGAACGTCGCGCGTGCTCAGCAGCGGGGCCTCCGCCCGCTCGGAATAACTCGGCAGGTCCAAGGCGTTCCCACCCAGCCCGGGATAGATCAGCACCTGCCCCAGAACACCCGCCGGATGGCTCAGGGCGACAGCCGCGGCCAGATTTCCACCCGCCGAATCGCCGCATAATATCAACGGTTTATCGCCAAACTCCCGCGCCGCCGCGACGGCGTCGTCATAGGCCGCCGGGTGGGGACTCTCCGGACAAAGCCGGTAGTCGACCGAGACGACCTCGACACCGCAAACCATTGATATCTCGGCACAAACATCGTCATGGCTATCCAAACCGCCAACGACGAACCCGCCACCGTGGAAGTAAAGCACCCGCCCCGGTCCCGGCTCGACCGGACTGTATTCACGATACCTCAGCGCGCCACCCGGTCCCGCGATTTCACCGTCCCGCGCGGTCACGCACTCGGGATACCCGACCCGGAACGCCGCGCACATTCCATCGTAGATTTCCCGCTGTCGCTCGATGGAAAAATCAATGGTTTCAATCGGATAATAGTTGTTTGTTCTCTCGATGAAGGCCAGCGCCTCCGGGTCGGTGATCGCGCTCGACATCAGCCCTCTCTCTCGGCAATGGTGCACCATACACCCCTGTCAGGAGGCCGCCATGGGTTTCACCACCGAGGAAACGCTCTGGATCGCAATGCCGGACGGAACCCGCCTCGCCGCAACGCTCTGGCGGCCTGACGGCGATGGCCCGTTCCCGACGGTCCTCGAGTTCCTGCCCTATCGCCGCCGCGACGGTACCGCGATCCGGGACGACTCGACCTATCCCCATTTTGCCGAGGCGGGCATCGCCGGTCTGCGCTTGGATAGCCGGGGCAACGGCGACAGCGACGGGTTGTTCGATGACGAGTATTCGCCGCAGGAACTGCAGGACTGCTACGATGTGATCACATGGATTGCCGCACAGGACTGGTCGAACGGCTCGGTCGGCATGATGGGAATTTCCTGGGGTGGTTTCAACAGCTTACAGGTCGCGGACTTGCGCCCGCCCGCCCTGAAAGCGGTCATCTCGATCGCGTCGACGGCCGATCGTTACAACGACGATATCCACTACAAGGGCGGCTCTCTGCTCAGCGCGAACGTCTACTGGGCGGGCACGATGCTGTCCTTTGCCTCGCGTCCACCGGACCCCGAGGTGGTCGGCAATCGCTGGGCCGAACTCTGGCGTCAGCGCCTGCAGAACATGCCGATGCTGCTCGAGACCTGGCTCAAGCACCAGCGCCGCGACGCCTACTGGAAGCACGGCTCGATCTGCGAGGACTGGGGCGCGATCCAGTGCCCGGTCTGGGTGATCGCTGGCTGGGCCGACGGCTACCGCAACTGTCCGGCGACGTTGGCAGAACACCTAGAAGCCCCCGTCAAGGCGATGACGGGCCCGTGGATCCACAAGTACCCGCACTTTGCATGGCCGAGACCGCGGGCGGACTTCATCGGCATGGCCACCGATTGGTGGCATCACTGGCTTTCGAACAAGGATCGCGGCGTGGAGAGCTGGCCGGATCACATGGCCTACCGCATCGAGGCGGCGCGCCCCGATCTGCTCAGGCAGGACGATCCGGGTCGCTGGATCGACGCCGCGACGGGGGAGCCTGAGTTTCGCGAAATGAAGCTTGGACCGAGTGCGCAACTGGATGCATCAGAGTACGGCAGTCTGAGGTTTTCGTCGCCATTGCACCTTGGCACGACCTCCGGTGAGTATTTCACATCCGTGCCCGATGCCGAACTCCCAACGGACCAGCGCGCCGACGACGCGCTTTCGGCCTGTTGGGAAACCACACCGCAGGACACGGCGCTCGAGGTCGTCGGGCGGCCATGGATCACAGCGCAGATCGCATCGGATCAGCCGCAGGCGCACCTGATCGCGCGGCTCTGCGACGTGCATCCGGATGGCACCTCTGTCCTGATTGCGCGCGGCGTCCTGAACCTCTGCCATCGCGAGGGCAACGAGTCCCCGAAGCCAATGACACCCGGAATTAGCGAGGCAATCACGCTGCGGCTCGACGAGACAGCTTACCGGCTCCCACCCGGTCACCGGTTGCGCCTTGCGCTTTCGACGAGCTACTGGCCGATGATCGTGCCCCCGCCGGTCAAAGCAGTGCTCGATCTCTCCGGAGCGACTCTGCATCTGCCGTCGCGCCCCGATGCGCCTGAAATCGATGTCGCGATACCAGACGACCCCGACCCGCTGCCCAAGTACAGCGCAAAAACCGAGCCATCGCGAAATCGATCAGTCCAGCACGACCTGACACACGGGCGCCTGCGCTACCACATCCTTGAGGACACGGGCCTGATCGAGCATCCGCGCAACAAGATCCAATTTCGCGATACGCGCGACGAGACATGGGAAGTCCAGCGCGACGACCCGACCTCGAACACTGGCAGTCTCGTCTTCATCTCCGAGCGCCGCCGCGGCGCATGGGCGACAAAGACCGAGGCGCGCATCCAATTCCGCGCCTTGCACGACAGTTTCGACGTGACCGCGACGCTGGAAGCATGGGACGGCGAAGAGCCGTTCGAGCGACGCCACTGGGCGTTCTCAATCCCGCGCGATCACATGTGAATACCAACCGGGAACAGTGCCAGTTTCGGCCGAGCGCTTGACGGCCCTACCGCAAGCCCCACCCTGTTGATCAGACTCAGGAGGTGCGACCGTGCGAATTCTCTCGATTTTGGCTATGCTGCTGTTGGCCGTGCAGATCACCGTTGCAAAGGCCGGAGAGCCGGACGACTCGATCCAGGCTGTGATCGCGGATCAGCTTTCTGCTTTCCAGAGCAACGATCTTGACCGCGCATTTTCCCACGCCTCTCCGGGGATCCAGCAGATTTTCCAGACGCCGCGGCGGTTTGGAGAAATGGTCGAGAGCGGTTATCCCATGGTCTGGCGCCCCGCCAGCTACCGATGGCTCAAAATCGTCCAGACCGATTTCGGCCCTGTGCAGGTCGTGCTGTTCGAAGACAGCCGGGGCCGTCTGCACGAAGCCGGGTATCTGATGGAGCAGGTCAATGGCGTTTGGCGGATCAACGGCGTGAAATTGCGCCCGGCCGAGGGTTACGGCGCCTGAGACGGCCCTAAAACCGCTTCCACACGCCGAAGTTAACAGAGAAGCCATCATCGGGATTATGCGCGTCCCAGGTGATGCCGAACTGAAGCGTCGTCGGCCGCTGCTCCTCCTCCGGTTTCTTGTCATTCGCGCCGAGCCAGGGATTAAGCGTCCACGCAATCGACGGCGATAAATCGAAGGTTTCTTCGCCATCCGGTCCCAGCGGGCGAACCCAGCGCGTGTAAAATAGCACTAGAAGACTGTCTGTCGGACGCAAGCCGCCCGTCCCGAAGAACTGCAGCTCGTCATCCTGACCCTCGCCACGCGTCCGGAATTCGGCACCGAGAGAAAGAAAGGCATCGGTCCAGGAGAACTGCCAGCCCCGGCCATATTGCAGGTTCAGGTAAACCTCGCTCACGGAGTCCGGGCGATTGTCGCCCAGACCCTCGCCCAGCCAGCGTTCCGCCGGGAAGCTCGCACCAAGCTCGACCGACGCCACGTCACCGTCCTCGCCAGTCCAGAACCGGTGACGGACATGCCCGCCCACACGCAGTTCGATGTCGTCCTCATCGACGGCAGAATAACCGGCGAAGATCGTCAGGCCGAGCGTTGTATCTGCGGTCACCCCGTACTCCGCGAACACACTGATCTCGCTGCGGGTGCCCTCGGTGTCCGGTTGGAAAACCGCCTCAGCGCTCGCGGCCTTCCTGCTGTTGGTGATGATCAACTGGGCATCGTCTTCCGGCATCGGCCAGGCGCCTGCAGATGCAAAGCCCGGTACAGCACCAAGCGCCAGAACGATTAGTTTCCGTAGAAGCAATGGCGGGTCTCCGAGCACGGGACCCGTTCAGTGTTGCTTAAGTATGGTTAACCCGGAGTTACGCGGTCAGACGCAGCGATCCACGACATCGACGCTTCGGGACCGAGCAGGTGCTGCTTCTTGCGATCCCGTCAGTGAACGCCCGACTTTCCTTTGCGCACCCCAAACAGGAACGGCAGGGAGTAATTCGCGCTGAGTTCGCTGGAGCGCAGAGCGATGATCCGCAACCGCGCCCACTGCTTCGGTTTCAGGCCGAGCGCATTTGCAACCCCTTGCGAGGCACGCGGAATGCCGCTGCGTCGACGCACCGACGAAATCACCGAAGATGTCGGCCCGGAAACCAGAACGTACTCAGCCGGAACTTGCGTCGGCAGCGAAATCCAGAAGCCCTCTGTTTCCGTTCCGCCCCAATAAATGTTTTCGAACCTGGACAGTGTCGCCTCATCCAGTCGCAATCCACGGGAGGCGAGCACCTCATTCAGGCTTTCGGTGGAGGGTTCGGAACGAGCAACAGTGCCCGTCGGCGCCGGCTCCTCCTGGGTTACGACACGCTGCGCGGTTTGCGACGGCACACGCGTCACGCGGTAGCGGCCGAACAGCTCCGGGTGCAGTCTGACGGAAAGCGATGCTACGCGCCGACCGGGCGTGGCAGTTCGGGAAGCACCGGTGCGCGGCACGGGCCGCGTCAGCGAATCGGAAGAAGCAGCGATTCCCGATGCATCGCTCAGGACCCGCGGATTGGACAGCGCCGATTGCGCATCGGAGGCTGCCAGACGGCTGTCACGGGACGAAAGATTGCCGGCACCGCCGACGCGGTCAATGGGGTTGACGAGAACCGGCGTTTCCCTGACGCGCGTCCAGCTTCCTTGTGTGTTTTCAGACGACAGAGACGTCGTCGAAACAGGCTGGCGCGGCGTCAGAGAGGCCGTGATCGTCGGCGCGGGTGTGGCGTCGGCAGTAGCCGTTCGAGGCGCTGTTGCGGCGACCGGCGTGGGCTCCTGCGCCACGTTCTGCTCGGTTCCGCTGGAGAACCCGAAGAACGTCGTGACCCTATTCCACCAGCGCCCGATCAGTGTCGGTGCTTCCTGAGTTTCCGGACGGGCAGCGGGCGCAACCGGTTTCACCGGCTGCGCTGGGGCCGGGCTGGTGGCGGGCGCCGCCAGCGCGAGTGTCCCGGGACGGTCAGTCACCAGTTTGTCGGCGTCGGAATAGGTCAGGGCGCCGGCACCCCGTGCTGCGGGCAGGGCCATTTGCAGCGCCCGAGCGGTCGCCGGCCAGTTCACGGCGACAAGGCTGACGCCGTCTATGCGTTCGCGCGCCTTGCGGACCGGGTCGGCGTCGGTCGTTCCGGGTCTGCTGGTCGGGACCGGAATTCCTGCAACTACGAGAGCACCTTCATCGACGGTTGCGGGTTGTACCAGCGACTTCGAGACCGCGAGATCCTCATCGGTCTTTGCAATCGCAATAACAGTCGAGACGGGCTTGGTCGTCGTCGGCGCAACCGCCGCGACCCGGACCTCAACCGTTGCCTCGGGCGCGCCCGCGCAACCGCTGCCCCCACAGGTCAGGCCTTCCATCCACGCCAGCGCCGAATGCCGGATCATATCCGCGCCCCCGCCCGCATCGATCGCCGGGCTTCGCGCGAGCAGGGCGCCTGTCGTGATATCCTCGATCGCAATCTTCACCGAGGCCCCGGTCTCGTCCGCCGAACCAACGATCATGCGCACGGGCCGTTCGCCGAAAAAGTAGACCTCGTTGGCCTGCCGCAGGCCAGACCGGAGCCCGGGTGTCAGACCAGCCGCCGATTGCCCGGTGCGGATCTGCACGCTTTCGACCGACCAGAGCTCTCCGGGATAATCGGCCGAGGCCGGCTGAGCGACAGCAACGAAAGCTGCCGCACAAAGGACCGGTGCCGTACCGAGCGCGAACGATTTGAACCTCTGCATGACTTGCCACTCCCCTCGACTGGCGCATCAATGAACCGATCGGACCCGGCCGCGTAGACCAACTCCTCGGAGCCTCATTAATCTTGCAGGGATATTGGCGGATTCGCAACCAAAGGCGGACTCAGCTTTCCACGGAGCGGGAGCGTCGATCAGGCCGGTGTGCCGCCTCGTAGACATCCAGCAGGCGCGCCTGGTCGACGCCGGTGTAGACCTGCGTCGTGCTGAGGGAGGCGTGGCCGAGCAGCTCCTGAATCGATCGTAGGTCTCCGCCCGACTGCAACAGGTGCGTCGCAAAGCTGTGCCGCAACGCATGCGGCTTCGCTGATGCCGGCAGCCCGAGCGCCTGCCGCGCCGTGCGCATCGCCTTCTGCAGCACGCTCTGGTTCAGGCGTCCGCCGCGCGCACCAAGAAACAGCGCCTGTCCGGGCACGTCGACATGTGGGCAGATGGCAAGATAGTCGCTCACCGCCTGCCGCGCCGCAGGCAGGACCGGAACGTCACGTTCCTTATTGCCCTTCCCGCGCACACGGATCACATCGCCAAGCGGCGCGACCGACCGGTCCAGCCCAAGAGCTTCCGAGATGCGCAGACCCGAGCCCCAGATCAGGGTCAGAGCCGCTGTGTCCCGCGCCGCGATCCAGGGTTCAATGTGAAATCCGGTAGCTTGCACGACCTTTTCAGCATCGGGCACGCTCAGCGGACGCGGAAGACGTTGCGCCACTTTGGGTGAACGCACCGCGTGGATCGCCGGGCAGGATATGCCTTCCGCCAGATCGAGCCAGTCATAGAAGGACCGCACGGCGGAAAGTTCCCGTGCCAGCGACCGCCCCGAAAGTCCCGTCCGCCGCCGCGACGCCATCCACGCGCGCAGATCCGCGACCGAAACCGCGCCCAATGCGCTTTGTCCGACCGCGCCGCCGAGATGCTCTCCGAGAAATCCCAGATACCCCGCCACATCGCGCCGGTACGCCTCGACCGTCTTGGCCGACCGCCCGCGCACCGACACGAGCTGATCGAGAAACCGGGTCAGCAGGTCCATCGCGCCTTCAGATGGCAAAGTCGACGTCATGCACCGTGGTCCCGTATTCTATAAAGCACTTCATGTTGCGGTCGAGGTCGCCGTCTTTCAAGCGGCGCTCGCCTATCCACGATGCCAGCGGCCTGGAGTCAACGCGCGCAGCACCGCCCACGACAGTACTTTGCCTCACGGCTCCGCCAAACAAACAATCCCCCGAGCGAGAGCGTTTCCTGTGTCGAACAATCAGCGTCACGGTCTGCGGCGTCACCCCCGCTGGTCAGCAGCTAAAGCTCGGACGAGGGCCATCAGCCCTCGGGATCGGCCAGCCGCTGGGTCAGCAGGCGCTCGATCACACCGGACAGGAAGGTCAGCAGGTCCGTGCCGTGTGTCGGGTCGAACTTCTTCGGGTCGGATGAGCCGAACACCAGCATCGAGGGCGCGCCCGCGATATCCAGCAGCATCAGCGCTTCGGACTGCACCGGATTGGCCTCGCCGAAGATCAGTTCGGCCTCCGCACCGGCGGCGCGCAGGATAACTCCGCCGGATTGCGTCCCGTCCAACGCAGCGTAGCCGTCCACCATGCCCTCGGGCATCATCATCACCCGACCGTGCAGTTCGTCGCCGAACTCCTCGGCAGGCCCGGTCTCGGTGACATCGGCCTCGAGGCAGAGGCGCGCTTCCTCCAACCCAAGCATCGCCGGAACGTCCATCGTGAGGCGCTTCAGAAACGCGGGCAGTTCAGACGGTTCCAGCAAAGCCAAAACCGCGCGATGAACCTGATTGGTCCCAGCGACGTTCTCGTAGGCGGCCGCGATGATCGAGCGCTGTTGCGTCATCAGCTTGTCCAGCCGCTGCTCCAGCCGCTCGACCAGCCGGTCGCGCAGGTCGACGACCTGCCGGCTGCCGTTCTTCTCGCCGACAAGACGCTCCATCACCTGATCGTCGTCCAGCACCAGCGCCGGATCGGCGATGATCAATGAGCGGATCAGATCGCGGTCGTCCGAGGATAGCGAGACGGTCTCCATGCCCCGTCAGCCCTTCAGGATCGTCTGGCCGGTCTTGGCCCAGTCGTCGAGGAAGGCCTTCAAACCGGCATCCGTCAGCGGATGGCCCGCCAGTTTCTTCAACACGCCCGGCGGCACCGTCGCCACATCTGCACCGATCTTCGCGCAGTCGGAGACATGGTTCACCGTGCGGATCGATGCCGCGAGGATTTGCGTCTGGAAGTGGTAGTTGTCATAGATCTGCCGGATGTCCGCGATCAGTTCCATACCGTCCAGACCCATGTCGTCGAGCCGCCCGATGAAGGGCGAGATAAACGTCGCACCTGCCTTGGCGGCCAGCAGGGCCTGGTTGGCGGAAAAGCAGAGCGTCACGTTGACCATGTTGCCTTCGCCGGTCAGCGTCTTGCAGGCCTTCAGACCATCCCATGTCAGCGGCACCTTGACGGCGATGTTCGGTGCGATCTGGGCAAGTTCGCGGCCCTCGGCGATCATCGCGTCCGCTTCAAGCGCAGTCACCTCGGCGCTCACCGGTCCGTCGACGGCGGCGCAGATCTCGCGCGTCACCTCAAGGATATCGCGCCCCGACTTGAGGATCAGCGACGGGTTGGTCGTGACCCCGTCCACCATGCCCGTGGCGGCGAGATCCCTGATCTCGTCGATCTCGGCGGTATCGACAAAGAATTTCATGGCCCGTCTCCCCCGGATAAGGCGCGTGACTTGCGCGGACACTACCCGAGGCGGTCGGGCGGTGCCAGCCAAATGAGCGACCTGTTCGGCGGCGTTCCAGCGGTTGCCGTTCTGCTGCCGATGCCACTGGACGGACCGCTGGATTACGCGGTTCCGGAGGGCCTCGATCTGACGCCCGGCGACTTCGTTCTGGTCGAGTTGGGCGCCAAGCGCGTGGTCGGCGTCGTCTGGGGACCGGGCGAAGGGCAGGTCGAGGCCGCGCGGCTGAAACCTGTCTCGGCCCGGCTCGACGTACCGCCGATGCGCGCGGAGATGCGGCGCTTTCTCGACCGGGCATCCGAGTACACGATGACGCCGCCGGGGATGATGCTGCGGCTTGCGACGCGAGTCCCGGAACTGGGCGAACCGCCGAAGTCCAGAGTCATATTTCGGCGCGGCGGCGAGGCGCCGGCGCGGATGACCGGAGCCCGCCAGCGGGTGCTCGACGTGTTGGAAACGGCGGGCGTGGGATTGAGCGGGACGGATCTGGCGCGCGAGGCGGGCGTGTCCTCTGCCGTGGTCAAGGGGTTGGCGGATCAGGGGACACTTGCGCGCGTCGAGATCGCCGCCGATGCGCCCTATCCCCCGCTGCAGCAGCTCACGCCCGGCACTCATCTGTCCGCGGATCAGGGGGCTGCAGGCGACACGTTGCGCACTGCGGTCGGCAATGGCGGCTATTCGGCGACGCTGCTCTACGGTGTCACCGGATCCGGCAAGACCGAGGTCTATCTCGAGGCCGCCGCCGCCTGCGTTGCCTCCGGGCGTCAGGCGTTGGTGCTGCTGCCTGAAGTGGCTCTGACACCGGGATTTCTCGACCGCGTCGAGGCCCGCTTCGATGCCCGCCCGGCCGAGTGGCACCACGGCGTGACCGGGGCCGAGCGACGACGCTGCTGGCAGGCCGCCGCGCGCGGTACAGGACAACTCTTCGTCGGCGCACGCTCCGCCCTGTTCCTGCCGTACCGCAACCTCGGCCTGATCGTCATCGATGAGGAACACGAAGGCAGCTATAAGCAGGAAGATCAGGTTCTCTACCACGCCCGCGACATGGCGATCCTGCGCGCCTCGATCGAAGGGGCGACGGCGATTCTGGCGTCGGCCACGCCGTCACTGGAAACCTGGGCCAATGCCGAGGCAGGGAAATACGGTCGCATCGACCTGCCGGAACGCTTCGGCGCGGCGGTCCTGCCGGACATCAAGCTGATCTCGATGCGCGAGCACAATCCCGGGCGCGACCGCTGGATCACCGAGCCCGTTGTGGATGCCGCCCGGGCGCGCCTTGCGGCGGGCGAGCAGGTGATGCTGTTCCTGAACCGGAGGGGCTACGCGCCGCTGACCCTCTGCCGCGGCTGCGGGTTCCAGTTCGGCTGCCCGCACTGCGATGCCTGGATGGTGACGCACCGCTTCCGCAACGAGTTGCTCTGCCACCAGTGCGGCCATGTCGAGAGAATTCCGCGCGCCTGCCCGGAATGCGGCCGCGACGACCGCCTCTCGATCTGCGGCCCGGGCGTCGAGCGGCTCGCCGAGGAGGCCGCCGCGATCTTCCCGGAGGCACGGATCGAAGTGCTGTCCTCGGATCTCGTGAGCTCGACGGCCCAGCTCAAGGAACGCATCATGCGCATCGCCGCGGGCGGTGCCGACATCATCATCGGCACCCAAATGATCGCCAAGGGTCATAACTTCCCGAAACTCACGCTCGTTGGCGTGATCGATGCAGACATGGGCCTGCAGGGCGGCGATCTGCGCGCCGCCGAGAAGACCTTCCAGATCCTGCATCAGGTTGCAGGACGGGCCGGGCGCGCCGATCGCAAGGGCACGGCTATGATCCAGACCGTAAAGCCCGATCACGGCGTGTTGCGGGCCATCGTCTCGGGCGATGCCGAGGCGTTCTGGCGGCAGGAGGCGTACCTGCGCAACGATGCGGGTGTGCCGCCCTACGGACGCATGGCCGGAATCATCGTCTCGGGCCCAGACGACGCGCAGGTCTGGTCGGTCGCTAACGAGCTCGGCCGCGCGTCAGGTCCGTTGATGAAAGCAGGGGTGGACGTTTTCGGCCCGGCCCCCGCCCCGTTCGCGCGCCTGCGCGGACGCAGCCGGGTTCGCCTGCTCGCAAAGGCCCCGAAAGGCATAGCCGTTCAACCTCTCCTCAAGCGCTGGCGCGACAGCGTGAAGATACCGTCTGCCGTGCGCGTGGTGATCGATATCGATCCGCAGAGTTTCTTCTGACGCAGAGGGTTCGCCGCAGGATCCGGGTGGAAGGAGCCAGCGCCCGGCGACATCCTCACGCGAGACCAGCAAAAGGAGATCCGGAATGCCCAAGGTCATTGCCAACGCCATCCCAACTGAAGAAGCGGCCGCCTTTCGCAGCGGCGCACCCGACGCGAACGGTCAGCCGCCGGAGCGTGCGATCTCACCCGGGTCCGGATATCCGTGCCGCCACTGCCTAAAGTACATCCCGCAGGGCAAACCCTACCTTACGCTTGCATATCGGCCGTTCGACAGCCTGCAGCCCTACGCAGAACTCGGACCCATCTTCCTTTGTGCAGACGCGTGCGAGCGGTGGGACGGCGATGAGATGCCGCCCGTTCTGGCACAGTCGCCCGAGGCCCGCCTGCTCAAAGGATATTCGCCCGACAACCGGATTGTCTACGGGCTCGGCCGGATCGTCCACCGCGACGACATCGCGAACGAGGCCGCGGACATGCTCGCCGACCAACGGGTGGCCTATGTCCATGCGCGGTCGTCCGAGAACAACTGCTTCACCTGCCGGATCGACGCCAAAGGGTAGGCTTGCGGCCGGCACCGGCGTCATGCAACCCTCGCCGCGACGAGAGGTGAGGGCCAAGATGACGAATATCCGGGAACGGGTGATGCAAAGCGAGCGCGTGCTCGGCGCCATGGTGTTCGAATTCTTCAGCCCCGGCCTGCCGCAGATCATGTCGGCGGCCGGGTGCGAATACCTGATCTACGACATGGAGCACACCGGCATCGGCTTCGAGACCCTGCGCGATCAGGTCAGCTACTGCCGGGGCCTGCCGATCACCCCGATGGTCCGGGTGCCGCGGGGCGAATACCATTTCCTCGCCCGCGCGCTCGATGTCGGCCTCAGCGGCGTGATGGTGCCGATGGTCGACAGCCCCGATCAGGCGAAAGCCATCGCCGAGGCGACCAGATATCCCCCCGTGGGGCGGCGCGGCGCGGCCTTCGGTTTCGCCCATGACGACTACACCCCGGGTTATCCGGACGAGAAGATCCGCCACGCGAACCAGGAAACGCTGGTGATTGCGCAGATCGAGACCGAGCGCGGGCTCGAAGCGGTCGAGGATATCGCCGAGGTCGATGGCATCGACGTTCTCTGGGTCGGCCATTTCGACCTCACGAATTTTCTCGGCGCGCCGGGCGGTTTCCAGAGCCGGCGATATCTCGATGCGCTGGGTCGCGTCGTACGGGCCGCGCGAACACACAACAAGGGTCTGGGCTTCATGGCCGCGAACATGGACTGGGCGCGCGAATATGCCGGGTACGGGTTCAACATGCTCGCCGTCGGTCCCGATCAGGCACTGCTCGGCAACGCAGTCGGCGGCTTCATCGACGAAATCCGCGAGCTCTGATGGCCTTCCGGATCGCGTCGACCCGGGACCTTCTGAAGAGCGACGGAACGCCCGCGTTCAATCCGGCCGCCTTCGAGGAATTGTCGCGAAACCCGCAAATCGAATGGGAATGGCTGCCCGAAGACGTCACCGAGATCACCCCGGAGATCGCGGCGCGATACGACGGGCTGCACGTCAACCTGCCGCGCGTCGCCGCCGAGAGTATTGGCCGCGAGGATTGCCGCGTGAAGATCATCGCGCGCAACGGCGTGGGCTTCGATACAGTCGATGTCGATGCCTGTAGCGCGCGCGGCATCGCTGTCACGAACACGCCGCAAGCCATTCGCCGCCCGGTGGCCGTTGCCGCGTTGACATTGATTTTCGCGCTCTCGGGCAGGCTCATCGACAAAGACCAGCTGGTCCGCTCCGATCGCTGGAACGACCGCACCGACTTCATGGGTACGGGCCTGCGCGGCCGCACGCTCGGCCTGATCGGCGCGGGCGGCATCGGGCAGGAACTGATCCCGCTCGCGCGCCCGTTCTTCAAAGCAGTGCTCGCGACGGACCCGTATGTCGAGCGCCGGGCCCTCGAGGGTCTTGGTGCAAACGCGGTAAGTCTTGCCGATCTGCTCGCGCAGGCCGATTTCGTGGTCGCCGCGTGTCCACTGAACGACGAGACGCGTCATCTGATGAATGCAGACGCCTTCGCCGCCATGAAACCCGGCGCCAGCTTCATCAATGTCGCGCGGGGCCCGATCCACGACGAGGCCGCACTCGTCGACGCACTTCAACGCGGGGAGATCGCCTCCGCCGCGCTGGACGTCACCGAGCAGGAACCTCTGGCCTCGGACAGCCCCCTGATCGGCATGGACAACGTCATCCTGACCCCGCATTCGCTCTGCTGGACCGACGAATGCTTCGAGGACATCGCCCGCACCGCACTTCGCTCCATCGTGGATGTGTCGCTCGGGCTCCGGCCCGCGCATGCGGTCACCGGATGATCTTGACGCGCTGACCTGCACGAACGGTCTCGCCGGATTTCAGACCGTTCAGCACGCGGAACCGCTCCTCCTGAAGCCTGTCGACGTTCATCCGGCGAGCGAGGCTGGCAACGCTGTCCCGGCGCCCGACGGTCACGACCTCGACGCGTGCTGCGCGCAATGACCGTGCTTCCCGAGCAGACAGTTTGCGGAAGGTCTGGGCAGCCTCGTCCATCGACGGCAGCAGGCCCGTCCCGGACGGCGCAAGCCCGGTCAGACGATAAAGCTTGTCATCCATCCGAATCGCGACCAGCAGAGCCTGAAAGGACTTCCCGTTGATCTTCAACGGCACGGTCGCGCTCGCCGCCTGCAACCCGTTGATCTCGCGCGGCTGGAGGTTCTGCACCCGGCCCGTCGGATAGGTCTTCGAGATTCCCGGAACCCAGTTGCGCGCGATGTATTCGGTCAACGACCCCTGAGGATTGCGCGCACCGTCCATGATGAACCGTGAGTTGCTCGGGCCGAACCCCGTAACGGCGCTCGGCGCGTTCTTAATTCGAAAACCGTCAGGCGTGCTGAATGCGAAGCGCAACTCCGGGTGGGTGAAGCTGGTGCCGCGCACGAAACCCTGCGCCGCCGACTCGCCGAAGGTGAGACCTTCGATCACGTCGAGAAACCGGTCACGGTTCCGGTTCGCACCGACCGGCATCTGTTGCCCGGAGGCGCGGGCCGTGTCCACGGCCTGCCGCGTGCGCGGTCCGGTCGCCGGGTGCGACGCGAAAAAGTCCGTCTCGTTCGGATTGTAACTCTTTCCCGCCAACCGGGCGTCCAGCGTTGCCGAGGCCGTCATGCTCTCGAGGAAGTCGGCCTGCGCATAGGGATCGTATCCGGCGCGTGCAATGTAGCGAATGCCCAGCGCGTCCGCGTCCAACTCGTCCGACCGCGAATAGCTCGCCAGAACGCCGCCCGCCACGACCGAGCCCAGTTGCGTTCCCGCCCGAAGGATATCCGGGCTCACACCGGCGATCGCGCCGAGGATCTGTGCGCCGAGGAGCGCACCGGTCGCGATCAGGTTCCGATCCTGCCGAAGCGCACTGTGCCCGGCCGTGACATGGCCGATCTCGTGCCCGACCACGCCCGCAAGCTCGGCCTCGCTGTTCGCCAGAGCCGCGAGCCCACGGGTGATGTAAACGTAGCCACCGGGCAGAGCGAAGGCATTGACTGTAGGACTGTCCAGAACCGTGAACGTCCACTTGTCCAGCGGTTGCTCGGAGACTGCCGCGAGCTTGCGGCCCAGACCGTCCACGTAGTTGCCGAGCTTGGCATTCTCGTAGACGCCGCCGTACTTCTTGACGATCTTCGGATGGTTCTCGTCACCGATTTTCTGCTCGGAGGCCGGGCGGCGCTGAACGGTCTGCGGCGCCTGCGCGCGCTCCGCCCCGGTCGATGCAGTCGATGGCGCCGTGCCGCTTTGCTGCTGGGCACAAGCCGCAAGCGCGGCAAAGGCCGCGACCAAGACAATCCGTCTCACACTGAACTTCTCTGACATCGCGCGTCCCGACTTCCGGAAGCCCCCGTAGGAAATTCTACGAGATTGCGCTTCTGACGCAAAGGCCGGGATTTCGGATGCGCCGGCTCAGCCTGGATAGGTCTCGTCCAGCGCGTATCCCGCCGCCCGGACCGTACGGATCGGATCACGCTGGCCGCGCCCGTTCAGAGCCTTGCGCAAGCGGCCGACATGAACGTCGACGGTGCGCACTTCGACATAGACGTCGCGCCCCCAGACCAGATCGAGCAACTGTTCCCGGCCGTAAACGCGGCCGGGCCGCTGCATCAGGCAGTCGAGCAGCCGGAATTCGGTCGGGCCGAGATGTATTTCTCTGCCCGCCCGATGAACCCTGCGGGTTTCGCGGTCAAGCGTGAGGTCGCCGAACGTCGCCATCTCCGAGGCGATCGTCGGGCGCGACCGTCGCAGCAATGCGCGCACACGCGCCGTCAGTTCCGGGATCGAAAACGGCTTGGTCAGATAATCGTCCGCCCCGGTGTCCAGACCGCGGATGCGATCCGCCTCCTCGCCGCGCGCGGTCATCATGATGATTGGCATGTCGCGGGTCTCCGAACGCGCACGGACACGGCGGCAGATCTCGATCCCCGACAGGCCCGGCAGCATCCAGTCCAGCAGCAGCAGATCCGGCTTGTCCTCGTCGATCACGATCATCGCGTCGTCGCCGCGCGGCGAGGTCCTGACCGCGAAGCCCTCGCTCGACAGGTTGTATTCTAGAAGCTCGGACAGGGCCTCTTCGTCTTCAACGATCAGGATCTGCGCGCCCATCCGAGTCCCCCTAGCCCTCGCCGCTATCGCCCTGCAGTTCGTCCCAGTCGTTGCTTTTGGGGCGATCGTCGCTGAGCGGCCGACCCTCGCTTACGAAATAAGTCATTTCCGCGATGAACGTTGTGTGGTCACCGATACGTTCGAGATTCTTCACGACGAAGAGCAGCTGCGAGCAGTGGCCGATCGTGCGCGGGTCCTCCATCATGTAGGTCGTCAGCTCGCGGAAGATCGAATTGTGCATCTCGTCGATCTCGACATCGCGTTTCCAGACCGCGACCGCCAGCGCCGTGTCGCGCACGGTGTAGGCATCCAGCGCCTCTGCCACGAGCGTCTGCACCTGCTTGCCGAGCCGCGTCACCGAGCTGATGACACGCAATGGCTCGCTCTGGTTCAGGACCAGCGTGCGCTTTGCGATGTTCTTCGCCAGGTCGCCGATCCGCTCCAGCGTCGAGGCAATCTTGAGCGCGGCGACGACTTCGCGCAGATCGTCCGCCATCGGCTGGCGCAGCGCCATCACCTCGATGGCGCTCTGTTCGAGCTGAACTTCCATACTGTCGAGCCGCTTGTCCGACCGGATGATTTCCTCGGCAAGCTCCGAATCCCGCTCGCGCAGAGCCTCGATCGACGAGCCGAGCTGCTCTTCCGCCAGACCGCCCATTTCCGAGATCCGGGCGGAGATCGCTCTGAGGTCGGCGTCGAATGCGGTGACGATGTGCTTGGGGCGCATGGGTGAAACTGGGTCCCGTGTTAGCCGAACCGGCCGGTGATATATTGCTGGGTCTTTTCGTGGTCGGGGTTCGTGAAGATCTTCGAGGTCTCGCCGAACTCCAGGAGATGGCCGAGATGAAAGAACGCGGTCTTCTGGCTGACACGTGCTGCCTGCTGCATTGAGTGCGTGACGATGACGACCGAGTAACTCGCGCGCAACTCGTCGATCAATTCCTCGATCTGCGCCGTGGCGATCGGGTCGAGCGCCGAGCATGGCTCGTCCATCAACAGGACCTCCGGCGCCGTCGCCACCGCCCGTGCAATGCAAAGGCGCTGCTGCTGTCCGCCGGACAGCCCGGTGCCCGGCTGATCGAGGCGGTCCTTCGCCTCGTCCCAGAGGGCCGCGCGGCGCAGCGATTGCTCGACGATCTGGTCGAGCTCCGCCTTGTCCCGCGCCAGACCATGAATGCGCGGGCCATAGGCCACGTTGTCATAGATCGATTTCGGGAACGGGTTCGGCTTCTGGAACACCATGCCGACGCGCGCCCGCAGGTTCACCGGATCGACCGATCGCGCGTAGATGTCATTGCCGTCCAGCAGGATCTCGCCCGAGACCCGGCAAATGTCGATCGTGTCGTTCATCCGGTTCAGGCAGCGCAGGAAGGTCGACTTTCCGCAGCCGGACGGGCCGATGAACGCCGTGACGGCGTTTGGCTCGATGTTCACGGTGACGTCCTTGATCGCGTGCACATCGCCGTAGTGGACGTTGACCGTGCTCGCGGTGATTTTGAAGTCGGCGGCCATTGTCGCTCCGGAATCCAGCATTACCAGCGCCTTTCAAAGCGTTTGCGTAGCACAACGGCAAGCGCGTTCATGAGGATGAGGAATATCAGAAGCACCGAGATTGCGACAGCGGTCTTGCCGTCGAACAGGCGCTCGGAATTGTTGTTCCAGAGGTAGATCAGCGACGGTAGCACGTTCGCCTTGTCCAGCGGTCCGCCCGGCGGATCCTGGATAAAACTGTTCATGCCGATGATGATCAGCGGCGCGGTCTCTCCCAGCGCCTGCGCCATCGCGATGATCGAACCCGTCAGGATCCCCGGCATCGCGAGCGGCAGCACGTGGTGCGTCGATGTCTGGAGCCGCGATGCACCGAGGCCCAGCGCTGCGTCCCGGATCGACGGCGGCACGGCCTTGATCGAGGCCCGTGACGCTATGATGATCGTCGGCAGCGACATCAGTGCGAGCACTACACCGCCCGCGAGCGGCGTCGACCGCGGGTCCTCGGCAAACGCCTTCAGGAGCCCGTCGAACAGATCCACACCGAACAGCTTCACACCGGACAGCAGGATAGTCAGCCCGAGCAGACCGAAAACGATCGACGGAACCGCAGCGAGGTTATTGATGTTCACCTCGATGAAATCCGTCAGCCTGTTCTTCGGCGCGAACTCCTCAAGATAGATCGACGCCATAACACCGATCGGGAACGCAAGCGCGAACGTCACGACCATCGTCCAGAACGAGCCGATCAACGCACCCCAGATCCCGGCGAGTTCCGCCTGCGCGCTGTCAGAGCTAAGAAGAACCCGCTCGTTGAAGCGCGTGACGATGCGATTTTCGCGTTTGAAATCCTCCATCCACAGGATCTGGCGATCGGTGATCTTGCGCTCCGCTTCCGGCGACGACATCAGCAATCCGCGCCACGCGCCGTCGGCCACCTGACCCAGCGTATCAAGCGGGTTCATCACCGTGCCGATGACACGTCCGGGCGATAGTTCCGTTGCTTTTATCCACCCGCCATTCGCCCGGACGAAGACCGATGGATCATCCGCACGAAGTGTGAAGACAGTCCCCTCGTCGGTCGCCTCGCGCAACGCGGCGTCGGCACGTGCGAAGATCTCGTCGCGCTGTTGACCGAATCCTTCGAGTAGTTGCTCCAGCCGTGCCCGTTCTTCGGCATCCGTCGTCTCGGCGAGCTTATCCCGGGTCTCGTTGAATGCGCGTTCCTGATCGCGCGCCGAGCGCCGCAGGTTTCTCTCCTCGGCTGCACGGTCCTCGCGCATCGCCCGCATTGCGGCCGAGAAGGCATCGCCGGTAGAGATCAGCACGACCTCATCGTCGCTCTCGCCCTCTTCGATGGTGATCGCGCCAGTTGTCCCGGCGTCCTCGAGATCGCCGAACTCGCCCTTCATGTAGAGTTGCAGATTGTCGTCCAGCAACGCCTCGAACCGGTAGTCCTGACCGACCAGATCGAGATTGCCGCCGACGATCGCGCCCAGTTCGAACCCTTCATAGGTCGAGATCAGCGCCTTCAGCGGCCGCGACTTGCGCCCCTTGTGCGGCGCGTCGAGTTCTTCGCCCATGGCCTTGAAGATCAGCTTCTTCAGATCGGCGTTCGTGTTCGGATCCTCATCGGTCAGCACGGCTCTTTGCCGGTCCGAAAGCTCGATCGGGATGGTCAGCGAGAGATAGTGCTCGGTTGTGACCGAGAGCGTCTTGGCGATGATTGTGTAGATCAAGACGACAAGGGCCATGGCGGCCAGCAGGATCGCGATTATTCCGTAGGCTTTCAGGCGCAACTCTGCCCAGTGCCGTCGTTTCGTTCGGGCCTCGGCCTCCTGCGATGTGTGCTTCGCGGAAAGCTCGGTCATGTCGAAGGCAGGCGGGTTAGTCGTGTCGGTCATCGCCCCGCCCTCAATCGTATTTCTGGCGATACTTGCGGACGACCCGCAATGCGACGAGGTTCAGGCTCAGGGTCGCTGCGAACAGCGCAAAGCCGAGCGCGTAGGCGGGGCCGGCAGCCGTCTCGGCTTCGGTGTCACCGAGGATCAGCATGGTGATCTGCACTGTGACGGTCGTAACCTTGTCCAGCGGATTGAAGGTCAGGTTCGCCGATTGCCCGACCGCCATGACCACGATCATGGTCTCGCCGACGGCGCGCGAGATCCCGAGCAGCCCGGCCGACACGATGCCGGGCAGAGCCGCCGGCAGCACGACCTTCATCACCGTCTCGGCTTTCGTCGCGCCCAGCCCGTAGGACCCGTCGCGCAGCGATTGCGGCACGGCGTTGATCACATCGTCCGAGAGCGACGAGATGAACGGGATGATCATGATGCCCATGACGACACCAGCGGCGAGCGCGCTTTCCGCCTCGACCGGGATTCCCAGCGAAGCGCCGAAGCCGACCATGAAAGGCGCCACCGTCGTCGCCGCGAAGAAGCCGTAGACCACCGTCGGGATGCCGGCCAGGATCTCCAGCATCGGCTTGGCCCAGGACCGAATCCGGGGCGTCGCGAACTCCGAGAGGTAGATCGCAGCGAAAAGTCCAATCGGGATCGCGACGAGCATCGCGATCACGGTGATCATCAGGGTGCCGAGGAAGAGCGGCACCGCGCCGACCTTATCCGCCGACATTTCGCCTGTGTGAACGCCCGAAAGCGGGCTCCATGTCAGCCCGAACAGAAACTTGTCGATGCGCCAGTCCAGCACGCCGGTGAAGAAGTTCAGCGTCTCGCCGATCAGCGCGAGGAAGATCATCACCGTGGTGACAACGGCAACCGCCGCCGTCGACCACAGGATGGTGCGGAAGATCGTCTCGGCCTTGTTGCGCGCCCGGAACCCAGTCGAAACCCGCCGGAGCGAGCGCAGCATTGCCGCGAGCGCCGCACCGACGCTCACGATCGTGACAGCCCAGATCCTCGTTGCCTCCAGACTGGAGAAGGTCTCGGACAAGGTCGTGCGAAGCGGGTCAACCGCCGAGGTCACGCCACCCACGGCAAGTGCCCGTGCATCGGAAAGAACCGTGGCGGCCTGCAAACCCGCAATCGTCGGATCGAGCTCAGCAAGCGCCTCTCTCAGCGCCGAGCCGACATACCACGCACCGATCGCATTGATCAGGACGAAAGCGCCAAGCCCGACAAGCACCGTCACAGTCAGGACGTAGAGACCATGATATCCGGGGCGCGAGTGCAGAATGGCCGTGGCGCCGCCGGACGCGGAAACCGCACGCTGTCGCGCGGCCAGATAGCCGACAGTCCCAATGCCCAGGATGCCAAAGAGAGCAAGCGTCAGCATGCTCTCTCCACGCCGAACCGTTCAGGCCGAGGCCGCGTCGCCGATCTGAAAGTCAAGCGATCGCCAGAAAGTTGTGCGGGGAACGTGCTGTCCCCGCATCGCAAGCGCCGTTCATTTGAGCCCTTCCGCGTCTGCCATGACCGACTGCGACAGCACCTTCGACGCGTTTTCTTCGTGGATGTCGACCGAAAGAGGGATCAGACCCTTTTCCGTCAGGTAGCCATCTTCGCCGGACGCGTCTTCTGAAACGAACTCACCAGCGTACTCCATGATGCCCGGGACGACGCCCACATGCGCCTTCTTGATGTAGAAGTAGAGTGACCGCGAAACCGGGTAGTCGCCCTCGGCGATGTTGTCGAATGTCGGCTCGACACCGCCAACCAGCGCACCTTTCAGCCTGTCGGCGTTCTGATCTAGGAACGAGAAGCCGAACACCCCCAAGGCATTCGGATTTGCCTCGAGTTTGGACACGATCAGGTTGTCGTTCTCGCCCGCATCGACCCATGCGCCATCGTCGCGGATCTCGGCTTTCTTGCAGGTCGCCTTGTCGTTGCCCGCTTTCTGGCAGCCCTTCTGGATGGCCAGTTCTTCGAAGGCATCACGTGTGCCAGACGACGGCGGCGGGCCTAGAACTTCGATCTTGGCCGCCGGCAGCGACGGATCGATTTCGTTCCACATGGTCGGCTCGCCCTGCCCCTTTGCCAGCGCCTTGAACAGGATCTCGCGGGTCAGCTTGAACTCGGGTGCCGCCTTGGCGTTGGCAACGACAATCCCATCGAAGCCGACTTCCACCTCGATTATGTCGGTGACGCCGTTGGCCGCGCAGAGTTTGAACTCCTTGGCCTTCATGCGGCGCGACGCGTTGGTGATGTCAGGCGTGTCGGTGCCAACGCCCGAGCAGAACAGCTTCAGGCCGCCGCCTGAACCGGTCGACTCGACGACCGGTGTGGGCTTACCGGTCGACTTGCCGAATGCCTCGGCGACAGCGGTCGAGAACGGGAATACAGTCGACGAACCGACGACTTTAATCTGGTCACGTGCGAGAGCGCTACCAGCCATAGCGATGGTCGCGACAGCGGCGAAGAATGCAGTGGTCCGAAGGGTCACAGTGTTTCTCCCAAAACAGGTCTTGTGGTGCTGCGACGCTAACTTCGCGCGACAACCCTTTTGTCACTGTTTTGTCTAAGATTTATGACACTTTAAGATATTGATTTAGTTTATTAATTTTACGGTTCTATGGAATCGCACGGGCGATCAGGCAGGCTTTGACACGGTGACGCCCGGCACCGCATCAAACGGTAGCGGCGCGCCCTTCTCGGGAACGCCATCCGAAACTCGATACGGCAGCCAGACCGTGAAACGCGAACCCTCGTCGATGGTGCTCTCGATCTCCAGCCGCCCGCGATGCCGGTTCACGATGTGCTTGCATATGGCGAGGCCAAGGCCCGTCCCGCCTTTCTCCCGCGATCGGCCAATATCGACCCGGTAGAACCGCTCGGTCAGCCGCGGCAGGTGCTCGCGAGGAATGCCGGGTCCTTCATCCTCGATCGCCACGCCGATCTGCCCGTCATCTTCGGACCGACGCCACTTGATCCGCACTGCCTTTCCGATGCCACCGTATTTGATCGCGTTGTCGATGAGGTTGGCGAAGAGTTGCGAGAGTTCCTCACGATCGGCCATGACGTTTATCGAGCGCGGGAGCTCCTGGAGAACAAGCTCGACATCGGACGCGTCCGCAACCGGGCGCAGGCCGTCCACCGCTTCGCGGACAACAGCCGTCAGCTCTTGCGGCGCACTCGGCAGCACCCGCTCGTTCATCTCGATCCGGTTCAGCGACATCAGATCGTCGATCAGGCCCGTCATCCGCCGCGTCTGAGCACCCAGCAGCCCGAGAAATCGCTCCGTCCCCACCGGATCGTCGCGGGCCGGTCCCTGCAGCGTCTCGATGAGCCCCGATATCACCGCCAGTGGGGTCTTCAACTCGTGGCTGGCATTAGCGACAAAATCGCGATGCACGTCGTTTGCCTGGCGGGCCTGCGTCACGTCCTCGACCGCAACGATCAGCGAGATTCCTTCGTTCTGCACGGGATCGACCGGGCGCACGTAGACGTTCAGGAAGACGTCCGCACCGCGCGTGAGCACCATCTCGAAAGCCTCCGGCGCGCCGGTTTTCGTCACCGTCGTGATGGCTTCCAGAAGCCTCGTCGACCGCAGCGTCTCCATCGGATAGCCAGGCTGATCCGGCAGGCCGAAGATCCATCGCATCAGTTCATTGGCGTGCAGGATCGTCTGTTCCGGGCCGATTGCCAGCACGCCGATCGGCAGGGATTCCAACGCAGCCGTCACCAGCGCGAACGGATGGCCGTGCGCGGTTTTCAGCGGTTCGTCAGTGCTTGAATTCGGCGCGTCGGACGCCACCCCAGCCCCTTCCGAGGCTCCAATCGCCTGCGGATATCGCGCCGCCAGCGCCCCGGCACACGCCCCGACCGCCGCGATCCCCAGCACCCAAACCAGATCGAGGCCCAGCGCTCCACCGACGGCTCCGGCGGCGATCGTTCCAACGGCAGGAAAAATCGCTTCTTTCATCGACGTTAACGACTTCTTTCGGTGTTTGGGATGCTCTGAGGGCGCGACACTAACACATCGCCTTGCAAGTGGCGCATTTGAATTACGTCATGCAATGGTCATATAGACCTCGACGCAACTGGGACCGCGGTACGCACGCCAATGATCCGATATTCACTGAAGTGCTCCAACGATCACGGCTTCGAGTCGTGGTTCAAGGATTCCGCGTCATACGACAAGCTGGCTGATGCCGGTCAGGTCGTCTGCCCAATCTGCGGAACCGGCGAGATCGAAAAGGCGATCATGGCGCCCGCCGTCTCGGGAACGCGGAAAAAAGACGGCCCCTCCCGCGATCCGGCGCCCGAGCCGAACCTCTCCGCACCGGCGACGCAGGCAGAACTCGCGCTGCGCAAGCTCCGACAGCACATCGAGAAGAACTCCGACTATGTTGGGCAGGACTTTGCCTCGGAAGCGCGGCGGATCCACGACGGCGAGTCCGATGCCCGCGCGATCTGGGGCGAGGCGACCATGCAGGACGCCAAGGACCTGCACGAGGACGGCATACCGGTGGCGCCGCTCCCCTGGATGAACCGCCGCAACGACTAGACAGACCGAAGGCCCGGTCAGCGTCCCCCATCGGCCGGATTTCCCTGATACGCGACCAGTGCCTTGCCAAAGCGCGGCAACCGCGCGCGCTTGAGAACCTGCCGTGTTCGGTCGGGCGGAACCTCGGCCCCGGCGAGCGCTTCAGCCGTTGCGGCCGCCACCGGCGACGGCGATCCGCTGAGCAGATCCCACAGGAACTCGTCTGGATGGCGCACGGTGATCGCTGTCCGGGCCAGAGCACGGCGCGGGAAATCCCGCAGATTGAACGTCAGGAGAACCTTTGCGTCGAGGGCGTGCGCTGCTGCCAGCACATGGGCGTCGGCAGGATCCGGCAGTTCGATCAGCGCCTCGAAGTCAGGATCCGCCTCGCCCATGGCAGTCTCGAACCGGGTCATCATGGCGTCCTGTGCCGCCATGATCTCTGCTTCGACGGACAATCCGTACTTGCGGACCACCGAGAGGCGCCACTCGTCCAACACGCGCTGCGACCAGAACGGCTCGAACACACCCCGTTCGGCCAGGCTGAGCAGGATCGACCTCACCAGCGGTGGGAACAACACGCAGGCATCGAGGAACACGCGCGCCGCACCGCCGCCCTCGGTAGATCCCTCACCCATCGAGACGGAAGAAAAGCGCCTTGAGATAGCTCGTCTCCGGCAGGCCGATATGGACCGGATGGTCGGGACCTGCGCGACCGGAATGCAGCAGCGCGGCGCTGCGCCCGGCTCGCCGTATGCCCGCCGTGCAGGCTTTGTAGAACTCGGCGACGCCTGCCGCATGACTGCACGAGCACAACACCAGGAAGCCGCCCGGCTTCACCACCGCTGCCGACAGCCGTGCAATCCGCTCATAAGCGCGCAATCCTGCCGACAGCGCAGACTTGTTCGGCGCGAAAGCTGGCGGGTCGCAAACCACCGTGTCGAAAGACTCGCCACGCAGGCTCTGCAAAGCCTCGAATGCGTCCGAGCGAACCGTCTCGAAGCGATCAGTAACGCCCATCCGTTCCGCTGCGTCCGCCGCCAGATCGAGCGCAGGCGCGGAACTGTCGATGGCCCTGACGTGCTTGGCACCGGCCGCCATTGCCGCGAGGCCGAAGCCGCCCACATGACTGAACACATCCAGTACCTGCGCCCCTTCGGCGAGGCTCTGAAAAAACGCGTGGTTCGGCCGCTGATCGTAGAAAAGCCCGGTCTTCTGTCCGCCCGTCAGGTCAGCGAGATAGACCGCGCCGTTCATCGGAACCTCGATCGGTGCCGTCATGGCATCGCCGATGATTTCCATCCGGTCATCCAGACCCTCGAGCTTCCGGATGCGCGAAGTCGCGTTGACGACGACCGTCTTGCAATCGGTCACGCGCCGGATCGCTTCGGTCAGATCAGCGACCCGGCTGTCGATCCAGGCCGCATTCGGCTGGATGACGACGGCATCGCCGAACCGGTCGATGACCGTGCCGGGCAGATCGTCGGCCTCGGCGTGAACGAGGCGGTAGTAGGGCTCCGGGAACAACCGCTCCCGAAGCTGCAGTGCCCGCCGGATCTTCTCCTCGAACCAGCCTGTATCGACTGCAACTTCCGCCGGGCCGCCGAGCAGGCGCGCGGAGATCTGACTGTCCGGATTGAATGCCGCGAGGCCGAGCCGCTCCTCGCCGTCGCGCAAGTCGACCAGCGTGCCCGGCGCGAGCTTGCGCGTCCGCCGGTCCATCGCGATTTCATCTGCAAAGACCCACGGCGCGCCGCTTCGCAAGCGGCCACCCTTTCCCGGGCGCAGCTTCACAATCGGACGGGTGAGGTCGGAGATCGTAGACACCGCGGCGTCCTAACCCATGCGCAGGAGGGTGGGAAGGGCGGATCCACTGTGAGGGGGCACTGCGGATCCGCCGATTGCCGCCGAAAGGGGAGATTGGGGGAACGGCGGCCTCTGCCACTCAGTTATGGTGATTGTACTCGGCGCGGAAGCAGCACATTCTGCATATCCGCCTTGCAATAGTGACAGGTCTTCGACGCCGCGATGGGCCCAGCAACGACGCGCAGCAAACGATGCTGATCATCAACGGTGGATTGCCGCGATCCGGGACTGTCCTCGTGGGCAATCTCGCTCGCCTGATGGTCGAGCGTCGCGGCTTGCGCTGGGATCGCTACAATCCCCAGGAACGCAGGCACCTGCCGGAATTTCTGCAAGTCGTCCGCACTTACCCCGCCGAGCCGGCTCTGATCGTCCACACCCACCTCATCGACGACGCAATCCTTCGCGCTGCGTCGGATCGCACCGATGCCCGCGTCATCTGGAACATCCGCGATCCGCGCGATTGCCTCGTCTCATTGATGAGGCTGCACGATCTCAACCTCAATCGTGCGCTGCATGCCATGGGGATCTATCTCGCGCACGCCGCGCTGGTCTGGGACAGCGACTCAAAGGTTCTGAAAATCCGCTACGAGGATCTGCGAAAGGATACCGGCTCTCTCATTACTGCCATCGCAATTGCCCTCGGGTTCGCGCTTGAGCCAGGCGAGGCCGTGCAGTTGCAGGCCGCGACCTCGATGGACAGGCACCGCAGCGTGATGAAAGGGCTCTCCGAGACCTCTGAGCAGGTCGTGACGCATGTCACCAAGACCCGGCAGATGCGCGAAGACGAAGTAACGCTGATCAATGACCGGCACATCCAGTCAGGCGCGTCTGGACGCTGGAAAGAGGAGCTCGCAGCACCCGAACAAAAGCGGGTCAACGAGGCGTTGCGGCCATGGCTCGACCGGTTCGGCTACAGTATGGACTGATCGCAGGTGCTTTGGAGTACGACTTCAATCAACGACGACCGAGTCGAGGAACGTTATGGCTTCAGCGCCGACATGGATCAGGTTCCCGCTGCGTATCACCCGGTACCGCGTCTCGAAATCCCCGGGCAGTGCGAAGCGCAGTTCTTCGCCGTCCCAAAGCGACAGCGTCAGCGATACAGGCGCCGGGAAGTCGGCGTGCGCGACCCGCATCGTGACATCCGCATGGTCGAGTTCCGAGCGAACCGCCTCGACCGAAAGGAGCGCCGGGTTGCGATCCACCGTCACTTCGAACGCGTCGAGCGGCAGCTTCGGTTCCGTCGCGAGTTGACCGGTTGCGCCGCTCCCTGCCGGTAATGCGGAGAGCGCGGCAAGCGTTGCCGTCAGCGCTAGGATTTTCAGAAGCGTTCGCATGTCGAGCCCTGTCGCTCTGGCCGGTGTTTTCTGATTGCGGAACAGAGTGCATGATTCTCAGCGGGCGCGCTGTGACCGTTGTCACAGTGCCGCAGCTCTGATGGAAACGACCTCGTTGGCCTCAGCCGCTTGAAACGAAACGGACGCGCACCTCAATTGAGACCAACGGCTCCGAGTCAGACGGGCGCACCGCGGGAAAGCACCGTGAACGAACCTCGTCAACACACCAGCCGCAGGCCGATTTATTGCCATGCACCGTTTCCAGCCCGAACCTGCGACGCTATCAGAAGGCAACCGCCACTCCTGATTACCTGGACCCGGCATGACCGAAATACGCCCTGCCTCGCTCCAGGATCACGCCTGGATCCTGCCGCTCAACAAGACCCACGAGCATCTGCTGTCGCCGCTGGATGCCGCGGGCCTGACCGACCTGATCGCCGCATCATGGGTTACGCTTGTCCGCCCGCCGCGCTCGGGCTTCGTGGCCTGCTTCGAGCAGGACGGCGACTACGACAGCCCGAACTTCCTGTGGTTCCGCGAACGCTTCCCGAAATTCGTCTACGTCGACCGGATCGCGGTGGACGCAGAGGCCGGCGTGCGCGGCACGGGAAGCGCGCTTTATGAAGCTGTCTTCGCAATGGCCCGGGCGCAGGGCTATCCGATTGTCTGCTGCGAGGTGAACACGGTGCCGGTGAACCAGGGCTCCCTCGATTTCCACGCCAAGAAGGGTTTTGAGACAGTGGGCGAGGCCCACCTGCCCGATCGCGGCAAGACCGTCCGGTATCTCCTGCGCAGGTTCGACGCGCCGGACGCCGCCGGTCCGACATGATCGGCCTCGCCCCTTGGCACATCTGACCGGGCAAGAAATCACGGATCGGAAACCAGCCCTCTCCGAACCGCATCCGAAGCACGCGCCCACGCACCCGATCTAGACATCCCCCGACCCCATGCCATATCTAGAGGCATGTTGCAGCGCACCCGAACGGTGCGCCTTGCCCCCAAGATCCGCCGCGACCGCTCGTTGCCGCGCCCCACCCTCGCCAGAAGGAGTACCCATGACCAAGTTTGGCATCTCCCAGCCCGTTCGCCGCGTCGAAGACCCGCGCTTCCTGCGCGGCGAGGGCAAGTACGTCGAGGACATCTCGCTGCCGGGCGAGGCCCGCGCCTACTTCGTGCGCTCCGCCGTCGCCCACGCCAACATCGCCGTGAACGTCGAGGACGCCGAGGCCGCCCCCGGCGTTCTGATGGTCATGACCGGCGAATACCTCGACGATGCCATCGACAACGACCTCGACAAGCTCACCCTGCCGAATGTCGACGGCTCGACCTCGGTCGCCCCGAAACGCCCGCTGCTCTCGATCGGCACCGTGCGCTATGTCGGCGAGCCGATCGTCTGCATCGTCGCTGAGACCGTCGCCCAGGCCAAGGACGCTGCCGAATTGGTCGAAATCGACTATGACGAGCTGCCCGTCGTCACTGACATGCACGCCGCAATGGCCCAGGGTGCCCCGCAACTGCACGACGAGGCCCCCGGCAATCTCTGCTACGACTGGGGCATCGGCGACAAGGTCGCCACGGAGACCGCTCTCGCGAGCGCCCACCGAACCGTCACCATGGAGGCCGTCAACAACCGCGTCCACGTCGTGTCGATGGAGACCCGTGGCTGCCTAGCCGACTGGGACGGCGAGCTGATGACCTTCCACGTCGCTGCCCAGGGCGTCCACCGCATGGGCGAGGAGTTCGCCCGCCGTCTCGGCCTGACGAAGGAGACCTGCCGCATCCAGATCCACGATGTCGGCGGCGCCTTCGGCATGAAGAACTTCAACTACCCGGAATACTTCTGTGCCGGTCACGCCTCGATGCAGCTCGGGCGCCCGGTCAAATGGATCTCCGAACGCGGCGAGGCGATCCTGTCCGACTGCGCCGGTCGCGACAACATCACCACGCTCACCATGGGTTTCGACGAGAACAACCGCATCACCGGGTTCAAGACCGAGGCGCTGTCGAACCTCGGCGGCTACAACTCGCCCTTTGGCGTGATCATGCAGTCGCAGCTCTACTCCCGTGTGCTGACGGGTGTCTACGACATCCAGACCGTCTGGATGAACACCAAGGGCGTCTACACCAACACGATCCCGACCGACGCTTACCGCGGCGCAGGCCGACCAGAGGCGCAGTATTCCATCGAACGCTTCATGGACACCGCCGCGCGCGAGCTCGGCATCGCTCCGGACGAGCTGCGCCGGATCAACTTCATCAAACCGGATCAGTTCCCCTACGCCACGCCGACCGGCGAGAACTATGACGTCGGTGATTTCGACAAGGTCCTGACGCGCGGGCTTTCAGAAGCCGACTGGGCCGGGTTCGAGGCCCGCAAGGCCGCCAGCGCCGCCAATGGCAAACTCCGAGGCCGCGGCCTCTGCTTCTACATCGAGTCCATTCTCGGCGCGCCCAACGAATCCGCCGAGGTCATCTTCGCCGAGGACGGCATGGTCGAACTGCACGTCGGCACCCAGTCGAACGGACAGGGCCACGAGACCGTCTACACGCAGATCCTGCATGAACACTCCGGCATCCCCTTCGAGAAGATCCGCGTCAAACAGGGCGACAGCCACCTGATCCCGTTCGGCGGCGGCACCGGCGGCTCCCGCTCGGTCACCACACAGTCGACCGCGATCAATGGCACGGTCGAGGATCTGGTCGAGAAGATGCGCCCGCTGGCGGAGGAAGAACTGGAGGTCTCCGCCGCCGACCTCGTCTGGGAGAACGGCCGCTTCGCCGTCGCCGGGACCGACCGCACGATCGACCTGATGGCCCTCTCACTTCGGGCCCGCGAGAGAGGCCTGACCGATCTCCTGTCGCAGCGCTCCGAGCGCGAACTGCCCGGCCGCTCCTATCCCAACGGCTGTCACATCGCCGAGGTCGAGATCGACCTCGACACCGGCGCGACGGCCTGCGTGAAGTATTCCGTCGTCGACGATTTCGGGCGGCTGATGAACCCGATGCTGGCCGAGGGCCAGGTCCACGGCGGCGTCGTCCAGGGCATCGGTCAGGCCATCACCGAGCACGTGGTCCACGACGAGGATGGTCAGATGCTTTCGGCGTCCTTCATGGACTACGCCCTGCCCCGCGCTGACGACGTACCGATGGTGCCCTTCGTACCCGAGCCGGTCTACTCCACCGCCAACTACATCGGCATGAAAGGGTGCGGCGAAGCCGGCACCGTCGGAGCGCTCGCCGCCGTCACCAACGCAGTGCTGGATGCGGTCTGGGATCAGGGCGTGCACCGGGTCGACATGCCCGCGACGCCCCAGCGGGTCTGGGGCTGGCTGCAAGGCGCGAAAATGGCGGCGGAGTGACGAGCGCGTCCAAAGCTTGCACAAAGACTCAACCTGACGGTAGCGCTTGCGCCCCGTAGCGATAGAGGCAAGCGACAAAGGCTGCAATCTGCGCCCGCTCTCTGGCGGTCGCGCTTAAAACCGGTGCGGCGCCTTCCGCCTTGCGCCGGGCGGCAGAAACGAGGGTTAGCGCCGAGCGCGTGCGGGCGCTCCCAGTCTTTCGGTCATCGCTTCACGGCGGCATCTCACCCCCGCTCTCACCATCCTCCGGTGACGACAAAGCGCCCGGCCCACCAATTGAAATTACCCCATACGGCGCATCCAGATCTCCCCTTGATCTTGTGGCGATGAACAACCGCAGATCCCACGGTCTCAGCAACGGCTCGCGCGTCGACCGAAACCATTTCCTGCGGGCGGAGAATCAGAGGCTCACCCTTGAAGTCGATGACCCGCGTCGGACCGGGAAGGCTGCGAAGCCGTCCGCTCATATGCGTTTCGCGAGACGACGGGGGTGGTTCCCGAAGTCACGCTGTTCACTTTGCGCAACGATTGTCTTCGCGTTCGCCCACGGGTTTGAACTGCAACCTCGACAGGCATCAGATGGACAGGACCAGCGCGCCGCCGCACCGTCCGCATCTAGGACGCACATTGAAACGTCACTCGGTCCATCTCAGTGCCGTTAACCTTCGCGGGGCGACAAATCGTAGGTACGGAAGCCATACGCGAGCCATACAGATGCCATACGCGAGCCATACGCCTGTTTTGACAGCACCGAGCTCGTTAAGGTCGGCGCAACACCATCGCACGTTGCCCCCTGAGCGCGCATTTCCATGCAACTCGACGGCATTTCCGGCGAATTCGCGCCAACGTTAAATCAAGCTAAATCAAACAGCGGCTTTACTGCCGGATTGAGAAGCGCCAGATCCTTGCTCGGCAGCAACCCACATGCTACCCGGTCTCAGCGGGGTAACGCGGTCTCCCGCTGTCAGGCTCTCCGGCCCAAGCATCGCATCGACCCCTGCAAGGGAGCGATGGTCCATGCTTGAAGAACCTTTTCACCTGCCCGCCGTTTCGGCCGTTGAAGCCCTCGAACTTGCAGACGACGGCGCGACCCTGATCGACCTGCGCAAGACGCCTGCGGCCGTTGCCTCCGGCAAAAGGCTCCGGGGCGCCCTCATCAGAGATCCGTTTGAATTCAGTCACTTGGATCCGCTGACCCGTGCAGCCGGCAAGCTCATCGTGTTCTGCGTTCACGGCCACGAAGTGAGCCAATTTGCCTGCGCCTTGCTGATGTTGCACGGGCGCGATTCCTGCTATGTGACGGGCGGTTACGAGGCGCTCGTGGCCGCGGGGGCAACGCTCGAGGACATCAGCCAATGACGCCGCGATTTTCCGAGGCTTTGCCGGTCTGGACCAAGATCGGCTTGCTTTCGTTCGGCGGTCCGGCCGGGCAGATCGCGCTGATGCAGGACGAGATCGTGACCCGCCGCGGCTGGGTCCCGGCGGAGAGTTTCGACCGCGGCCTCGCCTTCTCGATGATGCTGCCCGGACCGGAAGCGCAGCAACTCGCGACGTGGCTCGGCTGGCGTCTGCACGGGCTGTGGGGCGGCCTGTTCGCAGGCTTCGCCTTCGTGGTTCCGGGCATGGCGCTGATGATCCTGCTTGCCTGGATCGCGTCGGCGCACGGGCAGGTTCCCTGGGTCGCGGCGATCTTTGCGGGCGTACAACCCGTTGTAATCGCTCTCGTTCTCGCCGCTATGCGCAAACTAGCTGGGCGCGCGATTTCCGGCCCGCTCCATATCGCGCTCGCCCTCGCAGCCTTCGTCGCGCTCTATTTTCTCGGCCTGCCCTTCCCGTTGGTCGTCGCAATGGCTGCCCTCGCTGGGCTGGCGCTCCCCGCAGGCGACCAGGCCGGCCCGGCTCCCGACGCGGGCCGGAACGCCTGGCGCCACGCGGCCACGACCATCGGCATTGCCGCAGCCTTGCTGATCGTGTTGTTCATCATCATCCGAAGCGCGTTGGGCGGCGATCCGTTCAACGATGTCGCGGCCTTGTTCACGACGGCGGCGCTCGTCACCTTCGGCGGCGCCTATGCGGTACTGCCCTTCGTCGCCGATCAGGCGGTCGAGACCTACGCCTGGCTGAGTCCAGCCGAGATGCTGAACGGCCTCGCCATTGCCGAGGCGACGCCCGGACCTTTGATCCTAGTGAACACCTACGCAGGCTACTTCGCGGGCTGGTCCGCGGCGCCGGAGTTCGCATCCGGTGCGACGACAGCCCTCCTGGCAACGGCCTACACCTTCGCCCCGAGCTTCGCGTTGATCCTGGCCTTTGCACCGGCGGTCGAGCGGCTCTACTCCATCCCGCTGGCCCGGCGCCTTCTGAACGGCGTCTCGGCGGCAGTGGTCGGCGTTATCGCCAATCTCGCGGTCTATCTCGCCGAGGCGGCCTTTATGCCCAACGGCCTCGCTACTCCCGAATGGCTCAAGATCGCGCTTTTCGGGCTGGCGTTGATCGCCGTCTTCGTCTTGCGTGCCGGCATGCTGACGCTCGTCGGAGGCGGCATCGCGGCGGGGTTCGCCCTTCACCTTGGCGGGTTTTGGTGAATGGCCCGGAAGTTCCTGTTCTCGTGCATGCGGAACGAGGCCCCCTACGTGCTCGAATGGGTCGCCTATCACCGACTGATCGGGTTCGAAGAGATCGTCGTCTGCACGAACGATTGCACCGACAACACCGCCGAAATACTCGACGCGCTGTCTGGGATCGGTTGGGTTACCCACATTCGAAACCCGGTGCCCAATGGCGTCTCCGCACAACTCCACGCGGCGTCTCGCATCGGCGAGGAGCCGCCATGGCATGATGACGACTGGGTGATGTGGCTCGATACAGACGAGTTTCTGAACATCCACGCCGGCAACGGTCGTCTGGACGATCTGATCGGAAAGTTCGGAGATCGCGCGAACGGATATGCGGTGCACTGGCGGATCTTCGGCTCGAGCGGTCTGAAGCATTGGGAGAGCGCTCCTGTCATCGAACGGTTCACAAAAACCGCTCCGCCAGTTCATCAACTCCACGAGCCGGTGAAGACTCTGTTCCGGTGGTCTCGGTCGATCGAGGGCCTGCACACGCATCGCCCGATGCTCAGACCGAGCTTTCGTGAGCGAAGCCAACGATGGTTGCATGGTCCGGGCGAGGAGGTCCCAGAGAGTTTCTACTACACGCGATTGTACCAAGACGCGTCGCCGGCGCTCAGATTGCCCGCTGGTCAAGACGCGCACGCCTGGGCGCAGATAAATCATTACGCCCTCAAGTCGCTTGGCGAATTCAGGGCGAAGGCTTGGCGCGGACCAGGACTCTACAAGGATCGGCACAACGAGGAATATTGGAGTCTGTATGATCTGAACGATGTGACCGAGCATTCGATTTCACGGCACTTGAGCGATCTCTCCATGTCGTTTGCGCAAACCATGGCTCACGCCGATCTGCATAAGTTGGTCACGTTAGCCATGGAACGTGTCCACAGATGAGCCTCCGAAGGCACAATCGAAGGGTCAATCAGGCCGAGCGCCCGCCGTCGTCCGCAGACAGAACCGCTGCGGCTGCAGGAGACAGTCTTTCGCTGCCGAGGTAACGTTCCTCGTTCGCATAATTGAACACGAACCGCGTCTTTCCGTTTATTCTTTGCCGCACACCGTCTGGGAGCTCTGCCGTTGAAACTCCCACTTCGGAAAGCCATGACGCGAAGTGCCTTTGCAGGGTAACGGCATCGACCTGCGCGGCGACGTAGACCATATTCTCGGACCTAACGATCACGGCATCGCTGTCGATCGTTTGCTCGACGGCATCTCCCGCAAACTCCAGCGTTTCCCGCCACGCAGTCACGTGGCCACCGCCTTGAAGCGCGATCGCCATGCCGGGCCGCAGGCTTTCCACCCGGACCACTCGGCAGTCGAACCCCGAGATGCCCGGCGGCAAGCCGGGCGGGATCGAAAAGTCCGGAGTCTTCGCTCCGGCACGCGGCCCGAATACCGCGATACCGTCGAATTCCTCGAGGCCCTTCGGGATCCGCATCAGGCCGGGCGCTGCGAAGAGGCGATAACCCGATAAATCGGCATCGGCGCGGATCACGTCGACGTTCAGCCCGAGCCGTCGAAGCACGCGGTAGGTCTCGAAAACCAGCGCAAAATAGTCCTGCCCATGGCCTTGCGGCTGCGTCTGGATGGCCCATGCGCTCTCGTAGTCGAAGACGAGGGCCACCCCCGAGCGGCCCGCGTCAACATCGGGCAATCGGGCAACTTCAGCGGCGGTTTCCAGGACCTCCTGCAAACCGGGCGCAGGTTCGTTGTCCGGGCGCAGCAATCCCGCATGCATCTGCTCCTGCGCATACGGTGCCTGCCGCCAGCGGAAGAAGCTCACCACTTCCGCACCGTGCGCAAAGGCTTCCATCGCCCACAATCGGACCATGCCCGGCAACGGTGCCGGATTGTAGGGTGCCCAGTTCACCGGGCCCGGTTGCTGCTCCATCACCCACCAGCGGCCGCGCCCGACGGATCGGTACAGGTCGTGATGGAACGCCTGAAAGTCGGGATCGCCCTGCCGCGCAAAGGCCTGTTTGTGGGCCTCGTCCGCTTCAATCCGATCCTCGAGAAACCCCAGCGGATAACTGTCCCAACTCGCGATCTCCATGTCTTCGCCGATCGCGTGATGATCGAAGTCCACAGTCCGGCCCATAAAGTTGTGGAGGATCGGCGCATCAGAGTGAGCGCGGATAGCATCCACTTGTGCGCGGTTAAAGGCGATCACCTGATCCGAAGAAAACCTGCGGAAGTCCATTTCGTGCGCGGGGTTCGGCTCGGTGACCGTCAGGTTCGGAAGATCGATTTCCTCGAAGCGCCGATACTCCATTGACCAGAAGACGTTGCCCCAGGCGGCGTTCAAGCCCTCGATCTGCACATACTTGCGAGAGAGCCAATCGCGAAAGGCATCGCGTGCCGTAGCCGACCAGGAATGGGTAGTATCGTGACACCCGTATTCATTGTCCGTCTGCCAGGCCGAGACGGTTGCATTTCGTCCGTAACGCTCGGCGAGCAGGGACGCGATCCGGACGCTCTCTTCGCGATAGCCGCCGTGACTGAAACAGTAGTGCCTGCGGGAGCCGAAGCCTCGCGGCTTGCCGTCCCGATCCCGCGCGAGCATGTCGGGATGACGGTCCAGCATCCAGCGCGGCGGCGTCGCGGTCGGCGTCCCGAGGATGACTTTCAGCCCGGCGTCGCCAAGAACGCCGATCGCATCGTCGAGCCAGGAAAACTCCAGACGACCCGGATCAGGCTCCAGCCGGGACCAGGCAAACTCGCCGATCCGCACCCAACTGATGCCAGTGTCGACCATGCGTTCGGCATCGTCTTCCCACATCGAGCGGGGCCAGTGTTCCGGATAGTAGCAGACGCCGAGCGCGCGCTTCATCGGGCTGCGACCCGGAACGCGGCGTCATAGGCCTCCACGACTTCCAGGGCTTTTGCGTGAACGTGCTCTGCACTTGCACCGGGCTTGTAGAGCGCTCCGCCGAGGCCGAACCCGTTGACGCCGACCCTCGCCCAGGATTCAAAGTCGGGTGCGTCCACACCGCCAACCGCGTAGACCTGAGCCTCGGGTGGCAGCACATCGCGCAGGGCCTTCAACCCGGCCGGTCCCATCTGGAATGCCGGAAAGACCTTGAGACCGTCTGCGCCTGCCTTGAGCGCTGCAAAGCACTCCGAAGCCGTGAAGACGCCGGGAAAGGATTGGGCAACGGCCTGCTTGGTTGCGCGGACAACGTCGGCGTCGAAGTTGGGCGAGACGATCAGTTTGCCGCCGGCGTCAACGACCGCCCTGACGTCCTGCGCTGAAAGGACGGTACCGGCGCCGATGAGCGCGCTTTCTCCGAACTCACGAGCGAGCCGTGCAATGCTTTCAAGCGGTTCCGGCGAGTTCAGCGGAACTTCGATCCTGTCGATACCAGCCTTGATTAGCGCGCTGGCAATTTCCGCCACCTCAACCGGTCGAATACCCCGAAGAATTGCGATCAAGTTCCGGCTCATGCTTCAGTTGCCTTCAAGAGCGGCTTTCGCCCGGATGAGACCGCTCAGGGTTGCCGCCTCACTATCGACCGAGACGACGCCATACCCGAGCGCGCCAAGCGCCGTGCGATAGGGTTCGAGAATTCCATCGGAACCGATCAGCGCCAATTGTCCTGCGTTCAGATCGACCGCCGCGAGTTCCACTCCGATCAGAAGCCCGGATAATGTCGCGCGGCTCTCGGCGGGATCTGCATCCTGCAGCAAGGATCGCGCGCGCACTCCGAAGAGGCTCGCGATCGCTTCTGCCGGTTTAGCATTCGCGCGATGAACGGCTTCGAGAAAGGCAGGCTGATCCCATCCGTCGCCGATGGAATGGCGAAGGACCGATTGCTCAGACAGCAGCGCAAAAAGCTCTCCTGTCATGACGGTTTGAAACCGCTCCACCGTATTGCCCCGCACCGTGACCCACTTCGTGTGCGTGCCGGGGAGACAGATGGTTCCGTCGAATTCGGTCTGTGACAGAAAACCCGCGAGTTGGGTTTCTTCGCCGCGTATAACGTCTGGCGGATCGCTCTGGCAAAGGCCCGGAATGATGCTCACGGCGATGCGGCGATCCGTGCCGGGGGCTGATGTGAAGCGGCCTGCCTCCACCGCAGCGCAGGGAACCTTGCGGTAGGCAGCCTCGGCCCAGCCCTGACGTGCACCGACCATCCCGCAGGCCAGCACCGGGATCTTGCCGGCGTCGGGCAACCAGGTCTCGATCAAGCGAAGGAGCGCCGGTTCGAACTCTGCCGGAGCCAGACGCCCCATGCCGTCATCCGACTCCTTCCGAGACAGCACCGCATCATCTGCGGTCATCGCCCAGGCGCGCAAATGCGATGTGCCCCAGTCAACGGCAATCCAGTCGGGCGAGGCGCTCATCCCGTCACGGCGACGCCGCCATCGACGACAAGCGCCTGTCCGGTCATCATCCTGCTCGCCTTCGAGGCCAGAAACAGCGTTGCATCGACGATGTCCTGCGGGGCCAGATGCTCTTTCAGGCATTGCCGATCCATATGCGCCGAAAGTCCCTCCGGCGTCGCCCACATCTGCATCTGCTTCTCGGTGAGCACCCAACCGGGCATCAGCGCGTTGACCCGTATCCCGTCCGGGCCGAGTTCGCGCGCCAGCGACCGCGTGAGACCGGTGACTGCCGCCTTGGACGCGGCATAGGCCGGGTAGCCAGCATTGCCTACCATGTAGGATATCGAAGAGAAGTTGATGATCGCCCCGCCGCCCGCGGCTTTCATGCCGGGAGCAACCGCCTGAGCGGTGAAGAAGTGCGGGCGCAGATTGATCGCCATGCCCTGATCCCAGTCTTCCGCAGAGTAGTCTGCAAGGCTGTGGCGGGCATCATTCGCGGCGTTGTTCACGAGAACCGAGATATCGCCGTGGGCCGCAGCAGCTTCCGCCATCGCCTGCTGAAGCGCAGCGATGTCCGTGATGTCGCAAGGAAAGAAAACCGGCCGGGCGTGCTTCTCGGCCATCCGTTCGACAAACCCGCTTGCGTCCGAGCGCTGGACGAACGCGACCTTGGCGCCCTGTGCCAGAAATCCCTCGGTGAGGGCTGCACCGATCCCGGAGCCGCCGCCCGTGATGAACACCGATTGCCCGGCGAGGTCGTGGAAGGTTGCGTGTCCGCTCATGCCGCTGCGCGCCCGCGGAGCCAGTCGGGAAGCCAGTCGCGATGAGCCGATATCAGATCATCCACGAGGTCATGGATCTGATCGAGATCGAGCTCCGCGGCCGTATGCGGGTCCATCATCGCGGCGTGATAGATATGATCGCGCCGCTCCTCGACCAATGCCCGAACCGTGAGTTCCTGAACGTTTACGTTCGATCGCATAAGCGCAATCAGCTGCGGGGGAATATCAGTCATCGTGGTCGGCTGAATTCCATTGGCGTCAACCAGACACGGTGTCTCCACGGCAGCCCCGTGCGGAAGCTGCGGTATCTGGCCGAGGTTCGGAAGGTTCCCGTAAATGGCGTGCGGCGTATCGGTCACGACGGCGTTCATGATATCGGCGGCGAACTCATGGCTTCTCTCGACGGGAATGGTGTCCGCTGACTTCAGCGCTGCCGCCTGTGCCGCCCAGTCGGCGATCTGCTCCTCGCAACGCTTCGGATATTCGTCCAGCGGGATCGCGAAGCGGTCGATCAGATCCTCCCGCCCGCGCCTGATGAACCACGGCACGTACTCGGCGAAGTGTTCCGAGCTTTCGGTCGGGAAGTAGCCCAGCCGCAGCATCATCTCATAGCGCACGAGATTGGGGCACCGCTGTTGCATCTGATTGGGCTTCGGGATGCGCCGAGCACGGTAGCCTTCGCGCAGACGGGGATAAAGATCCTGGAGACGGCCGTCCGGCAGCTGCTGCTCCAAGCGCAGGAAGAATGCCATGTGGTTGATGCCGGCAACCTGGAAGCGGACATCTCTTTCATCGATCTCGAGGTCGTGTGCCAGTTCCATCACGGTGTTTTGTACCGAGTGGCAAAGTCCGACCTGACGGGTCTGCGGATACCGCTCCGCGATTGCCCAGGTGTTGATTGCCATCGGATTCACGTATTGCAGAAGCAGCGCGTCCGGACAGACCGCCGTCATGTCCTCGCACAAGCGCCACAGCACCGGCACAGTGCGAAGCCCGCGCATGATCCCGGCGACACCGAGCGTATCGCCGATGGTCTGTCGCAGGCCGTATCGGGCGGGGATCTCGAAATCCGTGACGGTGCAGGGCCGATATCCGCCGATCTGGAACGCAACGATCACGAAGTCGGCACCCTGCAGCGCACGTCTTTGATCCGCGTGTGTCTCCGCCTGAGCGCGCGCGCCGGTCGATGCGATCATTTTCCGGACGACGGTCTCCGACTCGGCAAGGCGCGCCGGATCGATATCCATCAGGGCGAACACTGCATCGCTCAATGCAGGCGTGAGCAGGGCATCACCCACGATGTTCTTCAGGAAGATCGTCGATCCGGCTCCGATGAAGGCGATCCGCACGCTCACTTCACTGCTCCCAGGGTCAGACCCGCGATGAAGTGCTTCTGCATCAGGAAGAACATGATCACCGGCGGGACGGCAGCGAGCAATGACGCGGCTGAAACGAGATGCCAGTTGTTCACGAACTGACCGTTCAGCGCGCGCACTCCGGCCGTTATGGGTTTTGCTGTTTCGCCTTGTGTGAGCACGTTCGCCCAGAAAAAGTCATTCCACACGAAGGTGAAGATCAGCACCGCCAGGGCCGCAATTGCGGGGCGCACAAGCGGGAGCATGACGTACCAGAAGATCCGCCACTCCGAGACACCTTCGATCCGGGCGCTTTCAACCAGATCAAATGGCAATGCCTTGATGAAATTGCGCATGAAAAGCGTGCAGAATCCCGTCTGGAAGGCCGAGTGGAACAGCACCTGTCCCGCGATGGTGTCGTAGAGACCGGTCCGAACACTCATATCCCGCACGGGCACCATCAGGATCTGGAACGGAATGAAGTTTCCAGCGACGAACAGGAAGAACAGCGGCAGCGCCACACGGAACCGGTAGATCGCCAGCGCGTACCCGGCCAGGCAAGCCAGCGCCACCGAGATCGCCACGGATGGCACCGTGATCAACAGTGAGTTGAGCAGATACATCGCGGCTTCGGATTGCGTGAACACGGCCACGTAGTTCTCGACCAGCTGGAACTCGCTCGGCCAACCGAAGACATTTCCGGCGTTGATGTCCTTCGCCGACCGGATCGACGTCAGGAAGATCGCCAGCAATGGCAGCAGCCAGATCAGCAGCGCGACCGGAAGGAAGGCCTGATAGGCAAACCGCCTCGGCGTGCTCGACGCTGCAATGGGGCGGGGAAACATCCTCTAGTTCTCCGGACCCGGGCGCGGCGCGAGCGTTGCCTGAAGCTTCTTGGTCAAACCGGAACGGACGATGTCGTAGGAGGACACCACGCGGTGACGCAGTTCGTCTTCGGGAGCTTCATCCGGCAGCCGGATCCACGAGCGGTGAAAGTAAGGTGCTTTCACGCCAACGCCCGCGTCGATGAGCATTGCCGCCGTCTCGATATCCGCCGTCTTCACCGAGACGCCGGGTTCGACCGACCCGATGCATGCGAACATCTTGCCCCCGACCTTCCAGGCGTCGTGCCCGCCGCCCCAGGGATCGGATTTCTCTGCACCGGGAAGATCGGTGCAAATTGCATCGAGACGGGATCGCAGACCGGCCATCAACGCCTCCGCTCGTCCTGATACATCTGCCAGAGAAAGTACGAGATGAAGACAAGCATGATTGCGAACAGCACGCTCGCGATTGACGAGCCGTAGCCGTAGCGCTCGCCGTACTCCGAGATCGCGGTTTCGTACATGTAGTAGCTGAGCACGTTGGTGGAGCCGAAAGGCCCACCCTGGGTCATAATCGCGATCATGTCGAACGACCGGAGCGCGCCGATAACGGTCACGACGACGGCAATGAAGGTCGCGGGCTTCAACTGCGGCAGCACGACATACCAGAGCATTTTCCAACCCTTGGCACCGTCGAGCCGGGCGGCCTCGATCTGATCCGGAGCGACATTGTTCAGCCCGGTCAGATACAGGATCATGCAATAGGCAACCTGGGGCCAAAGCCCGGCAGCGATGATGCCGAAAGTAGCGTATTCCGACGATGAAAGAATATCCGGCGGCGTCGACGAGCATTTGAACGTTACGTTGCCCACGATGTTCACGGTCTCTTCGCAGAACAGCGCTTTCCAGACCGTACCGACGACGCCGAAATCCGGATTGTAGAACCAGCCGAAGATCAGCCCGACAACGACCTGGCTGATCACGAACGGGAAGAAGAACATCGACTTGTAGAGGCGCATTCCCGGCACCGTCTGGTTCAGGAACAGTGCAATCCCCAGGCCTGCCGGAACGGCGAGCATGAACAGGAACAGCCAAAGCACATTATTCTTCAGGGAGGTCCAGAACTTCGGGTCATCCCAGAGTTTCTCGTAGTTCTGGAATCCGACCCAGCTTGCGGTCGAGTTGCCGTCGGAGTCGTAGAGACCGTTCCATTCGTAGAGCGAGAGCCAGAGCGACTCGAAGATCGGCACGACAACGTAGATCGCGAAGAAGATCAGCGCCGGGATCAGGAAGATCCAAGGCGTGACGGCCAGCTTGTTGCGCGCCAGCCAGCCGTGCTCCGTCACATTCGAATTGTCCGAGAGCGCCATTGCAACCGCTCCGATCCCAGAAGGCTCCGGCAGCCCCGGTGGGGCCAACGGCGCTCCCTATTTGTAGACCTCGGCCTGAACCTGATCGAGACGCTCGAGCACGGTCATCATCGTCGATGGATCGATCATGAACTGCTGGAAGCCTTCCATGCCGGCCTTCGCCATCGCAGCGGGCGCATCCCGGTCGTAGAACTGCGCAAGCCCCGTCGCAGCATTGAGCAACGCAAACCCTTCCTGGATGAACTTGTCATCGGAGATGTCTGCCTTGGCGTTGATCGGGAGCTGACCGATCGTCATGTTCCATTGTGTCTGAACATCCGGGCGCGCGACGAAGGCCAGGAACTTACGGGCATCTTCCTTGTTCTTGGCGTTGACGGGGATGAAGAAAGCGTCTGCCGGCGCTTCCTCGGCCGGGGCAACGTCAGGGTTGATCACCGGGAACGGGAAGAAGTCGATTTGCTCGTTCGTCAGACCCGCGTTCTTGTAACCGTCGACGGAGAAGTTCCCCATCACATACATCGCTGCGTCGCCGTTGGCGAAGGGTGCTATGGCATCCTGCCAGCTCATCGAGGCATGGTTGTCGACGAAACCGCACCCCTCGATCAGCTGTTTCCAGTTTTCCATGGTCTGAACGATGCGCGGGTCGGTGTACTTGATCTTGCCCGCGGTCAGATCGTTGTGCACGTCGTAGCCGTTGGTGCGCAGGTTGATGTAGTCAAAGACACCGGCCGCGGTCCAAAGAAACTTCGTGCCGATCGTAAACGGCGTGACGCCGTTGTCTTTCATCAAGCCGCAGGCTGCGAGCAGATCGTCCCAGGTCTTTGGCTCCTCAAGTTTCAGCAGATCGAAAATGTCTTTCCGGTAGTAGATGCCCCACTGATAGTAGGTGTACGGCACCCCCCAGATCTTGCCATCACGGGACATGGTCGCCTTGATCGCCGCAAGATCGCTGTCGAAGCCGTTATCGGCCCAAAGATCGTCCACCGGCTCGAACAGACCAGCATCCACGAAAGGCGCCATCCGGTTGCCCGGATACCACGATGTCACGTCAGGTGCGTCGGCCGTCAGGACGTTCCGGATCGCAGTTTTGTGCGCCTCGCGATCGTTGATGTTAACGATAACATTTATGTCGGGATTCTCTTCCTTGAAGAGTGCAACGGCATCCTCAAACCCCTTCTTCGGACCCGGATTCAGATCGTCGAAGTTGATCACGAGATCGCGTGCCATGGCCCCTGAGCCGATCAACGACCCGATTGCCAACGCGGCGATGGACAATTGGAGTCTGTGGAACATGCGACCTCCCCTGAGCGTTTCTTTATCGATATCTTCTTGATTATCGTCAGCTTTGTCCGGCACGGTTTCGGCTGTCAACCTACAGGCGACCAGTCGCCAGAAAATAGATCGCGGCATCGAAGCGCGCGACCGACGGGGAATCGATGATGTCCGGTGTCTCTCTGGAAAAAGTAGTCAAGCGCTACGGTGACACTCAGGTCATCCATGGTGTCGATCTGCAGATCGAGGACGGCGAGTTCTGCGTTTTTGTCGGTCCGTCAGGTTGCGGGAAATCGACATTGCTCCGCATGATCGCAGGACTGGAAGAGACGTCCAACGGACGGATCTCGATCGGCGCTCGGGATGTCACCCGATCGGACCCCGCGCAACGCGGGGTCGCCATGGTGTTCCAGACCTATGCCCTCTACCCGCATATGACGGTCGAAGAGAACATGGGCTTCGGGCTCAAGATGAACGGCGTGGCCAAGGACGAGATCCGGAGCAAGGTGTCCGAAGCCAGCCGCATCCTAAAGCTGGGCGACTATCTCAAACGCAAGCCCGCTGCTTTGTCGGGGGGTCAACGTCAGCGCGTTGCCATCGGACGGGCAATCGTGCGCGGACCAGAGGTCTTCCTGTTCGATGAACCGCTTTCGAACCTGGACGCAGAGTTGCGGGTCGAGATGAGGGTCGAGATCGCCCGGCTTCATCGCGAGATCGGCGCGACCATGATCTATGTCACACACGATCAAATAGAAGCGATGACCCTGGCGGACAAGATCGTCGTCCTTCGTGCCGGCAAAATCGAGCAGATCGGGTCGCCCATGGAGTTGTACAACGATCCTGACAACCGTTTCGTTGCGGGTTTCATCGGGTCGCCGTCAATGAACTTCCTGTCCGGTTCGGTCAAGGACGGCTTGATGACCTGTCCCGATCTCACGGAAGAACCATTCACCACCGAGATATCCGGATCTTTTTCCGTCGCCGTCGGCGTCCGGCCTCAGGGCCTGCGGCCGCAATCGGACGGCGACAGCCACACAGTCGAGTTCATCGAGCGATTGGGCGGTGTCACTTATGTTCACTTGTCCGGACCATCTGGCACGATGATGATCTCGGAAGTTGCAGGGGACCTTTCGTTCGAGCGCAATGGGAGGGTGGGGGTTACATTTGGTGTGGATAGCGTCCTGGCTTTCGACACAGAGACTGGTGCGCGGGTGCGTTGACGTTCCTGATCTGCGTGGTGCAAATAATCTATAAAATACAAAAGGCTTATTTTTTTCGAAATCTTCAATCTATTGACGATTCTTGAATAACGAATGCAGTAGATGATTTAATAATCAAAATTTCCATAAAATCGTAGATATACTCAATCTTCACAAACTTGCGAGAGAAGGTTCGACGGTCAGCAAGAGGATTGAGTCGTGACCAAAGAACCCGGCAAACTGGTCGCGAATGCGAGCACGCTGAGCGCTGATGTGCTTACCGAGATGCTCGAAGGCGCGAATGCAGGGCTCGCTGTATTCGATTCCGATTTGAATCTGATATTCGCGAACGAACTGTACCTGCAGATTTGCGAGTATACAGAAATCGACGCGTGTGTTGGACGGAACCTGCGAGAGCTTGCAAGCATCTCAATGAAGCGGGCCGGTTTCGACGACTCGATCGTCAATGACCAAATCGATCGCAGTCTGAACCGTCTCAGAAGTGCTCGGAACTTTTCGTTCGAATTCAAAACGCGAAGTCAAAATGTAATCCATGTGCACCGCTCGATGTTATCGGACGGTCGGGTTACCGAACTGGTCCAACCCTCGGCTCTCGCATCGGACTTAACCACCAAGAATCGTCTCGAAGTGATGGTCGAAGCCGCACGGACGAGAATGGTCCACGCCTTCGAGTCAATGGCAGACGGGTTTGCGCTTTTCGATGCCGATGATCGGCTTACAGTTTACAACAAGAAGTACATCGAACTGAATTCCCACATAGCCGATATTATCGCTCCGGGCATGAGCTACGAAGAGATGCTCAGGGTCGGGATGGAACGGAACGGCTACGAAACAAGTGGCCGGAGCGTCGACGAATTCATTGATTGGCGGCTCGAGAAGCACAGAAATCCGAAAGAGTCATACGACCTGCTTATGCACGATGGCAGGTGGGTGCGCGTACAGGAACGCCGGACCCACGACGGTGGAATTGTCGGGACACGTACCGACATCACTGAGCTTAAGCGTCGGGAAGCCGAAATTCTCCGAGTGACGAACGAGCTTCGCCGCAAAAATCTTCTTTTCGATACCGCCTTGAACAATATGATCCAAGGCCTGTGCATGTTCGACGCCGATCAAACACTGATCGTGACCAATCGGCGATATCTGGAAATGTACGGCTTTTCGGAGGACGTCGTTAAACCCGGGATCAAGCTCCATGAAATCATGGAGTACTCAGTGAGCCTTGGGAACTACACTCAAAGCGATGCCGAACGGGCAAAAGCGGAGCGCCCGGACCACGCGAAACTTCGGCAACGAGCGACCCTCAAGCAACATCTGCGAGATGGTCGCGTGATCGCAGTGATGCATGAACCAATGGCCAATGGTGGTTCAATTGCAACTTACCAGGACATCACGGAGCTCGAACGCCACGAAGCCGAGCGGCACAAGTACACAAGAAAACTTGAAGAGAGCAACCGAGAGCTCCAAGACTTCGCGTACGTGGCGTCGCACGACCTACAAGAACCACTGCGGAAAATTGAGACTTTCGGAAATCGTCTCATGGCGAAATTTGGAAATGAAATTCCAAATGACGGCCATTTATTCATTGAACGGATCAACAGCGCCGTTACAAGAATGAGATCATTGATTGATGATCTGCTTACATATTCTCTCGTCACCACGAAAGCAAACCCATTTGTGAAAACTGACTTGAAGGAAGTTCTAGATGGGGTTCTTTCTGACCTACAGATTCGAATCGAAGAAACAAATGCCGATATTAATTCAATAAACTTAAGCACCATTGACGCTGATCCATTGCAGATGAGACAATTATTTCAAAATATCATTTCAAACGCGCTAAAATTTCAAGCTCCAGGGCGCAAACCGGTTATCGATATAAAATGCACTTCTATCAAAGGTGACTTTATCACGGGCCAGCCGGAGAAATGCGAAATTAGAATTTCAGATAATGGGATTGGATTCAATAATAAATACAAAGAAAAAATCTTCACGATTTTTCAGCGACTGCATGGCCGTGCCGAATACGAAGGAACGGGTATCGGCCTGGCATCAGTCAGAAAAATTGTCCTGCGTCATGGCGGTATGATCGACGCTGACGGCATTGAAGGCGAAGGCGCGACCTTCACAATAACGCTTCCAGTCGTCCAAAGCGACATCGATGACGCAGCTCACAAGGTCGATATCGATGAAAAATAATATCGCCGGTACAATCCTAATCGCCGATGATGACGCCGATGATCGGATGCTAATAGAGGACGCATTTATCGAGAATCATATAGTGAATCCCTTGATGTTCGTCGAAGATGGTGAACAACTGTTACAATTCTTGTGTCGCGAGGGCGAGTTTGAATCACTTAAAGCGGAGCCACTTCCTGCGCTGATTATACTTGATTTAAATATGCCAAAAATCGATGGGCGTGCTGCCCTAGATGCAATTAAAAATAACAAAGAATTGAGAATAATTCCTGTGATTGTGATGACGACATCGAAAGCCGAAGAAGATATCTTCCGAACCTACGATCTTGGCGTCAATTCATTCATCAGCAAACCGATTAGCTTTGACGAACTCGTGGAAATCGTATCAGCAATTGGAAAGTACTGGACTCAGGTCGTCGCTCTTCCAAGCCGCTTAAACTTGCCTTTGACCGATCGTGTGTGAAACATGCATCGGACTCGAGTACTCTTAGTCGATGATGATCTAGATGACTTTCAGACCACAAAGATGCTGTTGGAAGACGCGCCCGGAGAATTCGACGTCGAATGGGCTAAGGACTATTCTCAGGGTTTGGATGCTTTAAAGTCCGACACTTTCGACGTCTGCATGGTAGATTATATAATCGGCGGCGAAACTGGGTTGGAGTTTGTGGCAAACGCCGGAAGAATCGGCATCCGCTGCCCGATGATCCTGCTCACTGGTGTCGGTCAGCATGACATCGATATCGCTGCTTCAAAAGCCGGGGCATCGGACTTCTTGGACAAGAACAATTTGACCCCAACTTTGCTGGAGCGCGCGATACGTTATTCTGTGGCACATTCAGAAACAATTGCAGAACTCGCCGAGCAGACTTCAGTATTGGAGACAACACTAGAGTCAATACAGGCTGGTATTGCACGATTCAGTTTAGATGGCCGATTAATTCAAACGAATGAACTCTACCGGAGCGTAATTGAAACGCTGGACTTTTCAGCGCTCATCCCATCATCTGGAGATGCACTCCGCCCCAGCGTTGAAAATTTATCGATCGAAATACTTAGCAAACTCAAACCAAGGGGGCGCGTAGGGGAGTCGATATTTGAAAGTATATCTGGCAATTTCTACGACATCAGAGTCGATCCGATACTGGGTGGTGGTGATATAATCGCTATAATCGATGTGACCGCCCAAAAGAAATTGCAAAGACGCATTATCGACGCTAAACGGGCCGCAGAATCGGCAAGTACGATGAAGTCTGCTTTTCTAGCTAAAGTAAGTCATGAATTACGCACCCCGCTAAATGGGGTATTTGGTATCGCACAACTGTTAAAGATTTCAGAGCTTGACAGTGAGCAGCAGTTTCAGCTCGATCGATTGATCGAATCAGCATCGACGTTGATGTCTCTCATTGAAGACCTTTTAGATATTTCCATGATCGATCAGGGTGAATTTTCATTGCGATATGAGACGATAAAACTCTCAGACATCATTCGAGACGCGTGCAGCATAGCCCGTGCCGCTTCTGGTAGAAGGGAACTTGTGATCGAAGAAGATATTTGCGCTCCGCCGAATGCAGAGTTACATTGTGATCGGCGCAGGGTCACTCAGGTGCTTTTAAATTTTTTCAACAATGCGATAAAGTATTCCTCATCCGAACATATTACTTTACGAGTGAATTTTCTTAGTAGTGGCTTTACACGTTTTAGTGTGATTGACAGGGGACCGGGAATTGAGGAATCTGAGCAACTGAGAATATTCGATCGTTTCGTTCAAGTTGAAAGCCGCGCTTCAATGTCAAATAGCGGCGTTGGTTTAGGCTTATCGATTGCAAAGGAGCTTGTCGAAGGAATGGGCGGGCGCATTGGTGTGTCTAGTAAGATTGGTGTTGGGTCGAATTTTTGGTTTGAGATTCCATCCAATTTTAAACAAACTGATTTTTTAAAAATGCGCCTGTGTATGGTCGCAGCCTAGGTAATGGCCTCCCGGGCCGACCTCGCGGATTGCATCCATGGCAAGTGAGTCCTCGGTCACAACAATCCCTGACGCGAGCCGCTGCAAG
>JBCDAV010000003.1:0-272059 GCA_039184865.1 Pseudomonadota bacterium | reverse complement strand
TGTCACGTTCCGTCTGGAAGGGTCCTTTCGTCGACTCCTACGTCCTCAAGAAGGCCGAGAAAGTCCGCGAATCGGGCCGCAACGAAGTGATCAAGATCTGGTCGCGCCGTTCAACCATCCTGCCGCAATTCGTCGGCCTCACCTTCGGGGTCTACAACGGCAAGAAGCACATCCCGGTGAACGTCACCGAGGAGATGATCGGCCACAAGTTCGGCGAGTTCTCGCCGACGCGCACCTATTACGGCCATGCGGCCGACAAGAAAGCGAAGCGGAAGTAAGACGATGGGTAAGGAAAAGAACCCGCGCCGCGCCGCGGACAACGAAGCGATGGCGGTCAACAGGATGCTGAAGACCTCGCCTCAGAAGCTGAACCTTGTCGCCGGCATGATCCGCGGCAAGCCGGTGGACAAGGCGCTGGCTGCGCTGACCTTCTCCAAGCGCCGCATCGCCGGTGACGTGAAGAAGACGCTGGAAAGCGCCATCGCCAATGCCGAGAACAACCACGGTCTGGATGTGGACGAGCTGATCGTCTCGGAGGCCTATGTGGGCAAGAACCTGGTCATGAAGCGCGGTCGACCCCGTGCGCGCGGTCGTTATGGCCGGATCATGAAACCGTTCAGCCAGCTGACCATCAAGGTTCGGCAGGTCGAGGAGCAAGTCTGATGGGACATAAGGTTAACCCGATCGGTCTGCGCCTGCAGATCAACCGCACCTGGGACAGCCGCTGGTACGCCAACACCAAGGAATACGGCGATCTGCTGCACGAGGATCTGAAGATCCGCGCCTTCATCAAGGAGGAGTGCAAGCAGGCCGGTATCAGCCGCGTGATCATCGAGCGCCCGCACCGCAAGTGCCGCGTGACGATCTACACGGCGCGCCCGGGCGTGATCATCGGCAAGAAGGGCGCCGATATCGAGAACCTGCGCAAGAAGGTGGCAGAGCTTACCGACTCCGAGCTTCACCTGAACATCGTCGAGGTGCGTCGCCCCGAGATCGATGCACAGCTCGTTGCCGAGAACATCTGTCAGCAGCTCGAGCGTCGTGTGTCGTTCCGCCGTGCGATGAAGCGCGCCGTTCAGAATGCAATGCGCATGGGCGCACAAGGCATTCGCGTAAACTGCGCGGGTCGTCTTGGCGGTGCAGAGATTGCCCGGACGGAATGGTATCGCGAGGGCCGGGTGCCGCTGCATACCCTGCGCGCCGACATCGACTACGCGCACTCCGAGGGTCTGACCGCCTACGGCATAATCGGCGTCAAGGTCTGGATCTTCAAAGGCGAGATCATGGAACACGACCCGGCGGCGCGAGATCGTCGCCAGTCGGAAATGCAGGAGGGCGCCACTGGCGGTGGTCGTCCGGGTGGGCGCGGAGATCGCGACCGTCCCGGCGCGCGCTGAGCGCCTGCGGCATTGGTTTGACGGGCATCGGCGACGCTTGGCCTTGAATGGCTGCGTCGCCATGCGCTTCGAGGAGGAATGAGACATGCTGTCTCCAAAACGCACGAAATTCCGTAAGCTCCATAAGGGTCGGATCAAGGGCGAAGCCAAGGGCGGCACCGATCTGAATTTCGGATCGTTCGGATTGAAGTCGATCGAGCCGGAGCGGATCACCGCGCGGCAGATCGAGAGTGCTCGCCGGGCCATGGTGCGCCACATGAAGCGCCAGGGCCGGTACTGGATCCGCATCTTCCCGGACACCCCGGTTACGCAGAAGCCGACCGAGGTTCGCATGGGTAAGGGTAAGGGCTCGGTCGAATACTGGGCGGCCAAGGTCAAGCCGGGCCGCGTGATGTTCGAGCTCGACGGTGTCTCGGAGCCGATCGCGCGCGAAGCGCTGCGCCTTGCCGCGATGAAACTGCCGGTGAAGACGCGCATCGTGGCGCGCGAGGATTGGTGACGCTCGCCGCTCCCCGCATTGCGGGCGGCATGAGAGCGAAAGAAATGCGTCCCCGGATGATATTCGGGGTTGCAACATGGGAGCGCGGGGCGTAGAGAGCGCGCTCTTCGAAGACTCCATCGGACACGCGGTGACCAATCGGGCCGCCCGATGATGTTGAAAGGACGATGGCGCATGAACGCCAATGAACTTCGTGAGAAAACGCCCGATCAGCTCCGTGAGGAGCTGGAGGGTCTGAAAAAGGAGGCGTTCAACCTGCGCTTCCAGGCAGCCACGGGTCAGCTCGAGAACACCGCACAGATGCAGGCCGTGCGCCGCAACGCCGCACGCGTGAAGACGATCCTGAACGAGAAGGCCCGCACGGCCGCGAGTGAGGCGTAAGAGATGCCGAAGAGAATTCTGCAGGGTACCGTCGTCAGCGACAAGAACGACAAGACGGTCACGGTTCTGGTTGAGCGGCGCTTCACGCACCCGGTCATGAAGAAGACCGTGCGGTCGTCCAAGAAGTACCGCGCGCACGACGAGAACAACGCCTGCAAGGCAGGTGAAACGGTTCGCATCATCGAGTGTGCGCCGCGATCGAAATCCAAACGCTGGGAGGTTTATTCCGAGGCGTGAGCCCCAGAATATAGCCTTCCGGTTCGAACGAAACCCGGGCCCAGACAACAGAACAGGGTCCAAAGGTCGGGAGAACGGACATGATCCAGATGCAGTCCAATCTGGATGTTGCCGACAATTCCGGTGCGCGCCGGGTCCAGTGCATCAAGGTGCTGGGCGGCTCGAAGCGCAAATACGCCGGTGTTGGCGACATTATCGTCGTCTCGGTCAAGGAGGCGATCCCGCGCGGCCGCGTCAAGAAGGGTGACATCCGCAAGGCAGTCATCGTTCGCACGGCGAAGGAAGTGAAGCGGGCAGACGGAACGACCATCCGTTTTGACCGGAACGCCGCCGTGATCCTCAACAATGCGGGCGAGCCGATCGGCACGCGTATCTTCGGCCCGGTCGTTCGTGAACTGCGCGCGAAGAACTTCATGAAGATCATTTCGCTCGCGCCGGAGGTGCTGTGATGGCTGCCAAGCTCAAGAAGGGGGACCAGGTGGTCGTGCTCGCCGGTCGGGACAAGGGCAAGAAGGGCGAGATCCTTCAGATGCTGCCCGCCGAAGGGCGTGCGGTCGTCGGCGGGATCAACATGGTGACGCGCCACCAGCGTCAGTCCCAGAACACGCCGGGCGGACGCATCCCGAAAGAAGCAGCAATCGCGATCTCGAACCTTGCCATGCAGGATCCGAAAGACGGCGAAGCAACGCGCGTCGGTTTCAGGATGGAGGACGGCAAGAAGGTCCGGTTTGCAAAGAAATCCGGGGAGACGATCGATGGCTGATGGTGCTCCGTACTGTCCGCGTCTGAAGACGCAGTATCGCGAGACGATCCGTGCGGCCTTGAAGGACGAGTTCTCCTACAAGAACGACATGATGATCCCGCGGCTGGACAAGATCGTCCTGAACATGGGTGTCGGTGAAGCCGTCGGCGACTCTAAGAAAATCAAGTCCGCCCACGACGAACTGATGCTGATCGCCGGTCAGAAACCGGTGATCACCAAGGCGCGCAAGTCGATCGCAGGCTTCAAGGTTCGCGAAGAGATGCCGCTGGGCGTCAAGGTGACCCTGCGCGGTGACCGTATGTACGACTTCCTCGACCGGCTGACGACAATTGCGATGCCGCGGGTCCGGGACTTCCGCGGCGTGAGCGGCAAGAGCTTCGATGGCAATGGCAACTTCGCCATGGGCATCCGCGAGCACATCGTCTTCCCCGAAATCGACTATGACAAGGTCGACGACGTGCGGGGCATGGACATCATCATTTGTACCACGGCGCGCACGGACGCCGAGGCAAAGGCATTGTTGACGCACTTCAACATGCCCTTCTCGAACTGATCGGACGGGAGAGCATCATGGCGAAAGCAGCGATGATCGAGCGTGAGAAGAAGCGGTCGCGGCTGGTGGCGAAGTACGCCGCAAAGCGTGCGAAGCTCAAAGAGATCGCGGACAACAAGGAACTGCCGATGGAGGAGCGCTTCCGCGCCCGCCTGAAGCTGGCCAAGCTGCCGCGCAACTCGGCGCCGACCCGGATGCACAACCGGTGTCAGGTCTCGGGCCGTCCGAAGGCGTACTACCGCAAGCTCAAGATGAGCCGTATCGCGCTACGCGATCTCGCCTCGTTCGGCCAGGTGCCGGGCATGGTCAAGTCTAGCTGGTAAGGGGGCAGAGCATGAACGATCCTCTCGGCGATATGCTGACCCGCATCCGCAACGCGGCGATGCGCAACAAGACGACAGTGCGCTCGCCCTCGTCGAAGCTTCGCCAGCGCGTTCTCGACGTGCTGCAGGACGAAGGCTTCATCCGCGGCTACGAGGTCATCGACAGTGGCGACCACAAGCCCGAGATCGAGATCAGCCTCAAGTATTTCGAGGGTGCTCCGGTCATTCGTGAGCTCAAGCGCATCTCGAAGCCCGGGCGTCGCGCGTATTCGAACGTCGGAAGCATGCCGCAGGTCCGCAACGGCCTGGGTGTGGCGATCGTGTCGACGTCGAAGGGCGTGATGTCTGATGCGAAGGCGCGCGCTGCCAATGTCGGCGGCGAAGTGCTCTGCACGGTATTCTGAGGAGACCGCAGATGTCACGTATTGGAAAGCGACCGATCGAGGTGCCGAAGGGCGTCGAGTTCAAGGTCTCGGGGCAGACGATCGAGTGCAAGGGGCCGAAGGGGACACGCTCTTTCACCGCGACCGACGATGTCGATATCGTGCTCGATGACGGCGCGGTCACCGTGAAGCCGCGCGGTATGTCGAAGCGTGCCCGGCAGCAGTGGGGCATGACCCGCACGATGATCCAGAACCTCGCCACGGGCGTCACCGATGGTTTCAAGAAAGAGCTTGAGATCACCGGTGTTGGCTATCGTGCGCAGGTGCAGGGCAAGACCCTGAAACTGGCGCTGGGCTACAGCCACGATGTCGACTTCGACATTCCGGACGGCATCGACATCAAGTGCGCGAAGCCGACCGAAATCGAGGTCACGGGCATCGATCAACAGCTTGTCGGCGAGACCGCGGCGAAGATCCGCGAGTGGCGCCGTCCCGAACCCTTCAAGGGTAAGGGCATCAAGTACAAGGGCGAGTACATTTTCCGCAAGGAAGGCAAGAAGAAGTAAGGACCGGACAATGGCGAACAGCAAACGAGACCTGTTCCTGAAGCGCCGCATGCGCGTCCGGAACAAATTACGGAAGACCAGCCGCGGGCGCCTGCGCATGAGCGTGCATCGCTCGTCGAAGAACCTATCGGTGCAGATCATCGACGACGTGCAGGGCGTGACGCTCGCATCGGCATCGACGCTCGAGGCATCGCTGGGGGTTGTCGGCAAGAACAACACCGAGGCGGCCGCGAAGGTCGGCACCGCGATCGCGGAGAGGGCCAAGGCCAAGGAGATCGACGAGGTCTACTTCGACCGGGGCGGTTTCCTGTTCCACGGCAAGATCAAGGCTCTGGCCGATGCCGCCCGCGAGGGCGGTCTCAAGTTCTGAGGAGGCGATAGATGGCTGAACGTGAAAACCGCGGTGGCGGCCGGGGTCGCCGGGATCGCCGGGATCGCGAGGAGGAAACTCCGGAATTTGCTGATCGTCTGGTGGCGATCAACCGCGTGTCGAAGACCGTGAAGGGCGGCAAGCGCTTCGGGTTCGCAGCACTCGTGGTTGTTGGTGATCAGAAGGGCCGCGTCGGCTTCGGTTCCGGCAAGGCCAAGGAAGTTCCCGAGGCAATCCGTAAGGCGACCGAGGAAGCCAAGCGCCAGATGATCCGCGTGCCGCTGCGCGAGGGCCGGACCCTGCACCACGACATGCCGGGCCGTTGGGGCGCTGGCCGCGTCATGATGCGCGCCGCGCCGGCCGGTACCGGGATCATCGCGGGTGGTCCGATGCGCGCCGTGTTCGAGATGCTGGGTGTTCAGGACGTCGTCGCAAAGTCGATCGGGTCGCAGAACCCCTACAACATGGTTCGCGCCACCTTCGACGGCCTGACGAAAGAAAACTCGCCGCGCATGGTCGCCGCACGCCGGGGCAAGAAGGTCTCGGACATTCTGCCGCCGCGCGACACCGCCGCCGCACCGCAGGAAGACAACGCCGAAGCGGCTGCGGCCGAGTAACGGAGCGAACCGATGGCAAAGACAATCGTCGTCAAGCAGATCGGCAGTCCGATCCGGCGCCCCAAGGAACAGCGGGCGACCCTGGTCGGCCTCGGCCTGAACAAGATGCACAAGACCCGTGAACTCGAGGACACGCCCTCGGTGCGCGGCATGGTCGCGAAGATTCCGCATCTCGTCGAGATCGTAGAGGAACGCGGGTAATCATTTCGGCCGGGTACCCGTGATGTACCCGGTCTGAACACAGACGCCGTGGTTGCGGGGACCGACGCAAGTCCCGCACATCCGGCAAAGGAGATGCGTCATGAAACTGAATGAACTGAGAGACAATCCCGGCGCCGCGAAGAAGCGCAAACGCGTTGGCCGCGGTGCTGGCTCAGGCATCGGCAAGACCGGTGGTCGTGGCATGAAGGGGCAGAAATCCCGTTCGGGTGTCGCCATCAAGGGCTTCGAGGGCGGCCAGATGCCGATCCACATGCGCCTGCCCAAACGTGGCTTCAACAACATCAACACCAAACGCCACGCGGTGACCAATCTGGCCAATATCCAGGCGTTCATCGACGCGGGCAAACTTGACGCCAAGCAGCCGATCGACGAGGCGGCGCTGGTGGCCTGCGGCCTCATCCGCCGGGTGCGTGACGGTGTCCGTATCCTTGGTCGTGGTGAACTGACAACCGAGGGTCTTCAAATTACAGTGACGGGCGCATCAAAATCTGCGGTCGAAGCCGTTGCAGCTAAAGGCGGTTCGCTCACCGTGTCCGCACCTGCGGAGACGACGGCTGAGAGCTGAGGGACTGGCACGCGCGCCGCGGCGCGCATAGATAGGGTCGAGACCCTGGCCAGAGGAGAGATCGATGGCATCTGCCGCTGAACAAATGGCCGCGAACATGAGCTGGTCGGCCTTTGGCAAGGCCAAGGACCTGCAAAACCGGATCCTGTTCACGCTCGGTCTGCTCATCGTCTATCGGCTTGGCACCTACATTCCGCTGCCGGGCATCAGTGCGGATCGTCTGGCCGATCTCGTCGAGCAGCTTCAGGGCGGCGTCATCGGCATTGCCAGCATGTTCACCGGGAACGCGCTCGCACGCATGGCGATTTTTGCGCTTGGGATCATGCCGTACATCTCGGCATCGATCATCATGCAGCTTGCGACCTCGATGGTGCCCTCGCTCGAGCAACTCAAGAAGGAAGGTGAGAGCGGGCGGAAGAAGATCAACCAGTACACCCGCTACGGGACAGTGCTGCTTGCCACTGTGCAGGCTTATGGAATGGCAATCGGTCTGCAATCGCAGCCCGGCCTGGTGCTGAATCCGGGACCGTTCTTCATCGCGACGACTGTTATCACGCTGGTCGGCGGGACGATGTTCCTGATGTGGCTTGGCGAGCAGATCACGGCGCGCGGCGTCGGCAACGGGATCTCACTGATAATTTTCGTCGGCATCATCGCCGAGCTGCCGTCCGCGCTGGCGCAGTTCTTCGAACTGGGCCGGACCGGGCAGCTTCAGACGATCTGGATCATTGGGATCATCATCATGGCAATCGCCGTGATCTACGCGGTCGTGTTCATCGAACGCGCGCAAAGACGGATTCTGATTCAGTATCCCAAGCGCCAGGTCGGCAACCGGATGTATGGCGGCGAGAATTCTCACCTGCCGCTCAAGATCAATACGGCCGGCGTGATCCCGCCTATCTTCGCCACCTCGCTGCTGCTGTTGCCGACGACAGCGGCCAGTTTCTCGGCAGCGGGCGGCGATGTTGGCTTCCTCGGGTCGATGGCAGCGTTCCTGGGCCGCGGGCAACCGGCGTATCTGCTGCTGTTCGCAGGCCTGATCGCGTTCTTTGTCTTCTTCTACACGGCAGTCGTCTTCAACCCGGATGACGTTGCCGACAACCTCAAGAAGCAGGGTGGCTTCGTACCGGGCATTCGCCCCGGTAAGCGTACGGCAGAGTATCTGGATTTCGTTTTGACCCGGCTCTCCGTCGTCGGAGCCATCTACCTGGTCCTAGTCTGTCTGCTGCCCGAGATCCTGATCTCGGAACTCAGCGTTCCCTTCTACTTCGGCGGAACGTCACTGCTGATCGTGGTGTCGGTCACGATGGACACGATCACGCAGGTGCAAAGCCACCTGCTGGCCCATCAGTACGAAGGGCTGATTGCGAAGCAAAAAATAAGCGGCAAACGCCGTGCTGGGAAGAAGCGCACATGAACATCATTTTGCTTGGACCGCCGGGCGCCGGCAAAGGCACGCAGGCTCAGATACTCGTCGAACGTGACGGCATGGTGCAATTGTCGACCGGCGACATGCTGCGCGCGGCCGTAAAGGCCGGCACCGAGATCGGAAAGAAGGCCAAGGCGGTCATGGATGCGGGCGATCTGGTCTCGGACGAGATCGTGATCGGTATCGTGTCCGATCGGCTGGATGAGCCGGACACGAAGAGCGGGGTGATCTTCGACGGGTTCCCGCGGACAACTGCACAGGCGGTGGCGCTCGATAAGCTGCTGTCCGAGAAGGGCATGGAGCTCGACGCAGTTGTCGAGATGCAGGTTCGCGACGAATTGCTGGTCGACCGGATCAAGACCCGCGCGGCAGAAACCGGCGGTACTCGGGCAGATGACAACGAGGAAACGCTGAAGGAGCGCCTCGCGGTTTACCACTCCGAAACGGCGCCGCTGATCGAGTACTACCGTGGCACCGGAAAGCTCAAGACGGTCGACGGTATGGCCGGGATCGAGGACGTGACGACGTCGATTGCAGCGGCTCTCGGGGCCGCCTGAACGGCCGCGAAGGAAAAGAGTTGACAAGGGCGAAGTGATGCAACTTGCAGGGTTGACCGGATGGTAACCCCGACTATAGTTGCGCGCTTCCTGAACATAGGGAATCAGGCCGGTGGCCTGTGTAACTGACGGAGAGATCTGTGGCGCGCATTGCAGGCGTTAACATTCCGACGAACAAGCGGGTGCACATCGCGCTCACCTACATCCACGGCATCGGCCACAGGACGGCCGAGCAGATCTGCGATGCAGTGGGTGTCGCACGCGAGCGCCGCATCAACGAACTGTCCGATGCCGAGGTGGTCGCGGTGCGCGAGTACATCGACGGCAACGTGATGGTCGAAGGCGATCTGCGCCGTGAACGCGCGGTCAACATCAAGCGCCTGATGGACCTCGGCTGCTATCGCGGCCTGCGCCATCGCCGTGGTTTGCCGGTTCGCGGGCAGCGCACGCACACCAACGCGCGGACCCGCAAAGGCCCCGCCAAGCCGATCGCCGGCAAGAAAAAGTAAGGGGCAGTCATGGCGCGCGAAAGACAACGTACCAAGCGCAAAGAGCGCAAGAACATCACCGCCGGCGTGGCGCACGTAAACTCGTCGTTCAACAACACGATCATCACGATTGCCGACGCACAGGGCAATGCGATCTCGTGGTCGTCGGCCGGACACATGGGTTTCCGCGGGTCGCGGAAGTCTACGCCCTATGCTGCGCAGGTTGCCGCCGAAGATGCTGGCAAAAAGGCGCAGGAGCACGGCGTTCGGACGCTCGAAGTGATGGTCCAGGGACCGGGCTCGGGCCGAGAGTCCGCGCTACGCGCATTGCAGGCCGTTGGTTTCCAGATCAGCGCAATCAAGGACGTGACTCCGATCGCACACAATGGGTGCCGACCGCCGAAGCGCCGCAGAGTTTGAGAACGGGACAGACTGTTCAGGAGCCTCTCTCGATGCGGGACGGGCTCCAAAAGCATTTCCTCGGGTGCGCATCGGCTTGGATCAGCCGCGGCGCTAGCATGGAGGGCAGAGCATGATCCACAAGAACTGGCAGGAACTTATCAAGCCGAACGCGCTTGAGGTCGTTCCGGGTGACGACGCCGTCCGGAAAGCCACCGCCGTGGCGGAGCCGCTCGAGCGCGGCTTTGGTCTGACGCTCGGCAACGCCCTGCGTCGCGTCTTGCTGTCGTCGCTTCAGGGCGCGGCCGTTACCGCTGTGCAGATCGACGGTGTGCTGCACGAATTTTCGTCGGTCACCGGGGTGCGCGAGGATGTCACCGACATCGTCCTGAACCTGAAGGGGTTGGCAGTGGCGATGGATGCGGAAGGGACGAAGCGTCTGACGCTGACGGCTTCCGGGCCCGGTGTCGTGACGGCTGCCGACATCACCGAGATTGCCGGCGTCGAGATCGTTAACAAGGACCATGTGATCTGCCACCTCGACGATGGTGCGACGCTTCACATGGAGCTGACGGTGTCCACTGGAAAGGGCTATGTGGCCGCCGAAAAGAACCGTCCCGAGGACGCTCCGATCGGATTTATCCCCGTCGATGCGATCTACTCGCCGGTCAAACGTGTGAGCTACAAGGTCGACCCGACTCGCGAGGGCCAGGTGCTCGACTACGACAAGCTGTCGTTGACGATCGAGACTGATGGCACGCTCAGCCCGGATGACGCGCTCGCGTATGCGGCACGGATCCTTCAGGATCAACTTCAAACGTTCATCAACTTCGAGGAACCGAAGGAAGCTGGCCGGACCGAGGACGACGAAGGTCTGGAGTTCAACCCGCTCCTGCTCAAGAAGGTTGACGAACTCGAGCTCAGCGTGCGTTCGGCCAACTGTCTGAAGAACGACAATATCGTTTACATCGGCGATCTGATCCAGAAGACGGAAGCCGAGATGCTGCGGACGCCGAACTTCGGGCGTAAGTCGCTGAACGAAATCAAGGAGGTCCTGACGACGATGGGCCTGCACCTTGGCATGGACGTCGCCGACTGGCCGCCGGACAATATCGAAGACCTCGCCAAGAAGTTCGAGGACCAGTTCTGAGTTCTGCTCGGTGGGGGTCGCCCCACCCTTCGAAGACCGGGCATCCGCCCCAAGGAGGCCACCGCCAGATGTGGCCGGACAAAGCATAAATGAAAACGGAGACTTAGAATGAGACACGGAAACGGCTACCGGAAGCTCAACCGGACGCACGAACACCGCAAGGCGATGTTCGCCAACATGGCTTGCTCGCTGATCGAGCATGAGCAGATCAAGACAACTCTGCCGAAGGCAAAGGAACTGCGCTCGATCGTGGACAAGCTGATCACGCTGGCGAAGCGTGGAGACCTGCACGCTCGGCGTCTCGCGCTGTCCAAGATCAAGCAGGAGCCTGCCGTTTCAAAACTCTTTGAAACACTCGGCCCGCGTTATGAGGAACGGCCCGGGGGATACACCCGCGTTCTGAAGGCTGGCTTCCGCTATGGCGATATGGCTCCGATGGCGATCATTGAACTCGTTGATCGCGATCCCGACGCCAAAGGTGCGGCGGATCGGGCGCGCGTCGAGGCCGAAGACGCTGCGGCGGTGGAAGACTGATCGCAAAAAACCACGCTTCCGTGGAATCGCGATGCGGCCGGACTTGGCGGTCCGGTCAACACGGCATACTCTGACGTCACGCAAGGAGACGGCAGATGCGCTTCGGCCCCATATTATTCGCGAGTGCCATGCTTTTGGCGGCGTGTGGAATGTCAGCTTTCGACAACCCAGCCGGCAAGGCCAGCGTCACGCTCGCTGAAGCTTCGCAGACACGCGTTGTCCCGAAGTCGAAGGCTGAAATCGCCCTCAGTTTCTCACCCGTCGTGAAACAGGCGGCACCGGCCGTCGTCAATATCTACACGAAGAAAGTCGTCGAACGTCGGCGCAGCCCGTTCGCGGGCGATCCGTTCTTCGAACGCTTCTTCAAGGACATGTTTCCTCAGCCGCGCTCGCGACGCCGCATCGAGAATTCGCTTGGAAGCGGAGTGATCCTCGACGCGTCCGGTATCGTGGTCTCGAACCATCATGTCGTTGGCGATGCCGATGAAATCACGGTCATTCTACAGGATCGGCGCGAGTTCCAGGGGCGTGTAGTTTTTGCCGACGAGGAACTCGACCTTGCCGTGTTGAAACTCGAAGACGCGAGCGGTCTTCCGATGCTGACCCTGAGAGATAGCGATACGCTTGAAGTCGGCGATCTGGTGCTGGCGATCGGCAATCCGTTCGGTGTTGGACAGACCGTCACCAGCGGCATCGTCTCAGGTCTGACCCGTAGTGGCGGTGCGCGGCGCGGTGGTGCAGGCGTTTTCATCCAGACCGATGCTGCGATCAATCCTGGCAACTCGGGCGGTGCTCTCGTCGACATGCAGGGTCGGCTCATCGGTGTGAATACTGCCATCCTGAGCCGATCCGGTGGATCGAACGGAATCGGCTTTGCCATCCCCGCCAATCTGGTTGCGCGTGTCATCAGTTCGGCATTGGCCGGGCAAACGGAACTTGTGCGCGCCTGGTTTGGGTTCGACGGTCAAACGGTCACTGGCGAACTGGCATCTGCTATCGATCTCGTGACGCCGCGCGGTATCCTGATCGAAGCCTTGCATCCGCAGAGCCCACTTGCCGTCGCCGGACTGCAACGCGGCGACGTCATCACCGGGTTGGGTGGCGAGGCGATCAATAGCGTGCAGGAGCTTGAGTTTCGCGCGACCACCATGCCACTCGGAACGTCGGTACGTCTCGGATTTTTGCGATCGGGGACAGAACAGACTGTGCAGATCGGTCTCGAGCCTGCGCCGGAGACCCCACCTACCGACAGGCGTGAACTCACTGCTGATGACGGGTTACCTGGCCTCGTCGTTGCGAATGCCAATCCAACACTCATAGAGGAACTGGATCTCTCGGTCAGAAGCGAAGGTGTGCTGGTGCTTGGCGCGCGCGGTCCCGCGCGGCGGGTCGGTCTGCGAAACGGAGATTTCGTGCGCAGCGTTGACGGCGCAGAAGTGTCGACGGTCGCTGATCTTGTTCGCGAGTTAAGTGCAACGAGCGGTGATACAGCTCTCCAGATTGAGCGGAACGGTCGGCTTGGCTCGGTCAGATACCGGCGCGCATCGTGAACGATCTGTTTGATCACGCTTTGGACACAAGCCCTGCGGATGGGCCACTCGCCGACCGGCTTCGTCCGCAAACGCTTTCAGATGTCGTTGGCCAGGATCATATCCTCGGACCGGAAGGGCCGCTCGGTACAATGCTGGCTGCGCGTGAACTCGGGTCTTTGATTCTTTGGGGTCCTCCGGGCGTCGGGAAGACGACGATTGCGAGGCTGTTGGCCGAAGCAACGGACCTGGTGTTCGAGCAGATCAGCGCGATCTTTTCCGGTGTCGCTGATCTTAAGAAGATCTTCGACGGCGCTCGAATGCGCCGCGCTTCCGGGCGCAAGACCCTGCTGTTCGTCGACGAAATCCACCGTTTCAACAAGGCCCAGCAGGACGGCTTTCTTCCGCACATGGAAAACGGCAACGTTGTACTTGTCGGAGCGACGACTGAAAATCCGTCTTTCGAGCTCAATGCCGCTCTTCTCAGCCGCGCACAAGTCCTCGAACTGCGGAGACTCGATGAGGATAACCTGGAACGCATACTAGAGCGAGCAGAGGAACAAACGCAGCCATTGCCTCTCACGCCCGAGGCGCGCATGTCGTTGGTGAAAATGGCTGACGGCGATGGTCGAACTCTGCTGAACCTTGTCGAGCAGGTTTTGTATTTACCCGAGAGTTCTGAGTTCGGCCCCGACGATCTCTCGAGACTTCTGACACGACGTGCGCCGGTCTACGACAAGTCTGGTGATGGCCACTACAATCTGATTTCCGCACTCCACAAGTCCGTGCGCGGCTCCGATCCTGATGCTGCTCTATACTGGCTTTCGCGGATGCTTGAAGCTGGCGAGGACCCTCGTTTCCTGGCCCGGCGGATCACGCGCATGGCGATTGAAGACATCGGACTGGCTGATCCGCGCGCGATGGAGCAGTGTATCGCCGCGTGGCAGACATACGAGAGGTTGGGGACGCCGGAGGGCGAACTCGCTCTCGCGCAAGCGGTTATTTTTCTTTCGCTCGCGCCGAAATCGAATGCGGCCTATCGGGCGTACGGAGCGGCGAGATCTGCCGCTGCTCAAACAGGATCCCTGATGCCGCCCAAACATATACTGAACGCGCCGACGAGGACCATGAAGGAACTCGGCTACGGGCGCGGGTACCAATATGATCATGACGCCGAGGAGGGTTTTTCCGGGCAAAACTACTTTCCTGACGGCATGGACCGGGAGTCGTTTTACGAACCCACGGGTCGGGGTGCAGAGAGGGCCTATGCCGCGCGAATGGCCCAACTTTCGGAACAACGCAAAATGCGTGCAAAGCCGTGATAGGGAAGATCCTGCTCGTGGCCGCTGGTGGAGCTTTGGGGTCCGTTCTACGCTATCTCAGCGTTTCGGTGTTCGCGCGGATTGCCGGTGATGTGGCAATCGGAACGTTCTTTGTAAATGTGGTTGGCTCGTTCCTGATGGGGTGCGTGTTCGCCCTATTGCTCGAGCGGCCGGAAGGCTCACTTAGCCGGTTTGTCCCTCTCATCTCCGTCGGATTGCTGGGCGGATTCACGACATTCTCGGCATTCTCGCTGGACGTTTTGCGCCTGTTTGAAAGTGGGCGGCTCTGGTTCGCTGGCTTGTACGCTACTGGATCCGTTGCGATTTCAATCGTTGCAGTGTTTTTGGGCGTCGCCTTCATCCGGGCGCAAAGCGCATGAGCGGCGTGGAATTTGTCGTAGTCGGAGATGATGAAGCCGAGCAACGGATCGATCGTTGGCTCCGCAAACGACTCTCCGGCGTGTCTCAGGGCCTCGTGGAAAAACTGTGCCGACGTGGTGAGGTTCGGGTGGACGGAGGTCGCGTCAAGGCTTCCACGCGGATCGGACCGGGGCAGATTGTCCGAATTCCTCCGGTCCGGGTGGATGCAAAGTCTGCTCCATCGCCGAGTAAACCGGTGCCGAAATCAGCCTGTGCGTCTCTGGTGGAAGACCTATGCGACGCCGTCATCTTCATGGATGACGACCTGATTGCGCTTAACAAACCGCCAGGACTGTCGGTTCAGGGCGGCACTGGGCAGAAACAACACATCGCCGGCGCCTTGGATGCGCTTCGATTTGAGAAGACGGATCCGCCGCGCTTGGTGCATAGGCTGGATCGGGACACATCTGGTGTCTTACTTCTGGCACGAACTGGGAGAGCGGCGACGGCTCTCGGCCGTTCGTTTCAAAGGCGCGATGTCGAAAAGACTTATTTTGCGGCTGTCGCAGGCGTTCCGAACATTTCTGCGGGTACAATCAGGTTAGGTCTCCGAAAAGTTGGCGGGCGAAACGATGAGAAAATGGTTTCCGTGCATCCCGACGAGGTCCGGAAAACGGAGGGCGCCAAACCCGCAGTCACCCAATTCGCGGTAGTCGAACGCGCGGCTTCGAGACTCTCATGGGTAGCATTGCGGCCGATAACTGGAAGGACGCACCAACTCAGGGTTCATATGGCATCGATTGGCTGCCCAATCGCGGGCGACGGAAAGTACGGTGGGCGAGGTCAGGAGAACCGAGGAGATGGTTGGGGCGGTGGTTTAGGAGGCTCTTTGAGCCGAAAGCTGCACCTGCATGCTGCTCAACTAAGCTTCGATCACCCGATAAAGACGACGCACATTTCGATTTCAGCCCAACTTCCCGAGCACATGCAGAAAACATGGAATGTATTGGGTTGGGATGTTGAGGCTTGGAACGGCGGAAGTATATGGGCGGATTGAGCCCCGCACGAAAACTTTCGCAAGTGAATTCTTACTAAGGGTCGATGCCGAGCTGTTACTGAACAATAAGCTCGGCATGAAGCGCGCCGGCTGCTTTGATCGCTTTTAGGATGTCAATCATATCGCGCGGACCAATCCCCAGCGCGTTCAATCCGTCGACCAAATCCGCCAGGGTCACATTCTGCTCTACGAGTGCGAGGCGGTTTTCAGCATCTTCGTCGATCTCGATTTCGGTGCGCGGCAGTGCAAGGGTTTCGCCGTCGGCGAACGGGTTAGGCTGCGATGCAATCGGCGCTTCGTTGACGCGAATGGTCAGGTTTCCCTGGCTGACCGCAACGCGACTGATTTTCACGTCAGCGCCGAGCACGATTGTGCCTGATCGCTGGTCGACGACAACCCGTGCTTTTTGAGATGGCGTAACCTCGAGGTTCTCGATCGTTGCAATGAGGCGCGCGGGTCTGACCTGTGCGCTTCGCGGGTCCAACGTAACTGTCCCGCTGTCGGTCATTGCTGCCACGTCGAAGCCAAACGTAGCATTGATTGCTTCTTCGATACGAACTGCAGTCGTGAAATCGGGATCTCTCAAAGCCAGTCTGATGCGATTGAGATCGTCGAGTACAAACGGCACCTCTCGTTCGATCCTTGCGCCACCCGGGATTGTTCCAGATGTGGGAACGCCGATCTGCGTTGTAGCACCGTCACCCTCCGCGCCAATCCCTCCCGCCAGGATCGGTCCCTGTGCAACAGCATAGATTTCCCCATCTGCCGCGTTTAGGGGCGTCATTATCAGAGTGCCGCCGATCAGGTTTTTGGCGTCGCCAATAGCGGAGACTGTGACGTCTATGCGGCTCCCAAGTCTAGCGAATGACCCAAGCGTTGCAGTTACGATTACAGCGGCAACATTTTTGGGGCGGAACTGCTCGCCCTGAACGTTCACTCCTAGCCGCTCTAGAAGGTTGCTCAATGCTTCTTCCGTGAAAGGCGAGTTGCGAATTCCGTCGCCGGAACCGTTCAAACCTACGACCAAGCCATACCCAACGAGATCATTGCCCCTGACACCCTCAAACTCCACCAGATCTTTTATTCGCGGCCCGGCACTCGCCGATCCGACGTCGATGAGACCGAGTGATAAGAGGCTGATAACGGCAATTCGGAGCATTCTGCTCATTGTCTGAACCGACCCGCTACAAGAAGTTAACCAGTGAGAGATTTGACAACCGCGCCGTCGTTGCGAAAGCGGTTTCAAGTTGACGCTCGAGTTCCGTAAGCTCAAGTGTCGACTCGACTTGATCAACACCAGCCAAATTGTTGAAAGCGATCGTCAGCGAGGCCTCGGAGGCAGCATTGCGAGCTTTCACGTTTGCGATCCGCTCCTCAGCTGAACCAACTCGGCTTTGTATAGCGATTATGTTTGAGATGTCGGACCTGAGACCCTCGGAGGCCATTTCGACAATCTGGCGGCGTTGCGCATCCGGTATCCCATTCGTTGTGTCGAATGCAGCGCCCAGTGCCACAACGTTTGCGAGGATAGATCTCAAAGGATCTTCCGTTGCCTTCACGGCGTAATCTACGCGCTCGCCTGGACCAACTTCGGACTGTGGCGCATCCCCTGCACCACCCTGATAGATGCTCGTATCGAATGTGGTTCCGGGGTTGACGAACTCTGACATTATGTTCGCGTACGCTGTAGCCGCATCAGGCTGCGCCTCCAGAAAAGGTACGCCAAGAGTCTGGATCGTTGCGCTGTCGGTAATCGCGCTGCCTGACCCGTCATCTCCAGAGAACAACGGACGCCCCGCGAACTGAGCATTGATACCACTTACGACTGATCCGAGATCTTCTCGCGCCGTGGCGGACACCGCTTCGAAATCGCGTGTTGTTCCGTTTGTCCTCAACAAGTCGACGGTATCGGCCAGAGACTGTGCCACATTGCGCATCTGTTCGAGGGCCGATTGGGTGACGTTCGCGCGCGCTTCAGAGAGGGCGATCGCCTCGTTATAGGTCTGAAGATCGCTGATCGACTTTTCGATCTGCATCAGACCGTCGACATTGCCATCCAACTCGCGGGTCACATCATCGAACCGACCAGTGACTGCTTGCACCCGAACAGCGTCTGCGCGTTCACGCAGGGATGCGATGAGAAGCGACATGTTGTTGCTTCTTGGTTGCGGCGGAAATCCAAACTCGGGCATTAGCGGATCTCCGTAAGTTCGTCGAGCATTCTGGAAGCGGTCTGGATCACCTGGATGTTTGCGGCATACGCCTGCTCGATCTGGATCAAGCTTTGCAGTTCAGCGTCCTGATCGACGCCAATTTCCCGCGCTTCCGAGGCGGCCAGGGACTCTCGGGTGGAGATCAGAGCACTTGCTTCAGCCTCGACGCGGGTGCGTTTCTCGCCCGTGAAGGACGCAATACTCGATACGATCTGAAACGTATTCTTTGCTCCGGAAAGCCCAGTCACGGAAATTGCGGCTGGTAAAGTCATGGCGTCCAGCATCGCGCGCGGCAACGTGTCAGAGAATACCGGTCCCGCTGCGACTGAGTTCAAACCGTCGCGTAGACGGGTCGGATCGCCACCCTGATCCGGGTCGGCCAGGCCGTTTACGGATATGCGTTGCGCGAGCCCATCAATGATAGTGGGGTTCAGCGGTGCACCGCTATCGGTGAAGAGACCGGCGTCTCCCGGAAGTAAGGTCGGATCGACGGCGCTGTTTTCGAAACGTTGGATCAGGTCCGCCGCAAACTCATCAATCTGAGTCGTCAAATCAAACCCGAGTTCATCGCGAACCTTGAAGTTCCCGAAGAGCGATCCCGCGGTCAAGACTTGCGCGCCTGAGGCACCCGGTGTGAGATCCTGCCCGTTTAGAGTGACGCCGGATAACGCGCCGCCGCCAAGCGGATCATAGATCATGCCGGAGGTAATGATTGGCGATCGGGTGAACTGCAGTTCGACCGGTTCTTCAGCGAGCAGGAATTGACCCTGTACGGTCGTCAGGAATGTCTTGTTGTTCTCTTGCGGTAGAACCCGCACCGGAATGATCGCCGCGACTTCGTCGATCAGCAATTCGCGCTGGTTCACGAGTCCGGCGACATCTCTACCGCCGGCGCCCAACCGCGTGATTTTCTCGTTTAATGCATCGATCTGCTGGATGTTCCGATTAACCGTCTCGACCTGCTGGGCGATTCTCAGGTCCGCATCCTGACGCTCGGTGGCGATCCTCCCGGAAAGCGAGTTAAGAAACCCTGCGACGTCTTTGGCCGCTTCTACCGCGGCGAGTTGACGTGCCTCCGCCTCGGGCGTTTCGGCAAGTTGTCGCAACGTTGTCTCAAATGTCTCGACCCGCCGAAACAGACCATCGTCGCCGGTTACCTCGCCGAACGCCTCACCAAGCCTCGCGAGTGCCTCGGCTTGAATGTCGACAGCAGCGGCATCACCGTCGGCGAGGCGTCGGGTTGCCGTCAACTCCGGTGCCGAGGTCCGCACGACTTGATCGGCTTGAACGCCAACACCACGCCCCTCAAGCGCCCTCGCGGAGATGTCCACGCTTTGTCGAGCGTATCCCTTCGTGAGGGCGTTTGCGAGGTTATTGGACGCCACCTCTGCCAGTCGGCCGGTGACGCTGAGACCGCTGAGCGCGTTTGAAAAAGAGCCGGAGATCGACATGATCAGTTCCTGCGGACCGATGCGGTCACAATGAAGTTAACGTTTGAGGGTCGTCGTTTCCTGAAGCATCTCATCGACGGTTCGTATGACCGTCGCATTGGACGAGAACGCCCGTTGCGTCACGATCATGTTTGTGAGCTCCTCGGCGACGTCGACCGTGCTCTGTTGCAAGGCGAAACCCGAAATTTCGCCAGCCGGTCCTGCTCCCGCATCGAAGAAGAAGACGTCACCGCTGTCCTGCGAGATCTCAAACGCTTGATTGTCGAGCGCTGTCAGGCCGTTTGGATTGGGGACCGTCGCGAGCGGAATCTGGTACAAAGCGCGCCGCTGTCCTGTATCGTACACTCCCGAAAGAGTACCGTCCGGATCAAACTCGAGACCCTGAAGGTTTCCGGCAGGGGCTCCGTTCTTGGAGAGACCATTCGGAGTGAATGGTGCCGCGAGCTGGCTGAGGCCGGTACCTGTTGCTGTGGACTGCAGCTGAACCTCGATCGGGCCGTCGACGACATGGAGGGTCAATGTGCCTGTCGTTGCATCGAATGCCGCCGTCGTGCCAACGCCCTGCGGATCCACTGGGTTCGCAGCGGACGGGGTGGCTGTCAGCAGGGTTCCCGGACTGTTCCGCGTGCCGTCAAAGGTCAGATCAAAATCTGCAACCAGCGCTGACGCGCTATCTGTGATTGCAACGTTCCATTGATTGGACAGACCGGTCGCCGGAACCACCGGCGTATAGTCGATCACAAGCTGGTGTTTTACGCCGAGTGCGTCGAAGTATTCGATCGGAGAGGAAATAGTCGTACCCGCTGCACCGGCAGCGGTTTCATCAGCGGGCAGATTGACGCCGAGTTCGATCCGTGTGGTCGAATCCGCAGCGGTCAAAAATGCCGACAGTCGCACCGGTTCAAGAGAGGTGGGGCTGTCGCGCACGATATTCCCGGCAACATTTCCGGTCGCATCGGTTGGCCAGCCCTGAAGGACGAGCCCGCCTGGCGTCACTAGATATCCGTCTTCATTCTGCCTGAAGGAGCCGGTAGCCACCATCTGGAATGGACGCTGCGAACCCGGGTCTTCGACCGAAGTGATCGGGGTAACCGGTAGCAACCCTGCGCCGGAGACTGCGATGTCGGTTGCCTGGTTCGATGAAATCAGCGTCCCGGACGTCGCCACATCGCGGAAGGTCGAAACCCTGACGCCACCTGCTGAGAACGTTCCGCCAGCAGATGCAGTCACAAGCGACGAGAAGTCGACGTCGGTGCGCCGATATCCATTGGTGTTCGAGTTCGCAATGTTGTCCGAGATCACGGCGAGACGGGTCGAGTTCACACTCAGACCGGCGACGCCAGCATTCAGACCAGACGACAGACTCATGTTACAACCTCATTCTGGTGTCTTAGTTACGCGATCATTCGAGAGGATTACCGATCAGACTTAAGGTCCTCCTAATTCGCGATGCCTTTGCGCAGGAGGATTATGGCGATTCGCCTGTTCTTTGAGGCAAATGGATCAGGATCGATCGGATTGGTGGCCGCCTGGCCGCTTACGCGAACGATGCGGTCGGGCGACAGTCCGCGAGCGTTCATCAGCCTGCGCGCGGCGTTGGCTCTGTCTGCGCTGAGCTCCCAGTTTGAGTAGCCGTCCTGGCGCGAAAACGTTGCAGCGTCGGTATGACCGGCAATCGCAATGTCGTTGGTCGTCTGTTCGAGTATCGGTACGAGAATGTCGATCAGTTCATCCAGCACCGGTGCGGGCTCGGCGCCGCCGGACCTGAATAGCGGCTCGTCCTGGATATCGACGATCTCGATCACCAGACCTTCTGGCGTCATACGCATCGTGAAGTGCTCAAGCAGACCGTCGCCGCCGATGCTCGTCATCTGTTCCGCAAGCGTATCCGCCACACCTGACAGCGCGCCTTCTTCGTTCAGATCTGGCGAGGCGCCAGCGGCTATACCGGATGTTTCGCTCAGCGTATCTGCGGGCAAGCGTGCGATTTCTCCGACGCCATCGCCGGTGGCCCCGAAACTTCCATCGCGTTCGTCTTTGAACGGCGAACTGGGCCACGCATCCTCGTCGAGCAAGTCGCCGGTTTGGGGCGCTAGGAAACCTTCGTCCAGATCCGGCGAAGCGTCGAGTTCCCCGAGATCATCGCCCGGCGTTTCGTTGGTCGGTTTTGCACGAACGCCCTCCGATACGGAGCCGGCTGCCGTGTCCTCGGAGAACATCGTGTCGCCGTTGAGCATACCCGCGCCCCCGGCGGAAACGGCACTTATCGGAATGGAAGGATCGAAGAAATCAGCCAGTCCCTTGCGCTGCTCCTCGCTGGTTGCGTTCAACAGCCACATTAGAAGAAAAAAGGCCATCATCGCCGTCACGAAGTCGGCATATGCAACTTTCCAGGCGCCACCGTGATGGCCATCACCGCCGGAGACTTTCTTCTTCTTGATGATGGTGGGTGCAGCTTCGCTCACGACCTTCCCCGGATGATTCCGGATCAGGCTTAGCGCGGAAGACTTATCGCACCGTTACGCAGGAGAAAGTTTTCGGTTAACCCGTCGGAAACCCGCACCGTCGATGCTGACAGAGGGCCGTGCGCGAACGCACGAGTGAGTTGTACAGAAAGGTGCGTCGGATGGACCAAAGTGGCGACACTATACTTCAACGCAAAGTTCGTGGACCGAAGATGCGGATCTCGGGCTTTCCGGCGATGGAACCTCTCTGCGCTGCGTTTGCGTCGCACGCGGCGACCATGGCGCGCAAGCAGTTGCGAAACGGTATTGACGTGACCGTCTATGGCTATGAGGTCGTGCGCCACGGTGACTATCTGCGTCAACTTTATGCGCCGTCTGCGATCTACATTTTGCAGTTCCCGGGAACCGGTGGTGCCAGCCTGATCAAGGCGCATCCGAGGCTTCTCGGCAAGGTGCTTGATTTATCGCTTGGCGGCGATGGGAGCTTCGAGCACGCCGGTGAGGGCCGGGAACTCACGTCTATCGATCATGCGATTTACGGGCGTTTCGTGGATCTGGTGTCCAAGGCATTCGACGAGGGCATTCTCGAGCTTTGCGGTCGTTCGGCTCTCGGCGCGTCTCGCAAAGTCCGGTTTGAGGAACAGCCCGGAATGGTACGGATCGCGCCAGACCGGGCAGAGGTATTCGTCATCAAGCTGAACTTTCACATCGCCGAGGATCGGCGCGGTGCTGGCTTGGACTACGTGATTCCTGTGGCCGGGCTTGAGCCGCTGAAACGGGATCTCGCGTCGAATGTGCAGACCGGTGATCCGACCGTGATGCAATGGGCCCGTCACATGTATGACAAGGTGATGGATCTGCCGGTCCCGGTGGACGGGGTGATTCCGCTTGGCTCCTACACCGTTGGTGAACTGAGCAGGCTCGAACAGGGCATGTGTCTGGAGCTTCCGAGCAATGGCATCGAAGACGTGCAACTTCAGGTGCAAACCGTTGAGGGCAAGGAGCCCGTGGCCAAGGCTCGCCTTGGGGTCAAGGGCCGGACAAAGGCTCTAAGGTTGATGGAGGATCCGAACGAGGACTTCGTCAGACCGCTGCTCGACATGCCAAGGCCCTGACGGTGAGATTGGCCCGAAGCGTAGTCTTGGGACGCGTTCAGGCAGGCAGGAGGGTCGTCATCCAGTCCAGACCGACCTCGGTCTGACCGCGCGGTCGGTATTCGCAACCGACCCAACCGTCGTACCCAAGAGCATCCATTTGAGCGAACAGGTGCGGGTAGTTTATCTCGCCGCTATCGGGCTCGTGACGCTCGGGCACTCCGGCGATCTGGATATGGCCGATATCGCCAAGTAGACGTTCGAGGCGTCGCGTCAGATCGCCTTCCATGATTTGCGTGTGGTAGATGTCGAACTGAAGCTTGAGGTTGGCTGCACCGACCGTTCCGATGATCGCCATAGCCTGATCGGACCGGCTGAGGAAGTATCCCGGCATGTCCCGTGAATTGATCGGTTCGATGACGAGCAGACGATCGCCCGCTTCGGCGGTAGCCCAGGCGAGATTATCGACGAAGGTTGCCTGGGCGCTTTTGCCCGATGCATTTCCGGCCATGACGTGAACCGCATCAGGCTCGATGACGGAGGCGTAATCGAGCGCCTTCAGAAAAGTGTCACGAAACTCCTGCTCGCGACCCGGTATTGCTGCCATGCCGCGCTCCCCAGCCTCCCAATCTCCCGGCGGGACGTTGAACAGGGCTTGTTCAAGTTGACTGGCGTCCAGCGCAGATCGGATCTCTGCGGCATCGAAATCGTAGGGAAACAGGAATTCAACCCCTCGGAAGCCGCACTTGGCGGCAGCGGCAAAGCGGTCCAGAAAGCCGTGTTCGTTGAACATCATCGAGAGATTGGCGGCAAACTTGGGCATCGGCGTCCTCCTGAACAGCGACGCATGCTGACCAAGGGATGCTGGGAGGTAAAGCGATTTCAGGCCAAAGCTTTCAGCTATCAAGCTTTCGGCGAACCTCTGCCAAAGATTCGATAACCCTGATCTCCTTACCCGTATCCAGAAAGATCGTGACGACGTTTCCGGTTTCTGGACCTTTCTGCTCGATCAATGCGATGTGGATCAGTGGGATGCCGACCGGCTCGGACGTTTCTAAAAGGGTCAGCCAGAGCCAGTCAGCCATTTGGCCAGTTCCAGTACGTATTCAGAACCTCCTTGAGGTCTGCACGGGCGGCCTCGAGAGAAAGATGGTCCTGCGCGTAATCCAGAACGCGACGCTCCTTGCGCCTGAGGGCGAATGGGTCGCCCAGATATCGGCCGATTGCGGCGACGATCTGCGGAACGACAGGCTCGTCGAGCTGGATCTTTTCGCAGATGTCGTCGGGAATGTCGGAGAATGCCGCATACTCCGGAACGATAACCATCTTGCCGAAGCCGAGTGCGCGGGCCGCGACGCCCGAGCTTTCGCCTGCCGATGGAAAACGCATCAGCGGTAAGATATCGGCAGCTAGCGTGTAGTCGTCAAAGTCTGCATCTGAGAGATAACCGGTGATCTGGATACTCGAAGCATGCCTTGACGACCGGATGAGTTCCATCGCCGGTTCCCATTCGCACGCTCCGGCAACGATCAGCCGAACATCAGAACTCTGATCGCACACTTGTTCGAACGCCGTGATTACCCAGTCCAACCGTTTGGCGGGCGTCACGTAGCCCCCGGCGAGGATGATGAACTCGTCGGCATCGAGGCCGAGCCGGTCGCGTGCCTCTGCTTTTGTGCGGCTGTTTGCGTTGCTCTGCTCGACGCCGATCGCGTAGTGCGGAATTACGTGTATTGGTGTCGATACGTCCTGCAGTTCGATCTGGTATCTTGCCCAACGTGAATGCACGATCACGGCTTCAGCACGGTCGCAGATGGCACGGTTCACGCGCAGGTAGAAGTCGAGCCGGGGCGTGTAAAATCCCTTCACACGCTGAAACGCCGCGCGACGGCCGAAATCGCCTTCGGCATCCTCGAGTCCTTTCAGGTAACCCGCAAAATCACCCCGGGCCAGCGTGCGCTCTGTGTGGATATGGTGCAGCGAAAGATCGTGCAACTCGACGATCGCGCCGCCCCGACGCGCCTGCTCCAAAATGTAGCCGTGATGGACGTTGTTGCCGAGTTGCAGGAGCGACTGCTGCTCGCTCGCGATCGTCTCGCTGGGTGCCACGGCGCGTCGTCCATCGCGCTCAGATGCCTGCTCGGTGACGAACACAAGATCGTCGAAGTCCGGATCAGAAGCGATCAGCGTCTCGGTGTAATTCGCGATCCCTGATGGCGATGGCGACAATGGCGACCAGACATAGCCCATCGGCCTATCCGGCGCGCCGCGTCACATGCAGATGCTCCCGCGCCTCGAGCGTGGCGATGCGATCCTCCAATGCCATGATCCTCTTGGCAAGGCGTGTATCCAGCGTCTCCATGCGCATTTCATAGATGTCGAGCGCCTGGCGCGCCGCAGCATGTGTCACCAGGGTCTGCTGGACCTCTTTCTGGATCTCGCGCCGGATCTGACGCCGCAGATTTGCAGCCAGGGACGGAAACAGCTTTTTCAACGAAAGCACGCGCGAACTCCGGTTCTCATGACATCACCCAACCGCCACTCGACGGACGCCTGACTGTGTACCAGCGACGCCTTAACCATAGGTTTTCCAGAAGGATCGAAGAGCGGCAAAGCAACTTAGCTCGTGGTTAACCGATGGGTGCGTAAACAACGACAAAGACGGTCGAGTGCGCATGATCCTGAACCATCAGCACGAATTCATCTTCGTTCACGTGCCGAAGGCGGCAGGAACGACAATCACGCGCGCGCTCTCTTCGCTGACAACTTTCCGTGATCTCGAACTTGGCGGCACCAAATACGGCGAAGCAATTCAGGAACTCTTCGCCTCCCGGTTCGGCCTTCGAAAACACTCGACCGGCGCGGTCATCCGCGGGAAGTGTCCGCCACACATCTGGCGTCGATTCTTCGTTTTTGCCTTTGTCCGTTCGCCCTACGCCCGCGCATATTCGGTTTACCGGTTTCTGCAGCGCTGGAAGGAGGGGCCGCACCACGAAGAGGCCCTAAATCTGGAGTTCTCGGAGTTCCTCCAATCGCCGAAACTGGATCGTAACGAGATCGAGATCGCGCGACCGCAAACACATTGGTTATGCCGCGACGGCGCCGTTTTGCCGGGCATCGACTTCATTGGTCGGGTCGAAAACTTCGCCGAAGATTTTTCCTTTGTCCTGTCGATCATTCATCGACGTCGGGACGGTTGGAACGAAGCGCGGCACGATAACGCCTCGGCGGTCCAGGGCGAATGGCAAGACCACATGACGCCCGCGAACATCGCACGGATTGAGGCGCTCTACTCCGAAGACTTTGAAACCTGGGATTTTCCGCGCTTCGCGTCCATCAACGGCGCACAAGGTCGAGCGGCATCCGGCTGAGCGATTCAGCGACGCTCTCCGTTACGAGAGAGGTTCGGCCCAGCGTCATTGCTGCCCCCGATCCGCTATCCATCAGGATCATGTGCAGAAAGAACACCATGCCCGGTTCAATGATCGTGGGCGCCCCTTCGTAGAACATCTGGTCTTCCATCCAGGACGGCGAGAACCGCGACCCCAAAGAATAACCGCAGGCGTTGAGGCGGTGCTGCGACATCCCGGCGGCGTCAAGCGTCCGGGCATGTGCATCGAACACGGCTCCCATCGGCTCGCCCGGGCGCAGCGCGTCTTCGCAGGCCTGCAATGCCTCGGCTGCGGCGTCCTGCATGGCCACGTGCTCTGGCCGGGGTTCGCCGACAACGACCGTTTTCATGTTCGCCGCATGATAATGACGGTAGGTGCCGGCCCATTCCAACGTGAGCTGGTCCTGCGCATCCAGTTCCCGACGGCCCGAGCGATATCGGCACAGCAGTGCGTTCGGGCCGGATCCGATAATGAACTCGTTCCCGGGGTAGTCGCCGCCGCCAGAGAAGATGACATTGTGCATCGCCGCAAGAATTTTGCCCTCGTCGGCGCCCGCACGGGTCTCGGCCATCGCCGCATCGAAAGCCGCGTCGCCCAATTCCGCCGCACGTCGTACGTACTCGATCTCTGCCGCGGACTTAACCAACCGCAATGTACCCATCAAATCTGACGCCTCGATCAAGCCGTCGATTGCCGCGGCGACGCGCTGCCCATTTCGGTGCGTCAGGCCGTGCGTCGCCGTCTCCCAGCCCAAGCGCTTCTCGGCCAATCCGAGTTCCGCCAGCAGTGCGGAAAGATCCTGCGCCGGATCAGCATCCGCACGGTCTTTCCAAACCCTTACGTCCGAGATGTTCGAGGTCCGCTGTGCCTGGCGCAAATCTGCGGATCGTGTGAGCAGCACCGGCTCCCGATCCTGCGGGACGATCAGACACTGAAAGAAGCAGTAACCGAACGTGTCGTAGCCGGTCAGCCAGAACTGGCTTTCAGGCGCGAAGAGCAGCAGCGCATCCAGTCCGCGCATCGCCATCGCAGCGCGCGTCCGCGCGAGGCGTTCGGCAAACTCCTGATCCGAGAAATGCAGCATTGGCCCCCCAAAGGCGAAAGGTTGATCACTGTCCCCACTTGCGCGGGTGGTCGTTTTCGTCCGCAACGCGTCTCGCCCCGTGCACGGTCGTATTCCGTTCCGAGGGTACGCAAAGCATGTTCTTAGAGCTGATGACACCGAAGATATTCTCGGTGTCGCCGCTGTGGTTCTTCGGATTGAACATCGCTGGCAGGTGCCAGTACATGTCGTAATCAAGCTCTCCGACGAGGCGGATGAGTTCAGGCGAATCTTCCGGGTCGTGTGCTTCGAGATAGAGGATCGGACGTAGCTTCTCGATCAGGCCGCGCGCGCCGCGAATCACCTGCGCCTCCATGCCCTCGACATCCGCTTTCAGCATGTGCAGCGCCTCGAGATCGAGGACTTCGTCCAGCGTCTCGACGCGCACGCGGACGCCGCCGCTGCCGGTTAGCGCGTCGAGCGACAGGCCGCCGAAGTTCAGCTCGCGCGCGGGGTCAGGCCGTTTCAGGGTCAGCCAGCCCGCCTCTGCCCCGCAACCCGCATTGAATGCTTGCACGTTCACCAGATCGTTCAAGGCGAGATTGGCGCAGAGTTGCTGGAACACCGAAAGCTGCGGTTCGAACGCATAGACCATGCCGCCGCGTCCGACCTTGTTCGCGATCGGCACCGTGAATGCGCCCATGTTGGCGCCGACCTCGACGACCACGGCGCCGGGACGCAGCATCTGGTCGAAAACCTGCCATTCAAGCTCGGAGAACTCACCGTATTTTATCATCGAACGACCGAGGTAGATGTCCTTCGGGTTTGCGAGAAAGCGGCCGTGACGCGCCTCGATCAGGCGGTAGAGATCCGTCTTCAGTAGCTCGGTCATGGCTTCTCCAGGGCAAGGTCGAACCATACGAGACGATGATCGGAACTTGCTCGTGTGCGGCCTTTGACGGCGATTAATCGGGCAAGAGGGTCATCCGGTGCGGGCCAGAATACGCCGCTTCCCGTCACATTGAGATCTGAAGACGGCAATGCATAGTCAACCCGCAAATTGCCCGGGCCATCCTCGGTCTCATGCCAGTCGGCAGTGTCGAGGGCGGCGTCACCATCGTGTCGGTCGCTGATCCTGCCACGCGCGACGGCACCACCCGTGCTGCGCGGCTTGGGATCCTGCACGCGAGGATGGTCTAAAAGAGCCCGTACGGCAGCTTCGTCGCCGTCTCCATCTTCCGGGTCGTTATTCAGATCGCCGAGAATCGCGAAACTCGCCCCGGACGGCAAACCACCTTGAACACCATCGTCGTCTTTAATCCAACCGGCGTTGTCGATGTAGTCTGTCCAGAAGCGAATTTCGGCTGCATTGCGCAAACCGTTACGATTTTCGGGACCGTCGAACACAGGTGGTGTCGGATGGCTCGCAAGGATGTGCACCGCGCGGTCGTTCGGCAGAACGATCCGAACATCCCAGTGGCTCTTCGAACTCATCGGAAGGCGAGACCAGGCTTCGTCGCTGTAATACGCCGTTCCGTCCGGGTTTATCGGTGCCTGCGCCCACGGGATCGATGCCCAGAGTAGATCCTTGAACGTTCGCGTCGACGCGATCGGAAAGCGGCTGAGCAGCGCCATGCCGTACTGACCGGGAAACCGCCCGAAGCCCTTGGCATCGCGCGCGCCCATGATCTTTCCATCGCCGTCGAGATCGAGGCCGAGGGGTTCTCCCGTGTTTGACGACGCCAAAAAATGGTGATCGAAATCCATACCCTCGACGTCGCGCACGCCCTCCGCGAGCAGCGTGCGGAACGCGTTCAAGGCAAGCCCCTCGGGATCATGATCGATCTCGTTGATCAGGAGGATATCGGGGCGGACCCGCAAAACGATCTCGGCGACGTTCAGGACTTGTTCGTCGCGTTTGCCGATGTCCTTGACCAGAACGCCGGCGCCCTCGCGGTTCATGTCAGCGTTGAAGGCCGCAACCCTGATCGACGACGACGCCTTGTCGACATTCTGTGCGGCGGCGGAGTTTGAGATCAGGGCAGCCACGAGCGCGATCAGCCCGAATGAGGCCACCGCGCGCTCAGCCAGAAGCCGCGCTCAGCCAGGGCATCTCCGCGTGACGTTTCGATTCATGTGCCGAAATCGCGCTCTCCTTCTCCATGGAGAGGCCGATCTCGTCGAGACCGTTCAACAGGCAGTGCTTCTTGAAAGGGTCGATCTCGAAGGTGATCTCGCCGCCATCGGGTCCCGTGATCTGCTGGTTCTCGAGATCCACGGTCACGACTGCGTTTGCCCCGCGGCTCGCATCGTCCATGAGCTTGTCGACGTCTTCCTGTGGCAGAATGATCGGCAAGATGCCGTTCTTGAAGCAGTTGTTGTAAAAGATGTCGGCGAAACTCGTTGCCACCACGCATTTGATCCCGAAGTCCATGATGGCCCAGGGCGCGTGTTCACGTGACGATCCACAACCGAAGTTGTCGCCGGCAACGAGGATCTTTGCCTCGCGGTAGGCGGGCTTGTTCAAGACGAAATCCGGGTTCTCGGAGCCGTCCTCGGCGTATCGCATTTCGGAGAACGCATGCACGCCGAGACCTGAGCGCTGGATCGTCTTCAGGAACTGTTTCGGGATGATCATGTCGGTATCGACATTGATGATATCCATGGGCGCTGCCACACCCGTCAATGTGGTGAACTTGTCCATCCAATCGACCTCCTGAATGTGCGCGAGAGATAAAGCACGGACGGTGCTTTGGGCGCAAGAGGGCGCGTGCTCCAACCCGTCGAGACCGGTATTGGGCAAGACTCTTGCAAGGCCCACCCGCCCCGGAGCACGCGCCTGCGCCTCCCAGCAAAAAATCGCGGCTGCTTTGGGGTTCGTGCTGCCCACCCACCCGGCGCTGGGCGCGTGCAACACGCGTTGTTGACGCAAACGTCAAGCGTGCTTGATTGCGACGTTACCGCACCGGCCCCACGTATTCTGCGTGCCTGGATAAGGACGGAGATGAAGGATGAGGATCAAACCGATTATCGCCGCAACCCTGACTGCAGCAGCCTTTGGAGCCTTGCTCGCACAGCCCGCTGCGGCGGCCCCGGCCACCGCGTTTCCTGCAACAGTCACGCAGAGTGCGGATGTACATCCGGCGGGCTTCAAGGCCTTCAAACACAAACGTTTTGGTTTCGGTCATCGCTTTGGGCGCTTTGGCCGGTCCGGGCGTTTCGGCAACAGACGGTTCTTCCGCCGCGGGGGCAAGTTTCTGAGGCATCGCCACAGCGGCCCGGTGCTGCACGGTGATCACAGTGCAACGATCCTGAAAGATGGCCATCACAAGCGCGTCGTTCCGAGTGCTGGATACAAGGTTTTGCCGAAGTTCAAACAGAAGCTGTTTCTGAAATAGCGCAGGACTTTCAAATCTGTTCGCGCCATTAGAAAGCCTCTGGCAGGCCTATGCCACAGCGCATATGGCGCGAGCATGTTCATTCGCTTCGCCCGAGAGAATGCGCGCTGGTTGACGACCGGCCTTCTGCTCACGCTGGTCTCCTCATTCGGTCAGACGTACTTCATTTCGATTTTTGCCGACCGGATCATGGACGACTACGACCTGTCCGATGGCGAGTGGGGCGGCATCTACACGGTCGCGACGCTGTCATCGGCAGCGTGTCTTCTCTACGCGGGAAAGTTCGCCGACCAGATTCCCGTCTCTCGACTCGCCATTCTGATCCTCGCCGCCTATGCCTGCGTCGCCGTCGGTATGGCGCTGAACGAGAACACCTGGGTACTTGTGCTGCTGATCTTCGGCCTGCGGTTCTGCGGTCAGGGCATGATCAGCCATCTCGGGATCACGGCGATGGGTCGTTGGTTCCGTGCCCATCGGGGCCGCGCGGTTGCGATTGCCGGGCTCGGCTATTCGATCGGTGAGGCGATCCTGCCGCGCCTTGCGTCGCTCGCCGAACCGCTGATTGGCTGGAGGTCGGTCTGGCTGATCGTTGCCGTCGTTCTGATCGCGGGGTTTGCGCCGCTGATCGCATGGCTTGCCCGTGACGAGCGCAGCCCGCGCAGCGCCTCGGTTGCCGCAGATCACAGCCCGGCGCGTGACGGTCGTCACTGGACCCGCAGCGAAGTCCTACGCAACTGGTTGTTCTGGGCGCTGGTGCCGGGAATCGTCGCGGCGAGTTTCATCGGCACCGTGATCTTCTTTCAGGTGACGCACATCGCACAGATCCAGGGATGGTCGAAGATCGACATGACCGTTGCATACCCGGTTTATGCCGCGACCACGGTCGTCGTGTCGTTGATCTCTGGAACGATATCTGACCGCGTTGGCCCCGATCGCCTGTTGCTGGTGTTTCTGCTGCCGATGGGTGCGGGCATCGTCTTCGTCGGTCCGTTCGACGGCATATGGTCGTGGTGGGTCGCTCTCGGCCTGACCGGAGTGACCACGGGAATTGCCCATGCGCTCTGGGGAGTGCTGCTGCCGGAACTCTATGGCACGCGCAATCTCGGTGCGATCAAGGCCGTAGCGTCGGCCTTCATGGTCGTCGGTTCGGCAATTGGTCCAGGAATTACGGGCTTCGTGATTGATCTTGGTATCGATTTCTCCGGGCAGACGATGGCTATGGCGATTGCGACCGTGGCGATCTCGATCTTGCACGCCTGGATCCTGACGCATCTGCCGTCACGTAGGTCGGCGGCAAGTACAGCCTGAACCGGCAGTCTCCGGGTCTAGCCCGCAATCGTTCAGCCTGCCGCGCTCTTCGAACTGGGGGCGAGGCATAGGTTCGATGCGGTTCCGAAGAGGTCTTCGACGCATTGATCTTTTTTGCATGATCGCGGAGTGCTGGGCGCTGAACATCAACCGTCCAGAGCTTCCTTCGCCGATTTCGCCAGATCTGACAAATACTCCGCTTCGCGTGCTCTGAGCTTTTCCTTAACGTCGGCGAGATAGTCCCGAGTCAGGGGCACCGCTTCACGCTCGCGCCCCAACTGGATCTGAAACACCATGGATGCACCGTGGCTGAACACGCACTCGCAGGAACTCAGGTAAAGCTCCCACATGCGCGCGAACTTCTCGTCGTAGAGTTCCACGGCCTTCGGGCGGATCGCCGCGAACCGATGACGCCATTCTTCCAGCGTGCGCGCATAGTGGACGCGCCAGATCTCGTTATCCAAGGTCCAGAGGCCTGACTTCTCGATCGCGTCGAACGTCTCGGAAAGTGACGGCGCATATCCGCCCGGAAAGATGTACTTGCGGATGAATGGTCCGGTTACGCCGGGTGGAGCCTTCGAGGAAATCGAGTGGATGAGCGCCACACCTTCAGGTTCGAGGCGGTCGCGTACGTTCAGAAAATACTCGGTCAGGTGATGCGCGCCGACATGCTCTAGCATTCCAACGGAGACCACCCGATCGAATGTCTCGCTCACTTCACGATAATCCTGCAGTCGGAACTCGACCCGGTCCGATAACCCAAGGATTTCGGCCCGGCGCTTAGCGATCGCGAGTTGCTCCTCTGCCAGCGTAACGCCGGTGACATAAACATCTGCAATCGATGCGAGATAGAGTGCCGTGCCGCCCCAGCCGCATCCGATGTCAAGAACGCGCTGCCCGGACTCCAAGGCAAGTTTTGCTGCGATGTGGCGTTTTTTGGCGGTCTGCGCATCCTCCAGTGTCGAGACGCCGTCCTCCCAGTAGCCGCATGAGTATTGCAGGTCGTCGTCAAGCCAGAGCCGGTAGAATTCGTTCCCCAGATCGTAGTGATGTGCTGCATTCGCCCGTGCCCGGGCGATCGGATTGTGCTGCATCATTCTGCGGAATTTGCGCGCGATCCCGCGCCAGAAGATCTGGCTCGGCGTCAGATCGAAGTGCTTCTTGTTGTGAAAGAACAGCGAAATGAAGTCGTGGATTTGACCGGTTTCGATTGCCAGGCCACCGTCCATGTAGGCCTCGGTGGCCTTGAGTTCCGGATTGAGGAAGATCTTCCAGTCCAGGGAAGGATCGGTGATACGAACCGCGACATGAGGAAATCCGCCATCGCCGTAGGTTTCCGAGAAACCGTCAGGACCCCGCAGTTCCAGACTGCCAGTCTTCACCGCTGCGCGAAAGATCTTCGGTAGAAAGCGCACCTTGCCCCCTCGCGCCCTCGGCGCGCGCAGCCCGGATGGGCGAGCACGCCAGGTATTCAGCATGCCGGGGCATCGACCCGGCATTCCGCATGATTGCAGGCGCCTAGTTCAATTCCCGCACGTCGGTCAGGCGGCCCGTCACTGCCGCCGCGGCGGCCATCGCGGGAGAGACGAGATGCGTTCTTCCGCCCGGTCCCTGCCGGCCCATGAAATTGCGGTTCGAGGTCGACGCGCAACGCTCGCCTGACACCAACTGGTCCGGGTTCATACCCAGACACATTGAGCAACCCGCGAGGCGAAAGTCGAAGCCCGCATCTGAGAGCTCCGCGAGCAGGCCCTCCTCCTCGGCCTGGGCTCGTACCAGCCCGGACCCCGGAACGATCATCGCGCGGATGCCGTCCTTCACCTTCCGGCCTTTCATGACCTCGGCAACGGCGCGCAAGTCCTCGATCCGACCATTGGTGCACGAGCCGATGAAGACGGTATCGATCTCGACGGCATCCAGTGGAGTTCCGGGTGTCAGCCCCATATACTCCAAAGCACGCGCAGCGGCGGCTTGCTTCGCGCCTTCGAAATCCTCGGGTGCCGGAACAGCCGCTGTTATCGGCAACACGTCCTCCGGTGAGGTGCCCCATGTGACCACCGGCGCGATCTCGGCCCCGTCAATTGTCACGACCTTGTCGAAATAAGCACCTTCGTCCGTGAACAGCGTCTTCCAGTACGCGACGGCTTTATCCCACATCTCGCCGTCGGGCGCGTAGGGCCGTCCCTTCAGGTACTCGAAGGTCTTCTCGTCGGGCGCCACGAGACCGGCGCGTGCGCCGCCTTCGATGGCCATGTTGCAGACCGTCATCCGGCCTTCCATCGTCAGGCCTCGGATCGCTTCGCCGCAATATTCGATCACATGGCCTGTCCCGCCTGCGGTTCCGGTCAATCCGATTACTGTCAGAGTGATGTCCTTGGCCGTCACGCCGGGTGGCAGCGTCCCGGTGATCTCGACCTTCATGTTCTTGGACTTTTTCTGGATCAGCGTCTGGGTCGCGAGGACGTGTTCAACCTCTGAGGTTCCAATTCCGTGCGCCAGAGCGCCGAAGGCACCGTGGGTTGCCGTGTGCGAGTCCCCGCAGACGATTGTCATCCCGGGCTGCGTCAGACCCTGTTCCGGGCCAATGATGTGCACGATGCCCTGGCGCACGTCATCAACGTCATAGAGCTCGATCCCGAATTCGGCGCAGTTCTTGCGAAGAGCCTCGACCTGAATGCGCGACTGCTCGTCCTTGATGCCTTCGAGCCGATCCAGTGTGGTCGCAATATTGTGGTCGGGCACGGCCACCGTTGCCTTCGGCGCGCGCACCTTGCGCCCGGCCATTCGAAGCCCCTCGAAGGCCTGTGGCGATGTCACCTCATGGACAAGGTGACGATCAATGTAGAGCAAGCAGGTGCCGTCGTCGCTTTCGTCGGCGACGTGCGCATCCCAGATTTTGTCGTACAGTGTCTTTGCGGTCATGTCTGATTTCTCCTCGGGTAGGCGGTGCATCCGCACGTCACAGCGTGACGGCTTGCACCAATCCGGCCCGAAGACAGTCTAGCCTTCCGTGGAACCGCCAAGGAAGGCGGCGCCGGTCGGCGAGATCTGAACATATCGGGAGCCCTGGGGTCATGCCGCACTAACTAACCTCGACCCGCGCGCGCGGCAAGCGGTAGCGTTGCGGCGCGTTCACGAACAGTCCACATTTCCCGCAATAAAACAGGCGAACCGCCGACCAAACGAGTGTAGAATGTATTTCGACACCATCGAAGCCTTGGTTAAAGCCCGGCCGGATCTGGCCGGCGGTGTTGTCGCGGTGCTTCTCTGCGAAACCCCCGCCCAGACAAATTGCTCGATGCGACGTCTCGCGGCCCAGGGAGCGGGATCACTGATCGTCATCGGTGACGCTCCGGAACCGAGCGATCTCGACGTTCAGGTCGTGCGCGTGAAGCAGCTGCCGTCACAGCGCAGCGCATGGTCCATGCTGAATCAGTTGATCGATCTTCTCGCGGGACGGTGGTTGCTGTGGCTCTGGAACGGCGAGTACTTCGTGTTCCCGTTCGGAGAGACGCGGACCCTCAGTGATCTTGCCGCTTTCCTCGGCGATGAGCGCCGGAAGATGATCTTCACCTATGCGTTCGACCTCTATGCGAACGATTTGCCGAACGGAGGCGACAATCTGGAGGAAGCCGATCTGCACTTCGACAGGATCGGCTACCATGCGTTCCCGCGCGACGAGAAAGTCTTGCGCCTGTTCGGTGGGTTGGGCTGGCGTTTCGCCGAGTTTGCCCCGCGTGAGACGCAGCAGATTGGCAGGACGAGCCTGTTCAAAGCCGAGAAAGGCGTCTGGATGGATCGCAAGTATCTCTTCGAAGATGCTGAGTATGCGTCGGTTCAGTGCAAGTGGCATCACAATCCGACCGCAGCGGTCATGAGCCTGCGCCGCACGCGCCGGATCCTGGCCCATCCGGAGTTCCATCGCGTGCGTGGGAATTTGCTCTGGGAAGGGTCCGAGAAATTTGACTGGACGTCGCGCCAGCTTCTTGAACTCGGAATGATTGAACCCGGGCAATGGTTCTAAGCAGACCTCACAGTGTGAGTGACATGACGATCGCATCCTGCCGCAAGCCATCGGCTCGCAGGTAGTAGCCCCGCCGGTTTCCAACGATCTCAAAGCCCGACGCTTCGTAAAGGTTCCGAGCCGGGTCGTTGTCCGCCGCGACCTCGAGAGACAGCTTCGTGATCCCCATCTCCCGGGCAAGGTCGATCCCGTGGTGCGTGAGTTTCCGACCGAGACCGTTTCTGCGCGCGTTCGGCACGACACCAAGGTTCAGGATTTCGCCTTCGTCAGACGCGAACTGCAAAGCCAGAAAACCCAACGCTATCTCGTCGTCTGTCAAGACCGCCGCGATCGGTGGGCCGCCCAGTCGAATGTAGTCTTCGACAGTCCAGTAAGTATTGCGATCACGAAAGGCAGCTCGTTCGATCTGGCAGAGCCGTCTGGCGCTTGACCGTTCGGGCAGGACGAGTCGCGTCATGCGTCCAGAATGATGGGCGGCGCCTCACTGGGCAGATCGGCGTCGGCGCCGCGCAAGTACAAAGGCGCCGGGCGCTCAGAGCCATTGTGGCCGTCGGCAAGGCGTGCAACGATTAGAGGGTCGACAATGTGATCATCGGCGGCGCCGTCCTCAATCCAAGGGTCTCCATCAGCGGTTGGCCCCGGTTGGAAGCTTTGGCAGTAGATTTGGCCGCGGCGCCCCGGAAGCCTCACGGTCGCCGGCAGTGAATGACCGGCTGCGAGTGCCGCAAAGCTGGTTATTCCGACGGCCGGAACCTTCAACCCGAGTGAAAGCCCGCGCGCCGCTGCAATGCCGACACGCAAACCTGTGAAGGAGCCTGGCCCGGTGCAGACAGCAATCTTTGAAATACGCTCAAGGCCCACCCCGGCGTCTCTGAGCACCGCATCTATCATGGGAAAGAGTGCCTCGGCGTGCCCGCGCTGCATGGGTTCGGCCCGCTGATAGTTTCCGGAATCGCCCAGCAGAGCCACGGCGCATCGATCTGCCGATGTATCAATCGCCAGAATCATACCGAGCGCAGGCTAGGTGGAGTGCGATCAGAACTCGACGCCGACGGGCCGGACTTCCGTGACTTCCGGAATGTAGTGACGCAGCAGGTTCTCGATACCGTGCTTCAGGGTCAGCGTGGACGACGGACAGCCCGCGCAGGCACCCTTCATGGTGAGGTACACGACACCGCTGTCAAATCCGTGGAAGGTTATGTCGCCGCCATCTTGCGCCACAGCCGGACGCACGCGGGTATCGAGGAGTTCCTTGATCTGGCCCACAATCTCGTTGTCAGGACCAGAATGATCGGCGTGTCCAGAGTCACCAGCAACGTCATCGCCGACCATGACCGGATCGCCGGACTGGTAGTGCTCCATGATCGAGCCCAGGATCGCGGGCTTGATGTGGGACCAGTCGACCGTGTCGTTCTTCGAGACTGAGATGAAATCGGGGCCGAGAAAAACGCCGACCACGCCATCGACCGCAAAGACCCGACTCGCCAGAGGCGATGCGCCCGCGCTGTCGGCCGCCGGAAAATCCGCTGAGCCGGACTGCATGACGATTTGCCCCGGCAGGAACTTCAGTGTTGCCGGGTTTGGAGTCGCTTCGGTCTGAATGAACATTTCGGTCTCCTTGACTGGGCCGCAACATGGACCTTCGACAGTCGAAATTCAAGAATCATTCTAAACTGCCGATTCTGCGATATCGCATATCGCCGCGACAGCACTTCCAATAAAGATATAGGATTGAAAGTCCGGCGGGGAGAGACATGAGATGCAAATCCGATATGCGAGCCGCGGCTCCGCTGTCCCGGTGCTTATCGGCTTTCTTGCCCTTGGCGGCGGACAAGCGCTGGCCGCTGAAAGCAGTGTTGCATCCGCCGAACGTCCGGATGCGCAGCGTGGAACCCTCCGCTTCACATTCGAGAATGATATCTTTGGCGGGACGGACGAAGGTTACACCAACGGCGTGCGCCTCGATTATGTCACCCCCGCAAATGAGCTGACCCGTATCGGGCGGGCGGCGCGCGATAGTCTTCGTTGGATCGCGCGGGATGGTGCCGACTGGTACGCGACGCTCTCCTTGGGCCAGAACATCTACACGCCTCAGGATCTCACGAGGCGCATCCCGGATCCCTCGGATCGTCCATACGGCGGCTTCACGTATACCTCTGTCGGATTGGCCGCCGACAGCGGCGATCGCCTCGATACGCTCGCACTGGACTTCGGCGTCATTGGACGGGTAGCGCAAGCCGATGACGTGCAGCGCGCCGTGCACGATCTGATCGACGCGGACGATCCGCTCGGCTGGAGCAGTCAGTTGCGAAACGAGCCCGGACTCAGGTTGGTCTACGAGCGCAAGTATCGCTTCGGCTACGACTTCGATCTCGATTTTCTGAACTTGCAGGCAGATGCCGCGCCGCACTTCGGCGTCGCACTTGGCAACGTCGATACATCAGGCGCCGCAGGTTTCACATTCCGCATCGGTGACAGGTTGGACGATACGTTCGGGCCACCACGCATCAGGCCGGCAGTCGCCGGACCCGGCTTTTACGATCCTGTCGACGGGGTGGGATGGTACGTCTTTTCAGGGATAGAAGCGCGGGCCGTTGCGCGGAACATCTTTCTGGAAGGAAACAGCTTCCGGAACAGTCCGAACGTCGAGCCGCACCGTTTGATCGGCGACCTTTCTCTGGGTTTCGCCGTACAATTTCAGGACGTCGAGCTTTCCTATACCCACGTGCTGCGAACGCCTGAATTTCAGGGACAGCGCGGGTTTGCTCAGTTCGGATCTGTTTCGCTCTCGACCCGCTTTTAGACCACTTCAATCTGCGAGCTCCAGAATGCCTCAGGACACCGAACTGCCCTTCAGCCGCGCCGAGTATGCCGACCGTCTCAACCGTGCGCGCGCAGCCATGGCTCGTGATGGTATCGATACTCTCGTGACCGTCGATCCCTCGAATATGGCCTGGCTGACCGGTTATGACGGCTGGAGCTTCTATGTGCATCAGGCAGTCGTCGTCGGTACGACCGGCGATCCGGTGTTCTGGGGTCGCAAGATGGATGCGATGGGTGCCCTTCGAACCTGCTACATGGCTGAGGACGACATCGTCGCGTATCCCGATCACTACGTGATGTCGACGGAACGACATCCGATGGATCACCTCGCTGCCCTCCTGGCAGAACGGGGTTGGGCCGGCGGGCGCGTCGGCGTCGAACTCGAGAATTACTATTACTCGGCCAAGGCTCATCAGGTTCTGGATGCCGCGATTTCGGGCGACTTGGTGGACGCCACCGCGCTGGTCAACTGGCAGCGCGCCGTCAAATCACCCGCAGAAATCGGCTTCATGCGACGCGCTGCGCGGATCGTGGAGCGCATGCATGCCGTCGCGCGGGACATGATCGCTCCGGGCGTGCGCAAGAACGACGTCGTCGCGGAGATCCAGCGCACCGCCATTCGAGGTGCCGAAGAGGGCGGCGTTTCCTTCGGCGGTGACTACGCCGCCATCGTGCCGCTCGTGCCGACAGGCAAGGATGCGACTGCGGCGCATCTGACATGGAACGACAAAGCTTTCGAGACTGGGGCCGGTACGTTCTTCGAGATGGCCGGATGCTATCGGCGCTACCATGCACCTTGCTGCCGAACGGTGTTTCTCGGAGAGCCTCCGGCAGAAATGCGCCACGCGGAAGAGGCCTTGCTCGAGGGTGTCGCCGCGTGCATCGAAACCGCTCGCCCGGGAAACACTGCGGGTGATGTTGCCCGCGCATTCTACGCGGTTCTGACGAAGCACGGCGTGAGCCGCGAAGGCCGTCTCGGTTACCCGATCGGCTTGTCCTATCCTCCGGACTGGGGCGAGCGCACGTTCTCGATTCGCCTCGAGGACGAGACGGAATTGCAGCCCGACATGACCTTCCACCTGATGCCCGGCCTCTGGATGGAGGAATGGGGACTGGAGATCACCGAACCCCTGCTGGTGTGCGACGGTGAGGCGGCAGAGTGTCTGGCGGATGTTCCGCGCAGACTGGTCGTGAAGCACTGACGCTAGCGGTCGAGAGCATCCGGCGCTTCGGGCGCGGGTGCTGCTGCACTTCCGGGCATAAAGACAGCTTCGGCGGTTGGCGGGACTGCGTCCGGCGTGCGTCGCTGAACGAGCTCGCGATAACCGAGATAGAGTCCGCTGGCCACGATCAGTGCCATTCCCGCCAACGTATTGGTTCCCGGAACCTCCGCCCATAGAATCAGTGCTGCCAGAGTGGCCATCGGCAGGTAACTGTAGTCGAACGGGGCGACGAGCGAGGCCGGAGCAATCTGGTAAGCCCGCGTGAGCAGCAGATACCCGACCATACCTACCGCGCCGAGAAGTCCGAGTTTCAGAAACTGGCGAGGTTCGATCTCCTGGAAGTGCCACCCCAGATGGGGCATCTCCGCCGACAGTGGGATCGCTTGGTTGAGCATCCATCCAACGGGCAGCACAGTCAGGCTGGAGAACACGATCGTGTAGAGCCCCGTGGTCAGCATCGTCTCGCGATCGCCGATCACGCGCGCCATCACTTGCCCCGCCGCGTAGAAGACGGCGCAAAGCAACGGCAGGATCGCCACCCAGTTCAACCCGCCGGTGTCCGGTGCCATTGCGATAACGACGCCGACGAACCCGACAACCAGAGCGGCGACACGGCGCCAGCCGATGCGCTCGCCGAGAAAAAGCACCGCAAGAAGCGCAGTGATCAGGGGTGCCGCGAAGAAGATCGTCGAGACCTCGGCCAACCCCATGAATGGGAATGCGGCGTAGAAGAGAGAGAACCCGATCGCGAACAGGACGCCCCGCACAAAGTGCAATGCCCAGAGCGGCGTCAGCAATCGGTGCGGACCACCCAGAATGACGATGAGCGGCACCAGCACCATGAGTGCCACGGCTCCGCGTACGGCCATCAGCGTCCATACGGTAAAAGCGCCGAGCAGATCCTTCATCAGGACATCCTGACCGACGAAGAATGCCATCCCTGCAAGAACGCTCGCGACCCCGGCGAGATCGCGGGATCGAAAATCCGGAGGTGTTGCGGTCTGAAAGGCCATGGCGCGCTCTCGCGCGATTCTCCGCCGCCGGTCTCGCGCATGTGCGACGGCGGAGTCGTTTTCGGTCTGTTCAGGATCGGAACAGAGCCCGCTGACCCGGCCGAAGTTTCGTGATTTCGCTTGAACAGGTCCGGCAGGCCATGACAGCAATGTGCCCGGGAACTTTTCAGGGAGGAACGGATGAAAAGGATTTCGCTTGCAGCCGCCGCGTTTGCGCTCACCGCGACGCAGGCCATGGCTGCCGATCTCAAGGTCGGAATGATCACCACGCTTTCGGGCGGTGGCGCGGCTCTCGGCATCGATGTTCGTGACGGATTCATGCTGGCGGTTCAACAATCGGGCATGGATATCGACGTGAAGATCGAGGACGATCAACGCAAGCCGGACATCGCAGTTCAGCTGGCGGACGAGATGATCCAGTCCGATAAGGTCGACGTGCTGACCGGTATCATCTGGTCAAACCTGTTGATCCCCGTTGCCTCGTCTTCGACGCGTCAGGGCGTCTTCTATCTTTCTCCGAATGCCGGTGCATCGGCGATGGCCGGGAAGGGGTGCCACGAAAACTATTTCAACGTCTCCTGGCAGAATGATGATCTGCCCGAAGCTTCGGGCGAACTGGCCAACCAGGATGGTCGCAAGAAGGCCTTCCTGATGGCGCCGAATTATCCGGCCGGCAAGGACATGGCCAAGGGGTACCAGCGGACCTATGCGGGTGAAGTCGTGGGCGAGGTCTACACCAAGCTCGGCCAGAAGGATTACGCCGCCGAGATCGCCCAGATCCGGGCCTCCGGGGCCGACCACGTCTTCTACTTCCTGCCGGGTGGCATGGGCATCGCGTTCCTGAAGCAGTATGCGAACTCGGGCGTCGACGTGACCCTGACCGGTACTGCGTTCAACTTTGATCAGGGCATACTGCAGGCCGTCGGCGAGGCCGCGGTCGGCATCCGCAACACCTCGCAATGGTCGCCGGATCTCGACAACGCCGCCAACAAGGCGTTCGTCGCCAGCTTCAAGGAGGCTTACGGCCGGATCCCGTCGCTCTACGCGTCCCAGGGGTTCGACACGGCCAACCTGCTGATCTCGGCGCTGAAGAAGGCCAAACCCTCCGACAAGGATGCCTTCCGCGACGCGATCCGCGCTGCCGACTTCGACGCCGTCCGGGGGGACTTCGAATTCACGGCGAACCATCACCCCAAGCAGGACATCTACGTCCGCGAAGTGGTCAAGGATGGCGACGTGTACACGAACAAGGTCGTTGCAGTGGCCAAAGAAGATCACGTCAACGCCTATGTCGGCGATTGCAAGATGTAAGATCGCTGGACCTGAACGCAGAAAGGGCCGCACCGTGCGGCCCTTTTCGATTCAGCCGCCTTGCGCCTGATCTCGGATCCGTTCTCTCAATGCATCCAGCTCGGCAGCGCGTTTGGCGGCGTCGTGCTCGACGATACAGAACTCCTGACCTAATCGGGCGAGCGAGTCGCGAAGCTCCTCGTCTTCGATGAGGCGAGACAGACCATCGGCGATCGTCTCCGGCGTGATCGGATCGACGTAGAGTGCGTGGTCTCCGCTCGCCTCGCGCAGTCCTCCAATTCCCGATGACAGGACCGCACACCCCGCCACGTGCGCCTCGATGGCGGCAAGGCCGAAAGCCTCGAAATATTGTGACGGCACGGCGGCAATGGCAGCGCGTCTCAGCAGCGCTTGAACCGATCCGATGGGTTGGTTCATCTGTAGCTCCAGCCGATCCCCGAACCGACGCAGCGGAGCGACTTGCTCCTCGGCCCATTGCCCGTGTGTCGTCCACTGGTTGGCGCAGATCCCCGCGGCCCAGTCCGGATGCCGATCCAGCACGATTTCGAGCGCTGCGCAGTATTCGGCAAAGCTCTTTTCCGGGGCCGCGCGCCCGGCGTAGGCGATCAGCCGTTCCTTGCCCTCGACTGTTGCACGCCATGGTGCCGGATCGATCCCGTTCGGTACCGCATGAGCTCGATCTCTGAAAACCGGAAATGCTTTGACGAAGGCTGTTCGCGTCGCCTCGCTGACGAAGATATGCCCGTCGAAATCGCTGTTGCGCCTCTTGTAGCGCCAACGCTGAAACCAGCCCCTTGGCGGCTTCAGGAAGTTGTGCCGGTACCAAGCGCACGGAATGCCCTTTAGCGCGCGCGCGATCCTGCGTGCGGTCGGCGCGTGCTGATGCAGTTCGAGAAAATCGGGCTTCAACTCTTTCAGGACTCCGATCGCTCGCTCGGTCCGCTTCCAACGTCCGCCGCTCGGATCAACTTCAATTACATCGAAAGGCCCATGATCTTCAGCGCCCGCGTCGGCAATGATCGAAGTGCGGTGAGAACTGTGCGGTGCAAGCGTGCGCACTACTGTCTCTATCGAGTTGGGTTGAGCAAGGTCGAACTGGAAGCCAGTCGGCAGAACGATTGCCGTGTGCATTGGCACGCTCAAGCTAGCGGTATCAGACCTTGCCCTCGAGTTGCTCGCTCACCCAGCCACGGACGCCTTCGTAGGTCTCCGCAACCGTCACTCGCAAGCCGTCGACTGTCGCCACATATTCGGTCAGTGGCTTCTCTGTCGCCGGGACGCGAGCAATGATCTGTGGGTGTAGCAGATACAACGAAATCATGACCGACGCGATGATTGCCACCAGAAGGAAGCCCGTCAGGAACGCGCCTGAGCCGGCAGCACTCTCGCGTGATCTGCGCTTGGCGCGGCGCTCATGCGACTTGCGGAGACGCTTCACATCCGTCGGCTTGGGGCTTTTCCCTGTCGACTTGTCGTGCATCGCCATGCGTTGTCGCAACGGGTCGACTTCTGGTTCATTAAGGTCTTCGTACAGATCATCTTGCGGGTCCGAGTTGTCCGGCATCACGCGTGTTGCTTCGCTTCCGGGTCCGAACGACGGTTCGGTCCGCTGACGCCGGCCAGAAATAGTCGAGACATCAGAACCATCAGATTGCGATTGTTCCGATCCGAACTCTGACGATGGGCTGGTGTCGGCCTTCAATGCGGTGGCGCGGTCCTCGGACTGAACTTCGGCCAGCATCTCGCGAATCTCAGCGAGCTGTTCACTCCGGTTTGTGGCACTTCGCGACGCTGGGTCAGAAGCCGGCGCTGCGCTCGACATGGCGGCGCCTGCTGAGGCGGCCGCCGCTGCGGCTGCCACTCCGGCCACCGGCACCGGCTCACCACCCGGCACCGCCGGGCGCACAGGTGGCGCCGTAGGTGGCGTTTGTTGCGTTGCGGGATCGCGCCATTGCATGCCCACCGAAGGGGAGCCCGCTGCCTGTTCGGCGCCGAGCATCAACGGCGGATATGCGTGCCAGCCGTGTCCGCAATTCATGCAGGACACCTGACGCCCCTTCTCTCCGATCGAGCCGTCGGGGATTGCGTAGCGCGCCTCGCAGGACGGGCAGATCAGTTCCATGCTAGCTCCCGGATCTCCGGCTGTCTTCGAACGGTCGCACTCTATACCGCGTTTTCGGTGCAGCCAAGGCGTCGCTCTCTTGATGCGCCGCGCCCGCTCTGCAATGGTCCGCACCGTCGGCCAGAATGAAACGGATATTGCGGTGATCCAACTCGAAAAGGTCTCGTTCGGATATGACGGGCGCGAGACGCTGAGCGAGCTGACCGCCGAGATCGAGCCGGGTTCTTTTCATTTCCTGACCGGGCCATCCGGGGCTGGCAAGACCACGCTCATGAAGCTGCTCTACCTTGAGCTCGTGCCCTCCCGCGGCAGTTTCAAATTGTTCGGCGATAACCCGGCGCACCTGCCTCCGAAACGCATTGCGCAACTGAGACGTCGCATCGGCATCGTGTTCCAGGACTTCCGCCTGCTCGAGCATCTGGATGTCCTGCAGAACATCGCCTTGCCGCTCCGTGCGTCGGGCCGAGACGTGACCGAGCATGTCGAGGACATCATGGATCTCGTGCGATGGGTTGGGCTTGACCACCGGGCCAACGCGCTGCCGCCGCAACTGTCGGCCGGGGAGAAGCAGCGCGCCGCAATCGCGCGTGCAGTGATCAATTCGCCGGATTTGATTCTGGCAGACGAGCCCACGGGCAATATCGACCCTGAAATGGGCGCGCGTATCCTCCGGCTGCTGATTGAACTGAACCGGCTCGGGAAAACCGTGGTGCTTGCGACGCATGATCTGGGTCTGATCCGGTCCACCAAGGGTTCCGTCGAGGCCCGGATTCTCCGTCTCGCGGATGGGCATCTGGCTCAGGGAGCCAGCATTCTATGAGCGCGGAGACGGACACCACGACGGAGGAACAACCGGTAGAAGCCGCAGCCCCGGCGAAGAAGTCAGATGATCCCACGCCGAAGCGCATGATGTCGGCCAAGCGTTCGCCCGCCATATTGCCTACGACGGGTTGGACCGCGTGGCTGACGATGCTCCTTGCAGGAGTGATGTGCCTGCTGGCGGTTCTGACCCTGTCTGCGAGCATGGCGGCGAACCGTTTGGCGGCGGAGTGGCGGGCCGATCTTGCCGGTGTCGCCACGGTCCGGGTGTCGGGCACGCGCGAGGGCATGACGGACCGTATCCGATCGGTGCTCGAGGTGTTGCGGACAACGCCTGGGATCTCTCGGGTGCGAGTGCTGTCGGACGAGGAACAGGCTGCCTTGATCGCGCCGTGGCTTGGGCAGGGGGAGATCCTGTCCGATCTGCCGGTTCCGAGGCTGATCGACGTCGTTCTGGATGGCGCCGGACCTGATGTGGATGCTCTGCAAGCAAGACTGAACCTGACGGTCGAGGGCGCCCGGTACGACGATCATGCTGCGTGGCGAGGCCCACTGGCCGAGGCTGCGGGCGCACTCGAGCGTCTTGCGCTCGGGGCGACGCTGATCATTCTTCTCACGGCTGCGGGTGTCGTGGCCTTCGCCGCCCGGGCAACGCTGTCAGCCAATCGGCGCGTAATCGAGACGCTCCGGCTCGTCGGTGGTGAGGACCGTTTCATTGCGCGTTCCTTCGTGCGCCGACTTGCTCGCCGCGCGGCAATCGGTGCGTTCAGCGGAGCGCTTCTCGGATGCGCCATTCTGAAATTTCTGCCCGGTGTCGATGAGGGATTGATTCTGCCAAAGGTCGAGGCCGGGCAGCGCCTAGGGGTTTCGCTGGAGCCCGGTCTGATCGGCTGGGCGGTTCTTGCAATCGGCATTCCGCTTGTAATCTCGATGATCGTGTGGCTCGCGGCACGGTTCACGGTGCAACTGACCCTAAGCCGGATGCCATGACACGCGGTCAAGCGCCGAGGCCCGAACCGCTCAGTTATCTGCGCGGTGCCATCTTCATGGCCATCGCTTATCTGGTGATGTTGGTCATGGGGGTCCTGCTTGCGCTCCCCGCTGTATTCTCCCGCACGATGGCCACCAGATCCGTGCAGACGTGGAATCGTTTCGCCATCTGGTTGTTGCGGATTGTCTGCGGAACACGAGTGGAGATCCGCGGCAACGTTCCGACCGGTCCCTGCCTGATCGCCTCAAAGCATCAATCTTTCCTCGACGTGATGATCCTGACGGCCACGTTGCCCGACCCGCGCTTTGTGATGAAGCGCTCGCTGGTGTTTGTCCCTGTCCTCGGAATTTACGCGCTCAGGATGGGCAGTGTTCCAATCGACCGTGACGCCAAAGCTCGGGCGATCCGCGAAATGGAGCGCGATCTGACCGAGGCACGCCGTGACGAGGGCCAGACAGTGATCTACCCGCAGGGCACGCGCATCGCGCCCGGCGCCAACGCGCCCTACCGGCCTGGCGTTTTTCGTCTCTATCAGAGCTTCGACCTGCCTTTGGAGCTGGTCGCTGTGAATACAGGCTGCTTCTGGCCACGCACCGGGCTATGGCGGCGGCCTGGTATAGCTGTCGTTGAATTTCTGGGATCCCTGCCGCCGGGCCGGTCCCGACGCGAAGTGATGGAGGAAATCGAAACCCGCATTGAAGCCGCATCCGAACGGTTGCTCGAGGAAGCAAGATCATAGGCATGTGCGGGAGGCGATGTCCGGATGGCACCGCCGAGCGCTTAAACGTCTTGGTGAAGCCGACCAGTTCGTCTCGCGTTCATTAGCACCAGGGGTTCGCAAAAAAGCGTGGGCGAGACGCCTTAGGGCAGGCGCCTAGCCCACGCGAGTCTCAGCTCAGCCGTATACGGCCGCGTAGCAGCGTGCGGTGAGGTTTGGATCCTCTAGCGTCCCAACGTCGGGTAGAATCTTCCAGCAGCGCTGGCATTTCTTACCCTCGGCCTTGTTGGGCACCACGGCGACGCCCTCGACATCGGCCAGCGTGAATGCGCCTTCCGGAGCCGGGTCGGCACTGATCTCGATCCCGGAGGTGATGCAGAGGTCGGCAAACTCCGCGCTTTGAACCAGATCGCGCACGCCCGCGTCGGCGATGTGGACCACCGGAGAAGCCTCGAGCGACGCGCCGATCCGTTTCTCGGACCGCTCGATCTCAAGAGCACCCGTTACCACCCGACGAACACGCCGAATCTCTGCCCAGCGCGCGGCCAGTGCATCATCGCGCCAGTCCGCCGGCGTCGCCGGGAAGTCCTCCAAATGCACTGAATTTTCCTCGCTCGGCCAACGGTTCAGCCAGACCTCCTCCATGGTGAAGACCAGGATCGGCGCGAGCCAGGTGGTCAGCCGTTGAAACACCTGATGCATTGTCCAGAGGCAGGCTTTCCGCCGCGTGGATGCTGCCGCATCGCAGTACAATGCATCCTTGCGGATATCGAACCAGAAGGCGCTCAAGTCGCTGGTGCAAAACGCGAAAAGCCGTTGGTAGACGCCCTGATAGTCATAGGCTGCGTAGCGCTCGCGCACCTCGCCATCCAGTTCCGCCAGCCTGTGCAGGACCCAGCGTTCGAGCTCAGGCAACTCATTGTGGCCAACCGCCTCAGGTACATTGTTGCCCAAGGCCCCAAGCATATAGCGGAACGTGTTACGCAGGCGACGATAACTGTCTGCGACGTTCTTCAGGATCTCCGGACCAATCCGCTGGTCGATCGTGTAATCAGTCTGCGCCACCCACAGCCGCATGATATCGCCGCCATACTGCTCGACGACCTTGTTCGGCGACATGGCGTTCATGAGGGACTTGGACATTTTCATGCCCTTCTCGTCCAACGTGAAACCGTGGGTCAGAACCGCATGATAGGGCGCGCGACCGATGGTGCCGCAGCCCTGGAGCATCGACGAATGGAACCAGCCGCGGTGCTGGTCCGTGCCTTCAAGGTAGAGCGAAGCAGGGCGCATGGAAGTCGGCCTGTCGCGCAGTGTGAACGCGTGGGTCGAGCCTGAGTCGAACCAGACATCCAGAATGTCGTCGACCTTCTCCCAGTCATCGGGGTTCACGCCGTCGATGCCGCTCAGGAACCGGTCCTTCGCGCCGTCGGCAAACCAGGCATCGGCGCCTTCGTCGCGGAACGCCGCGCTGATCCGGGCATTGACCTCGGTATTGCGCAGGATTTCGACGTTCTCGCCGGTGCCGCGCTTGAAGCAGGTCAGCGGCACGCCCCAGGCGCGCTGGCGGCTCAGCACCCAGTCTGGGCGGCTCTCGATCATCGCGTGGATGCGATTTCGTCCGCTGGTCGGCACCCAGTGCACCAGCTTGTCGATGCTGTTCAACGCCCGCTCCCGGATCGTGGAGCCGTGCTCGCCCATGCCGTCGTCCAGTTCCTTGTCGATGGCGACGAACCACTGCGGCGTGTTGCGGAAGATGAGCGGAGCCTTGGATCGCCATGAATGCGGATAGGAGTGCTTCAGCCGCCCGCGCGCCAGCAACCCGCCGACCTCGACCAGCTTGTCGATGACGCGCTTGTTCGCATCCTTTTCCTTGCCCTTGTGGTCGAAGATGACGGCCCCACCGAAGAACGGCAGATCGGCGCGGAACGAGCCGTCCTCCAGCACGTTGTGCGTCATCGGCAGGCCGTACTGCAGGCCGACATTGTAGTCGTCCGCCCCGTGCGAAGGTGCGGTGTGCACGAAGCCTGTCCCGGCATCGTCGGTCACATGATCGCCGGGCAGCATGGGGACGTCGTAGTCCCATTCGCCGTTAGCGCCCTCGGCACCTGCCAGCGGATGGGCGCAGACGAGCGCTGAAAGCTCTTCGTTCGAGACGCTTCTAACGCGCTCATAGCCTCCTTCGTCCAGTCTTGCCTTGGAGAAGACGTCGCCTGCGAGGTTGTCGGCCACGAGGTACAGGTCGCCTGCCGCTGCCCAGCATTCCTCGGGTGTCGCGGTTACGCGATAGAGACCATACGCGATATCCGGATTGAAGCTGATCGCCCGGTTTTGCGGGATCGTCCACGGTGTTGTCGTCCAGATGACCACGCGCGCCGATTTGAGATCTTCTGGCCCGGCGGTCACCCTGAACGGCACCCAGATCGTGTGGCTCTGGTGCTCGTGGTACTCGACCTCGGCCTCGGCAAGTGCCGTCTTCTCGACCACCGACCACATGACCGGCTTCGAGCCCTGATAGAGCGAGCCGTTCATCACGAACTTCATGAACTCCTCGGCGATCACCGCCTCGGCGTCAAAGCTCATCGTAAGATAGGGATCGTCCCATTCACCGCTCACGCCCAGGCGTTTGAATTCCGAACGCTGAACATCGATCCAGTGCTCTGCGAAGCGTCGGCACTCACCCCGCAATTCGTTGATGTGCACGTCGTCCTTGTTCAGACCCTTGGCGCGGTACTGCTCCTCGATTTTCCATTCGATGGGCAGGCCATGGCAGTCCCAGCCGGGGATATAGCGGGAGTCCTTGCCCAGCATCTGCTGGGACCGGACCACGAAGTCCTTTAGGATCTTGTTGAGTGCGTGCCCGATATGCAGGTGCCCATTGGCGTAGGGCGGGCCATCGTGAAGCTCGTATTTTTCACGGGCAGGGTCCGCTTCACCCTTCGCTCGCAGGCGCTCGTAAACGCCCAGTTTTTCCCAATGCGCTAGCCATTCGGGCTCGCGCTTGGGCAGCCCGGCGCGCATCGGAAAATCTGTCTGCGGCAGGAACAGGGTGGATTTGTAGTCGGGTGCGTCGGTCGTCTCGGTCTCGGCGCTCATGGCGCTTACCTCGTCTCGTCTCGGGGGATCGGAATGCACGGATCGGCGGGCAAAGCGCGGCCGCCTTCGTCCCGGCTCCGCGTCAGGCGCGGGCCGGGCCAGTAATCGAAATGATCCGTGCCCGTATCGTCATGCGCCGCTCTATAGCGGTGCCGCGGTGAAGCGTCCAGCGGCTTTGGGTCGCTGTATCAGGCTTCCTTGGCAAGATGCAGCACGGTCGACCGGATCGTCGCGAGCACGGAGAGCATCTCGTCGCGGGTTCGGGTGTGGTACTTCGCCCCTTTTGACGCGCAGAAGATCATATTTGCTATCTGCTCGGCAGTCAGGCGGACCTCTGCAAGCGCCGTCGCATGAGCCGCCAGGGCTTCTGCAATCACGATCGGGAACTGCGCCTCCTGCAATGCGATCTCGTCCTGGGCCATGGAGTTCATGCCTTGCAACAGGTCTTGCGCGTGCGGTGAACTGTTCAGAAGGTCGTGAGGCCGAATGATCATGTGTTCAAAGACAACGTCCAGTTTCTCGGCAAGGTCGGCTGCGCTTTCATAGTCGCGCCGGATCGCCGCGACCGCATCAGCGTTGTAGACCTGAATAAGTCCGCGCAGCACGTCGTCCTTGTTCGAGAACGCATTGTAGAGGGTCTGGCGCGAAATCCCGGCCTCCTGCGCGATGTCATTCATCGTCGTGCGCTTGACTCCGAAACGCAGGAAGACCCGGCTCGCGGCATCGGTGATGGTTTTTTCGCGTGTTTCCATGCTCGACATATTGACATTTATCGTCTGAATGTCAAATTAGACAAACAGACGATAAATGTCCATATGACTAACCCAGGAGATCGAGATGAAACAGGTCGCCCTTATCACCGGCGCATCCAGCGGTATCGGCCGCGAACTGGCTCGCATCCATGCCGAAGCCGGCGGAGATGTAGTCGCCGTCGCAACGAATGCGGGTCGATTGGAGGCCTTGAAGCGAGAGCTGCAGGACGAATTCGGCGTGACCGTGATGGCGGTCGTCAAGGACCTGACGAAAGCTGGCGCCGCTTCGGAACTCCACCAAGAGATCAGGGAGGCCGGAGTCGACGTTGAAGTCCTGATCAACAACGCGGGCTTCGGTGGACAAGGCAAGTTTCACGAACGCGACTGGCAGTCCGACCTCGACATGATCAATCTGAATGTCGTCGCTCTGACCGAACTCACCCGCAGGTTCCTGCCGGACCTCGTGGCGCGCGGCAGCGGCCGTATCCTGAACGTATCCTCGACGGCCAGCCTCGTGCCGGGGCCTCTGCAAGCCGTCTACTACGCCACCAAGGCCTTTGTGACGTCGTTCAGCAACGCGATCTCTAGTGAGTTGCAGGGCACTGACGTCACTGTGACCAACCTTATGCCGGGCGCTACGGAAACAGGCTTCGCGAAGACTTCCGGCATGGAAAAGACAGATCTCTTCGCGTCGATGGTCAGCGCGCGATCCGTGGCGGCGGACGGCTATGCCGGGCTCTTGCGCGGAGATCTCGACGTTATTTCAGGATTGTCGTTCAGTCAGCGTGTGATGGTCAGCTTGGCACGAATTCTGCCGAAGCGCATCGTGATGGATCAGATCCGAAAGGGGCAGGAGATTCGGGCAGGCTAGATTTCGACCTGCTGCGTCTCAAGTGATCTGCACGCTCGCCGTTGGCAGCCCTGTGAACCGCGCAGCGATGCTCTGGCCGGGCACTGGATAGACGGTCTTCACGACGCTACCGAGCGTGACGACCTGTCCGGCCTCGAGCGGCGTGCCGAGACGCGCGGCATGATCAGCGATCCAAGCGAGAGCCGTCATCGGGTGTCCCAGAATTTCGCTTCCGCTTCCCGTCGCCTGGGGCGCCCGTCCGTTGACCGAGAAACCTCCGGTCAAGCTCGACAACTCCGGCAGGTCTGCTGGCGGAACGGCTGCGCCCAAGACGCACCCCCAGGAAAAGAAATCGTCCGCGATCAGGCTTGCGACCGAAGCCTTACGAAAATCTCGGTAGCGATGCTCGACGATCTCGATCGATGCCATGACCCCGGACACCGCGTGCACAACATCGGCGGCGTCATAGAGGTCGTGGCGCTCGGGCAGGGCGGTGCCGAGCTCGACCGCAATCTCGCACTCCAAACCGAGCTTGTAGAAATCGCTGGCGGCGAGACGCGTGTGATCCTGAAACACCGTGTTCTTGTAGAGTGTTCCCGCGCACGGATGCGGGATCTTCAGGTAGTCCTGCATGACCTTCGTCGTGCAGCCGATCTTCCAGCCGGCCTGAACGCCGAAGCCTCGGCGCATCAGCGGCAGGCGGACACGGCGCTGGATCTCGTAGGCATCGACGAGATCGCCCGGTCGGCAGGACCGTGGCAGATCGTCGATGGGAGCGCTGCCCCGGTCGCGCGCCCTTATTCCTGCCAGGATTCTGGCGGCAGCGTCGAAACTCTCTCTCCGGTCTGAGCTCATTGGTCCAACAGGTTCGCGAGCGCGTCGGGCGCCGTAACCATCGCGTCGTGCCCGGTGGGAATTTCTTCGACTTCGCAGCCAAGTGTCTCGGCCCACCCGCGCACCCGCTCGGGTGGGTGGTAGACCGGATCGGTACAGGCAATATACCGCGCTGACAGACCGGCGCCCGGCGGCCCTGAGATCGGCAACGGACTCAACATCGTGGAGATCGGATGCGGTGTGAGCCGTGCCTCGACCCAGGCTTTGTCAGCGGGATCGAGGACTCCGAAGACTTCGGCAGGCGGCGGCGCTACTGCGATCCCATCCGGCGAAGCCTCGAACGCTTTGACCCGATCTCGTAATGCGCCGGGCGACATCGTGTCGACCAGCCGCTCACCGGGTGCAAGAAGAGTCGAGTCTAGGTAGATTAGCGAAGAAATCCGGTCTGCGATGCGCTCCGCCGCAATCGAAAGCGCATTTCCGCCGAAGGAGTGGCCAACCAGCGTGACGTCGGTCAGGTCCTCAAAGAGCAGATGATTGATCAGATCCTGGCCGTAGGTTTCCAGATCGAGATCCGCCGAAATCAAATATGCACGTTCTCCGAGACCGGTCTGTGTCGGACAGGTGACCCGGTGGCCGCGTGCCTGGAGCGGGCCCGACACACGTTCCCAGCACCAACCGCCGTGCCAGGCGCCGTGCAACAGCACGAAGGTCTTCACCATGATCTGTCCTCCCCGGATCTCTGGCATAACGCGCCGATCCGGGCTTGCAAGCGGAAGGTTCTGCGGGCAGAGAGATGCAACTTCCGTATTCATCGCCCGGCACCATGCTCAGACTCTTTCACCTGCCGCTCTCGCCGTTTTGCCGGAAGGTCCGTCTGGTACTTGCGGAAAAGCGTCAACAGGTTGACCTTGTCGAGGAACGCCCCTGGGAGGCGCGGCTCGACTTCCTTCGGATGAACCCGGCCGGAAAGGTACCGGTGTTGGTGACCGAGGACGGCAACGTGTTGTCCGAGAGCCGGGCGATCACAGGCTATCTGGAAGAACTTTTCCCCGACCCGCCGCTGATGCCTCCGGAGACATTTGCGCGTGCCGAGGTTCGCCGTCTGGTCGCCTGGTTCGATGACAAGTTCCAGCGCGAAGTCACCGAGAACCTGCTCTACGAGCGCGTCACCAAGCGACTTGCTCGGACCGGCTACCCGGATGGTCAATGCCTAAAGGCTGGATCGCGCAACATTCGCGTCCATCTCGACTACATGACCTTCCTGCTGGAGGGCCACAACTGGCTGGCAGGGAACCGGATGACGATGGCCGATCTGGCGGCAGCGGCGCATATTTCATGCCTCGACTATCTCGGCGACGTTCCTTGGGAGGAGTATCCGGCCGTGCGCGACTGGTACGCGGTGATGAAATCGCGGCCAGGATTCCGAGGGTTGCTGGCAGATCATTTGCCGGGATTCCCGCCTCCGCCACCGCACTACGCCGATCTCGATTTCTGAGCTTCACCCGGATTGACGGCCGGTAACGCACGTTTTCGCGCAATCGTGATGCGGTGAGCGGTTCCTCGGTACGGAAGTCTCGCTCCCCATCCTTGCACACCGGAAGGGCATAAAGTTAGTTCGTAGATCTGCTTGCGTCTTCTGGGGGAGGAGGCCGATGTCCGACGAGATGCGCGATCTGGTCCTGGACGTTTATGATACGGTCGCAGATCCATCGCTTTGGCAGGGCGTGCTCGACAGATTTGCTGCCGTGCTCGATGCCAAGGGTTTCGTGATCTTCGAATTGCACGGATACGGTGACGAGCGCGTGCTGAGCGCCTCGCACTTCAGTTCATACCATCAACCCGATCTCCTGCAGGCCTATATCGATGTCTATCGCAAGTGGGAGCTCATCGATCAGGACACGTTTGAAGCGCATTCGCTCGAGTCAGACGGCATTGACCTGATCGACGACAGCGTTCTCGCTGAGACCGACGAAGACCTGTTCAAGATCCCGAATGCGGCTCAACTTCTCGACTATGGCATTCGTCACCGGCACGCGGGTTTGCTCAACAAGGACAACACGACGCGCTCACGCTTTTCGGTGCAGCTAGCGGCGGATCGCGGGCGGCTGACCCCGGAAGAACAGAGCCGGATGCGCATCGTCCTGCCTCACATCGCCAAGGCGCTGGATCTCGGGCGCCCTGCAGCACGCCTTGCAGCAGAGCATCGCGGAATGGTCGAGGCGATGGATCGCTTGAGGATCGGCGTTTGCGTGCTGGACGCGACCGGGCGCGTCATCATTACCAACCGGGAGTTCGAGCGTCAGCGCGACGCCTACGGCGCGTTTCGCGTCGACGGAACCGGACAACTGCGCCTGCACGACGACGCTGACCAGAGCCGTCTTCGTACCCTGATGCAGGATGCGCTGAACCACGGGCAGCACGGAGCCCGACCGCGAAAGGAAGCCGTTCCGATATCCCAGAGCAACGAGCGTGGCGCGCTGAGTATCGAACTTGTCCCCATCGAAAACATCGCCGAGATGGGTTCGGCGCGTCTTGGCGGTGTGATCCTGTACTCGCTGGACACCAGTCAGCCAGTGCAATGCGACCCGGCTCTCGTGCGACACATCTACGGATTGACCGGTGCGGAGAGCCAGCTGATCGAAATGGTGAGCAAGGGCCTCACGAATGCGGAGATCGCGGAGCGCAGGGCGCGCTCAGTCGCGACCGTCAATGCCCAGATAAAGTCGCTCCTATCCAAGACCCAATGCACGAACCGGACGCAGCTTGTCCGTCTGCTGATGGATTTTGGCGTCGATTATCTGATCCCGCCACGTCTGCCGACGTAAGCTCAGGTTTGTCCGCGCGACCGACTGCGCTATACGCTTTCGGCATGATGACGCTCCGCCAAGAGATTGCCGACAAAGCGCGCGCGCTTGGATTCGACGATGTCGGAATCGCGGATCCCGCGTCTATTGCAGAGTCCGGCGCTAACCTGCAGGAATGGCTGTCGAATGATCGTCATGGCGAAATGTCATGGATGGCGGACCGGGCGCACTGGCGGGCCGACCCTACAACGCTCTGGCCGGAAGCGCGTTCGATCATCATGCTGGCCGACAGCTACGGGCCCGATCACGATCCGCTTGCCGTTCTGTCGCAACGGGATCGTGCTGCGATCAGCGTCTATGCGAAGGGCAAGGACTATCACGACACCATCAAGAAGCGTCTCAAGCAGCTCGGGCGTTGGCTCATCGATCGCGCTGGCGGCGAGATCAAGGTCTTTGTCGACACTGCTCCCGTCATGGAGAAGCCGCTTGCACAGGCTGCGGGCCTTGGCTGGCAAGGCAAGCACACGAACCTCGTCTCGCGCGATCTCGGATCCTGGTTTTTCATCGGGGCGATTTTCAGCACGGTCAGGATCAGGACGGACGAAAAGCATATCGATCGCTGCGGCGACTGCCGTCGGTGTCTCGACGTCTGCCCGACTGCGGCATTTCCGGCCCCCTTTCAGCTCGACGCCCGACGCTGCATCTCGTACCTGACCATCGAACTGAAAGGTCCGATCCCGCGTGGCCTGCGACCTGCCATCGGGAACCGGATCTACGGTTGCGACGACTGCCTTTCCGTCTGCCCCTGGAACAAGTTTGCCCAGGACGCGTCCGAAGCATACGCCGCGCGACCGGGAACCGATGATCCTCCCCTTGCCGACCTTCTAAACTTGGACGATGCGGCCTTCCGGGAACTCTATCGCGGCTCGCCGATCAAGCGCATCGGACGCTCACGATTTATCCGCAACGTGCTGATCGCCGCAGGAAACTCGAACGAACCGGGCCTTAGGCCGCATGTCGCCGGCCTTCTCGACGATCCGGATCCGCTCGTGCGCGGTGCCGCTGTCTGGTCGTTCGCCCGTCTCGCAGGCGCAGATGATGTCCAGTCCGCAAAGCGCGACGACCCGGACCCGAGTGTCGCTGAGGAATGGCGCCTTGCGCTCTCAGAGTTGCGGGCTTGACAAGCCGCGGCGCCCCACGCACATCGCAGCCGAGCGACCTCAGGTGCCACCATGCTTCCCCTCGTGATCCCCTTCCCGAATGTCGATCCGGCGATCTTCACGCTGGATCTGGGCGGTTTTCAGTTTTCTCTCCGCTGGTACGCGCTTGCATACATCGTGGGACTCGTCGCCGGTTGGCGCTTGATGGTCTGGTTGATGCGGCGCCCCGCGCTCTGGCCGAACAGGCTGTCGCCAATGCGCCCGGAAGAACCCGAGGAGATGTTGACCTGGATGGTTCTGGGCGTCGTCCTCGGCGGCCGTCTAGGGTTTGTGCTGTTCTACAACCCGTCATTCTACGCGCAGAATCCCCTGCAGATTCTGCAGGTCTGGCAGGGCGGGATGTCCTTCCATGGTGGCTTCATGGGCGTGATCGTGGCGACGATGCTGTTCACCCGCGCCCGGGGCATTCCGCTCTGGCAGGCTGCTGACGCCGTTGCCCTGGCAACGCCGCTCGGCCTTTTTCTCGGACGTCTGGCCAACTTCATCAACGGCGAACTCTACGGACGGGTAACCGACGTCTGGTGGGCGATGCAGTTCCCGACAATCGCACCTGATGGATCGCGCGACTGGAGCAACCTGACCGAACCGCGTCATCCCAGTCAGCTCTATGAAGCCCTGCTGGAAGGCCTCGTTCTTTTCGTTCTGATGTGGTCCGTCGCGCTCACTGGAGGCCTGAAACGGCCCGGGCTCATCGTGGGCATCTTTCTTTTCGGGTACGGGCTGTCGCGCTTTCTCGTCGAGTATGTCCGGCAGTGGGATGCGCAGCTTTCCGAGATGGTTGCCGCATACGGCATCACCATGGGTCAGGTGCTGTCGTTGCCTATGATCCTGATCGGCCTTGCGATGATCTGGAATGCCTACCGCAAGCCCGCACTGGCTTGACGCAACTTTCGGAATTGATTGCCCGCGAAATCGCCCAGACCGGGCCGATTTCCGTTGCCCGCTACATGGAGCTCTGCCTTTCGCACCCGAAACACGGCTACTACGCGACCCGGGATCCGCTCGGCGTTGCGGGAGACTTCACGACCGCGCCCGAGATTTCCCAGATGTTCGGCGAAATGCTCGGCGTCTGGGCGGCTGCGGTCTGGACGTCAATGGGCCGTCCCGGCTTCAATCTTGTCGAACTCGGCCCCGGCCGCGGCACCCTGATGGCCGACATGATGCGCGTTTTGCGCAAGGCCGGAGCAGCGCCGCAGATCTGGCTCATCGAGACTTCGCCCGCGCTCCGCGCCGAGCAGTTGGTCCGCGTGCCTGATGGCAATTGGGCCGATACTCTTGACGCCGTTCCGGACGGCCCGGCGATCCTAATCGCAAACGAATTTCTCGATGCGTTGCCGGTGCACCAGTTTCTTCGGTCGCCTGAGGGTTGGCGCGAGCGGCAAGTTGGACTTACCGATGGCGATCTTGCATTCGGGCTGTCTGCCCCGGTACCGGACCGCGAGGAAATGCGGGACTGGCTTGAGGTGTCCCCGATCGCCGACGCAATCGTCCGAAAAATCGGCGAACGCCTCGCCGCACATCCCGGCGCCGCGCTGCTTGTCGACTACGGCTACACTTCCGCCGACGCGCCACCCGGGCCGACCCTTCAGGCATTGCGCCGCCACGAACAGGTGTCGCCTCTCCACAAACCCGGTGATTGCGACATTACCTGGCTGATCGATTTCGAGCGCACGCGTGATTTGTTGGGACGAGATGCGATCACCGACCTGACAGTTCAGGGCGCTTTTCTTGCTCGGATGAGCATCGGCGCGCGCGCAGAAGCGCTCGCCAAGGCAAAACCCGAGGCAGCCAATGCTGTTGCTGGCGCTCTGGAGAGATTGACCGGGCCCGACCATATGGGCACCTTGTTCAAGGTTTTGGCCGCAAGGTCGCCTGGCCTGCCACCTCCTCCCGGTTTCGAGGATCCCCGATGAGCGCCACGACACTCAATCCGATCCAATCCGATCTGCTCGGTAGCGTGACGCACGGGTTTTTCACCCGACAAGGCGGCGTGTCCGAGGGTATTTACGCTGGCCTGAACGGTGGGCAGGGATCCAGCGATACACGGGAGGCTGTTGCTGAGAACCGCCGCCGTATCTCCGAACATCTGGGCGCCGGGCACCTCGCGTCGGTCAATCAGATCCACTCGCCTGATTGCTTGACCGTGACGGGTCCGCTAGAGGATCGCCCCCGCGCCGATGCCATGGCAACCAGCACGCCCGGCATCGCGCTCGCCGTGCTCACCGCCGACTGCACGCCCGTGCTGTTCGCCGACCGTAATGCCGGCGTCATCGGTGCCGCTCATGCTGGATGGAAGGGCGCGCTCGCAGGCGTGCTTGAGGCAACCATCGAAGCTATGGGCAAACTCGGTGCTACGCCTAAAAGTACCTACGTTGCGATCGGCCCGGTCATCTCGCAACGCGCCTACGAGGTCGGCCCCGAATTCGTCGAGCGGTTCCTTGATGACGACCCCGACAACGGCAGTTACTTCGCGGCCGGACAGGGCGACCGTGCGATGTTTGACCTGCCCGCTTACTGCCGCGACCGTCTCCGCAGGGCAGGAATTGGTGACGTCGAATGGACGGGCCATTGCACCTACTCGGATGAGGCGCGTTTCTACTCTTACCGCCGCTCCTGTCACCGGTCCGAACCCGACTATGGACGGCTGGTCTCTGCCATCTGCCTCTGATCCAGCGGGACTTTCGAACCAGAGCGATTCTCGAAGGCCAATCGTATAGCCCTACGCGCAGAGACGTTTTCGAATCTTGGTGTATGTTTTGGCCTTTGCGTCACGCCCAGTGACAATGAGAACATCGGCAGCAAGGGCGGCACTCTCAACTGATTTTCGTCTGGGAGTCCGAGGCCAGTGAACTCGCACAAATCTCGCCGATTTCCGACCTCCATCTGATGTTCATCGAAGCGCGAAGCGGCCTCGAGGCGCAAATCCGCACCTACCCCTCACCAGTCTTGGTTGGAGACGGGAAGCAAAAGCCATTGCTTGCAGAATTTCGTCGCGCCGAAACCGTTTGCGGAGTTAGGAAGCGACCATCTGCATCCCGATATCGATCGAACCGCAGCCTGAGCATTCGAGCAATCCAGGCGCGAAAACAAGGCGCTCTTTCCGCCTATTGCGTGTTACACTTCTCCCGTGATCAGAACGAACGGCTCAATTTCAGGGTCAGGGGAGAATTTGATTCATGGCACTACCCGATGACGTCAAAGCACGTATCGACCACCAATTCTTCGACATCGTGGACCCCGGCAACGTTTACGCTGCGAAGAAAGCGATCGATAACATGGAAACGCATCTGGCCGGGATCTCCGGTGGGGCGACCTACACCAGAAAGCCGGATGGCAAGACAACTATTGAAATTCTTGAGGACGCCAAGAATTACTGGCTCAAGATCGCGACCGAGCGGCTGAAGCAACTCCAGCGCAAAGTCGATTCGGCAAACGAACGAAAGCGGATGCGGGCTGCCCTCGCCGCCCGGCGGTTACTGGACGACCAACCGGTCAATCACCGCGCTCACTACCGGAAGATGTCGCTGGGTGAGTGGCAGGCCATCTTCGCCGATTGGCGACACGACAAGCCGCAGCAAGGACGATACGCCAACGGAACCGGCGGGAAGATCCGCCTCGGCGCCGCGCTGCGTTACGTTGGAACAGACAACTACCGGCTTTGGTTTTCGACCTCGCTAATGAAGTGCCGCAAATTCGAGAACGACAAGGCCAGCAGCCCGGACGATGTGATCATGCGCTTCTGGTTCTCCGAGGCGCCGAAAGACCATTTCGCGCCGCGCTGGATGAAGCCGCACAAGATGCCCGGTGTGCAACACAATCCCGATGCGGTCGCGTGGCACCGCGAAGAGTTCGCCGAGGAAGATCCCAATATCAGCGATCCCGAGATCATGCTGGCGCGCCTGGAATTGCCGACCTCGGGCGGTCACGAAGTTAAACGCCAGTACAATCTCGGGTTCACATCCGAGCAGGAATCCTGGCTGGAGGAGAACGTCGTGGCTGCCGAACCGATGTACTGATGGAGGAAATGCGCGCGACCGTGCGGCTTCGCGATCTCTTCCCGTATCCACCAAAAGTCCCCGATCGTTCCGGAACAGCCGCTTGCGGTAGCCAAACGTGATCGCGATCTGCACCCGCGACGTAGTATTTTTCCCCGGACTGTTTTGATGCCCACCACGGGCACGATTTCCTCGTCGCTTCCAACGAGGCCGATCTCATCTGCTGAACCTACTGCGCGTGCGCCGGTGATCAGGTCAGCACGTCCAAAGCGGCGGCGAAACTGGGGTTCCGGAATCTTTAGAGTTCCCCGAAAGCGCTCTCTAGTCCAAAGATCCGCTGCGCAGGAAACGCCTACAGGTCGCGCTTTATCAACAAGCGCACCCCACATGTTGCGTTAACCCTTCCGTCTCTGCGATAGTACAGGTTCGAGCAGCGACGAGTCGGGAGAACCATCCCATGGACGGCAACCTCTTCGAGGACGACAAGCCCGAACGGGACTACGACGCCAGCGCAATCGAGGCGCTGGAGGAAATGGAAGCCGTCCGGTTGCGGCCCGGAATGTACATCGGCGGCACCGACGAGCGCGCGCTGCACCACCTTGTCGCCGAGATCCTCGATAACTCGATGGACGAGGCCGTGGCTGGACACGCAGGCCGGATCGAAGTGGAGCTGCTCGCGGACGGGTCCTGTACCGTTACCGATAACGGGCGCGGAATTCCGGTCGATCCTCACCCCAAGTTCAAGGACAAGTCGGCGCTGGAAGTCGTGTTCACCAAGCTGCACGCAGGCGGCAAATTCTCCGGAAAGGCCTATGAGACCTCTGGTGGCCTGCACGGCGTCGGCGCAGCGGTGGTCAATGCACTCTCGGATCATTTGCGCGTCGAGGTCGCACGCGGCAAGCAACTCTATGCACAGGAATTCTCCCGCGGTGTCCCGCAGGGCGGCCTTCAAAACCTTGGCCCGACGCAGAACCGCCGCGGCACGATGGTGACCTTCCATCCCGATGCTGAGATCTTTGGCGCCCGCGCGGCATTGAAACCGGCGCGGCTCTACCGGATGGCGCGTTCGAAGGCATATCTCTTCCGCGGCGTCGAGATCCGCTGGCGTTGCGCGCCGGAACTGCTCGGCGAGAAAGACGACACACCCGCGCAGGACACGTTTCGCTTTCCCGGTGGGTTGGCTGACTACCTGACGCACACGCTGGAGGGCACGGAGTTCTTCGGCGACGCTCCGTTCTCCGGGAAGGTAGACTTCAAGGAGCGGTTCCAGAACGGGGCGGTCGGATCAGTCGAATGGGCGTTGGCGTGGACGCCCGCGCGCGACGGTGCAACGTCGAGCTACTGCAACACCATCCCGACGCCGGAGGGCGGCACGCACGAGGCCGGCTTCTGGACCGCCGTGGTCAAGGGCATTCGTGCCCACGGCGAACTGATCGGCAACAAGAAGACGGCTCAGATCACCCGCGAGGACGTGCAGGGCACGGCGGCCGCGATGATCTCGGCGTTCATCCGTGAGCCGGAATTTGTGGGTCAGACCAAGGACCGTTTGGCAACCGTCGAGGCGTCGAAACTGGTCGAGGCCTCCGTGCGCGACCGCATCGATACCTGGCTGGCGGGCGACCCGAAAACCTCCGGTGCGATCCTCGATTACCTGATCGAACGCGCCGAGGACCGGATGCGTCGGCGCCAGGAGAAAGAGACCCAGCGCAAATCGGCGACCAAGAAGCTGAGGCTGCCGGGCAAGCTCGCCGATTGCGCGTCCGGTGTGCGCGACGGATCGGAGATCTTTCTGGTCGAGGGCGATTCGGCAGGTGGCTCCGCCAAGCAGGCACGCGACCGCAAACTTCAAGCTGTGCTGCCTCTGCGCGGCAAGATCCTGAATGTCCTGGGTGCTGCCTCATCGAAGCTGAGCCAGAATCAGGAACTCAACGATCTGATGCAGGCGCTCGGAGTCGCGCCGGGCAAATCCTATCGCAACGACGATCTGCGTTATGACAAGGTCATCATCATGACCGACGCGGACGTCGATGGAGCGCATATTGCGGCGCTGCTGATGACGTTCTTCTTCACACAGATGCGGCCGATGATCGATGCCGGGCACCTCTATCTCGCGGCTCCGCCGCTCTATCGTCTGACGCAGGGCACGAAGACAGCCTACGCGCAGGACGATGCCGAGAAGGATCGCCTGCTTGCCGAGGGCCTCGGCGGCAAGGGCAAGATCGAGGTCGGGCGTTTCAAGGGGCTGGGCGAGATGATGCCTAAGCAACTCAAGGAGACGACGATGGATCCGGCAACCCGGCGACTCATCCGGGTCTCCATCGCCGATGACGAGGGTGAGACCGGCGGTCTGGTCGAACGTCTCATGGGCAAGAAGCCGGAAATGCGCTTTCAATACATCCAAGAGAATGCGCGCTTCGCCGAGGATCTCGACGTTTGATCCACGAATGTGGCAAATCCCACACGGCGATTTTGCTTGATCTGTTAACCCTTCAAAATGGCAAGTGTGGGGGGTCGAATGCGGTTGCTGATTTTAGGTTTGATGGTGATGATCACGGGTTGCACGCAATTGACCACGGCGAGTCTGCCTTCGCAGCCGGTGACCCAGGACTACGTATTGCGTGCATTCGTCTGGGACTCGAACGACCGTATGCACGTAGCCTTCAAAACATTCGAGGAGCAGGGCAAGGTTGGGCTTTGCGGCGCTTATGCCGAGAAGAGCACGCAAAGCCCCTATGTGGACCAGCTCAACTCTCAGGCGCTGGCAGCAGCGCAAATCCTGTTCGCGGGTGAAACACTGATCCGCGGTATCGATTTCTTCACGCGCGGTGGATTTGTCGACGATGCGCACCCGAATGCCTCGGCCAGTTGCGTGCTGACCGACGTGCCGTGGGAGGCCGCGTTCAAGTTCGTCGAACCTGAAGTCCGCTGGGGAAAGACCTACTTCCGCGTCGTAGACTGACTTGCGTTAGCGCTTGTCGCGCATTGCAAGCAGCCGCAAACGCAGAGCATTCAGCTTGATAAAGCCCTGCGCATCCGCCTGATCGTATGCGCCGGCGTCTTCCTCGAACGTTACGTGCTGTTCGGAGTACAAGGACTTGTCGGACCAGCGCCCGACCACGTCGACCGACCCTTTGTAAAGCTTCAAACGGACAGTGCCCTCGACATGCTCCTGAGACCGGTCGATCGCCGCTTGCAGCATCTCGCGTTCCGGGCTGAACCAGTAGCCGTAATAGATCAGTTCGGCGTAGCGTGGCATCAACTCGTCCTTCAGGTGCGCCGCTCCCCGATCGAGCGTGATCGACTCGATCCCGCGGTGGGCGGCCAGCCAGATCGTGCCGCCCGGCGTCTCGTAAATGCCGCGAGACTTCATGCCGACATAGCGACCTTCGACCAGATCGAGCCGGCCGATCCCGTGTTTGCCACCCAGCTCGTTCAGCCGTGTCAGCATGGCCGCCGGTGACAACGCCTCGCCGTCCACCGCGACTGGGTCGCCCTTGGCGAATTCGATCTCGATGAACTCCGCTTTATCCGGCGCGGCTTCGGGATCGACCGTGCGCTGATAGACGTAATCCGGAGCGGCGACCGCTGGGTCTTCGAGGACCTTGCCCTCCGAAGAGGTGTGCAGCAGGTTGGCGTCGACGCTGAAGGGTGCCTCGCCGCGCTTGTCCTTCGGGACGGCCACCTGGTGATCCTCGGCCCATTCGATTAGCCGTGTGCGCGACGTGAGGTCCCATTCCCGCCAGGGTGCGACGACCTTGATATCGGGTTCAAGGGCGTAGGCTGCGAGTTCGAAGCGAACCTGATCATTGCCCTTTCCGGTCGCACCGTGGGCGATCGCATCGGCACCCTCGGCACGGGCGATCTCGACCAGCCTCTTCGAGATCAGCGGGCGGGCGATCGACGTCCCCAGCAGATACTGCCCCTCGTAGACGGCGTTCGCGCGAAACATCGGCATCACGAAATCGCTGACGAACTCCTCGCGCAGATCCTCGACGTAGATTGCCGCGGCTCCCATGTCCTCGGCCTTCTTGCGGGCCGGCTCCAGTTCCTCTCCCTGACCGAGATCGGCGGTGAACGTCACCACCTCGCAGCCATACTCGACCTTCAGCCATTTCAGAATGATCGAGGTGTCGAGCCCGCCGGAATAGGCCAGCACGACTTTCTTAGGGTTAGACATGGTGTTCTCCGTTCCTGCCGCGCGGCGGTTTAACGGCGCGGGCACGACGCCGCAAGACAGCGTTAAGGTCGGGAAATGCGGCAACACGCCATCACGTGATCAATTGAATATTAGCGAGTGCTGGCGTTAAGAAATTGGGCGCAGGTAGCTGGGAGCAAGGCGATGGCCGAAAACGAGCATGAGCACGGGTCGATGGACGTGACCGAGCAAGAGAAGATGTTCGCGGGCTTCATGCGATTGACGGTTTATGCGCTGGTGATCATCTTCATCGCGCTCGCCTTTCTCGCACTGACCCAAACCTGACGCGGGTTTTCCGGGCGCATCGTCGGTCGTTGAAAGCGCGCCAATCCTTCGGAAACCCGACCGGTGGTTTGGCCATGCGAACGCATTTTAAACGAATTTAAACTAAACCTGTCTTCACCGCGAAACCTCGCGGCGAAGGGAGGTGATATCACTGAGCATCCGCAACTATCGCATCGCGATGGTGGTGATCGGTGCCGTCGGCACGATCGGCACTCTCGTGAAACTCATTCTCGGGGGTTAACCGAGTTATGAGAGACCCCGGCAGGTGGCCGCCTGCCGGGGTTACTTATAGTGATTGTCTACTGAAATCACAACTCTCGCTGGCGCCTGTATACATTGACGTTGATTAAAATTTCATTGACCCGCCGAACGAAGCGATCCCCGCCACAACCTGACCGGCGATTACGTCGGCTCAATTCTGTCGATACCCAGTTGATCGGAGATCCGCGTCTTGGTCTCGGATGAGACACCGTCCCATTCCGCTGACCGGCTCAGACAGAGCATCGCCTCGCTGGCCAGGATCAACCCATCTTCGAGCATTTTTAGATGGTTCGCGCGCAGGGTCTCTCCCGACGATGTGATGTCGATGATCGCCTCGGCGTTCAGGTTTTTCGGGGCGGCCTCGGTCGCGCCCTGACTGTCCACAAGCCTATACTCGGCAACGCCTTTCTCGTTCAGGAACTGGCGCGCGAGATTATGGTACTTGGTCGCGATGCGCAGCGGATAGCCGTGTGCTTCGCGAAAATCGTGCGCAACCTCGTCCAGATCATGCATGTCGACAACGTCGATCCAGAAAGCGGGAACCGCCACGATCAGGTCGGCATGTCCAAAGCCCATCGCAAACCGCATGTCGATAACAGCCTCGAGATTTGGAATGCGTTCGTGGATCAAGTCGCGTCCGGTGACGCCCATGTGAATGCGCCCGGCTGCGAGTTCGCGCGGAATCTCTCCTGCAGAAAGCAATTGAACCGTCACATCGCCGAAGCCTTTCACTGAGGCCGAATACTCGCGCTCAGTGCCGTCGCGCACAATCTCAAGGCCTCGCTCGGCGAACCAAGCGATCGTGTCCTCTTGCAAGCGGCCCTTCGAGGGCAGACCGATCGTGAGCGCGCTCATGCCAGCGCCTCGAGCACGGCTTCGGGCCGGATGATACCGCCGACGGCAGGCACAGGCGCTGGTGAGCCGAGCCGGGTCGTCATGGCGTCGTAACGTCCGCCGCCCGCCAGAGGCGGATGACCGTGCGGATCGCCGGGCGCCCTGAGTTCGAAGACGAACCCGTCATAATATTCAAGGTTCCTGCCGAATGACGCGTCGAAGACCACGCGGTCCATCCCAATCCCCGCGACGTCCAAGGCTTCCAGACGCTTCGCCAGTGTCTCGATGATCGCCGACAGGTCGACACCTGCCGTCCCGCTGATTTTCTCAAGCTCAATGAGTGCGCTTCGTGCCGGGGCGCGGATCTGGAGGACGCGGTCGATCAACTGAGCCTGTTCCGGGCGCACTGGCGCATCGTTGCGGGCGCCTGCGAGCCTGATCAGACGTTTCGTGACATCGGTGATCGAGCGCAGTCCAACGATCTCTCCGGCTTCGTTGACGCGCTGATCGAGTTCGTCCCCAGGGACTTTCCGTGCCTTAGATGGTGTCTGTGCCCGCTCCAACAGATCGCGGAACCGGTTGGGGCGCCAAAAGTGGCGTCGCAGACTGGCGCGGCGATGCTCGGGCATGTCCAGCGCGTTTAGGATTGCAAACGGGATGGACAGATCGCCGATCGTGACCTCGGGCTCATCCAGATCCAGTTCCGATAATCCCCGATACAGCGATTTGAACACACCGACTTCGGCGGCGATGCGGTCTGTGTCGCCGAAGCGCTCGATGCCGGCCTGCATGTATTCGACCGGGCGCTGGAGGCCCGGCGGTTGGCGCCGGAAGACCGGCCCCTGATAGGTGTATGACGCGACCTGATCCCAACCTTGGTCCGCGTGCGCCAGTGCGACCGGCACGGTAAAATCGGGCCGCAGGCAAAGCTCTCTGCCCTGGTCAGGATCCGGATATACGAAAGCGCGGGCGCGAAGATCCTCACCGTAGAGATCGAGAAGTCCATCGGCTTGATAGATGTGCGGCAGATCCAGCCGCGTCGCCCCGCTGTCCGCGAAGTGCTCGGCCAGAACAGAAATGGCACGGTCGAGTGCCGCTTGATCGGCTCCGGATCTGGGTGCGGCGAGCATGGCTCAGTCGGCGCGCGCGATCATCTTGCGGACCTCGGCGACGAGATCTGAGCGCGCCACCGTGGTTTGAGCCGGTTGCGCTTTCCATTCCTCATTCGTCTCGATCTCGGCTGCCAACCGCGCGCCGAGCGCGAGGTCCTTGAGCGTCACCTGTCCGGCGTCGCGTTCGTCGCTGCCTTCGATGATCGCGACCGGAGCAGACCGTGCATCCGCGTACTTCAACTGCCGGGCCATGTTGCCGCCGCCCATGAAGACCTCGGCGCGGATTCCGGCGTTGCGCAACTCGCCGCACATGCTCTGATAGGCTGCCATCTCCGCACGATCCATCGCCACGATGACCACTGGGCCTTGCGCGACCTCGTCCTGGCGCCCGACCGCCAGGGCGGCCAGCAGGCGGTCGACGCCGATCGATATCCCCGTGGCGGCGACGGTCTCACCGGTGAACCGCTTCACCAAGTCGTCGTAACGTCCGCCACCCGCCACCGAGCCGAACTGTCGCGTCTCGCCGTCCTCGTCGACGATATCGAAGGTCAGCTCCGCCTCGTAGACCGGCCCGGTGTAGTAGCCGAGCCCGCGCACGACCGACGGGTCGATCAGCATGCGGTCGCCATAGCCCTGAGCCCCGACCAACTCACCGATCGTTTCCAGCTCGGTCACCCCTTCGGCGCCGGTGATGGACGAACCGACAAGCTCCTGCAGCCGCGCACATGTCGCGGCGGCCGTCTCGCGGCTGGCCGAGACGAAGCCCATTATGATCTCGGCTTGCTCCACCGACAGGCCCGCACCTTTGGTGTAGTCGCCGGACTCGTCCTTTCGGCCCTCGCCCAACAGTGCGCGCACACCGCCCTCGCCCAACCGGTCCAGCTTGTCGATCGCGCGCAGCACGATGCCGCGTTCGAAGGCCATCGCGTCCGGCTCGTCCGGGTTCAGGACGCCGATTGCCTCCATCACACCGTTCAGAACCTTGCGGTTGTTGATCCGGACGACATAGTCGCCGCGTTTGATTCCAGCATTCTCCAAGGCATCGCCCAGCATCATGCAGATCTCGGCATCGGCGGCCACGTAAGGGGCTCCCACCGTATCGGCATCGCACTGATAGAACTGACGGTACCGCCCCGGTCCCGGTTTCTCGTTGCGCCACACCGGCCCGACCGCATAGCGGCGATAAGGCGACGGCAGATCACGCCGGTGCTGCGCAAACACCCGCGCCAGAGGTGCCGTCAGATCGTAGCGCAGCGCCATCCACGTCTCGTCCTCGTCCTGCCAGGCGAACACACCCTCGTTCGGGCGGTCGACATCTGGCAGGAACTTGCCCAGCGCCTCGACCGTCTCGACCGCCGAGCTTTCCAGCGGATCGAATCCGTAGGCGTGATAGACCTCGGTGATCTTCGCCAGCATCGCGTTGCGGCGCGCCACTTCGGCGCCGAAATAGTCGCGGAACCCGCGCGGCGTCACCGCCTTGGGCTTCGGCGCTTTCTTCTGTTTCTTGGCCATGGATGTGCCCTGTCGTCGGGATCGGTCCCGTGTCGCGGCGGGGCTTAGCGGATCATATCCTGAGGGGCAAGCGCGGCGCGGTGAGCGTCGATTAACCATGCGGCGCTAGACCCGTCGCTGCGACTCGGATACACAACATCTATGACCGACATCACCGATGACGACGACATGAAGGGGGTGGTGGCCGAGCCTCTGGCCCGCGCCCTGGGTGATCGCTATCTCACTTATGCGCTCTCCACCATCATGCACCGCGCGCTGCCCGATGCGCGCGATGGGCTGAAGCCAGTGCACCGCCGGATCCTTTGGGGAATGCGGCAACTCCGCCTGAACCCGGATCAGGGCTTCAAGAAGTCCGCCCGCATCGTCGGCGACGTCATGGGCAAGTTTCACCCGCACGGCGATCAGGCGATCTATGATGCGCTGGTTCGGGCCGCGCAGGAGTTCTCGCTGCGCTATCCGCTGATCGACGGCCAAGGCAATTTCGGCAACATCGATGGCGATAGTGCCGCCGCCATGCGCTACACTGAGTCGAAGATGACCGCCGTGGCGCAGGCGCTGCTGGAAGGGCTCGACGAGGACGCGGTCGATCTCAAACCGACCTATGACGGGCAGGAGGACGAGCCGGAGGTCCTGCCCTCGGCGTTCCCGAACCTGCTGGCGAACGGCTCCTCCGGCATCGCCGTCGGCATGGCAACGTCGATCCCACCGCACAATGCCGGCGAGATCTGCGAAGCGCTACTGCATCTGATCCGCACCCCAAACGCACGCACCGAAACCTTGGTCGAGATGATCCCCGGCCCCGACTTCCCGACCGGCGGCACGCTGGTCGAACCGCGCGACAATATCCTCGAGGCCTACGCGACCGGCCGTGGAGGCTTCCGGTTGCGCGCGGTCTGGACAACCGAGGACATGGGCCGCGGTCAATATCAAGTCGTTGTCACCGAGATCCCCTATCTCGTGCAGAAGTCCAAGCTGGTCGAGCGCATCGCCGATCTGATCAACACCAAGAAGATCCCGATCCTGGCCGATGTGCGTGACGAATCGGCCGAGGACATCCGCCTCGTCCTCGAGCCGCGCTCACGCACTATCGAACCAGGCCTCCTGATGGAGACACTCTTCAAGCACTCGGATCTCGAAGTCCGCGTGTCGCTCAACATGAATGTCCTGATCGACGGACGCACGCCCAAGGTCTGCGGGCTGCGCGAGGTGCTGCAGGCGTTTCTCGATCATCGCCGCGCAGTGCTGCTGCGCCGATCCGGCCACCGGCTGGACCGGATTGCGCATCGGCTCGAAGTGCTCGAAGGCTATATCATCGCCTTCCTCAATCTCGACCGGGTGATCGAGATCATCCGCACCGAGGACGAGCCCAAGGAGGCGCTGATCGCCGAGGACTGGGGCGGAGGTATCCACCTTACCGAGACGCAGGCCGAAGCGATCCTGAACATGCGGCTGCGCTCGCTGCGCCGCCTCGAGGAGATGGAACTGCGCGCGGAACGCGACCGCCTGCTTGAGGAACAATCGGGGCTGTTCGAGCTGGTCAAGGACGAGACCCTGCAATGGGGACGCATCTCCGACCAGATACGCGAGATCCGCGATCAGTTCGGGGCGCCACGCAAACTTCGAAACTTGCGGCTTGCCGAGGACATCGCCGACGCGAAGGCCGGGAACGAACCGTATCCGCTGGGCGCGCGGCGGACAGGCCTTGCCGATGCGCCTGCGGTCGACGACGTGCCGATCGAGGCAATGATCGAGCGCGAGCCGATCACCGTGGTTTGCTCTGCCCAGGGTTGGATTCGCGCCATGAAGGGCCACGTCGCGCTGGACAGCGATCTGAAGTACAAGGACGGCGACGAAGGCCGGTTCCTCTTCCACGCCGAAACCACGGACAAGCTGCTGGCCTTCGCGTCTAACGGTCGGTTCTACACGCTCGGCGCCGACAGGCTGCCAGGCGGGCGCGGCATGGGAGAGCCGGTGCGGCTGATGGTCGACATGCCGAACGAGGCCGAGATCGTTGCCCTGTTCGTGCACAGGGCTGGCGAGCGCTTGATTGTCGCGTCATCGGCAGGCGATGGTTTCATCATTCCCGAGAACGATGTGATCGCGCAGACCCGATCCGGTCGTCAGGTCCTGAACATCAAGGACCGTGTGACCGCCGTCTTGTGCAAGGCAGTTACGGGCGACCATGTCGCGGTGGTCGGACACAACCGCAAACTTCTCGTCTTCCCGCTCGACGAACTGCCTGAGATGACTCGCGGCAAAGGTGTCCGACTGCAAAAATACAAGGACGGCGGTCTGAGCGACGCATTGACCTTCGCGATCGAGCATGGACTGAGCTGGAAAGACCCGGCGGGCCGGACCAGAACGGAAACCGACCTTTCCGAATACACTGGAAAGCGGGCGGGAGCGGGCAGGATGGCGCCGCGCGGCTTCCCACGCGACAACCGCTTCACCTGAGACCGGCCGGGGCACAAACCGGCCGCTCGTCCCAATTTGACGCTGGACGGGCAAAAAAAACTCTTTACTGTTTGGTCAGGAAATCCAGCCCGTGGATGGCTGGATCAGCAATTCCGCAAAGACAGACCGGAGGTGTCATATGAGAATTTCCCGCGTTTCGGGCGTATCGGCAATTGCGCTGACTGCTGCCCTTGCTTTCGCCGCGCCGGCGTCTGCCGAGAATGTCCTGCGCTGGACCAGCCAGGGCGACGCGCTGACATTGGACCCGCACAGCCAGAACGAAGGCCCGACCAACGCGATGAACGGGCAGATGTACGAGTCGCTCGTGACCCGCGACGCAGCGCTCGCACTGCAGCCGGAGCTCGCCGAAAGCTGGACGGCCGCCGATGACGGCTGGACGTTCAATCTCCGCAAGGGTGTGAAGTTTCACAACGGCGAGGATTTCACCGCTGAGGATGTCGTTTTCTCGTTCCAGCGCGCAAAGGAAGAGGCGTCGGACTTCAAGGAGCAGGCCAAGAGCGTCTCCGCTGTCGAGATCATCGATGATCACACGGTCCGCCTGATCACGGATGGCCCGAACCCGATCCTGCCGAACCAGTTGACCGGCATCCTGATGATGGACTCCGGCTGGGCCGAGGCGAACAACGTCACCAAGCCGCAGGACTTCAAGGCCAAGGAAGAGAGCTTCGCTGCCCGCAACACCAACGGCACCGGACCGTTCAAGCTGGTCAGCCGCGCGCCTGACGAGCTGACAGTGTTGGAGGCCAACGGTGACTGGTGGGGCAAGGGCCAGTTCCCGGGCAACATCGACAAGATCGAGTACCGCCCGATCTCGAACGCTGCGACGCGCGTCGCCTCGCTGCTGTCCGGTGAAGTGGACTTCGTCCTCGACCCGCCGCTGCAGGATCTCAAGCGCATCGAAGGCGCCGACGGGCTGAAGGTCTCGACCGTCGCCCAGATCCGCTCGATCTTCTTCGGGATGGATCAGGGCGTGGACGAATTGCGCTCGTCGGACGTCAAGGGCAAGAACCCGTTCAAAGACAAGCGCGTTCGCGAGGCATTCAACCTTGCCATCGACAAGGCCGCGATCCAGCGCGTCGTCATGGAGGGGCTGAGCTTCCCGACGGCAATGATCACGCCGCCGGGCGTCCTCGGCAACACGCCGGAGCTTGACAAGAGCTATGGCTTCGACGTCGAGAAGGCCAAGGGCCTGATGGCCGAGGCCGGATACCCGGACGGCTTCTCGATCCAGCTCGATTGCCCGAACAACCGCTACAACAATGACGAGAAGATTTGTCAGGCGGCTGTGGCGATGCTTGCGAAGATCGGCGTCAACGTGAAACTGGATGCGATCCCGAAGGCACAGCACTTCCCGAAGATCCAGAACCGGACCTCGGACTTCTACATGCTGGGCTGGGGCGTGCCGACGCTCGACAGCCACTACGTCTTCTCGTACCTGCTGGAAGGCGAGGGCTCGTGGAACGCCACTGGCTATAACAACGCTAAGGTGAACGAGATCACCAAGGCGATCACCACGCAGACCGACATCCCGAAGCGTACCGCGATGATCGACGAGGCTTGGCAGATCATCAAGGCGGACATGCCGTATGTGCCGATCCACCACCAGGTGATCGCCTGGGGCATGGCTGACGGGTTCGAAATTCCTATCGCCTCGGATGATGCGCTGCGTCCACGCTTCGCGGTGAAGAAGTAAGATGCGAACCGTCCCGGGCGCGGTGCGGCATAGACCGCCGCTCCGCTGACCCGGGACCTTTCAGACGAACAGGCGGTCCCGGGCCAGCGCCGCATCACAGCGTGCTGCGGAGCATCCGGGACCGTGCGCGTAACACGGTCGAGCAGGGCATCTGAATGCTGACCTTCATACTGAAACGACTGGGTCAGTCTCTGCTTGTCATGGCGGTCGTATCCGCCATCAGCTTCTCGCTTTTCAACTTCGTCGGAGATCCGGTCAACAACATGGTCGGCCAGGACGCGACGCGCGAGCAACGACTGGAAATTCGCGAGGCTCTGGGTCTCGATGATCCCATCACCACCCAGTACGCCCGCTTCATGGGCAATGCGCTGCAAGGCGAATTCGGGCTGTCTTATCGCATCAAACAGCCTGTCGATGAGCTGATCCTCGCGCGCCTGCCCGCGACGCTCGAGCTCGTTTTCGTATCGGCACTGATCGCGCTGATCATCGGGATCGGCTTGGGCGTCTATACCGGCATCCGGCGCAAGTCCTGGCTCAGCCGAACAATCCTGTCGACCTCGCTGATCGGGGTCAGCTTGCCGACCTTCATCATCGGTATCTCGCTGATCTACATCTTTGCCGTCTGGCTGCGCTGGCTGCCGTCCTCGGGCCGTGGCGGAACGGTTGAACTCGGCTGGTGGAAAACCTCGTTTCTGACTCTCGATGGCTGGCGGTCGATCATCCTGCCTGCAATCACGCTGTCCCTTTTTCAGCTCACGCTCATCCTGCGCCTCGTACGCGCCGAGATGCTCGAGGTCATGCGCACCGATTTCATCAAGTTCGCCCGGGCGCGCGGACTGTCAGAGCGCGCCATCAACTTCACCCACGCGCTGAGAAACACTTTGGTGCCGGTCATCACGATCATTGGCCTGAACATCGGGGGACTGATCGCATTCTCGGTGATTACCGAGACGGTGTTTCAGTGGCCGGGCACAGGGCTGATGTTCATTCAGGCCGTCGACTTCGTCGATGTGCCGATCATGGCCGCGTATCTGGTCTTCGTCGCGCTGTTGTTCGTCGCGATCAACCTCGTGGTCGACATCCTCTACATGTTCGTCGACCCGCGCATTCGGTTGGGGGACTGAGCGGATGAACGAGGCCCCGACACGCTGGCAACGCATCCGCGACAGCGACATCACCTATTCCTTCCTGTCTTCGCCCGGCGCGATGATTGCGGCGGCGATCACGATCGGTTGCATTCTGACGGCCTTTCTGGCCCCCCTGATCGCGCCGTTCGACCCGTTCGATCCCGCTCAGATATCGCTCTGGGATGGAAAGCTGCCGCCAGCCTGGGTTGAGGGTGGACAGGCCCAGTACGTGCTTGGCACGGACAATCAGGGCCGGGACATGCTTTCGACGATCCTCTACGGAGGACGCCTGTCGATCATCGTCGGCCTCGCTGCCGTGGCTTTGGGCATGGTGCTGGGCGTCATGCTCGGCGTGATTTCCGGGTACGTCGGCGGCACGACAGACGCCGTCATCATGCGCATCGCCGACGTGCAACTCACGATCCCCGGCATTCTGCTCGCCATCCTGATCAACGGCATAGGTCGCGTCGCCCTGCCACTGGATATGCGCGAGGAGTTCGCGATCTACGTCGTCATCATCGCGATCGGCCTCACCGACTGGCCGCAATTTGCCCGCGTCGCACGCGGCGCCACGCTGGTCGAGGCGAACAAGGAGTACGTCCAGGCCGCCCGCGTCATCGGCTTGCCGGGTTGGCTGATCATGGTGCGCCACATCCTGCCGAATACCTTGCGTCCCGTGCTGGTGATCGCGACGATCGGACTGGCTCTGGCGATCATCTCAGAGGCGACGCTGAGCTTCCTCGGTCAGGGCATCCCACCGACCACGCCGTCGCTTGGTACACTGATAAGGGTCGGCAACGAGTATCTGTTCTCCGGGCTGTGGTGGATCACCTTCTTCCCGGCCATTGCGCTGGTCGTCCTCGTGTTCGCCGTCAACCTGCTGGGTGATTGGATGCGCGACGCCCTGAACCCGAAGCTGCGGTGAGCGGGATGGATCGGTTACCGAACACTTCGGGATGCGCCGCGCGATCGGGATCGTCGTGCAAGTCGTCCAAGGAACGCAGGCGCTTGGAACGCGCTTCCAGAAGATCACTTGCGCGCCCCTTCCTCGCGCAGCGGGCGCGCCCGACCCTCCCCCCGGGAGGGCGCATGGCGGCACCTCGAACAGGTGGGGCGGTGTGCGAGCATTCGATTATCAGCGTCGCTTCATCATCCTGTGGGCCCTCCCAGGCTCGGGCGCGTTCCTCTCGACTTCAGATCCGCCAATGACCGACCTCCTCGAAATTTCCGGCCTCTCGGTCGAGTTCCCAACGCGGCGTGGCAATGTGAAAGCCGTCCGCAATGTCGGCCTCACAGTCTCTCCGGGCGAATTCGTCGGCCTTGTCGGCGAATCCGGCGCCGGGAAATCCACCATCGGCAACGCCGTCATCGACCTGCTCGAGTCGCCGGGCCGCGTCGCCGAGGGTTCGATCCTGTTCCAGGGCGAGGAATTGCGCGGCAAGGATGAAGGCGAGATGCGCCGGATCCGCGGCGACCGGATTGGCATGATCTTTCAGGATCCGCAGACCTCGCTGAACCCGCTGATGACCATCGGCGACCAATTGGTCGAAACGCTGGAAAAGACCTCCGGCCTGCGCGGACAGAAAGCCGAAGCGCGCGCGGTCGAACTCATCGAATCCGTTGGCATCACCGAGGCAAAGGCCCGTCTGAAAGCCTATCCGCACCAGTTTTCCGGCGGGATGCGCCAGCGCGTGGTCATCGCCCTTGCCCTCGCGGGCGATCCGGAACTGATCATCGCCGATGAACCGACCACCGCTTTGGACGTCTCGATTCAGGCGCAGATCCTTGACCTCATCAAGGCGCTCTGCCGCGAGCGCCAGGTCGGCGTGATCATTGTCACCCACGACATCGGCGTGATCGCCAACATCGCCGACCGGGTATGCGTGATGTACCGCGGCGAAGTCGTTGAGACCGGCCCTGTCGAGCAGATCCTCGGCGATCCGCAGCATGAATATACGAAGTCGCTGATCGCCGCGGTTCCGCGCGCCGACGTCAAGCTGCACCGCTTCAACTCGGTCGACTATATCGAGGGTGGAGACGACGTCCGGCGCCGGATCGACGTTCAAACCCACTGGCTCGGCGCTGCGCGATCCGCCAATGCCCGAGGTAACGCGCTGGAGGTGCAGGAGCTGAACCTGGCCTTCACGCTGCAAAAGGCGATCCTGAAGAAGAACCGCAAGATGCTTCAGGCCGTCGACAATGTCTCGTTCAACGTCCGGCAAGGCGAGACGTTCGGATTGGTTGGCGAGTCCGGTTCGGGCAAGTCCACGGTCGCCCGGCTGATCGCCGGCCTTTACAAGCCCGACTCGGGCCTCATCGGGATCAATGGACAGGACGTCACGACGGCCCCGCGCGATCCGAAAACCATCGAGGCGCGCCGCGCGCTGCAGATGATCTTCCAGGATCCGTATTCGTCCCTGAACGCGCGGATGCGGGTGCTCGACATCGTTGCCGAGCCGATCCGGTTCTACAAGCTGACGGCCTCCGAGGCCGAGACCCGAACCATTGTTGGAGACCTGCTCGACCACGTCGGTCTCGGCGCACAGGCGGCGATCCGCTATCCGCACGAATTCTCCGGCGGCCAGCGTCAACGCATTTCGATCGCCCGCGCGCTCGCGTCTCGGCCACGCATCCTGATCTGCGACGAGCCGACCTCGGCGCTCGACGTGTCCGTGCAGGCGACGATCCTGAATCTGCTGAAGGACCTGCAACAGGAACTCGGCCTGACGATGCTGTTCATCAGTCACGATCTGCCGGTCATCCGGCAGATGTGCGACCGCATCGCTGTCATGAAGTCCGGCCAGATCTGCGAGATTGCCGAGACGCAGGCGTTGTTCGAAACCCCGCAGCACGATTACTCAAAACACCTGCTGGATCTCATGCCCCGGATGGATCTTTTGCGCCCGGTCGAGGCCGCCTGAACCACTCGGATGCGCTGCGACAAAGGCACGAACCTGCCCGGTTGGCGGCGCGGCACACCTCGCGTATGGTCCGCCGCGCCGAGAGACGGGGCCAAAGAATGACAAACAACCCGCGCTTCACAGTCGTGGCACCCATGCTGAACGAAGCCGAAAACATCGAGCCGATGGCGCGCGAGATTGCCGAGGCGTGCGCGCCGATCGGCCCGTTCGAGGCGATTTTCGTCAATGACGGCTCAACCGATCAGAGCTCCGAGCGGATATCATCGCTGAGAAGGGAGTTCCCGTGGCTCCGCGAGGTTCGTCACGCACGCCCGTGCGGGCAGTCGGCGGCCGTGCGCTCCGGCGTGATCGCCGCCACGGCGCCTGTAATCTGCACGATCGACGGCGACGGTCAGAACCCGCCTGCCGAGATCCCGAAGCTCGTGGCTCCGCTGATCGGCGCTGCGCCAGGGCCGGGTCTTGTTGCCGGTCAACGCGTCGATCGTCAGGATACTGCATCGAAGAAGATCGCTTCGCGGCTCGCGAACCGGCTGCGAGCTCGCATGCTGCGCGACGACACACGGGATACCGGCTGCGGCCTCAAGGCGTTTCGGCGCGAGGTCTTTCTGGCGTTGCCGTTTTTCGACCATGTCCATCGCTACCTGCCGGCGCTGGTCAAACGTGAAGGGCTCGAGATCGTTCTGGTCGATGTCTCCCATCGCGCTCGCGAGGCCGGAACCTCCAAGTACACCAACTTCGGGCGGGCGATGGTCGGACTGCAGGATCTTCTTGGCGTCTGGTGGTTGCTGAAACGGCGCAAGATCGCGCAAGTCACCTACACGGACGACTGATGGAGGACCAATCGCACTGGCTGATGGACGTGCTGCTGGTCGACAGCTGGGTCCGCGTCTGGATCGCGATCTTCGGTCTTTCGGCGCAAGGCGTCTTCATGAGCCGCATGATCGTCCAGTGGGTCGCCACCGAGCGCGCGCGCAGGTCCGTGGTGCCGGTGCCGTTCTGGTGGCTCTCCCTGCTCGGCGCTGCGATGTTGCTGCTTTACGGCATCCTCGATAGGGACATCGTGATCATTCTCGCCCAGACCTTTGGGTTCGTGGTCTATGCGCGAAACCTCTGGTTCATCTATCGTGAGCGATCCGACATCGCGGATGCGGAGTAAGCTTGGCTGTTCGACGCCGAGCGATCAGATCACAGCCCCACCGGTTTCCCGACCACTACAAACGATAGCGCTTCCGGCTGCAGAACCCGCGCTGCGACGCGCTTGATATCCTCGAGTGTAACCGCGTCGATCAGGCCGTTGCGCCTCTCGAGATAGTCGATGCCGAGATCCTCCATCTGCATGAAAAGCAGGTAGTTCGCGATCTTCGAGTTCGAATCGAAGCGCAACGGGAACGACCCCGTCAGATAGGTCTTGGCCTTCTCGAGATCTTCCTCGGTGACGCCTTCGGTCGCCAGTCGCGTCCACTCGGCCCGGATCACGTCGATGCTCTCGGCGATGCGCTCGTTCGCGGTCTGAACACCGCCAATGTAGAGGCCGGCACCGTCCATGGTCGTGAGGTAGGAGTACACCGAGTAGGCGAGCCCGCGCTTCTCACGCACCTCTTCGGTCAGCCGCGAGGCAAAGCCACCGCCGCCGAGGATGTAGTTCATCACATAGGCCGGGATGAAGTCCGGATCGTCGCGTAGCAGGCCCTTGTGCCCGAAGATCGCGACCGATTGCGGAACATCCTGTTCGATGACCTGCACGCCCGGCTCCGGGACGGTTTTCACGGCAGGCACATCGTGGAGTTCACCCTCAGGCAGGCTGGCAATCAGGCGATCGACGATCTCGCCCGCCTTCTCGGCGTCGATGGCGCCGACAATCGAGACGAACAGACCGGCACGCTGGTAGAGTCTGGCGTGGCTGGCCTTCAGATCTTCCACCGTGACGCTGTTAATGCTCTCGGCCGTGCCCTGCGATGGACGGGCATAGGGATGGCCCTTGAAGGTGCTCGCATACCAGGTCTTCGCGGCGATCGAGTCGGGGTCGGTTTCGCTCTGCGCGATCCCCGACAGGATCTGCTTGCGAACCCGTTCGATCGGCTCGGCATCGAAGCGCGGCGAGGAGATGGCGAGCGCCATCAGATCGATGCCTTCGTCGAGGGTTTCGACGAGGAACCGCCCAGCGACCTCCGCATCGTTGCGACTGACCGAGAACCCGATTCTCGCCGAAATGTCGTTCGACCGGTTGGCGAATTCGACCGCGTCGAGATCGCCCGATCCCTCGTTCATCAGGCCGACGGCGAAGCGCGAGAGACCCTCCTTGCCCGCCGGATCGAGCCATGAGCCGCCACGAAACCCGAGCTCAATGGCGACGATCGGAATCGACGGCTCCTCGACCAGCCAGATCGTCTGACCGGACGGGCTGGTCACATTCTGGATCTCGACGTCGGCGCGGGCGATCCCGGTCAGTATGCATAGGAACAGCGCTGCTCCGATCACGTTGCGCAGTGTCTGGCGAATGTTCATCAGCTTGCCTCCCCGCGCATCAGGGACCCGGTCACCGACGCGTTCAGGTCCAGATGGCTTTGCGCGGCCTTGCGAATGTCGTCGATGGTGATCGCCTCGACCACGGCGGGCCATCCCTGCACGTCCTGCACGGTAAGACCGATGGCGAGCGCTGCCCCGTAGAACCGGGCGAGGCTCGACTGGCTGTCCTGCATGAAGACCCTGCTCGCCCTCAGCACGCGCTTGACCCGCACGAGTTCTTCTTCGGTCGGCCCGGTTTCGGCGAGATCTGCAATGATCGCATCGATCGCGTTCTCGACCTCATCAAGCGTGTGGCCGGGCGCCGGCACGCCGTAGACCGTCAGGGATGTGGCATCGCGCGAGCGGGGCGAATACCAGGCGCCCGAACTGATGGCGATCTTCTGTTCGAGCTGAAGCGTCTTCGACAGCCGCGACGCAACCCCGTCGCCTAGGATCGATGTGAACAGCATCAGTGCGGCCGAATTCACCGGATCCTCAGGATCGTAGGCCGGCACGAGATAGGAGCGCATCACATAGTCCTGACGCACCCGGGGATCGGTCATGGTGATCCGTCGCGGTGCGATCTGTGGAGGCTCTTGCGGCCGGGCATCCGGCGGATTGCCCGACGGTTTCAGCGGTCCGTAATAGGTCTCGGCCAGTTCCCGCACGCGCTCGGGCGTCACGTCACCCGCGACGACAAGGATCGCGTTGTCCGGCGCATAGTAGCGTTCATAGAAGGAGAGGGCGTCGCCGAGGGACAATTCCTCCATCTCGTGGCGCCAGCCGATGATCGGCGTCCCGTACGAATGGTTCAGGAAAAGCGCCGCCCGCATCTGCTCGGAGAACAGGGCATCCGGCGAGTTGTCGGTCCGCGAGTTCCGCTCCTCGATGATGACGTCCCGCTCGGTGCGCACGTGGTCCTCGGTGATGACGACATCGACCATGCGGTCGGCTTCCATCTTCATCACCAGTTCCAGCCGGTCAGCGGCGATCCGCTGGAAATAGCCGGTGTAGTCCTGGGCCGTGAACGCGTTGTCCTGCCCACCGTTCGCCGCGATAATCTTGGAGAATGCGCCGTCCGGGATTTCGTCTGTTCCCTTGAACATCAGATGCTCAAGGAAATGCGCAATGCCCGAGACGCCGCGCGGTTCGTCCGCCGCACCGACCCTGTACCAAACCATGTGCGTCACGACCGGCGCCCGATGATCCTCGATCACGACGACGTCCATGCCGTTGTCCAGACTGAAGGTCGTGACCGGAGGCTCGGCGCGCACGGTGGCTGTCGTCAGCATCAGGACAAACAGCGCAAGGACTCCGCCGATCACGGTCTCCCGCGCCCACGCACTGTTCCGACCGCTCGGGTGCACAACCATCTTCGGATCTCCTCGGTATCGCGTCTCAAGCGATATAGGTCCCGCTGCGCACTTACGCAGGGGGGCAAGGCTCAATTCAGTTCACGATGGCCGGGGTCTGGAAGACCCGGGTGCGGCCTATTCGAACGCCGGTGTGGATTTCTGCGACACGCTCGGCGTGATGATCCGCCCCCTGCGCGGCGAACGTTCCTCGGCCTCTTCAGCGGCGAAGTCATTCTCGGCCACGGCGTCCGCAGGTGCTTCGGTCGGATCGATCGGAGCCGCAGCCACACCCTCGGCCTGCAATCTGCGCGACTCGGCGGCAGGATTGATCAGCGTTTCCGGATCGGGCGCGTCTTCCTCGTCCGAGAACAGCTCGAAGATCGTCGGCGCCTCATAGGGCTGGGACTCCTCGGCCGCCAGGGTTTCCTCCTGCAGGACGCGCCTGATCTCGGTCTGTTCCGCGCGGGCATTCGCAGCACTCAACAATGCGCTTTCTCCGGCACTGACCGGCTGGACCTGTTTGGCCGCGCTGCTGCCGAGCAACGCCACGATCGCGTCCTGGCTCGGGTCGGGTTCGAGCACCGAGCGTTCCCCGAGGCGCGGTTCAGGGAGATCGACCGATCGCGGCATCTGCAGCGGCTTGCGGGCAAGAACCGCGAATTCATCGGGAGCAGGAGGCCTCGACGTGATGGCGTCGAACGGTCCGCTGATCGACTCGCAACCGCTGACGCCGATGGCGACCGCAATGATCAATCCCTTGGCCGCGATCCTCGATGTGAATTGGCGTTTCATCTCTGCTCTCCGCGCGCTCCGCCCTAGACGCATTCTGTTTCATGCAACGTTTGACTGCAACCATTCCGGCACCGCACCCGATCACGCTTTCCAGGCGATCCAGATCGCACCGGCGAAGATCGCGATATCGGCGACATTGAATGAGAAAGGGTTATTGATCCCGCAGCAGCTCATGTTCAGGAAGTCGGCGACGGCACCCCACTGGAAGCGGTCCCAGGCGTTTCCCAAGGCCCCGCCGATCACTGCACCTGCACCCCAGCCGAGGATCCGGTCGCCGCGCCGGGCCACCCACCACAGAAGTGCCGCCGAGATCACCACGCTCAGACCGATCAGGATCCACTTGGTTCCCTCGGGTCCGCCGCCGCCGATGCCGAAATTGATGCCGGTATTCCAGGCCATGCGGAAATTCAGGAACGGCGGGACGACGTCGATCGCCTGCCGGGTCGGCAGATCGAGCATGTCCACAATCCAAATCTTGGAGATCCGATCGAGGGCGAAGATTGCTAGAGCGATCGGCAAAATCAGGCGAACGACGACGTGCATGCGGCCTCGTACAGGCGGTGGGCCGTCTCGGCAAGTGGTTGGAGGAGGTCCTAGTTGAATCCGCGCGAGAATGCCGGTGCGCTGTCCTGAAACTGCGAACTGCCTGCCTGACAGTCGGCATAAAAGAGCTCCGCCAACCGGTTCTCGTACTGGTAGATCGGATAGTCGGGATGACCCGCACCAAGCGGCTCCGTCCCGCGATACTCGCTGATCGAATATTCCATCAGCAGCGTGCCCCTTTGCGCACAATTCAAGGTCGTGACATCGGGCGCCCGGAGAATTGCGCCATTCGACGCTGTGAATTCAGCGGCAAGCGCCGACGCCGCAGACAGCATCATGGTCAACGCAACTAGGCTACAGGTTCTCTTCAAGGGTCGCTCCATCCTCGCTGGGAAGATCGTATCCGCGCTCAGAAGTGTTGGCAAACATACAACGATGGCCGCTTTGCGGCTCTGATCAGCAGAATCCGAAGGTTTAGGCGGATCGTATTCTTTCTGCCTATGCGTCGACCAGTTCCGATGCCCGGGCGAGGTCGACTGAGACGAGCTGGCTGACACCTCGCTCGACCATTGTGACGCCGAACAGACGGTCCATCCGGCTCATCGTGATCGCGTGGTGCGTGATGATCAAGAAGCGGGTGTCGGTGAGGCGCCGCATTTCGTCCAGCAGGTCGCAGAATCGCGTGACGTTCGAGTCGTCCAGAGGCGCGTCGACCTCGTCCAGCACGCAGATCGGCGCCGGGTTCGACAGGAACACCGCGAAAATCAGGCTCAAAGCCGTCAGCGTCTGTTCGCCGCCCGACAGGAGCGACAGTGTCGAAAGCTTCTTTCCCGGCGGCTGGCAGAGGATCTCCAGCCCAGCATCCAGAGGATCATCCGACTCCACAAGCACAAGGCGCGCCTCGCCACCGCCGAAGAGATGGGTAAAGAGGTTCGAGAAGCGCTTGTTGACGGTCTCGAACGCTGCCAGCAGACGCTCGCGACCCTCCCGGTTCAATCCGGCAATGCCCTTGCGGAGTTTCGAGATCGCTTCGTCGAGATCCTCCTTCTCCGCAGCGATACCGTCGCGTTCCTCGCGAACCTCGTTCGCGTCTTCCTCGGCCCGAAGGTTGACTGCACCGAGCGCGTCGCGCTGTCGGCGCAACCGCGTGGCGTCGGCCTCGGCGGCGTCGAGCAATGGCAGTTCCTGAGGCTCCGTGCCGAGCGTCTCGAGCAACTCCGCCGGATCGAGTTCCGCCTCGGCGCGGATTTCGGCCTCGGCAGCAGCGACACGGCCGGCCAATCCCTCGAGCACGGCCTCCTGACGCGCCCGCTCCTCGCGGCAGGTCGAGGCGGCTTTCTCGGTTTCGCGTTCCAGGGTTTCAGCGCTTCGAAATGCGGCTTCGCCTTCGGCGAGTGCGTCGGAGGCGCTTTTGCGCCGCGCCCCGGCGCGCTCGATCTCGTCGCTCAGCGCTGACTTTCGCTCGGCCAGTTGCTCCGGCAAAGCCGCGATCTCTGCCTGACGCGCGGTCGTCTCGGCAAGTCTGCGGGTCAGTTCTGCAATCCGGTCCTGCGCATTGCTCTGGCGATCCTGCCAGACGGCCAGTTCGCGCGTGATCTCGGACAGCCTGCGATCCCGGGCGGCCCCGGCGCGCCGTATCTCGTCCGACTGGGACCGCGCCGAAAGCATCGCCGTGCGCGCCAGATCGACCTCTCCTCGCTGAACCTCGACGGCATTGCGCGCCGCTTCGACATCTCCGAGGTCAGTTAGGCCCTCCTCTGCTGCCGACAGCGCATCCGACGCTGCCTCGCGCTCTATCATACGGGCGGCAAGGGCCTCGGTCTGACTTGCCAGCTTCGCGCGGACCATCCCCAGCTCCGCCTCGGCCTTGCTGTGACGCCGCGCAGCCTCTGCCACGGCCTGATCCGCCGCGCGCCGCGCGCTGCGCTGGGTCGCTTCTTCCTCGTTCGCCGCGATCAGGTTCGTTCGCGCCGACTGATGAGCCTCGGACGCCTTCGCGCGAAGCTGCGTCGCGCGCTCCAGCGACGCTTTCAGTCGCTCCAGCCGGTTGCGCTGTTGCAACCGCAAGGCCGCCGTGCTGGACGCTTCTCCGGCGCGTAGGCGCAAGCCGTCCCAGCGCCACATATCGCCCGCCTCGCTGACGATCCGCTGGCCCGGCGACAGCATCGCCTGCAGCGCATCGCCGTCCTTGCGGTCGGCCAGCCCTGTCTGCGACAACCGCCGCGCCAGCAGCGGCGGGCCGGTGGCGACATCCCCGAGCGGCCGGACATCGCCCGGCAGCGCCGCAGGCGACTCGAAAGGATCGAGCTCCTTCCAGCCAGAGCCGTCATAGTCCGTGATCTCGGAGGAATTCAAATCCTCGCCCAATGCGGCACCCAGCGCCGCCTCGTATCCCGGCTCCACCCGAACCTGATCGACAAGACGTGCCGCGCTGCCACCGTCACGCGCCAGCAAGCGTTCCAATGCCGCAACTTCGGCGGCCAGCGCTTTCACCTCGCCTTCCGAATCGGAGAGTGTGGCGCGTGCCTCGCCTTCGGTCTCCTGGGCCATCGCACGGCGTTGCTCCGCCTCGCCGAGCGCTGCTTCCGCCGCTTGCGCGGTTTCCTGTGCGGCTCCTGCCGCGGACGTCGCCTCCGACAGCGCCATCTCGGCAGCGGTGATCTGAGATCCGAGCGAGTCATGCGCCGCTTTGACCTGCGCGATCTCGCGGTCGAGCCGGGCCACCGCCGAAGTCGCTTCTTCGAGCCGTCTTTCCGCTGCCGCTGCCCGAGCGGCAAGCCGCGCGGCCTCCTCGGTCAGGCGATCCAGCTTCGTTTCCTGTTCGGCCAGTTCCTCGCCTGCCGCCCTTGCCGCCTCGAGCGCCTTGTCCTGAGCGTCCTTCTGCCCGTCCTGAGTTACCCGCAGCGTGGTTTGTTCCTCGGTGAGCTTTTCCAGTGCGCCGCCAGCGTCGCCCTGCAGCGTTTCCTCGCGCTCGATGTCCATCGCCATCTGCCGCGCACGACCGGCCAGCTGTTCCCGTTCGCGGAGCGCCTGCTCCTCCTGATCGTCGATTTGCTCGCGCTCGATGGTCAGCCTCTGGAACACAGCCGATGCAATCGTCTCTTCCTCGCGCATCGACGGCAGCGCGGCGTCGCGTTCCTCCCGTGCCTTCCTCGCCTGAAGGACCCGCGCTTCGGCCTCCGCCGCCAGCCGGACGGCTGCCGTCAACTCCTCATCTGCCTTCGCGTGCTCGGCTTCGGCCATCCGCCAACGCAAATAGAGCAGCGCGGCTTCAGTCCGGCGCAGTTCCTCGGCGATTCGGCGATACCTTCGCGCCTGTCCCGCCTGTCGTTCCAGCGAAGACAGCCGTTGCGCCAACTGGTCCAGCACGTCCTCGACGCGGGCGAGATTGATTTCGGTCCCCTTCAGCTTCAGTTCGGCCTCGTGGCGGCGCTGGTAGAGGCCCGAAATTCCCGCGGCCTCTTCCAGAATGCGGCGGCGTGACTTCGGTTTTGCGCTGATCAACTCGGCGATCTGGCCCTGCCGCACCAACGCGGGCGAATGCGCACCGGTCGAGGCATCGGCGAACAGCATCTGGACATCGCGCGCGCGCACGTCCTTGCCGTTGATCCTGTAGGCGGACCCGACATCGCGGGTGATCCGGCGGCTGATCTCGAGCTTACTGTCCTGATTGAACGCTGCAGGCGCCAGCCTGTCGGAATTGTCGATCACGAGTTCGACGGAGGCCGACGACCTGATCGGGCGCGAATCCGTGCCCGCGAAGATCACGTCCTCCATGCCGTCGCCGCGCATCTGCTTGGCGCGGTTCTCGCCCATGATCCAGCGCAGCGCCTCGAGCAGATTGGACTTGCCGCAGCCATTGGGACCAACCACGCCCGTCAGCCCCGTCGAGATCACCAGATCTGTCGGATCCACGAAGGACTTGAAGCCGTTGAGTCTGAGGCGGGTGAACTGCACGAGCGATTCCCGAAAACCCTGTCTGACGCTCAATGAGAAGCGTGGGCGCAGTTTTTGTCAATGCCGTGGCAGGCCGATTTGGTGGGTCATGCCGCCTTATCCACAAGATATGGACCACACGACCAAGCACGCTTCAATGACACGTGAGAAAGCGGCCCATGTCTGCATGGAAGTGATCGCGGTGCAGCGCGTTGTAATCCGGGCTCAAGACCACGTTGAACCAACGGCACAGCCCGTCCCGCGCGGCGCGCATGAATTGCGCCTCCGGCCCGTCGCCTTCCCAGTTTCCGACCAAGTCTATCCGGCGTCCGTCATCGAGCGAGAAGCCCGAAATGTCGATCGCGTTCGCCGTGGCGTGCTCGCTCATCCGGCCGCCATTTCCGCCGAAGGTCCGGATCGGTCGGCACGAGTAGCTCGAGAAGTGATGGATCTGACGCACGTCAGCCCCAAGCAACCGGCGCGCGGCGGGCTGGAGATCGTGCCGCTCCCAAAGATAGAGCCGGACGGCGATCTCGCATCTCGTCTCGACCGGGGACAGCCGCGCCGTGTGCAGACTTCTCAGATCGATGCGGTTGCGGATATGGCACTCGGCGGAATGCTCGAAATCGTCTGCAAACCTCATCCGCGCGGCACTGTGGGCGAGGACCGCCCGGCAGCTCGCATCGCGAAAGCCGAGCGTGCGCAGTTTCCAGCGGCTGATGGCGTTCGGCCTGTCGTCCAGATTGAGCGGCGCCCAGGGTTGCCACGCCTCCGGGATGTCCTCCGGCCGGACGACCGTGACGAAAACCAGCACGAGCGCGATCATTCCGATCAGCACCCGCTGCATCAGGCGGCCTCGTGCGCGTAGATTGAATCCTGCATGCGCCAGATCATGCGTGGCGCCAGCCGGTCTCCCAACCACAGGCCGCCAAAGGTGGCAAGGCGCATCAGCGGATCGCTGAGATGGAAGATCTTCGAATTCCGCGCTGATCGCTTCTGGATCGCCGATGTCCGGTCGATGCGAGCCCTGAAGTGTTCGTCACCGACCCGCCCGACATCTGCGCTTTTCTCAAGTCGACTGGCGAGGGACCATGCATCCTCGATCGCCTGCACCGCGCCCTGTGCCATCGACGGAAGCATCGGGTGGCATGCATCTCCCAGAAGAACTGCACGGCCCTCGGACCAGCGCGGCAACGGCGGACGGTCGAACAATGACCAACGGTGGATCAGTTCGGTTTTAGCGAGGATGGTGTCGATCACCGGGTTCCAGCCCCGGAAGTCGCGCGCCGCTTCCTCGGGATCGCCGGTGATGTTCCATCCTTCTTCGCGCCAGCCCGGTTGATGGACGACGCCGACAAAGTTCACCAGTGTTCCGCCGCGGAGATAGGTCGTGACGGCATGGCGCCCGGCACCGACCCAGATGCATCCGGCGGGCGGAGGCCGCACGTCGCCGAGTGCATTGGTTGGCACCACGGCCCGCCAGGCGGTGTTGCCGGTAAAATCCGGCGACTCCGCACCCAGCATCTGGGTCCGGATCGCGGAATGCAGACCATCGGCCCCGATTAGCAGGTCGAATACCTCGGTCTCGCCATCCTCGAGGACCGCGCGAATGCCGCCGCTCTCCTGCCGGTACCCCGTGACCCTGGCGCCGGTCCGGATCGATCCCGGCGCACGCTCTGTCAGCAGCGAGTGCAATGCGCCGACAAGATCGGCCCGGTGGATCTGGTAGTAGGCCGCACCCCACCGCGCCTTCGCGATCCGGCGCACCGGGATCGAAAAGATCCGCATGCCGGACACGCCCAGACGCATCTCGACGGTTTCGGGTTCGTAGAGCAGGTGTCCCAGCCGCTCGATCACTCCGAGCCTCTCGAGGATCTTGGTGCCGTTCGGACTGACCTGAATGCCTGCGCCGACCTCGGCGAATTCGGGTGCCTGCTCCAGCACGACGACGTCCCAGCCGACGTGGACCAGACATAGAGCAGCCGTGAGCCCGCCGATCCCCCCTCCGACAACGACTGCCCGCATCAGGCCGCTCCCGCTTCACACCTCGCCGCAACCGGGCGAGCAGCCCGCGATTGCATGACGGATTACGCCTGTTCTAGATACCGGTTTGATAGTCGGGATAAAGCGGAGATCGTCAGATGGGCGGAATTGTCGTGGTCGGCGGCGGACAGGCGGCAGCATCACTCGTCGTGAAGCTGCGCGGATTGGGCTACGCGGGCGAACTCACGCTGATCTCCGAGGAGCCGGTCCCGCCCTACCAGCGCCCGCCGCTGTCCAAAGCCTATCTGATGGGCGACATGACGGCGGAGCGCCTGTTCCTGAAGCCCGAGGCATTCTACGCCGATCAGAACATCGACCTGCGCCTCGGCGTCCGGGTCGACAGCATCGACGCGGGGGCAAAGACGCTCTCCGCCGGCGGCGAAGAGATCGGCTACGATCATCTTGCCCTTTGCACCGGTTCGGTCCCGCGCCGCCTTCCAGCCGCGATAGGCGGTGATCTCGAAGGCGTTTACGAAGTCCGGACGCTCGCTGATGTCGATCAGATGGAACCGGCCTTCGAGGCCGACCGGCGCGTCCTCGTGATCGGCGGCGGTTACATCGGACTGGAGGCCGCGGCCGTCGCCTCGAAGCTCGGTCTCAAGGTGACGCTAGTCGAAATGGCCGATCGCATCCTGCAGCGCGTCGCCGCTCCGCAAACCTCTGATTACTTCCGGGCGCTCCACATCGAGCGCGGCGTCGACCTGCGCGAGGGCGTGGGTCTCGAGCGTCTTCTCGGCGACAAGGCGGTCACTGGCGCCCGCCTCACCGACGGCACGGAACTCGATCTCGACTTCGCAATTGTCGGCGTCGGCATTTCGCCTGCCACCGCCCTCGCGGAATCCGCCGGTCTTGCCGTCGAGAACGGTATCCGCACGGATGATCGCGGGCGCACCTCGGACCCCGCGATCTGGGCCGCCGGCGACTGCGCGTCGCTGCCCTATCGCGGAGAGCGCATCCGCCTGGAAAGCGTCCAGAATGCGATCGATCAGGCCGAGGCGGTCGCCGCCAACATGCTCGGCGCCGACGAGGCCTACGTGCCGAAACCGTGGTTCTGGTCCGACCAATACGACGTGAAGCTGCAGATCGCCGGCCTGAACACCGGTTACGACCGGGTCGCCGTCCGGGCGGGCGAGAAGCCCGGCGCGGCCTCGCACTGGTATTTCCTGGGTGAGCAACTGCTGGCCGTCGACGCCATGAACGACGCGCGCAACTACATGATCGGGAAACGCCTGATCGAGGGCGGGAAGTCACCCGCGCCCGAGACGATCGAGGACCCGGCAACCGACATGCGGGCCCTGCTGAAGTAATCGTCCTGTCCTAGCGGACGAGGATGACTGCGCGGCGGTTCGTCTCTTCCTGAAGGACCGTCGGGACCTTCAGCTTCGCCTCGCCGAACCCGCGGAACGAGATCTCGACCGTGTGGCCTTCCGGCAGTTCCCGGTCGACCGCGCGCGCAACGCGGGCGGCCCGCGACCGCGCAATGGCCCGGTTCGCGGCCGTGTCGCCGACCGCATCCGCGTGACCCGCGATCAGCACCTCGCCGCCGTCTCGGCTCAGGGCTTCGCGCGCAACAACCATGATCTGCTCGTGGGCGATGTCGGTGATGGCCGTGCTGTTGAAGTCGAAATAGATCTCGAAGATCTTTGGCGGCGGCGGCGTCGCGCCAAGTGCCGCGGCGAAGGCATCGCGAATCTCGCCCTCTTCGACCGGCAGATCGCCCAGCTTGTCGCCGACGCCGGCCGCGGCAAAGGCGTCGTCAAGCGTCACGGAGTTCCCGCTTTTATGGGTCAGTTCGACACCGCCGGTCACGCCGTCCTTCGGCAGGACCACGGCCATGTTGTCCGGAAGATCCGCTAGATCCATCACGAGCTGCAGCGTCGCCTGGAACTGTTCCCGGCAGTCGGCGATCTCCTCGGTTTGGTGGCCTTCATCGAGCTGTTCGACCCAGCAATCGTAATGGACCTGTGCCTCGCCGATCTGCCGCCCCGCGCGCAGCATCGGCCCGGGCGCCGCGATGTAGGCCCTCAGCGTGTCGGCGCCCTGCCGGAGCGGATCATCCTCCGGCCGTTCGATGCCACGATCCTCGGGATCGAGCGGCGCGCTCGGGTTCCCCCCCGCCGCGTCCTCGGCCCGCTTCAGGTACAAGGCACCGTCAACCCAGTCGAAATGGGTCGCGATCTCGGACTTCGCGAGCTTCAGGTAGCCCTCCTGCAAGGCGCCCAGATAGGGATCCGGGTTGACCGGCAAGGCCTCGACCCGGGTGACATCCCAGGCAGAGCCGTCGGCCCAATCAGGAACGTCCAGCTTCTGATCGGCGCAGCCGGCACGGCCCAGTGCCGCCAGCGGCACGATAAATTTTGATATTTTCATCCGTCTCCGCCGACACGCACAGCAAACTGCGTTCCCTTGACGCCCAGCACGGTCGTCGGCATCAGCACGCGCATCGCCAACGGCCTGCTCTTGGCGATGTCTCCGGACGATGCCGTCAGGCTGCCCTGCTGCAGCCGCAGGTCGAATTCGTCCTTCTTGCCCGATTGCGCGTGCGCGTACTTCTCGAGGCCGAGAGATGTGTTCGGTCCCAGACTCACGCGGGAGTTGTCGGAGAAGGTCATCCCGACCGCGCTGTTCTCGCCGGTCGTAATGACGTCATCCTCGAACAATTCACCGCCTTTTTCAGCCGTGATTTCGACACCATCGCGCAGGATCTTAACCTCGCCCGACGCGACCTTGATCTTGCCGATCCTGTCCGCGGCATGGGCCGAAGCCACAAGGCCGAGGAACAACAAGGGGACAAGGAAAAACCTTGGAATGACATTCATAAGAGACCTCCGATTGACAAAGTTTAGCTCAGACTTGAGACTCGCTCATCATGAATTTGTCGCCGGTTCCGCATTTTGATCAGACCGACTGCCAGCGTTGCACGGATGACCGATGAATTTCCGGTCTCCAAGGCCGGTCTCGACCGGGCCTTCGCCTTTCTGACGCATGCCGTCGGCGAACTCGGGCTGTCCGAAGCGATATCACACCGGCTTTCGATCATCCTCGACGAACTCTGCTCAAACATGATTCGCCACGATGAGACGCTCAGTGAGGCCGACTCCTTCGCGCTGCGTCTCGAGCGCACCGAGGCCCTCGTGGTCCTGACGATTCTCGATCCCGGCCGGCCCTTCAATCCGTTCGAACACAAGCAGGACGGAATACCGGAAATTGGCGGTCATGGAATCAACCTGATCAAAGGACTTGCCCAGTCAGTAGATTATTCTCGCGAAGATGGAAAAAATAAGGTCGAAATTGCACTAGAATCCGCAGAATAACCACATTTCTGGTGCAAACACACAGACGAAGAGTTCAATCTGAGGTAGATTTAAGACTCAGACGATAGCACCGCGTCTTGTGAAAAATTGGAAGGTTTTCGTTTTGGTTCGTGTTGTTGAAGAGCGCCTGCGTGGGGTTCCGGTGATATTTCTCAGCGGAGATTTCAAAGCTTCGGACACGCAGGCCTTCCATCATACGGTTTTCGATTTCGCCGACCGCGTCGCCGATGACGGGCTCATTATCGACGTGACCAACCTGACTTGGGCGTGCAGCGGCACGTTGCGGGTGCTCGCGCTGGTGCAACGGAAACTGTCGGTGCTCGGCGCACGTCTCATCGTCACGGGAATGTCGGGCCCGGTGCGCGAGGTCTTCGATCTCTGCAAGCTCAGCGGTCTGATCGAGACGCGCGCCTGTCCGCGCAAGGCAGCCCTGGAACTGCAAAGACCGTCATAAACCCCGTCCACGGTTGTACCCTGACGGATCGCAGTGCTACTCGTTGATCGACATCGATTGGCGGAGCGCTCAGATGGATCCGATGACGGCAGGTATCACTCGCGCAGGGCAAGGGTTCGAGGACATTTCGTGGAACATCCTTGGACAGACCTATGTGCCGAAGCAACTGACGGAAAGCAGCTTCTCGTGGCACGCCACCCTGCCGCCTGGAACCTTCGTGCCGCCGCACATCCATCCCGAACAGGACGAGTTCATCTACATGTTCGAGGGCATGCTTGACCTCGTGCTCAACGGTGAAGAGCAGGTCGCCCGTCCCGGTGATCTCGTCAGGCTGCCGCGCGGCATCCCGCACGGGATCTTTTCGAAACAGGACTACGCCGCGAAATGCCTGTTCTGGGTAACGCCTGCGCGGCGCCTGTACGATCTGTTCTGGCAGCTCAACACAATGGCCGATGCCGACCCGGCCGAGATCGTTGCCGTCTCCGCCAAGCACGAAGTCGATTTTCTGCCGCCGCCCGATGCGGATTGATGAACGACTTCCGACGATGACGGTCCAAACGGTGGACAGCCGCGAGGCTGATCGGGCGGGGGGTGACCTGCGTCCTCGTGCAGTACGCCCGCGGCACTTCGCACGCCGCGCCCTCGATCCGAATGCCTGCGAAAGATCCGCATCATGAAGGTCCTCATCGCGGGTGGCGGGATCGGCGGGCTGTCCCTTGCGCTGATGCTGCATCAGCGCGGAATTCGCGCGCAGGTCTTCGAACAGGCCGGGCAGGTCCGCGAAATCGGCGTCGGCATCAACACGCTGCCCGTCGCCATCGGCGAACTCGCGGAACTCGGCCTGCTGCCGGTTCTCGAGAACACCGGCATCCGCACCCGCGAACTGATCTATCTGAACAAGTACGGACAGGAAGTCTGGCGCGAACTGCGCGGGATGGATGCCGGCCACGGAGTGCCGCAGTTCTCGATCCATCGCGGGCGCTTCCAGAAGGTTTTGTACGACGCCGTCTGGGAACGGCTCGGGCCCGATGCCGTCACCACCGGGATGAAACTCGCCGCGTTCACCCAGAACGAGGGTGCCGTAACCGCGCATTTCACCTCCGGCACGGACGGGCTCTCTTCGATGACCGTGACCGGGGATATCCTCGTCGGCGCCGACGGCATCCACTCGGTTGCGCGCAAGCTGTTCTACCCGGGCGAAGGCTCGCCCTCCTGGAACGGCGTGATGATGTGGCGCGGCGCGACCGAGTTCCCACAGTACCTCGACGGCCGCACGATGTTCATCGGCGGCGGCATGGGCGCGAAGTTCGTGCTCTATCCGATTGCCGAGGCCGGTGAGGGCCGCAAGCTCACCAACTGGGTCGTCAACGTGAAAGTCGCTGATGGCGAGACCCAGCCGCCGCCAAAGGACTCGTGGTCGCGCAAGGGCAGGCTCGATGACGTGCTGCCCTACGGCCTGCGCTTCAGGGTGCCCGGCGTCGATATTCAGGCGCTGATCCGCCAGACTGACGCCTATTACGAATACCCGATGTGTGACCGCGATCCCCTGCCGCGCTGGACTCACGGCCGGGTCACGCTGCTCGGCGATGCCGCCCACCCGATGTATCCGGTGGGCTCGAACGGAGCCTCGCAGGCCATTCTGGATGCCCGCACGCTGGCCGACTGGCTGGTCAGGGCCGAACATCCGTGTCAGGCATTGCACGAATATGACTCGAACCGTCGTCAAGCGACCGCCAAGATCGTCCACGCCAACCGCGAAGGCGGCCCGGAAGGCGTGATCGACGCGGTTGAAAAACTGGCGCCGGAGGGGTTCGAGGACGTGAACCGCGTTCTCTCCCATGAAGAGCGCGCGGCGGTCATCATCGCTGCTACGGGCGTGAGGCCGGTGACCGAACAGCGTGCTTGAAAAGTAGTGTGCGCAAGCCGCGGCGATTTCCGTCTGATCTGACGTATTCAGCGACTCGGAGGTTTCCGTGGAAGAGATGCGCCCGCGGATCGCGACCTGTCGCCGATTTCGGACATGAATATCGGATGATAAATCGGGCCACGTATAGCCGACCATAAACCGCCGTTTCCTCAGCCAAGGTCCGATGACGATCTGGCCAGACTTGGCGCAGGATCGACGCGGCCTCTGCGCGAGCTGTTAACCTCTAGCACCCGGTTTTCTGTACGCACGCATGCCGCACGCGAGCCATACAGTTGCCAGACGCGAGCCATACGCCCGTTCTGCCAACGCCAAGTGGTTAAAAGCGCGGTGTAAGAACCCCGCTTACGCCGGAGTCTCATCCACTGTTCTGAACTTCGGATCCGCTCGGCGCCCGAGGCGCGCGCGCGACCGTCATAGCACTACCCGCTCACCGGCGGCGCGCCGCCATCGGCCTTCATCCGCTCGATTGTTGGTATGATCCGGTCCTCGACGCCCTCGCAAACGGCAGGCGGCTCGAACCCTGCGACGATCGATTTCCAGACGCCGTGGGCGCGGGCGGTCGAGGTCATCTCCCCCGCCTCGGTCCATGCCCCGAAGTTCTGCAGATCGGCGATCATCGGCGGGTAGAACGCATCACGATAGCGGTCCATCGTGTGCTGGGTCGCGAAGAAATGCCCGCCAGGCTGGACGTCTTCCAGCGCCGCCCAGGCCAGATCATCGGGCAATTCGGGTTCGGTCAGACACAGCTCTGCCAGAATTTGGCAGGCCTCGATGTCGTTGATGAACTTCTCATATCCGAAGGTCAGCCCGCCTTCCAGCCAGCCCGCCGCGTGCAGCATAAGCGTCGCGTTGGCCTGCATCCCGGCCCAGAGGCTCATGTGAGTCTCACCCGCCGCCTGCATGTCGGCCGTGTTCGACGCCGCACCTGCCGCCGAGCGCCAGGGCAGCCCGATATGCCGCGCCAACTGGCCGGAACCAATCGACAGCCGGATATGCTCCGGCGTGCCGAAGGCGGGTGCCCCGGACTTCATGTCGACATTCGAGGCAAACCCGCCATAGGCGACCGGCGCGCCCGGATGTGCCAGTTGTGTCAAAGCAATCGCTGCCAGCGCCTCGGCATGTTGCAACACCAGCGCGCCTGCCACCGTGACCGGCGCCATGGCACCCGCAAGACAGAACGGCGTGACCACGGACAGCTGCTTCGCGCGCGCAAAATCCATCAGCCCCTGCGCCATCGGGATATCGATCTGCCGGGGCGAATTGGTGTTGATGATCGTGGTCGCCCAGACCCCGTCGGTGAAGTCGTCCTCCGACAGGTTATGCGCCAGCCGGATCAATTCCATGCTCTGCTCGACCTGCTTGGTGCCGCGCGAATAGATGAACATTGGCTTGTCGCCGAGCGTCAGCTGCGCGTGGATCAGATCGTAGTGCCGGATGTGCGCGGGCACGTCCTGCGGTTCGCAGGTCGGACCGAAAACATGAATGACATCATAGTGTTGCTGGAGTTTGACCGTCTCGATGTAGCTCGCCAGATCGCCCGGCCGACGCCCCCGGTCCATGTCGTTGGCGTTGGGACAGCCCGAGCCCGCGACGAACATCAAAGTACCGTCCTCGAAGACCTGCTCGCGTTCCGGGTTCGCCGCGCGCATTCGCCAGGAACGTGGTGCCGTGCGCAGGGCTTCAGCAACGATCTCTGGCCCGATCCGCACCATCAGGTCGGTCGTGTCGACCGAGGCGCCGGCCTGCGCGAACAAGGAGCGCGCCTCCTCCGAGAGGATCTTGATGCCCAACTCCGACAACACGCGCAGCGCGGTTTCGTGCATGTCGGCGATCCGGTCGTCCGAAAAAACCCGTTGCGGTTCGTAGGGATGACGAAGCTGACGATATCGCTCGGACCGGTTCGGCAGCGGCGTGTCCGAGCCGCCGCGATTGCGGCCCCGGCGGGATCGGCGTTCGCTTGTCTGCTGGTTCATCTGCGGCCTCGATGGGTCATGGACAGGCTGTCGCTGATACAGGCGTCACCCGGTTGACAGCCGCGCGCTTGCCAGTCTGCGCCGGACGCGTCTTCTGGAATGCCGCTTTTGAACCTTTTGCGCAGGTTTCACCCCGGAATTCGCACCGGAAGATCCTTGATGCCCATCACGAAATTCGAGGTCACGCGCACCGGATCGCCGACCACATCGATCCGGTCGAAGCGCTTCATGATCTCTTCCCACAGGATCCGAAGCTGCATCTCGGCGACGTGATTGCCCATGCAGCGATGGATGCCGAACCCGAAGCTGATGTGATTGCGCGCGTTTTTTCGAGTGATATCAAATTCGTACGGATCCTCGAACTTGTCGGCGTCGCGATTGGCCGAGATGTACCACATCACGACCTTGTCGCCTTCCCGGATCGTCTTGCCGCCCAATTCGAAGTCCGAGAGCGCGCGGCGGCGCATATACGCCAGCGGCGTCTGCCAGCGAATGATCTCCGAGACCATGTTCGGGATGATCGCCGGGTTGGCGCGCAGCTTGTCGTACTGATCGGGGAAGTCGTTCAGTGCGAGAAGCCCGCCCGAGATCGAATTCCGCGTCGTGTCGTTTCCGCCGACGATCAGCAGGATCAGGTTGCCGAGCAGCTTGTGCTGCTCGTTGATCAGGTTCTCCGTGTCGGGATGATGAGCCATCAGGGAGATGAAGTCGAAAGCCGGTTCCTTGCGCTCGCGTTCGCGCCAGAGCCGGGTGAAATAGGCCGCGCATTCGAAAAGGATCTTGCGGCGCTCCTCTTCGGGCATCACGCCTGCGCCGACCATCGGCGTGGATGTCGCGAGGTCGGACCAGTAAGGCAACAGGTGCCGGTCTTCCCACGGGAAGTCGAACAGCGTTGCCAGCATTTGCGTGGTCAGCTCGATCGAGACGCGGTCGACCCAGTTGAACTCCTCGTTGCGCGGCAACCCGTCCAGAATGACGCCGACGCGCTCGCGGATCAGCGTTTCGATTTGCGCGATGCGGTCTCCGCCGACGCCCGGCATTACCGGCTTGCGCCACTGGCTGTGCCACGGTTCGTCCGCCGCGATGAAGCTCGGCAGCCGAAAGTCGTCCTCGGGGTCGCCGATGATGATCGAAGGGAAGGACGAGAAGACTTTCGGCGTCGTCTCGACCGTCAGGATGTCCTTCCACTTGGTAATCGACCAGTACGGTCCGTAGTCGCTTTGAGCACAGAAATGGACCGGGTCCTCGGCGCGCAGGCGATCGAAAAACGGCCAATGCGTCTGGGCCGAGAAGCGTTCGGATCTCGAGACGTCGATCTGATCGATCCGCGTGGAGAACGCTTCCTCACGTGCGCGGCTGAGCGCCGAATCGATCGCCACGTCCATGTTCTGCCTCCCTGACGCAAGCGTTGGTCGGTTGCAGAGGCGATCAGGCCATAAATGCGGGGTGGTGGCAAATCTTGCGTAACGTCATCTCGGCAGAAAACATGGGGATATGTGCCGCAAGCGCGCCGACTTCGGTCGCTCGGGCTGCAAGAGACCGCATTCAGCGGATGTGGTGCGGTGTCTCCGGCGCCGACCGCATTGCGCTGGCGCGCAGATCCTCGCTTGCATCGTCGGAGTCGATGCGAAGGCAGTTCCGACCACTCGTCTTCGCGGCATAAAGCAGTTCATCCGCGCGCTTCAGGATCTGATCGCGGTCGTGTTCAGCGGGCCCGACCTCTGTCAGACCAATGCTCACGCTGACCGAAATTTCGCCGGCGTCCGTCATGATCGGCGTATTGGCGATGGAGGTCATGATCCGCTGGCAGGCAAGCGACGCCTCGGCGAGCCTCGTATGCGGGAACAGCAGCGCAAACTCCTCGCCGCCGATGCGCCCGATACCGTCGAACGACCGGAACTCGCGCGTCAGCACATGGGCGAACTTTGCAAGGACCTCGTCCCCGGCCGCGTGGCCGTAGCGGTCATTGACGAGCTTGAAGTGATCGATGTCGGCCAGCGCGACAGAAAGCGGAACGCCAAACCGATCGTGCCGCGCGAGTTCCTTCTCGAAGGTCTCGTAGAAGGCGCGGCGGTTCGGGAGCCCCGTCAGGGGATCGGTGAAGGCCTGCAACTGCAGTTCCTTGCAGGCGTATTCGAAGTCACGAATGCTGAGCATGGCAATCGCCTTGCCGCCCTCGACGACCGGAATGTGCCGGATGTGCTTGCGGTGGAGAACCTCGAGCACGTCGAGCACGTCATCCTCGCCCGAGCATACGATCACATCGGGCGTCATCAGATCAGCTACCCGCCGCGCGTCGATAACCGGACCCATTTCGGCATAAGCCCGCACGATGTCCCGTTCCGACACCATGCCGACCACGTTCGCGTCGGAGTCCGTGACCAGCAACGCCCCGATGTCACTCTGCTTCAACTTCGAAGCGGTTTCCCGGCAAGACGCGTCCGGAGGAATGCAGACCACCTCGTCGCGTGCACAGGTACTTGTCAGCGTAAAGATATTCATTGGCCCCCGAAACGCGGTCTGGATACGCCCACGCACGCAGCCCCAACAAAACGCTCCCCGGGCCTGCGATAGATCCTGTGTAGCGGGAATCGGTTATTTCCGTACCAATGCCTGTGGTTAGCAAAGCCTTTGCAGCATCAGTGCAAGGCCGGGGTTATGATCCGGCATTCGGGCGCCGTTCCTTCATACGCCGATGCGCCTCGTCCGTACCGTCATGGAACGAGCCGAAGACTGCGTCCCACGGCATCTCGAGGTTGCCGTAATTGCACTCGAAATACCGATGATGCATCTGATGGTGAAAGTTGCCGAGCGAAAGGCGCTCCTTGTCGCGCACGACGAGCGCGTCGAACCCGGTGTGCGAGGTGACGCCGGTCAACGCCTGATGCTGCATGTGAAACAGGATGTGGATCGGGTGCGCCGGGACGATCCAGTGGATGAGCGCAGACGAGAAGAACAGAAGGTGTTCGACCGGGTGCATGGAGATACCGGACCACGGGCCGACATTGGTGTTCCGGTGGTGCAGCGCGTGCGCAAGCCGGTAGAGCGGCGGCCAGTGCAGCGCCCGGTGGATCCAGTAGAAATGGAACGAAATCCAGACAGGCGTGAGCAGGAGCACGAGCGCGAACAGCACCGGATTCTGGCGGGCCTCCAGCATGGGCGCATAGCCATTCGCCAGTGCCCAGAGCATCAGCGCCTCATAGGCTGTCCAGAACGCGACACCGCTTCCCAGCGTCCAGAACACGTTGTCCCAGAGCTGAGAGTTGAACGTGAACGCGGGCCCGCGGGCGAGCTTGTCCCGGGGATCGAACTTCAGGCGCTTTCCCTGGTGTTTTCGCGCATGGAAGTACCAGTGCAGACCACCGGCCAGGACCGAGATCATGATCAGGTTGCGCAGATACATCTCGGCGATCCAGCCGACCCGCAACTCGCGAACCTCCTCCAGAGGTGGTTGCAGATAGAGCCAGGTGATGGTCGCCAGCACTGCGAGCAGCAGGTTTTCGGTCAGGAAGAACCAGCGATCTGTGGTCCAACGCAACCATTCCATCGGCCGGGGCGGCCAGGCAAAGATGGGCGAGACCGTAATCGGCACATCAGGCCGATAATGCCATTGCCGAGCGAAGCCCGAGTCCCGCGGTTCGGTGGTCATCAGCATCTCCCTGTCGCTGCCCACCTTTGCACAAGTACGATCTGGCACAAGCCCCGCGTCCGCCATGTGAGACATCCCGCCCCGCCCTGTTGAGTTGCGGGTATCGGGCGCAGGGCCTAGTCTCTCAGACATGTCGATGTGGCGCTACGCAAATCCCGCAGAGTTCATGCGGATCACGCAGCCGGTCATGGTCCCCTTATGGGCACTATCCGCCGCACTGCTTGCCTTGGGGCTGGGCTGGGCACTGTTTTTCACGCCACCGGATTATCAGCAGGGCTCGACTGTCAAGATCCTGTTCATCCATGTCCCGGCCGCGATGCTGGCGATCAACACCTATGCGCTGATGGCGATCGCATCCGTCATCGGCCTGGTCCGCCGGCACCACGTGTCGTTTCTCGTCGCGAAAGCCGCTGCGCCGATCGGAGCTGCCTTCACTGCCATCGCCATCATCACCGGGGCGGTCTGGGGCCAGCCGATGTGGGGCACGTGGTGGGTCTGGGACGCCCGGCTGACCGCCGTGCTGATCATGTTTTTCTTCTACCTTGGATACATGGCGCTGTGGGCGGCGATCGAGGAGCCGGAGAAAGCAGCCGATCTGTCGGCTGTCATGTGCCTGGTCGGCGTCGTTTTCGCGTTTCTGTCGCGCTACGCCGTGCGGTTCTGGAACACGCTGCATCAGGACTCCTCGCTTTCGGTCGAGGCCGGGCAGCGCATTGACGACGCCTTCCGCACACCACTCTACATCTGCATGATCGCGTTCTACGTACTGTTCGTCGCGATCCTTTTGCTGCGCGCGCGCACCGAGATCCGGCAACGCCGGGCACACTCGATCCGGTTGCAGGGAGCCCCGGCCTGATGGACCAGTACGCGCCTTACGTGATCGCAGCTTACGCAGGGACCGCACTGATCCTCGGCGGTCTGATCTGGCAATCCGTCCTTGCGGCGCGCCGGGCTCGCCAGGATCTGGAACGTCTCGACCGGGAGCGTGGACGATGAGCGATCTTCCGACCGACGCGCCGAAATCCGGGTTTCGCCCCTGGATGATCGTGCCTGCCCTCGGTGCCGCCGCCGTGCTGGCTGTCTTCATGCTCGGGCTGCAGCGCGAGGACGTGCAGCGCCTGCCATCCGCGCTGATCGACAAGCCGGTTCCGGATTTCGCACTGGCTCCGTTGCGGGCGGGCGAGACCGAGCTCTCCGACGAGGTCCTCGTTGGCAACGGCGTTAAGCTTCTGAACATCTGGGCAAGCTGGTGCGGTCCTTGCCGGGTCGAACATCCGCACCTCATGGACCTGGCGGCAGAGGGCGTCGCGGTCCACGGGATCAATTACAAGGATGCGCCCGAAAACGCCGAAGCGTTTCTGGCAGAGCTTGGTGATCCCTATCAGTTGATCGGAGCTGACACGAACGGCCGCGCCGGCATCGAGTTTGGCGTCTACGGCGTGCCCGAGACCTTCGTGATCAACGATGCGGGCAAGATCATCTACAAGCAGGTCGGCCCGGTGACCCAACGCGAACTTCCCAAGCTGCGCGCGGCAATCGAGGCGGCTTCGAAATGACGTCGCGGCGCGCTTCCTGTGCGGGAGCGTGCCGTTGAACATCGCGATTGCGGGCGCCGGCATTGCCGGGCTCGCATCCGCCGCATTCCTCGCCCGTGCCGGACACACAGTCACTGTCTTCGACCGGTTCGATGCGCCACGCCCGGTCGGCTCCGGCCTCATGGTGCAACCCGTTGGTCTGGCGGTCCTCGACCGGCTCGGGCTTGCCGAACAACTGGTTTCACGGGCGAGTCCGATCCGCCGAATTTACGGTGAAACGTTTCGCGGCCTCCCGATCCTCGACGTCAAATACGATGACCTGAGAACAGGGCTCGTGGGCCACGCGGTACAGCGCGCAACGCTTTTCGACCTGCTTCTTCAAGCAGCACAGGATGCCGGTGCTCAACTGACACCGGGCACCCGGATCACCGGCCACGCAACGGGCTTTCTCAAGGTAGACGATCAGCGGGTCGGCCCGTTCGATCTGATTGTCGATGCACTTGGCGCGTACTCCCCGCTTTGTCCCAAACCCTCCGCCCCGCTGCATTTTGGTGCGCTATGGGCATTGTTGAACTGGCCGGAGGATGGCCCTTTCCACGCGGATCGTCTCGAGCAGCGCTACGAATTCGCGCGCAAGATGGTCGGCGTGTTGCCAGTCGGCCAATCGGCTCCGTCAGCGCCGCGGCGCCTCACGTTCTTCTGGAGCCTGCGTGCGTCGGACCAGGAAAGCTGGCGGGCCACGTCGCTGGTCGCCTGGAAAGACGAGGTTCGAAGTCTCTGGCCTGAAACCGAGGCGATCCTCGATCAGATCACCTCTCACGGCGAACTGACATTCGCGCAGTACACCCATCGGACACTCTGGCGGCCCTACGGCGAGGGGATCGTCCACATCGGAGACAGCTTTCACGCGACCTCGCCGCAACTGGGACAGGGTGCGAACATGGCACTGCTGGACGCGGCGGCCTTGGCAGCGGCGGCGCGTAGCGCTCCGGTGGATCGGATCGGAGAGCAATTCGCGTCCCTCAGATCGCGACACGTCAGGCTCTATCAGGCTGCAAGCTGGCTCTTCACGCCCTTGTATCAGTCGGATAGCCGGTTGCTGCCCTGGATCAGAAACCGGCTCGGCGCGCCGTTCGCGCAGCTTGGTCCCGTCCGAAAGCTTCTCGCATCGCTGGTCGCGGGAGAGACCGGACGCCCGCTGACCCGACTTTTCGATGACGTCCCGGATTGATCCCTGACAGCGCGACCTAAGTGGTCGGACAAGGAGGATCGAGATGTTTGCCAGACGTCTTTTGCTGCTCGGCGGCCTTGCCCTGCTCGCCTGCGCGGCGACGCGCGTGCACGCCCGTAGCGATGCGCGCCGCAAGTCTGCCCATGATTTCGGCTTCGTCGACATCGACGGCGAAGAGCTGCCGCTGTCGCGCTTCGCCGGAAAGCCGCTGATGATCGTCAACACCGCCTCGCGCTGCGGCTTCACCTATCAGTATGACGGGCTGCAGGCGCTCTACGATCGGTACCGCGATCAGGGTTTCGTCTTGTTGGCCGTACCCTCGGACGATTTTGGCGGGCAGGAATTGGATAGCGAGGCAGAGGTCAAGCATTTCTGCGAGGTCAATTTCAACCTCGATTTCCCGATGACGTCGATCACCCGGGTTCGCGGACGCCGCGCACATCCGTTCTATACTTGGGCACGCGAAGTGCTCGGGCCATCCCGGACACCGAACTGGAACTTCCACAAGTACCTTATCGACGGATCCGGGCGGCTGGTCGATGCGTTCTCGACCCGGATCGAACCGGACGCACCGAGAGTTCGGTCAGCGGTCGAGAAACTGCTCGAAAAGGGCGCTTGAGTTGTCGAAATCCTGCGGCGTGTCAATCGGCCGAGGGACCGCGATCTATCGCCCTCCGGCAACGTCCAGGCACGTGCCCGACATGTAGGACGCCCCGTCCCCGGCCAGCCACACGATAACCTTGGCGACTTCCTCTGCCGAGCCTGCGCGCGCCATCGGCACGCCGCCCATCAGACGTTCGACCCGGTCGGGCGCACCGGCTGAGGCGTGGATCTCGGTCTCGATCAACCCTGGTCGCACCGCGTTCACCCGGACGCCATGTGGGGCCAGTTCCTTCGCCAACCCCACGGTCATGGTATCAGTCGCGCCCTTGGACGCCGCGTAGTCGACAAACTCGTTCGGCGACCCCAAACGCGCGGCAGCGGAGGATGTGATGACGATCGCACCACCCGGCCCGCCACGGTTCAGCGGCATCCGTCGAGCCGCCTCGCGCGCGACGAAAAACGCGCCCATGACATTCACGTCCATCACCCTGCGAATCCGGTCGGTCTCCATGTCGGCCACGGTCGAGATCTGCCCGATGATCCCCGCATTTACGATCACGGCGGTCACCGGGCCCAGAGCTTCGGCCGCATCGTACATGGCTACCACGTCCGCTTCGTTCGAGACGTCGCCCTGTACCGCCACGGCCTGTGAACCGGCTGCGTTCACCTCGGCGACGACCGCATCCGCTGCGGCCTCGTTCGACGCGTAGTTCACCAGCACCTGCCATCCGGCCTCCGCAGCCAGTTTGCAGGTCGCGGCACCGATCCCACGGCTGCCGCCAGTCACCAACATCACGGACATTCGATGTTCCTTATCTCTGAGCGGACTTCCGCTGTCTCATTGCTGCAGGGAAAGCCAGCGACGGACCATCTCGCTCGCGGGATCGGCCAGCGCCTCGATGATCGTGAAATGATTGTGTCCTGGGTCTTCGACGCAATCGGTCTCGAGACCGAAGCCCGTCCACACGTTCGCGAGAAGGGCGTTCTGCCGGACGAATTCGGGCCGCTCGTCGGCGCCGACCCAACAGGTCAGGTGCGCGCTCGTCTTCGGCTCGAGAAGCGCAGGGCTCTCGGCGCGCGCCTGATCGGCGCTCAATTTCAGAGTCTCGTTCATCGCTGTTTTCATCAATGGCCGCAGGTCATGTACGCCGCTGATCGACAAGACATGTGCGATGCGTGAGGACACGTCGGGCGACAAGTCCGAACCCGAGCAAATCATCCGCGTCACGAGATGACCGCCCGCGGAGTGCCCCGCCAAAAGCAGTGGGCCATCGACCCGTGCGGCGGCATGGTTGATCGCGGACGCAATCTCGCGCGTGATCTCCGGGATCGCTGCGTCTGGGCACAGCGTGTATTGAGGTAGCGCGACAGCCCGGCCATGCGCGAGCGCCCCCCCAGCCAGATGAGACCAGTAGGTGCGATCGAACTTCATCCAGTACCCGCCGTGAACGAACACGGCGAGACCGCGAGCCGAGCCTTCCGGATGGAACAGGTCATAGAGCTGCCTTGCCCCGGTACCATAGGCCACGCCGACCTCCGCGCGATCCCCCTGCGCCATTCGGAAGGTCTCCGCGCTGGCTGCCCAGCGTTCGGGATACTCGGCCGCCCCCGGCACGTAGGGTCCGTTGGCATAGGCATCATCCCAATCCATGGTCAGGCTCCCCGCGTTTTGGCCGAATTTCACGTCAATTACCCGTGAAATCACCGGTTCAAATACCTATATCTTGTAGACGGGACAGAAACTCAAACAACAATGGAGGGGCCATGCGTGTGCCACCCGGCGCCGAAATCACTACACGACCCAACTGTCGCACATCTCTTCGATCTGCGATCACCGAATCCGCCCATGCACGACGAAACTGGGTGCAGATCGTCCTGATCTGCTTCTGCATGTCTGGCATGGTTTTCAACATCGCCAACACGGCCACCACGCTGACCGGCAAACTCGTCGACCCGAGCGGGCTTTCGATCGCGCTGGGCGTTTGGACGATCTTCCTGTTTTTCTGGTTGGCGACGCAGGTCGTCGTCTGGCTGTTCGGCGCCGGCGCGCTCGGCCGGCTCGTCACGGGACGCGCGCTCTCGCTGCGCGAGGCCCTCGACGATATGCTGTTGCATCGGCGCTGAGGACTGGCGAAGTCGCCGAAGCTCGGGCATGCATCGGTGATGGATGAGCGAACCACCTTCCTCGGCGTTGAACGATCCGTCACCGGCCGGCGCTGGACCGGCGCTGGTCCGGTCCTCGACCGCGCGGCATTACAGATCGAACAGATCTCCGGCCTGCCCGATCTTGTCGCGCGTCTGCTTGCAGAGAAGGGTGTTTCTCCGGACGACGTACAGAGTTACCTCGCTCCCCGTCTGCGTGATCTGATGCCGGACCCATGCTCTCTGGCAGACATGGACCGCGCGGCAGAGCGGCTTTCGGCCGGCGTCCGCGCCCGCGAACGCGTTGCAATTTTCGGCGACTACGATGTTGACGGTGGAGCGTCGGTCGCCTTGCTGACGGACTGGCTTGATCAATTGGGCCTCTCGGCGACGAGCTATATCCCGGATCGCATCGACGAAGGCTATGGTCCGAATGTTGAGGCGATGACGGATCTCGGTCGCCAACATGACCTCGTGATCTGCGTCGACTGCGGCACGCTCTCCCATGAGCCGGTCGCCGCCGCACGTGCGGCTGGAGCCGACGTGCTGATCGTGGATCATCATCTGCCCGGGCCGGAACTCCCCGACGCCATCACGGTCAATCCCAACCGGGCAGACGACGCGTCGGATCTCGGGCACCTTTGTGCAGCCGGTGCCGTCTTCATGCTGCTCGTCGCAACGAACCGTCTGCTGCGCGGGGATCGGGACGTGCCAGAGCTCATGGACATGCTCGATCTGGTGGCGGTCGCAACCGTCGCCGATGTTGCTCCGATGATCGGTCTGAACCGTGCCTTCGTCCGAACGGGTCTCGGCGTCATGGCCAAGCGGCAGCGGCATGGCCTTGTCGCACTCGCGGATGTTGCCGGGTTGACGGCACCGCCCAGTGCGCGTGATCTCGGCTTCGCGCTCGGGCCCCGGATCAATGCGGGCGGGCGCATCGGCGCTGCCGACCTCGGCGCCCGCTTGCTTTCGACGAACGATCCGCACGAAGCGGCAGCGCTCGCAGAAAAGCTTGACGGGCTGAACAGGGAGCGCCGCGAGATCGAGGCCGCCGTTCAAGACGCCGCATCGCTCCAGATCGAAGAACGCGGAACCGGCGGCGCCCTGGTCTGGGCAGCGGGCGATGGCTGGCATCCCGGCGTCGTCGGCATCGTGGCCAGCCGCCTCAAGGATCGCTTCAATCGGCCGGCCGTGGTGATCGGCATCGACGGCGACGAGGGTAAAGGGTCGGGCCGCTCGATTGCCGGGGTCGACCTCGGCTCGTCGGTATCGGCGCTCGCTCAGAGCGGTGTCCTGCTGAAGGGTGGAGGGCACCAGATGGCGGCGGGTCTCAGCGTCGAGGCCGACCGAATTCCCGAGGCGATGGATGCGCTGTCCGAATTGCTCGCCGCGCAAGGTGCGGATCAGGCCGGACCACAGGACATGCGCGTGATCGGCGCTCTGGCACCGGCGGGCGCCACGCCGGAGCTTGTCGAGCTGCTCGAGCAGGCGGGACCTTTCGGACCGGCGAACGCGGCACCCCGGATAGCGTTTCCCGATGTCGTTCCATCTGGCGTCAGACGCGTGGGCAACGGTCATTGCCAGGCGCGCTTCGGTGGCAAGGATGGGACGCTTGTGGCAATCGCGTTCGGTGCCGCCGATAACGGGATTGCAGACTTCCTCGAGGCCGCTGCTGGGAGACGCCAATCGGTACATGTGGCGGGGCGTCTCGAAATCGACGATTGGGGTGGCCGGCGCAAGGCGAAACTGCGCCTCGAGGATGCTGCGGCGCCCGCCTGATGCGTGCCGAGATTTTGCCGTCGTACCTCTTGCCAGCGGGCGGGGGACCAGTTAGACGAACTCCCGGCGCGCCCTTCGTCTAGCGGTCTAGGACGCCGCCCTTTCACGGCGGAAACACGGGTTCGAGTCCCGTAGGGCGTACCACCCAATCTTCGAAAATCAGAACACCTCATGCGCGGCCGCGAGGCCAGTTCGCTGTGCGTGTTCCGAGTTCGAAACCCTCACGGGAAATCGGCTATGGTGCGTGTCCGATTTTCCACCTGCGGATGAATCTCCCAAATAAGCGTTATGCCAATCCTGACTTTCTTGGTATGATTGAATTCTTTGCTGAAAGATGCCGCTTTTTGAAGCGGTGTGCGGTCGGACCTTCACATTGCCGATCGCGATCCCGGGGGGGTAAGATGGCAGGCGCTGTCGCAACGGCAACGAGCACGATCGATGAGGTGCCTGTCGAGCAACGCCATCGCGTCGTCATCACCTCTGTCGGAAGCGCCGTACCGGCGAGTGCGCGGTCTGTGGCCGTTGGCCTCGGCGTGTCGGTCCAAAGCGTTCTCAACGCATTCTACAAGGCGCCTGTCGTTCTGGTTGACGGCCTGTCGAGAGACATCGCCGAGAAGATGTCTGCACTCCTGACCCAGATCGGCTGCAAGGTGCAGGTTCAGGCCGAACTTGACCCGGCACCAGCCCCGGCAATCCTCTACGATGTCGCACTCCACGTGACGGATCCCGCCCGCTATGGCGAGATCTGCAGAGCGATCGGAGGCTTCGTCGGCGCCGGCGAAGAAGACGCAGCCCGGCTGGTATCGACGCCTCCCGGCATCGTTCTCGGCGGTGTCAGCAGGGCAACGGCCGATGCGCTTGCAAACCGGCTGGGCGACGGCGCCGAGCTCGCACTCTCGCGGCCGGAAGAGGCTCTCTACGACGTTTTCCTCGGGGCCTGTGACGGACCGGTGCGCTCTCGCCTGTTCGCTGATCTGAAGTCCCGCGGCTTCGAACCCGTGGCCGACCAAGGCTGCATCCTCACCGGCCTCGACAAGGCGACGGCGGACCAGCTCTGGACAGCGCATAGGGCCGGCGGGCGAATCCAGATCGTGAACCGCGATTTTCTACGCTTCGATATCGTGATGACTGGTGGTGCTGACAGCCCCGCGGCGCGCACGGCTTTGACGGAGATCGCCGGGGTCCCCGACTCTGTCGTGCCGGACCTGTTTCGCATGTCGCCGATCACCGTGATGGAGGCCGTGGCGAGCCGCGATCTCGAAGCCTCGTTCGCAGGGTTGGCCGATGCCGGGCTCGAACTGCGGGCCGACCTGCTGACCTTCCTGCATCTCGGTGTCGCGATTGTCGGAACCGATGACCCGCACGCCACGCTCAAGACGCTCACGGAACTCGGACTCTGGCAGCAGGCCGCGATGCCGCCGCTGCCATGGCGAGCACCATGGCACATGCCGGAACTGCAGGCCCGTATCCTGCGCAACACGCTGGAACGCGCCGGTGCCCATGTCGATCTGATCGATCCGCCCGAGGGGACGGCATGAGCGAGGCACGTCACGATTTTCATCTGGGGATCGCCGAGGCCGGCAAGCTGGCGGCGGTCGCGGGCGACCACAAGGAAGCTCTGCGCCACTACCGCGAGGCGCTGCGCCTCGCACAGGCGGCCAAGGCGCCCGAGGTCTTCTTCCGGCACTACACGCAGTGCGTTCTTGAAAGCCTGGAATTGACCGGAGCGTTTGGTGAGATCCTCGAGTTTTGCGAGAACGCCGATGCGCACTACACGCAACTCGACAGCAAGGCCGATCTGCACGCCCGCGATCATGGCGCCATATTGGAGCGCCAGGGCATCGTGGCCGTGAAGGCCGGGGACAGCGACACGGGCCGCGAAGCGCTGACCCGCGCCGTTGAAAGATCAGGTAGGGGCACATTGCCGATTGCGGAGACGGTGCTGGGCTGGCTTGCCCGGGGCATGTCGGTCGACGCTCGCCGTCTGCTCGAGCTTCAGAAAAAGCACAAATACTTCACCGTGCGCGAGGATCAGGTCGATGCCGCGCGCGCAAATCCGCTGCCCAAGGACAGCGGCAAATCCGTTCGTGTGTCGCCGGCGCTTTAAGCCGGCGAATTTGGAGAGCCCCCGCCGTTGTATTTGGCGGAACCCAGAAGGGAATGGACGATGCCTGACGTAGACGACCTGACACCTGGCCAGGTGCTCGCCGATGCGAGCGTTGCCGAATTCATCAAGAGCCTGGGTCTTTCGATCGCCGAAGCGCAAAAGGCGCTCGACGACAATTCCGTCAACCAGATCGGTGAGTTCATCACGCCGCGCGACAGCCTCGGCGGCAAGACGCTGCTCGAGATGGGCCTGTCGCCCGCTTTCTACCACTACCAGCACGCCGACATCACCTGCTCGATGCAGCTCTCGCTCAGGATCGAGAAAAACACCGGCGTCGGAGTGAACCTCTCGGGCTCGTTCAACGACACCTCGACGGAAAGCGGCAACCAGTCGGAGTCGAGCCAGTCGTCGGAAAGCGGGTCCTCGACCCGGACCGAGCGGACGGCGACCGTTGAAGTCCAGTCCTCGGCATCTGCCGGAACGCTCACCATCGGCGGACAGAATTTCACGATGTCAGGGGACGACCCTCTGGCCCGGATTCGGGCTCTGCAGGAGGCGGTGACCGCCAATGATCAGGCAGGTGTCGGACGCCTGCTGTACGAGCACGGGGACCGCAGCTTCACCATCACCGAGAACAGTGACAGTCCGAATGTCGAGACCACCGACCGGACCGTCTCGTTCCTGGGCGGCGGGTTCGACAGCGCGATCATCCAGATGGATAGCGACACGAACACCGACTACATCTTCAGTGGCGCGGTGACGGTGAACACCACGTCGCAAGGGTCGCTCAGTGCCTATTCCGCGCACGTTCAGGCCCAGGTCGATGCGGCGGGTTATGACACCTACCTGATGCACGCGACACGCCCGTTCGGGATTGTGAACTTCAAGACGGGCAAGCACCACTTCGAGGTCTTTGACCTGGGCGGCACGACGTACAATGCGAATTCAATGCGCAATACGATGATCGTCGCGCAGTTCGCCAAGGCCAAGAATCTGCGCCTGAAGGTCAAGGGATACGCTGACGCGCAGCCCTACCGCGGACAGTCGCCCAGCAATTCGGATGCCAGCAACGTCCGCCTGGGACAGCGCCGCGCCGACGAGGTCAAACGGCTTCTCGTTGCAAACGGGATGGATCCCGGGATGATCACGACGGAAAGCGATGGCTCGACCGCGGCCCAGGCCGATGTCGCCAACAATGGCGGGCCACGCGACAACGTCGAGTTCCGCAAGGCTGAAATCGTGCCCGACAACGCAGTGCACTACCTGCTGTGCGACGCGCCGAACGGCAGCCTCACGATCGAAACCGGCACCCCGGACAAGACGGGCGGCGGCGACACCGGAAACGGCTTTGCCTACAAGTTCCGTCCGACCTCGCTGGGTCTCAGCGGCAATGGCGTCACGATCGACGGGACGAGTTTCAACTACTCCGGTGCTGCCGGTGGTGGCCATTCATCAGGGTCGCCCGAAGCCCATGCGTTCAACCTGAAGAACTCGATCAATGGCAATAGCTCGGTCGACTTCGAGGCGTCGGCCGAGGGCAATGTCGTGACGGTCTTCGGCAAGTCCGTGCCGTTCCGGCTGAACATGTTCACCTCCGAGAGCCGGAACATCCAGATCTCGTCGACCGAGGGCTTCACCGTGACCGAGCAGTTCTCGCGCTCGCAATCCTCGAACCTGACGCAGGCAAACACCGGCAACCGCACGGTTGCGGTCGGCGCCTCGGTCGATGTCCGGGTCTCGCGGCAGTTCGAGATGAACGTCACCGGCAACTCGTCGATCTCGGCGCGGCTGGTCTCGATCCCGGCGCCGCCGCAGTTCCTCGAGACTATCCAGGACTTCCTGAACCCGTCCTCCGGAGATAGCGACGGATGAGCGAAGTCCCCGCCACGACGCGGCAGCTTCTGTCGGCGCCCCTGCCGCAGATCATCAAGCAACTCGGCATCTCGATCGCCGAGGCGCAGATGGCGCTGGACCAGAATTCGGTCCAGGTCGCGCAGGAGCTGTCGACCTCCGAGGTCGATATCGGTGGCGAAACCTACAACCTGCTGACGCTGGGGTTCGTCCCCAGCTTCTATGCCTTCACCGAGGCGACGGTCGAAGCAAAGCTCAGCTTCTCGATGACCGAGAGCAAGGAAACCTCGGTCAATGTCGGCGTTCAGGTCGGGGGTGGAACGCCGTTCTTCATGGCGGCGGCCTCGGTCGACGTCGGCTACGCCCGCAAGTTCTCGGTGTCGTCCGAGGGCATGTCCTCGATCGCTGCGCGGCTGGTCTCGCTGCCGCCGCCGGAGATCTTCATCGAATTGCTCAAGCGCGAACACCAGCAAGAGATAACGTAAGGCGCAAAAAGCGCCGGGAAGGAGACCATTATGGGTATTGGACAGGAACTTCTTAACGTCCCGATGGGGGACATGATCCGGCAAATGGCATTCGCCATTGCGGACGGTCAGACCAAGCTGGACGAAAACTCGATCAACACCGCCGAGATGATGGGCGGATTGACGACTGTCTACGACGAGCAGGGCAATGCCAGCTTCGATGACAGCCGCGTGTTCTTCGGCTACGAGTACATGACGCTGGCCGAAGCGGTGGCCTACGCGATCGTCGACGACGCCTTCACCGGCACGCTGAACGTCGACGAGTCGATCAAGCTGCTCGATCTGATCAAGAAGGTCGCCAAGGACCTCTACGGGGTGAACATCGACTCCGCGACCTCCTCGGCAGATCTGACCGACGACCAGAAGAAGCTCGAAATCCGGGTGCCGACGCGCCTCTCGATGATGGAACTGGGCTTCGCACCGACCTTCTACCAGTTCGTCGACACGATCATCGAGGTGAAGATCGCCATCAAGATCACCCGCGAGCGCGAGTTCACCCGGGAACGCCAGAACCGCAACTCTGCGGTCGATGGCGCCAGCCGGCGCAAGCGCAGCTTCTGGGGGACAAGCCGATCGAACAGCTACCGGCGCAACGTGGCGACCAGCCAGGTCGATGCGAGTTATTCGAACAAGTACTCCTACTCGGCCGAAGGCTCGTCGATCCTGCGCACCAAGATCGTGCCGGTGCCGGTACCGACAGCGCTCGAGGACCGGATCCAGTCCTTCATGGAGACTGAGGAAGCCCGCCGAGAGACCAATCTCGAGAAGCGTCGCCAGGAGCAGGGTCTCGACGACTGATCGCGCGATCTGAGGAGAACAGGTCATGAGCATCAGCACGGAAATGACCAATACGCCGTTCCCCGAGATGGTGCGTCTGCTCGGGATCGGCATCGCCGAGGCACAGTACGAACTGGACCTCGTGTCGTTGAAGATCGCGCGGATGATGGCGGGTTACCAACCGGATCCCGAGCCCGAAGACGGCTCGGACCCGCCGCCGTCCTCGACGCCGCCGGAGCGCACGCTTCTCGTCCATCTCGGCGACGGCAACGCCTACAGCCTGCTCGAGCTCGGCTTCGTGCCGACTTTCTATCAGTTCGTCGACACGCTCATCGAACTGAAGCTGTCGCTCTCGATGTCGCGCGAGACCAATACCAGCCGCTCGTCGACCACGGTGAATGCCAGTGTCCGGGGCTCGGTCGGGTTCTTCTCGGCCACGGCGTCGATGCGGGTGAGTTCGGTCTCGGCGAGCTACTCTTCGAAGTATCAGTATTCGGCCGAGGGCTCTTCGCTGATGCGGACCAAGCTGGTTCCGGTGCCCGCGCCGGCGATCCTCGAGGAGCGCATCCGGTCGATGCTGGCGGCCACCGTCGAAGCCGACACGCCGTAGATCTGAACGATGCCGAGACGAAGCTGGCGAGACTTGCAGAACCGGCCCGGCGGGGCCGATCCCGGTCCGCAATCGGGACCGCGCTCGTTCCGTGCGCCCGGCGGCAGCGATCTGGCCGAAGCCGCGAGGCTCGCGCCGGACAGCCAGCTTGGCGCGTTGATGCAGCAGCGTGAGCAACTGGAGCGCCGGTTGCAGGGTCTGTCCGGTGTTCCGGGACAGGACCGGTTCGACCCGGCCTTCGCGGCACGGTTCAACGTTGCCAGTTTCGCCGAGCGCCGGGCCGACGAACAGCGTTGGGCGGCGCAGCGCGCCGGGATGCAGGAGCGACGGGACGCACTGCGCCAGCAGGCGGCAAATCCCGATGCCGTTCAGGAGCATCTGCGCCAACGGCGCCAGCCGTCTGGTCTGGGTCCGACCCCGCTCGAAGGCCGGATGGCCGGTGGCCTGCCCGATCTGCCCGGCGGTCACGTGACCACGGGCATGGGCGATCCGCGCACCGATGTCTCGCAGATCCTCGACGCGCTTCCCGGGCAACGCACCGGCGTCGGGACCCGTCCCGCACCAACCAGAAGCGCTGCAGGCGATCAGGTCCGCGGCTTGCGCGACCGGCTCGATACAGTTGATCGTCCTGTCCAATCCGGCCTGCGTCGGGCGCGCAAGGTCACCGACCGGATCGACGAGGTCGGGCGTCCGCTGCGTGAGATCGGCTCGCAGGTCGAGAACTACCAGAAGCAACTGGACGATCTCGACAGCAAGCTGGAGGCCGAAGGTTTCAGCGAAAAGGAGCGCGCCGAAATTCGCAAGGACGTCGGCGGCGACAAGATCGACAAGGTCGGCGGCAAGCTCGCCAAGGCGAACAAGGCGCTGGCGGCTCCGGGCAAGGCCGTAAAGAAGGTCGAGCACGGTTGGAACCAGCGCCGCCAGCAGATCGAAGGGCCGATGGACCGGTTCTCGAATTACGCCGACAACAGCGAGCGGCGGCTCAGCCCGGAAACCGGCGGATCCGGCGATTTGTTCGAGCGGATGCAGCGCAATCGCGAGCGGGCGCTCCGGCGCCAGCGCGCCGCGCAGATGCAGGAGGAACAGGACCGTCGCCGCCGTGAGCGCGCTCAGGAGAATGCCCGCGCCCGGCGCGCGGAAGAACAGAGAGACGAGAGATGACCGAAGGGCGCTTTATCGCCGACACACTTGAGAGCATCCTTGTCGGGATGGCGGAGAGCCTGCGCGAGGCGCAGGAGGAACTGAACGCGACCCCGCCGCTCGACGGCTTCGGCCGCCCGGCGCCACAGTTCCGCATTCCGCATCTGGACTTCGAGATCGGCTTTAGGCTCGAAGCCGAGGAAAAGCAGGGCAGCGGCGCGCGGCTGATCTTTCGCCCGGTGCAGTCGTCGGAAGCTTCGCGTGAGGTCACGAGCAAGATCACCGGGCGCTTTGTGGCCGTACCGCCTGGCGAGGGCCTGCCGCTGCCTATCCTGACGGGAGAGGTGCGCGGCACAGGCAATGCGCGCGAGTTGGCAATCACCGTTGGCAACAATGCGGGCGAGCTTCTGGCTGGGGCCGAGATCGAGCTCAACATCGATGCAGCCGCATCCACCGCACTGTCCGCAGCGGCGGGAGTCTCGGCGCCGCGCCTCAACAACGTGACCTTCGGGTCGGCCGTTATCACGAGCGACGACACGGGCGTCGCGACCACGTCGCTGACGTTCGGCGCGCAGCTTCAGCGCCAGGCAGTGGTGGTCGTGACAGCCGAGATGGGCGCCGAAACGATCCGCCTGACCGTCGGGAAGGAGATCGGCTGATGCGCGGGATCATCGCAACCGCCCAGATCTTCTCCGAGGAAGGCAAGCCCGCGGCCGATCTTGCGCTGGTGGTCGAGGTTTTCCTGCTCGAGGCCAGAACATGGGAGCCGCTTGACGAGGCTCAGACGAACCGCGAGGGCATGGTCGGATTCAAGATCGACGGCCGGATCTTCGAGGGCGCCCGCGCCGCGCCGACGCTCAGGCTGGTCGAGGAAGGTGATCCGGCACCACGCATTCTCGCAACCGGCGGGATCATGCAGTTCGATCCGCGCCGCCAGTTGCTCGAAGTCGATTTCGGACGCATCGATCGGTTGGAGGAGACGGCGTTCCCGATGCTCAAGGCGTCCGCCAGTCTCAACCGCATTCCGCATACCGTTGCGGGCGTCTCCTTGCAGGAAGGCCGCTCCGAAGTCGCGCTCAACCGCAATCTCAGAATGATCGCCGGGGCCAACGACAGTCTCGCGACAATGACGCGAACCGGAAATGACGTGATCATCGGCGATATCCGGCGCGGATCAATCGTGACGAACACCGATGACCGCGTCATCTCGGCGGCTGGCACCGACCGGATTGCAAGCGCGACCGAAGGCATTGTCGCCGTCACATCAACCAAGGAACTGGACGCGCTGCGAGCCATCACGCTGGAACAGAACCAGCGGATCGTCCTGAAGGACCAGGAGCTTGCGGTGAGCAAGGCTGACCTGTTGACCACATCCAACCGCCTCACGGTCGCCGAGACGGCTCTGGCCGCCGAAAAGAAGCGTGCCGATGAAGCAACCGCAAAGGTGGTGGAGCTTGAGAAGACGAAGGGCGTGGATGCAGATGTCGCCGACCTCGTCACCGGGCTCGGCACGAAGTTGAGCCTCGCGAACACGAGCCTGAGGACCCAGGCGCACCCGTTCCGGATCGGGACCGTGCGCGTCGATCTCAAGGGCACGCCCAGCGCCGATGGTGGCCGCATCGCGCTTGGGGGGACAGGTGATGGCACCTCATCCGGCCTGAGCACCGAGCTTCATGTCGGCAGCGGTACAGGAACCAATGATGACGTGGCCGTGCCAGATGTGCAGGGTCTGACCGAAAGTGCTGCGCGCCGTGTCATACGCTCGGTCGGGCTGCGCCTCGCGCCGGCCTATCAGGTCGTCAAGCCGGGACTGGGCACGCCGGGACAATCGATCAGCCAGGTTCCGGCAGCGGGCGCGCAGGCCAAGCACGGCGCTGAGGTGCTGGTGGTCTTCGGCACGGCACCTGCGGAATGAGGGAGACTGCGCGATGAGCAATATCAAGAATCTGGTGCAGGATGTCGTTGCCTCTCCCCTCGGGGACGTGATCGCCGAGGTCGGGCGCGGCGTCGCCGAGGCGCAGCACGCACTCGACGAAGGCTCGCTCGGCGCGGTCCTCGACATCTATGCCGAGAGCGATGACGAGAAGCTCAGGCTGCTGCAGGAAATCGGCTACCGTCCGACCTTCTACGCGCTACCCGAAACCAGCGGCGAGGTTCGGGTCGCCTTACGCATGGGGCAGGGGGCCTCTGGCGCGCGCAATGCGACGCCGGTGAAGCCCACGCTACCGTCGGTCCGGGCTGTCCCTGCGCGGGTCGGATTGAACACGGCCTCGCGGCGGCTCTACAGCACGCCGGTGGATGCCCGCTACGCGAACCAGTTCGGCTTCACGGCGGATATCTCGGCCAAGCTGACCTTCAAGATCGTACCGGTGCCCGCGCCTGACGGAGCGGATGAATTGCGCCTCGTCCCCGATCTCGACACGCGCAAACCGAGCAACGTGATCGAGGTGCTGGATCGCCTCGCGCTCGAACCCGAGTTCCGCGACGCCGACGGCGTGGAAATCACCGACCCGGCCGAAGATCTCGAGGTCTCCGCGCAGGATCCCGCGCCGGACACAATCGCCCGCACCGGTGACACCGTCGTCGTGACGCTCGTCGCATCGGCCTGACGCAACCTGGTATTTCGGGGGTCAGCGCGCGTTCGCGCGCAGCTTTCGGTAGGTCAGATTGCTCAGGCGACAGGTGCTGTAGCCCGGCGCCTCGACCATCAGGACGGCCTTCGCCATCGGCGCAAAGTCGGCCCGGAAGTGGACGGTGCTCTTCACGGCGACGATCCGATGATCTGCAGGCTCGAGGCCGAGATGCCGGAACAGTTCCTGATCGATTGTCTGATGGCGGCGCGTCGAGACAACGATGCGTACATCGCCCCCTCCGTTCGAAATCCGTAACAGCGCCGTGCGGCCGATATCCGTCAAGACGTCGCGCTGCATCTCTCCCGTGCAGGTGAAAAGCCCGTCGGACAGTGCGACGACGGCTGCTGAGCAGCGGAACGGCCCGACGCCGTCTGGACCGTGATTTCCGCCGAGCGACAAATCGATGGTGGCACCAACGCCGGCCGAATGGGCGAGGTTGGCGGCTTCCGGATCCCAAAGGGTTCCGAGCAGGCACCTGTCCGCCTCGCTCTCTACGAGTGCGGCCAAGAGCCCGGTCGTATCCGACATCGCGCCCGCACCGGAATTGTCTTGCACGTCGGCCAGCACGACGCACCCGCCATTCTGCGTCAGCGCCAATGCTTGTGACACCGCCTCGCGCGGACCCAGAAGAGCGTTGTCCGCCGTCGCCACGGCCTCGTCCAGCTTCGCCAATAGCTCATCGGCACAAGCCTCGGCCGACGCCGTGTCCTCCGCATGGACCACCAGCGAAGGACCGGCATCCGGGATATCCGCCAGCGGAAACCCGAGCGCGACATCGGCCGAAAGCAGGGTGCCGCCGGAACATTCTGCAACCGCGTGATACAGCGCGGCGACAGGACCGAATTCGGTGCACTGCGCCGACAGTGGCAGAAGGTGATCGGACTGGCGGAAGGCTGTCGCCGGGCGCTTCCCGGTTTCGATCACCTGCTTCAGCAGAGACCACGCGCGGGCACCCGTCGCATCCATGTCGAGATGTGGATAGGTCCGGTAAATCGTGATCGCATCGGCCAGCCCGACAAACTCCGGGGAGATATTCGCGTGCAGGTCCAGGCTGACCGCAATCGGCATCCCGGTCCCGACCAGAGCGCGCACACGGCGCAGGATCTCGACCTCGCCGTCATCGTGATTCTCGGTCACCATCGCGCCGTGCAGGTCGAGATAGATCCCGTCCAGCGGCCCGGCCGCCGTGATGCCGTCCAGGATCATCCCGGTGATCCGGTCAAATGCATCGCGCGAGACCTGCGCCGCCGGCTCGGCACTGGTCCAGAGGATTGGAACAAGCTCAGCCTTGGGTTCAGCCGCCGACAGAAAACCGCTCAGCGGGATATTCAGCCCGCGAAAGGTCGTCAGGACATCCGCACCGCGCGTCAGGCCCGGCCAGCCGCCGCCATCCTCGAAATCGGCAAACCCCGTCGCGACAGGGGCGAAGGTGTTCGTCTCGTGCTGGAACCCGGCGATCGCGATCCGGGGGCGCACGATCAGAACATCGCTTCGTAACGGCTGTTCACCAGCACCTCGGCGACGGCCGCGCTGTTCGGCAGGCTCAGCGCATAGGCCACGGTCTCGGCGATCGCGTCCGGCTCGATCTTGTACTGCCCGTCGGGCACGGTGACGTGCTCGACCATGCGCGTGTCGACCATGCCGGGACAGACCGAGGTCGCCCTGACACCGTCGGCCCAGCCCGACTCCCGGATCGCATGGGTCAGCGCCATCGCGGCGTGCTTCGACGCGGAATAGCCGAGGATCTGATTGCGCATCACGCGTTTGCCGGCCAGCGAGACGACATTGATCACCCGTCCGGCACCCGAGGCGCGAAGATGCGGCAGCGCTGCACGGGCGAGCCAGAGCGGCCCCTTGAAGTTGACCGCGAACATCGTGTCGAACTCGTCCTCGGTGCCTGTCTCCAGCGATCCACCGATCTCGACACCGGCGTTCAGGACGATGCCATCGAGACGCTCGAACCGCTCCATCACGGCAGCCACCCAGGCCTGCGAGGTGGCCTGATCGGTCGCCTCCCAGACGTGCGTGTGAACGTCGCCGATCCCCGCCAGCGGGATCGTGTTCGGCTGACGTGCGCCGAGGCTCAGAGTGTACCCGGCAGCGGCCAGCTTGCGCGCCGTGGCAAGGCCGATACCGCGATTGGCACCGGTGATCAGGATGACCCGGTTGTCAGGACTCAACATGGTGGTTCCCCAGCTCTCAATCGATCCACTGAAAGATGCGAGATCGAAAATTGCAAGCCGAGCCACGGATAAGACGGGACTCGACAGAATCGGATCGCGCTGGCAAAAATGAGAACAAATTAGAAACATTTGGAGATTGCCCATGCCAGCGCCCGCGCACCCGGATCTCGATTTGCTTGCCACCGCCCGCGTTCACGAGGCCACAGGTGCGGGTCGGCGAACTTTTGCGCTGGCGCTGGCGGCGCGTCTGCAGGGCGCTGTGCTCTGGGTGCAGGATCGCCGCGTGCCCGAAACGCTCTATCCGCCGGGGATTGCCACCTTCCTCGATCCGGCCCGGCTGATCCTCGTGCAGCCGACAGGCGCCCTGCCGATCCTGCAGGTGATGGAGGAAGCGCTGCGCTCCGGTGCGGCCCCCCTGATCATCGGCGAACTGGGCGAAGCCCCGGATCTCACCGCCAGCCGTCGCCTGCAACTGGCTGCCGGGACTGGCGGGGCAAGGGGGCTTTGTCTCGTGCCCGAAACGCGGCTGCGCACCAATGCCGCCGAGACCCGGTGGCGCTGCGCCCCGATGCCGGGCGGCGGTGCCGCGCGCCAGCACTGGGAGATCCTGAAGAACAAGAAAGGCCGCCTCGGTCAGTGGCATGTGGCATGGAACGGCGCGACGGGTCAGTTCGCCGAGGCACCGGGCGACCTCGTGCTCGCCTGAACACGTTCACGGTCGAACCGCAAGGCACGGATCTTCCTTTCGACGACGATCGCCAGACCTGTTGTATGTGGGAACCGCGCCTGCTACCCCGCCCCATGCCCGGCTACAGGCCGGGTGAGGGAGACTTTATGTTCACGATTGCGGGCAACCGCTAGCCCCACCCGGTGGGCTTGCTGACCGAGATCCGGCCTCCGCATCATGCGCGCAAGCCGCTCTTTTCGCTTGGCCGGAACTCACCCAGCACAAACATCCTGACCGGACCCATGGCCGCCCCTCAGCCATGCGCGACGGCGTCCGGGTACCGGCATCGTGAAAGAACCAGACATGAAAATCAGACCCACAGCGTCCTCCGACATCCCCGCCCTCCAACTCATCCTGAAGGACATCGAACTGTTCCCGGCTGACATGCTCCCCGACCTCGCGAGCGGCTTCCTCTCCGGCGGCGACCACGACAGCCGCTGGCTGACCTGCGAAGAGGACGGCACCATTATCGGTTTCTGTTATGCCGTTCAGGAGCAGCTTGCCGAGGGCGCGTGGAACATGCTCGCCATCGGCGTGCGCGCTGACCGGCAGGGCTGCGGCGCGGGCACGGCGCTCGTCGAACAGCTCGAGACCGATCTGCGCGACAGCGGCCAGCGCATCCTGATCGCCGACACATCAGGCACGGCGGACTTCGCCCGGACCCGGCAGTTCTATCGAAACGCGGGCTATAGCGAGGAAGCCCGCATCCGGGACTTCTGGGCGGATGGAGACGACAAGGTCACATTCCGCAAGGCCCTCTGACACCGAACCGCGGGGCGCGGCCCGTCGCGCCCTGCCTTTTTCCGCGATCCGCGCTTGGGCCGCGAAGCAAGTGCCCTGCATACGCCGGGAATCGCGGCGGACTTCATCGTCATCACACTTCGGGATGACGTCGGCTCACCTAAATCCTAAGCCTGATCTGGCGAGGCAGCGGACCCTGAACACCGTACGCGAACGTGGAGGCAGACATGTCCAACAGCCACAAGGTCGGCATCATCGGGCTCGGGATCATGGGCCGCAGGATGCTCGAACACATGGAGCGGCACGAAAATTTCGAGCCCGTTGCCCTTTGGGATCCTTCCCCCGAGTCTTGCGCGCTCGCATCGACACTCGCTCCCTCAGCAAGCATAGCGGCGGACGCCGACGCCGTGATCGCCGCCTCCGATCTCGTCTACCTCGCCTGTCCCCCGGTGCCGCGCAAAGCCTACGCACTTTCGGCGGCGTCCTCCGGCAAGGCGGTCTTCCTGGAGAAGCCGCTGGGCGTGGACGTGGCCGAGAGCCGGGATCTGGTCGCACGGCTCGAACAGGCTGGCGTCCCGGCGACCGTCAATTTCACGCAAGCGGCGGGCGAGGCTCTGGCGACCGTGACCTCTGACGCCACGATGGGCGCGCCCGCCGGGATCGACATCGTCGTCACCTATCCGCGCTGGCCGCGCGCCTGGCAGGTCGAGGCTGACTGGCTGAGGTTCGCGGCCGAAGGCGGCTACACCCGAGAAGTGATCTCGCATTTCGTCTTCTTCAGCGCGCGGGTGCTCGGCCCGCTGAAACTGATCTGGGCGCATCCGACCTTTTCCGCCGATCTGACCCTTTGCGAGACGCACATCGCCGCCCGGTTTGAGAATGCCGACGGCGTGCCAGTATCGATCCTCGGATCCGTCGGCGGAGAGCAGCCCGACCGCCAAGAGGTCACCATCAAGGGCGCCGACAAAAGTTATCGCGTTTCCGAGTTCTTCATGTTGTCGGCATCGCAGGGCGGACCGTTCGAGCAGGTCGCCCCGCCGCCCAGCGACCCGCGCGCGGTCAGCCTGAAGGGCCAGCTCGACGAGATGGACAAGGGCATGCGCGGGGAGCCGCACAAGCTCGCGACCATTCAGGAAGCTCTCCATGTTCAGGAACTGATCGAGGCGATGCTGGCGCGTCCCGAGTAGTGTGCACGTGCGCAGGTTCGGGCCAGCGGATTCAATCAGTTCGTCGCGAACTCCAATCGGATCTCAACCAGTCGCCGCTGGAACCCCGCCCCGTGCACTGAGTGCGTTCGAGAGTCCGCCCGCGTAGATTGATCAAGATGTAAGTTCGGCTGTATTCGGGGCGCCAAAGACGGCTGGCAAGATCGGGGAAACGCGGTGAAGTACCGCCCGAGGCAGCCCGGGTGACGTGACTGCGCAATCACATTTTGTTCTGGTCCTTCCAGTGATCGACACGGGAAAGAGGTCCAGGCCCCGGAGAATTTTCTCCCGCCTCCACGAGCTTAAACTGAACCGCGCAGCTTTTTGACAGCGCAGCGTCTAGCCATTGTTCATCTAAGTGTATCGTTTGGGTCGAGTGCGAGAATGACGCTGGCATTCAGTGCGGACTGTGCCAACGGCGGCTATCGGGAAAAAGCTGAACTGCAACTCGTGCTTTTGTTCACCTCCCTCCTGCGCTATAATAATGTGATAAAGTCATAGAGCCGGAGTTCGGCAAATCCGTAGTCTAGCAACGACATTGCTGTTGCAATATCAGCGTTAAAAAAGTGTTTGACAATAAAGGGACATTTTTATAAATGACCCTTGAAATTATAATTTTCATTTTAGACTAATTTTGAGGTTAACTATGGTCGGGCGCTTTTTTTCAAGGATATTTTCGGGAATTATTTGGTTTTTTGCTTCATTGTGGAGTATATTCGCTGGAGCATATTTAATCGCTTTATATATTCTGATCGGACTCATCGTTGTTTTTTCATTAACCGCGTTTCAGGCAAGAACTGAACTTGCTAGTATAAATAATTCATACGATTTTGATTATGTGCTCAGACTGCAACAACAAATCCAAAGACAGTCAACAAATATTCTTGAGAGCATTGAAGAAGAAGATAAATTAGGCAAGATCGATACAGAACTAAGAATCCAAGAAGACAGTTTGTATAAATTTTACCGAAGCTCGACAAATAAAGCTGGTTGGAGCCGAGTGAATAGTTCGGATATGGAAGACTATTTTCGGACAACTTGTAATCCTAATACACCTGATCAGCCTATATGTATAAGTTTCAATGATTACATCAAACTTAAGAATGAAAAAGAAACTCTTATTAAGAACGGTGAGCGGGACAGATTTACGAGATTTGAAGCCGATGCGTTGAAAAAAATAGACGCTCTATTTGAAAATCAAAGTCTCACTAGGTACTTTGCGGAGGTAAAATTTTTTGGAAGCTTCTTGTTGTTCCAAGCCTTTCTTACGATGCCACATCAACTTTTAGTGTTTATTGTTACAATTGCGATGGGCGCGCTGGGTGCGTTGATTTCAGTGACATGGTCGTTTCTAAGGTATCACGAGGAGGCAACTGCTCGTAGAGTTTTTTTACTGCCAATTGTGGGGAGTATGAGTGCGTTTGTCATATTTGTTCTTCTCAAAGCAGGTCAAATTACAATAACTGCTGGAGGCTCAGATGAAGCACTAAGTCCATTCTTTCTTTCATTTGTCGGTATTGTTTCTGGACTTCTCGCGGAGCGCTCGTACAAACGTGTGAGCGACGTTGGTGAGAGGTTTCTAAGCTCCAACGAGGGATCACCTCGTTGGGGAGACGGCTTGTTAGAAGCTGCAAAAGACAAAGATCTTTCTGCGGAGGAACTTGCTGATATTCTTGGTGTTTCTGTGGACGCTGCGCGTGGCATTATCCATGGCACTTCGACTGCGACCGACGAACAGCAAAAGATTATATCAGCAGCCCTTCGAACCCCATCCCATGAGCTATTTACCGATATCCCTCAACCAAATCGATACTCAATTGTGCCTCGACTAGAGCAAATGGAGCTCGAGAAGGCGAAGACAGAGATAGAAAGAGCAGGACTCAAGGTCGGCAGAGTAAACGAGAGATACTTCGTTGGTAAGGCTATCGGACAAGTTATCGAGCAATCGCCGGAACCGTTCACGAAGGTTAAAATGTCAGCTACGGTAGAATTGGTGGTCTCCGTGAAGAAGACTGACGCGGAAGGTAGTTCCTAATAGACTTTGATTTAAAAGGCGGTCTTAGCTCTTTCGAGAAAACTCCCACGGCCTGCGCATGTTTCAGGTATTGACCTGGCGCTCCGCTGACATTCGCTCACTTTGCAGCGCTGTGTGGATTGGGCTCGAACGAGACATTCAACGCGCTGAGCATTGAGGCCCATGCAGGGTTCGAAATTGGCCGACACGATACGCGGCACGGCCTTTCCGTGTGCGATTAGAATGTAGGGACGTGACCCCTTACCGCTCGTAAGAATTCATCGTCAGCAAGGTGTATTCCGCCACCTGCTCGTCGTCCTGATTGGTCAGCGTCACGTTCCACTTCACCTCGCCATAGGTCGGCGTCCGGCGGGTCTTGGCCATTACCGTCAGTCGGCATTTGATGCTGTCGCCGGGGGAGACCGGCTTCTGGAAGCTCAACCCCTCCAGACCGGTATTGGCCAGGACCGGGCCGGGGTTCGGCTCGACAAACAGCCCGGCGGCAAAGCTCAGCAGCAGGTAGCCATGTGCGACGCGGCCCGGGAAGAACGGGTTCGCCTTCGCGGCCTCCTCGTCCATGTGGCCGTAGAACAGGTCGCCAGTGAAATGGGCGAAGTGCTCGATGTCCTCCAGCGTCACCTCGCGCGCATCGGTGAAGATCGTCTCGCCGATCTCGACCTCGTGGAAAGTGCGTGTGAACGGGTGTGCCGGAGCTTGCCTGACCGATGCGCCGCGCACCCAGCGCCCGGTGATGGCCGACAGCATGTCCGGAGATCCCTGCACCGCCGTGCGCTGCATGTAGTGCAGCACGCCGCGCACACCGCCGAGTTCCTCGCCGCCGCCGGCACGCCCCGGCCCGCCGTGGATCATCGGCGCAAGCGGCGAGCCATGCCCGGTGCTCTCGCCCATCGACACGCGGTCGTTTATGTAGACCCGCCCGTGCCACGCCGCGATGCCGAGCGTCGCTCGTCGCGCAACCTCGGGATCGTGCGTGATCACCGAGGCGACCAGCGACCCGCCGCCCCGATTGGCTATGTCCACCGCGTGATCGAGGTCGCGATAGCCCATCACGGTCGAAACCGGGCCGAACGCCTCGGTCTCGTGCACCCGTGCCGCGCCGTCAGGGTCGTCGCACCGGAAGAGATGCGGGTTCAGAAAGGCGCCTTTCTCCGGATCGGCGCCATCGGCGTCGACGACGCCCTCGCCAAACACGCACTGGGCCTCCGCGCCGATGATCGCGGCTTTCTCCGCCACGTCCGCGCGTTGCGCCTCAGACACCACCGGCCCCATCCGCGTGGTCTCCAAAGCCGGGTCGCCAATGCGGGTCTTCTCCAACCGCCCGACCAGTGCCTCGCACACCGCGTTCATCTGGTCATCCGGCACGATCACCCGGCGCACGGCGGTGCACTTCTGCCCGGCCTTCACAGTGATCTCGCGCGAGACCTCCTTGACGAAGAGGTCGAACTCCGGGTCACCCGGCACCGCATCCGGACCGAGGATCGACGCATTCAGCGAGTCCTGCTCGGCGACGAAGCGCACCGCATTCTTCAGCAGGTTCGGGTGGCTGCGCAGCAGCAGGCCCGTATCGGCCGAGCCGGTAAACGACAGCACGTCCTGCGCCGTCATTTGGTCCAGCAGATCGCCGACCCCGCCGCAGATCAACTGGATGGAACCTTCCGGAAGCTTGCCCGACTCCAGCATCATCCGCACGCAGGCCTCGGTCAGATAGGCGGTCGCGGTGGCCGGTTTCACGATCGAGGGCACGCCTGCCAGAAAGGCCGGAGCGAACTTCTCCAGCATCCCCCAGACCGCAAAGTTGAACGCGTTGATCTGCACCGCCGCGCCGAGCAGAGGCGTACAGATGTGCTGACCCTGGAATGTGCCGGTCTTCGACAGCATCTCGGCTCCGCCATCGATGTAAACCTGCCCGTCCGGCATCTCGCGCCGCGCCTTCGAGGCCATGGCGAGAGAGGTGCCGATTCCGCCTTCGATGTCGACCCAGCTATCGCCGCGCGTCGCGCCGGTCATCGTCGACAGCGCGTAAAGCTCCTCCTTGCGCTGCAACAGGTACATCGAGAGGTCCTTCAGGATGCGCGCGCGATCGTGGAAGCCCATCGCGCGCAGCGCCGGTCCGCCCACCAACCGCGCATGATCGAGCATCGCGCCCATGTCGAGCGCACCTCCGCCCGCCCGCGCGATCTCCTCGCCCGTAACGGCAGAGTGGATGCCGCGCGCGCCGTCTCCCGGTCCGATCCAGTTGCCCGCGGCAAAGCTTTGCAGCATCATGGTCATCGGTCGTTCCTCCCCAGGAATATGTTACAGAACGTCTCTTATCTGAGATCTCTTCGCAACATAATTTTCAGACCCCGAACCGCTAGAAGGCAGGCAAACCGATGACAGTCAACAGGCAGGTGGTGGTGCGCGAGCTTCCGCAAGGCGCGCTGACGCAGGACAATTTCGAGATGCGCGAGGCCGAGCTGCCCGCTGCATCCGAAGACGGGCTGGTCATCCGCACCATCCTGATGTCGATCGACGCGGCCAACCGGGCCTGGATGCAGGGCGCCACCTATCGCGACGCGGTCAAGACCGGGGATGTCATGCACACCTACGCCATCGGCGAGGTGGTCGAGAGCAGGTCCGGCGGTCTCGCCGTCGGTGACATCGTCGCGTCGGAGGCAGGCTGGGCCGACTATTCTACCGTTCCTGCCAAGGGCGCGCGCAAGCTTCCCCCTACGCGGCCGCTCTCGCACCTGCTTTCAGCCTACGGCATTGCCGGTCTGACCGCGCATCACGGCCTGATCACCGTGGGCAAGCCTGTCGCGGGCGAAACTGTCGTGGTCTCGGCCGCTGCGGGCTCGGTCGGCATGTTCGTCGGCCAGATCGCCAAGGCAATCGGCTGCCGCGCTGTCGGCATCGCGGGCGGGCCGGAGAAATGCAGCTGGGTGACGGACGAACTGGGCTTCGACGCCTGCGTCGACTACCGCGACCCGCACTGGCACCGCGCGTTGAAGGCTGCGTGCCCGGACGGGATCGATGTCTATTTCGACAATGTCGGCGGGCAGGTGCTGGAAACGGTTCTTTTCCGCATGAACGAGAAAGGCCGCGTGGTCTGCTGCGGCGCGATCAGCCAGTACGATTCCGGCGAGCCGGTCGGCCCGAAGAACTTGCCCGGCCTGATCGTCGTAAAGCGGCTGCGGATGGAAGGCTTCATCGTCTTCGACTTCCCCGAGGAGACACCGAAAGCACTGGAGAACCTGCGGAGCTGGGTTGCTTCGGGTCAGTTGAAGGTCTTCGAGGACATCGTCGACGGTTTGGAGAACGCCCCTGCCGCCCTGATCGGTTTGTTGGCGGGCGAGAACCGGGGAAAGCGCATGGTGCGGGTTGCGCCCGATCCATAGCACGGGCTCCTAACGCGGAAAGGCACCGGACCGCACACCCGCCCGACACATGCGCCTCATCCCGCGATCAAACCGACCAGCGTCGTCAGATGATCCGCCTCGGCGGCTGGCTTGTCCCAGCGAATGCGTTTGATCCGGGGAAACCGCATGGCGACGCCGGACTTGTGGCGGGAGGAGCGCTGGATCGCATCGAAGGCGATCTCCAGCACGATCTCCGGCTTGACGGCGCGGACCGGACCGTAGCGTTCGACGGTGTTGTTGCGCACCCATTTGTCGAGCTCGGCAAGCTCCTGATCGGTGAAGCCGGAATATGCCTTGCCAACGGGGACGAGGCGCAACCCGTCGCCGTCCTCGGTCCAGGCGGCGAACGTGTAGTCCGAATAGAATGATGAGCGCTTGCCGTGACCGCGCTGGGCATAGACCATCACGCAATCGGCGCTGAGCGGGTCGCGCTTCCACTTGAACCAAGGACCCATCGGGCGTCCGCCGGAATAGGGCGCGTCGCGGCGCTTGAGCATCAGGCCCTCCTGCCCGGTCTCCCGCGCGGTCGCGCGAATATCGGCCAGCTCCTCCCACGACGCGAATGCCACGTCAGTTGAGACGTCGGTCCGCGCAGGCGTATGGGCCTCGTGCCATTCGATCAGCCGGGCGCGGCGATCCTCAAGCGGCTCGGCGCGCCGGTCGGTCTCGCCATCGTGCAGCAGATCGTAGAGCCGCAGATGTGCCGGCGCGTCCGCCAGCGTCTTCTTGCCGACCCGCTTGCGGCCGAGCCGTTTCTGCAGGTCGGCGAACGGCGCAACCTCTCCGTCGCGGACCACCAGCAACTCGCCGTCCACCGTGCCCTGCCACGTCATGCTATCGATAACATCTGGGAACGACTGGCTGATCTCGTCGCCGGTGCGGGTGTAGAGCCGTCGTTCGCCATCGAAGGCCGTCGCCTGGATGCGGATCCCGTCCCACTTCCACTCAGCGACATAGTCGGACGGCTCCATGCCGGTAAGGCGCTCTTCGTCCAGCGGGTTCGCCAGCATCACCGGGCGGAAGGCCATGGCGAGGTCGACCTGCGGAGCCGAGCCGCCCTCGAGCCAGTGAAACAGATCATCGAACGGAGGTTCGAGCCCGAACCAGAGTTCCTCGATCCGCTCGAGTGTACGCCCCTCGTGTCCCGCCCCCATCTGCGCCAGAGCGGTGCGTGCCAGCCGGGCCGATACCCCGACGCGCAGGCCTCCAGTCGCCAGCTTGATCAGCGCCAGTCGCTCAGAGGAACCCATGGCATCGCACAACTCCGTCAAAACGCGCCCGGCCTCGACCGGCCCCGTGCCGGACAGCCGCGCGACGACGTCCGAGACCGGCGGCGATACCCGCGCTTCGCCTTCGGGCCAGATCAGCGCCGCCGTCTCGGCGAGATCGCCGACATAGTCGTAGGACAGGCGGAACAGCTCGGGGTCGACCCGCTCGGCGACCAGCCCGCGGATCCGCGAGGACGTGACCGAGGGCAGCGAGAGCTCTCCCGTCAGGGCAGCAAGCGCCCAGCCGCGATCCGGGTCCGGCACCCGGCGGAAGTAGTCGACCATGAGCGCCAGCTTGGCATTGCGCCCGGGCGCAAACAGCAGGTTCTCCAGGAGATCGGCAAAGGCGCGCATGGGCGGAGTTTAGATCGTCCCGCCCGAAACGCCAGCCGCGTCCTAGCTCGTGGCCGCTTCGAGCAGTGCGTCCAGAGCCTCGACCTCGCTCTGCCAGACCGGATCGACCTCGAAGCCCGGCACCGTGATGCCGAGCCGGAGCCGGTCCTTGCCCTGCCACGACCCGGCAGCAGCGGGCGCGGCTTTCTCGAACGGTTGATCGGAGTTGATCAGGGCAAGGCGGATCGGCAGCAGCTTGCCGCGCATGTCGCGCGCCGGGGCGCCTTTGCGCAGGGACAGATCGCCTTTCTCGGGCGCCTTGAAACCCGGCTCCGCGGCGACGGTCTTTTTCAATGGGTATCCGAGCTTGCGTGCGCGCTTGGGAATGTCGGAATGTGCGATCACATCCGACGTGAATGCGACCTTGTTCGCGGCCCAGAGCCGGGTGAAATGACTGCCCGTGTCCTCGTGATCGGGGTTCATGTCCGGCTCCTTGCCGCCCGGCCACGGCTCGGGCGCCTGACCGGGCTGCCAGAAGAAGGGACGGCGTTTGTCCTCGCCCGAGCGGCTCGGGTCCTCGACACAGTGGATTGCATTGTTGAAGTGGTGGAAATCCTTCAGAACGCCCTTCTTGATGTAGCCGGTGCGGATGTAGGCGCTGTTGTTGAAGAAGTAGTGCGGTCCATGCGCGGTGATCTGTTTGGACTTCTTGCGCGTCTTGAAGAACCCGCCGCCGCTGTGGAGATAGGCACTCGATCCGATCGCCTTGGTCGAGGGAAACTTGTCGAACCAGCAGGTGTTGGCGAAACAATAGACGTGGCTCGAATGGTTGACCTCGAGCGCGAGCCACTTGTGGACGTTTCGCATATCGTTTCGGTAGATCCACCAGTTGACCGCACCGCGCTCGGCCTCGACGGCGTTGTCCCGGATGAACTCGAACTTGTTGTCGTGGATGCGAACATCGCGGTTCTGCGTCGGGTCGCTCCCGTCCCCGGAGTGGTACATGTGGACCGCGTTGAAGGCGTGGCGCACGATGCAGTAGCGGATCGTGACCTTGCCCATGATCCCGAAGCTGCGGAAGAAATCGCCGTCCAGCCCGCGCTCGTCGCCCGGGTGGAAGTCGTCGCCGTGGATCGCTTTCCAGCCCGTGCTGTCCCACATCAGTGTTTCGGTTTTATCTTGCGTCCAGGTGCAGCGGTGGACGGTGATTCCATAGGTGTCCTCGCCCTCGACGTGGATCGCGAAGGTGCCTTCCTCCATGGCTAGGCCCGCGAGCGTTATGCTCTGACTCTGATCGATGGCGATGCAAGTCGGCCACGCGCCGCGGATCGAGAAACCCATCAGGCGCAGATGCCGGCAATTCCGGATACGGATGTGGCCGCGCTGGCCGACGGTGCCTAGGCTGGGGATGTAGTCGATCTTGGCTTTCTTGTCGCCCGCGGCGCGCAGTTCCCGGCCCTTCGCCTCGCGCACGGCTTCGGAACCATAGGCCATGATGTTGAGTTCGGTGCGGACATCCGCGTAGCGCTTGCCGCCTTCGAACACCGCCTCCTTCGTGCCGATGATGGTGACCGGAGCCTCGGCCGTGCCGCAGATCCCCTCGAACAATTCGGGCCCGTAAAGACCGGGATTGAGGAAGATGGTGCCGCCGTCTTTCAACGATGCGGACAATTCTGCCAGGTTGTCTCCCGGGTTTGCCTCGATTCGTGTCATGCCGCCACCTCCGACGCAAATGTACCAATTCGGAACAAGGGTAAGGCAAGACCCGTGCAGGGTCATCCCTCATTCGGGCTAGGCCCGTGCATCGGTCGGGAGCGTGGAGTCCGGTCAGCGCATGCCGTAGTAGAGCGCCTGGACGTGGCGGGCCTCGGCAAAGAACAGCCAGCGCAGCGCCAGCATGCCCGCGATATGGCAGACAAGCGCGACCAGCATCGCCCAGCCTCCGACGCCGAGCGCCAGCAGCGTCAGCACGAGCGGCAGGACGAACCCGGCGATGGCGCCGATCTTGCGTAACTGAAACGCGCGGGTCCGGCCGACCTGATACGCCATTTCTTTCAGCAGGTAGTTCGATCCCGTATGCGGCGCTTCGAGCATCTTCACGCGGCCGATCGAGCCGAGCCCCGTGGCGGTCTCCATGGTCGAACCATCGAGGCTGCGCCCGGCTCCAGCGGCCTGCTGCGTCCACCAGACAACCGTTCCCCCAGCGACGACCAGCCAGGCCAGCGCATAGAGAACCGGCGTCTCGCCGGTGATGACGCCCTTGATCGCGCCGGTCGCCAGCAGCCCGCCGGTCAGCGAGAGCACGATGAACATGAAGGGCGTCGGCGTTCCCGACCACATCGGCACGGTGCGCAACTGCGCATAGATCATCGCGGTTGCATAGACCGTTGCCATGGCAAGGGCGGCAGCGACCCAGCCGAGCAGCTTGAACTCGACGCCGAGCACCAGCCAGAGCCCGAGATAGAGCGTGAAGGTCACCTTGGCCACGACCATCAGGCAGGCCTCGCGCGAGAGCCAGGAAGACCGCCACTGCGTGAACGCGCGCCAGGCCCGGCTCGGTCTTCCCAGGTGCCCGACCGAAGCGACGCCGCCCAGGCCGCCGATCATCAGCGCAAGCACGCCTGCAATCCAGCCGAAGGTCACGTCCCAGTCGCCGAGGCCGAGACCGACCCAGGCGATCATGCCCATGCCGAGGCCCGTGAGGACCGTGAAGACGATCATCGAGGGGGGCGGGTGCATCAGATCTTCTCCAGCGCGCGGTCGAGCCAGCCGAGGAAGCCCTTGGTCTCAGGCTCCGCCAGCTTCGCGAGATTCAAGTTCGGCGCGGGCGTGTCCTTGGGCTTCGGCGGCAGGTACTTGTTGACCGGCCGGGTCATCTGCTCCGGCATCAGGTCCATGCCGCCACGTTCGGCGACGAGCTGGGAGACCTCGGAGGTCGGGTCTGAGAGATCCCCGAAATGCCGTGCCCCGGCCGGGCAGGAACGCACGCAGGCCGGGATGCGGTCCACTTCGGGCAGGTTGTCATTGTAGATCCGGTCGACGCAGAGCGTGCACTTCTTCATCACGCCTGCGGCGGCATCGAGCTCGCGCGCGCCGTAAGGGCAGGCCCAGGCGCAGAGCCCGCAGCCCATGCAGTGGTCCTCGTTGACCAGCACGATGCCGTCCTCGACCCGCTTGTAGGAAGCTCCGGTCGGGCAGACGGTGACGCAGGGCGCGTCCTCGCAGTGCAGGCAGGACTTGGGGAAGTGGATGATTTGCGCCTCGCCCTCGTGAGGTTTGACCTCGTAGGTGTGGATGCGGTTCAGCCACGTGCCTTCCGGCTCTGCGCCGTAGGGATCCTGATCGGACAGGGCGGCACCGTAGCCGCCGGTGTTCCACTCCTTGCAGTTGACGGCGCATGCGTGACAGCCGACGCAGATGTCGAGGTCAATCACAAGCCCTAGCTTACGGTCAGTTTGCTCGGGAAGGGTCGTCACGTTAGTTGCCTTTCGCGTCGCGCAGCGGTGCGTCGCCCGACCCTCCCCCCGGGAGGGCGCATGGCGAGCGGGTTCGCAGCATGTGATTCATGGATGCGTTGATTTGCGGACGAAGCGTCGCTTTGGCGATGGCCCGCCCAGGCTCGGTCGCTGGCGATGGCCGTCCCGCGTCGTTTCGATTGAGGCGCGCACACGGCAGCGAATGCCTCTGTGTCATCAGCGCCCCATTGCCGGGCCGACATTGCAGTGAAGACAAGTGCCGTCCGAGGCGCAGCCCATCATTGCTGCGCCAGAACGAAATGCTATGTGCGATCGCTGCCCGGCCATCATCAAACAGAGCGACAGGATCAGAACGCACGGAAGCAGGATTGGTCCACGTCCGAGCGGGTTTGCCCTGTCGACCTGACCTCAGCAGCAGCTCTCGGCGTCTCGAGTGAAGCCGAACGACATGAGCGCCAGTCCGCCGGGCGAGCCTGAGTGACACGGTCACCAGTCCTTCCCGTACTCGAGCGCATCCGGGGCCGCGTTTGCCGGTGAGTTCTGCATGCCGAGACGCGGCTCTGACATCTCGCTGTCCTCGGCCTTCTCGATCTTCACGCGCAGATCGTACCACGCAGCCTGACCGGTCACGGGGTCCGAGTTCGACCAGCGAAGACCGTCGCCCCGCGGCGGCAACAGTTCGTGGATCAGGTGGTTCAGCAGGAAGCCGCGCTTGGCCTCCGGCGCGCCGCGATCGAGCGCCCATGCCCCTTCGCGCTTGCCGATGGCGTTCCAGGTCCACAGCGTCTTCTCATTGACCGCGTCCATGCGGGCGATCTTCACCTTGATGCGCCCGTGATGCGACGAGACATAAGCCCAGTCGCCGGTCTTCAGACCGTGTTCCTCGCAGACCGGCCCCGGCACGTAGAGCGGGTTCTCGCCGTGGATCTGGCGCAGCCATGCGTTCTGCGAGCCCCAGGCATGATACATCGCCGCCGGGCGCTGGGTGATCGCGTGCAGCGGAAAGTCGGAATTGTCGACCTGCGCCTGTTCGAACGGCTCCCACCACACCGGAAGCGGGTCCATCGCCATCTTGAGCCGGTCGCGCAGATGCTCGGGCGGCTGGTGTTCGCCGTGGCCCTCGGCGGCCAACTGGAACTTGCGCAGCGGCTCGACATACATCTGGAAAACGTACGGGAAGGGCTTGTCGAAGAAGCCCATCTCGACCGCCCAGTCCTGATAGCCCTGATTGAACGGGCGCATGTAGAGGTTCTCGTAGGGGATGTGCTCCAGCCAGAAACCGCCGTTCTCGATGTAGCGGTCGATCTGGCGCGGGTTCGGCGCACCGCGGCCGTGGCTGCCGCCGTTCTCGCCGCGCCATCCGGCCAGAGGACCGACACCCGGCCGGCGCTGGTGGTTCGTGATGTAGTCGGCGTAATCCTCGTAGCGCGGGTTGCCGTCGTCATCGACCAGACCTGGCAGGCCGAGCTTGCCGCCGAGCTGGATCAGCGCCGACTGGAAGCAGCGCACGTCGCGGTTCTCGGCCTGCGTGTGCGGCTCGACCACCGGCCAGCGGATCGCATCGGCCACGCCGTCGGTCTCGCCGATCGGCCGGTCGAGCAGCGAGATGCAGTCGTGGCGCTCCAGATAAGTCGTGTCCGGCAGGACGAGATCTGCGTAGGCGACCATCTCGGACGAATAGGCATCGGCGTAGATGATCTTCGGGATCTTGTATTCGCCGTCCTCGCGCTTGTCGGTCAGCATCTCCATGACGCTGGCCGTGTTCATCGACGAGTTCCAGGCCATGTTGGCCATGTACATCATCAGGCACTCGACCGGGTACGGGTCGCCCGCGTGTGCATTCGAGATCACCATGTGCATCAGCCCGTGGGCCGACATCGGGTTCTCCCAGGTGAACGCCTTGTCGATGCGCGTCGGCGTGCCGTCTTCGTCAAGTGCGAGATCGCCGGGCTCGCGGACAAAGCCGAGATGCGGCCCGCCGAGCGGCGCGTTGGGCGTCACCAGACTGTTCGGGATCGGGTGGGCCTCGACCGGCTTCGGATAGGGCGGCTTGAAGCGGAACCCGCCCGGGCGCTCGACCGTGCCGAGCAGCAGTTGCAGCAGGTGCAAGGCGCGGCAGGTCTGGAACCCGTTCGAATGCGCCGAGATCCCGCGCATGGCGTGGAAGCTGACCGGGCGCATCACCATGGTCGCGTGCGTCTCGCCCCGGAAGTCGGTCCACGGGTAGTCGATTTCCTCGGCCTGGTTGAAGGCGACATCGGCGATTTCGGCCGCGAGGCGGCGAATGCGCTCGGCCGTGATCCCGCAGCGCTCGGCCGCGGCCTCGGGCGCGTATTCCGGGTCGAGGTACTTCGCTGCCATCAGCTCGAACGACGGTTGGCACTTCCCGCCATCGGGCGCGGTGAACGTGCCCTTCATCTCCGGTTCAAGTCCCGGCTTGTCGAACGGCTGCGCCGAGTTCGTCGCCCGGTCCCAGACCAGAGCCTTGCCGTCGCCATCGCGCACGAACAGCCCGAACCCGGCCCCGGGCTCGCGGCTGACGAGCCACGGCGCGTTCGACCAGCGGCGCAGATAGTCGACATCGACCATGCCTGCGCGCAGCAGTTCGTGACAGAGCGCGAGAATGAACAGCCCGTCCGTGCCGGGCGTGATCCCGACCCACTCGTCGGCGACCGCATTGTATCCCGTGCGCACCGGATTGACGCCGACGACCCGTCCGCCGCGCGATTTGAGATTGCCGATGCCGGTCTTGATCGGATTGGAGTCGTGGTCCTCGGCCACGCCGAAGACCATGAAGAACTTGGTCTTGTCCCAGTCGGGCGATCCGAACTCCCAGAACGCGCCGCCGAGCGTGTAGATCCCGGCAGCGGCCATGTTGACCGAGCAGAACCCGCCATGCGCGGCATAGTTCGGCGTGCCGAAGTTCTGCGCCCACCACGAGGTCAACGACTGCGACTGGTCGCGTCCGGTGAAGAAGGCGAGCTTTCTGGGATCGGCGCGCAGCGGGCCGAGCCACTCCGCCGCCTTGTCGAGCGCCTCGTCCCAGGAGATTTCCTTGAACTCGCCCGATCCGCGCTCGCCCGTGCGCAGCAGCGGTTTCATCAGGCGGGCGGGCGAATAGTGCTGCATGATGCCGGCACTGCCCTTGGCGCACAGCACGCCCTTGTTCACCGGATGGTCGCGGTTGCCCTCGATGTAGCGGATCATCGGCGCGCCGTTCGGGCCCTCGCGCAGATGGACGTTGATGCCGCAGCGGCAGGCGCACATGTAACAGGTCGTCCTGCGCACTTCGTCGGAGACATGCGGAGACGTCTCCAGCACAGGTTGCGATCCGTCAGCCATCTACCCCCTCCAGATTTTACAGGACACCTCTGTCCTAACGGTCTAGCGCGATATCGCAATCCCGCCATGAGGCTTGTGGCACCAGTCGCTGGCTCCGTGATGAACCAGTGCAAATGCGAAAATCCCGGAATGTAACAAAATTCACACGTGGATTCCCGCGACGCGCGTAGGGTGAGTCGCAATAAGGGTTGGGAGGCTGCAATGCATCAGGATTACGAGGAATTTGCGATCTACTGGATCCCGCGGACCGAGACGTCCCTGTCGGTGTTCGGCGCTGGCTGGACCGGCTGGTGCGCCGATCGCGGAACGGTCGCCGATCTCCCGGAAATCCGCCGTTTGCGCCGTGGCCGGCAAGAGGCACCGGGCTCCGGCGCCGTGCACGGCCTGCATGCAGCCCTGTCCGCGCCCTTCCGGCTGGCGCGCGGGAAGACGGTCTGGGCGCTGGATCACGATCTGATGGCGCTGGCCCAGATGATCCCGGCGATCCGGCTGCCGCGCTTCGAGGTCACGGTGCTCGACGGGCGCGTGGTTCTTGCCCTGTCGCGCCCGAGCCGCCCGGTGAGCAAGCTGACCCGGTTCGTGGCCGAGGTGGTGCGCGACGTTCGCAAGGAGCCTGGATATATTTCATACCATGGAACCAGCACGGTCGCCGGGATCTACCTGCCCGGCATGGCGGCGTGGAGCGATGCCGGGGCGACCGAGGCCGGTCGCTTCCATATCGCCCTGACCGACCGCATGGGGCTCGCCGACGCCTTCGACATGGTCGACGAGTTGACACCTGCGCTGGACGAGGTGCTGGTCGAGCCGCAACTCGTCGCCGACCTCGTGCTGATGGGCAATCCCGGGCGTGGCCGCCCTTGGCGGATGGTCGAGCGTTATCCGCTCGCCGAGGAACCGCGGCGCCAGACAGATGGCCTTCCGCGCAGCATGACATGCAGGGGTCCGCGCCTTTGGGCCCCGCTGGATACCGGCCTCGCAATCGTCTGACTGGGACACGCGAGGCCGGCCGCGGCCTGCCTGACGGGCGCAATTCTCCCCGACACCCACCCGACGCCCGGGGCAGGCCGCAATTCTTCCCAGACCCGCAAAACCTGTTGTGAGATCCGGTTCGACCGCTATCTTCCGCGCCAGACCCCAGAGCGGAGGACGATGCGATGACATGGCAGGTTTACCTGAGCGGCGAGATTCACACGGACTGGCGTGAGCAGATCGTGGCGGGCGCAGGCGCCAAGGGTCTCGACATCCGCTTCACCGCGCCGGTGACGGATCACGGTGCTTCCGACGATTGCGGGGTGAAGATCCTCGGGTCCGAGGAGAAAAAGTTCTGGCACGACCGCAAGGGTGCCGGTGTGAACGCCATCCGCACGCGCACGCTGATCGAGAAGGCCGACGTGGTCGTCGTGCGCTTCGGCGACAAGTACAAGCAGTGGAACGCGGCCTTCGATGCCGGCTATGCCGCCGCGCTCGGCAAGTCGCTCGTGATCCTGCACGGTCCCGATCATCAGCACGCGCTGAAAGAGGTCGACGAAGCGGCCGAGGCCGTCGCGGAATCGCCGGCGCAGGTCGTCGAGATCCTCGATTACTGCCTGAACGGGGTTCTGCCGGGCGCGGCCTGATCGAGGCCTCGGAGATGCCTCCGCGCCGTCGTCCCGCAGTGTCAAATCCGGGCGGTATCTGCTAGGGGCGGTAAACCCCGCTGCTGATGAGGGCCGAATGCCCGCACCGTCGGACCGCCTTGCACGTACGTTCTACATCCTGGGACTGGCCGTGCTCGTCATCGCCTGTCTCTATCTGGCGCGCGCCTATCTGGTGCCGATCGCCATAGCGATCCTCGTCTATCTGCTGATCAATGCCTTTGCCGCGTCGTTGCAGAGGACGGCGGTTCTGGGGCCGCGCCTGCCGGGCTGGCTGGCCAAGCTCTTCTCCATCATCGGATTGTTCGCCCTGATCTCAGTTTCGGTGCGGGTGATCGCCAACAACGTCACCGAACTCGGCGACGGCCTGCCCGCCGATCAGGGCGTGCTGCTCGCGCGGTTCGAGGCGATGATCGCCCGGCTCGGTCTGAATTTCGGGATGACGGCGACGGATGTCTTCGACCGGCTCGCGCTCGATCAGGTGGTCGGCTGGGCGCTCGGCGTCGCCCGGGGCCTGATCAGCGATGTCTCGCTGGTGTTCCTCTACGTGCTGTTCCTGCTGATCGACGAGCGTTTCTACGATCGCAAGCTGCGCGCGCTGTTTCCCGATGACGGGCAGCGCCGCGCGCTCGAGGCATCGCTGCACCGGATCAGCACCGAGGTCCGGCTCTATCTCTGGCTGATGACGCTGGTCAGTCTGGGTGTCGCGCTGATGACCTTCCTCGCCTGCCGCGTGACGGGTCTCGACGGTGCGGGCTTCTGGGCGTTCCTCGCATTCGCGCTGAACTTCGTGCCGACCATCGGCTCGATCACCGCCGTGGTACTGCCTGCGGTCTTCGGCCTTCTGACGCTCGAGGACCCGACGCAACTGGCGATCCTGATCGCAGCGCTGGCGGCGACCCAGTTCGTCGCGGGCGAGCTTGTCCTGCCCCGTCTGATGGGCGAGCGGCTAAACCTGTCGAGCTTCGTGATCCTGCTCACGCTGGTGGTCTGGGGCGCGCTCTGGGGACCGGCGGGCATGTTCATGGCGATCCCGATCACCGTCAGCCTGGCGATGATCGCGGCACGGTTCGAGGCAACCCGCCCGGTCGCCGTGTTCCTGTCCAAGGATGGCCGCATCCCCGACGCTTGACCCCACCGCGTCACCCCCCTAGAGAAGCGCCGCATTCCGAAGGGACAGAGCAATGACCCACACCCCGCGCGTCTTCTCGGGCGTTCAGCCCACCGGTGCCCTGACGCTGGGAAATTACCTCGGCGCGCTGCGCCGTTTCGTCGAGCTTCAGGGCAGCGACATGGAGACGATCTATTGCATGGTCGATCTTCACGCGCTGACCGACAAGCTGGTGCACGATGATCTGCGCGAGGCGACGCGCTCGGTCGCGGCCTGCTTCATGGCCTGCGGGCTCGACCCGAAGAAGTCGATCCTGTTCAACCAGAGCCAGGTGCCCGCCCATGCGGAACTCGGCTGGCTGTTTTCCTGTGTCGTGCGGCTCGGCTGGCTGAACCGGATGACTCAGTTCAAGGACAAGGCGGGTAAGAACCGGGAGAACGCGTCGGCCGGGCTCTACACCTATCCCGCGCTGATGGCGGCGGACATCCTGATCTACAAGGCGACCCATGTGCCGGTTGGCGATGACCAGAAGCAGCATCTCGAGCTCTGCCGGGACATTGCCGCGAAGTTCAACAACGATTTCGGTGCCGAGGATTTCTTCCCGATCACCGAGCCGCTGATCGGCGGACCGGCGCCGCGCGTGATGAGCCTGCGCGACGGCACCAAGAAGATGTCGAAATCCGATCCCTCGGACATGAGCCGGATCAACATGACCGACGATGCCGATGCGATCGCCAACAAGATCCGCAAGGCGCGGACCGATCCCGAGCCGCTGCCCTCCGAGGCGGACGGTCTGGAAGACCGCGCCGAGGCCCGCAATCTGGTCTCGATCTACGCGGCGCTGGCCAACAGCACCTCGGAGGACGTGCTCAGCGAATTCGGCGGGCGCGGGTTCGGTGACTTCAAGCCCGCGTTGGCGGATCTCGCCGTGTCGGTGCTCGAGCCGATCACGACCGAGATGAACCGGCTGCTCGCCGATCCGGCCGAGATCGACCGCATTCTGGGTGACGGTGCGAACCGGGCGGCGGAGATCGCCGAACCGATCCTGACCGAGATCTACGACAAGGTCGGGCTTCTGCGGTCGCGTTAGCGGAGCGGATTTGCCGCTGTGAGGGTGCGGTCCGGCGCCGTGCCCTCAAGACGGCAGGCGTGCCGGTGTTCGGTTGATCAGACTGTCGAGGCGTGTCCGGCCTTGACGGCAAGTTCTTTCAGGGTGCGGGGCTCAGCGCATCGCTTTCCAGAAGATCGCTCAGTCGATCGAGCATCTCAGAGCCGAACCTGTCCTCCAGCGACCCATCGAGCAGCGCGAAATAGTGCCGCGCCCGTGCCATCAGGCGCTCGCCTTCCGCGGTGAACTCGATCACCTTTTGATTGCCCAGATCGGGGTTCTGCGTGGTCTCGAGCCAGCCGATTGCGGTCAGTTCGGCCACGGACTTGTGGATCGCCTGGCGGGAGACGGCCAGTCGACGGGCAAGTTCCGAGGCGTGGTTGGTGCCGCAATCGAGCTCGCCCATGAAGGTCAGGTGCTTCGACGTCAGGGCCGGGAAGCCGTCATCGCGCAGGTGCTGCAGCAGCCACGCGAGCATCCGGTCCCGGAAGGCATCGAGCTGAAAGACGAGCCTCAGCGACCGGCTCTCGGCCAGCTCATAGCCCGCTTTCGGAGATCTTGTCAATTTAGTTGACATTATGGCCCGCCCTCCCTAAGTCGTCTATCAGGTTGACAAGATGCGACTGGAGTGGACCATGCTCAAAAAGATCATGCAGCTCAATGCGCTCTCATGCGCGCTGTTCGGCGGATTGTTCATCGTCAACGGGGCGGGCGTCGCGGGTTTTCTCGGCGATCCGCCGGTCTGGCTTCTGCAGGTGCTCGGCGCGCTGCTTCTGGCGAATGCAGCACACCTGATCCTTGAAGCACGGAAGCCGGTGCCGCCGCGTCGGGCGGTGCTCTACTTCGTCGCCGGAGACGTGGCATGGGTTCTTGCGACCATCGTTCTGCTCGCGGGCGGGATCTATGTCACGACGCTCAAGGGCGCCGTGGCGGCGAGCGGTGTTGCGGTCATGGTCGGGGCGTTCGCGCTCGGCCAGGTGATCTTCTCGGCGCCCGCTGCAGCCCGGCCCTGACCCATTGCCAGCACGAAGACCGCCTGCGGGCATTTCGCCCCGGGCGGTGATGATCCGTGCTCGTGATGGAGTCGAGCGGAATGCCCGCTCAAATGGTTCGAAGATCGGTCGGGGATATCCCCTGGTCGATCAAGGATCGATGCAGCTGGCCAGCCGCAAATAGGATCGTTTTCGGCCACCAACGGCCACGATGCGTTCGTCGGGTGCCAACCCGCCTAGAACACCGCTCTTCCGGAAGTCGAGGGTCGCTTCTCTGACCAGAGCCCCCTGTCGACGCGGCGATATCTAGCGCGAAGAGGTTAAAGCTTGTCTAAAACTGCATCCGGTTTCGGACCGCCCGATGTGTTTCGTCAGCCCGCGGTCAATCGCAGTTCGCCGGTCTGCTCAGCTGCGTTGGAACATCTTGAAGGGATCGGCCTGCACCCGGGTGACGAGGGTTCGCAGCGATGCCCCTTTCAGCGACCAGTCCGGACGCCCTTCGAGCAGCGCCGAAAGCCTGTCGAGATGATCGCCGAGATAGTCGTCGAGCCACTGGCTCAAGGCGGTCCACAGCATCGGACGCCACGTTGCCTCCATCAGTGTCAGCGAGGTCGCATCACCGTCCGGTTCGACCACGTGGCTGGTGACGGTAACGGGCCCGCCCTCGGCCGCATCCGGCAGGGACAGGTCGCGCGTCTTGAAATGCACGCCGGGATCGACATCGAACACCTTGATCGGGACCTGCAACTCGCCGCTGCGCGACATTGCCTCGTAGACCAGAAAGAACGTGTCATCGGATCTGCCGCTGCGAATGCCGCGCAGGTACGGATCCCAGTGTTCGTTCGTCTCGCGCGGATAGACCCGGTCCCATACCTGGGCGCTGGGAAGATTAATCCGCGCCTGACACCGCGCTCGAAAGATCAGCGGTAGACGAAACCGGTCGAGCGCCCACGGATGCGAGGGCAGCGTGATCGCAGCGGCAGCGAAGAGCAACAGAACCAGCGGGTTGCTCAGGATCGACGTCACGAGCGCGAAAACCGGGGCCAGCACGGCGATCTTGAAGGCAAACCAGCGGCCTTCGGGCGCGGCGATCAGCACGGCCGCCGTAAGCGCAGCACCAAGAACACCGAACTCCAGCCCCTTGGCGATGCCGGACAGCATTCCGCCGCCCGACAGGAAGATACCCGCCAGACCGCAGAGTATGAACGTGATAGCCAGGCGACGCCGTTGCCGCCAAAGACGTCCAAGCATGCTGCACCCGCCCCAACCTCGTGGCGCGGAGATTATCGCCCGAGATATGGCGTTACAATGGATCTTTCATGCAGAAACTCCTCACTTCTCGCATCCGGGGTATCTACGGCGGTGCCTGCCCCGGAAGCGTTGGCCGGGTAATATCCTTGCGCGCCTCTGACGGACCTGTCATCTTTTGGGGCTTGCAGCGACCTGCGGAGACCTGATGCGCAAGTTTATGGTTGTCGTCGACGAGACGCCGGAATGCATGAATGCAATGCGCTTCGCGGCCCGTCGGGCGCAGAACACCGGCGGCGGTGTCGTCATGCTGTACGTCATCGCACCGGACGATTTCCAGCACTGGGTCGGCGTTGCGGAACTGATGCGCCAGGAAGCGCGAGACGCGGCCGAGAAGCGTCTGGGCGAGCTTGCCGACGAGTTGAACGCGCTCTGCGGTGTCACGCCCGAGTTCATCATCCATGAGGGCAATCGTGCCGAGCAGGTTCTCGAACTGATCGAGGCGGACCAGGAGATCGGTGTTCTCGTACTCGGTGCGGGCGAAGGCGACAGTCCGGGCCCGCTGGTCAGCCAGCTCGTCTCGAAAATGGGTGGGCGAATGCCGATCCCCGTGACCGTGGTGCCGGGCGCAATGAGCCTAGAGCGCATCGACGCGGTCTGCTGACGCTCCCCGAACCGTCCTAAAGCCGGCTTTAACCAAACCGGATGTAGGCTGACGCTAGTTGTTTGGGTTTCGGCCAGATCGGGGCGTGCCAAAATGGCAGAACTGCGTACTGCTTTAGTAACCACGGCGTCGCTCGCCGCGCCGGCGATTGTTCTCGCCCCGGTCTTGCTGCTTGAACGGCCCTTCGACACCGATGGACCGTCGATCGAGATGGAGCGCCATCACGAGCGGCAGCGCTATTCGCAGCTTGCGATTGCCGGGATGCGGCTCTATCGGTCGTCCTGCATGGACTGTCATGGAGAGAAGGCCGTCGGTACGCAGCGCGGACCAAGCCTCGTGAAGCAGATCTATCACCGCGCCTCATTCTCGAAGCGCGCTTTCCATGAGGCAGTCACGCAGGGGGCGCCGCAGCAGAACTGGCGCATGGGCGATATGCCCGGCTTCTCCAAGTTTTCGTTCAATCAGCTCGAACAGCTCGAACGGTACATCCGCGAGCTTCAGCGCCCGATCGACTTTCGCTGATCAAGCTGCCGCGCGCTCGGCGCGAATCAACGCATAGGCATCATTCACGGCCGACAGGCGCTGCTCGGCGAGGCGCTGCGCTTCCGGCGGTACGCCGCGCCCGATCATCCTGTCGGGATGCAGTTCGCGCACGAGACCTCGCCAATGGCGCCGAAGTTCCGCGTCTTCGATCTCCGGCGGAACGCCGAGCACAGTATAGGGATCGCCCGGATCGACGACATGGCGCGCCTTGATCGCCCGCAGCGTCTGGGCCGGCAACCCGAAGAGCTCCGTGACCTTTTGTAGAAAGGCGTCCTCGTCCGGGTGATAGGTCCCGTCGGCCATGGCGATGAAGACAAGCCCCTCTAGCAGATCGGCGAGCATGTCGGGCCGGTCCGAGAACATGCGGCCGATCTGACGCGCATAGGTTTCGAACCCGCCCACATCGGTTCGGGCAAGATTGAAGATCCGTGCGGCGTGCGACTCCTCGCCTGGCGGAATGGTGAAAATCTGGCGGAAGGCGGAAACCTCGTCGGCAGTGACGCGCCCGTCCGCCTTCGCCAGCTTGGCGCCGAGCGCGATGACCGCAATGGTGAACGCGACGGTGCGTTCCGGCGGAGAAGTAAGCTTCTCGAGAATCGCCGACAGGGGCTCCCCGTCGACGAGAGCGCTCAGGGCGTCACTGATTCGCTTCCAGATGGACATGCGAACTTCACTTCATTCCGGTTTCCGGCCCCGGACCACTCGGCGCTGCAGGCAGCGTCGCTCAGCGCAGGGTCCAAGTCTAGGTGTTCTACGCATGAGGAACGGACGCCCAGCGCGCATTCGATGATTTGATGGAGCGTTGCCCGGTCTTCAGGGCCGCGAGAGCGTCATTCGTCGATGACGTCGAACCGGCGTTTCGGGCGCTCGTCGACACGCACGCGCACCTTGCGTTCCACGGGGCGCTCGTCGGCACGGGCGACGAGATAGATCACGGCGATGACGGCAACTGCGAACAGTAGGATCATGAAACACCCCATATCGGTTACAGGTAAAATAGGCGTTGCTTCCGGCAGCGTCGAGTCCTGAATTCTGCCAACGGCCGGGAAAAGGCCTGTTTACCGTCTCGCGGGCCGCTTTCCGCGCTCTGGTCATGGCGCGGCATGCAGGGTATGCCGCCAAGATGGAGATTGTGATTGCGATTGGCGCGGTATTGGCCGTGGCCGGCTTGGCCGGTGTGATCTGGTGTATCAGGCACGCTGCGTGGTTGCGCCGCGCCGAGCTGGACGACACCCGCGTCAAGGCGGAACTCAACAAACTGATTTTCGCGCACATGGCGGCAATCGGCTCGGCGTTCATGGGGCTGGGCCTGCTGGTCATGGCGCTGCTACTCGGCTGAGGGACAGATGAGCTTCACACTTGCGATCGATCAGGGAACGACCTCGAGCCGCGCGATCCTGTTCGACAGTGGCCTGCGGGTCGTGCGCATCGCGCAGCGCGAGTTCCCGCAGCATTTCCCGGAGTCGGGCTGGGTCGAGCACGATCCGGAGGACCTCTGGCGCACCGTGCTCGAAACCTGTCGCGAGGCCATTTCCGAGTTGTCGCCTTCGGATATCGCGGCCATCGGCGTCACCAACCAGCGCGAAACGGTCGTTATCTGGGATCGCCAGACGGGTGCTGCGATCCACAAGGCCGTCGTCTGGCAGGATCGCCGGACATCCGAGATCTGCGAGGGCCTGAAGCGCGACGGGTACGAGGAGATGGTCTCGTCGAAGACCGGCCTGCTGCTGGATCCGTATTTCTCCGGCACGAAGATCGCGTGGATCCTCGACAAGGTAGATGGCGCGCGGGCGCGGGCGCGGGCCGAGGCTGGAGAACTGCTCGCGGGCACGATCGATGCGTGGCTGATCTGGCGGCTCACGAACGGTGCGAACCACGTGACGGACGCGACCAACGCCTCGCGCACGATGCTCTACAACATCCATGACAACGCCTGGGACAGCGATCTCTGCGACCTGTTGCGGGTTCCTGGGTCGATCCTGCCGGCGGTGCGTGACTCGGCGGACGATTTCGGTGAGACCGAGATCTTCGGCGGCCGCATCGCGATCCGCGGCGTCGCCGGGGATCAGCAGGCCGCAACGGTCGGTCAGGCCTGTTTCCATGCGGGGATGCTGAAGTCGACCTACGGCACCGGATGCTTTGCGCTCCTCAACACCGGGACGACACCCGTGATGTCGCGGAACCGGCTGCTCACGACGATCGCTTACCGTCTCGACGGTGTCACCACGTACGCGCTGGAGGGGTCGATCTTCGTCGCTGGCGCGGTCGTGCAGTGGCTGCGCGACGGGCTTGCGATCATCGATCAGGCCTCGGAGACGCAAGGTCTCGCCGATGCCGCCGATCCGGGTCAGCAGGTCTACATGGTCCCGGCGTTCGTGGGTCTGGGAGCACCCTACTGGGACAGCGCATGCCGGGGAGCGATCTTCGGTCTGACCCGCGGAACCGGACGCGCCGAGCTTGCCCGCGCCGCGTTGGAAAGCGTCGGTTACCAGACCCGCGACCTGCTCGAGGCGATGCGCCGTGACTGGGGCGGCGACGCCGATACCGTTCTGCGCGTCGATGGCGGCATGACGGCGTCCGACTGGACCATGCAGTTTCTCGCGGACATCATCGGCGCCCCCGTCGACAGGCCGGTCTTTCAGGAAACCACCGCGCTGGGGGCCGCCTGGTTGGCGGGTATGCGTGCCGGGCTCTACCCGGACCAGGAGAGCTTCGCGGAAAGTTGGGCGCTCGATCGGCGCTTCGAGCCCGCCATGGCGGCGGACGTGCGCGATCAGCGTTACAGCGGCTGGCAGGATGCCGTGTCGCGGACTTTGAGCCAACGCGGTTGACGATCGCACCGGCTCGGTCAGCAAGGTGAGGTCAGCATGAGCACGAAACAGGCCTGGTCAGACCTTCAGCGCGAGGCCGAGCGGCTGAAGACGGTCTCAATCACGCAACTCTTTGCGCAGGACCCGGACCGTTTCTCCGCGTTGTCGCGCGAGGCTTGCGGACTGCTCATCGACATCTCGAAAGAGAAGATCGATGCGTCGGCCTTGGGCGGCTTGCAGGCGCTTGCCGGGGCATCCGGGCTTTCGGAGAAGATCGAGGCGCTCTTTCAGGGCGCAATCGTCAACCCGACGGAAGGCCGGGCTGCCCTGCACATGGCCCTGCGCGATGGCGTCGATCCGGACCTCGTCCATGGCGGGCAGTCCGTGCTTGCGATGGTCCGGGCCGAGCGCGAGCGGATGCTGGAGTTCGCAACCGCTGTGCGGACTGGGACGGTCACGGCGGCGGACGGAAACGCATTCACCGACGTCATCAATCTCGGCATTGGCGGGTCCGATCTCGGCCCCAGCATGGCGGCGCGCGCCCTGCGCCCATGGCACGACGGGCCGCGCGTGCATTTCGTAGCGAATGTCGATGGAACGGCGCTGGCGGACACCATCGGGGATCTCGATCCAAGGCGCACGCTGGTGATCGTTGCCTCGAAAAGCTTCACGACGCTCGAGACGATGATCAACGCGGCTTCGGCACGATCCTGGCTCGAAAATGCACTCGGCGCGGACTGCGTGAAGCATCTGGCCGCGATCTCGACGAGCAAGTCCGCGACGCAGGATTTCGGAATACCCGAGGAGCGGGTTTTCGGCTTCTGGGACTGGGTCGGTGGCCGCTATTCGCTCTGGAGCGCGATCGGACTGCCGCTCGCGATTGCCATCGGACCGGATGCCTTCCGAGACTTCCTGGCGGGCGCGGCCGGGATCGACCGGCACTTCCGGTCCGCTCCGCTGCAAGACAACCTACCGGTTCTGCTCGGGTTGATTGGTGTGTGGCGGCGCAATGCCATGGGCTGGCCCGCGGTCGCCTGTGTTCCTTACGAGGAACGGCTTGCGCGTCTGCCCGCATACCTCCAGCAGCTCGACATGGAGTCGAACGGAAAGCGCGTCGGGATCGATGGCGCGACGCTGGACGGGCAGACGGCGGGCGTGATCTTCGGAGAGCCGGGCACCAACGCCCAGCATTCGTTCTTCCAGCTCCTGCACCAGGGCACCGATGTGGTGCCCATCGATCTCCTTGTCGGAACGCAGCCGACCGATGGGGTCGAAGGACATCACGAAGCTCTGTTTGCGAGCGCTCTGGCGCAGTCGGCCGCGCTCGCCTTTGGCCGAAACGAAGCGTCGGTCCGCCTGGCGCTCGAGGCCGAGGGTCTGACGGATGAGGAGATCGACCGGCTGGTGCCGCACCGCACGTTTCCGGGCGACCGGCCGTCCACGATGATCTGCTATCGCACGCTCGACCCGAAGACGCTCGGCGCGCTGATCGCGCTGTTCGAACACCGGACGTTCGTGCAGAGCGTCCTCTGGGGCATAAACGCCTTCGATCAGTTCGGTGTCGAACTCGGCAAAACACTGACCAACGACCTGATGCCGCGCCTGGCGGACAGCGACGTCTCGGACCTCGACAGCTCGACGCGCGGGCTGATCGCGCGCTATCGAAGTGACAGCTCGATGTGAACCGCGATCCGGCGGGAAGCCCGCTTGTGCGATGCACAATTCGCGGGTTATGACGCGCCGATGACATGCTCGTGCGACATCGGCTGGATCGGTCTGGGGGGCACAGCGCCCTGTGTCGCGTGCCACGGTCAGAAGGCTTTTCTTCTGGGCGAGGCGCGTGCGACCGGCCTGACCGTGCCGCCCGCGTTCGTCCTGCCGCCGATGTCGAACGGCGCGCTGGCCTCGCAGATCGAGCGTCTTGAGCAGGCCGTCGGGCGAACTCTCGGCGGCGTCGAAGATCCGCTCCTTTTGGCTGTCCGCCCATCGGCCGAATTGCAGGCGGGCGGGATGGCGCCCGCCATTCTCAATGTCGGCATGTCCGAGGCCGCGATCCCGGCGGTGGCTGCGTCGCTCGGGGAACGGTCGGCGCTCGATCTCTATCGCCGGGTGATCCAGTCCTTCGGCTCCGGCGTTCTCGGCGTCGATGTCGACGAATTCGAATATGCCATGCACGACGCGCTCAGACTCGCCGGGTGCGATGACGAGACCGAGCTTGGCGCGGATCAGTTGCGTGGGCTGATCAACACGTGCCGCGAGGTGATCGAGAGCGAAACGGGCGCTGCCTTCCCGGAAGACGCGCACGAACAGCTTCGCCTTGCGGTCGATGCCATGCGCAAGTCGTGGCAGAGCCCGCGAGCGCGGACGCGGCGAACAGCACTCGGCGCCAACCCCGATGTCGATCTCGCGGTGATCGTTCAGGTCATGGCGCTCGGCATCGGCCAGCCCGGTTCCGGTGCGGGCTATGCCGACATGCGCGACGAGGCTTCGGGCCAATGGCATCTCAGCGGGCGCTACCTGCCGCAGGCGCAGGGAGACGAGGTGCTGATGGGGCTGCGAACGCCTCACGTGATCACGCGCGGCGAGCGCGAGCAGCTCGGTCTGCGGGTGCCGGCACTGGAAGATGAGGCACCGGAGCAACTGGCCGAACTCGTCAGGGCCGGTGCCGTCATCGAACAGCGCATCGGCGATGCGGTTCGCCTCGAGTTCACGATCTCCTCGGGCGAACTGAACATTCTTGAGGTGCATCCGGCGAAACGGTCGGCACGGGCGGCGATCCACATCGCCGTTTCGCTGGCTGATGCCGGTGCGATCTCGCGCGAAGAGGCGATCCTGCGCGTCGATCCTGCCCATCTCGAGGAGCAGCTTCACCCGGCGATCGACCCCGAGGCCCCACGCGATATCGTCGGTCAGGGATTGCCTGCCTCGCCGGGCGGTGCGGCGGGAAGGCTGGTGTTCTCGCCGAACGAGGCGGAACTCGCGGCGGCGCGCGGAGAGCCTGCGATCCTGGCCCTGATCGAGACGAGCCCGGAAGACATTCGCGGGATGCACGCCGCGATGGGGGTCCTGACCGTGCGCGGCGGGATGACCAGTCACGCCGCCGTTGTCGCGCGCGGTCTTGGGAAGCCCTGCGTCGTCGGTGCCAAGGACCTCGCGCTCGACCGCGAGGACGGCACGCTGACGACGACCGGTGGGCGCAGGCTGTCGGCTGGCGACACGGTGACCGTGGACGGCACGACCGGCCAGGTTCTGGCGGGCGAAGTGAACATGATCCAGCCGGAAACCTCGGGCGCCTTTGCCGCGATGCTGCGCTGGTCGGACGATGTTCGACGGCTCGGCGTGCGCACGAATGCCGACACGGCCGAGGACGCAAAGGTCGCCCGTGACTTCGGTGCCGAGGGGATCGGTCTCTGCCGTACCGAGCACATGTTCTTCCAGGGCGGCCGGATCGGCGCGATGCGCGAGATGATCCTGGCAGAATCCGAGGCCGAGAGGCGCGCCGCGCTGGCGCGGCTTCTGCCGATGCAGCGCGAGGATTTCACCCGGCTTTTCGAGAGCATGCCGGGCAGCCCGATCACCATCCGCCTGCTCGACCCGCCGCTCCACGAGTTCCTGCCGCATGGAGAGAACGAGTTGCGCGAGATGGCCGCCCAGATGGGTGTGCCCGTGTCGAAGGTCGCTGCGCGCGCGGCGGAGTTGACGGAATTCAATCCGATGCTCGGGAAGCGTGGCTGCCGGATCGGGATCGCCTATCCAGAGATCTACGAGATGCAGACGCGCGCGATCTTCGAGGCGGCCCGCGCCGCGGCAAAGGTGACCGGGGCGCCGGTCATGCCCGAGATCATGATCCCGTTGATTTCCGCGGTGCGCGAACTCGAAGTCCTGACCGAAATCATCGGCGGCGTGGCAGTGGAAGTCGCGGCGGAACAGGGCGACGAGGTCAGCTATACCGTCGGCGTGATGATCGAGACCCCGCGCGCCTGTCTGCGCGCTGCCGAGATTGCCGCCTCCGCCGGGTTCCTCAGCTTCGGGACGAACGACCTCACACAGATGCTCTACGGTCTCAGCCGGGACGACGCCGGCCGGTTCATGCCCGATTACGTCGCGCAAGGCGTTTACGGACACGACCCGTTCCATTCCCTCGACGTGGAAGGCGTCGGCGAGATCATGCGGATCGCCATCGACCGGGCGCGCGAAAAATCGGGCGACATTTCGCTTGGGCTGTGCGGCGAACACGGCGGCGATCCCGCCTCGGTCGATTTCTGCGAAGCCATCGGCCTCGATTATGTCTCTTGCTCGCCGTTCCGGCTGCCGGTCGCGCGCCTTGCGGCCGCCCAGGCGGCCCTTCGACATCGCAATGAAGCTTGAGGATCTGCGAAGCGGCGGCAAACGGAGCCTCGCCCGCGCGCTGGTCGATGTCGAGACCCGCCTGACTGACTTGCCGGTCGCGGAACTGCTGGATGAAGCCTTCGCAGATCCGCGCGGGTTCAGCATCGGTCTGACCGGTCCGCCCGGTGTCGGCAAATCGACTCTCGTCGATGCGCTGATCTCGGAGTGGCGGGGTTCCGGGAGGACAATCGGCGTGATCGCGATAGATCCGTCCTCGTCCGTGACGGGAGGCGCGCTGCTTGGCGACCGGACCCGCCTGACGACCGACCCGGCGGATCCGGGCGTTTTCGTGCGCTCCATGGCAGCGCGGGACCGTCTTGGCGGTCTCTCGGAATTCACCTGCCCGGCACTCGTCCTGATGCTGTCGGTCTTCGATCTCGTGCTGGTTGAAACCGTCGGCGTGGGTCAGTCCGAGACCGGCGTCGCGCAAATCGCCGATGGGACGGTCTTCTGCGCGCAGCCCGGCTCCGGCGATGCCCTGCAATACATGAAGGCCGGGATCATGGAGATCCCGGACGCGATCGTGGTTACCAAGTCGGACATGGGAGAGCCCGCCCGGCGCACGCTGGCCGACATCCGGGGGGCCTTGTCCCTTGGTCAAACGGACCGGAAACCCGATCTGATGGCGTGCTCGGCGGCGACCGGAGAGGGGTTGGACAAGGTCGTGCACGCGATCTCTGAGCTTGCCGCCCAAAAATTGTCACGATTCGCAGATTTGCGAAATGCAAAGTTGATTCGGTGGCGCCGAGACCGAATTTCTTCGCATTTTGGTAGCTTTGGCGAAGCACTCGCCAATAAGTTGTGTGGATTAAATCATGACCGATTCTCGTTTTGCGACACGTTTCGCTGTGAGTCGCGCCTCGAGGCCGCATTTACTGAGGCATTTTTGTAACGCGACTCAGTAATCGGCATCGACAAGGCCCGAGATGCCTCGCACACGCTGCGCAAAATCTGCATTCACCCGGCGCCAATGTTAATGGTGAGTGACTGCTGCATGTCGTGGTGAGCGTTGGGGACGTGGGAACGCTTAACCAAGCGAGTTGCAGAAGAGAGAACGAGAACACGATGACAAAAAGACTGGCCTGCGCCCCACTCGCAGGATTACTGACCGCTGCGACTGTTGCGCTTTCCGTAGCGTTGCCGGCCAAGGCCGACACGCAAGGCCTCGACGTGGTTCGGTACACGTCGGTCGTGAGCGACGCGATCGGTGGAGAGCACTCGGCGCTGACCTCCTTCGCGCTGACGGGACATTTTGCACGTGCGGCAGGGCTCGAGCCGATCGATGCCGGGAATGCCACGTGGCCCTATGACAGTGCGGCGCGGAGTGCGATCGGTCGCCAGAACAGTCAGGACGTCGAAGCCAAGCGGGCCGCCAAGACCCATTCGGGCCGCGACTACACCAAGGTTGCCGCGCTGGCGCTGAACGCCAATTCGCTGTCGCGCGTCAAGGTCATGAATAAGTCCGAAAACTGGTACTGCCTGACCGAGGCGCTGTACTTCGAGGCCCGCGGCGAGACCCTCCGCGGTCAGATCGCGGTTGCCGAGGTTATCCTGAACCGCGTGGATTCGGGCCTCTATCCAAACTCTGTCTGCGGTGTCGTGCAGCAGGGCCAGAGCCGGCGCAACGCCTGCCAGTTCTCCTACAACTGCGACGGCAAGTCGAACCGGATCGGCAACAAGGAAGTCTTCAACCGTCTCGGGCAACTGTCCTACGTCATGCTGAGCGGCGCCGAGCGCGGGCTGACCGACGATGCCCTGTTCTACCACAACACGACGGTTCGTCCGCGCTGGTCGCGCAAGATGGTGCGCACCGCGCGCATCGGCCGCCACATCTTCTATCGCAAGCCCGTCAAGCTGTCGAAGCGCTGAGGATTGCGCCTTCCGGCGCGTCATCGGTCAAATATCGGCAAAAATTGCAATAAACTGTCCTCCAAGGGGTTCAGCGGGCAGTTTTTTGTTTGTGCGGACCGGAGCGCGCGATGTATTAAGTGCCCGCGTAACGACGAGGTATCGTGCGGTGTCAGGCAGGTATGTCATCTGAACGAGGCAGCCGGACTGGCGGATGCGCAACCGTGACAGAAGCGAACGCGTGCATGCAAACGCGGACAAAGAACTAAGGAAAGCAGGCATGAAAAAATCGGAATTGGTCGACGCCCTGGCAGCCGCCGCAGATCTGAACAAGTCGCAAGCCGAAGCTGCCATCGATGCGCTTCCGGGCGTCGTCCTCGGCGCGCTTGGGAATGGCGGGTCAGTGGTTCTGCCGGGCATCGCAAAGATCGAAGCGAAGCACCGGGCGGCACGCGACGCGCGCAACCCGTCGAGCGGCGAGACCATCAAGCTGCCCGCAACCACGGTTGCAGGCTTCAAGGTCGTCAAACCGTTCAAGGACGCCGTCGCGAAGATCAAGACCGGCTGAAGCGGTCCACAAGGTTCTGAATGCGAAAGGGCCGGCGATCTTGCCGGCCCTTTCCATTTCTGGGATCATCGTTTTTCGATAGGCGGACCTCGCAGCCGCTCAGGCCTCGAGCACCTCGTCTTCGCCGGTGTTCGGTGCGAAGTCGAAATCCAGTCCGTGTGCTGCGCGGATCTTGTCCTCGATCGACAGCGCCACCTGCGGGTTGTCGCGCAGGAACTGTTTCACGTTCTCGCGGCCCTGACCGATCCGTTCGTCGCCGTAGGAGAACCACGATCCGGACTTCTCGACGACGCCCGCTTTGACCCCGAGGTCGATCAGCTCGCCCATTTTCGAGATCCCTTCGCCATACATGATGTCGAATTCGACCTGCTTGAACGGCGGGGCGACCTTGTTCTTGACGACCTTGACGCGGGTCGTGTTGCCGACGACCTCGTCGCGGTCCTTGATCGCGCCGATGCGGCGGATGTCGAGCCGGACCGAAGAGTAGAACTTGAGTGCGTTGCCGCCGGTCGTGGTTTCGGGCGATCCGAACATCACGCCGATCTTCATGCGGATCTGGTTGATGAAGATCACCATGCACTTCGAGCGGCTGATCGAGCCGGTCAGCTTGCGCATCGCCTGGCTCATCAGGCGCGCCTGCAGGCCGACCTGCGCGTCGCCCATGTCGCCCTCGAGTTCCGCGCGCGGCGTCAGCGCGGCGACTGAGTCCACGACAATCAGCGAAACTGCCCCCGACCGCACAAGCGTGTCGGTGATTTCGAGTGCCTGCTCGCCGGCATCGGGCTGCGAGATCAGCAGTTCATCGACATCGACGCCCAGTTTGCGCGCATAGGCCGGGTCGAGCGCGTGTTCGGCGTCGACGAAGGCGCAGATGCCGCCCTGTTTCTGCTCCTCGGCGACCGTGTGCAGGGCGAGCGTGGTCTTGCCCGAACTTTCCGGCCCGTAGATCTCGATGATGCGACCCTTCGGCAAGCCGCCGATCCCGAGCGCGATATCGAGGCCCAGTGAGCCGGTCGACACGGCCTCGATGTCCATTGCGGCTTCCTGCTGACCCAGCTTCATGATGGACCCTTTGCCGAAACTCCGCTCGATCTGGGCCAGTGCTGAATCCAGTGCCTTTTGTTTGTCCATTGTTCGCCTTTCAGCCAGCTTCAATAGGTTGTCGCTCATCCTGCCTGCTCCTTATTTCATATCGTCAGAAGGCGCGCAAACGCCATCTGTTCTTGTGATGTTCTCACAAGGCTGGGGGTAAATAAAGAACAAACTTGAGTCGCTCTCCCCACAGTTGAATGCCGCCGTGGTTTACGAACGGTTAAGCCGGATCTATGAGAGTGAGCGTGTTTTCAGGGGGCTTTGCCGTCCGATGATGGCCTCGATCCGACACCGTCTTGTGATTTTTGCGATGCCAAAATGCGCGTCCACGGCGCTCGAGGCTGCTCTGTCCGAGCGCATGGATCTGGTGATTTCCGGGCACCCGGGCGCGAAGCACACCAACTACCGAAAGTACAATCGGCATCTCAAGAAATACCTCGAAGGATTCTCCGGCGGTCCGCTCGAGACGGTGTGCACGTTCCGCGAACCGGTGAGCTGGCTGCACAGCTGGTGGCGCTATCGTTCGCGCCCGGACCTTCCCGATCCGTCGCGGTCGACAAGGGAGGTCGACTTCGAGCGCTTCGTCGAACTCTACATCGATGATGCGCGCGCTCCGGCGAACCTTGGACGCCAGTCGCGCTTCATCTCGACGATCGATGGAGCTATCGGGATCGATCGCCTGTTCCGCTATGACCGGCTCGACCTGATGTGCTCGTACCTTGCAGGCAAGCTCGATTGCGACGTTGTTCTGGACCGGCGAAATGTCTCCCCCGCGGCACATGCGAGCGATGAACTCTCGGCGGGTGCGCAGGCGCGGCTAAAGGAACATCTTTCGCGCGACTTCGAGATCTACGAGTCGCTGTCCTGATCTGAAGCCCATTGGCGAGCTGCGCTACGGGTGCGGGTTCGCACTTTCGATCGCGACCTTCACCTTCGCAGTCAATTCGTTGAGCGAGAACGGCTTCGGCAGGAATTCGAACTCCATGTCGTTCAGATTGCGCTGGAACGAGTCTTCGGCGTAACCGGAGATGAAGATCACTCGCAGATCGGGCCGCAGGTCCCGCGCCTTGCGCGCGAATGTCGGCCCGTCCATCCCCGGCATGACCACATCCGAGACCAGGACATCGACGTCCTCCGCACCTTCGGTCAGCACCACCATCGCATCCTCGGCCGACTCCGCCTCGATCACGCGATATCCACGCAGTTTGAGCGCCCGCGAGGCGAAGGACCGGACCGGCGCCTCGTCTTCGACGAGCAGGACCGCACCCTGTCCCGTGAGATCGGGCTTCGCGGTCTCGCGCGGCTTGTCTGTGGCCGCGTTCTCATTGACCGCCGGGAACGCGCGGGGCAGCAGGATGGTGAAGCGCGCGCCACTGTCCTCGATGTTCTCTGCGTAGATGTATCCGCCAGACTGCTTGACGATCCCGTACACGGTCGAAAGGCCCAGGCCCGTGCCCTCGCCGACGGCCTTGGTGGTGAAGAACGGGTCGAACACCTTGTCCATCACCTGCATGTCGATGCCGGTGCCGCTGTCCGAGACGCTGATCTCGACATAGTCGCCCGGCGGAACCGACACGCCGACATGCTTCTCCAACTCGGCCAGCCGCTTGTTCTGCGTGCTGATCACGATGGTTCCGCCCTCCGGCATCGCATCGCGCGCGTTCACGACGAGGTTCATGATCGCCTGTTCGAGCTGCTGATGGTCGGCGCGCACCGATCCGAGGCTGCGGCCGTGGTCGAGCGACAGCGTGATATTCTCGCCGATCAGCCGGTCGAGCAGGTATAGCGTGTCGGACACGACATCCTGCACGGATAACAGCTTGGGTTGCAGCGTTTGCTTGCGGGAAAACGCGAGAAGCTGCCGGACGAGGGTGACCGCCCGATTGGCGTTCTGCTTGATCTGCGTGAGGTCGTTGAAATCGGGATGGCTCGCGTCCTTGCGCAGGAGCAGCAGGTCGCAATTGCCGCTGATCGCGGTCAGAACGTTGTTGAAGTCGTGCGCTACGCCGCCCGCGAGCTTGCCGACCGCCTCCATCTTCTGCGACTGGGCGAACTTGTCCTCGAGCATGCGCAGTTCCGATGCGTCGGTCAGCACGGCCATCAGTGACGGTTGACCCTGGAGCATGATCTGCGTGAGCGAAACCTGCGCGAAGGTCTCGAACCCGCCGTCCTTGAGCCGGACCATTTCGCCGGACCCGTCATAACTTCCGGTGCGAACCTCGGCCATCAGGCTTTCGAGCGAGCGGCTCAGCGGTTGCAGGATGTCGCCGATCATCCGCCCGACGCGGAAAGACTTGCCGAGCATTTCGCGCGCCTGGCCGTTGCCCCAGAACACCCGCCCCTCGATATCGAGATGCAGAAGCGAGACCGGGATGGCCTCCAGCGTCTCAGCCGCGCTGACCTGACCCGTCGTCTCGCCGTCCGGAATGAACAGAAAGATCTCGTAGGTATCGACGTCCTGTGACCGGTCGATCCTGACAGCGCTCAGGGCAAGACGGTTCGCGCCATCTGTTCCCGGCAGCAGAATGCGCCCGGCCGAGAAGACACCGGCCTCAACCTGCTCCTCGAGGATCTGGATCGCATCCTCTGAAAAGACATCGCGAAAGAGGTCATTCGTCGTCACCTCACCCATCGCCCCGACGCGGATGTAAGCGAAGGGCGCGGAGGTGAATTGCAGTGACCCGCCGTCGCTGAACAGGGTCGCCATGCGGGTTCTGGGGATCACCTGCCAGATCAGTTCCTGCTCGCCATAGAGGTTGACGCAGAGCACCACCTGCTCTCCGCTCCCCGCCCGAGTGTGGCTTTCAAGCGCTATCCCCTCCTGCAGGCTGAGCCGCGACATCCGGTAGATGTCGCTGGCGGACGCGCCAAGCAGCGGTTGAAGCATGTCGAGGATCGCGGCCTTGCGGGGTACCGCCGCGGTCATCTGGTCGTTGACGCTCAGCACGCGACCGTCGCGCCCGGTGATCGCCGCAGGCCAGTCCCTTGTGGACAGGATTTCGCCGATGTCCGCACCGTTCTTCGGCGCCACGTATCGCATCAGCCACACGGTGCCGATGGCGATCAGAACCGCGACGGCAATCACGGTTATCGGCGTCATCGCAAGATCGACGAGACAGCCGGTAAAGCTGTCACACGAGATCGTTGTCGTTGCTGCGGATAGCGACGCCGGAGCTGTGGCGGCGCTGGCCAGGTACTCTGTCATTTTCTGTCACCCTGACACATCGTCCAGTGACCGGACACGAAAGTTCAAGCACCGCCCCTATCTTCACGACATCAATAGACAATCAATTTTAACGGGAGTCTACAACCTGTGACAGAACGCCGCCAAAAAAACCGTCTGTGCCACCGCTTGGCAGCAGTGTCAGATCGGCGCAGATGTGCCAGCTCGGGTGCCGGCGGACGAACGCGTCGATTTGTGCGCGGTTCTCCGCTTTGAGGAGCGAACAGGTCCCGTAGACAATGCGACCCTGGGGGCGTGTCAGGAGGCGTGCCTGATCGAGCAGATCGCGCTGGGTCTGGATCAGCGCCTCCAGCCTTTCGGCGGTGAGCCGCCACTTCGCGTCAGGATTGCGCCGCCACGCGCCCGAGCCGGAGCAAGGTGCATCGATGAAGACAACGTCATAGCTTACGGCATTCGCATCCAAAGCATCGCGGTCGATCAGGGTGATCTCGACCCCGGCACGGTTGGCGCGTTCCGGGATCTCGTTCAGACGCGCTGCCGATATGTCGTAAGCATGGATTTCGGCCTTGCCCCCGGACGCGGCTGCCATGGCCAGGGACTTCCCCCCGCCACCGGCGCAGAGATCCAGGGTCCGCTCCCCCGGTTTCAATTCGGCTAGGGTGGCCAACCGCTGACTGCCGGCATCCTGGATCTCCACAAGACCGTCCCGGTATGCGTCACTTCGATTGACCCGGTGCGATCCATCGATGACGCGCAGGGCATCGGGCACGTCGGAAATGCGTTCGCAGGATATACCTGTCTCGGACAGGACCTGTATCGCCTTTTGGGGATCGCATTTGATCCTGTTGACGCGCAAATCCACGTTCGCACGATCTTTCAGGGAGATGAACTCGGCATCGTCGATCCCGGCGATCCACGTCTCCATCCAGTCGGGCATGTCGAGGCGCACGAGGCGCGGGGCGGTGTCGAGAGATCGTTGGTTCCCGATCTCAGCGTCGGACAGGATCTCCGGCGCATGGGTCATACCGGTGAAGAGGCTGTTTAGGTCCGCAACGGCCTGTATCAGGTTTCCCCGGACGAGATCGCGCCCGTTCGGTGCCTCATCCGTCCCGGCGACCCAGGCGGAGGAGCGCATCCGTCGGACCGTCTGATAGACCAGATCCGCAATTGCACGGCGATCGCCGGACCCGGCGAAGCGGTTCTTTCGACCCCAATCTGTGAGAATCCGGTCAAGCCCGTGCTCCGATACCAGCCAGGTGTCGACGATCTCTATCGCGCTCTCCACGCGCGCGTCCGGCCTCACGGCAAACCCTTGGACCGTTTCGAGGAGCCTTCGCCTCGGGTACCAGCGGCTCGCGTCAGCGGAGCGACGACGCGAGCGTATGTCGTGCGCGCGTCAGCGCGCTCCGTTTGATTCGAAGGCATGCCCCGATCAACTTCCGCGATAGTTCGGCGCCTCGCGGGTGATCGTGACATCGTGCACATGGCTTTCCGTCAGTCCCGCATTGGTGATCCGCACGAATTCCACGCCTTTGCGCATGTCTGCGATCGTGCGCGTCCCGGTATAGCCCATCGCCGCGCGCAGGCCGCCGATCAGCTGATGCAGGACCGCCCCGGCCGGCCCTTTGTAGGCGACCTGCCCCTCGATGCCTTCCGGTACGAGCTTGTGGCTTTCACTCACTTCCTTCTGAAAGTACCGGTCCGCCGAGCCGCGCGCCATCGCACCGACCGAGCCCATGCCGCGATAGCTCTTGTAGGACCGCCCCTGGAACAGGAACACCTCGCCCGGCGCCTCGTCGGTGCCCGCCAGCATCGAGCCGACCATGGCGCAGTGCGCACCGGCCGCAATCGCCTTGGCAAGATCGCCGGAGAACTTGATGCCACCATCGGCAATGACCGGGTTGCCCGTTCTGGCGGCTTCCTCGGCGCAGTCCAGCACGGCGGTCAGCTGCGGCACGCCGACACCGGCGACGACGCGGGTTGTGCAGATCGAGCCCGGCCCGATCCCGATCTTCACCGCGTCGGCTCCCGCGTCGATCAGCGCCCGTGTGGCGGCCCCGGTCGCGACGTTGCCGGCCACGACCTGCACGGAGTTCGAGAGCTTTTTCACCCTTTCAACCGCCTGAGACACCGAGGCGGAGTGCCCGTGTGCGGTATCGATGACCAGCAGATCGACCCCGGCGTCGATCAGCGCTTCGCTGCGCTCGAACCCGGCATCTCCGACCGTGGTCGCCGCAGCAACGCGCAGCCGCCCGAGATCGTCCTTGCAGGCATTCGGATTTAGGACCGCCTTCTGGATGTCCTTGACGGTCAGAAGTCCGGTGCATTCCCCGGCTTCGTTCACCACCAGCAGCTTCTCGATCCGCCTCGTCTGCAACAATTTTCGGGCCGCCTCGAGATCGACCGGCTCGCGCACAGTTGCGAGATTATCCGAGGTCATCAACGCGCTGACAGGCATTTCCGGATCGTCCGCGAAGCGCATGTCGCGGTTCGTCAGGATCCCGACGAGCCGCTTCTCGCGGTCCACCACCGGGAAGCCGGTAATCTTGTAGCGGTCCTGCAGCGCCTCGGCATCGGACAGGGTCTGATCCGGCTGCAGGGTGATCGGGTTGTAGACGATCCCGCTCTCAAACCGCTTCACCCGCTTCACCTGGCGCGCCTGTTCGCGGACATCGAGATTGCGGTGGATCACGCCCATCCCGCCCCACTGCGCCATGCAGATCGCCATCTCGCTTTCGGTGACGGTATCCATGGCCGAGCTCAGCAGCGGAATGTTCAGTGCGATGCTCTTGGTGACCTGCGTGCGCGTGTCGGCATCTGCCGGCAGGACCTCGGAGGCGCCCGGAACCATCAGAACGTCGTCGAATGTGAGGGCCTCACGAATCTCCATCTCGGGCTCCTTGGGAGAATGCGGTGTTGGCGCGTCCCTATCTCACGATGGCGCGGAAAAGGGAAGGCTGATACAACGGCCCGCGACAGGATGCGCGCAGCATATGCGACGGGGAGGGGAGCAATGTGGCAGATATTGCGGTTGGTGCCCTTGGGCGCTCTGGCAGCCCTCCTTGCAACCGGCACGGTTTTCGCACAGCCCGCGACGGTCGATCCGGCCACGGTCGTCGCTGTCGCCGCCGGTGATCTGAACGACGATGCAGAGCGGGATCGCGCGGTACTGGTGTCGCGGGAAGGCGACCTCGATCTGTTCGTTTTTCTCAGCGCCGACGTGCCGGATGCGCGCCAGCTCGCAGGTTTCGGGATGGGGCTTGGCTATTCGATTGGCGCCTGGGGGACGGAGCCGGATCTTGAGATCACCGACCGAGGTGCAGTTCGTCTGACATCGCGCAACGACGCGATCGACCGCAACCGCTGGACCGAGACGCTGACGATCCTCTACCGCAAGGGGCGCGTCGTTGTCGGCGGTTACACGTACCTTTCCCGCGATACGCTGGATCCGGACTATCGCTATGCCTGCGACGTCAACCTGTTCAACGGCAAGGGTTTCTTCAACGATGCGCCGATCCGGACCGACATTCGCGCTATGCCGATTTCGGAGTTCGCGCGCGACGGCATCTGCCCGCAGGAGTGAGCATGGCACACGGCTATGAAAGCGGGCGGTTGAACCTGCCCTTTGTCGGGATCCCGACCTTCGCCAAGAAACCCTATGTCGAGGACTGGGATGTGATCGAGGCCGATGCCTGCATCCTCGGCGCGCCGTTCGACTTCGGGACGCAGTGGCGGTCCGGCGCGCGCTTCGGGCCGCGCGGGGTGCGGGACGCATCGACGCTGTTTTCCTTCGGCCATGCAGGGGCTTACGACCACGAGGACGACGCGACCTACCTGGGATCGGACGTGCGGATCGTCGATCTGGGCGATGCCGATATCGTCCACACGGACACGACCGCCTCGCACCGGAACATCGCCTTCGGCGTCAGCAAGATCCTGAGTGCGGGCGCTCTGCCGGTGGTGATCGGCGGGGACCATTCGATCAACATTCCCTGCATCGACGCGTTCGACGGGCAGGGGCCGATTCACATCCTCCAGATCGACGCGCATCTGGATTTTGTCGATGAAAGACATGGGGTTAGGTGCGGCCACGGGAACCCGATGCGCCGTGCGGCAGAGAAGGATTACGTCACCGGGCTGACGCAGGTCGGCATCCGCAATGTCTCGTCCACGGCGAAGGAGGGCTACGAGGCCGCCCGCGCCATGGGCTCTCAGATCCTATCCGTCCGGCAGGCGCGGGCGCTGGGAACCGACGGCGTCCTTGAAAAAATCCCATCAGGAGCAAGGGTTTACGTCACGATCGACATCGACGCCTTCTGTCCCTCGATCGCGCCGGGGACCGGCACGCCGAGCCATGGCGGGTTCCTGTACTACGAGGTGCTGGAACTGCTTCAGGGCGCCGCGAGGCGGCACGATATCGTCGGGATCGATCTCGTCGAAGTGGCGCCGGATTACGATCCGACCGGCTCGACCTCGATCCTCGCGGCACAGCTTCTGATGAACTTTCTGGGCTTCATCTTCCACGCGCGGGGCGCCCGTTAACCGGCCTTGCGCTGGCAAAACAGGCGTATGGCTCGCGTATGGCACCTGTATGGCTCGCGTATGGCATCCGTACGCACGCCGAAGTCGACCTCTAACCGTTAACGCCGCGCCCGGCCTCGCGTTGACCGGAGGGCGATTTGCCCGCAGTGTTATCGTCTGGGGATTGCGAGAAGGGACAGTGAATGGTCACCCGCGTCGGGAACGTCGCCTTTTACATGGGCTCCCACAAGAACGACACGCAGATGATCCCGGGCCACCCCGGGCTGGACGATCTGGAAGCGGTCATCATCGATTTCATCGACGCGGCGGAGAAGCGCCTCGTCATCGCGGTGCAGGAGCTTGAATCCGAGGCAATTGCGCTGGCGATCCTGCGCGCCGAGATCGAGCGCAAGGTTCAGGTCAAGATCGTCCTCGAGGCGGATTACCTCGCCTCCAAGAAGCGCCCGAAAACCGTCGAGGAGGCCTTCACGTCGAAAGGTCCGCACGAGACCAACCGCGTGCTCGCCGCAGCACTTTTGCGCGGTACTGCCTGGGTGCGCTCGGATTTCAATCCGAAGATCTTCCACCAGAAGTTCATTGTACGCGACCGCGAGGCGGTGCTGACGGGCTCGACCAATTTCACGCCGCAAGGGGTCGGATCGTCGAAATCGGGCGGGAACCTGAACCACATTCTCGTGGTCGAGGACAAAGCCTTCGCGAAGGTGTTCGAGCGCGAGTTCGCCGAAATCTCGAACGGCGATTTCGGCAAGAACGTCGGGTCGCGCAATGTCACGCCTGACGACGAGATCGTCAGCGGCGTGCGCCTGAAGGCGTGTTTCGCGCCCGATCACAACCCGGAAATGGAGATCATGAAGCAGATCGCGAAGGCGCGCGAGCGGATCGATTTCGCGATCTTCACGTTCTCCCAGTCGTCGGGGATCGACGATGCGCTGAAGCAGGCGATGAACGCGGACATTCCGGTCTCGGGCGTCATGGAGGCCCTGCAGGGTGGCAAGGACTGGTCGGCGACGAAGCCCTTGATCGACGCGGGCGCGCACCTCGTGCGCGTCAAGAAGAAGGGCGGCGTGATCAACAAGCTGCACCACAAACTGATGACGCTGGACGACAAGGCAATGGTCGTCGGCTCGTTCAACTACACCGGGGCGGCGAACCTGACGAATGACGAGAACATCGTCGTCGTCTCCGGCGAAGCGGCGGAGCCGATGGTCAAGGCCGCGCGGCTAGAGATCGACCGCATCCGCGAATTCCACGGCGTACCGTTCGAGGACTGATACCGGTCGCAGAACGGGTCACCTGCTGCGCGGCGTGCTATTGCGGGTCAACAGCAGAAGAGGTCGGGCATGTATCAGAAGGTCAACGGCGTCAGGCTCTATTTCGATGTGGAGGGTGCGGCGCTGGTGCCGGACGGCGAGCGGATGCGCGCGCGTCCGACGCTGATCCTGCTGCACGGCGGGCCCGGGGCTGATCACACGCTCTACAAGCCGCGGTTCTCGGAACTCACCGACGTGGCGCAGGTGGTCTATCTCGATCATCGGGCGAACGGACGCAGCGACAGCGGCCCGGTCGAAAGCTGGAACCTGACGCAGTGGGCCGACGATCTTCACGCGTTCTGCGCGGAACTGAGCATCGAGAAGCCGGTGGTTCTGGGCATGTCCTTCGGTGGGTTCGTCGCGCAGGCCTTCGCGACCCGGTATCCCGAGACCCCGGGCAAGCTGATCCTGATCAGCACGGCGGCAAAGTTCGAATTTCCGAAAGTGTTCGAAGCCTTCGGGCGCATCGGTGGCGCCGAGGCCCGGCAGGTAGCCGAGAACTACTGGCTGAACCCGACAACCGAGACGCGCGACGCCTATGCACGCGTCTGCCTGCCGTTCTACACGGTCTCCGGCATGGATCCGGACTGGCTTTCGCGCACGATCCGGCGCGACGACGTTGCGATCCACTTCAACGGGCCGCACAATGAGCAGGGCCGGATGGATTTCCGGGATGCGCTCGCCCGCGTGACCTGTCCGACGCTGGTGATGGCCGGTGAACGCGACCCGATCACGCCGATTGTCTTCAGCGAGGAGATCGTGTCGCGCCTGACCGGGTGCCAGCCGATCTTCGAGCGGTTCAGCGCGAGCGGGCACGGGATCGTCGGCGACGAGACCGAGCGCGCCACGCGGGTTATCCGAGACTTCATCGAGAGCTGATCGCAGAGCGCTTTTCTGCTCGGCGCCGTCTGACGGGGCTGAGCGTTACTGGTTTGCGCGGAACCCGGTCGCGACGACGAACATCTCGGCGCTGTCCGAGCGCGACGCGGGCGGCTTCATGTGGACGACCTTGGCGAAGCGCTGTTTCAGGAGCGTGAGCAATTCGCCCTCGGTCCCGCCCTGAAGGACCTTGGCGACGAAGGCGCCGCCCGGCTCCAGCACGTCGAAGGCGAAGTAGGCGGCGGTCTCGGCCAGCGCGATGATCCGAAGGTGATCGGTCGCGCGGTGACCCGAGGCGAAGGCGGCCATGTCCGACAGCACCACGTCTGCGGTGCCGCCGAGTGCTGCCTTCACTTTCTCATCTGCATCGTCTTCGAGAAAGTCGAGCTCCATCAGTTCGGCCCCGGCGATCGCCTCGACCGGCTGCATGTCGACGCCGAGCACCGTGCCCTTGGCCTTTCGGGAGGTCTCGCCGAGCGCATTGACGCGCTTGACGGCGACCTGGCACCAGCCGCCAGGCGCGCAGCCGAGATCGACGACGCGCGCGCCGGGCACGAGAAAGCGCAGCTTGTCGTCCAGTTCGATCAGCTTGTATGCGGCGCGGCTGCGATAGCCGTCGCGTTTCGCCGCCGCCACGTAGGGATCGTTGAGCTGGCGGTCGAGCCAGCGTGTCGACGAGATCTTCCGCCCTTTCGCGGTCTTGACCCGCGTGCGCAACTCGCGCGTGCCGCGCCCCGAGGTATTCTTCGCCCGGTTCTTCGAGCTGCCCTTCGAGCCGCCGGATTTCTTCATGCCCCGGCTTTCCGGTCGCGGCGTTCCTGGATCAGCCCGTACAGGATGCCCTCGCGCAGGCCGCGGTCGGCGATGCGGATCCTGTCGACGGGCCAGAGCCGCAGGATCGTCATCAGGATGGCCGAGCCGGAGATCACGAGAGAGGACCGGCCGCGGCCGATGCCGGGATGGATCGCCCTGTCGCCCTGTGCCATCGAGATCAGCCGGTCTGCGACGTCGGCCGCACCGTCAGCGGGCAGCCAGAGGCCGTCGACCTTCGAGCGGTCATAGGTCTTCAGGCCGAGATGCAGCGCGCCGAAGGTCGTCGCGGTGCCCGAGACGCCGATGATCTGCATGCGCTCGGTCAGGGCGGCCTTGTCGTAGGCATCGTAGAGGCCGAAGGGCGCGAGTCGTTCCTCGAAGTGCCAGGACATGCTGGTGAAGCGCTGCGCGTCGTCCCCGATGTGCGCGAAGCGGTCGTGCAAGGTCGAGACGCCCATGGGGACCGAGATCCAGTCGGCGATGTGTGCGGCCGCGGCCCGGGCGGTGTCGGTCTCGCGCCGCCCCTTGCCGAGCGGGGCCAGCGCGCGGACGAGGTTCTCGCGCCGCGACGACGGCGTGCCGGACATGTCGATCCAGATCAGTTCGGTCGACCCGCCGCCGATGTCGAAGACGAGCAGTTGCTCGGCCTCGGGATCGATCAGCGGCGCGCAGCCGGCGACGGCGAGCCGCGCTTCCTCCTCTGGCGTGATGATGTCCATGCTCAGGCCGGTTTCGCGATTGACGCGGCGCACGAAGTCGCGGCCGTTCTCGGCGCGGCGGCAGGCCTCGGTCGCGACGATGCGGTGATCCTTGACGCGGTGGTGTCGGATCTTGCCGGCGCAGATCCGAAGCGCCTTGAGGGCGCGGGACTGGGCTTCCTCGGACAGCAGGTTCGAGGTCTCGACGCCTTCGCCGAGCCGGACCGCGCGCGAGAACGCATCCATCACCGAGAAGCCGGTGCCGTCAGGGCGCGCGACCAGCAGGCGGCAATTGTTGGTGCCGAGATCGAGTGCGGCGATCGGGCCGTCGCCGCGCGAACGTCCGCCGCGCCCGGATGACCGATGTCCGCGGCCCCCCGGGTGGTCTGTTCGTCTGCGATTGTGCTCCGGTGCTGACACGGGTTCCGGCTTCAAGGCTGTCGCTGACCCGTAGCTGTATCGTCTTTTGCAGAGAATGTGAGCCGGAAATCGCAAAACCTGAACGGTTCTGCGTGGCGAGGGGCAGGGCTGTCCCTCGCGTTGTCGCTCGGCCGCACCGTTTGGTGTCGGCCGTGGGCTTCAGCCGCAGCTTGCGGCGACCTGCATCGGGACCGTCTGCACACCAAGCGCCGAGCAGACCTGGTAAGGCAGGTCCGGCTTGTTCATGGTGTAGAGGTGGACCTGCTCGACCCCGTTGGAGATGAGGTCGTCGCACTGCTCGGTGCAGACCGCGACCGAGAGCATGTCGTGGCTCTCCTCGTCCTCGGCATTGCCGAACGCCTTGTGCATCCAGGCTGGGATGTGCGTGCCGCAGCGCCCGGCGAAGCCCTTCATCCGGTCGAAGTTCTCGACCGGCAGGACGCCCGGCACGATCGGCGCGTCGATGCCCGCCGCCGCCGCCGCATCGCGGAACCGGTAGAAGAAGTCGTTCTCGAAGAAGAATTGCGTGATCGCTCCGGACGCACCGGCGTCGATCTTGCGCTTCAGGTGTTCGATGTCCGCGTTCATGTCGGCGGCTTCGGGGTGCTTCTCGGGGTAGGCTGCGACCCAGATCTGGAAGCGGTTCATCTCGGCCAACGCCTCGATCAGTTCGACCGAGCCAGAGAAGCCGTCAGGGTGGGCTGTCCATTCGCTCGCATCCTTGGGCGCATCGCCGCGCAGGGCGACGATACGGCGGCAGCCGAGCTTGGCATAGGCTCGGGCGACGTTGAGAACCTCGTCGCGCGAGGCACCCACACAGGTCAGATGTCCGGCCACATCGAGCCGCGCGCGGTCGCGGATCGCAAGAATCGCCGACAATGTCCGATCACGGGTTGTCCCGCCGGCCCCATAGGTGACCGAGACGAAATCCGGCCCCAGCGGCGCCAGCCGTTCCACCGCACGCCACAGCGCCATGCTTGCCGCAGGCGACTTCGGCGGAAAGAACTCGAAACTGATGCGGGGCTCGGATCCCGCACCATTCACGACAGGTGTCATCTGACACTCCTTTGGTCTGAAGGTACGGCCCCTGGCATATACGATGCCCAGCCAGTGGCTGCTTGTGCCGTATATTATACCGGCCGGAATGCGACAGTTCAAGGCGCGATACCGACTAACACTGTCGCAGGCGGGAAAGTGCTGCAATGCAACACAAATTCCCGTGTTCGCGTGCTACTTGTAAGCACCGCATCCCCATTTAAGTCAAATATTGACCGAGATGTCGCAAGCATATGCGCGCGGGTCGAAATCGCGCGATGAATCAACAGATGGTGTGACTAAGGTCGAATGCGAGAGCGGGAAGGGTCCTCGGCTTATGGCGAATATGACGATCGTCTTTTGGCGTGACATTCCGTCGATGGTCAAAATCGGCAAGGGTCGCCGTGCGATCAAGGCCAGCCTTCCGGAACGCTTCGAACAGGCGATTGATCGTTGCGCCATGAAGGTCGGCGCCCGGGACGACGATGCCTATATCGCAGAGTGGCGCGAGGCCGACGGCGGCGTGGTCGAAGGTGACGCACAGGAAGTCGCAAACGCTACGGCGGCGCGGCTGGAAGCGGAATACGACACCGATCGAATCAAGGCGTTGATTGCAAACGAAGGCTGGGCTGGAACCGCGGGCTGAGGACTGAAGACCATGGCGAGCATCATCAACCTGTTCTCTCGCAAGACCGCCCCGGCGACGGGAAACGGAGAGCTTGCCGACTTCCTGCAGGGCTTCTCGATCGAGGTGATGCCGCGCACCGCCGAGAAGATCGAAAGCTTTGCCGAGATCCTTCCCGAAGGCACCCGGGTCTACATCGCGCACATCGAGGGCACGCCCATCGAGGATATGGTCGCGACTGCCAGGCGCATCGCAGGCGAGGGCTTCCCGGTCATGCCGCACTTCCCGGCGCGCGGGATCGCGTCGCGCGATCAGCTTGCCGAGTGGATCGCGCGCTATCAGGGCGAGGCCGGGATCGACCAGGCACTTCTGCTGGCAGGCGGTTACGACGCGCCGACCGGCGATTTCGACAACTCGATGGAACTGCTCGAAACGGGTCTGTTCGACGCCGCCGGCTTCAAGCGCCTGCATGTCGCCGGGCACCCCGAGGGCAACAAGGACATCGACCCGGACGGGACCGACCAGAAAGTCTCGGAGGCGCTGCGCTGGAAGCAGGCTTTCTCTGACCGGACCGATGCCGAGATGGCGATTGCGACGCAGTTCTGCTTCGAGGCCGAGCCGGTGATCGAGTGGGTCAACCGGATGCAGGCCGAGGGCATCCGGCTTCCGGTCCATATCGGGATCGCCGGTCCGGCGAAGCTCCAGACGATGATCAAGTTCGCCATGGCGTGCGGGGTCGGGCCGTCGCTGCGCGTTCTGCAGCGCCGTGCCAAGGACGTCTCCAAGCTCGTCCTGCCGTTCACACCGGAAGAGATCCTGAGTGAACTTGCGGCCTATAAGGCGGCGAATCCGGGTTTCGGCATTGAGCAGGTCCACTTCTTCCCGCTCGGCGGCATCAAGAAGACCGCCGAGTTCTGCGACGAGTTCGGGCGCCCGGCGGGCTCCCTCCAGGCGGCAACGGCCTGACGCTTTCTTGACTCCGACCCTCTGACCGGGCCAGACAGCGGCCCGGACCATCCCACTTGCGCGAACATGAAGGAGCGGCCATGACCCGCACAGTCATCGAGTCGAAATCGAAAACCGTTGTCATCGGCTTCGATGAACCGTTCTGCGTGATCGGCGAGCGGATCAATCCGACGGGCCGCAAGAAGCTGGCCGCCGAGCTCGAGGAAGGCAACTTCACCACCGTCGAGAAGGACGTAATGGAGCAGGTTGCCTGTGGCGCCGACGTGCTGGACGTGAATTCGGGTGCCGTCTTCACCAACAAGATGGCCCAGGACCCGCGCTATGCGGACAACAACTTCGTCGAGCCGCCGCTGATGAAGGAACTGGTCGAGCGCATTCAGGTGCTGACAGATGTGCCGCTGTGCATCGACAGCTCGGTTCCCGGCGCGCTGGAGAACGGTTTGCAGGCGGCCGAGGGGCGTCCGCTGCTGAACTCTGTCACCGGCGAGGAAGAGCGGTTGGAGATCGTGCTGCCGCTGGTCAAGAAATACAACGTGCCGGTCGTGGCGATCTCGAACGACGATACCGGCATCTCCGAGGATCCGGAGGTCCGTTTTGCCGTCGCCAAGAAGATCGTCGAGCGCGCGGCTGATTTCGGCATCCCGGCTAATGACATCGTGGTCGATCCGCTGGTGATGCCGATCGGCGCGATGGCAACCGCCGGGGAGCAGGTCTTCACGCTTGTCCGCCGCCTGCACGACGAGTTGGGCGTGAACACGACCTGCGGTGCGTCGAACATCTCGTTCGGCCTGCCGAACCGGCACGGCATTAACAATGCGTTTCTGCCGATGGCGGCGTCGCATGGCATGACCTCGGCGATCATGAACCCGGTGCAGCTTGGCGCTTCGGACAAGAAGATGGCCGAGCGTGTCGCGGAACTGCAGGCGCTGGGGATCACGATACCCGAAGGCGTCGATCCCGCGGCCTTGGCGCCGCTGATCGGTCTGACCTCGCGCTCGGCGACCCCCTCGAAGGAGATCGAGGCCATCAAGGCGGCCGACTTCCTGCTGAACCACGATCCTGCCGGCGGCAGCTGGATCAAGTTCAACAAGCCGGCACCGAAGCCCGGCGAGGCGGGTGCCGGCGGGCGCGGCGGGCGCCGTCGCCGTCGAGGCTGACCCGAGCATACCGGCAAAGGATGTGGTATAGCGCACCCGCCTCGTCTTAAGCCCGGCTGGATACATGTTCGAACCCGCATTGACCGAATGCGTCTTCGCCGACTGGTCGCCGACCATCGGTGATCCAACGCCACTTGGCTGGTTTACAGTGGGTGCATACGTCATTGCCGCACTGTTGATCGCTTCGACGTCCGTGCGGCTGAGCGGGGGAGAGCGCTGGCTTTGGGTCGGCTGTGCCGTCCTTCTGGCGTTCTTGGCAGTGAACAAGCAACTGGATCTGCAGTCTTTCCTGACGGCAGCCGGACGCTGCCACGCCAAGCTGAACGGCTGGTACGAGGATCGGCGGGCACTGCAGGAAACCTTCATTTATGCGATCGCGGGTGGTGGCCTCGCGATTTTTTTGCTGCTGGTCTTGCTGCTCCGCCGCGCATTTCTGCGAAATGTCTTGCTGTTCACCGGTCTTTTGGCGCTGCTCAGCTTCATAGCGATGCGGGCCGCGGGCGCACATCATTTCGATCGCTTCATCAATCTGGCGGTTGGACCGTTTCGGATGAACCACGTTCTGGAACTCGGCGGGATAGCGTTGTTCGTTCTGGCGGCCATCGTCCGGATCCGCACGTTGCGCCGCCTAAGGAAGCGCGAAACTGAAGAGGCGGACCGTCGGCAGAAACTCTACCAAGAAATGGTTCGACGTCGGCGCGAGCGGGCGAATTTGCCACCCGAAGAAGAAGACGAGGTCGAAACGCCGCAAGCGGACGGTCGCACCTTGCTCTAGCGACTCGCGGGCCGGTCGCACCCAGGTCGCGGAAAACATCCGCACCGCAGTTGCCGTCAGCAGTCTGGAACGATGTTCTCGACATCCGCTTCGGCAAACCCGCCCATCACGTGATCCATCGAGTGGCTCGGGCGGTCGCAGCCGGCCTCGCCGACGATGCGCGCCGGGATGCCGGCGACGGTCTTGCAAGGCGGGACTTCCTTGAGGACCACCGAGCCTGCGGCGATGCGCGAGCAGTTGCCGACGCGGATGTTGCCGAGCACCTTGGCGCCCGCGCCGATCAAAACGCCGTCGCCGATCTTCGGGTGCCGGTCGCCGGTGTCCTTGCCATTGCCGCCGAGCGTCACTCCATGCAGGAGCGAGACGTCATCGCCGACGACCGCCGTTTCACCGATCACGATGGAATGGGCGTGGTCGATCATCAGCCCGCGTCCGATCCGGGCGCCGGGATTGATGTCGATGCCGAAGAGTTCGGAGCAGCGCATCTGAATGAACATCGCGAGGTCCTTGCGGCCGTGCGTCCAGAGCCAGTGCGAGACCCGGTAGGACTGTACGCCGACAAAACCCTTGAAGTACATCAGCGGCTGGACCATGCGGTGGCAGAACGGGTCGCGGTCGCGGATCGCCATGACGTCCGCGCGCGCCGCGATGCCGATCTCGGGCTGGTCGGCCAGCGCCTGGTCGCAGAGCTCGCGGATCAGCAGTGCCGGCATTTCCGGAGAGGCCAGCTTGTCTGCGATCCGGTAGCTCAGCGCGTCTTCCAGCGTCTTGTGGTTCAGGACGGCGGCGTGGACCATCGAGGCCATCAGCGGCTCGCCTGCCGCCATCTGCTCGGCCTCCGCGCGGATCGTCGTCCAGACCGGATCGACCCGCGGGTCGTCGAAGCGTGGTTTCAGATCGGCAGGCATGGCATCCTCCAGTTTCGGCCCGTTGTTGCGAGATAGGGCCGTTCGCGAATAAATACCACAGATGGACAGGCTCTTGCTCATCAAATTCCGTGAACGGCTGGATCAGGAGCTTGTCGATCTGGACTCGGCGGACCTCGCCACCGAGGAGGACCGTGCGCCGGTCGAGCTGGATCAGACATCCGTCGGTCGGCTCAGCCGCATGGATGCGATGCAGCAGCAGGCGATGGCGACCGCTCAGGCGCGGCGGCGCGCCGGTCGCCGCAAGGCGATCACGGCGGCACTGAGACGGATGGACGAGGACGAATTCGGCTGGTGTCAGGCGTGCGGCGACGAAATACCTGTCGGGCGCCTCGATCTCGACCCCTGTGCCGCCAATTGCGTTTCCTGCGCGGGCTGAATTCCCTGCCGCAAAAAGCAGAACGCCCCGCGCATGGCGGGGCGTTCCGTGTCGTTCTGGTGCTGCGGTTTACTCGCGGTCGCCGAGGAACTGCAGCAGGAACATGAACATGTTGATGAAGTTGATGTAGAGGCTCAGCGCGCCCATGATCGCGCCTTTCTCCAGGTACTCTTCACCGCCAGGCGTCGAACGCATCGCCAGGTAAGTGTTCTTGATGTTCTGCGTGTCATAGGCGGTCAGGCCGGCAAAGATCAGAACGCCGATCGCCGAGATCGCGAAGTGCAGTGCCGTGCTCTCAAGGAACAGGTTGACCACCGAGGCGACGATCAGGCCGATGACGCCCATCATCAGAAACGTGCCCATGCCGGACAGGTTCTTCTTGGTCGTGTAGCCCCAGATCGACAGGCCGCCGAAGGCGATTGCCGTGACGAAAAACGTCTGGGCGATCGACACGCCGGTGAAGACAGCGAAGATCCACGAGATCGAGAGGCCCATGACTGCGCCGAAGGCCCAGAAGACCATCTGCGCTGTTGACGCGGACATCCGATTGATCATCGCGCCGAAGCCGAAGATGAACGCCAGCGGGGCGATCATGATGATGTAGCGGACCGGCGATGTGAACATCGTCTCGAGCACGCCGACCGGCAGGACCGTGGTCGGCTGGCCGTTGACGGCTGCCTTAAAGTCCATGCCGACGATGTAGGCGACGAGGCCGGTGATGACCATCGCGCCTGCCATCAGCGCATAGACCTTGCTCATGTATGTCTGGAGACCGCGATCAATCTCGGCCGACCGGGCGACCGTCGCGCTCTGCATGTACTCTCTCTGTGCCATGTCTAACCCTCTGAACTGGTGTTGCCGTAGCGCGGCCACCCTCTCAAGCCGCTCAAGCGCGAATATCGGAGGTTTACCGCCCGCTTTCAAGTGAGATCGGTCGCAAACCGGTTCCACAGTCTGGAAGAACGGCTTCGCGCGATAGGCCGGCTCGGGACACTGAAATCCACTCCGTGGTTAATGCCATGCGTCTAGCCCGGCGTGGTGCGCGCGGTGTCCGGCAGCCATGTTGCGAGCTCGGGGAAGACCACCAGGATCGCGACCATCAGCACCATGATCAGGAACATCGGGATCGCCGTCTTCGCGATATATCCGATCTCCTTGCCGATCATGCCCTGAAGGACGAACAGGTTGAACCCGATCGGCGGCGTGATCTGGGCCATCTCGACGACGACCACGACAAAGATCCCGAACCAGATCATGCTGAAGCCGAGATCCTGGAACGCCGGGATGTTCACCATCGGCTCGATGACGGCCATCGTCAGGACGACCGAGGAGATCCCGTCGAGGAAGCATCCGATGATGATGAAGAAGATCGTCAGTGCTGCGATCAGCGTGAAGACGCTGAGATCCATCGAGGCGATCCATTCGGCCAGGGCCCGCGGCAGACCGGTGAAGCCCATGCTCTGCGCGAGGGCGGCCGCGCCCATGAGGATCAGCGCGATCATAGCCGATGTCCGCGTCGCGCCCATCAGGCTCTCGGTGAACGTGCGCCAGTTGAGCGAGCCCTGCAGTGCTGCAAGGATCAGGGCGCCGACAACGCCGATGGCCGCAGCCTCGGTCGGCGTGGCGAGGCCCATGTACATTGATCCGATGACTGCAAGGATCAGGCAGATGACCGGGATCAGAAAGCGCGAATTCCAAAGCTTCTCGCGGAACGACATGCCGGGATCGCGCTCCGGGCGTTGCGAGGGAAACGCGTAGTACCACGCCGCGCAGTAACCCATGAACATCGCGGCGAGCACGAGGCCCGGGACGATGCCGGCGATGAACAGCTTGGTGATCGACTCGTTGATCGTCACGCCGTAGACGATCAGCGTGAGCGAGGGCGGGATCATCAGGCCAAGGGTGGCTGAGCCTGCCAGCGTGCCGATGGTCATGAACTCGGGATAGCCGCGGCGGCGCAGCTCCGGGATCGACATCTTGCCGACGGTGGTCAGGGTTGCGGCCGAGGACCCGGACACGGCGGCGAAGACGGTGCATCCGACGACATTGGTGTGCAGTAAGCCGCCCGGCAGACCGGCCATCCAGGGGCTCAGGCCGCGGAACATGTCTTCGCTGAGGCGCGTGCGGAACAGCACCTCGCCCATCCAGATGAAGAGCGGAAGCGCCGTGAGCGTCCAGGATGACGACGAGGTCCAGATTGTCGTGAGCATTCGGTCGCCGGCGATGCCGGGGACGAACACGTCGAGCCCGACATACGCGACGGCCATCAGCGCGAGGCCGACCCAGACGCCCGAGCCGAGCAGGAAAAACAGGATGAAGAGGAAGAGGCCGGTTTTCGCCCAGACGTCTTCCTCGCCCATCGAATGGAGGAGGAACCAGGCGCCGAGGCCGAGCGCGACCGAGAGCACGGCGCCGACAACGCGGCGGTTGACGGGCGGGATCTGGATGGTCGGAGAAGTCGAGATGGTCATCAGGCTTCTCCCTCGCCCATTGCTGCTCTCTCGACCCCGTCATGGTCCGTCAGAAGCAGGCGTATCAGATGGTCGACAAGCGCTATCGCCAGCAGGACGGCACCGATGGTCATCGAGAGTTGTGGGACCCAGAGCTCGGTCTTGTCCTGTCCCTGGCTGATGTCGTTCAGCTTTTCGGACCAGATGTTCGCCTTGATGGCATAGCGCGCGAAGACCAGCGACATGAGGGCAGCGACCCCGTAGCACCAGATTTCGCCGTAGCGCCGCCAGCTTCCGAGGCGGCCCAGCACGAGGTTGACCCGGATGTGCGCTCCCTTGTTCAGCGCGTAAGCAAGCGCGAAGCACGACGATGCGGCCATGCAGTATCCGGCGTAGTCCGTCGATCCCGGGAACGGGATCAGGAGCCAGCGTGCGCCCATGTTCATCAGGATGATCAGGAGGATTGCAATCAGGAATAACGCGCCCGCGATGCCGCCCGCAACATAGAGGGCGTCGAGGACGCGTGGCGCACGGTAGCGCAACCCGAGTGCGAGCCCGCAAACGCAGATCGCGATGATCAGGAATGAAACCGGATCGAGCAGGAGATCAGCCGCAATCTTCATGGTGCAGTCCGTTCTGGAGGAATGTGATCTGATGCCGGTTGGCGCAGCGCAGTCGGAGGTCGTCTTCTTAACTGCAGAAGATTAGGAAAATCCCTACGGTTTCCGTGGGCGGGTATCGGAGCTTCTGAGACTGGTGCGATCCAGTGTGGCGTGCGCAGAAAGGCTTTGGGATCAGGATCTGAACTGCCGGCACTTCCATCAAGACACCGAAACGCGTCTTTGGGTTCGAGAGCGGCGGGGAAATCGGAGGGATAAAGCTGACAGGGTCCGGCGAGAGGCGATCGCGAACCGTATATTCCGGGAGCGCTTTCCAGGTCAGCGATCGTCACCCGGGCCTCCGACAAGGCACCCCCGTTCGGGGCGCGCGGCGCATTTCGGTCTGCCGCCTGCGTGTCAGCGGCAGATCTTTATCGATCAGTTTGTGCGGAAAGCGTCGATGATGGCCTGACCTTCAGAGCCGGCCGCTTCCGACCATTCCGAAGCCATGGTTTGGCCGATCTCGTTCAGTTCGCCGACCAGCGTGTCGTTCGCCGGACCCACCGACATTCCGCCGGCGCGCAGGCCGTTCAGCGTGAAGTCGGTGTACTGCACGGCGCGCCAGTGGCCAGCATACTCGGCGAGCGTGGCACAGCCGCGGATCACGTTCTTGTTCGCATCGGAGACGCCTGCCCAGGTGTCCTTGTTCACGAAGACATGGTTGCGCGGCATCCAGGCGTCGACCTCGTAGAAGTGGGTCAGATGCTCCCACACCTTCCGGTCATAGCCGGTCGCGCCCGAGGAAATCATCGACTCGGCAACGCCCGTCGCGAACGCCTGGCTGATCTCAGCCGCTTCGATCTGCACCGGAAGCATGCCCGTCAGTTCCGCCAGACGCGCGGTCGACGAGTTGTAGGACCGGAATTTGATCCCCTTCATGTCGGCCGTCGAATTCACCTGCTTCTTGAAATAGAGGCCCTGCGGCGGCCACGGCGTTGCGTAAAGCAGCACGAGGTTCTGTTCGTCGAGCAGGCGTTCATAGGTCGGCCGCGCCGCTTCCCAGAGCCGCGCGGAGTCCTCAAACGTGGTCGCGAGGAACGGAACGGAGTCGACGCCGAACACGGCGTTTTCATTCTGGTGCGCGCTGAGCAGGCGTTCACCGATCGGCGCCTGTCCGGTTTGGACGGCGCGCTTGATCTCGTTGCCCTTGAAGAGCGATCCGCCTGCGTGAACGGTAATCTCAATCTCGCCACCGGTTCCGGTGGTTACGCACTGCGCGAACTCCTTGCCAACCTGACTGTGGTAGTTGGAGTCGGCATAGGCCATGGGCATATCCCATTTCTCGGCCAGCGCCGCACCGCCGCTCAACGCGATCGCGGCAGTCATTGCAAGAAGGTTTCTCATTCGTGCCTCCGATGGATCTTCGTCCGGTGCTTAAGCGTTAAATTCTTTCCGCTCGGACGAAGATGTTATTAGCCTCTTAGATGCAGTGCAACCGGCATTGCGCGCGCACAAGTTCTTCATTCACATCGATCCCAAGCCCCGGACCCTCCGGGACATACACCGTTCCACCAGTATCTGGAAAAGGTTTACTAAGTGTATCGAATTCAAGGTGATGTCTTGCGTGGTAGTATTCGCAGCCCAGACTGATCGACGGCGCGGCTGCGATCATGTGCGTACCGGCCAGATGGGCGATCCCCGTCTCGAACATGTCCCCGCCATAAGCGCCCCACCCGGCCGCCTCGGCCATCCGGGCAATCACGAGGCCGGTGCGCGGCCCGCCGCACTTCATGATCTTGACCGAAACCGCGTCGGCGATGCCGCCATGCGCGGCGCGCAGCATGTCCTCGGGCGAGAAGACGGACTCGTCCGCGAGCAGCGGCGTGTCGAGCGCGCGTTTGATCTCGGCCATGCACTCCCACTGTTTCGCTGCAACCGGTTGCTCGATGAAGGCCAGGCCCATTGTGTCGAAATCGCGCAGGGGTCTAAGGGCGTCGCGCGGATCGAGGCCCTGATTGTAGTCGATGCGCAGGTCAACCTCGGGCCAGCGGGTGCGGATCTCCTCGGCGCGCATCAGGTCGAAGCGGTGCTCGGCGAACCCGGTCTTGAGCTTGAGAAGACGCACGCCCTCGCCGTCGACCATGCGCTCGACGAACAGGCGGTCTCGGTCCCAGTCGGGGTCGGCGACCGACACACTGAGAGGGATCTGATCGCGGCATCGCCCGCCGAGCAGCGCCCAGACCGGAACGCCGCGTTGTCTGCCCACAAGGTCCAGCAAAGCCGTCTCCAGCGCGGCTTTCGCCTCGGGATGGCCGGTCAGCACCCGGTCGGCGCGGTCCATGATGCCTGCAATCTCGGAGGGCTCGGCGCCGATGACGAGCGGGCGCAGATACCGGTCAAGCGCTGCGACTGCCGCCTCGGCCGTGCCGGTGAAAACGGCCCAGGGCGCGGCCTCACCCCATCCGATGTGGCCATCCTCTGCCTCGACCCGCAGCAGGACCGTGTCGATGCTGCCCGCGACCTCGCCGATCCCGTGGGCCCGCACGGCGCGAACGGACAGCGGCAGGAGGAAGACCTCCATCTTCGAGATGGTCATGCGAGGATCCTTTTGCATTCGGACCGGGCGCCCCGTATCGAAAAACAAGACGATTGATATTCGTCGGAGTCAACGTGGGCCGGGCATGATCGCGAAGGGTGGTAAACAGGTTTACGGGTCGCCGATCGGGATCTTGATGCTCGAAGCGCAGTTCCCGAGGATTCCCGGCGACATGGGAAATGCGGAGACGTGGCCGTTTCCGGTGCTCTACAGGGTGGTCGAGGCGGCGTCGCCGGACCGGGTCGTGCGCCGGGGCGCCGAGGGGATGCTCGAGCCATTCATCGATGCGGGTCGCGACCTGATCCGGCAGGGGGCGGAACTCATCACTACGAATTGCGGGTTTCTCGCGCTGTTCCAGTGGGAAGTGTCCGAGGCGCTATCGGTGCCCGTCGCGACATCGGCGCTGATGCAGGTGCCGCTGGTGCAAGCGATGCTGCCGCCGGGCAAGCGGGTCGGCCTGATCACGATTTCGCGAGAATCGCTCACGCCGGAGCATTTGAAAGGTGCCGGATGCCCTTTGGACCTTCCGGTCGTCGGAACCGAGGGTGGCCGCGAGTTCTCGCGGGCGATTCTCGGCAACGAGGTGACCCTTGATGTGAGCGCATCGCGGGATGACCTTCTGTCCGCCAGTCGGGCGCTTTGCGATGCGCACCCGGAAGTCGGAGCCATCGTCCTGGAATGCACGAACATGCCGCCCTATCAGGCGGACATCGCGCGAGAGACCGGACTGCCCGTGTTCTCGATCTACGATTACGTCTGCTGGCTGCACTCCGGCCTGCGTCCGCGCAGCTTCCCGGCACCTTGAAAGGCGCGACCTAGCCCCGCGCCCAGCTCTGTGCGTATTCCTCGACGTGTTCGAAGATCGCCGGGTTCTCACGTCGGACCCGCTCGTTCGCGATGAACTCTTTGGTGTTGCGGTGGACGTTGATCAGGATGCTGAACAGGTATTCCCTGCAGATCTGCTCGTCGACCAGGCCCTTTTTCACGCTGATCGTGATTGTCTCGAGAATTCGCAGGAGGTGCACCATGCGCGCCGTCATGCGCACGACCGATGAAGCGTCGGAGCCGGTCTCGATCCGGTTCTTCGTCTCAGAGTATCCTTGACCGGGCGCAACGATGTCCCAGTCGAACTCGATCAGAAGTTCGTCGAGGATTTCGACGAAATCGCCGCTGACCATACCGTTGAGCGTTTCGTGTGCCTTGGTGGTACGGTTCCAGATGCTGTCCCGGCGCAGCTGGTAGATCACCAGTCCCAGACCGATGACCGTCGCGAGCAGTTGGATGATGTCGAACATAGCCGTCTCCTCCGATTGCGGAGGAGCCTATCATCGCGTGATTTCGTGCGGGAGTTTCCGCTAGCCTGCGGCCGTTCTGAGAACACCCGCCGGTTTGCGCCGAAGAGGACCGAGCGCGAACCCGAGCCCGGCCAGAAGGCTGAGGGCGGCACCGCCGAGGATGATTGCGACGGTGCTGCCGAGCGGCAGCGAGAACGGCGTCTCGAAGACGTAGTTCATCACCGACCACGCCGACAGCGACCCCCAGAAGAGGGCGACGATCCCCGCGATGGCGCCTGTCAGGGCGGCCCGAAGCGCAAAAGACCCGAGGATGGCCCGTCGCGAGGCCCCGAGCACTTTCAGGATCGCAGCCTCGGAGGTGCGCCGTTCCTCGCCTGCGGCGGCGGTGCCGATCAGGACGGCCAGGCCGGTCAGCAGGACGGCAAGCGCGCCCCAGCGGGTCGCGGTTCCGAGCTTGCCGAGCGATTCCGAGACCGTATCGATCTGTTCGCGCACCAGGACGGGCGTGACGTTGGGCATTTCCTGGCTGACCGCGCGCATCACCGGCGCCTCGGCGTTCTGATCGGCATAGAGCGTCGCGATGTGCGTGTGCGGCGCGCCGGCGAGCGCTCCTGGCGAGAGGATCATCAGGAAGTTGATACCCATGCCGCGCCATTCGACCTTGCGGAAGTTCGCGACCTCGGCGGTGATCGGACGTCCGAGGATGTTCACGGTGATCGTCGAGCCGATGGACAGGCCGAGTTCCCGGCCCTCCTCCTCGGCAAAGCTGACGAGCGGCGGACCGCTGTAGTCCGCCTCCCACCATTCGCCTTCAGTCACGACAACGCCGGCCGGAACGGTTGCTGCGTAGGAGACGCCGCGATCGCCTCGCAGTACCCATGCGCCTGCCGGGTCGATCTTGGCTTCCTTGGCGGGAATGCCGTTCAGACCCGTCAGGATACCGCGCAGCATTGGTGCTGTCTCGAGCCGTTCCGTGCCGTCGATGTCCATGACCTGCGCCGTGAATGGGTCGAGTTGGGCGGACTGGATGTCGACGAAAAAGAAGGCAGGAGCGTCCTCGGGCAACTGGTCATGGAGGAGCTTCTGCATGTTGTGGTCGATCTGGGCGATGGCGGCGAGGACGCCGAGGCCGAGGCCGAGCGCGAGCACCACGCCGGGTGTTCCCGCCGAGGGCGCGCCGATGGCGCCAAGCGCAAGCCGGAGGCCCGGGCGACGCTGCGCCAATGTCGAATGGGAGAGCCTGCGTGCAGCCCGGGCGCAAAGCCATCCCAGTGCGCGCAGCATCACGAATGCAGCGGCGATGCCGCCGAGACACCAGGCCGCGAGCTTGGGCGTCGCCGACAGCCCGATGATCGCACCGACCAGGGCAGCCGCCAGAAGAACGAGCGCGAGCAGGATCTGCCAGCCGGGCCAGATCTGTTGTGGGTCGACCGCGTTGCGGAAGAGCTGCGCGGGCTTCACCCGGCGCAACCATGCAAGCGGCCAGAGCGTGAACAGCATCGCCGCAAGCGCGCCGAACAGTGCGGCCTCGGCTAGTGGCACAGGGTAGAGAGTGAATTCGGCGGGGACCGGCAGGTTCTTGGCGAAGATCGGGCCGAGCAGCGCGACAAGGCCGCCGCCGATGCCGACGCCGATGGTGATCCCCAAAGCGGCGATCAGGCCGATCTGGATCAGATAGATCGAGAAGACGGTGCCCGCCGTAGCCCCGAGCGTCCGGAGCGCGGCTATCGTCGGGACCTTCCGGGTCAGATATCCGCGCACGGCTGCGCCGATCCCGACACCGCCGACCGCCAGCGCCGCGATGCCGACGATGGTCAGGAATGCACCGAGCCTGTCGACGAAGCGGTTGATGCCAGGTGCCGCGTTGCGCCGGTCGTTCCAGCGGGCACCAGCTTCCGGGAACGCCTGTTCGAACTCAGCCTCAGTGTTGTCGAGATTGCCTGTCTCGGCGAGTTTCAGCCTGTATCCGGCCTGAAACAGCACGCCCGCCTGCAGCATGCCTGCCTCACGCAGGCCGTCGACCGATGTCATCACGCGAGGGCCCATGGCAAACCCTCCGGAGGCCCGGTCGGGCTCCTGCGCGAGAACGCCGCGAAAGATGAATGCGCCGCCGCCGACCTTGACCTCGTCGCCCGGTTGCAGATCGAGGCGCTGGGCCAGGATACGTTCCGTCACCAGACCATGGATGCCGTCGACCGGCGCGAGCGCGTTCATTAGGTCAGTGCCGCCAGCGACGATCGCCTCACCGTAAAGCGGGTAGCCTGACGACACGCCCTTGACCTCGGCCAGGGCGCGCTCTTCGCCCTTGCGCAGCAAGGACCGCATTGAGACCATTTCGACAACCTTGCCGCGCTCGGCCATCCACGCGCGTTCCTCGTCCGAGGCGAAGCGATAGGAAAAGGTGAGTGCTGCGTCGCCGCCGAGGATCGACTGGCCTTCGGCCGCAAGGCCGCGTTCGATCGCCGTGGTGACCGATCCCACCGCCGCGATGCCGCCGACGCCGAGGATCAGGCAGGCGAGAAAGACCCGGAACCCGGAGAGCCCGCCGCGCAGTTCGCGCAGAGCCGCTGTCCATGCGAATCGCAGAGCGTTGAACCCGCCGCGCTCGGCGGATGACGGAACTGGCCCCGCCGCGACCGGCGCGTCCGGTGCGATATCGGTCATGCCGCGATCCGCCCGTCGGACAGGCGGACCATCCGGCTGCATCGCTCGGCCAGAACATCGGAGTGCGTGACGAGGATCAGCGTCGCGCCGAACTGCCGGGCGAGTTCGAACATCAGGTCGGTCACCTGCGTGCCGGTTTCGCCGTCGAGGTTCCCGGTCGGCTCATCTGCGAGCAGAAGTTCTGGGCCGGGCGCGAGGGCGCGTGCCAGAGCGACGCGCTGCTGTTCGCCGCCGGAAAGCTGTGCCGGATAGTGCCGCGCGCGGTCGGCGAGGCCGACGGCGGCGAGCATCTCGGACGCACGCGCTACAGGATCGGCATGGTCGGCGATCTCCAGCGGAACCTGGATGTTTTCAATCGCGGTCATGGTCGGGATCAGGTGAAAGCTCTGGAATACCACGCCGACGCGGCCCCGGCGCAGAGCAGCCAGCGCGTCTTCGTCGGCGACGGTAAGGTCCTGGCCAAGGACGCGGACCGTTCCATCGGTCGCGCGTTCGAGGCCGCCGAGCACCATCAGGAGCGAGGATTTCCCCGAGCCGGAAGGGCCGACGATTGCGACACTCTCTCCGGGCGCTACATCCATCGAGATGCCCTTCAGGATCTCGACATCCCCCGCCTGGCTTGGCAAGGTCAGGCCAATTCGGTCCAGCCGCACCAATGGTTCCATGATGATCCTCGTCCGACTGCCGCTCGCGATCACATATGTGGCGCGGGCCGTTCTCTACAAGGCGCTGATCGCGCTTGTCTTTGCGGCAGGTCTAGCGCAAGCGGCGCCGTTGAAGCTGGTGGCGCTGGGCGACAGCCTGACCCACGGCTACGGTCTGCCGCCGGAAGACGGCTTCGTCCCGCAACTCGAACGATGGCTGATCGGGCAGGGACAAGAGGTCTCCGTGATCAACATGGGCGTCTCCGGCGACACGACCGAAGGCGGCCGTGCGCGGCTAGACTGGGCGCTGGGCGGCGGGGCAGATGCTGTGATCGTTGCACTCGGCGGCAACGACCTGCTGCGGGGCATCGATCCCGAGCGTAGCCGCGAGAACCTCGACGCCATGCTGACGTCGTTGTCGGACAAGGGCCTGCCGGTGCTGCTCGCCGGAATGCAGGCGCCCCTGAATTACGGCCCGGAGTTCAAGGAAGCGTTCGACGCGATGTACCCGGAGGTCGCCGCGAAGCATGGCGCTATCCTCTATCCATCGTTCATGGAGGGCCTTGTCTCAGAGACCGGAACGATGGCGGACCTGATCCAGGATGACGGCATTCATCCGAACGCCAAGGGTGTGGCCCTGATGGTCGAGAGCATTGGCCCGAAGGTTCTGGAGCTTCTGGCCCGCGCGAAATGATCCGAGCGTTCATCGCGATTCCGGTGCCCGAGGAGGTCGCGCGGATGCTGACCGGTGCCCAGACGGGGCTGGAGATCGGGCGTCTCGTGCCGCCACAGAACTTTCACATCACGCTTGCTTATCTCGGCGAGCACCCCGAACCGGTCGTCGAGGACGTTCACACGATGCTCGACGGCACGCGGTCGCCGGCGATCGACATCAGACTAGAGGGTCTGGGCGTTTTCGGCGGTGGCAAGCCGCGCTCACTGTTTGCCGAGGTGCAGCGGAACCGCGATCTCTCGGCACTGCGCAAACGGGTGCGCACCGCGGCGCGATCCGCCGGGATCGAACTCGAGCATCAACAGTATCACCCGCACGTGACGCTGGCACGCTTTGGCGGCGGTCTGGTGGGCGAGGATGTCGCCATGCTTCAGGCATTCATTTCGGCCCGGATCGCCCGCGTCCGAGGCGCATTCCAGGCGGATCTTTTCCATCTATATGAATCGCGGCTGGGGTCGGAGGCGCCGACCTACACGCCGCTGGCGGATTATGCGCTCTCGGAGTAGCGTCCACCCATCGAACGGAGCGGAATATGTCGGAGAAACCGAAAAAGGATGTGCTTCAGACCGTCGATGACGACGTGCGTCGGCAGGCGAAGACCTTTCTTCGGACCGCGCGGCACGGGTCGCTTGCGACGATAGATCCACGATCCGGGGTGCCGATGGCGAGCCGGGTTTCGGTCGCGTCGGCCAGCGACGGCGCGCCTGTGTTCCTGATCTCGCAACTCTCCGGGCATTTCGGCGCGCTGGAGGCCGACCCGCGTGCGTCGCTGCTGCTCGGCGAGCCGGGAAAGGGCGATCCGCTCGCCCATCCGCGGATCACGGTCTTCGGGCGGGCCGAAAAACTGGCGGAGGACGCGCGGACCCGTGCGCGCTCGCGTTTTCTGTTCCGCCATCCGAAGTCCGCGCTCTACGCCGATTTCGGAGACTTCGCGTTCTGGCGCCTGAATCTCAACGGCGCGTCGTTCAACGGAGGCTTCGGCAAGGCCTACGCCATGACCGCGGAGGATCTGGTCACATCGACCGACGCGGGTCTCGACGCCATGGAGGCCGGCGCTGTCGAGCACATGAACGACGACCATCTCGACGCCATCGCGCTCTACGCGACCGAACATCTCGGCAAGCCGGAGGGCGCCTGGACGCTCGCTTCCCTCGACCTCGAAGGACTTGACCTTACACTTGGTGGCGAGGTCGCACGGCTCTGGTTCGACCCACCGCTTGCCTCGGCCGAGGAGCTCCGCCCCCGTCTTGTCGCGCTTGCAAAGCGCGCCCGTCAAACCTGACCTGAAGGACTTTCCCGATGTTCAGATGCTTCTTCCCGCAGCCAAGGCTGTTTTTCATGTCGTTCGTCATCTGGACGACCGTCGCGACGCTCCTCTGGTACTGGGTCGGCAGCGACATCGGCAGCGCGCTCGGGTTCCTTGAAGGCTACGACCCGGAGGCTCCGCCAGTCATCGGGCTCGGCCATTTCACGACGCCGGATTTCATGTGGTTCTACGTCTACGTGGTCGTCTTTGCCGGGGCATTCACCGGATTCTGGTTCTGGTATGCACCGCATCCCTGGCAGATGTGGTCGATCGTCGGCTCGATCCTGATCCTTTTCTCGACCTATTACTCCGTCCAGGTTTCGGTCGCGATCAACAACTGGCGGAGACCGTTCTTCGATCTTGTGCAGGAGGCGCTGAACCCCGACCGCTCGGCGGATGTCACGCCGGAAATGTATGTCTCGCAGCTCACCGAACTGATCTGGATTTTCACCCAGATCGCGTTGATGTGGATGGTGATCTACGTGCTGACCCGCTTCGGTGTCAGCCATTACATCTTCCGCTGGCGCACTGCGATGAACAACTTTTACACCAGCCACTGGACACGGCTGCGCGGGGTCGAGGGCGCTTCGCAGCGTATTCAGGAAGACACCATGAAGTTCGCGCAGATCACCGAGAATCTCGGGGTCGCGATCGTGGATGCAGTCATGACGCTGATCGCCTTCCTGCCGATCCTTTTTGCTCTCTCCGTTCACATCACCGAACTGCCGATAATCGGTCAGGTCGCGGCACCGCTGTTCTGGGCTTCGCTGCTCTGGTCGATCTTCGGCACCTTGCTGCTCGCGCTGGCCGGTATCCGTCTGCCGGGGCTCGAGTTCCGCAATCAGCGCGTGGAGGCGGCTTTCCGCAAGGAGCTTGTCTACGGCGAGGACGACGAGGCCCGGGCCCAGCCGCCGACCCTGGCCGAGCTGTTTGCCAATGTCCGGCGCAACTATTTCCGGCTGTACCTGAACTACATGTACTTCAACGTCGCGCGCGGGCTCTACATTCAGGCCGACAACATCTTCGTCTATGTGCTGCTGATCCCGACAATCGCCGCGGGCACGATCACTTTCGGAATTCTCCAGCAGATCCTGACCGCGTTCAATCAGGTTTCGAACTCGTTCCAGTTCCTGGTGAACTCGTGGTCGACCATCATCGAGCTCATGTCGATCCACAAGCGCCTGCGGGCCTTCGAGGCCGTGCTGGACGGCGAGGATCAGTCGAGCATCGAGTTCGAGGTGGACGCGGCGGGCAACCCGGCGCCGTGAAGTCCGACAGGTTTGGGGCGTTGGGGCGCTGATCCGGCGCCCCACGCGTCTCGGTCGCGATGAAACATGCTCTGACGGAGTTGTGAGGTTCATGCTGCGGCTCTGCGGTTGAAGGACCGGCCAGCCTGCGACACATGCCCGGTCATGGAACTCGTGTTCGCTTATCTGGCCGGACTGTTGACGCTCATTAATCCCTGCGTCCTGCCTGTTCTGCCGATCGTGCTGGTCAGCGCGTTGAACGCCAGCCGGATGGGGCCGGTCGCCCTGGCTGCGGGCATGAGCGTCTCCTTCGTGACCTTCGGCGTTCTCGTGACGGCGTTCGGCGCGTCGGTCGGGTTGACCCAGGACCGGTTCGCCGAGATCGGCGCGATCGTGATGATCCTGTTCGGGGCGGTGCTGGTCGTGCCGATGTTCGCGCGCCGGTTCGAGACGGCCACGGCGGGCTTCGCCGCGCGCGCCGACACGACTCTGAACGATGTCGATGACAGCAACCTGCAGGGCCAGTTCATCGGCGGCCTCTTGCTGGGCGCAGTCTGGTCGCCCTGCATCGGACCGACCCTGGGCGGCGCAATCGCGCTCGCCTCGCAGGGCGAAAGCCTCGGCTGGGCGGCACTCATTATGACGTTCTTCGCGCTCGGTGTATCTACGCTGATCCTCGGCATCGGTCTCGGCGCGCGCGAGGCGATCCGCAACCGCGCTAACGCGCTGCGCGGTCTGGCGGAGCGCTCCAAACCGATCCTCGGCGCGGTCTTCATCGCCGTCGGCCTGATGCTTGTCTTCAAGGTCCACTACATCATCGAGGCCTGGGCGCTCGACGTCATGCCGATCTGGCTCCAGGACCTGTCCGTCGCTCTCTGATCCCCGATTTACGAAAGCAGGAGATCCCCATGTTGCGCAGAACCTTCCTTGCCGGCACCGCCGCCCTGATGCTGGTGCCGCACGCAGCCTCCGCCAAGGAGTTCGTCGAGTACACGCCGGGCGTCATCGAGACAGCACTTGCCGAGGGCAAGACGGTGCTGGTCGACTATTCGGCCAAGTGGTGCAGCACCTGCCGGCGGCAGGCCCGCGTTATCAATGCGCTGCGCGAGGCAAACCCGGCCTATGACGACGCCATGATGTTCGTGAAGGTCGACTGGGATACCTATCGCAACCACGAGGTCACGCAGTTCCGCGCAATCCCGCGGCGTTCGACCCTGCTTGTCCTGCGCGGCGAGGACGAACTCGGCCGGATCATCGCCGGCACAGGGCAGTCTCAGATCAAGGCTCTGCTCGACAAGGGTCTCTGACCGTGCGGTACCGCTGAGGATTGCGGCGCCGTTTCAGGCGCCGCTGTGCAGATCGTCCCCGGCACTGCGATCGGCTTCGAAGCCGAGCGTCTTCGGGTCGAACTCGTAGTGCGCACCGCAGAACTGGCAGTCGGCGGTCAGCATGCCGTTCTCGTTCGTCATGTGCGTCAGGTCCTTGGCCGAGTACTGGTACATCGCGCCCTCGACCTTTTCGGCTGAACAGGTGCAACCGAACTCGACCGGCTGTGCTTCAAAGACCGACGGAACCTCCTCGTGGAACAGCCGATACAACAGACGCTCCGGGCTCACATGCGGCCCGATCAGTTCATGCGCATCTGCCGTCTCAAGCAATGTCGTCGCCCGGTTCCAGTCCTCGGCGCGGTTGCCCATCTCGGCGACGTCGTCGGCTGACATCAGCCCGTCCGCGCCCGAGGGCGCATCCGGGGCGATGCCACCGGCTTCCGGCATTTGCTGCAGCATGATCCCGCCTGCGCGCCAGTGCTTCTCGCCGCCGGGCTCCTGCACCTCGGCCGAGATCATCTGAAACCGCGTCGCGATCTGCTCGGATTGCGCGAAATACGTTTCGGCACAATGCGATAGCGTCTGCCCGGCCAGCGGCGTGATTCCCTGATAGGGTCGCATCCCTGAACCCTGGTCGATCGTGACGCCGATCACGCCCTGTCCGAGCATCTCGAACGGCGTCTGGCGCGATGAGGCGACCTCGCCCCTGTCGAAACTGGCATAGGCGCGGATCCGGGCAGGCTCGCCCGTTTCCTTCGGCGCGAAGTAGTCGGTGGCGATCATGCGGACGATGCCCTCGCCGCGCACCTGCAGCGAGAACCGCCAGCGCAGCTTGATCGTCTGCCCGATCAGCGCAGTCAGTAGGGCGGCCTCGGCGATCAGCGCAGAGACGGCGGGCGGGTAGCGGTGCTGATCGAGGATCGTCTGAAGGGTCCGGTCCAGCCGCACGACGCGCCCGCGCATGTTCGAGCGCTCGAGGCTGAACGGCAGAATGGCGTCATCGGGCGTGGACATCGGGAATACTCCGGCGAAAGGGGCAAGGCGCCATCACATAGTGCGCCCGACCCGTGCGCGCAAATGCCGGTTCCGGCAGGCCTGCGCCCATGGCAACGTCCGGCCATGCGCAGAATCGGAGAACCATGGCTGGCCGGTAAACCCTATCGCGACCGGCCCGGTGTCTACGGCATCATTGCCGGCGGCGACGGCATGCTCTTGCTTGTGAATCAGGAAGGCGAGTTGCAACTGCCGGGCGGCGGGATCGATCCGGGTGAGAACCCGCTGCAGGCGCTCCACCGAGAAGTTCGCGAAGAAACCGGCTGGCGCATCGCGGAGCCCGTGCGCATGACCGCGTTCCAGCGCTATGCGTGGCTGCCCGACTACAAGTTCTGGGCGCGCAAGGTACAGGCGATCTATGTCGCCCGCGCGGTGCGGGACCTCAGGACCGAGCGCGAGCCTGGCCATCTTCCGGTCTGGATGCCGCCGGCGCTGGCGGCGCGTCATCTCGATGTCGAAGGCGACCGGGTCATGGTCGTTCGGGCGATCCGGCTCGGACTGATCTAGCCGGGCCCTTTCATCTAAATCGGCAGCGTACCGGCTTCAGTGTTTCACCTCTGGACCGGCTAGCACGATAAGCTTCGCAACCATCTTTTGGCTAAAGACTATGTCGCTGTGCATTCGGTTCGTAATCGAGTCGTCATACCGCCAACTCAGGCGCACTTGCGTTTCTTGGTTGAGACGCCGCTGGCACCCGCGAGCGTGCGCGGATTTCGACTAGGCGCAAATCGATGTGCACGCACCCATCGGAGGCAAAATCCTCGCGTGCGACCCGGTTCTGCCAAGTCCAAGGCATTCCTGATCTTGACGCTCTGATCAGGGCATGCCGAAGCTGCCGAGCACGATTTTCAATGAGGTCTGGATATCTGAGAGCAAACATCTGACCACTAGCTTACCGACGGGCTGGCTCAATTTTTTGCTCGGTCTATGCGTTCTCTGCGCGGCCCCAATTGGATGACGTCCTGTTCGAAGCCTTCCCAATTTGTGCGACGCACGCTAATTCTTGGGAAACCACGCGTAGGACGGTGATTATGGCCGAGAGGTCCTTTGCCAGGGAAGTCGAGAAACTGCGCCTCGGCGCGGGGGAGACCTTTCGCGGCGAAGGCATTCTGGCGATCACCAAGGCGCTGCTGGAATCCGGCGTCGGCTATGTCGGTGGCTATCAAGGTGCACCGATCTCTCACCTCATGGACGTTCTTGCAGACTCCCAGGACATCCTGAAAGAACTCGGCGTCCACTTCGAGGCGTCCGCATCGGAGGCGGCGGCAACGGCCATGCTGGCGGCCTCGGTGCACTACCCGATCCGGGGGGCCGCGACCTTCAAGTCGACCGTGGGCCTCAACGTCGCCTCGGACGCGCTGGCCAATCTCGCCTCTGGCGGCGTCACCGGCGGAACGCTCCTGATCATCGGCGAAGACTACGGCGAGGGTTCCTCCATCATGCAGGAGCGCAGTCATTCCTTCGCGACGAAGTCGCAAGTCTGGCTGCTCGATCCGCGCCCGAACCATCCCTCGATCGTGAAGGCCGTAAAGGACGGGTTCGCGCTCAGTGAGGCGTCGAACACGCCCGTCATGCTCGAGGTTCGCATCCGCGCCTGTCACGTCACCGGCGCGTTCGAGACCGAGGACAATGTTCGCCCGCCTCTGACCGTCCGCGATGCGCTGGAGGCGCCGCGCCGCAAGACCGATCGGGTGGTTCTGCCGCCGGCTTCGTACCAGCACGAGCAGGAGAAGATCGAAAAGCGCCTGCCAGCCGCCAAGTCGTTCATCGCAGCGAACCGGCTGAACGAGTATTTCGGGCCGGAGACGGGCGAGATCGGCGTCATCCTTCAGGGCGGCATGTATAATGGTGTCAACCGGGCGCTGGAGCGCCTCGGCCTGTCGGATCTCTACGGCGATGCGCGGATCCCGATGCACGTCCTCAATGTCACCTATCCATTGCTCGAAGAGGAGATCACCGGCTTCTGTGCCGGGAAACGCGCCGTGATGATCGTCGAGGAGGGCCAGCCCGCGTATCTCGAAGATGCGATCGGAGCGATCCTCTACCGCGCCGGGTCGTCATGCAAGCTGATCGGTAAGGGACCGTTGCCGATGGCGGGCGAGTACACGGGGCAAGTGCTGCTGGACGGCATGGTCACGTTCTTGCGCGATCACGGGCCGAGCCTGCTGCCCGACGCCGCCCGCGCGCCGAATGCCGAGCCGAAGCCGGAGGTGCCGGACCTCTCTGGCGTCGTGCCGGGCCGCCCGCCGAGCTTCTGTACCGGTTGCCCCGAGCGTCCGATTTTTGCTGCCACCAAGCTGGTCGAACAGGAACTCGGGCCGCACCACATCGCGTCGGATATCGGCTGTCACCTGTTCTCGATCCTTCCGCCGTTCGAGATTGGTGGCACGACCATGGGTTACGGGCTCGGTCCGGCCTCGGCTTCCGCCTTCAAGGCCGACGGCGCGCGGCGCTCGATTTCATTCATCGGCGATGGCGGGTTCTGGCACAACGGCCTGACGTCGAGCATTGGAAACGCCGTTTTCAACGAGCAGGACGGCGTGATCGTCGTCGTCGACAATTACTACTCGGCGGCGACCGGCGGTCAGGACATCCTGTCGTCGCGCGCGCAGAACAAGACCAAGTCGACGAACCATCCGATCACGCAAGCCGTGAAGGGGATGGGCGTCGAATGGGTCCGCCAGATCGACCGGACCTATGATGTGAACGCAATGCGCGACGTGCTGACCGAGGCGCTGACCACGGAGGTCACGGGTCCGAAGGTCATCGTTGCCTCCTCAGAGTGCATGCTGAACCGGCAGCGCCGTGAACGTCCGCTCCGCGCGAAGGCTAAGAAGGCGGGCGAGCGCGTCGTTACCCGGCGTTTCGGCGTGGACGAGGCGGTGTGCACCGGCGATCATGCCTGCATGCGCCTTTCGGGTTGTCCGTCGCTCGGCCTGAAGCATCTCGACGACCCGCTGCGCGATGACCCGGTGGCCAGTATCGACGAGACCTGCGTAGGCTGCGGAAACTGTGGTGAGGTCGCTGATGCTGCTGTGCTCTGCCCGTCGTTCTACCGCGCGGATGTGATCGACAATCCCTCGGCATGGGATCGTCTGACCGCGCGTCTCAACCAGCGTGTCATCGGCTGGATGCAGAACCGTCGTGAGCGCAGCAAGCTGCGTTTGCACGAGAGCGCACATGTTTGACCGCGGTGAGCGGCCAGACGCGCCAACCATCATCAAGCTCGCCATCATGGCGGTCGGTGGTCAGGGCGGCGGCGTGCTCACCAATTGGGTCGTTGAGCTCGCCGAAGCGCAGGGCTGGCACGCTCAGGCCACCGCCGTTGCCGGGGTCGCCCAGCGCACCGGCGCCACGATCTACTATATCGAGATGGCGCCCGACACGGGCCGCGCGCCGGTGTTTTCGCTGGCACCGGCACCGGGGGACGTGGATGTCCTGATCGCCGCCGAATGGATGGAGGCAGGGCGCGCCGTCATGCGCGGTTTCGTGACGCCGGATCGCACGACGCTGATCGCCTCGACCCACCGCGCCCAAGCAATCGTCGAGAAGATCGTCCCCGGCGACGGTACGGCGCCGGCCGAGGAGGTCGATGCCGCCGTGCGCCTAGCCGCGCGGGACCTGATCGCATTCGACATGCAGAGACCTGCCGTCGCCTCAGGCAGCGTGATCTCGGCGACCTTGTTCGGCGCTTTGGCGGGGTCGGGAAGCTTGCCGTTTGAGGCGAGCGCGTTCGAAGACGTCATCCGCCGCAGTGGACGCGGGGTCGACGCCAGCCTGAAAGCGTTCCTCTGCGGATTGGACGGACCGTCTGATGAACCTGCAACACCTGTGCTTCGCGAGAAGCCTGCAGTGGTGGGAACCGACGCTCAGCTCGCGGCCTATGCGAAGCTGAAGGATCGGCTGAGCGGTCTGCCGGAGCCCGCCCGAGAGATGGCTGCTGCCGGGTTGCGCAAGGTGGTCGATTTTCAGGATGTCGACTACGGCGGGGAGTATCTCGATCTCGTCGATGGCTTTGCTGCGCGGGATGGGCATCCGGAGGCTTTGCTGACTGTCGCCGCTGCCAAGCATATCGCGAACGCCATGGCATATGACGACGTGATCCGGGTTGCCGATCTGAAGACCCGCCGCGACCGGTTTTCCCGCATCGACGCCGAGATGAACCGTGCTGACAGAGCGATGCACCTGACCGAGTTCATGCATCCGCGCATCGAAGAGGTATGCAGTACCCTTCCGGCACGCCTGGGGCAGTGGATCGAGGATCGTCCGCGTCTGTCGGCGTGGCTCGACCGGCGCATCAACCGGGGCCGCCGCGTGCGCACCGATACGATCTGGGGCTTCGGAATGCTCTGGCTGGTCGCGGGACGTAAACCGCACCGGCGTGGCACCCTTCGCCATCGCATCGAGACCGAACATCGCGACCGCTGGCTTGAGATCGTCCACGAAACGCTTGCGACCGACTACGCGCTCGCCACCGAGACGCTGAACTGCCGTCGTCTGATCAAGGGGTATTCAGACACGCACGTGCGAGGGAATTCGAAGTTTGATAAGGTTCTGTCGGCGCTGCCGTTGCTCGAAGGTCGTGAGGACGCCGCCGATTGGCTGCGCCGCCTGCGCGAAGCTGCCCTGCAGGACGAACATGGCAAGGCGTTGGACGGAGCGCTGAAGACCGTGCAGTCCTTCACCCAGGAACCAGCGCCAGCACCCTGAGCGGCGAGCCGGATCCGTCGCGGATCTTGAGCGGCGGGCAGATCAGGATCGCACCCGTTGGCGGCAATTGGTCGAGGTTCGCGAGGCATTGCAGTCCGTAGCGTCCAGCGCCGTGCAGGATGTAATGGGCGGGGTAGGGTGGCGAGAGGTGCGCACCCTGACCTGCGTCGGTGCCGACTGTCTCCGTACCGAACCCGATGATGTCACGCTCTTCGACGAGAAACCGTATGGCTTCGGCCTCCGGTCCCGGAGAGTGCGCGCCGTCGCGCTCCATGCCCAGATAGACGTCGGTGCCGACGTGATTTGACCAGTCGGTGCGGAACAGGACCCACTGGCCCGGCGCGATGTCGCCGTGTGCGGCCTCCCAGGTTTCGATATCCGCACGCGTCAGGAGAAAATCGCGATCGGCTGCGCTTTGCGTGGAGAAGTCCAACACGACGACCGGGGCGACGAGGCTCTCAACCGGCAGCGCATCCACGGTGCCGTTCGGAAGTTGTCTGCCCGACACCCAATGTGCCGGCGCGTCGAAATGGGTGCCTGCGTGCTCTGACATCGAGATATTGTTCCAGTACCACGCGGGGCCTCGCGCGTCGTAGCGTGAGACCTCCTCCATCCGGAACGGCTGGCACTGTCCGAACTCTGGGGGGAGGATCATCACCGGGAAATCGGGCGTCAACGGATGCGTGAGGTCGACGACCCGCACGGCGCCCGTCGCGATCTGAGTGGCGAGATCGGCAAGAACGCTCATCCCTGCAGTTCCCGCTCCAGAACCTTCGGATCGTCGCGCCAGCGCGTTGCAACGTCCTTCGCGATATCGCCGACGAAGGTTTCTTCCGTGCCGTTCTCCAGGGCTTGGATCAGGGCCCGCGCAATCGCCTCCGGTGCGACCTTGGGAGGGGGTAGGGGCTGGCGCCAATCGTCGTCCACGGGTCCAGTGAAGACTGACATGACCCTGACGCCGCCCGTTCGCATCTCGCCGCGCAGGCATTGCAGCAACGAATGCCGCGCCGCCGCCGACGCAGAATGCGCGCCGAACTCCCTCCAGTTCGCGAGGGCATAGACCGGCAGGATATCGACCAACGCGACGGCGGCTCGAATGCCGTCGGCGCCGCGCCCGACCATGCCGGGTCCGAAATGCTGTGCGAGCCGCTGCAGACCGAAGACGTTGACCTCGAACTCGTCGCGGGTGGTCGCGAGACCCTGCCGGTTCAGCACCCCACCGGGGCGCACGTGGTCTGCCGTGTTTATCAGGATGTCGGTCTTGCCGCCAATCTCACCGGCCAGTTCGCGGACCGAGTTGGCGTCGGTCACATCCAGCGGCACGATCTCGGCGTTCGGGATCGCGTTCAACCTGTCCTGTCCATCGAAGGGCAGCCAAGGCGTCGCGATGCCGACGAACACAGTAGACGCGCCGGACTCCGAGATTGCCTGCGCCACGGCTTGACCGACCGCCGTGCGCCCATCGGTGATCAGCACGCGGCGGTGCTTAGGCGTCGCGGTCAGTTCGCGGAATTGAGGATCGTCGGCCATGTTCGGGGTGTCCTCCTCCGGAAGAGCAATCAGCACGGCATTGCCCGACTTGTCCAGCATGGCGCGGACCCGGCAGCGGGCAGGTGCGGTGACGTCTCCCTGCAGATGCGCCATCAGAACCGGCCCGGCGTCTAGGCGCACAGTGCCGACCCGCCAGGGCGTGCGCTCGCGGAAATAGGCGTCGGTGGTCGTGCGGACGGTTGTCTCGGCGAGGATCTGTCCGGCTTCTGGCACCGGTTGCCAGTGCAGGGATGCGGAAAGACACGCCAGACAGGCATCTCGTGGCGGGTAAGTAAGGTGCCCGCACACGGCACACACCTGCAGGGAAAGCTCTCCACGAGCCGCGGCCGCAGACATCTGCAGGGCCGCCCGGCTGCGCGGGACGGGCGGCAGCAGCGAGGTGCGGGTGCGTTTCTGGGGATCCTTGCGCGGCGGCGGCGCGATCGGCTCGGTCATGCGCCCTCCAGCACCAACGCGCCGGAACAGAGGCCACGGTCGAAGTTGATCATGCCGAAGCCCGTCACGAGGGCGCGTTTTGCGTCTGGTACCTGTGCGCCGAGAGCCTGCCCTGTGACCTGTCGCAGTGCCTCGACGAGCCCGAGATAGCCGCCACCGGCGCCGGCCTGCCCGGCCGAGAGCTGCCCGCCGGACGTGTTGTGCGGAAAGCTGCCTCCGACCGTGGTGTCGTGGCTCTCCAGGAAGTTGGCACCGTCGCCCTTTCCACAGAAACCGAGGTCTTCCATCTGCATCGCGACGATCACGGGGTAGTCGTCATAGGTTTCGACCACGTCCATGTCCTCTGGTGTCAGGCCGGCCATCTGCCAGAGCTCGTCCACGTCCATCGCCCAGCCACCGCGCATCTGGATCGGATCGTCGGGGAAGGCGTTGTGGCGTTCGATTGTTGCAAGCGGCCGAGCGAAGGTCAGGCCGAGGTCGCGGGCGATATCCTCGCGGGTGACGAGAAAGGCCTCCGCGCCCGCCACGGGCATGACGCAATCGAAGAGATGAAGAGGGTCGGAGATCGCGCGCGCGTCGATGTACTGATCGAGGGTCAGCGGCTTCTTCATGATCGCGTGCGGGTAATTCAGCGCATTGGTGCGTTGGTCAACGCAGAGCGATCCGAACTGCGCGCGCGTCGCGCCGTGGGTCCGCATGTAATGGTCCGTCAGCAGCGCGAACGCGGCGTTCGGCCCGCCGAACCCGTAGGGATAGCTGGCATCCTGCGCAAACCTCGAGAACGATCCCAGCAGCTTGCGGAAGCTGTCGACATGGTTGGTGTCGCCCGCAACACAGGCCACGATCTCTGCATCGCCCGACTGCACCGCTCGCGCTGCTCGCCGTAGCGCGACCACGCCCGAGGCGCCGCCCATCGGGATGTGATCGAGCCACCGCGGCGTCAGTCCGAGGTGCTGCGTGAGCCCGACGCCGGTGTCCGGGTGCAGCGTGAAAGATGACACCGAAAGCCCGTCAAGGTCGTGATGATGAAATCCGGCCCGGTCGCAGAGATCCTTCAGGGCCCGCGCAATCCACCAGTGCGCAGACTCGATCGAATAGCGGGTATAGGGCACGCTAACCGGGCAGGCGACGGCAACTCCCTGATAGGATTGGCGTTTCATGTCCGCCGTTTCAGCGCGCGGGTGTCGTGCGCGGCATCGCGTGCCAGCAGGTCGGCGACGATCGTCTTGATCTCGCCCCGCTGTATCTTCTCGGTGGCGGTCACCGGCAGGCTTTCTAAGAAAGCTATCCAGCCCGGCGCCTTATAGTACGCCATCTGGTCGAGCGCCCAATGGGTGATCTCCTCGGCGTGGGCCGCGTCTCTCGCACCGTCGGAGATGACCAGAGCCATGACCTCCTCGCCCCGCACGTCATCGGGAGCCGGCGCCACCGCGAGGTTCTTTATGTCACCGCGTTGCAGCAGAATGCTCTCGACCTCGGCGGCGGAGATGTTCTCACCAGAGCGGCGCACGATATTCTTCTTGCGGTCGACGAAGCGGAAGTTGCCGTTGGCGTCGCGCAGAACGATGTCGCCAGTGTGCAGCCATTCGTTCTTCCAGGCTTCGTCGGTCGCCTCCGAGTTCTTGAGGTAGCCCGAGAAGAAGCCCTTGCGCGGGTCAACGCCGGTTCGGCGCACCAGAAGCTCTCCCGGCTCATCGGTTCCGGCCTCGGTGCCGTTTTCGAGGATGATTTTCGCCTCGACACCGTTGCGCGGGCGACCAAAGTTGGCGGTGCCCGGATGGCGCGGTTCCTCTGTTGTCATGATGACGCCGCCAGCGCCGGTCTCGGTCATTGCCCAGCCCTCGACGAACGGGAATCCGAAGCGCTTTTCAGCCGCGACGTGTAAGGCCGGGTCGATCCCGGCACCGAAGCCCAGACGCACGGAGTGGTCCCGGTCGCCGGGACTGTTGGGTTGCTTCATCAGCAGCGGCGGCATGATGCCGAGATAGTGGATGATCGTGGCATCGCAGGCCCGAACACTGTCCCACCACGTTCTCGGGTGAAAGCGATCGAGCACGGAAAGGCAGCCGCCGACGGTCATCATCCCCATCATCGAGAACACCAGCGCGTTGACGTGAAAGAGCGGCAGAGGCGTGAGCATGCGCTCGGGTGGATCCTCATGGATCGCAAGCGCGCCGCCAACGCTCGCATACCAATCGCCTGTGTTCAGAAAGTAGAAGTTTGACAGGATGCAGCCTTTGGGCTTGCCCGTCGTGCCTGAGGTGTAGAGCAATGCGCATTCGGTCTCCGTGCCGATGGAGCTTGCGGTTGACACCGCGTTACAGCGGATGAGCGTCTCATTGGAACCAATCACGCTAAGTTCCGGTGCCGCGGCTTTCAAATCATCATGACGTTCGGGGGTGGCGACGGCCAGGACCATCTCGGAGTGTTCGATCAGATAGCTCAGCTCTGCCGACCTCAGATCCGGGTTGATCGGAACGATCGACGCGCCGCAGGCGTTCAGTGCGAGAAAATGCAGGATGAAACCGGGTCGGTTCTGGAGCAGCAATCCGACGCGATGACCCGCGCCGTACCCCATCGCGCCATAGCGACCAGCCAGGGCGTCGATCTCTGTCGATGCGTCTGCGTAAGTGACCTCGCCCGAGGCAATTGCATAAGCCGTGGCGGTTTCAGGCAACACGTTGAGGAAAGGACGGTCCGGCCAGCGCGCCGCTGCCCATCGAAACCGCTCATAGACCGTCTGATGCGCCGCGGCGCCCATGCGGAAAGCTCCTATACACCCCCTGTCAGGCGCAGTCTCAGGCCGCCTCACCAGGGTGTCAATCATGGACTGGACTCGGGCGGAAAAACCCGGATGGTGGTCTTCAAGCGGCCAGGGGAGGGCCAACGATGATCATGTATTCCCGTGAATTGACAGTGGCTTGGGGGGAATCCGACCCGTTCGGGCTGGTCTACTATCCGATGATGTTCACCTGGTTCAACGAGACCGAGCACGAACTTCTCCGCGGCCTTGGTTTCGGCACCAAGGAACTGATCACGCAGCACCGCACGGCATTCGTGATGGGCGATGTGCACTTCCGTTTCATCGGACCGGCGGCCTATGGCGACCGCGTCCGCACGACGATCAAGCTCGTGAAGATCGGCGGCTCGACGCTGCACTGGGACTGCAAGGCCGTGCATTCCGCGGATGGTGCCGTGATCACAGAGGGCCGTGCGATCCGTATTCACGCTCAGATTCAGGAAGACGGAAACCTCAAGGCGATAGGGATCCCGGAGAACATCCGCGCGGCGCTGACCGAGGAGGGCGGGCTGATTTCACTGCCCGAGGAGGCATGAAGCTCTGGTACCAATCCTATGTCGATTACGAGCACGGAGCGGCTTATTGGGATGCGTTGCGAGTTCATCTTGACGCAATTCGCGAGCCGGAAACCTCGATCGATATCAAGGGGATCACACCTTACGACAGTTACGCGCATCCGGTTGTGGAGTGGCGCTGTGCGCGGGAGATGATGGTCCAGGCGGTCGAAGCTGAACGTGCAGGCTATGATGCGTTCATCGTCGGACACTTTCAGGACAGCGGGCTTTACGAGGTCCGGTCGATGGTCGAGATCCCGGTCGTCGCGCTGGGCGAGGCCTCGATGCTCTACGCCTGTCAACTGGGTCAGCGGATTGGGCTGATTACGCTCAACAAACGCTTTGTCGCTGGGCATCTGCACCAGATCCGGAAGTACGGGCTGGAGCATCGGGTGACCGGTGTGCACGGGATGGAGTTCGAGCCGGGACAGTTGATGGCAGCGATCGGCGATCCGACAAAGCTGGAAGACGCCAAAAGGATCTTCGAGGCCCAGGGCCTGCCGCTGGTCGAGAGTGGCATCGATATCCTGATCCCGGCAGGCGGTATCCCCATGCTGGCGTTCAGCGGGATATCCGATCATCGGGTCGGGCGTGCGCCAGTGATCAATGGCATTCCGATTGTCGTCAAAATGGCGGAGATGGCCGTGAAGTTGCGCCGCCTCACGGGGCTGTCGGTCAGCCGTGTCTCCGACTATGTGAAGGCGCCGGACGAAGTGATCGAGGAGTTCCTGTCCCATCCGAAGGGCCTGTAGGTGAGGCACGGATCACATGAGCCTTCCCACGATAGCCGTTTATGATCAGCGAGATGGGGGCCTGCTGCAGCATGCCCTCGAGGGTCTCGATCGGGCAGAGCGGGTGATGAGAACGGTGATCGGCGGAATGGGGTTTGCCGGTCGGGTACTGCCGGTGTTTCTGCCGCAGGCGGACCGGATCGCCGACCGGCGCCTGATCGCCATGGGCGATCCCTATCGCACTGAGATTCTGTCGATCCGTGATGCGCTTGGACGGCCGGGACCGGTCGCGTTCAATCTATCTTACGAGTTCGGCTGCACGGCGCGCGCCTTCGACGCTGATGGTGCTCCGGTGCTGTTCCGCACATTGGACTGGCCGTTCGAAGGGCTCGGCGGCTTGGTCGAGATCGTCAAGCTGCGCGGTACGGCGGGCGACTGGATCACCGCGACGTGGCCGGGGGTCGTAGGTTGCTTGCATGGATCGGCTCCCGGACGTTTCGCGATTGCGCTGAACCAGGCGCCAGAGCGGCGCTCGGGCTGGGGGCGTGCCGGGGACTGGATTGCCTCGAAGCGGCAGGTCTTCCGTGCGACCGGGCTGCCTCCGCCCCATCTGCTGCGTCAGGTATTCGAGACGGCGCCTGATTTCGATGCGGCCCGCACGATGCTTTCGGAAACGCCGGTTGCCGCCCCGGTCATCTATACGCTCGCAGGAACCCGGCCGGGCGAAGCCTGCACGATCGAACGCACCGAGAAGGGCGTCGCTCTGACCGACGAGCCCGCAGCGGCGAACCATTTCGAAGCTCTCACAAACGGCCGATGGCGCGCGCGCGGATACGATAGCGAGGGTCGGCGGGCGGCATTGCTGAGGGCCGGGTCTGTCCCCGCCCTGGACGCGCTTGATCCGCCGGTGTTCAACCCGCTGACGCGACTGGCAATGAAAGTGTCCGCCGATGGCGCTTTGTCGGTTGCCGGGTACGATGGCGATCGGCGGGTGACCGAGGTCGCCGAGGCTGAGGTCTGACGGGGAGCGCGCATGGAGATCGCAGTTCTCGGTGGCGGAAACGGTTCGCTCGCAGCGGCGGCGGACCTGACGGAGCAGGGGCACCGCGTTCGGCTTTGGCGGCGTTCGCGGGAGACCGTGGATGCGATGCGGGCGGCCGGGCCTCTGGTCGTGAAGGATCATCTCGGCAGCCGCCCGTTCGTGATCGCTCGGATCACCTCGGATCTGGCCGAGGCGCTTGATGGTGCCGCGTTGATCGTTTGCCCGACGCCGGCGACGGCACAGGCCGACATCGCCAAGCACATGGCGCCGCTGATGCGAGACGGTCAGGTTGTGTTCCTACCGCCCGGGACGTTCGGCTCCTACCTGATGGCCAAGGCGATGCGCGATGCCGGGAACACGGCGGATGCGAGCTTTGCCGAGGCGGGCACGTTGCCGTGGCTGACCCGGAAGCACGGATCCGGCACGATCGCAAATACGACACGGGCGTCGCGCTTGCCAACGGGCGTGCTGCCTCTAAGGAACAAGGATCATGCGCTGACCGCGATCCGCGAGGCGTTCCCATCGGTCGAGGACGCCGGCGACGGGCTCTCCGGCGCCTTGATGAATGCGGGACCGATCATCCATCCGCCACTGATCCTGATGAACGCCGGGCCGATCGAGCATTTTGAGCGCTGGGACATCCACAACGAGGGCACCCAGCCCGCGATCCGCCGCGTCACCGACGCATTGGATGCGGAGCGCATCGCCACGCGCGAGGCTCTGGGCTACGGCGCGCCGCACTTCCCGCTGATCGACCACTACACGACCAGCAACTGGATGTACGGCAACCTCGCGCACGACAAGCTGACGGACTCCGGAGACTGGCGCGAACAACTTATCCTGACCGAGCACCGCTACATGCGAGAGGACGTGGCGCTGGGTCTTGCCTTCCTCGTGTCCGTGGCGGAGTGGGCCGGGGTGCCTTGCCCGGTGGCGCGCGGCTTGCTTGCGCTGGGATCGGCGATCTGTGGCGAGGATTTCCGCGAGACCGGACGAACGCTGGAGGGCCTCGGACTGGCCGGGCTGGATCGCGCGGAGATGGCGGCGATGCTGGAGGCGGGACCGTGAGCGTGCTCCGGGCTGTCCCGGGCTTGACCCGGGACCTCTACCAGACTGTCCCCGCGGTCCCGGGTCTCCGCCCGGGACGGCCAGCAAATGGGCATCGGCGTGAGCCTTGAAACAATTGCCGCTGCTGGAGCGGGCCGCATGGGACGTGGCCTGGCGGTGGTTTTCGCGCTGGCCGGTCATCGGGTTCTGCTGGTCGACCTGAAGGCAAGGGACGATGCGTCCGCGTATCTCGCGGCTGCCGGGGACGAGGTCCGGTCAACGCTGAAGATGCTGGTGGCCTGCGGGATGATCGGCGCGGGCGATGTGGACAGGGTGGCCGCGCGGGTCGAGTATGTGGCGGCAACGGATGCGGCTTCGGCGCTGGCGACGGCGGATGTGATCTTCGAGGGTGTGCCGGAGGTGCTCGACGCCAAGAGAGCCGCGTTCCAGACCATCGGCGCTACCGCAAGACCGGATGCGATCGTCGCCTCGACCACCTCGACCATTCTGGCCGACGAGCTGCAGGGAATGGTGGCGCACCCTGCCCGCTTCCTGAATGCGCATTGGCTGAACCCGGCCTTTCTGGTGCCGCTGGTCGAGCTCTCGCCGGGGGCCGAGACGGATCCGGCGGTCACGGATCGGCTGAAGGCTCTGCTCGAAGGGATCAGCAAGGTGCCGGTCGTGATGAAGGCGAGCCCGGGCTTCATCGTGCCGCGCATTCAGGCGCTGGCGATGAACGAAGCGGCACGGATCTACGAGGAAGGCATCGCGTCGGCGGAGGACATCGACAAGGCGACCAAATACGGGCTCGGCTTCCGTTTCGCGATCCTCGGCGTGCTGGAGTTCATCGACTGGGGCGGCGGCGACATCCTTCACCATGCCTCGCGCTACATGGCCGATGCGACAGGTGAGGACCGGTTCGAGGCTCCTGAGATCATAGGGCGCAATATGGCAGAGGGCCGGATCGGTCTGCGCACCGGCGCTGGATTTCTGGACTACAATGGCATGGACGTGCCCGCCTACCAGCGTGAACGGCTGGCGGCGTTCGTCGCGATGCTGAAGCACCTGGGGATGTTGCCGGAAGCGAGGTGACGGATGGGTTGACACCCATCCTACGACCGCAGCGACGTCGCCGCCTGGACGATCATGTCCTCTGTCACGCGCAACTGGTCCTCGAGGTTCGGCGCATAGGAGATCAGCGACCGTGGTGAGCCCAGCCGCCTGATCCCGCAGGGTGCGTGTTCGGCGACGATGGCGGCGACCTCGGCACCGAAGCCGCCGACCTGTACGGATTCGTGGGCGATCAGCAGGCGGCCTGTGCGGCGGACGCTGTCCAGAACGGCTTGTTTGTCCCAGGGCCAGAGCGAGCGCAGGTCGAGCACGTCGGCCTGGATGCCCCCGGCGGCGAGTGTCTGAGCAGCCTTTGCCGCCAGGTTCGCGGTGTTGGACCAGCTGACGATTGTCACATCGTCCCCGGCGTGGCGGCGGCGGGCCTTCCCGAAGGCGAAATTCTCGTCGAGGTCTACCGCCCCCTCCAGCGTCCAGATGTCCTTGTGTTCGAGATAGACGACCGGGTCGTCGCAGGCGATCGCGGCGCGCATCATCGAATAGTTGTCCTGCGGCGTGGCAGGGCAGCAGACGACGAGGCCGGGGATATGAACATACCAGCTTTCGAGCGACTGGCTATGTTGAGCCGCCGAGGATCGCCACATGCCCATCGGCTTTCGGATCACCATCGGCGCGCGCGACTGGCCACCGAACATGAAGCGTGCCTTGGCGATCTGGTTGACCAGTTCGTCCGTGGCGCAGAGCGCAAAGTCGGCGAAGCGCATCTCGACGATGGGACGCGTGCCGACCAACGCGGCGCCGAAGGCAGCGCCCATGATCGCGGCTTCCGAGATCGGCGCGTCTGAAATCCGGTCAGGACCGAACTCCTCAGGCAGTCCGGTGTACTGCTTGAAGACACCGCCGCGCCCGAGATCCTCGCCGACGCACCAGACCGCCGGATCTTCGCGCATCGCATCGGCGACGGCGCGCGCCGCTGCCTGGGCGTATGTCATCGTCTCCGCCATCAGAATGCCTCCTGAGCCGGAGAGCCGACATCCTGCACGTCATCGAACACGGTTGCGTCGTCCGGCCAGGGCGCGGCAGTCGCCGCTGCAAGCGCGGCCTCCATCTCGACGACTGCATTCGAGCGGGCCTGCGCAATCTCGTCCTCCGGCGTTCCCGTTGCCGAAAGCACGTCGCGCTGACGCTGGATCGGATCGTCCTCGGCCCATTGGCGGTCGGACTCGGCCTTGGGCCGATAGGCAGCAGGATCGAAATAGGTGTGCCCGTGCAGGCGGTAGGTTTTGGCGTGGAGGAATTCCGGCTGACCGGTCTCGCGGATCCGGGCGATGATCTCCGGCGCCAGGTCGGCGATCGCTTCGGCGTCGTTGCCGTCGATCTCGGTCGTGCGAATGCCAAAGCTCTGCGCGCGGGCGGCTGCACCTTCCCCGGCAGTCATGTCGGAAGTCCGCGTCGAGGCCGAATACTGGTTGTCCTCGCAGACGAACAGGATCGGAAGCTCGAAGACGCCGGCCCAGTTGAGGCCTTCCAGAAACGGTCCGCGGTTGATGGCACCGTCGCCGAAGATATCGACGACGATGCGCCCGTCGCCGAGCAGCTTTGCGCCGTGTGCGGCACCCGCACCGATGTGAAGGTTTGCCCCCACTACTCCGTTGGCGCCGAGCATTCCGACGCCGAAGTCGGCGATGTGCATCGAGCCGCCCTTGCCGCCGCAACAACCGTCCGCGCGACCGAGCAGTTCTTTCATCATCGCGGTCGGATCGGCGCCCTTGGCCAGGGTGTGACCATGGCCACGATGAGTCGAAAGAAGCAGATCGGTCCGGTTCAGAGCGGGGATCAGACCGGCCGGGATCGCCTCCTGCCCGATACTCAGGTGAATTGCGCCGAGCACCAGCCCGTCGCGCGTCGCGGCAAGCTCGGCCTGTTCCTCGAAGGCGCGAATGCGCTCCATCATGCGCAGCAGCGCCAGGCCGCGCTCGCGGTCGTAGTTCGCCCGAGTCATGCCCTGCCTCCCTTTCGGGGATGATGTGCAGAGCGGGCGGCGGCGTCAATCAGCGGCTGGATTTGGGTGTTTACCCGGGCCTGTCTCCAATCAGGCCGCCAGGTCTTCGGCGCCCGAGATCATCGTCTTCGCGAGAAGGCCGTAAGCTGCGGTCCATGCCTCTTCGACTTCCGGGGTGAACACCGGGCCGAGCCCCTTGTCCAGGGTCCAAAGCAGTGCGCTTCCGACGGTGTCGTAGTGTGCTGCCTGAACACCGTACGCATTGTGTCTGCGACCCAGAGCCATCACCTGGGGGACGAGGGCATCAAGCTTCGTCAGCCCCTTCACGGCGGCATCGATCATCACCATGAGCTTGCGGCCCTGCGTGGGCAGATCACTGCGGAACATCGGCCTGAGGCTGGGATCGATCTCGAAGAGCCGCGTGTAGAAGAGCTGGGCGACGTCGTCAGCGTGCGGTGCGACCAGTTTGAAGCTGTCCTGAACCAGGGCGATTTGGCGAGGCGTCATGGGTTCACTCCAAGATTTACATTGCAGATGCCCGTCAGTCTGATGCCGCCGTGTTTCGGCCGGATGTCCCGCGCGGGCGCCTGGTGTTTCAATTGTAACGAAGCCGTGATCCGCGCGTTACCTGCTTCCCCAGTCGGTCCGCTGGCGGTCGGCGAAGTTTCGCTTCCAGACGGGAGCGATCACCGGATGACCGGCGACCGCGTGCGTCAGCGCCGTGCAGCGCGGAAGGTTCTCGCGCTCGCGGTGCCAGCTGTAGAGCATCGCCATGTAGACATCCGCCAGCGACAGATCTTCGCCGAGCAGAAACGGTTTGCCCGCAAGCTCGGCCTCGAGCAACTCGAACGCCTGCTGGTTCCGGGCAAACTGCGCTTCCAGCAGACCGCGCTTGCCATCGGGATCGGTCGTGAAACGCTCCGGATACGCAAAGCGCAGGATGCCCTCGTACAGGTTGGCGCTGAGGAAGACGCACCAGCGCATCAGGGTCGCATGGGCATCGGACCAAGGTTCCGGACCGGTCTGCGGGCCCGGCCACTTGCCTGCGATGTAAATCAGGATTGCACCGGTCTCGGTGACCATGGTGCCGTCGGGTGTGATCAGGGTCGGGACCTGCCCCCAGGGATTGATCTTTTTGAATTCCTCGGGGATCGGCGTTGACGGTTTCGAGTCGAGCGAGACCAGATCATATGGCTGGCCGGCCAGTTCAAACGCGGCCTCGCAGGCGAAGCCGCCGGAACCGGGGCGATTGTACAGGACATGGGGCATCGGGCCTCTCCGGATTCGGTCGGTCGGGAGTATGCGCCGCGACGCGGGTCGGGCAAGGACTCGTGGCGCTATCGGCTCCACGGGCTTTTGTTACAGCTTTCGAGCGCTGATCGCGGTACACTTGTCGCCAATGTTCCAGGGGATTGGGAAGGTGTTGTAACTATGAAAGATAGAAAAGACGCGCCGCAACAGATCGGCGACGATGATCTGGAAGACGTGAACGGCGGGATTCTCGGCCAGATCTGGGAGGACGTTAAGGAAACGGTTCAAGAGGGCGTCGACGCCGCCGAGGACGCGGTCGAGCAGGTCGCCGGATGGACCGGAGATCAGGCTGGCGGCGCCGCCAATTCAGGATGGGACGCCACGAAGGTGTATGTCGGAACAATGGCGAGCACCGGGACCACGACCGGAACGAAAATCTATAAGGCAGCCAAGAAGACGAAGTAGGCAGGCGAGCATTGCGCGCTTGTTGATGCGAGTCGGATGGGGTGCGAAATATGCCGCGCGCGGAACGCTCATCGTCGGATCAGGCACTGAACGAACTTGAATATATCGCGTGCGTTGCCGCAGCTAACCTTTGGTGATCCGCTATTTCTTCGGCAGCGTTTTTGCTGCCCCTGCGATAACACGCAATGCTGGCTCATCTCCCCATGTGCCCAAAAGGCAGTTCGCTGCCCAACAGACTATTCGAACATTGCCCTCCGTGTACCCGTGCTTGGAGTCGATGCGATCTATGCTTGGGGCGAATGGCCTCGGTGCGCGTCCGTGCCCGTGTGGAATTAAGTCGAACGGAACATTAGACAAAGCACATCGAAAGTTCTGTGCCTTCATTACGGCAATAGCCCACCCGACTAGGTCGGGATGATAGTCATATCCATTCCGCTTCGCTCGATTTATGGCTCCAGCGGCAACTCTAACGATATGGCTTTCGAGGTCTGAAAGCCGCTGCTTCTTCCGCTCGACCCGTGTTTGGTACGCCTTGCGGGCAATCTCGGTTAAGCCGGCGCTACCGTAGATCCGCCTTTTGGTCCGAGCCGCTTTCTTTCCAGCTTTGCTGTTCGCCATCCGAACTCCTGCTCGAGGTTTTTGCTACCGCCCTTTCTTCCGCTTGCCGTACTTCGTCGCGCGCGTTCCTGGTTTCCCTGAGGATGAACGGGCGCGCGGCGCGGAGTCGGCGACGGCTTCTTCGATGGCGGACTGTCGGGCCAAGGGATCATCGGCGACGGCGAGGTCCACGGCCTCGAGCCGTTTGATCTCGTCGCGCAGGCGGGCGGCTTCCTCAAACTCCAGGTTCTCGGCGGCCTTCATCATGTCCTTGCGCAGGCTGTCGAGATGCGCCTGGAGGTTCGCGCCGACCTTGGTCTTGTCGACCTTGGCGGTGACGCGGTTCATGTCGACGTCGCCCTCGTAGGTGCCCTCTAGAATGTCCTCGACATTCTTCTTCACAGTCTCGGGCGTGATGCCGTGCTCCTCGTTATAGGCAACCTGCTTCGCGCGCCTGCGGTTGGTCTCAGCGATCGCGCGTTCCATCGAGCCGGTGACGTGGTCCGCGTACATGATCACCTTGCCCTCGGCGTTGCGTGCGGCCCGCCCGACGGTTTGGATCAGTGAGGTCTCGGAGCGAAGGAAGCCCTCCTTGTCTGCGTCCAGAATGGCGACCAGGGCGCATTCGGGGATGTCCAATCCTTCGCGCAGCAGGTTGATGCCGACCAGAACGTCGAAGGCGCCGAGGCGCAGGTCGCGCAGGATCTCGATACGTTCCAGCGTGTCGATATCCGAATGCATGTAGCGCACGCGGATGCCGTTCTCGTGCAGGTACTCGGTCAGATCCTCGGCCATGCGCTTGGTCAGCACGGTGACGAGGGCGCGGAACCCGTCGGCAGCAACGCGGCGGCATTCGTCCATCAGGTCGTCGACCTGACTTTCGACGGGCCGTATGTCGATCTGAGGATCGACGAGGCCGGTCGGGCGGATGACCTGCTCGGTGAAGACGCCGCCCGAGCGTTCGAGTTCCCAGCCTGCGGGCGTCGCGGAGACGAAGACCGATTGCGGGCGCATGGCGTCCCATTCTTCGAACTTCAGCGGGCGATTGTCCATGCATGACGGCAGGCGGAAGCCGTGTTCGGCGAGTGTGAACTTGCGGCGGTAGTCGCCCTTGTACATGCCGCCGATCTGCGGGACTGAGACGTGGGACTCATCCGCGAAGACGATGGCGTTGTCGGGGATGTACTCGAAAAGCGTGGGCGGTGGCTCACCCGGCTGGCGACCCGTCAGGTAGCGCGAGTAGTTTTCGATCCCGTTGCAGGCGCCGGTTGCCTCGATCATCTCGATGTCGAAATTCGTGCGCTGCTCCAGGCGCTGCGCTTCGAGCAGCCGTCCCTCGGCGATAAGGCGGTCGAGCGTCAGGCGGAGTTCGTCCTTTATGCCCTTGATCGCCTGGTTCAGCGTCGGGCGCGGTGTCACGTAATGCGAGTTGGCGTAGACGCGGATGCGGTCAAGCTTGTCGGTCTTCTGCCCGGTGAGCGGGTCGAATTCGTCGATCGACTCCAGATCCTCGCCGAAGAAAGACAGCTTCCAGGCGCGGTCTTCAAGGTGTGCCGGCCAGATCTCGAGGCTGTCGCCGCGCACGCGGAAGCAGCCGCGTGCGAAGCCGCCATCGTTGCGTCGGTACTGCTGCGTGACCAGTTCGCGCATGATCGCCTGCTGGTCGTACTCGTTGCCGGTGCGCAGGTCCTGGGTCATGGCGCCGTAGGTCTCGACCGCGCCGATGCCGTAGATGCAGGACACCGAGGCGACGATCACCACGTCGTCGCGTTCGAGCAGCGCGCGGGTGGCCGAGTGGCGCATCCGGTCGATCTGCTCGTTAATCTGCGCTTCCTTCTCGATGTACGTGTCGGAGCGCGGGACGTAGGCCTCGGGCTGGTAGTAGTCATAGTAGGAGACGAAGTACTCGACCGCGTTCTCTGGGAAGAAGCTCTTGAACTCGCCGTAGAGCTGCGCGGCAAGTGTCTTGTTCGGGGCCAGGATGATTGCGGGGCGCTGGGTTTCCTCGATCACCTTTGCCATGGTGAAGGTCTTCCCGGTACCGGTGGCACCGAGCAGAACCTGGTCCTGCTCGCCATCTTTCACGCCCTGAGCAAGTTCCTCGATCGCTGTGGGCTGATCGCCCGCGGGCTGAAACGGCGTGTGCATCACGAGGCGCCTGCCGCCTTCGAGCTTGTCGCGGTCGCGCGGGTCCTGATCGGGGGTCTGGGGCTGTCCGTCCATCGACCGAATATAGGGCTTTCATTGCACGGGTGCCAACCGGAGTTGAGTGGGTGCGAGGCCTCTGCTGACAGGTCCCGCACCGGCGTCTTCAGAGCATATCGTCCATCATTTCTGGTCAAGATGATTATCGCGGATTGCAATCAAAGCGCGATCGGCAGTCTGACGGCTGGCGCGATTCGCGAAATCGGCAAAATGAGGGCGATCGTGAGGCGCAATCCGGTCGAGAAGATGGCTCAATTGCGGCGCAGCCGCTCGCAATTCGCGAACGAATCCATGAACATACCCGAAACAGTTAACCATTTTCGCGGGTAAGTGGGGAATCTGTTGACCCAACTCCCGTTAAAGGTGTATTAACTTCTTGCAAGCAGCAGATCGCCGCCGGCCAGGTGCAACATCCACCCCACCCTCGCTCCCTGCACCCGGTTGGCGGCGTGACTCTGAGGCCAGAACTTCAGAAAATAGTTAAAGACCCTGCGCTGTGAGGCGTGTCGCGAGCGTCTGATGTCTTGTCTCCAAGACGCCGCGACCACACCAGTTGCCGAAGCCACCAAGCCCTGCCAGAACAGCCGCACCGGGTTTCGAGGGCGTCATGGATTGGGCTGACATTCTTACATTTGCAGTGGTGGCGGCACTTCTGGTGATATCGCCTGGGCCGAACGGCCTGTTGCTCGTCAAGACGGTTCCGACCTCGGGCAGAGCGGCCGGCGTCGCGAACATTGCCGGGTTTGTCAGCGCGTTTTATCTGCATGGCGCGCTTTCCATCCTCGGTATCTCGATCCTGCTGGTCCAGTCCGCGACGGCGTTTGCGATCGTGAAGTTTCTCGGCGCGGCCTATCTCTGCTGGATCGGGATCAGCGCCCTGGTCGATGCCTATCGCGGCTCCGAGAATGCCGTGCGACCTGCCCCGGCGAGATCCCGTCGCACACTGGTGCGCGCATTCGTTGAAGGATTTCTGACGAATGCGCTCAACCCGAAGGTCTCGATGTTTTACCTCGCGGCTTTCCCACAGTTCATTCCGGCCGGCGAGGGATCGACGACGGCTGCGTTCCTCCTGGTGCTCCTGCACTCGTTGATCAACGCCGTCTGGTTTGGCGTGATGATACTGCTGTTCGCGCAGGTCACCGCCATGTCGCGCCGCGGCGCATTTCAGCGCTGGGTGAAGGCTGTGACTGGGATCGTGTTCATCGGGTTCGGGGTGAAGCTTGCCACCACTCGACTGACGACCTGATGACCGCCGCCGCGTGGCCAGAGAAGAAGCGACGCCCGCCGGGGGAAGCGGGCGCCGCACTTTCGTCTGAACAGAGTGCAGGGGGAGGAGCGACCCCGGAACCGTAGGGTCAGACGAAATCCGTTTGATCGAACACAGACATTTCGGTCCGCAGGAACGTCACGCTCTGATCCGGATCGCTTTTGAGCGTCATGATAGTGTCGCGGTCGCGCGAGCCGCCCATTGCGAACTCGAAATCGTTGAAACCGAGCCCGAGCGCCGAGAAGTCGAGCGTGTCGATACCGTCCTGCCAGTCGCGGATGATGTCCGCGCCGAACGCTGCCTCTGCGAAGACGAACTGGTCTGCGCCGCGTCCGCCCTTGATGTAGTCGTTGCCAGTGCCGCCCTGGATCAGATCGTCGCCAAGACCCCCGTCGAGGGCATCGTCGCCGGCCCCGCCGAACAGATCGTCATTGCCGGAGCCAGCGCGAAGATTGTCCACTCCGCCACCAGAAGAGAGCAGGTCGTCGCCTGCGCCGCCGTTCAGCCGGTCGGCCCCGTCACCAGCGAACAGCTCGTCGTTGCCATTGTCGCCGTTGAGGCGATTGTCGCCGTCGCCGCCGATCAGGATGTCGTCGTCATTGCCGCCACGCATCCGGTCGTTGCCGTCACCTCCGATCATCGTGTCGTTGCCGTCGCGCCCTGAGAAGCTGTTGTTGCCCTCGGTGTCCGAAATGAAGTCGTCGCCCGCGCCGCCGTCCATACGGTCGTTTCCGGCACCGCCGAAAAGCTGGTCGTCGCCTTCCTTGCCGTTCAGACGGTCGTTCTCTCCGCCGCCATAGAGCATGTCGTCGCCAAGCCCGCCGTCGAGCGCGTCTCGGCCCGCACCGCCAGTCAGGTCATCGTTGCCGTTGCCACCGGCCAGTCGGTCGCGGCCGTCGTTGCCGATCAGGATGTCATCTCCGGCACCACCGTCGATGCGGTCGTCCCCTATCCCGCCGTCCAGATGATCGGTCCCGTAACCGCCGAAGAGCTGATCGCGGCCGATCCCTCCGTCAATGTAGTCGGCTCCGCCACCGCCGTAGAGCTTGTCGCGACCGTCCCCGCCTTCGAGCGTGTCGGCTTCGAGCCCACCATCGAGCAGGTCGTCTCCGGCGTGGCCCATCAGCGTGTCGCCGTAATCCGTGCCGGTGAGCGTGTCCTTCCCGGAAGTGCCCGCCTGCGTCAGGATCACGTCCTGGCCGTTCACGGTGATCGTCACGTTCGCTGTATCGGTCCCGCCATTGCCGTCGGAGAGCGCGTAGCTGAACGTCTCGGTCGCGGTGTCGCCGTCATTGAGATTGGCGAAGATGTCGTTCTGATCGTAGCTGAACGTTCCATCTGCGTTCATGGTCAGGAGGGCGCCGGAGGCGAGTGTGATCGCGCCGCCGATCGCCTGACCGTCGATATGTGTCACCGTCAGCGTGTCGGTCGCGTCGATGTCGCTGTCGTTGCTTAGCAGCGCCCCAGTCAGCGTTGCATCCTCGTCGATGCTGAAACCGTCGGCAACTGCGACCGGGCCGTCATTGGCACCGGTGATCGTGATGGTGACGGTCGCGCTGTCGGTGCCGCCATCCTCATCCTCGATCGTGTAGGTCACGGTCTCCGTCGCCGTTTCACCGACCGCGAGCGTATCGAAGGCACCGTTGGTGTCGAAGGTCATCGCACCCTGTGCATCCACGGTCACTGCTGCGCCAGACGCCAGGGTGATCGTCCCGGGCGCGCTGCCGTTCAGTGCCACGACCGTAAGACTGTCGCCCTCGGTGTGACTGTCAGCGCCGGACCCATTGTCCGCGAACAGATCGAGGACTGCGACGCCCCCCTCGGCAACCGTGACCGCATCGTCCTGTGCGTCTGGATCGACCTCCGCCGGGACGGGCGCCGGCGCCGGACCGCTGCCGACGAGGTTGTCGTAAGCAACGGTCTGGTCATCGAAGATCAGGCTTTCGATCGAATCGAAGACGCGGTCCAAACCCTCGCCCAGGACGTCGAAGAAACCTGTGCCTTCCGTGAAGCTGAAATCGGAAAAATTGCCGTTGAAGATGGCTGAGTCGTCACCGGCTCCGCCGATCAGGTGATCGTCGCCGGCGCCGCCCGTGAGCACGTCGTCGCCAGCACCGCCATCAAGGGTATTGTCGGCTTCGTTGCCGACAAGAACATCATTGCCCGCCCCGGTGATGGCGTTTTCGATCACCACCCCCTTGCCGAGCTGCATGTTGCCGATCAAGCCCCCGACATCCGAGATCGTGGCAGAGGTGTTGCTGCCGTCCGTCACGGTCAGATCGATGCGCTGATCCGCGGAATAGCCCGAGAAATCAACCGTATCCGTGCCGCTGCCGTCGACAATGGTGAAGGCCGTATTGTCCGCGTAGGTCGCGAGATCGGCCCAGGAAGTTGAGACGTTCGCGGTGATCGTCGTGTTGAAGCCGTAGACGGTGTCGCCTGAGAACGCATTGGCCGAGCTGAACCCGTATTCCGAGTAGAGATGATCCAGCGCGATCCAGTCGACCGCCATCGGGCTGAGCAGGAAGGCATAGCTCGCGTCGATTGCCGTGTTCTGCGACTGGCTGAAATAGGACATCATCGAGCCCTGCCAGCTATCATTGGCGAACCGTGCGTCCGAAGAGTAGCTGGCCGAGCCGTTGTAATTGCCCTGGTGGCCGAGACCCATGGCGTGCCCGATCTCGTGCAGGGCTGTCTGGAACGTGTAGCCGTCGAGCGCGCTGCTGCTGCCGTACCAGTTCGACGCGATGTTGATATTGGCGTAGCTGATGTACCCGGTGCCGCCGACGACCCCGTAGGCCGACCCTGCGTAGGCGCCCGAATTGTTGTCCGAGAAGCGGAAATCGGCGTTCGCATCGGTCGTCTCGACAAAGTCGATGCCGAGCACTTCCTCGTAGACTTTGAAGGCCTCGCGAACGAGATCCTTGCGCTGGCTGCTCAGACCGTTCGAGTCACCCGAATGCCCCGAGATATTGAAGGTCAGCGTGCCGTTCTTTGCCTGGTAGCCCGTGTCGCCGAGATTCCACTTGAAGTCCTGGCTCCAGTAGTCGTCGTAGAGCTGTTTGGCGAGCGTATCGAGTGAGGCCATGTTGCCCGCGCTGGCCGTCGCGACCTCAAGTTGGAACCCGCCTGCGTTGTCCTGTTCGTCGAAGCCCTCGACACGGACGAAGATCTCACCGCCGTCCTCGGCTGTAAATGTCAGGCGCGAATCCGTATCGCTGCCCAATGCGATGTCGTCATTGGTGCCGATCAGATTTCCGTCAGCATCGTAGATCGAGAGAACCGTGTCCTTCAGCGCATTGTCCCCCGCGCCGAACAGATCGATCGTGACAGTCTCGCCCGCGTCCAAATCTAGACGGAACGTTTCGTTGCCCCCTTCAGCCAACGTCCCGGTCACAGAGTCCCCGATCGCGATGCTCTCGACGGGAAGATCGTTGGAAATCGTCTCTGGTGTCACCGCCTGAGCGGTTCCGGCTTTCTCAAGATAGTCCGCGATCTGGTCGTGCGCGCCGTTGATGGCGTTCACGGGATCGGACGAACACAGGAAGCACATGCACGAAACTCCTCTCAAACACGTACGCAACTCGTCACTGAGTTGAGGGGAATGTGAGTGAAATCTCTTTCGAATTTCCGAAACGATTTGGTTAATTCGCATTCGGGAAAAATTTTCTGCGAACATTCGCGGAATGCGAGTCTCGGATCTGGGCGAGCCGGACGTTTTCCGTATCAGATTGGCGCGGGACTTAAACCTCACTACGGGATCCCGGGCTTGCACGATCCAAAATCAGGATTCGAAAGTCTTGCGGTCTCGACAGGGTATGCCGTTTGCAAAGCCTTCTCGCGGAGGCGCGATCCCTCTTGTGCAGGTGCCTCATAAACGCGATATCAATCCGAATGCTGCAGGACGCAGGCGGAGGACAGAGAACGACCATGCAGGCGCGCATCTATCAACCGGCTCGCAGTGCAATGACCTCGGGTCAGGGCAACACGAAGAGCTGGGTTCTCGAGTATGCGCCGGCGGAGCCGCGCAATATCGATCCGCTGATGGGGTGGACCGGCTCAGGCGACATGAACAGTCAGGTACGGCTGAAGTTTGCCACCAGGGATGCAGCGATCGACTACGCGCGCAAGCACGGATTGGCCTACACGCTGGAGGAACCGAAGAAGCGCAAGGCCAACATCCGCCCGCGCGGCTATGGCGGCAACTTCGCCCACGACCGTCGTGGCGCGTGGACCCATTGAGCCCTGGTCGGGCATGTGCCAACCATTTCTCAGTTCGTTAAACCGGATTTAAGCAAGACCGATCAGCAGGTCGTTCAGCACTCGGACCAGGAGGTCAGGCATGTCAGGCACCGGCGGCGTCTATCCGGTCATCATGTGCGGCGGGTCGGGAACACGGCTGTGGCCGCTGTCGCGCAAGTCCTATCCCAAGCAATTCAGTCCTCTCTTCGAAGGCGGGACGCTGTTCCAGCGCACTATCGAACGGCTTTCAGGGCAGGGCTATCGTGATCCCATGCTGCTGACCAACCAGGACTTCCGCTTCATCGTAGCTGAGCAGTTATCTGATGCGGGGTCCGATGCAACGTCGATCGTTATCGAGCCGGAAGGACGGAACACGGCACCGGCGGTGTGCGCGGCGGCCCACCTCGTGGCGAAGGACGATCCCGACGGTGTGCTGCTGGTCCTGCCATCCGATCACATCATGTCAGACTTCGCGGCGTTTCACGCGGCGACTGCCAGCGCCGTGGCTGCTGCGCGCGAAGGCAATGTCGTTACGTTCGGCATCAAGCCAGACCGGCCAGAGACCGGGTATGGGTACATCGAACTCGATGCGGCCCCGGGTGCCGGGGCTCAGCCGTTCGTGCGCTTCGTCGAGAAGCCTAACACGTCGCGCGCTGCCGAGATGCTGGCATCGGGCATGTTCCTCTGGAACTCCGGAATGTTCGTCTTCTCGGTGAAATCGATCCTCGCGGCATTTGCCGAGCATGCGCCAGATGTCGATGCCGCATGTCGGGCGTCGGTCGAGCGCGGCCGGACGGATCTGTGCTTTTTCCGCCTCGATCCCGAGACCTATGCTGCCTCACCGGATATTTCGATCGACTATGCGATCATGGAACATGTGCAGGGCCGGGTCGTGCCGGTCGACTGCGGTTGGAACGACCTTGGATCGTGGAAGACCGTCCTGCAGGAGACTCCGCGCGACACTTTGGGGACGGCTTCCGGGCCCGGAACGGTGGCGATCGATTGCGAGACATCGCTCCTGCGCTCAGACGATCCGGACACCCGGCTTGTGGGGCTGGGCCTGAAGAACATCGTCGCCGTGGCGACGCGCGATGCCGTGCTGGTCGCGGATATAGAACGCACGCAGGACGTTCGTCTTGCAGTAGATGCCTTGAAGGCGGACGGCGCCCCGCAGGCAACGGAATTTCCGCGCTGCTATCGCCCGTGGGGCTGGTACGAGACGCTTGCACTCGGCAACCGGTTTCAGGTGAAACAGATCATGGTCAAACCTGGCGGGCAACTGTCCTTGCAGAGCCATGTTCATCGGTCCGAACACTGGGTCGTCGTTGAGGGATCGGCCAAGGTCACGGTGAACGACGATGTCAGGCTCTTGTCGGAAAACGAGTCGGTCTACATCCCATTGGGCGCGATCCATCGTCTTGAGAACCCGGGGAAGCTGGATCTTCACTTGATCGAAGTGCAGAGCGGCGCGTATCTGGGTGAGGACGACATAGTCAGATACGAGGACGTCTACGCCCGCAGCTAGGTGCGGACGGAAGGGCCGTCCGGGCGAGGGACAGAATGGCACTTCCTGTCACGGCGGTGATTGCCGGATTGATGGCTCTCTGGTTGATCTTTCTGCAAGTCCGCGTGATCCGCTTCCGTCGCGGCGCCAATGTGTCTCTTGGTCATGCCGACGATGTGATTGGAGAGCGTTTGATCCGGGCACATGGCAACGCCGCCGAGAATGTGCCGATCTTTCTTATCCTTCTCGGTCTTTGCGAAGGTTTCGGAACACCGGTCTGGCTGGTTTGGTTGCTTGGACTGGCCTTCATTGCGGGCCGTCTTCTTCACGGCGTGCATTTTCTGAAGATCCGCAAGGGCGGACTGATGCGCGTGCTCGGCATGGTACTGACATTCACGACGGTGGGGGTCGCGGCTCTCAGCGCAATCGGACACGGGTTGGCCTCGGTATGAGCGAAACGGATCACGACATCGCAGGCGTTTTGCACGATGCCGCCCTCGCGGCGGGCGCAGATCAGGTCGACGTGCTGGTCATCGCGGAGAGTGCGGTGGCGATCGGTGTTGCGGATCGTGTCCTCGAGGAGGCTGAACGTTCCGAGGGTCGCGAAGCCGGTCTGCGTGTGATCGTCGGATCGCGGCAAGCCTGTGTTTCCGGTTCCGACATCCGCACGGCGAGCCTGCGGGAAATGGCCGAACGCGCCGTCGCCATCGCCGAGGTTGCCCCGGATGATCCCCACTGCGGGCTGGCCGAGTCTGGGCAGATCGGCACTGGAGGTGACGCCTCGTCGCTGGAGCTTACGGACCCGGATCCGGAGTTGACGCCGGAGGAACTGGAGCGTCTCGCGCGCGCTGCCGAGGAAGCCGCTCTGTCTGTCGACGGCGTAACCCAGGTCGAACAGGCCCACGCGACCCAGACAGACCTGACCATCACCATGGTTGCGAGCAACGGATTCAGCGGAGCGTATCGACGGTGCAATACGAGTGTCGGCGCCGCTGCAATTGCAGGCGAAGGGCTCGGTCGGGAACGCGATTACGCAGGCGAGACACGACGCCACCGCGCCGACCTTCCGAGCGCGGAGGAAATCGGCCGCCGTGCCGGGGAGCGTGCGGTCGCGGCTCTCGACCCGCGGCGTCCTCCCGGTGGTGCCGTCCCGGTGCTCTATGACGAACGGGTCTCCGGAGGTCTGATCGGGCATCTTCTGGGCGCTGTGAACGGAATGTCGGTTGCGCGCGGCGCAAGCTGGTTGCTGGAAGCAATGGATCGGCAAGTCATGCCGACCGGCCTGGATCTGATCGAAGACCCGCTGAAGCGGCGCGGGCAGGGATCACGTCCGTTTGATGCCGAAGGGATCGACTCGGTCACGAGCCCGATCGTCGAGAACGGCGTGTTGAAGCGCTGGGTGCTTGATCTGGCGAGTGCGCGCAGACTCGGTTTGCAGACGACAGGAAATGCGCGACGCGGGGTCGGCGGCCCTCCGGGACCGGGGACGACCAATGTTGCGTTCACGCAGGGGGCGCACTCGCGGGCCGACCTGCTGCGCGAGATGGGTAAGGGATTGTTGATCACGTCCTTCATCGGTGCATCTATCAGTCCCACGACTGGTGCGTATTCACGCGGCTGCTCCGGCTTTTGGGTTGATGGCGGCGAGATCGCCTATCCGGTCAACGAAATCACGGTCGCCGGAAGCCTGCCGGACATGCTGAAGACAATCGTCCCGGCCAACGATGCCGATCCCTGGAAGTCGTTCTCGGTGCCTTCCCTGCTGGTTGACGGACTGACCGTCGGTGCATGATCGCACCAGGGATACCGAATTGCTCTCAGACGCGGCGCGCGCGGCCGGAGAAATCGCGCTGAAATACTGGCGCACCGACATGGAACGGCGCGACAAGGGTGACGGGGCAGGTCCGGTCACGATTGCGGATCTTGAAATCAACGACATGCTGCACGCGCGCTTCCGGGATGCGCGACCAGATTACGGCTGGCTGAGCGAGGAAAGCGAGGACGCAAGTGAGCGGCTATCGGCAGCACGCGTGTTCATCGTCGATCCGATTGACGGCACGCGGTCCTACATCGCCGGTGAGGAGGGCTTCTCCGTGGCCCTCGCTGTGGCGGAGCGCGGGCGGGTTACTTCAGCCGCGATCCACCTGCCGGCGCGCGGAGAGACCTTCGCGGCGACGCTCGGCGGTGGTGCATCGAAGGACGGGCAATCCGTGCAGGCCTCGCGGGCGCAGGACCTGGACGGCGCGACGGTTCTGGCAGCCCGCGTTCAGATGCTGCCCGAGCGCTGGCCCGGTGGCGTGCCGCCGTTGGAACGACATTTCCGGTCTTCGCTGGCATGGCGCCTCGCGCTGGTTGCCGAAGGCCGGTTCGACTCCATGGTGACGTTTCGGAAGTCCTGGGAGTGGGACATCGCGGCCGGCGCACTGATCGCGTCGGAAGCAGGGGCGCATGTGACGGATGGCGATGGGCGGAACTTGAACTTCAACAGTCCCGAGGCGATGCAAGCCGGGATCATCGCGTCTGCTCCTGCACTGCACGGACAGATCATGGATCACCGCCGCGCGCGGGCATCTTGACCTGAGTGTTGCTTTTCGCGCATTCGGGGCGCGCTGATTGACCCGATCCTGCCCCACTGTATGGTTCACCGCGACAGGGCGCAGAGGAGCGAAGCATGACCACCAAACTGCATCTCGTCTTTGGCGGAGAACTGGTTGACCCGCAGGGCACTGAGTTCCGCGATCCCGACAACATCGATGTGATCGGGATCTTTCCGAGTTATGCCAAAGCGCACACGGCATGGAAGGATGCCGCTCAGCGCACGGTCGATAACGCGCATATGCGCTATTTCGTGGCTCACCTGCACCGCCTGCGCGATGAGGAGCACGAAGATAGCGCCGAACCCTCAGCGCTTGGCAGTTAAGACGGGCGATGCACCGTACTTCGGACGGTCTGGGCGGATGGTTCCGCAAGGCGTCGTTCGGACGGTGGATCGCGGCGCATCTTGGTGCCGCCTACATCCGCTTGGTCAACATCACGACGCGCTGGGATCGGGTCGGGTCCGAAGGATATTCGAAGCTGCTCGATCCCGGCACCGGCGTGATTGCAACGGCGTGGCATGGCCGGTTGTTCATGGCGCCGATGTGGGTGCCGCGTGGACGGCGCGCGGTCGCGATGATTTCGCGTGCGGATGACGGGCAGGTGATTGCGGATCTTGTCGCGCGCTTCGGCGTCGTCTCGGTGCGAGGCTCGACCTACGATCACGCGAAAGGGCGCGACAAAGGCGGCGCCGGTGCGTTTGCTGATGCCGTGCGTGAACTGACCGCGCAGCGAGCATTGCTGGCTATCACGCCGGATGGTCCGCGCGGTCCGAGAATGCGCGCACAACGCGGGATCGCGCACTTGTCGGTCACGACCGGATGCCCGGTGCAGCCAATCGCATTCTCCGTGCGGTGGGGCGTTCTGCTTCGCTCGTGGGACAGGTTTCTCGTGCCGTTTCCGTTTGGGCGCGGCGTGCAGCTTTTCGGAGACCCGCTCTGGCCGCCGGACCGAGACGACGACGAGGCGGTGAGCGGCTTTCTGTCGGAGATCGAGGCCAGCCTGAATGCGCTCACGGAAAAAGCGGACGTGCTTTGCGGGCGCGAACCTGTAGCGCCGCGATGACTGCGCCGATAGCCTTGCGGGCGTATTTTTTCGCCTCGGCGCTGGCGGCACCGGCAGGTCGGATGTTTCTCAAGCGCAGGTTGGCCCGCGGCAAGGAAGACCCCGAGCGCGTCGATGAGCGCCTCGGATATACGACTTCGCAACGTCCTGAAGGTGCGTTGATCTGGATGCATGGGGCGAGCGTCGGCGAGGCAATGTCCATGCTGCCGTTGATCGCCGCTTTGCAGGACGCACGCGCAGATGCCCATGTGCTGATCACGACCGGTACGGTCACATCGGCTCGTCGGATCGCGCCACTGCTGCCGCCCCGAGCGATGCATCAATTCGTTCCAATCGATGTCGCCGGTGCGGTCCAGCGGTTTCTCGATCACTGGCGGCCGGATCTCGCGATCTGGATCGAAAGCGAGCTTTGGCCGCGGTTGGTTTGGGAGACATCGAGCCGCCAGATCCCAATGGCGCTCGTCAATTCGCGCCTCTCCGAGCGCAGTGCGAAGTCGTGGAAGTGTGCGCCCGGGATGTTTCGCGCGCTCCTCGGCTGCTTTCGGATGATCCGAACACAGGATGCCGAGACGGTTGCCCGGCTCGACTCATTTGATGTGAGCGCCTCGTTTGCGGGAAATCTCAAGGCTCTGATCCCGCTTCCAAAGATCGATCAACACTCTATGGACGCGGCGCGGGCTGAAGTCGGAGACAGGCCGGTCTGGCTGGCAGCTTCGACGCATCCCGAGGATGAGAGGATCGTACTGGATGCACATCGGCTTCTGCGCAATGGGCGAGCGCGTACGCGTCCCTTGCTGATCCTTGCACCGCGCCACCCGGAACGCGGCCCTCAAGTCGCAGCGGAAATCGCTCACCGCGGTCTGTCCGCTGCGCGCCGTTCATCCGGCGAAGTTCCGGGCCCTGCGACCGACGTATGGTTGACCGACACCTTAGGGGAGATGGATCTCTGGTATTCGCTTTCGCAGGTAACACTCGTCTGCGGGTCGTTTGGCCAGCGTGGCGGGCATACCCCTTTCGAGCCGGTGATGGCTGGATCTGCGGTGCTGCACGGGCCCGATGTCGCGAACTTCGCGCCGGCATATGCGGCCCTGAACGCAGCTGACGGTGCGCGCATGGTGCCGTCTTCGGAGAGTATCGCCGCTCAGGTCCAGGCATTGTTCGACGATCCTTCTGAACGGAGCCGCATGGCTAGCGCCGCCCGCGAGGCTCATGACCAACTGAAGCCCGATTTGGCCGCTCTGACGCACGATCTCGTTGGATTGATTGGATCGAGCCGATGAAAGCGCCGGGCTTCTGGTGGCAGGATCGTACCTCGCCAGGTCTCGTCTCGACTTTGCTCCTGCCCGCGAGTTTCCTGTGGCAGGCGGGCGCCTTTGTTCGAACGGCGTGGACGGAGCCTGTTTCGGCTCCTGTTCCTGTCATTTGCATCGGCAATCTCACGGCGGGGGGTGCGGGCAAATCGCCAATGGTGGCCGCCCTGCAATCGCGCCTTGCGGCTCGCGGTGTGAACGTTCACGTCGTTTCGCGCGGATACGGTGGGCAGATCACTGGTCCGCATCTCGTGAATGAGACTGAAGATGCTTATCGGGATGTCGGTGACGAACCACTGATGTTGGCGGCGAATGGACCGGTCTGGGTGGCAAAAGACCGCGCAGCGGCGGCCCGCCGCGCTGCCGAAGCGGGCGCTGACCTGATCCTGCTGGACGACGGATTCCAGAATCCGGGGCTGTTGAAAACCGCGTCGATCATCATGGTCGACGCGGTTCAGGGCTTCGGGAACGGTCGTGTCATTCCAGCTGGGCCGCTGCGAGAGCCAATCGCGGAGGGTCTCGGTCGTGCCGATCTGGCCGTGATCGTCGGCGCCCCCGAGGAACGAGCGCAATGCCGCGAGCGCTGGCCCGAACTGAAAGTTCTCGATGTCGTTGAAGCGGAACTGGTTCCTCAGCGGACCGGCCTGCCATTGGTCGGAGAGCCCGTCATTGCCTTCGCAGGCATCGGTCGCCCGGAGAAGTTTTTCTCGACGCTCCGCGCCATGGGAGCCAAGCTGATCGGCACGCACTCGTTTGGCGACCATCAGCCTTTCTCACCTGCGATCCTCCGCCGATTGCTGCGTGAAGCGCGCACCGCTGACGCAATGCTCGTCACCACCGAAAAGGATGCGGTCAGGCTTCCGACCGAGATGCGTCGGGAAGTCATGACGGTTCAGGTTCGGCTTGAGCCGGACGATTGGGCGCTTATCGATGCGCTGATCGACCGGTCGGTCGGCTCTATCTGAGCAGTGCCGCGGCGTCGGGCCATGCGAATGGATCCGCAGCGACCTTGTCGCGGCAGAACGTGTTGCAGAAACCGATCACCTGCCCCTGAACTTCGACGAGACTGTCCGGCGACACGTCCTTGCCCGAGAAGGGGCAAAAGGCGTTCTCTGCCTGCGTTCCCGTAACGGCGGTTCCGGAAACGTCCGGATCATGCGGGTTCGCGCGCTCCGGATAGTCGAACTCGTAGTGATCCTGCAAATGCCGGTCGGCCATGCCCATAGCCCGCCATCGGCGCACGGACGGATGCCCGAGCAGTGCTGTGACATAAGCCATATCGGCGTCATGAATCGGCAGGTCATAAGTCGCGATGCGGCTGGCGACCGGTGCGAAGAAGGCGTCGACGGCGGAGAAGTTTCCGAACAGGAACGGGCCATCCGAAGTCTTCCGCGCCCTTGCGTGCCCCCAGAGATCGGACAGCCTCTTGAGATCGGTCTTCACGTCTTCGCTGACCACGAATCCTTCGTAAGACCGTCGCATGTTCATCGGGCAGGTGCTGCGAAGAGCCGTGAAGCCCGCATGCATCTCCGCCGCGATTGCACGTGCCACGGGGCGAGCCGATGCGCCAACGGGCCAGAGCCCCGCCTGCGGGAAGTGGTCGTGGATCGTCTCGGCGATCGCCATGCTGTCCCAGACGATGACCGGAGCCCTGACGCCGTCGGATATGGCAAGCGCGGGAACGAGGCGGGAGGGCGACATCTCGGACCGCAATTCCTCGAACTCCTGTGTATTCATATGGGCGGTGCGTGTCGCGAACGGCACGCCGAAGGCATCCAGCAGCAGCCATCCGCGCAGCGACCAGCTCGAATAGGCGTAGTCTCCGAGATACAATGTGAAGTCCATTTTGCGCTCCCTTTGCGCTCGATAATCCGCTTCGCGCGACCCTTGCGCAAATCATGAAAAGTGCGGTCGCTCATCACGAAATTGCGAGAATGGAACAATGTTCCAAATTTTATTCCGCGAAAAGTGATCCGGCTGCCATCCCACTGCGTATGTCCTGATATCAGCACATCTGCGGAGGAACGAGATGGCGCAGGGAGAGAGTTCATCGACGATGACGCGGGCCGCAATGTCGGCCGAGTTGCTGGATGCCGACACGGAGCGCGATCTTGCAATTCGTTGGCGGGACCACGGCGACGACCGCGCTTTGCATCGACTGGTAACCGCGTACATGAGACTGGCGATTTCAATGGCGGCCAAGTACCGCCGGTACGGCGCAACGATGCCGGATCTGATCCAGGAAGCGAATATCGGTCTGATGAAGGCCGCCTCGAAGTTCGACCCGGATCGCGGTGTGCGGTTCTCGACCTACGCGGTCTGGTGGATCAAGGCATCTATCCAGGATTACGTGATGCGCAACTGGTCGATGGTGCGGACCGGATCGACATCCTCACAGAAGTCTCTGTTCTTCAACATGCGCCGTGTCCGAGCACAGATCGAACGCGAGCATGCCGCCCTCGGCAACGAAATCGACAACTCCGAAGTCCGCAAGGAAATTGCCGAGGAGCTCGGCGTCCCGCTGCGCGACGTCGAGATGATGGAAGCGCGGCTTTCCGGCTCGGACTTTTCCCTGAATGCCCAGCAGTCGGGCGAAGAAGGGCGCGAATGGGTCGAGACGATTGAAGACGATGGCCCGCAGGCGGATGAGATCGTCACGCACCGGGCGGACAATGCGCGTGCGCGCACGTGGCTGACGGACGCCTTCGAGGCCCTGACCGATCGCGAGCGCAAGATCATCGCGGCACGCAAGTTGAGCGACTCGCCGGAAACGCTCGAGAGCCTTGGTCAGCACTTCAAGCTGTCGAAGGAACGCATTCGCCAGCTGGAAGATCAGGCGTTGCGGAAAATGCGCAAGCGTCTGGAGCGCGATCACGGCACGAACGTCGCCGAACTCATCGGAGCGTGAGGTACTCTGGGCGGGTGCTTCGGTTCCCGCCCGATCGCATCACTTGTCCGCAGGCCCGCCTGCGAGAATGAACTTCTTGTCGCAGTAGCCGCACTCCACCCATCCCTCAGGTCCGATTGACAGCCAGACCCTCGGGTGACCGAGGGCGCCGCCTCCGCCATCACATGAGATACGCGTCGCTGTGACCACCTCGACTTCGGGTGCGTCAGTTGCTGGCATTTTGGGCTCTCCGACCTTCGTTCCTGCGTTGAAGTATAGTTGGCGCGATCCGGTCAACAAGCGGTTGCCCACTTTTGTCGCTGTGAGCGAGTTCCTCAGGCGCCGGGCGGCGTGCGGATGACCAGATTCCGGATCTCGGTCATGTCCTCCATCGCGAAAACGATCCCCTCGCGACCAAGCCCGGAATCCTTCACGCCGCCATAGGGCATGTTGTCGACGCGGTAGGACGGAACATCTCCCACGACCACGCCGCCGACGTCGAGTTTGTCCCAGGCTTTCTGGATCTTGTAGAAATCGCGCGTGAAGATCCCGGCCTGAAGACCGAACTTGGAGTCGTTCACGATGCCGAGCGCTTCGTCCCAGGTCGAGAATGGCGTGAGGATCGCGACCGGCCCAAACGCTTCTTCGGTATTGATCTTTTCGCTTGGTCCGACGTTCTCCATCAGCGTTGCATCCAGCATGTTGCCGGTTCGGTTGCCGCCGCAGAGGACGTCCGCGCCATTGCTGTGCGCCTCGAGGACCCAATCGTGCAGGCGCTTGGCTTCACCTTCCGAGATCATTGGCCCGATGAATGTCTTCTCGTCCTTCGGGTCGCCCGAAATCAATGTCGCAGTCTTGGCGACGAGCTTTTCCTTCATCGCCTCATACACGTCCTGATGGATCAGGATCCGTTGCACACCGATGCAGGACTGGCCGGACTGGTAGAACGCCCCGAAGATGATCCGGTCCACGGCGTCGTCGAGGTTCGTGTCGCTGTCGACGATCACGGCAGCATTGCCGCCAAGTTCGAGGACGATCTTCTTCTTGCCGCAGCGTGCCTTGAGGTCCCAGCCGACGCCGGGCGACCCGGTGAAGGACAGAAGCTTCAGGCGCTCGTCGACCGTGAAGAGATCGGCGCCGTCGCGCGAGCATGGCAGGATCGAGAACGCGCCCTTGGGCAGATCGGTCTCGGCGAGCACCTCACCCATGATGATCGCGCCGAGCGGAGTCTTCGACGCCGGCTTCATGACGAACGGGCAACCGACGGCGATGGCGGGTGCTATCTTGTGGGCTGCAAGGTTGAGCGGGAAGTTGAAGGGTGAAATGAAGGAGCACGGCCCGATGGGCACACGCTTCCACATGCCGCGATAGCCCTTGGCCCGCGGGGAAATGTCGAGCGCCTGAAGCTCCCCGTGCATCCGCGTCGACTCTTCGGCGGCAATCCTAAACGTGTCGATCAGCCGGGTCGCCTCGCCCTTGGCATCGTTGATCGGCTTGCCGGCCTCCACGCACAGCGCGTAGGCGAGCTCGTCGAAGCGCTCCCTGAAGCGGGCGACGCAGTGGTCGAGTACCGCCTGCTTTTCATAGCTTGCCATCTCGGCCATCGGCTCTGCGGCGTCGACGGCCGCCGCGATGCCGGCATCGATCGCTGCGGCATCGGCGAGCGCGCAGCGAAAGGCGACTTCGCCCGTGTATTTGTCCGTGACGGCCAGATCGGTATTCGGCTGTTTTGCCTCGTTGGCGAGGTAGTAGGGGAAGGTCTCTTTGAGCATGTCGAAGTTCCTTGCTTGCGGCGGGCTCCCATCAGCCCGCCACCTCCCCCACCCGCCCTCCCGGAGGCGGCGGGCTGATGGGAGGTCGACGCCCGCTCAGATCGCGGCGCTTTGCTTTTTGATGTCGATATTCAGGATCTGGTCGTTTTCGGAGTAATCGACCGGGCAATCGATCAGGTGTACGCCGGGCGTCGAAAGGCAGGTTTGCAGCAACGGCGCGAGACCCTCTGAGCTGTCGACGCGATGGCCGTGCGCGCCGTAACTCTCGGCATATTTGACAAAATCCGGGTTTCCGTATTCCAATCCCCAGTCGACGAAGCCCATGTTTGCCTGCTTCCAGCGGATCATGCCGTAGCTCGAATCGTTGAGGATCAGGCAGGTCAGGTTCATGCCGAGCCTCACGGCTGTCTCGAGTTCCTGGCTGTTCATCATGAAACCGCCGTCGCCGCAGATCGCCATCACCTTCCGCTCGGGATAGAGCAGGTGTGCGGCCATGGCAGACGGCAGGCCTGCCCCCATGGTTGCCAGTGCATTGTCGAGCAGCACGGTGTTCGGCTGATGCGCCGTGTAATTGCGCGCAAACCAGATCTTGTAGACGCCGTTGTCGAGACAGATGATCCCGTCATCCGGCATGGCGCCGCGGATCTCTGCCACCAGTCGTTGCGGATAGATCGGAAAGCGGGGATCGTCCTTGCCCTCGGCGATGTTGGCGTCGTGATGGGTCTTGACCTCCATCATTCTGGAGAAGTCCCATGCTGCATCCTTGTGCTCGGACAGGCCGTTCTTGATCTGCCAGATGGCATTGGCGATGTCGCCGACGACCTCAAGCTGCGGGAAATAGACCGGATCGACCTCGGCCGAACGGAAGCTGATGTGGATCACCTGTGTCCCTTCGGCGACTTGCACGGGGTTCAAGTCCGATCCGCTTTCCTCGGCCGGTTTGCCGTGCTGCATGAAGAAGGGCGGCTTCTCGATGACATCGTGACCGACATTGATGATCAGATCGGCGGCCTCGATCGCACGGTGGACGAAATCTCCGGCGGATAGAGCGGCACATCCCATGAAAAGCGGATGACGCTCGTCGATGACGCCCTTGCCGAGTTGCGTCGTGACGAACGGGATTCCGAATTTCTCGACCAGCTTGGTCAGCATCTTGCCCGTGAGCTTGCGATTGCCTCCGGCACCGATGACGAGGATCGGCGATTTCGCCGCGGCGATCTTCTCCACTGCAGCGCGGATCGCCTTCTCTTCCGGGATCGGCCGGCGCGTGTAGGAGGGCGGGATCGGGAGCTCCTCGCTGTGCTCGTCCGCGATGTCCTCAGGCAGTTCGAGATGCACCGCGCCCGGCTTCTCCTCTTCCGCGAGCCGCAAAGCTTCGCGAACGCGCGACGGGATATTGTCCGACGCGACGATCTGATGGGCGTACTTGGTGATCGGGCTCATCATCTCGACCACATCGAGGATCTGGAACCGGCCCTGCTTGGATTTTTTCACCGGTTTCTGTCCGGTGATCATCATGATCGGCATCCCGCCGAGCTGGGCATATGCCGCGGCGGTGGTGAAGTTCGTGGCTCCGGGCCCGAGGGTCGAGAGACAGACCCCGGTCTTCCCTGTGAACCGCCCGTAGGTCGCTGCCATGAAGCCTGCCGCCTGCTCATGGCGCGTGAGGATCAGCTTGATTTTGGTGGAGCGCGAAAGCGAGTCGAGGAAATCGAGGTTTTCCTCACCGGGGATCCCGAAGATGTACTCGACGCCTTCGTCCTCCAATGCCTTGATGAATAGATCGGATGCTTTCGCCATGTTCCCCTCGCGTAAAAGTCTGCTTGTCTGGCGGGGAAAGCGTAACACAGTGCGGCGATCGGCGTGTAGCGCTTAACGCCGGACCTCACCGGGCTTTGCGCTTGACGTGATCAGGAGCGCCGAGTATCACGCGCGCCTGTCTTGGGGCTGGGTAGCTCAGCTGGTTAGAGCGCAGGACTCATAATCCTGAGGTCGAGGGTTCGAGTCCCTCCCCCGCCACCACGTTCTCCACATGAAACCGGCACACTGGGCAGCTGTCACAGCTTCGACAGGTTTAACCCGCGCTTGACCTCGGCAAAGCACGGGCTTCCGTCTTCGCTATTCGCAAGGGGTCGAACGTCAGAGCGACTCTTCGATCCAGGACTGCAGTTGACCCTTCGGCGCGGCGCCAACTTTCTTCGAGACGACCTCGCCGTCCTTGAACAGGAGCAGCGTCGGAATACCCCGCACACCGTATTTTGACGGAGCGTTCGGGCTGTCGTCGATGTTGACCTTGGCGATGGTGACCTTGCCGTTCATTTCAGCGGCGATCTCTTCCAGCGCCGGACCGATCTGTTTGCAGGGTCCGCACCATTCTGCCCAGAAGTCCACCACGACAGGCCCCGAGGCCTTGAGGACATCGCTGTCAAAGCTTTCGTCAGTTACCGCTTGGGTCGCCATGTCATTTTCCTCCGTCGCCGCTTCGGACTGAGCGCGGCTGGTTCTGCTTGGACCGATGAAGCTAGGTTGCGGATTCGCGGGAATCAAGTGGTCTGGTAGTCCCGCGACTCCCAGTTCGCAGTCAGGTATGCGTGCTCGGCGTCGGCGGGATCCACGTGCATCAGGGACGCCGATCGCGTCCAAAGAAGTGTGAGCCGGACTTCATATCCGGGCCAGGCGGTGCGAACGGATGAGAGATAGGCGCCCAGTTGAGCAAGATATTTCGCGGGAATGGAGCGGATTTCCTGCGGAGGCGCCGAGTCGGATTTAACATCGATGACCTCGACGACGCCGTCCTCGGCGATGATCCGGTCGATCCGTCCGATCATTCGCGGACCGCCGTGTGGGTGATCGATCGAAACGCTCATTTCCGCAATCGAGTGTGGGCCGAACAGTCTATTTGCTTCCGGCATGTCGAGGACCGACGCGACTTCCGCGCGGACGCCATCGAGGATCTCGGGCGCAGCGTTCGGCAGGAACGGCCTCACGATCCGATCAAAGACAGGTGGCTCAAGGCATCCATCGCCCGGGTGTTCGAGCAGCGCGTGGATCGCGAGGCCGCGCTGAATGGCAAGACTTCGGCCTAGACCGGTTCCGGGAAAGCTTTCAGTGGACTCCTCGATGTCGGACTGTCCTGCATCACGCGGCGTCAGATCAGACGGTCGCGGGCGCAGGAGGCGTGCCTCGACAGGCGCCGGTATCATCCAGGCGGGTACGTCCTCATCGGCCCTTGGCTCCGGAGTGCTTCCAACTGCGACAACTTCGACCGGCGTGCCAGTCTCAAATCGCAGCATCTCGCCCTCGCCCGTTGGGCTTGGAAGGATCTGCGTGTCAGGGCACCGTGCGATCCCGGCCGAAAGCAAATCGTACCAGTTGTCTTCGACTGTTCCTCGTGCGTTTGCACCGCACAGGATCAGCCAGTCCTCGGCGCGCGTGAGCGCCACGTAGAGCAATCGTCGGCGTTCATCGCGCTGGCGTCTGTGTTCGGCGTCCCGTGCGGCGCGCGCAACCGGGTCGTCCTCATCCCTTCGACCGAGCCAGAGCATGAGATCCGGCGTATTCCCGCCGGTTTCGGCCAGAGCTATCGGGCTGCGCCTGCCGCCGACCGAACTCATGGTATCGGGAAGTATGACGATTGGCGCTTCGAGGCCCTTGGCCCCGTGGATCGTCATAACGCGGACTTCATCTTTCCCGCTCTCCATCTCGCGTTTGATCTGGATTCCGGCGGCCTCGATCCACGCGATAAACCCCGTGAGCGTCGGCACATGATCGGCCTCGAAGGCCAGGGCCTGATTGAGAAACTCGTCGATGGCATCGCCCGCCTCGACGCCAAGGCGCGCGACGAACTTCCGACGCCAGCCACGCCCGATCAAAGCCTGTTCAAAAAACTCGAACGGGCGCAGAAAGTCAGCCCGCTTCGTCAGGTCGTGAAGTTCCATAGCGAACGTGCTGTGCGTATCACTGTTTCGAAGCGCCTGTCTCAGCGAGCCTTTCCGGCCATGCGCAAGGGCGTAAAGGTCCTCTTCCGAGACGTCGCCAACCGGCGAGCGCAGCAGTGCCGCCAGTGAGAGATCGTCTTCCGGGGTGACTGCAGCGCGCGCATAGGCCAGCAGATCCTGCACGACGAGTTCGGTTGTCAGGCTCAACCGGTCGGCGCCGGCAACGGGCACGGCGAGCGCCTTGAGCTCTCTGATGATCCCTCGCGCAAGCCGGTCGCGCTTGGAAACGAGAACAAGGATATCGCCTGCGTTGACATGGCGAGCCGGACGGTTTGCGCGTGCGGGCAGCGTGTCGTTGCCGACCATCTTGGAGATCTGCTGCGCGACCGTTCGGGCCAATTGCTCTTTCGCGTCCGATTGCGGGACGGCGTCGACAGGCTCCCACCACGCAATCTCTTCGGGGGCTTCTGGCGGCTCGATCAGGGGCCACAGATCGACGCGGCCGCGTGCGCCGGTCCGATGCGCACGGTGTTCGACCGGTGTATCGTCGACCGTGAGGCCCGTCGCGGCGTCGCCTTGAAAAACGTGGTCGACGAACGTGAGGATCGCAGGTGCGGAGCGGAACGATGTTGTCAGCGCGGGCCGGCCGAGTGCGCTACCGACATCGCGAAAACGTTGACCATACCAGTCCCGCATCCGGCCGAACGCCTGAGGTTCAGCGCCCTGGAACGAGTAGATCGATTGCTTTTCGTCACCGACAACGAAAATCGAGCGATTGGTTTGCAGCGCACTGTCGCCGGACAGGAAGTCCTCCGAGATGGCCCTGATGACATCCCACTGCTGAGGAGACGTGTCCTGCGCCTCGTCCACCAGGATGTGCTCGATCCCGCGGTCGAGCTTGTAGAGGATCCATTCCCGCATCGCGCCTTCGACGAGCATCGAGCGTGAGCGCCCGATCAGATCGTCATAGTCGAGCAAGCCCTGCGCCGCCTTCGAGCTCGCGTAACAGGTCAGGAAACTGTGCGCGAACGCGTGCAGATCGGATGTCCGGGCTGCCGTCCGCGTTGATAGGATCGCGGCGCGCGTGTCTTCGGCCCACCGCGTCAAATCTCGCAGATCGTCCTCGGCGCTCGGCCAGGCTTGCTTGACCGCTTTCACGGGAAATCCACGTGGGTTGCGCGGCTCGAACTTTGCGGTCAGGATTTTCCCAATCAACCGATCTACTGCATCTCCCGGTGCGGCGTCCGGTTCATTGCGATACCGCACCAATTCCTCGCCGACCGGTCGGTCATGGTGTCCGCCCTTGTCCAGAAGCACTTCGGCAAAAGCAGCGTAGTTTACAGCGTTCAGCACCGAGAGGCAGCGGCGCGCGACCTCAACTTCGGAAAGCTGTGATGCGTGACCAAAGTGCGCCTGCATCGCTTCCGTCGGGTCTTCGACGAAGGCTGCCCGCTTGGAGAGAATTGCAAAGGTAAGACCGCCAATGGCCTCGTCGTTCAAGCGAGCGGCGACCAGATCGAGTGCGGGATCGGCACCACTTTCCGCAGCGTCGCCCAAGGCAGACCGGACACGAGAGTACAGATCGCGCGCCGTACGGTCCTCTGCGATCTCGAATCCAGGCGAGACGGCAGCTTCCAAAGGGAAGCGTCGGAGCAAGCTGTCGCAGAAAGCATGGATCGTCTGGATCTTGAGCCCCCCGGGCGTTTCCAGCGCGCGGGCGAACAGGCGCCGGGCGGTGGCGCGTGCTTCCGGCGAAAGTGCTGTCGGCGCGTCTCCAGACAAGGCCGAGAGTTCGGATGCGAGTTCTTCCGCCGGTGCCATGGTCCAGGCACCCAGCATCCGAAAAAGCCGCGTCTGCATCTCGCTTGCCGCAGCCTTGGTGTAGGTCAGGCAGAGGATCCGCTCTGGCGGGACGTTCGCGAGCAGAAGCCGGGCCACCCTCTGCGTCAAAACATGGGTCTTGCCTGAACCGGCATTGGCCGTGACCCAGTTCGACTGCCTGGGATCGGTTGCGGCGATCTGGTCGGGTGTCGGCGGCGGCAGGCTCATGCGTCGTCCTCACCGAACCACTCAGCGCGCCGCGCGAGGTGATCATAGTCGCTCGCATAGCTTTGCCGGTGGGGACGACCCAGAGACACCCAGGGAGCCCCCGCATCGAACTCTGCCAGCAACTTTTGCAGGCTTAAGAGGTAGTCTCCTGACGCATCACCCAGGTCGTCGGGCCGGGTTTCAAGGCCACCGGCCTTCCCGCCAGCCATTCCGATATAGGCCCCGTCTGAGACCGCAAGCCGGGGCAAGTCCTCAAATCCGCCCGCTGCAAGGATTGCCGCTTGCAGGTGCAGTTGATGACTGAATGTACCGATCTCATCTTTGCTGGGCGGGCGCCCGGACTTGTAGTCGTAAATCGCGGCCGTGCCGTCCGAGAGGCGGTCTATGCGGTCGGCCTTCGCGCGGATCTCGAACGGCCCGTTCGGCAGGTCGATCAGCATGCGGCCCGCGCGCTCTGTTGCGACGGGCATTCCTGTCGCGCGGCGCTCTTCTTCGGCAGCGACAAACCAGTCCGCAAAACGAAGGATGCGGGAGCGCCAGACGCGCCGTAGGTCCGGCCACGGAACCGCCTCGTCCAGAACCTCATCCGCGACCGTTTCAAAAATCTCACGCGCGCTCTCGATCCCCGGCCATGTCTGGGTACGGTCAAGGACATGCTCCATGACGGAATGCAGAACGTTGCCGCGTTCGCGCGCATCGGCGGGCCGGTTGAGCGGATCGAGTGGTCTCAGGTTCAGGATACGTTTCGCATAGATGGCGTAGGCGTCCCGGATCAGTGTCTCGACATCGGTTACCGAGATCTCGCGCGGCTCCGGAATGGCATCCAACACGGGACGCGGCCGCGGCGCAGGCTCGATTGCCGGGGCGTCAAACTGTTTTCGTGCAAGCTTGGTCCAGACTTCGCCGCGATTTCGCACATCACACCAGGCCTTTCTTGCGCCGATCCCTTCGACCAGAGTCTCGAGCCTCGTCACCCAGCGGGACGCTACGGTCGGCGCGCCGTCAACTTTCGAGGATCGCGTCAAAACGACGTTGGGTCGACACGCCGCTTGCTGAAAGTCATGCGCGGAAAGCCCTACAGTTCGCTCCGGCATAGGAAGTCCAAGCGCGGCGTGCATCGGTCGGCTGAGCCAAGGACCGGCATCGGGCGCAGCGGGCCATGTCCCTTCGTTCAGGCCTGCAAGGATGACGAGATCCGAGGCATCAATACGGGCCTCGCGCGGCCCCCGGATCGCCACACGCGGATGCGGTTCGCGCAGTCGGGGCCGGATCGTCTCGCCCCTGAGCAAGGTGCTCAGGAGGATCGGATAATCCGGGATGGAGCCTTCTCCGTAGGCATCTGTGTTCTGCAAGATCCGATCGAGCACGCTGCGGAGACGTTGGCCGTCCTCGGCCCAGATCGCAGGAGCTGCCTCGGGGTCTTCGTCGGACGATGGCCTGGTGAGTTTCTCCAAGGCTTCGATGTGGCGCACCAGAATATCGCCAAGTGGGGCACCTTTCTTCAAAGCCTGAGCGAGGGGTGCAATCGCCATGTTGATGCTGTGGCGCCAAGCCTCAAGCGCTTCGGAACTGCTGGCATGTTCGCTCGCTGGCAGTGACGTGTCGCCGGACCCGAAACCGCCGCGCCGCAGGACGCGGAGTTCGTAGTTTCGCGCGAGATCGAGGTGCTCCGACCTCGACATGCCCGGCTGCACGAGCGGGTGGAGCAGCAGTGCAGACACGCCAACCGCATCCGCGCGCCGCACCGCAAGATCGGCGACGAGCAAGAGCAGGACCGCCGGCGGCGATTTCAACAGAGGTTGCCCGGACGTGTCGTCCGGGACGATGTTCAAGCCATCGAGATAGGCGGTCACCCGGCGCGACAGCGCTGCATCCGGGGTAATCAGTGTTACCTTCTGTTCGGGCGTTTCGAGTCGCTCGCGCATAATAAGCGCGATCGATGCCGCTTCCTCGGCCGGAGACGCTGCTTCGACCAATGTGATCCCGTCGAGTGCATCGTTTGCGATGCCGAGCAGCGCATCCGCGTCGGCGTGCCAATGATCTGTCACCGGGGCCGGACGCAGTGCCTGAGCAATCAATTTCTGACGCGTTGTGGCGGCCGTTTCGGTCCAATGCTGCACATCTGACGGACGCAGGTCCAGAGGCCCCATCCAGCGTTTGAAAGGGCCGAGCGGATGATCATCTGTGACGCTGTCCCATAGCTCCGTGTCAGTTTCCGGAGCGAAGCCCGGCAAGACCACTGCACCACGCGGCAGTGTTGCGATGGCCTGAAGCAACCGGGCGGTCGACGCGACGGAACCTGTCGTCGCCGCGGCGATGATCGGAGCGCCGGGTGGCGCCGCGTTCCAGGCCGCGATCTGCGCTTCGACCGCAGCGGTTTGGTAGGCTCGGGGATCGATCGCGCCGCTCTCGTTTTCCGCAAGGATCAATGGCCAGGCGCTACGCACGATGTCGATGAATTTCAGGCTGCGGCGCCAGTGCTCCGCGGCTTCCTCGCCCAGTTCTCCATCGCCGATCACAGTATCGAGTTCTTCGGGAACGATGGCCTCATCGTGGAACTGGTCGATCAGCAATGCCAGCGCTTTTGCAAGATCGCCGGCCGCAGAGATCGGTGCGGTCGGATCTCCTGCATCCCGGCGCGTTCGCAGATAGGCTTCAACGAGGCGCGTGAGGCGTAGTTGTCGGCGGACAGGCTCTACCGGCTCAGGGATGGCGCTGGCCGTGGCAGCGCCCAGCGGAAGCTGATCGATGAGGGCGATCCGAGGAAGCGGCCCGGCTTCGCGCGCATAATCAGCGAGGGCCTCTTCGATTTGACGCGCAGCGCGCGCCGTGTTGGTCAGCACCGTGATCCTTGCGATGGTCGCAACGCCGAGGTCGGCATAGCGGCGATAGAAACCGCGAGCGAATTCGGCAGCAAAGTCGGCGCCCGGGGGCACCGCGTAATATCCGGCGCCCTTGCTCGGAACGGTCACACCTTCTCCGCAATAACGGTTTGGGCCTCGCGCAATCCGTCGGGCGTTCCAACGTCAACCCACTCACCGTCATAGGCCACTGCTCGCAAGCGTCCTCGCTCGAGCAATGCGTCCCAGATAAGATTCGTCGAGAACGGACCAGACGGGGCCTCCGCGAAGACCTCGGGGCGGATGATCTGTGCGCCGGAGTAAACGTAGGGCGCGGTTTTGGCAGCGCCGCGTCGCTCGGGTACAGCGCCCGAATGTGACAAAAGAAAATCGCCTGCCCGCGTGTATGCTCGGGCCGATGTTACCGGTACCATAAGCATCAGGGCGTCCATTCTCTCTGCATCCCAGCTGCCCATCAGCGCGCGCAGCGGGTTCGGTCCGTGAAAGACTGCGTCGCTGTTCAGAACCGCAAATGGGTTCGGTCCGAGCACTGGTAGGGCTTGAACAATGCCCCCGCCGGTATCGAGGATTTCGGGGTGTTCGACAGAGAAAGAAATCCGAGGCGTCTCGCGCCCCGCAAGATACTCGCGGATCTGATCGCCACGGTAATGCAGGTTGATTACGGCGCTGCCAATCCCGGCATCCCGGACATGAGAAAGCGCATGATCAATCAGTGTCATCCCGCCGAGCGGCAGCAAAGGCTTAGGCAGATCACGGGTCAGTTCGCCCATGCGCGTGCCGAAGCCTGCCGCCATTATCATGGCTGTCCGGATCAGGCTCATCGTTCGGTCGCCGCGCGAACACGGTCGAGCGTCTCGTGATCAGGGGCAGGGATGTATCTGTCGACCCAAGCCGCGAAATCGCGCCAGACAGGATGTTGCAGGTCGTGCATGAGGTGCGCCCATACCCTCGGGATGAGATCGAGGTAACCGGGCTTGCCGTCTCGCACCGCCAGACGCGTGAAGATGCCAATGATTTTCAGGTTTCGCTGCCCGCCGAGCACCGCATAGTCGCGACGGAAAACATCTGCGTCGAGATCGCTGCGCCGCGAGAGATACTTGGCGATCATCTCGGCCTGCAGATCGGTGGATGTGTCTCGGCGCGCGTCCTCTAAGAGCGATACGAGATCATAGGCGGGATGACCGGCAAGCGCGTCCTGATAGTCCAGAAGACCGACCCGAGCAGTGCTCGCGCGGTTCCCTAACCACAGCAGATTCTCCGCATGGTAGTCGCGCAAGACAACGGTGTTTCGGTGGTCTTCGACAAATGCCAACTTGGCCGTTAGCAGCCCGCCGTATTCTGTTCCCAGATCCGCCGAAGACGTGCCGCCGCGCGCTGCTGGAACCCACCAATCAATGAGGAGTCTTGCCTCGCGCAGCAATACGTTCTTGTCGTAAGCGGCAAGCGGGTAGGCATCACGACCGAGACCCGATGGCGGCACGATCTGCGAAAGCTCGACCAGAAGATCCACAGCGGCCTCGTAAAGCATGGCCTCGTCACTCGGCATCGCGCGCAGGTGTCGAGCGTAGAGATTATCCCCGAGATCCTCGAGCAACAGGAAACCGAGATCGGTGTCTGCGGCGTAGATTTCGGGCGCGGAGGAGGCCTGTTCGCGTAGCCAATCGGTGACCGCGATGAAGGGTATGACGTCCTCACCACGACCTGGTGGTGCGTCCATCAGAACGGCGGTTTCGCGCCCATTGTGGATGCGCAGGTAGCGACGGTTCGAGGCATCTCCCGCCAAGGGTCTGATTTCAGCCTGCCGCCAGCCGGCCTTTCTCAGGAACAGGCCGATTTCCTCATCACGCGCGGCTCGTGAGATCACGTCATTCATGTGCCGCAGTCCATCGCCAAGGCGACGGCGCGCCAGTCTCCACCGTGTGCGTGGAATGTGATCTGTCGAGCGTTCGGCTCTTTGATTGCGATGCCGATTTCAAGCCGTCTTGCGGGTGGCGACTGCCATCGCTGACCCCATTCGACGAGCATCACTGTCGATTGCGCGGCATCCTCGATCCCGAGTTCCAGCAGTTCCTCCGGATCACCAAGGCGGTAGAGATCGACGTGCCATATGTCGAATGTGGGCGCAGAGTAGACATTGACGACGGTGTAGCTTGGCGAAGCGACCTGCAGATCAGGCGTCTGCATGAGCGTCCTGACAGCTGATCGGCAGAACACCGACTTGCCGGCCCCAAGTTGACCGTCGAGCAGCACAAGGTCGCCCGGCGCAAGCCCGGTCGCGATCTTCTTGCCCAGCGCCTCGGTTTCAGCTTCAGAGGACGCAACCATCGAGGTGCCGAAGTCTGCGATCTCGATCGGGTGTCGCGCTGACATCATCACCGCACTCTGCAAGCTGCCTGTCGGAGATCTTTATCTCGATCCGATGCCGCTGTGAATCCCGTATCTCGCTGGAGGGTCTGCTGACCGGAGACGATAAGGTGTCAGTCGCGCTGAGCAGCAGACGGTGGAAGACGCAGCACGTTCGAGGCGTCATCGTTGTCTGTGATACCGTCCGGAACAAGGGGATCTACGAGATCCCCGGTCTGTGCGGCTGGCCCAAATCGCGCCTCGATCCGGATTTTGCCGGTCGCCTGCGCCTCCGACACAGTCAATACGCCCCGATGACGTTCGACCAGATTCTCGACAACCTCACGCATCTTCGCCGCCGCCTGGATCTGCGTCGGCGAAACGCCAAGCGCTGTCCCGCTCAGAACAATGCAGTAATCAGGTGCCGGTGCGTCTACCGAAAATTCGATCTCCGAGCCTTGGCCGACAAGCTCGAACGCCATCAGGCCCATGGCGAAGGAGACCTGAGTGAGCAAGCACTTGTCCCCCTGAACCGTGACTGCGCCTGCGTGCTCGGCCATGCCGAGAGCGACCTGATCCCGATCCGCCCGGTTTCTCAAGAGATCACAACCGATTTGGACGACCCCGCGGAGATCGATGTTCTGCGCGCCCTCTGCGGAACCGGCTTCCGCCATCTCGGCGAGGTCAAGTAGCTCGTCAATGCGTGCGACGACTGGTGCGATCTCTGTCTTGCCCGCGTCATCGGGCTTGGCCGCAATCGGTCCTTGTTGTGCGATCTGGGCGAGCGGTGCTCTGACGCTTTCTCCGAACCGTTTGACGACGTAATCGCGGACTGCGAGCGAAAACCGCAGCGAGAAGGCTTTCTGCGCAAACTGCTTCGAGATGCGCTGTGAGTCGGAAATGTTGGTGAACACGGCCATGGTCGACCCGTCGGGCAGCGGCGAGAACCGCGCATTCAGAGTGAACCCGGACTGGGTCGTCACCTGAGCTTCCCATTCTCTCCGATTGTCTTCGCCGGTGACGAAACTGTGCAGGCGGCGCCAGATATCGCTGTCCGGCGAGAGTTGCTGACACATCGGAATGAACTGCCGGATGTGCATGGCAGCATACACGACCTCGCTGTTCGTTCCCCAGATGTCGTGAAACGCCTGGTTGATGAACTGCAGGAGGCCGTTGGCTCCGAAAACGGCAATGCCCTCGTTCAGGCGGTCGAGCGTGACCCTGCGCAGATCGATCGAATGCCGATAGCGCTGCTCGAGCCGCATGCGCTCGGTGACATCGTCGAAGATGAACGCTAGCGAGCCATGCGGGTGGGGCCGTGCCAAGACCCGGATATTTGACCCGTTGGCAAGGTGCCAAAGCTCCTCGTAGTCGGCGGCCTCCGTGTTCTCGAACAGGTTGAGCAGTTCGGTGCGCCACTTGTGGAAGTCCTGCAATTCCGGGAGACGCCTGGACGCGCGCAACTCGTCGACGATATCCCGCAAGGACGGCCGGCGGGCCAGCCACGCAGGCTCGAGTTGCCACATCTGGACGAGGGCCGGATTGAACAGCGCCAGCGTCTGGTTGCGATCGAAAATCGCCAGGCCGACCGTCAGGTGGGCGAACGTTTCCGTCATCGTCTGGACAAATCGTGTCAACGTCCGTTCAGCCGAAGCAGCGGTGCTCGCATCCGTTGCAAAGCCAATACGATCGCCGTTTGCGCGAACGACCTCGGTGACATGAAGCGAGATCGTGTCGGACCCGTCGTTGATGACAATTTCGATGCGCGATTTCTGCGGCTGACCGACCAACGCGGGCTGGTTGTTCAGCTTTGTCCGGGCGACGATCAGGTCGACGGCCTGATCCGCCGTCACGGCTCCGTTCCTCAACCGGATCGTGCCATCCGCCCAATTGATCCCGCCTTCCGCAGTCCTGTTCCACGCTATAATCGGAGCATCCGACATCAGGCCACGAAGCGTGACACGTTCCCAGTTGCGCCCCTGCACCAGTGCGTCAGCGGCACTTATGCGCTCCTCCGCAGCCTTGAGCCGCGTGTCGAGATAACCGGCATCTCGGAGGATCAGTTTGATCAACCCGCCGGCTGGAGCGCCGATAAGTTCGAAGGCGCGGGAGTCGCGGTCGTAGACCAGCATGTTGACGGGATCGCCCGTCATCTCGAGCCGGTTCACGGCGTCGCGTACGTCGACGGAGTCGTCTTGGAGGAAGCTCTCTAGGACCCGGACGATTGGCTTGCCGAGGCAGTTCCCGAGTATGTCGGCGGCTTCGACGGAAATCTGATGCACCAGGCCGTCTGAAATTATCAGGACGGCGCCGTCGGAAAGGAGGTCGCGCGTGGATGATCTCGAAGGCACATAGAGGATCCGCCAGATTGCGAATGCCAAGCCAATTACGCCGACCGAGGCTATTACCAGAATATCTCGTGCACCAAGATCCACTTGGTCGTTCCACCTCAACAGAAATTTCTTTCCAATGCCTGATAACCTTAAGGCAACTGCATCGCAACACCTATAGGTTGTTTTGACGCGAGCAAATAAGCCGAAAAATAAGGCGAAAAACGATCACGATTACGGCAGTTTGGTCACGAGTCGAACCTTGCGTTCGGGCCCAGTGCGCCGCGCACCTGCTCTTTCGCAACAACGAGGCTTTCGAGTGGCCATGTCATCTCGATGATCGCCCCGGGGGGATGCCGGAAATCCGTTGTAGTCTTGTCACGAACCGCACCGCGCCGAGTGTCGGTTCCATTCGCAAAGGCAAGCGTTGCCCCCGTCCGTTCCAGCAGGGTCCGCGCAATGAAAAGGCCCAGGCCCATGCCCTCGTAAGATCCCTCGTCGTCCTTCCGTTCTCCGCGCGCCCGCGTCGACACGTATGGTTCGCCGAGCTTCGGGAGGATGTCCGTGCCGAAACCGGGTCCGTCGTCCCCCACCGCGATACGAAGCCTGCTTTCGACAATCGCAGCATCGATCCAGACCGTCGCCTCGGCAAAGTCCACGGCGTTCTGGATCGCGTTGCGCAATCCGTGGATCAGTTCGGGGCTACGCCGGATCGTCGGTTGGTCATCCCCAACCTCGCTCGCGACAAGGCCATCGATCCTTATGTGCAGATCCTTGCCGCGGTTTGCATGCGGGCGCGCAGCCTCCTCGATTACCGATGAAATCGGTGCGAGCTTCACGTGGCGATCGTCGCGTCCACCCTGGCTGAGATCCGCCATGATCGCGCCGCAGCGATCCGCCTCCGACTGAATAAGGGCAATGTCTTCAGCCAGTTCCGGGCTGTCCTCGAGCTCATGCGCCAGTTCGCCGGCGACAAGCTTGATCGTGGCGAGCGGTGTCCCGAGTTCATGCGCTGCTGCCGCCGCTATGCCGCCGATTGCGGCGAGACGCTGCTCCCGAGACAGAGCGATCTGCGTCGCCGACAGAGCCTCGGACATCGCGTAGCTCTCGACGGTGACACGCCGGGAATACAGCGCCACGAAGGTCACGCCGATGGCCAGCGCCGCTGCAACTGCGTAGCGCAGCAGACTTGGGATCTGGAGTTCCGATCCGTCAGCCTGCACCAGAGGGAGATGAAGGAGCGCCATGAACGGGATGCTCAGGAGCGCCGCCACGCTGACCACAATCGTTGAGCGTAGGCGAAGCGCCGTTGCTGCGATCGTCACCGGTGCCAGTATGAGCACGGCGAACGGGTTGCTCAAACCGCCGCACAGCATGAGCATGACAACCAGCTGAGAGAGGTCGAACAGGAGTGAGAACAGCGTCCCGCGTTCGCTCAGACGCTTCTCCGAAGGATGCACGATGTGCATGACGATGTTGAGCGAGACCGACGCAGAAAGAACCAGCGCGCACATCGTGAGCGGCAGTTGAAACGCCATGACTTGCGTGGCGAGCAGCACCGTTGCAGCCTGGCCCGCAATCGCCATCCACCGCAGCATCAGCAGGGTGCGCAGTCGCACCCAGTCACCCCGCGCGCGGAGGTTGAAAAGTGAGTGGTGCTGCGTCTCGATCACGGCGTCACATTGTCCGATGCGGCTCTTCAACAATTGATGATTCGTCTTCTGACGTCTTGATGATGCACTTTGCAATCCCAGCTACAAAATGCGCCGCGTTTTCTGGAGGACACCATGCTCAAACCCGTGCTCGCCATCACCGCAGCAATTGTCGTGGGAGCCGTCGCATGGGCCGGTTGGTCGGCACTTAATCCGCCCAAGATGCACGCCTCTCCGGCAATGATTAACTCCGCGGGCTCCGATATCGGCGGTCCGTTCGAGTTGACGGCCCATACAGGCGATGCGTGGTCGTCGGGTGAAAAGATCGACCGGGCGACGCTGATCTACTTCGGATACACGTTCTGTCCGGATATCTGTCCGATCGACACTCAGGTCATGGTCGAAGCGGTTGATCTCTTGGACGAGCGCGGTATCGACGTACAGCCCGTCTTCGTGACGATCGATCCGGCGCGCGACACGACTGAAGAGCTGACCTACTTTGCAGAGGCAGTGCACCCCAAGCTCGTGGCGTTGACCGGTACGGAAGACGAAATCCGCGCTGCCGCGGACGCCTATCGTGTCTTCTACCAGCGAGTCAATCTGGAGGACTCGGCTGCCGAGTACCTGATGAACCACACCGGCTACATCTATCTGGTGCTGCCCGAGACAGGTCTTGCGACGATCTTCCGCCGTGAGTTCCCGCCTGAGCAGTATGCAGACGATATCGAGAAGATCCTGGCCGAGCGCGGCGCCTGATCAGGCGGCCAGATTATTCACCCGCGCCGCCGCCACGAAGTCCCGCATCAGCGCGGGGCTTTTGACGCCGGGCGACTCCTCGACGCCTGATGCGACATCTACCTGCGTCGCGCCGGTGAGTTCGATCGCCTCGGCGACGTTTGCAGGCGTCAGCCCGCCCGCGAGCATCCAGGGTTTGGTCCAGTGCCGTCCGGCAATCAGCCGCCAATCGAAACGGACACCGTTGCCGCCTGGAAGCTCCGCATTTCGCGGCGGCTTTGCGTCTATCAGAAGCTGATCAGCAACGGCCTCGTAAAGACCTATCTTCTCAAGATCCGCGGCGTCCGCGATGCCCACGACCTTCATGACCTCCCACCGGGCTTTTGCGCGTAACTCAACGACGCGCTCGGGGGGCTCGGACCCATGCAGTTGAAGGACATCGAAGGGTACTTCCAGAAGTCGATCTATCATTGCGTCATCGGGGTCGACGACGAGCGCCACGTTTTTCACGTGCCCCGGGATTGCGGGCAGTGCCTTTGCGGCATCTGAGAGTGAAATGGACCGGGGAGACGCCGAGTAGAAGTTGAACCCCAGATAGTCGGCACCGGCGTTTGCTGCAGCCAGCGCGGCTTCAGTGGTCGTCAGTCCGCAGATCTTTACCTGTGCATGGACCCGGCTGTCGCCCTCATCCCGGGAGGATGGCAAGATCATCGCCCTTCTCATCGATCTTCGATGCGAGGCGCGCATTTTCGTCACGCAGAGTGCTCAGCTCGCGGCGCTTCCGGGCGAGGTTTGCGCGATGCTTGCCCTCGCGGAGGAACTCCGTCAGCAATCCGATCAGAAAGCCGAACATGACCGCGATGACAATCACGAATGAGAGCGGCACGCCCTGAATGCTGAAAAGGTCGACGCCAAGGGCCGGCGGCAGCATCCGCAGATCGACCGGCCCCATGTTGGCGGATATCACCAGCATCAGCGCCAGCAGGACGATCGCGAGGACGACGAGCTTAACGGTTCTCATCTTGGCAGCTCCATTCTTCGACCGCGCTTGTCGCCCGAGTAATGGCGCTGGCGGTCAGCTATTCATCCGTTCGCGCAGTTCCTTGCCGGTCTTGAAGAACGGCACGGTCTTCGGCGGGACGTCGACTTGGTCACCGGTTCTCGGGTTCCGACCGACACGCCCCTCGCGCTGCTTTACAGAAAATGCACCGAAGCCGCGAAGTTCAACCCTGTCGCCCCGCGACAAAGCCGACGTGATCTCTTCGAACACTGTCGAGACTATTCGCTCGACATCGCGCTGATACAAGTGGGGATTGTCTTCAGCGATCTGCTGAATCAATTCCGATTTTATCATCGATTGTCCCCCCAAAGCTCCCCGTTACGCCGTGATTCCACTTATATTTTATGATGTAACGGTCTCACGGGCACGCTGCGGCGTCAACGTCCGCGGCGCCGATTGGGCACCTTTATGCTATTGAATTATCGCGTAAAGGCGCGGCAAGCCCGAATCCAGACGGCTCAGCGTGGACAGCGCATTGCCGGTTTCCAGCAACGCGGACAAGGGCCATGGCCGCGCTTTGTCGCCCCAGAGTTGTTCTTTCACCTTCGTGCCGGCGTCAATCGAGTGCTCGCTCTCGAGCCAGTCGCGCGCGGTCTGCTCATCGCCGATCACGTCGACCAGCCCAAGCTCGAGCGCCTGTCGGCCTGTGAAGGCGCGACCGTCGGAAACTGTGTTCAGTGCTCCGCCGGTCAGGTTGCGGCGTTCCTCAACCAAACCCCGGAACCATCCGTACATGTCTGCGATCAGCGCTTCCTGGGCCTTGAGTGCGGCAGGTGACGGGGCCTCGGTCACCGATGGCTCGGCCTTCAGCGGCGCGCTCTTTATGCGCGTGACACCCACGCCGAGCATTTCCATCAAGCCTTCGATGTTCGGGACCTCGGACAACACGCCGATCGAACCGGTCAAGGTGTTGCCGCGGGCAATAATGTAATCGCTGGCGAGCGATGCGATGTATCCGCCCGACGCCGCATACTCGGTCATGACGGCAACCACAGGTTTCGTCTCGGCAATCGACCTCAGCTGTTCGTACAAGGCCTCGGACGCGACGACGGTACCGCCGGGAGAGTTGATTCTGACGATGACGGCCCGGACGGTGTCTTCATCGACGAGGCGCCGGAGCAGGCGGTCGCGATCAGGATCGTCCTGGATCACGCCGTCGATGCTGACGCGTGCGATGTGGTCGCCGGATGTGACCGACTTGGGGATCATCGCGATCGCGGCGATCAGGATCGCGACGATGGCGAGGATCCGCCAGAAGGTGAGGCGGCGCCGGATCCGGCGCCGCTCCAGGATCATGTCAGCCGTGGCCGTCATGGCTGACCTGCGGGATTACTCGTCATCACCGCCTTGCTGCTTGAGCGCGGCACCGAGGATGTCGCCCAACGAAGCACCGGAGTCCGACGACCCGTATTGCTCGACGGCCTCCTTTTCCTCGGCGATCTGCAGCGCCTTGATCGAAAGACCGAGGCGGCGTGCCTGCTTGTCGATATTTGTGATCTTGGCATCGACCCGGTCACCGACATTGAAGCGGTCGGGACGCTGCTCCTGACGATCGCGGCTGAGGTCGGAACGCCGGATGAAGGCTTTCATGCCCTCGTACTCGACTTCGATGCCGCCGTCCTCGATCGCCGTCACGACAACCGTGACCGCAGCACCGCGCTTGACGCCCTCGGTCGCGCTCGAGAACGTGTCCTGGCCGAGTTGCTTGACGCCGAGCGAGATGCGCTCCTTCTCGGTGTCGACATCCAGCACGACCGCCTTGACCATGTCGCCCTTGCGGTAGTCCTGGATCGCCTCTTCGCCGGAACGGTCCCAATCGAGATCCGAGAGGTGGACCATGCCGTCGATGTCGCCTTCCAGGCCGACGAACAGACCGAATTCGGTGATGTTCTTGACTTCGCCCTCGACCTCGGTGCCCTGCGGATAGTTGGTTGCGAAGTTGTCCCAGGGGTTGCCCTGGCACTGCTTCAGGCCGAGTGAGACGCGGCGCTTCGAGCTGTCCACGTCCAGCACCATGACCTCGACTTCCTGGGAGGTGGAGACGATCTTGCCCGGGTGGACGTTCTTCTTGGTCCAGGACATTTCCGAGACGTGAACCAGCCCCTCGACACCGGGCTCCAGTTCGACGAACGCACCGTAGTCGGTGATGTTCGTGACACGGCCGGTGTACTTCGAGCCCAGCGGGTACTTGTCGCCGACGGTGTCCCAGGGATCCGCCATCAGCTGCTTCATGCCGAGGCTGATGCGCTGCGTGTCCTTGTTGACCTTGACGACCTGAACCTTGACCGTCTCGCCGATCGACAGGATTTCCGATGGGTGATTGACCCGGCGCCACGCCATGTCGGTGACGTGCAGCAGGCCGTCAACGCCGCCCAGATCGACGAATGCGCCGTAATCGGTGACATTCTTGACGACACCGTCGACCACGTCGCCTTCCTGCAGCTTGCCGACGATCTCGGCACGCTGTTCGGCGCGGCTCTCTTCGAGGATAGCGCGGCGGGAGACCACGATGTTGCCGCGCCGACGGTCCATCTTCAGGATCTGGAACGGTTGCGGCTGACCCATCAGCGGACCGACATCGCGAACCGGGCGCACATCGATCTGGCTGCCCGGCAGGAACGCGACGGCGCCGCCGAGATCGACCGTGAAGCCGCCCTTGACGCGTCCGAAGATCGTGCCTTCGACCCGCTCGCCGTTTTCATTGGCTTTCTCGAGCCGGTCCCAGGCTTCTTCGCGCCGCGCCTTTTCGCGGCTGATCATCGCCTCGCCCTTGGCGTTCTCGACGCGCTCCAGGAAGACTTCCACGGTATCGCCGACGGCGATCTCGGGAGCCTGACCCGGGCTTGCAAATTCCTTGAGTTCCACGCGGCCTTCAACCTTGAAGCCGACGTCGATGATCGCCTGGCCGTTTTCGACGGCGATCACTGTGCCTTTGACAACGCTGCCTTCGTCGGGCGTGTCGTGTTCCAGGCTTTCATTGAGAAGAGCTTCGAATTCGTCCATCGAGGGAGCGGCCTTCGAACCGGCCATGTCCATTTGCGCCATGCGCGTCAGTCTCCTAACAGTGCTTTTTCAGGCCGACCGGTTGGCTCCGGCGGTCTTGGGTTTCGATTGTTGGTGCGCGTAAACGCCACCGGACAGGTTTATTTCGCGTTAACCTGTTCCAGCGCCTGCTCGATTATCTCTGCCGCCTTGGCGACGGCGGCGTCTATAGACAATTCCGTCGTGTCCAGCAAGTAGGCATCGTCCGCGCGCTTCATCGGTGCGGCCTCGCGGTCGGCGTCACGTTCGTCGCGGGTTTTCAGATCATTTGCGATCCGCTCCAGCGTGGTGTCCTCGCCGCGTCCGGTAACCTCCTCGAACCGGCGCTGCGCGCGTGTCGCGTCCGACGCGGTTACGTAGAGCTTCACGTTGGCACCCGGGCAGATCTCCGTGCCGATATCGCGCCCGTCCAGAACCGCCCCGCCATCACGCGCAGCGAACTTCCGCTGAAAGTCGAGCAAGGCTTCTCGAACTCCGGGCATCGCCGCGACGCGGCTCGACGCACGGCTGACGAGCACCGTTCGCAGGCCGTCCTCGCGCACATCCTGCTCTTTGAGTTCGCGCGCGACCAATTCGGCGACGCCCTCGTCGATCACGCCGCGGCCCATGTCGATCGCGCGCTTTCCCACGGCCCGATAGAGCAGTCCTGTGTCAAGGTGCGCAAATCCGAACCGTGTCGCGACGGCGCGGGCAATCGTGCCCTTCCCGGCGGCCGCCGGTCCGTCTATGGCAACGACAAACTTCACACCCGATTGTCCCGTGTGAGCACTGACCCGAGCTCCGACATAAGCCCCTCAAACTTGGGAAAGCTTGTCGCAATGGGGCTCGCATCGTCAACGGTGACCGGGCGCTGGGTGGCGAATCCCATGCACAGGAAGCTCATGGCAATGCGGTGGTCTATGTGCGTTTGGACCGAACCGCCGCCCACGACACCGTCGGCGCCGCGACCATGGACGGTCATACCGTCCGCATGCTCTTCCACGGTAACGCCATTGGCTCTCAGACCGGCGACCGTCGCCGCAATCCGGTCGGACTCCTTCACGCGCAGCTCTTCGATCCCGCGCATGACCGTGGTTCCCTCGGCGAAGGCGGCGAGGCAGGCCAGCATCGGGTATTCGTCAATCATGCTCGGCGCGCGTTCTGGCGGCACGTCGACACCTTTCAGCGTCGAATGGCGCACGCGCAGATCGGCAACGGGCTCTCCACCCTCCTCGCGTGCGTCTTGCCGGTCGATATCCGCGCCCATCTCCGCGAGCGTTTCGTAAAGTCCCGCACGAGTGGGATTGAGCGAGATATTGGGCGCCATGATGTCCGATCCGGGCACCAGAAGGGCTGCTGCGACCGGGAACGCCGCCGAGGACGGGTCGCGCGGAACGGCAATTTCCATCGGAGCGAGTTCGGGCTGCCCGACAAGGCGGATCGACCGGCCCTCCGGCAAGTCCTCGACCGCAACGTCAGCACCGAAGCCTCGAAGCATCCTTTCGGTATGATCCCGCGTCGCTTCCGGTTCGATGACGATCGTCTGACCCGGAGCGTTCAGCCCCGCGAGCAGGACCGCAGACTTCACCTGAGCGGATGCCATTGGGAGCGTATACTCTATCGGGACCGGATCTGCGGCGCCCGCCACAGTAAGAGGCAGCAAACCGCCTTCCCGGCCCATGTAGCGCGTGCCGAACAAGGCGAGCGGGTCGAGGATCCGGCCCATCGGACGCCGGCGCAGGGAAGCGTCGCCGGTGAACGTCGCCCTGATCGGCGTCGTCGCCATCGAACCCATGATCAGACGAACGCCGGTCCCGGCGTTTCCGCAATCGATCACATCTTCAGGCTCGCCAAACCCGCCGACGCCGACGCCGTGAATAACCCATGCGTCGCCGTCACGTTCAACCGAGGCTCCGAAAGCGCGCATCGCGGCAGCCGTCGCAAGCACGTCTTCGCCCTCGAGCAACCCGGTGACACGCGTCTCGCCGACGGTCATTGCACCGAAGATCAGCGCCCTGTGGCTCACGGACTTGTCGCCCGGAATGATCGCCGTACCGGACAGGCCCGGCGAACGCCGCGCGGTCAGCGGCTTTGGATCGGTTCCGTGCGGCACGCAGAATCCCCCTGAACGTCAGCGCGGGTATAAGGTTGCGTCTTCCGAGCGTCCAGCGGCTGATTGAGCAGAGATTCAGATGCGATGCGATAATTCTGCGCCGGTGTGACAGTCGTCACAGTCTCGATTGGACGAATCAGTCATTATTCAATTGTCCCGGGGTGACGAGGCGTTCTCTCCCGACGCTGTCCCAGCCTCCGGACGTCACGTGTGTTTCTTGTGATACCTCTCTGAACTGGCGCCGGGTTTCTCTCCCCTGGCGCCTCTTTTTTTGGTCTGCAGAGAGGTTTCGGACCCTACGAGCCGAGTTCTTCGTCAAGCAGTGCCGCGAACTGATCGAAGCTCATGTTGCTGTGCAATTCACCATTGACCATGAAGCTCGGCGTCGCCCGGATACCGTCAGCCGCGGCGTTGGTCTGATAGGCCTCGATCAGCGTCTTCGCGTAGTCCTGATCGGACATGCAGGCGCGCAGCCGATCCTCGCCCAGACCGGAACGCCGGGCGATCTTCTGGATCTCGGCGCCGGGGTCGTCCGCGCGGGTCCAGGTCGACTGGTTGTTCAGATACGCATCGACCATCGGGTAGAATCCCTTCTCGCCGCCGCACCGAGCGGCCATCGATGCCCACAGACCGAACTTGTCGAAGTAGACCTCGCGAATGATGAAGCGGATCTTGCCAGTGTCGACATAGGCCTCCTTCAGCTTCGGCCATGTTGTCTTGTGGAAGGATGCGCAGTGGGGACACGTCAGCGATGCGTATTCAATTACGGTGACCGGCGCATCCGGGTTGCCCATCACAACGTCGCCGAGGATCGGCTCATCGGCGTTTGCAAAGACTGCGGTCGAGGTGGCGGTCAGTGGCGTCGCGAGCAGTCCGGCGACGACAAATCTGCGATCTGGAGTGAAGCTCATCTCGATGATCCTCTCATTGCTGGCGCCACTAGGCACCGGATTTCGCTGTTCTTGCGCGGGACAGGACGTGCTGGCCCATCGTGGTCAGTGCCGCGCGCAGGTTGTCGTCTTCAACGCCGCGCGCGAGATCTTCCGCCGCGCGAACAACTTCGTTCGAGTGCTGCCGGTCCGGTCCGGCAAAGTCTGCCTGAGCCTCGGCAAACCCCGGCCTTGCCGGTTCTATTTGTGCGCCGTGGGTGATGCGGACCCTCGAGACTGCACGGTATCCGTAGAACTGGTTCACGCGATCGATGATGCGAGGTGTCTGGTGCTCGATCTCCGGAGCGCGCGAACTGCTGCACTCGACAATCAGCGTCGCACCGATGCTCCGGTTCTGACCGTACTGGATGCGGACAGGTCGACATACGCCCGCTAGCGCTTCGCCGGCGATGTCCGCCCAGCGCAGGATAATGTCTGTCTCCGCAAAGCCTTTCTGTCCCGCGATCGCACGGACCGTTGCACGCGCCGGATCTGCTGCATGACGCAGCCCCGATCCCTTTCTCCGCGGCGGGGCTTGCCGCGTCCGGTCATGGTCAATCTCGGTTCGTGTCATGCACGGATCCTGATCGCAGTGCGCCATTTGCGCAAACTTGGTCGACATGCGCGCATATGCTCTATCCTGATACCACAGATGGGGCAAAGGAAGATCAGGGCGGTTTGGTGACGATAACATCTGCGAGAGCGAAACCGCAGGATTTGCTGACCTGGTACGACCGGCACCACCGCGAACTGCCGTGGCGCGTGTCGCCCGGCGCGCGCAAAAATGGCGCTGCTCCCGACCCTTACCGCGTGTGGCTCAGCGAAATCATGCTGCAGCAGACGACTGTCGCAGCCGTCACGAAGTATTTCCTTGCGTTCACGCGGCGCTGGCCGACCGTCCACGCGCTTGCCGCGGCACCCGACGAGGAGATTCTCGCGGCGTGGGCCGGACTCGGCTACTACGCGCGGGCCCGCAACCTGATCAAATGCGCCCGAATGGTAAGTTCGGAACTCGGTGGTGTGTTTCCAGACACGGAAGCCGCGCTGCAGGAGCTACCGGGGATCGGCCCTTATACGTCAGCCGCAATCGCAGCGATTGCCTTCGACCGGAAAGCTACCGTCCTGGACGGAAATGTCGAGCGCGTGATGTCGCGCCTTCACGCCGAAACGGCGCCCCTGCCCGGATCGAAGGAAACACTGCGCGGCTATGCAGCCGGTCTGACACCAGCGCAAAGGTCTGGGGATTACGCTCAAGCGGTCATGGACCTGGGCGCAACCATCTGTACGCCGCGCAAACCGGCCTGCGTGATTTGTCCGTGGAGACCGGCTTGCGACGGCCACGCGACAGGAATTGCGGATACATTGCCGAGGAAGGCCCCGAAGGCCGCCAAACCGGTGCGCCGCGGCGTCGCGTGGGTGGTCACGGACCCCAAGGGCGCGATCATGACCGTCCGGCGGCCGGACAAAGGACTTCTCGGTGGGATGCTCGCGGTTCCGAGCTCGGAATGGTCCGAGGGGCCGGTCGACGCCAAGCCGCCGATGCCGGGCGAGTACGCGTCTATCGGAGAGGTCCGGCACACGTTCACGCACTTCCACCTGATCCTCGAAGTTCGCCAATTGGCGCTGAGGGCAACCCGCGACGAGTTCATCGACCTTCCGGTTGCCGCCGGGCAGATGCCGACCGTGTTCTCGAAGGTTTGTAAACTTGCGCGGCTCTAACCTGCTTCCGAACCAGCGCCAGAACGTTAACTCTTTGGCAACCTTCGCGGTCTATCGACGCTCCACGTCTCAATCCCGAGCCACTCCATTGCCGGGATTGCAGGTTTTGTCCTAAAGTCCCGGATGAAATCTGAAGGTACATCAATGCTACTCAAAGCACTTCCCTTCGCATTCTCTTTCACCATGGCGCCCATGGTCGCGATCGCCGTGACCCTCGGCGGCTGGTGGATCGCCCTGCCGTTCTTCTACGGCTGGGTCTGCATCGGCATGCTCGATCAGAGCCTGGGTCTGGATACCGGCAACATGGACCCGGCGACCGAAGAACGTTTTCTGTTCTGGCACAAGGTCGTTATCTGGACATGGGCGCCGATCCAGACGCTGTTGATGATCTATTCGCTGTGGATGATCACGACGCCCGGTCACATGACGACGACGGAGCAGGTCTTCGCAGCCCTTGCGCTCGGCATCCCGACCGGCGCGATCGGCATCACCTTCGCCCACGAACTCGTCCATCAGCGCAACAAGCGGGAGCGTTGGCTCGGAGAGTTCCTGCTCGTCTCCGCAGGTTACGGGCACTTCGCGACCGAGCATGTCTACGGCCATCACATCACCGTCGCGACGCCGAAGGACCCGGTCAGCGCCCGGAAAGGGCAGGGGTTCTACTCATTCTTCGTGCGTGCGGTCGTCGGAAGCTTCCTATCGGCATGGTCGATCGATCAGAGCCGTCTTTCGCGTCGCGACCGCCCGGTCTGGCACCGCACGAATCCGTGGTGGCGCTACATGCTCGGCCTCGGCGCATGGCTTGCATTCGCGACGTGGCTGGCGGGTCCGTGGGGCATCGCGCTCTTCGCGATCCAGTGCTTCATGGCGATCTATCAGCTCGAGGCGGTCAACTATGTCGAGCATTACGGGCTGACCCGCAAGTTCCTGGATTCCGGCAAGTTCGAGCGTGTCCAGCCGCACCACTCGTGGAACGCCTCGCACAAGGTTTCCAACTGGATGCTGATCAACCTGCAGCGCCATTCGGATCATCACTTCCGTCCTGACAGGCGTTTCCCGCTGCTCCAGCACTATTCCTGGCAGGAAGCGCCGCAGCTTCCGCACAGCTATCCGGCGATGGTCGGTTGTGCGCTGCTGCCGCCGCTCTGGTTCTGGATCATGAACCGGCGGGTCGACCGCTGGCGCGCGCGGTTCTATCCGGAGATCACCGACTGGTCCGCCTATGAAGACGGCACGATCGGTCGCGAGCCGATGGCCGACGGAGCCGCGTTGCCGGCCTAGCCGACCCATTGAAATGACCCGGCGCGCCCCACGCGGGCGCGCTTCCTCTTGGCTTCGCTTACATGCTTTCGCCTGCAGACCTCCTGAACTAAGCTGCGCGCAGAATGAGGGAGGACAGTATGGCAACGGCTCATCCGCGCGGACAAATCTATGACGACATAACGCAGACGATCGGGTCGACACCGCTGGTGCGCCTCAGCCGGCTGACAAGCAAACTCGGTCTCAAGGCCGAGATCTGCGGCAAGCTCGAGTTCTTCAATCCGATCGCATCGGTCAAGGACCGGATCGGCGTCAACATGATCGAGGCCATGGAAGCCGATGGCCGGATCAAGCCGGGCGACACGTTGATCGAGCCGACCTCCGGCAACACCGGCATCGCGCTTGCCTTCGCCGCGGCGGCCAAGGGCTACAAACTCATCCTTACGATGCCGGAATCCATGTCGATCGAGCGGCGCAAGATGCTGGCCCTGCTCGGTGCGCAGCTTGAACTCACCGATCCCGCGAAGGGCATGAAAGGTGCGATCGCCAAGGCCGAGGAAGTCCACGCGGCGGTGCCCGGGTCCGTCATCCCGCAACAGTTCGAGAACCCTGCCAACCCCGCGATCCATATCGAGACGACCGCCGAGGAAATCTGGGCGGATACCGGCGGCAAGATCGATTACTTCGTCTCGGGGATCGGGACCGGCGGCACGATCACCGGTGTGGGAACGGTGCTGAGGCAGCGCGCGCCGGACTGCAAGATCATCGCGATCGAGCCCGAAGACAGCCCGATCCTGTCGGGCGGCGATCCGGGGCCGCACAAGATCCAGGGGATCGGCGCAGGTTTCGTGCCCGGAATTCTCGACCGTGATCTGATCGACGAGGTCCTGACCGTCGCGAACGAGACAGCCTTTGAGAACGCGCGCCTTCTGGCGAAGGAGGAGGGTATTCCGGGCGGGATCTCGTCCGGTGCCGCTGTTGCTGCGTCCGTTGAACTGGCCGAGCGCGACGGCATGGAAGGCAAAAGGATCGTCGCGATCTTGCCAAGCTTCGCGGAGCGCTATCTGTCCACGGCTCTCTTCGACGGCGTCGCGTGAACCGGCTTTCAGCACGAACCGGTAGCCCGGAAAGTGGATAGTGAATGATCGTACTGCTCGAAATCTGCGCGCTCGCGGCAATCGGCTTCATGGTGTTCGTCCTGTTCCGGGCCGCAGCGGCGCGCCCGGACGACCCCCAGCTTCGCGCAATCGCGCGGATCGGGCTCGCAGCCTGGGTTGTCTTCGCAGTCGTTCTGCTGATCGATTTCGAGGCGCTCGTAGCTGATCCGCTCGGCGCGTTGTCGAACCTCGCAGCGCTCGGTGCGATCGTCGCAATCATTCTGGGATACCGCCATTTGCTGGGGAAAGTGAAAGACCGCGCGAATTGATGGCGGCGGACTTCGAGGTTATCGACCCGGACACCACGGTCTACGCCGAAATCGCCGGCCGGTTTGACGAGTACAACCGGCGCTTCACGAACTGGGACTGGACGACGTTCTCGGTCGCCTGCCGCAACGGCGACCGGATCGTTGCGGCGGCGCGCGGGATCACCAACATGCAGCTCGTCGAAGTCCGCGGCTTCTGGGTGGATGATGATTGGCGTGGCCAGGGCTTGGGAACCGGTCTGATGCACGCACTGGAGGCCGAGGCGGTGCGGCGGGGCTGCAGCCGGGCGGCGCTCGACACCTATTCCTGGCAGGCGCTTGAGTTCTACAAACGGCTCGGGTTCGAAGAGTATGGACGCCTCGACTACCCCAATGGGACCGCACGGCACTACCTGCGGAAGGACCTTGCGCGCTAGCGCTCTCGGCGGGTGACGAAAACAGAAATGAAATGAGCGACTTTCTGTTTGCCCGCAGGCTTTACCGACTCCGAGGCGCTCGGCAGGGTGACCTGAAACAGTCTGGAGAAAGCCATGTCCGAAGATCTGCCCGTCGCGATCGTCACTGGAGCTTCAAGCGGGATCGGCGCTGCAACGGCAAAAATGCTTGCGGAACGTGGCGTTCGGGTCGCGGCAACTTATTCCGGTAATGCTGAAGGCGCGGCCTCGGTCGTCGAAGCATGTGAGGCCGCTGGATCTGAGGCCATAGCAATCCAGGGTGACGTCGCCCAGGATGCGGTCTGCAAATCCATCGTCACCGAAACGCTGACGCGCTGGGGGCAGGTCGACATCCTCGTCAACAATGCCGGGACGACGAAGTCCGCCGACATGTCGAAACTCGACGCCCTGAGCGCAGAGGATTTCGCGCGCATCTATGGCGTCAACACCATCGGTGTCTATCAGATGGTGCGCGCGGCCTTGCCCGCATTGAAGCAGAGCGACATTGGCAGCGTCGTCAATACGTCATCGATTGCCGGGATCTCGGGGATCGGTTCGTCGATGGCCTATGCGGCATCGAAGGGCGCGCTGAATACGATGACTCTGTCCCTCGCGCGCTCGCTGGCGCCGGAGGTGCGGGTCAACGCCGTTTGCCCGGGCTTCGTGGACAGCGAGTGGTGGGCCAAGCAGCACGACGATGAGACCGTCGAGAAACTGCGCGCCCGCGCGCGCGCAACGACCCCGCTGCGGCGCGTGGTGACATCCGAGGACGTCGCGGAGGCGATCATGCTGTTTGCGCTCGGCGGGCGCTCGATCACAGGTCAGCTGCTCGTGATCGACAACGGGATGCTGCTGAACATCGGCCAGCCGCTGGCTGACGCGCACTGAGATTGGCGACGCCGGACATCTAGCAGGAAGGACACCATCGGAACGCTTCGTCCGCGTGCTCTACCGTTCCGAGCGAGGGCAGCGGAAAATGGCTCCCTATGATCAATTGACCGGTCCCGGCGCGGGCATCGAGGAATGTTCGACGAGTTTGCGCCGCCTGCTTTGCGTTCCAGTCCACGCTCGGCGACAGATCCGGCAGCGGACACTGGAGCGGCGAATGGATCAGATCGCCGGTGATCGCCAACCCGGCAGTGTCGTTGACTGCAATCTCGACGGCGACGTGACCCGGCGTGTGCCCGGGTGTCGAGACGAGCCGGATGCTGTCACCGATCCGGTGATCGGGTGCCACGGTCTCGAACATCCCGCCTTCGACCAGAGGTCCGAGCGTTTCCCGCCACACAGGCCCAGCTGATCCCTCCGGATGCCGTTGTGCCTGCGTTCGGGCGTGATCCAGATCTGCCTGTGTCGACATGACCTTGGCGTTCGGAAACGTCGGAACCCAAGTGCCGTCGCGCAAAACGGTCGTCCAGCCGACGTGGTCGACGTGCAGATGGGTGCACATGACGTGTGTCACGTCTTCCGGTTGGGCCCCGGCAGCGCGTAGCGCCGAGAGAAACCGGTTCGAGCGCATGCCCGACCACGATGGCAATGACGGCAGCGTTTTCTCGTTACCGACGCAGGCATCCAAGAGCACGAGATGATGCGGCGTGCGCAGCAGAAACGCTTGCACCGGCAGGACGATCCAGTCCTCGCCAGTCTCGGGATCGGTGTGCAGCCCGTGCGGGTCGACAACGTGGCGATGGCGCGCGAGGTCATCCGGGGACAGGTCTGGGAAGAACTGGCTGATCGGTCGGAACGGTCCGATCGTCTCCATGATCCGCCAGATTTCGACTTCGCCAATTCTGCTCAACATGCGCTCACCCCGGTTCCGATAATCCTGGAGTGTTGCAACTGAGCGTGTCCCGAGGCAACGCCGTAAACCGAGTGGCCGTCATTTCGACCAGCGCAAAGGGCATCGGTCGATGATCACTTCCGCTTTAAGGCGTCCAATAATATGAAGTTCATAGTGGACAGACGGCCTCAAGTTTCGCGCACGAAGCCCCGGATGCTCAGGTCTTGTCCTTTGACAGACGTCCTCGCAGCAAGACACTTGCTGCCAGCGTTCAAATCGCTCGTGCGAGCGTGCGTGTGTTCAAGAGCTTCGCGCGACGAGAACACAACTTTTGAACCAATACACTTGTCCTGCTGACTTTGATGTTCCGGAGCAGTGCTTCAGTCGGACTGGTTCGGCAATCCAGATCCATTAGCGGCCCGACACAGTTACCTCCCGGCAATTTCCTGAAAGAACTCTTCCACCACCTGGGTCGCCGAGAAGTCGTAGTTCGTGCTGCCGACCCAACGCCCGAGGCGCGATGCCGGAGCTCCGGGCCAGGTATGGCCGCCTCCGTTCACGACGTAGTGGACGACCGGCTCCGCGCACCCCTGATATGTCCTGAGCGTTACCGTGGACTCGTCCTCCGAGACGCGGTCGGGCAGGTTCGCCTCGTCAAAGCCGTCGCAATCGTTTCGCGTCGCGATATGGCGCACGGTCTCATCTACCGATGCAACGTATCCGCGATCTCTAACCAGCGGGTTCCAGCCTCCAATCCGCCCGCCGTCCGGCGGCATGATCCCATCATCGGTCCCGTGGATGTAAAGGACCGGGCGCGGCGGTCCTGGCTGACAGTCCGTCCCTTCCGGAAAACTCGCGATTGCCACCGCGACCCCTGCGACGAGATCGGGCGCCCGGCACATCAGGTTCAGGGCCATGACCCCGCCGATCGATGGTCCGGCCACGAACACGCGCTGCGGGTCAACCATGCCGCGACGCGCGAGTTCTCTGACCATCTTGCGCAGGAAGCCAATGTCGTCTGCGGTGTCGTAGGGATTGCCGTCGCTGTCGACGCGGCCATCGTTCCAGTCGTCGACGGCAGAGGGCCACGCGACCACCCAGCCCTTTCTCGCCAGCGTCACGCCGGCGCGCCGCCGAACCGTCAGCGGACCGGCAAGCCCGCCGTGCAAGACAACGAGCATCGGGGCTGCGCGAACACCTTGCTGCGCATCGATCAGCGCCTCACGCGTTCGGTTTTCATGCTCGAGGAAAAGGCGTCGAGACTCGAAAGCGCCGGAGCTTCCGGCGATTGCCGTGAACAGAAGAGCTAGAATTAACGTGCGCATGACATCGGTTCCCGCATTCGGTCTGTGAGTCACGAGATAAGGCGTGTCGCACGATCTCCAGAGAGTCAGTGATCACAGTTTTGCGGCGGCAGTTTCTGTCGGCAGCTTTGCCGGTGCCCTGGACGAACGAGCATCCGGTGCGCTGTCTCCTGATTACGCGTCACGCGTCGCTTCGGCTCGCCCATGCGCCGGTGGGGGACAGTGCTTGCTGGACCCATTGTCCGCGTGACGCCTCCGGAAGCCGGATATCCAGACCGACTTTCTCCACGTCGCCACTGTGGCCGGCCGAGGCGGTGTCGAGGTCTCTGTCGGCGAGGGTGCGTGGGCTATTGGCCATGTGAATTCCTCCAGGCTTGCACGTTTGCGATCAAAGGCAGATTTTGCCTTCCTTAGCATCGAGAGAGTAGCGCGGTTCGATGTGCGAAACTGTACCGAACGCTACATGCTGTGATCTTTTTCACAGACCTGACATCGAGCACAGTGCGCCCATCTGAAGGTACTCAACGCCAGGTGTTCAATTCCTCAGGTGCCCAACCTATCCAGTCGTTCCTAGTCAAGACGGCTACGTGGCGAGGAAACTCGTCGCAGGACAAGCGCGAAATTTTTGTCTGGCTTCTGGTGTTCGCACTTTCAGCGAGCGGGCAGGCGGAGGGGCCGAGGGTCACCGGTGCACTCGGGCCCCATTCGAGCCCGATCACCTCTAACCTACTACTCGTGGCGCTTTCCGGAGACACGCTCGCGAGCTTTTGCAGGCGCACTTCGTCCGAGCTGTTCGAATGTCCCGTCGTGGCCGCTGAGTGGTCGGGGCAGCAAGATTCGAACTTGCGACCTACGGTACCCAAAACCGTCGCGCTACCAGGCTGCGCCATGCCCCGACTGCGGCTCACCTAGTCTGAAAGCCGGTGAACCGCAAGAGGGCGAATGAGACCTCAGATCAAGGCGCAGGCGTCGTATCCGGCACCTTCGCAGAGGTATTGGCCGTGAGATCACGCAGCCGCTCGGCTTCGGTGCAGACTTCGCGCCGTTCACGGCGCAGACGGTCGATATGGCGCGTCGTGCCGGAGACGCGCGCAGCCGAGTCGATGGCGAGACGTACGACGATGCTGTCGAGCGTTTCGCAACGGGCGATCACAGCCTCTGACGTTGCGGAGACGCCAGCGGCCAGCGTGTCCGGGTTCAGCGAGCCCGCGAGCTGGCTGCCTGCGTTGCGGGCGAAGTCGCAGCCGGTCACGGCCATGGCGACGGCGAGTACGAGTAGGGGCTTCATCTGCAGCGTCCTTTCTGCCGGTTCCGCGCGGGGCGTTGGACAGCAGAACGGGCGCGGCGGGACGAGTTCCCTCCGCGCTCACAATGCACCCTATTTCGGGAATCGCCGCGACCCTGCGATGACTGGGGTTTAACCGATAAAGATTAATTCAAGGTTTATCGACTGGCGCCAGACCGTCATCGGCCTTCGCGCAGCCAGCCCGCCAGCAGAAGCAAACCGACGGCAAGTGCCGCCAGCCATGGCGGCAGCAGCGGCAGAAGATCGACCCCGGTCACGCGATAGGCGTCACGCGTTTCAAGCCCTATCCAGGATCGCGATGACGCCCGGCGGCCCTCGCGGATCAGCCTGACGTCCGGCACGCCGTCTTCCAACCAGCGCACGGCACCGCCGGTTGCCGCCACAAGCGGCGCGAGAATCTCTTCGGTCGCCAATGCGGTAGTGAATTCGATCGGGCTCGGTGGGCCAACGGCTGCGACAGCCTCGGTTTCTCCGTCCTCAAGCCGCCAGAGACCTTCGGCTGCGCTATCAAGCACCGCTTGCCAGCGGCCAGGCGCGATTGCCTCGTACTGTAATACCTGCGCCGCGCTGCCGTCCGGGGGCGTTGCGGTCACGGAGTCCGGACCCTCGGCGTCGAGAGAGCGACGTTCGATCAGAACCCGTTCACCCTCGACGAAGGCGAACAGCGCTTCTTCCTCGAGTTCGGGTTCTCGCATGAGCCAGTGGGCGACGCGGCGCAGCAAGTCCGCCTGAGGGCCACCGCCATCGTACCCGCGCGACCAGAGCCAAGCATGGTCGGAGGCGATCAAGGCGACGCGCCCGCGACCGACCCGGTCGAGCATGAGGAGCGGCCGGTCCTCTACGCCTGCCATCACGGTGTGGCCTGATTGGGGATCGACCTCGATCTGTCGGAGCCAGCGTCCCCAATTCGGTACGCCGTCGCTGAAGCCTGCCGCAGCTTCCAGACCGGACGTCACCGGATGACGCTGGCCGAGATCAGTGACGCGCGGCACGTACGGCTGCTCGATCACGTTCACCGTAGGCTCCGCAGGCAGGACATCCGCCAGAGGCGTCCTGCTGAGGCTTTGCGCGCCCGAAAAGGCTGGTCCCGATGCGACGAGGATTGCTCCGCCATCTTCGACGTAGCGCGCGACATTGGCGAGATAGCCGGAGGACAGCACGCCGCGCCAGCGGTAGCGGTCAAACACGATCAGGTCGAAACCATCGATTTTCTCGAGGAAAAGCTCCCGCGTCGGAAAGGCGATCAGCGAGAGTTCCGAGACTGGCGTTCCATCCTGTTTGGCTGGCGGCCGCAAGATCGTGAAGTGGATCAACTCGACGGTGGGATCGGATTTCAGAAGATCCCGCCACGTGCGTCCGCCGGGATGCGGTTCGCCCGACACGAGCAGCACGCGCAAACGGTCGCGCACGCCATTGACCGTCGATATGATCCGGTTGTTCCGGGTGGTCAGCTCGCCCTCGATCGGGACGAGTTGAATGTCGACGACCGTGGCGCCGCCGTGCTCGATTGCGACGGTTAGGTCCGTCGGCCTGTCGAGATTGAGCATGATCGGCACGGCACTTCCGCCGTCGATCGACACCGTTGCGGGCATACGGGCGCCGAGTTGCGCCGGTGCGTCTCCCACGGCCTCCGCGCGAATCTGGAAAATGACCTCTTCTCCGACGATGCCGAACGCCGGAGCCCTCTCCAGCGCGAGGCGCAGGTCGAATGCGTCGCGCTCGCCTGCGATCAGCGCGTGGACGGGCGCCGGAAATTCCTCGAAGCGGGCGTCGTCGTGCACCTGGCCGTCGCTGAGCAGGATTGCCCCTGCGATCTGTCCCGGCGCAAACCTTGCAGCCGCCGTGTCAAGCGCCGTGAGCATCTGCGTGCCGCGATCGCGCTGGCCGCCCGATGTTACGTCGATGGTGACGAGTTCGAGCGGATCGCGCGGGCTCGCCAGCGCAGAAACAGCTCGGCTCAGCTCCTCGGCAGCGGCCTCGATTTGCGCGGCCCGGTCTTCAAGCGTCGTGCTGTCGGACCGATCAGTGACGAGGAAGGCAACATTGGGCAGGCCCTCGCGCTTTTCGGACCGGAGATTGGGTCCGGCCAGCGCCAGGATCAGGATAGCGAATGCCAGCGCGCGGAGCGGCCAGCCGCGAAGACGGTAGCGAATGGCAATCACGATCGCCGCGGCGCAGACCGCCGACAACGCCCACAGGAATGGTACCGGTAACATCGGCAGGAAAGTGATGTTCAGATCCTGCATGCTACTGGCCCAATCTCTGCAGGACCGCAGGCGCATGAACCTGATCGGACTTGTAGTTCCCGGTCAGCGCGTACATCACCGCGTTCACGCCGAAGCGGATCGCCATCTCACGTTGGCGGTCCCCAGGTCGGCCAATCGGATAGAGCGGCAGGCCGGCATCGTCGACCGCCCAGGCCGCCGCCCAGTCGGCAGATCCGACGATTACGGGCGATACGTTGTCATCAACACGATCGAATTGCGGGATATCCGCATCGCCGTTGCCATCCTGCCGCGGAGGTGCGGCCTCGGCCCAGATCCGGTCGCCACGCCAGCGCCCGGGAAACTCGTTGAGCAGGTAGAACGTCCGGGTCAGGACATGATCCTTGCCAACGGGCGCGAGCGGCGGAAGGTTCAGCGCCCGCGCGATGCTCCGAAGCTGGCTCGCGGAGGCGCCGCCGAAGCCAGATGCACCGCTCTGCGTGTCGATGACGAGCATACCGCCCGTGCGAATGTACTCTGAAAGCGCATCCAGACCGTCGGGATCCGGGATGGTTTGCTCGGTGAGGGGCCAGTAGAGGACCGGATAGAAGGCGAGTTCGTCCTGCCCGGGCCGGACACCGACCGGTGGGCCGGGCTCCACCGCTGTCAGGTTCGTCATGGCCTGTCCAAGACCTAGCATCCCGGCTTCGGACTTCGCATCGATGCGATTGTTACCGGTAACAACGTATCCGAGCGTCGTCTCGGCGGTTGCCGAGACGGCACCGTTCGGCACGCTATCTTGCTGCGCGTGCACGGGTTTCGCTGCCAGTGAGATTGCGACAGATCCGAGAAGCACCATTGATAACGCCGCTCTTGGTCGCGCGATCCTTATGCGCCCTGCGACGACGAGTGTCGCCGCAATGTCGATGAGCGCCAACACGATTGCGAGCGTCAGCAGGATGGCGCCATAGCGCTGCGGCGCGTTGGAGCCGAGGACTTCGACCGAGGCTGTCTCGGAGTCGGCCACGAACGGCTCCAATTGCGTGTCGGGTCCGATCACATTGACAACTGCTGTTTGCGGGCCGCGCTGTGCGGTCGATGCGCCGTCCGCACGGGTATAGATGCCCGGCAAAAGCTCTGGCCCCGCCGTTGCCATTGCGATCAGCTCTCCCGGCACGGTCGCATCGAGATCGGATGCCGGTCGGGGAACGCCGTCTGCCCCCATCAAAACGTCAGGCCGCCACAGCGTGCCTGCCAGTGTCTGCTCGTCGGAAGCCGAGGCTGCCCGACCGGGCGCCAGCGCCATCAACCGGCCAAGCATCTCGACGAAGAGCCCGGAGAGCGGAAGCGACGACCACTCGGCGTCCGATGAGATGTGGAAGAGCACAATACGGCCCTCCTCGAGACGCTTCGCCGTCACCAGTGGTGTGCCGTCATCGAGGCTTGCCCAAACCTTTCCCGAAAGATCGGGCGACGGTTCTGCGAGAACCTGGGTGCGTACATCGACCTCGCCGGGCAGGTCGAGACCACGGAAGGGGCCAGCCTCGGCGAAGGGACCAAGGGCGCGCGGCGTGGTCCAGGCGAGGGCGCCGCCGAGCACGCGTCCGCCTCGGCGCAGCCTTACCGGCAGCAGATCGTCCGAGCCGCCTGCGACAAATCCCGGCGCGCCGATCGACGCGGCAAGCCGCGGTCCGGCGAACCGGATCAGCAGGCCGCCGGATTTGACCCATTCGGTGAGTTCGGTCCGTTCGCGCTCAGGGAACTCCCCATGATCGACAAGGATGATCGCCGGAGGATCCTGCTCAAGCACAGCGTCGAGCGTTCCGTTGACCAGATCGGCCCATGGGACCAGCGCATTCTCGAGGTAGTGCGTTGGCGAGGTCAGGTTGGTGAGCGTGTCGTCTACGGTCGTCGCAACCAGCCCAGTGCGCACGCGCCTGATCGCGCCATCGGCGAATGCCGCGCCGCCTGCCGAAGGTTGGCCGGTCAGAACGATCCGTGTGAGCTGCCCTTGACGCTCCGGCGGCAGGTTGAACGCGACTTCAGTGTCGGCCGCGTCTCCTGTGAATTCCGCTTTCGAGACCGCGACGCGGCGTTCCCGACCGTCTTCGGTGCGCGCCATCGCGGCGACGTCGATGCTTTGATCGCCGGATCCGGCGCGCAGGACACGGGTTTTCACAACGCCATCCTCGAGGAAGGGCGGAATTACTGCCGGTGCCGGGTCCTTCGGTCCGATCAGTCGCAACGCGCCAAACGCCGACAACTGATCCGACAGGTCTTTCTCGGCATCGCTGCCGATACCGTCATGGAACCAGACCACCTCACCAGGTTGCGGGTCGAGTTCAGCAATACTTTCTGCCAGCGACGCGGCATCGGGCGCCCACGGGCGCGGTTCGAGGGAGGTCAGCAAAGGCAAGGCGGCACCGGCCGACATGCTCGGGCTCACGCTGGCATCGGCAACGCTCGCAAGGATCACATCCCGACCGGCCTGTTCGGCTTCCTCAATAACGGCGCGCGCCGTGGTCAGGCGTTCCGTCCAATCCGGCGCGCTGGCCCATCCCTGGTCCATTACGACCAGCACCGGCCCCGTACCCGAAAGACGTTGTTCGAGGTTCAGCACGGGCTGAGCGAAACCGATAAGCGCCGCAGCAATCGCAGCGCACCGCAGAAGCAGCAGCCACCAGGGCGTCTTGTCGGACTGGCGGTCTTCGTCTTCCAATCCCAGCAGCAGACGAACGCCGGCGAAGATCTGCGTCCGCGGAGAGGGCGGGATAGCCCTGAGCAGGAACCAGATGACCGGCAAGGCGATCAGTCCAGCCAGAATCCAAGGGCTCAGAAACGCGAGCGAACCGATCGAAATCATCGCGCGCCTCCGAGGATCGCGTGCAATGCGACGAGCGCCTTGCGGGGACTTTCATCGGTACGGTGGTGGATCAGGTGCCACCCTGCGCGCCTGGCGACACCCGAGAGATCCTCGCGGCGCTCGGACAACCGAGCGAGGTAGGCTTTTCGCAAACTGTCTGCTTCGTCGGTTTCGTGGCGCACGGCGCGAGCGACCGACTCGAACCTGATCCGGCCATGGAACGGAAATTCCTCTTCGACGGGATCGAGGATCATGACAAAGATACCGCCCGTGCCCTGGCCGGCGGCATTCAGAAGCGCCGGGAAAACAGCGTCGCGCGGACCCATGAAATCCGAGAAGAACACGGCCTTTCCGGCTTTCGGCAGATGTCCTGCCGGTGGCGCCCCGAAGTCGCGCGCGTTGTGATCGCGCGCCGACAGGATCGCTGCGATCCGCGAGAGCTGTGTTTCGCCCGTCCGGGGTTTTGCCAGTTCCGTTCCGAGCAGTCCGAACCGCTCGCCACCGCGGTTCATCAGAACGGCAGTTGCAAGGGTCAGAAGGCGCGCCCGCTCCGCCTTTGTCCACTCGACGGCGTCGGACTTGAAGTCCATCGACCGCGCCCGATCGCACCAGAAGACCGTACTTTCGGCGGCTTCCCATTCCATTTCGCGAACGTACAGGCGATCGGACTTGGCCGAACGGCGCCAGTCGATCTGGCCGAGGGAGTCGCCCGGATGGGCCGGACGATACTGCCAGAAGGTCTCGCCGAGCCCTGCGCGTTTGCGCCCGTGTGCGCCGGTTGCGAGGGTCGATACGAGGCGCTCGGCTTCGACCAACAGCGGTGGCAGCGACCCCGAAATCTTCTCGGCATCGCGGCGCAGCACTGCGGAGGCATTGGGCGTTTCAGCCATCACGCGTAATCCCGGGACCCGGATATGTGGTTACTGGTCTGCACTCAGGCGGCTTCGGCGATGGACGTCTGCGCCAGCAATTCGGAAATCACGCCGGAGATCGATACCCCCTCGGCACGTGCAGAGAAGCTCAAAGCCATTCTGTGCGCCATCGCGCTTGGCGCAAGCGTCCGGACATCGTCGAGCGTGGGGGCCAACCGGCCTTCCAGCAGCGCCTTGGCCCGGACAGCCAGCATCAGCGATTGGGCAGCACGCGGTCCCGGCCCCCAGGCAAGACGCTTGGTGGCAGCATCGGCTGCCTCCGGTTCGCCGGGCCGGGCCGACCGGACAAGGGAGAGAATGGCTTCCACCACGGCTTCTCCGACGGGCATCGTCCGCACGAGCGTCTGCATCTCGATCAGCTTTTCCGGGCTCAGGATCTGTTCGCAGACGGCATCCTGTGATCCCGTGGTCGCGATCAGGATGTCGCGCTCTTCGTCGCGGGTCGGGTAGTCGACATCGATCTGCAGCAGGAACCGGTCGAGCTGCGCTTCGGGAAGCGGATAGGTGCCCTCCTGCTCGATCGGGTTCTGTGTCGCGAGCACGTGGAACGGACGATCGAGTTGCCGATCCTCGCCGGCAACGGTCACATGGTATTCCTGCATCGCCTGCAGAAGCGCCGATTGGGTCCTGGGCGAGGCACGGTTGATCTCGTCGGCCATCAAAAGCCGCGTGAATACAGGCCCCTGGATGAACTTGAAGACCCGCGCGCCGTCCGCGCCCTCCTCCAGCACCTCGGAGCCGAGGATATCGGCAGGCATCAGATCCGGCGTGAACTGGATCCGGCTGGAGTCGAGCCCCAGCACCTTACCCAAAGTGTCGACCAGGCGCGTCTTCGCGAGCCCCGGCACGCCGACCAGAAGCGCATGGCCACCCGACAGGATTGCCGTAAGACTCTGATCAACCACGGTTCTTTGGCCCACGATCCGCTTGGCGATCTCGGATTTGACCTTTTCGAGTTCAGCGCCAGCCTGTTCAATCGCGGCGACGGGGTCGGACATACGGGAGCCTCCGGGCAATCGGTTGGTCACGTTGGTTAACATAAGCTATGTAGCGCAAAGGAAAGGCAACAGGGGTTAATGCATGTCGGAGACACAAATTTCTGATCCGTTGAGCGACCCCGGCGCGGCTGACAGTCTGGCTAAGGCCGTCGCTGCGGCACAAAAGGGGCAGAAGGGTCCGCCGCCAGTACATCTGTGGAACCCGCCCTATTGCGGCGATCTCGATATCCGGATCGGGCGCGACGGTCTCTGGTGGTATCTCGGCACGCCGATCGGCCGGGTGGAACTGGTGAAACTCTTCGCGAGCGTCCTGAAGCTGGAGGACGGCAAGTTCTTTCTGGTCACGCCGGTCGAGAAGATCGGAATTACAGTGGACGATGCGCCCTTCGTGGCGGTCGATTTCGAGGTGACCGGTGAGGGGGCGGCCTCCACGCTTACGTTCGAGACGAATGTCGGCGACCGAACCGTTGCCGGGCCCGACAATCCCATCCGTGTCGTCAGGGACCCCGAAACAGGCGAGCCTTCGCCTTACGTTCATGTCCGTCGCGGCCTCGAAGCACTGATCGACCGCAAGAGCTACTACCGGCTGGTGGACATCGGCATTCACGAGCAGGTGGGGGGCGAAAGCTGGTTCGGTCTGCAATCGGGTGGGATTTTCTTTCCAGTTATCCCGTCCGCTGACCTTGAGGACTGACCGGTCGAACTTCTGCGATCCTGGCAGCCATCTCGTGCAGCGTGCGCGGAATTTAGACTGGCTTGAGTTGCGCTTCAGTTAGTCGCTGGTTCCGAAGCGGTTTCGACTTCTGCGCCAGTCGATGTCGCCTGCAGACTGTCCGTACCGGACTTCAATGCCGACAGTAGTTCGGCATGAGCCGGGCCCAGATCGGCCTCCAGATCGGCATAGATCGCCTCGGTCTCGGCGGCGGCCGCGCGGAACAGCGCCCAACCTTCTTCCGTCATGGTGACCCTGCGCTGACGACGATCGGTCTCCGAGACCTCCCGTGTGGTCCATCCGCGGTCTTGCAGCCCCACGAGCATCCGCGAGAGCGAAGCGGGCTGGATGTGCGTGGCCTCGGCGAGGTCGCCGAAGTCGGTCGTCCCATCGGCGATTGCGCGCAGCACGCGCCATTGCTGGTCGGTCATTCGGAAGCGATGCAGCATGGGCCGGAAGTAGGCCATCACCAGATCGTGGACCTTGAGCAACTGGATCGGCAGCGACTGGCCAAGCCCCCGGATTTCGGGTGTCTCGGGCTTGACATCGGGCGTGTCTTTCATGCTCATTAACATATCAATGAATAATCACCGACCGCAAGGGTCGTTGGGAGGTCAGACATGGACTACGCCGCCGTTCGCGCCGATGACAAACGCCCGTTCACCGGGGCGGAGTATCTGGAGAGCCTGCGGGACGGCCGCGAAGTCTATGTCTACGGCGAGCGTGTCGACGACGTGACGACGCATCCGGCGTTCCGCAATTCGGCGCGATCGACGGCCCAGCTTTACGATGCACTGCACGCCAATGAGACGAAGGAAGTTCTGTGCGCGCCGACCGACACGGGGAATGGCGGTTATACCCACAAGTTCTTCAAGGTCGCCCATTCGGCCGAGGATCTTTTTGCGCAGCGCGATGCGATCGCGGGGTGGTCTCGGTTGAGTTATGGCTGGATGGGCCGCTCGCCGGACTACAAGGCCGCGCTGATGAATACGCTCGGCGCAAACGCCGAATTCTATGGCGACTTCGCCGACAATGCGCGGAGTTGGCACAAGAAGTGTCAGGAAGCCGTTTTCTATCTCAACCATGCGATCGTGAATCCTCCGATCGATCGGGACAAGCCGTCTTCCGAAGTGCGCGATGTCTACCTGTCTTGCGATGCCGAGACCGATGCCGGGATCATCGTGTCCGGCGCCAAGGTCGTCGCGACGAACTCGGCCCTGACCCACTACAATTTCCTCGCCCAGAACATGTCCGGCGAAATCGACCACGAGGACTTCGCCTGCATGTTCATCGCCCCCATGGACAGCCCGGGCGTCAAGCTTATCTGCCGTGCGTCTTACGAGCAGGTGGCGGCGGAGACGGCGACGCCGTTCGACTACCCGCTATCGAGCCGGTTCGACGAGAACGATGCGATCATCGTCTTCGACAAGGTTCTGATCCCTTGGGAGAATTTGCTGGTTTACAAGGATCTCGACAAGTTGAAGGCGTTCTATCCGCGGTCGGGTTTCTTTAACGGGTTCACGTTCCAGGCCTGCACGCGGCTCGCCGTGAAGCTCGACTTCATGGCGGGTTTGTTGCACCGGGCGCTGGAGGCATCGGGGACCATGGCGTTCCGGGGCGTGCAGACGCAGCTCGGTGAAGTGATCAACTGGCGCAACACGTTCTGGGCGCTGTCGGATTCAATGGCCGGGACGCCGCAGCCCTGGATCGGCGGGGCGGTGCTGCCGAACGGCGAGACATCGTCAGCCTACCGGATGCTGGCGACCGAGGCTTGGCCCAGGGTCAAAGAAATCGTGCAGCAGGTGGTTGCATCGGGCCTGATCTACCTGCCGTCGTCGGCCAAGGATTTCGCCAATCCCGAGGTCGACCGCTACCTGAAGCAGTACGTGCGCGGATCGAACGGGATCGACTACAAGGAGCGGATCAAGATCATGAAGCTCCTTTGGGATGCAATCGGTTCGGAGTTCGGTGGCCGTCACGAGCTCTATGAGCGGAACTATGCCGGTAGCAATGAGATGGTTCGCTTCCAGGCGTTGTTCCAGGCGCAGGGTTCCGGGTCGCTGGCAAAGATGACTGATTTTGCCAACCAGTGCATGGCCGATTACGACGAGACCGGCTGGCTGAATGACGCCTACCAGATGCCCCACTGATTCGCATTCCGGTAAGATTTAAGGCGAGATTGTGGCTCAGCTCTAGCGGCCGCGGATTTACTGTTAACGCCGGTGAGGCCAGCCCGCTGTCGATTGCGATTGACATCGGTGGGCGCCTATGCTTCATTTTGACATATATTGGACGACGATGAAAAGTTAACAAAACTAAACGGAGTAAAGCTCTTTTCGAAATCAACCGGCCCGCAAAACAACCGCAGGGCTATGATGCAGCGGAGATTTGACCCAAACCCTTATTGAAAGTTGTGTGGACAAGTAAATTCACAAGTACAATGACGCCAGCATCTCAAGTTGCTCGGTCTTTTTTCAATGATCACGAAAAAACGTTAACCTTGATACTTCACCTTTGAAATTGACAATGTATTTTCCGATGAACTCAACCAAAACGATACTCACAGTTAACGATTTCAATCGTTTAAAATCTGTCAAATATCTAGAAAATTTGATAGCAATTCATCTAAAGCCCTGGCGCTTTCGCGAGGGTGGGTGGGATGCCCATTCCAATCAAGATCGCGACGCGGCCGGGAAATTATGCCCGTGCGGTCCGCGCGAAGCCCTGACCGGGCGCAAATAGGAGGCAGTTATGGCCACATTCAACGGCGACGCAGGCGACAACACCCTCATCGGTCTTCCCGAAGACGACACGATCAACGGTTTCGGCGGCAACGACTCTCTCTCGGGTCTTGGCGGCACCGATGTCATCAACGGTGGCAGCGGCGACGACACGATCCAGGGCGGTGCAGGCAGCGACTCGATCATGGCCGGTGCGGACAACGACACCGTGATCCACGTCTTCGCCGACAACGTTGGGACGACGAACGACTATGACGGCGAAGGCGGCACAGACACGTTGCGGCTCGAACTCACGTTGTCCGAATTGAGTTCGCTGATCTCGGACCTGCGTGATCTCGACGCTCAGATGACGGTCAGCCCCGGGACGCAGTTCAGCTTCACGGCGGTCAATTTGCTCGTCGACAACTTCGAGGTCGTAGAGGTCCTCGTGGACGGCAACGTGGTCGATCTTTCGACCCTGCCGGACGTTATCGATGATGCCATCACTGTGACCGAGTCCGAGGCGGGTGGTGATGTCGACATAAACGTATCCGACAACGACGAGGCGACGCCGGTCTCTGAAGTTGCTGGTTCGGCTGCGAACGTCGGAGTAGCCGTTGCCGGTAGCACCGGCGGGCTTTTCACGATCAACGCGGACGGCACGTCCGACTTCGACGCAAATGGCGAGTTCGAGAGCCTGGGCGTCGGTGAGTCCGCCGTATCCGAAGTGACATATGGCGTCGAAGTGAGCGGCGTCACCGGAAAGTACGACATCATCCTGACGCAGGATCTGTCGGGTTCGTTCTCCGATGACCTTCCGAATGTGCGTGCGGCGTTCAGCGGTCTGTTCGACGATCTGACTGCTGACGGCGATGATGTCGGATTCGGTGTTGCGAGTTTCATCGACAAGCCGATCAGTCCCTTCGGATCGTCGGCGTTCGGAGACTTCCCGTACAATACCGACCAGTCGGTCTCGACAGACAAGGCGACGACGCAGGCGACGCTCGACGCACTGGACACTCGGTCGGGGTCGGATTCTGATGAGTCGCAACTGATTGCGCTGCAGCAGATCGCGCTGCGCGCGACCACGGAAATCGGATTTCGCGACGGTGCACAACGGTTCGTGGTCCTCCAGACCGATGCCGATCCGCACGTGGCGGGAGATTTCAGCGCTGCGCCTGACGATGATGGCGATACCGACATTGACGAAACCGAGGACTATCCCACGATCGCGTCCGTCGGCGCGCTGCTGAATGCCGCGAACATCTCGGTGATTTTCGCGATCTCTCCTCAGCAGACATCGATTGCGGCGTACCAGCAAATACTGAGCGACCTCGGCGTCAACGGGACCGTCGTGACGCTCTCGTCTGACTCGTCGAACCTGTCCGCTGCGATTCAGGGCGCACTTGATACCTTCACGACCATCGAGACCGCGACCCTGACGGCGACTGTGACGGGCGAGAACGATCTCCCCGATGCGATCGATGACGTTGCGTCTGTCGGCGAAGACAACACGATCGCGACGACCATTGATCTCACGGGCAATGACTCCGATCCCGATCTGCCCGACGATCTGGAGATCCTGTCGATCGACACGACCGGCACGCTGGGCTCGGTCACGGTGAACGCTGACAATGACAGCGTGAACTACGACCCGAACGGCGCGTTCGAAAGTCTTGGGGCGGGCGAGACTGCGATCGACACGTTCACCTACACGGTGACGGACGGCAATGGCGGCACGGACACGGCGACGGTGTCGGTCACAGTCAACGGCGCCAATGACGGTCCGACCGCCAATGCGGACAGCGCAACAGTCGGCGAGGACGACACGGTTGCAACGAACATCGACCTGACGGGCAACGACTCGGACCCGGATCTGACGGACGATCTCGAAATCCTGTCTATCGACACGACAGGCACCCTCGGCACGGTCACGGTCAACGCGGACAACGACAGCGTGGACTATGATCCGAACGGGGCCTTCGAGGGTCTGGGTGCGGGCGAGACCGCGGTCGACACATTCATCTACACGGTGACGGACGGCAACGGCGGTACGGACTCGGCCACCGTTAGCGTAACGGTGACGGGCGCAAACGACCTGCCCGTTGCGGTCGACAACGCGGCCTCCGTCCTGAACGGGGCGACAGTATCGATCGACATCCTTGGGAACGACTCGGACCCGGACCTGAATGACGTTCTGTCGATACTCAGCATCGGCGCACGGACGCGCGGGCTCGCGTCGGTTGTCAGCGGCGAACTGCTTTTCGACCCCGGAGTAGATTTCGATTTCCTGATCGCCGGTGAAACTGCGGTAGAAGTTTTTGCCTACACCATCACCGATGGAAACGGCGGATCAGACACGGCTCTGATCACGGTGACAGTCACCGGCGACAACACGCCACCTGTGGCGCGTGACGATGCAACGCTCGTTGCTCAGGCCGGAACCGTGGATGTCGTCGTTCTCGCAAATGACTCCGATGTCGACGGCGACACGCTGACCGTGATTGATGTGTCAGATCCAGCGAACGGGACCGCATCGATCAATCCGGACGGCACGATCAATTTCGCCCCGGACTTCGCGTTCTTCGGCGATGAAACGATAACTTACACGATCTCGGATGGCCGCGGTGCGACGGACACGGCTGACATCACGGTGACAGTCATCGATAATCTCCCGCCGTTCATCCCTGAGCCTGTCGTGTTCTTTACTCCGGAAGAGCAGCCACTTGCGGCCGATCTGCAGGCAATCGATCCGGAGAACAATGACATAACGTTCGCAATCGGCGGCGGGCCGGACGGAGGCTTGTTCCAGATCGACGCCGACACCGGTGAGATCGAGTTTCTGTCAGCGCCCGATTTCGAAGCCCCCGGGGACGCAGACGGCAACAATGTCTACGACGTCGACATAACCGTGTCCGATATTTTCGGAAGTGCCACTCAACGCATCGAGATCACCGTCACGAACGAAGCCTTCGACGATCCGATCAATCCTCCGGTGATCACGTTCCCTGTTCCGTTGATCGAGTTCGATCCGGTTCGACAGTTCCTGTCGGCCGTGTCTCAGGGCGAACTGACGGATGTCGAGGCGACGGACCCGGATATCGCGATCGGCGACTCCCTCCAATTCAGCCTTTTCGGCGAAGACGCCGCAGAGTTCGAGATCGACGCAGCGACCGGCGTTATCTCTCTCGATGCGCCACTGACGGACCCGTTCGGCAGCTTCGACGGCGATGCGATCTATGAGGTGATCGTGCTGGTCGAAGACCAGAACGGATTTTCCGACACACAGGAGATCGAGTATCTGCTGTTCCTTGGTGGTTAGACGTTCCGATTGATTCGCCCATTGCGCAACTCGCCCTGCCTGGATTTCCACGCAGGGCGATTTTCGTTTTGCGTGTGTTGCGCCTTCTTATGCATTCAGCGTTTCATTCCGGGAATTTTCACGGTTACCGAGACCTTACAGTAGCCGATCGTGGGACAATCTGTGTCAACCTAAACGCATGTAATTATTTGCATTTTGCAATGCTCTGCGATCTGTAAAAGTCTCATAAAGTTTGCTACGGTTTTGCCCAAATTGATCTTTAAATGATCAGGAAATGGGTGAGTTCTGGACGGGAACGCGATTGCGTCCCGTTCAGACGTGGTGTTCGGGCAGCGTTCATCGGAACAGCCCCGTAAGAGACAACAAATCATTCCGCGAGAGAGCCGCGGGCCCGGCAGAGCAGATTGTGCCGAGGATCAAAGGAGATGCGCAATGGCCACGTTCAACGGTGACGGCGGGAACAACACGATAACCGGCCTGCCGGAAGACGACACGATCAACGGGTTGGGCGGCGCTGATGTTCTGAGCGGCCTCGGCGGGAATGATCTGATAGATGGCGGTAGCGGAGCAGACAGCATCGACGGCGGCGCTGGCAGCGACTCCGTCGAGGGCGGAAGCGGCGACGACACGGTCACTCACGTCATCTCGGAGAATGTCGGGGCCTCTGACAACTACGACGGAGGCGGCGATACGGATACGCTCCGTGTCGAACTCACGTCGACCGAATTGAACTTGCTGATATCCGATTTGCGTGATCTGGACGCGCAGTTGACGGCAAACCCGGGCTCTTCGTTCAGCTTCTCAGCGATTTCGCTGACAATCGATAATTTCGAGGCCCTGCAAGTGGTGGTCGACGGAAATGCGGTCGATCTCTCCGATCTGCCGGGTGTTTTCGATGACTCGATCACCGTCAACGAGTCTGAAGGTTCAGGCGACATCGACATCAACGTCTCCGACAATGATGAAGTCGGGCCGGTTACACAGGTTGCCGGATCGGTCTCAAACGTCGGCGTCGCCGTCGCAGGTTCGGCCGGCGGCTTGTTCACGATCAATGCGGACGGAACAACCGATTTCAACGCGAACGGTGAGTTTGAAGGTCTAGCGGCAGGTGAAAGTGCGGTCACGGAAGTCACCTATGGCGTCGAGATTCAGGGCGTAACCGGAAAGTACGACATCATCCTGACGCAGGATCTGTCGGGCTCGTTCTCCGATGACCTTCCGAATGTGCGGGCGGCGTTCAGCGGTCTCTTCGACGATCTGACGGCAGACGGTGACGATGTCGGGTTCGGCGTTGCAAGTTTCATCGACAAGCCGATCAGTCCCTTCGGCTCGTCGGCGTTCGGTGATTACCCCTACCTGACAGACCAGGCTGTCTCGACCGATAAGGCAACGACGCAAGCAACCCTCGACGGCCTCGATACCCGTTCGGGATCCGATTCAGACGAGTCGCAGCTGATCGCGCTCCAACAGATCGCCTTGCGTGCGGATACCGAGATCGGGTTCCGGTCCGACGCGCAGCGCTTCATTGTTCTGCAGACGGATGCCGATCCGCACGTCGCGGGAGACTTCAGCGCAGCGCCTGCCGATGATGGCGACACCGATATTGACGAGATCGAAGATTACCCGACGATCGCATCGGTCGGCGCGCTCCTGAATGCTGCCAACATCTCGGTGATCTTCGCGGTGTCCCCACAGCAGACGTCGATTGCCGCATATCAGCAGATCCTGAGCGATCTCGGCGTCAACGGGACCGTTGTCACCCTCTCGTCTGACTCGTCGAACCTCTCGGCAGCAATTCAGAACGCGCTGGACACGTTCACAACGATCGAGACCGCGACGTTGACTGCGACCGTAACCGGCGAGAACGACCTTCCGGATGCGGTCGACGATGCGGCGTCGTCGGGTGCGATCGGTGCGTCCGACATCACGCTGACGGGCAACGACTCGGATCCTGACCTGACGGACGATCTGGAGATCCTGTCGATCGACACGACGGGGACGCAGGGCACGGTGACGATCAACGCCGACAATGACAGCGTGAACTACGACCCGAACGGTGCGTTTGTCGGCCTTGCGGACGGCGAGACGGCTGTCGACACGTTCACCTACACG
>JBCDAV010000002.1:0-281061 GCA_039184865.1 Pseudomonadota bacterium | reverse complement strand
GAAAGCTTCAATGGGCGGATGCGTGACGAACTGCTGAACGGAGAAATCTTCTATTCGCTACGCGAAGCCCAGATCATCATCGAAGAATGGAGGCGCCACTACAACACCAAGAGACCCCAAAGTGCATTGGGCTATCGCCCGCCAGCCCCCGAAACCATCCTCCAGATGGACCCCAGGCCGGTCATGCACTAACAATCAAATCGGACCACTCGGATAGGGCTGATCACGCCAGTGATTTTGGTAGATTTACACCCACAGCGAATTTCCGTTCTCCGCCTGTCGTGCTGGAAGGCGGATGTAAGTCTGGGCTGGGAACGGTCATTCGTCGCGTTGGGCACCTAAGTCTGGTTTGGGTCAGAGAAGTATGAATGCTTCTCTTCCACGTATCGGACATCGCTTCGGATGTTCCACACTTTCTGGGAGATCCCGCTTGGATTCCTATCGTGAAAAACTCTACCGCGAAGCTCAGATCAAACGGGACGAGTGCGCGGAGTGGATCATCGGGCGGATCATTCCTGATCAACCAAAGTGGGCAACGAAAGCAGAGCTACGAACAGCGGCGATGCAGGAAATCGGGTGCTCGAAGACGGCACTTGATATGGCGTGGATCGCTGCGATCGAACGTACAGGCCGACATGACTGGTACGAGCCCCTCAGGAAGCGTGGAAAGTCGAATTGAATTCGAAATTCGTCAGCAAGTACCCAAATCCGCACCCACAGCGACTTTCAGTCCAGAATCTCCAACGGAAAATTCAGCGTAACTGCTCGTTTTCATTGAGAGAAAAGTGGTGCCCAGGGACAGAATCGAACTGCCGACACGCGGATTTTCAATCCGCTGCTCTACCAACTGAGCTACCTGGGCCTACCGAGTGTTCGGCAAGTCGCGTTAGCTACGAGATCGAGAGCAGTCTGTCCAGCGCAAATGCAAACCCAATGTGACGACGCAGCAATCGGTAAACTTTAGATAGCTTGCTCAGCGCGGTCAGTCGCCTTCGCTGCTCACCCGCCGATCCCGCGTTCGCCCGATCACGACCATGATCACCAAAGCCGCGACGATGAAGATCATGGAGAGCGGGCTCGAGACGAGAAACCAGGGATCCCCACCTGTCGCGGAGAACGCCTGCCGGGCGGTGGACTCGAGACTTCCTGCGAGAATGAAGGCGATCACAAACGGAAGCACGGAGATTTCGAGGCGGCGGAAAAGGTACCCGAGGACACCAAACCCCAGCGTGATAACGAGCGCTGTCATCGACGTTTCCTGCACGTAAATCGCGGTCAGTGTGACGAGCAACACGGACGGCAGCAGAACCTGCTTGGGAACGCGGATCATGATGCTCATCGCCCGCATGATCCGGCCCCCGATCAGCCAATTCAGAACGTTGGCGAAGGTCATCGCCGTGAAGATCCCGAAGGCCAGCACCATCTCCGAATTGATGCCGTCGGATGGGACGCGGAAAACGGCAGGGCCGGGATTGAACCCTCCGATCGACTCGGTCGCCAGGATCAGGAAAACGGCGGCTGCGTTGCCGGGAATACCGAGCGAAAGTACTGGGATCAGATTGGCGCCAGACACAGCCGAGTTTGCGGCCTCGGTCGCCGCAATTCCTTCGGGCGCGCCTTTGCCGAATGCCGGGCCGATAGCCTCACGCCTCGCATGCATCTTGCGCCCCGACGCGTATCCTATGGTCGCGGCGAGCGTCGAACCGATTCCCGGTAAAGCGCCGATAAGCGTCCCGATCGCGGCGGAATTGGCGATGAACGGAAAGAGCCTGCGGCGCTCCGACCAGGGAAGACCGCTGTCTCCGGACGGCGGTGTCTGCGAGATGCGGCCCCGTTCGGCGCGCTCGCGCATCATGTCCTCGAGCCTGCGGAAGATCTCGCCGACGATAAGTACGCCGAGGACGGCCGATGTCACGGAAAAGCCTTGCGCCAGCCAAGGCACATCTCCCGTCAGCCTGGGATAGAAGTCCTCTCCCGTCCCGACGAAAGCCGCGAACATGCCGAGGCCCATCGCGAGCAGGCCCTTGGCGACAGAATCACCGACGACTGCCGCGATGAAGGCGAGCGAGAACAGGATGAGCGCAGTCTTCTCAGGCAGGTCGAGATACCGCTCGACCAGCACGGCCAGGAACGGCGCGCACACGAAGAGCACGATGTCGGAGACCGTATCGCCGGAGACGGATGCGAAATGCGCCACTTTCAGCGCCTTGCCGGACCGGCCCGCACGCGTCATCGGATGCCCGTCCATCGTCGTGAACACCGCATCGGGCGTTCCCGGCGTGTTGAACAGGATGGCGGGAACCGCCCCGCCAATCGTCGCACCCTTCATCACGCCGATCAGGAAGCCCATCACCGGAAGCAGCGCTTCCGTTTCGAACCCGAACACCGAGATGAGAATCGGCAAGGAGACCGCCATCGCCATCGGACCGGCGAGACCGGGCGTCGCCCCGACCAGGACGCCGGTAAGAAACCCGCCCGCGACCATGACCAGAGTGACCGGGATGCCGACGCCGAGGATCTCGAACAGGCTCGGGCCACTGATGACGGCCAGCACACCCAGCCAGACGTGGTCGAGCATATCCATCAGACGTCGCCGTTCGGCGGTAACAGCAGATCCTCGAACGGGAAATCGTAAAGGAACGCGAGGCCTAGCGTCACACCGATCGCGATCGCGATACGGCTCCAATGCAGGCGACGTTCCACGAGAAAGATCAATGTGGTGATCATGACGACGCCCCCGAGGAAGAAGCCGGCATACTTCCACGGGATCGTATCACGCTGCGGTCGGTAGTCCGCTCCGGTGACAAACTCGACCAATCCGGGCCCGGCCCAGCGCATCAAGCTGAGTGCAACCAGCAGGGTTGCGACGAGGGTCAAAAGGAAAAACAGGTTCGGCAGTACCAGCCATCGTGCGCTCTTTGCCGTGAGCACCAGCCAGAGACCGGACAGCGCCACGATCGTACCGGCGACGGCAGGCGCGAGCGCGTCTCCGATCGTCGACCTGCCGCGAATGCGTTCGATCAGCCCGGTTTCACTGTCTGCAATCGACCAATGGAAGGTGATGAAGACGCCGAGCGCGACGGCAAGCAGACCAAGGACACGATCTTGCGTCATCATTACAAATTTGTATCGCCGCCCGGTCCTCCCCAGCAACCGGGCGGCGATCCCCCTCGATTATTGGCTTGCCTGTTCCAGCAGCTCCGTCGCGGAAGCCTCATCGGCGGCAAGCAGTGCATCGAGATCAGATCCTTTGATCACGCGTGCCCCGCCGAACGCCTTTGCCAGAAGAGAACCCGCCTTGGTGTCGGTGTCGGAGACGATCTCCGCAATAGCGTCGGCGAAGGCGGCGCGCGCATCGTCCGGCAATCCGGCAGGCGCCATGAACATGAAATATCCTCCGGCGTTCAGATCGAGGCCCAGATCCTGCAGCGTCGGCGCGTCGGGCGAGGCGTCGAGCGGTTCTCCGATCCCGGAGACGAGATTGACCATGTCGCCTGCCCTGACGGCCTTTGTCTGGATGCCAGCGCCCCAGCCGACATCGAGGTCTCCGGCGTTCAGCCCATTCATCACGCCCTTGCCGCCCTTGACCATGACGATGTTGAAATCGATGCCGTGGTGCTTGCCGAGGAGATAGGCAATGTCGGCGAGGCGCGGCGACATAGCCCCAAACCGGATCTGCTCGCCGCCCTTGGCGGCAGCCACCACGTCGTCCCACGATTTGTAACCTTTTGAGGTCAGCGCGACGATGCCCATCTGAAAGCCGGCAGTCGTCGTGAGCGGTGTGAAATCGGCCTGCTTATAGGCTTGCCGCTTCCCCGCGATCATGTTGTAGCCGAGCGTTTCGGTCACCACGATGCCGAAGACAGAGCCGTCATTCGGCATGTCCTTCATTGCTGCCGCCAGAACCGCGCCGCCCTTGCCGGTCAACTGCTCCGGGACGATCTTCCAGCCTTTGCGGGCTTCGAGCTCCTCGGCGATCATGCGCGCCTGCGTATCGGCGCCGCCACCGGCCTTGAAGGCGATGAGCATCTTGATCGGACCGGGCGGCGTCCAGTCGGCGGCAATCGCTGCACCGCCATGTGTGAGAGCGCCGATTGCAAGAAGCGCCGCCGTTAACAACCGTTTCATGTTAACCTCCCAGGTGTCTCTTCGTGCAACGATCTCTGCCGTAGCTTTAACGCGAGATTGACATCATTGCTTGATATGTCAATTATTCATCGGTCAAGTAAGTGAGATCGTATGTCTGCGAAAGCAAATGACTCGAACCACGAACTGGAATTAACGCAATTCCTGACATATCGGGTCGTCAAACTTCACCACGCACTCAACGCGCAGGCAGTTGCCGTTCTGGATCGTGTCGCAGGCATTACGCTCGCGCAATGGCGAATCATCGCCTTGATCGGGTCGGGAACGGCGAAGACGGCGCGTGATATCGCGCAGAAGTCGATCATTGCGCCGGCTGTAATCAGCCGGACGACGCGCACGCTGGAAGACGCGGGCCTCTTGTCGACGCGTCGGCCGTCCTCGGACCGGCGGGTGCTCGAAATGACGTTGACGGACGAAGGCCGCCGAATCTACGAAACCACCCTGCCGCACATGCAGGCGCGGCAGAGAGCACTCCTGAAAGCCCTCGCCCCGGAAGAGCGCGATGTGATCTTTGAGATGTTTGAGAAGCTCGAAACAGCGGCGGCCCGCCGAGAATTCATGGAATGAGCGACAATCTGCTGATCCTGATGTCCGATGAGCATCAGGCTCGGGCAATGAGTTGCCGCGACCACCCCGTCGTTCAGACACCGAACCTCGATGCGCTTGCGGCGCGCGGCACGACATTCACCAACGCCTACACGCCTTCGCCAATCTGTGTCCCTGCCCGGGCGAGCTTCGCGACGGGGCTTTACGTGCACCAGACGCGTCTCTGGGACAACGCGATGCCCTATTCCGGGCAGATCCCGGGATGGGGGCACGCCCTGCAAGCCGGCGGTGTTCCGGTCGAGAGCATCGGTAAACTGCACTATCGGGCGGCCGAGGATCCGGCAGGGTTCGATACCGAGCACATTCCCATGATGGTTGCAGGCGGGACCGGCATGGTCTGGGCGTCGATCCGAAAGGGAAACGAACGGGTTCTGATGCCCTCCCGCATGTTGGGGGACTATATCGGCCCCGGCGAGAGCAAATACACCGAGTACGACGCAGCCGTCGTGCGCCAAACGCGGGACTGGCTCGCGGCGGCGCCCGATCGTCCCTGGTGTCTGTATGTCGGGCTCGTGGCGCCGCACTTTCCTCTGGTGGTGCCACCGGAATTCTTCGAGCTTTATCCGACCGCAGATTTGCCACCGGCGAAACTTCATCCAACGGACGGGCACAGGCGCCATCCCTGGGTCGAACTGCAATCCGATCTGGATCGCAGCGAGGACAAATTCCGGGATCCGCAGGAACGGCTCGCCGCCATGTCAGCCTATTTCGGGCTTTGCACATGGCTCGATCACAATGTCGGAGAGATCCTGGATGCTCTAGACGCGAATGGGCTCGCGCACAACACGACGGTCGTTTACACCTCGGACCACGGCGACAATGTCGGCGCCCGGGGTTTGTGGGGCAAGTCCAACATGTACGAGGAGAGCGCGGCCATTCCCCTGATTATGGCGGAGCCCGGACAAGCTGCGTCGGTCTGCGATGTATCGGTGAGCCTGCTCGACCTTGCCGCGACCATTCCTGATCACTTCGGCCTGCCATTCGAGAATCAGGGGCCGGGCTCGCCACTGCACCAACTCGCGGCTTCCCCGATTGCCGATCGTGCGGTTTTCAGCGAGTACCATGCCGCCGGGGCCGTTTCGGGCGCGTTCATGCTCCGCAAGTCACGCTGGAAGCTCATCCACTACGTCGGGTTCGAACCTGAGCTCTTCGATCTCGCCGAGGATCCGGAAGAATTGTCGAACCTCGCGGGCGATCCCGACTACGCCGATATCCTCGATGACCTCTCTGCCGAACTGCGGGGAATCTGTGATCCCGAGGCGACGGATGCGATGGCCCATGCCGACCAGGCGCAGATGATCGAGAGATATGGCGGTCGCGAAGCGGCGCTGAAACTCGGGGCGCCTGCTGCAACACCGCCCCCTGACCTGACGAGGGCTTGAGTCCCTGTGGAAGTCGGCTTCCTGGTCTTTCTGCTGATCGGCGCCAGCGCGGGCGGCTTCATCAACGGCCTTGCGGGCTTCGGTACGTCCCTCTTCGCGCTCGGATGGTGGCTTCAGGTCATGCCCCCGGTGCAGGCCGTGGCACTGGCTCTCGCACTCTCCGTGGCCAGCGGCCTGCAGGGCGCCGTGGTCGTTCGCCGTTCGATCGAACCGCTCAGGCTGCTCCGGTTCCTGATACCCGGATGCCTCGGCATTCCAATCGGCCTGCAACTGCTGGATATTATCAATGCGGAAGCCCTGAAGCTGATCATCGCGGGGTTCTTGCTGGCTTATGGCGCATTCTTCCTGTTCCGGCGCGATCTTCCGAGCATGACCAAACCGACGAACCTGATCGACGGTTCAATCGGCTTTCTCGGCGGCATTCTCGGTGCCGTCGCCGGACTGTCCGGCGCGCTTCCGACGATGTGGCTTGCGATGCGCGACTGGCCGAGACACGAAACACGCGCGGTTCTGCAACCCTTCAACATTGCCATCCTCGGGATCGCCGCGCTGCTCCTTGCGTATGACGGCGTTTACGACCGCGGCACCTTGATCGCTCTGGCGATTGCCCTGCCCGCGACGATGCTCGCAGCACAGATCGGCCTGCGGGTCTTCGCCCGGCTCGAGGACTCTCAGTTCCGCAGGCTTCTGATCGCACTGATGACGGCATCCGGCATCATCCTCATTTTAAGGACTGCATTCTGAAACTGCGTTGCCGGAAAGAAACTTGAAATTATCTTGCGCAATTATATTGCGTTGGCGGCCCGCCTGAGCTAGGGATTGTGCAACGCACCATCAGGTGGGCCATTGAGCCGTCAGGAGCGAAGCAATGCTGGACAACATGGGCCCCGAGCGCGGGACGATCTGCATCGAGGATCTCGAGATCGGCATGTCGCGCTACGTCGAAAAGACGATCACGGATTACGACATCCGCGCGTTTGCCGAAGTCTCGACCGATCACAACCCGGTGCACATGGACGAGGACTACGCGCAGGACACGATCTTTGCCGGCCGGATCGCCCACGGCATGCTCACCGCGGCGTTGATCTCCGCCGTCATCGGCGAGCAGTTGCCGGGTCATGGAACGATCTATCTCGGCCAGTCCCTGAAATTCATGGCGCCGGTCCGCCCGGGCGATACGGTTCGCGCGGAAGTCAGTGTCGCGGAGATTGACTACGGCAAGCGGCGCGTGACGCTTGAATGTGCCTGCAGTGTCGGCGATATAGTCGTGCTGAAGGGTGAGGCGAAAGTCCTCGCACCGTCCAAGAAATTCGACTGAGGCATCCGGGCCGTGCTTGCCCGGTTTGGGCACGCGCGGAGAGGCATGGAACGCGTCACCGGGTATCGGAATCTGGCCGAGGGCCTGCGCGGGTGTTCCGTCGCAATCGGCAATTTTGACGGGGTGCACAAGGGGCATCAAACCCTGATCGCAGACGCGCGTGCAGCCGGCGGCCCCGCGGGCGTGATCACCTTCGACCCGCATCCGAGGCGCTTCTTCCAGCCCGATGCCCCGCCCTTCTGCCTGACCACGCCCGCCGAGAAAGCCCGCAGGCTTGAACGTCACGGCGTCGACATCCTGTACGAAATCCCTTTCGACGCTGACCTGTCCGGGATGGCTGCGGAAGACTTCGTGACCGACGTTCTTTGCGACGGTCTCGGCATTCGTCATCTCTCCGTCGGCGCGGATTTCCGCTTCGGAAAAGCCCGGAAGGGGGACTCCGTTCTCTTGCGCAAGATCGGGTTGGAGCGTGGTTTCGGCGTCACGATCCATGAGTTGGTCGGTGACGAGACCGGCGAGTTCGCCTCAACGGCGATCCGGGCGATGATCCAGGAGGGACGCTGCCGCGAGGCCGCTCAGCAGCTTGGATGCTGGCACACGGTCTCCGGACCTGTCGTGCAGGGCGACCAGCGCGGGCGCGATCTCGGGTATCCCACGGCCAATCTCGCCTACGACGGGCAACTCATCCCGAAATACGGCGTCTACGCAACGTGGGTCGACGTATTTGAAGGCCCTCATGTCGGACGTTTTTCGGGCGTCGCCAGTCTCGGGGAGCGCCCGACCTTCGGCGTCAACGCGCCGAACTTCGAAGTCCACCTGTTCGACTTCACCGGCGATCTCTACGGGATCGAGATTTCGGTCAGCCTCGTCGAGTACCTCCGCGGAGAGGTTGCTTTCGACGGTATCGAGGCGCTCATCGTTCAAATGGATGATGACAGCGCCCGGTCCCGTGAAGTGCTTGCCGCCGCGTCAATCCCGAAGTAAGCCCCGCGCGTTCAATAACCCGGCTGCGCTTATGATCCGTTCGACCATCTTCAACGTCGTTTTCTACAGTTTCAGTTTCGGGATCGCGATGACGTGCTGGGTGATTGCTCACGTGTCGACACGCGATCGCATGTGGAACGTTCTGAACTTCTGGGGCCGCAGCGTCCTGTGGCTCGTGCGGGTCATCCTCGGCAGCCGCGTCGAGGTGCGCGGCCTCGAGCATCTCGATCTGACGAGATCCCAGCTCATCGTGGCCAAGCACCAGTCCGAACTCGACATCGTCATGCTCGGGGCCCTGATGCGCGACATCAGCGCCGTGGCCATGGAGGAGTTGACGAAACTGCCGTTCTTCGGAACCATCCTGAAGACCGTCGGCACGGTGAACATCGCGGTCGATCGGGGCCCCCAGGGCCGGACCGAAATGATGATCGAAGGCGCGAAGCGCATCCGGGCCGAGAACCGGACGATGATCATATATCCCGAGGGCGAATTGATGAAGCTCGGCGCCAAGGAACGCTACAAGAGCGGTGCTGGGCATCTCTATCAGGCCATGCACGTCGAAGCCGTCCCGGTTGCCGTCTCGCTCGGCGTCATCTGGCCGCAACGCGAATGGCGCAAACACTGCAATCAGACTGGAGCGATCGAGTTCATGGAGCCGATCCCGCCCGGAAAGCCGTTCGAGGCGTTCATGGAAGAGATCGAAGAGCGGATCGAAGGGCGCACCATGGAACTGATCGAGGAACACGCTTCCGGACAGGTTCTCGAAGATGCGCGCAGGCGTCAGGCGCGCGGTTCCGACAATGCCGATTAAAATTGAACCAAGTCCGCGGTTTTTCCTGAACCTGCGTTAACGGAGGTTCAAATCCTCGCGATTACCCGTCGAGCAGTGGCGCATTCGCATTGCGCATCCAATGCACATCGGGAGACGTATCTTGAAACTCTTCGGCAAAACCATGCTGTCCGCAGTCGCCGTTTCAGCGGTGATCGCTACCGCCCAGGCAAACGAATTCGAACCGGCCCTGCGCGAACTCGCTGAACAGCGCATCATGCAGGTCGCCAACGATCCGGCGATCGTGGCGGCGATCCAGGCACGCAACACCGAAACCCAGGGAATGCCTGAAGATCAGATCATCGCGCTCGACAAAAAGTGGCGCGCCGAAGTTGGCAGCGGCGACACGCCGACGATCACCCCGGTGCTCGAAGGCCCCGTCGCAGACATGCTCCGCGCAGTCCGCGATGAAAGCGAAGGCCTCTTCACCGAGATCTTCGTCATGGACATGGTCGGACTGAACGTTGCCGCGTCTGACACGACCTCCGATTTCTGGCAGGGTGACGAAGCGAAGTGGCAGCAGACCTACGGCGTCGGTGCCGGAGCCGTCCACATCTCCGAAGTCGAGCTCGACGAGTCCACGCAAAGCTATCAGAGCCAGATCTCGGTCGTCGTCTCGGATCCCAGCAGCGGATCTCCGATCGGCGCGGCAACCTTCGGCGTCAACGTCGAGTTCCTCGAGTAAAACACACTACAAAGTGACCGGCCTGCATCGCAGGCCGGTGTTCCGGTTTGGATTGGGGTTCGTCTCATGAAGTTTTCGCTCCAGATGAAAGTCGCAGTGTTCGTCTCCGCGGCAATCTTTCTGACCGCCATGTTCATCACCGCTCTGTCAGCGCTGTCGATGCATGCTGAAATGACGCGTGGAATCCAAACCGAGTCCAACGTTGTCGGCGGCTTGCTAGCAGAGAATTCTGCTGGCGCCATTCGCTTCAAGAAGGTCGATGCTCTCGCCGAGACGCTCACAGCGCTGAAGTTAGAGACCGGCGATCTTCTCAAAGGCGCTGCCGTCTACTCCGCGGACGGAAACGTCATCGCCACCGACGACAAGATGACCTCGGCCCCGCCGATGCCGCCTGCCCTGCCCGACGCCTTGCAATCGGGCACCGAGGTGTTCTCCGAAAGCACCCTGATCCATGTGGTGCCTGTAAAGTTCGGAAAGAACGATCAGATCGTTGGCGCCATCGCGATGTTCTGGTCCGAGAATGCGATCGCAAGTGCCGTGTGGTCAGAGACCCTCACGAAACTCATCTCGACGCTCATCGTGGGCGGCATCATGGCCGCGCTCGCCTGTTTGGCGCTGAACCGACTGCTGCTTCGCCCGCTTCAGGCACTGGGCTCCGCAGTGGACCAGGCGGGACGTGGCGAGCCGGTGATGTCCAGCTTCATGGATCGCCCGGACGTCGTCGGTCACACCATGCGCGTCCTTCGTGACTTGAGTGAGACGATCAGCGAGGGGGCCGACGCAACCCGCAAGTTCGCCGGCGGAAATCTCAACGTCTCGCTCAACGCCGAAAAGCGAGCGAGCGGTCTGACATCCGCACTGTCGGGCATGTTCGAGCGCATTTCAGACGTCATCGTCTCGACCAAGGCGAGCGCCGGTGAAGTTGCCGAGCGAAGCGAAGAACTGAGTTCCGCTGCGGACCGGATCAACCAGAGCGCGGCACGCCAAAGCAATTCCGCCTCTTCTGCGGCGGCTGCCATCGAGGAAATGTCGTCCACGATTTCGGCAACGGCCGACAACGCGCTCGAGACTGAAAAGATTGCGGTTCAGGCGGCACAGGATGCAACACGCTCCGGCGAGACGGTCGAGCGCGCCGTACAGGCCATGTCGACGATCGCCGAGAAGGTCGGCATCGTTCAGGAAATCGCGCGGCAGACGGATCTGCTCGCTCTGAACGCCGCAGTCGAGGCGGCCCGTGCCGGCGAACACGGACGCGGCTTCGCGGTCGTTGCGGCAGAAGTTCGAAAACTTGCCGAACGCAGCAGCCAGGCGGCGGACGAGATCGTCGCGCTGGCGTCCGAGACCCGCGCAGCGTCGGAAGATGCGAATACTATGCTCTCGAACCTCGTACCCGGGATTCAGCGCACCGCGGAGCTTGTTCAGGAAATCTCGACGGCGACGCGCGAGCAGGATGCAACCGCCGAACAGATGGCGGCCGCGATACGCGAACTGGACTCCATCATCCGGGAGAACAGCGAAACGGCCGTTCAGGCTGCGTCCGCAGCGTCGAGGCTCGCAGACAGGTCGGCGACGCTGAACTCTGTGGTCGAATACTTCTCGGCAGACAAACCATTGAGCGAAGCAGGTCACGCGACTAGCGCCGAAACGCCGGATCCGGGACACTTGAGCACCTCGAATGGCGCGTCGGCGCCTCAAGCCAACGCAGCCACAGAACCAAAGCAAATCGACTCGTCTCAAGGCCCGGGGATGAAGCTCGCAGCGGGGGAGAGCAAAGGTCGGGCAACCGCTACAGCCGATGGACCTGGGACGTTCCAGACTTCGCCGAAGCCAGCCCGAAATAAGGAAGATGGCGCGCCCGCTGGAGGCTCGAAGAAAAAGATGGAGCCGCTCGAAGAAGCTTCATCAAGCGAAGGCAACGACGGCTTTGATCTCGGGCTGGACGACGATTTCGACGACTCGGAGTTCGTCGCATACGACTCCGCATCCTGACCTTGCGAAGAATCGCTACTCGATGAGTTTTCCATCCGCTGGCCCCAAGCGCCAGCGGATTAATTCATGCGAAGTCGACTCCGGCACCGCAAGAAGTGGCTGGAAATGCGCGACGCATCGCCGGGAAAGTACTGCGGGGTGCGAGCGTGCGTTCAAATTTCGCCGGAATCCGAAAGATTTTGCGATCCTGGCGCTGCACGCGGATTGATCTTGCACGCGCTCGGGAGTATCCGCGCGCACAGCGAGCCGACCCGCGCTCGCATAGAAACAATCCGAGGAGAGCGGTATGGCAGTTCAGGTCGGCATCAATGGCTTCGGGCGGATCGGACGAAATGTCCTTAGGGCAATCATCGAATCCGGACGCACCGATATCGAAGTCGTCGCAATCAACGATCTTGGTCCGGTAGAAACGAACGCCCACCTGATGCGCTACGACTCGGTGCACGGCCGCTTTCCGGGTGACGTTAAAGTCGACGGCGAGACAATCGATGTCGGACGCGGACCCATCAAGGTCACGGCCATCCGCGACCCGCGCGAGTTGCCGTGGGCGGGTGTCGACGTAGCACTCGAGTGCACCGGCATCTTTACCAATCGCTCGAAAGCGGCGCTGCATCTGGAGAACGGTTCCAAACGCGTCCTTGTGTCTGCACCGGCCTCGGGCGCCGACAAGACGATCGTCTATGGGGTGAATCACGAGACATTGACCGCCGAGGACACCGTCGTGTCCAATGCCTCCTGCACGACGAACTGCCTTTCACCGGTTGCGAAGGTGCTCGACGACGCCGTCGGGATTGAACGCGGGATCATGACTACCATCCATTCCTACACCGGTGACCAGCCAACGCTCGATACGATGCACAAGGATCTCTACCGCGCACGTGCCGCCGGTATGAACATGATCCCGACGTCGACCGGTGCCGCGAAGGCAGTTGGCCTCGTCCTGCCGGAGCTGAACGGTAAGCTCGACGGTTTTGCCATTCGCGTGCCGACCCCGAACGTCTCGGTCGTAGATCTAAAGTTCGTCGCCAAGCGGGAAACGTCCATAGAAGAAATCAACTCGGCCATCCGCGATGTCGCCGACGGAAACGGCCCGCTCAACAACGTGCTCGGTTACACGGACGACCAACTCGTGAGCATGGACTTCAATCACGACGCGCATTCCAGCGTGTTCCACTGCGATCAGACAAAGGTCATCGAAGGAACACTGTGTTCGATCCTCACGTGGTATGATAACGAGTGGGGCTTCTCGAACCGGATGTCGGACACCGCCGTCGCGATGGGCAAGTTGATCTGACCCGGAAACTTCCGAACGACCGTGAAGCGGACACCGGCGAAACTGTTCGGTCTCGATAGCGGGTGATACGACAAGATGACATTCAAGACGCTCGATGATCTCGATCTGGCCGGGAAGCGCGTTCTCGTCCGGGTCGACATCAATGTACCCATGTCCGAGGGCAGGATCACCGACGATACCCGTATGCGAGCGATCGTGCCGACACTCCGAGAAATTCTTGAGAAAGGCGGGCGACCGATCGTGCTCGCGCATTTTGGACGGCCGAAGGGCCAGGTCGTCCCGGAATTGTCCCTCAAACCGCTCGCTGAACCGCTATCAAAATTGCTTGGAAGCCCGGTGAACTACTCCGAACAGCCCCGCGATTCGGAGCCCGGAGAAACCGTCCTCGTCGAAAACACCCGATTTTCAACGATGGAGGAAGCGAACGATCCCCGTATGTCGCAGTATCTGGCGTCAAAGGCAGACATTTACGTCAATGACGCCTTCTCCGCAGCGCATCGGGCGCACGCCTCTACCGAAGGCGTTGCCCACCTCCTGCCATCAGCCGCCGGGCGGCTCATGCAAGCCGAACTCGACGCGCTGGGAAGCGCGCTCTCCAACCCCAAACGCCCGGTGATCGCGGTCGTCGGCGGCGCGAAAGTATCGACCAAGCTCGAATTGCTCGGCAATCTCATAGATAAGGTCGACCAGATCGTCATCGGGGGCGGCATGGCCAACACCTTCCTCGCGGCACGCGGAGTGGACGTCGGCAAGTCGTTGTGCGAGCACGATCTGACAGAGACTGCGCGCGGGATCGCCGCGAATGCCGACGCAGCAGGCTGCGAAATTGTGCTGCCGCTCGATGTGGTCGTAGCGCGAGAGTTCAAACCCGGCGCTGAGTCCAGGATCGTGGCTGCGGACGCTTGCCCAGCCGACCACATGATACTCGATACAGGTCCGGCATCGGTTGCCGATATCCACCAACGCTTCGAAAGTGCACGAACGGTCGTCTGGAACGGCCCGCTTGGTGCCTTCGAGATCCCGCCTTTCAACGCGGCAACGGACGCCGCTGCCTTAAAAGCCGCCGAACTCACAAAGTCAGGCAACTTGCTGACGGTGGCGGGCGGTGGCGACACTGTCGCCGCTCTGAATGCATCTGGTGCAGCCGCAGAATTCAGCTATGTCTCGACAGCAGGCGGGGCGTTCCTAGAATGGCTTGAAGGTAAAACGCTTCCTGGCGTCGCCGCGTTGCAAGACGGCTAAGCCAAGGCCCAAAGCTGAAGCAAACGCACGGCAACCCGTCGCCAGCCACACCAAGACGGGTACCTGGGATTGGTGCGGGCGGTGGGACTTGAACCCACACTTCCTTTCGGAAAACGGATTTTCGTACCACTTCGGCTTTCGCCGCCCGGACCTGCCGGTTCGTGGTCTGGACTATCCCTTCACCGTGACACCAGGGCGGTGCTTTAGGTGCTGCCCATCTAGTCTCTACACCTTCCCGCAGCGGCGGGCTTGGCTCGGGATTGCCATTCGAAAGGTTTCCCCGAGTTTGAGCAGTTCTACGTCCCGGGTTTCCCCGCGCGCACTCAAATTTCGTTTAAGTCCGTTGCGTCTACCGATTCCGCCACGCCCGCGTGACGCAATTGCTATAGCAAGGCCCACGCGACCCGCCAAGCAACGATGCGCGCGCGCCATCCGCGCAAAATGAACGGTGCCAGCTCATTGTCAGCGCGGCATCCGGCGCGTTAGGCTTAATCCGCGTCCTTCAAAAAACCGGTCAGGGTGGTTCCGATGTTCAAGTATCTCTGGATTCCGATCCTCATAGTCTTTGCAGCGACGGCGGCACACGCCGAAGAGCCCGATCCGATCAGCGTCGGAACCGACGCATTGAAGGACCGCCGCTTCACCGTAGCCGCGGCGAACTTCAAATCCGCCTACACGAACGGCGATCCCGAGGGTCTCTTCTACATCGGCCGGATGCAGGAACTCGGTCTCGGCACACAGGCCAACCTCGCCAAGGCCGTCATCGTCTACCAGAACGCTCAGAAGGAGGGCAGCCTGAGAGCGGCCAACCGGCTGGGACTCCTCCATCTCGATGGCAAGGGCGTGCTGCAGGATTTCGAAGCGGCGCGAAACCTGATCTGTGCCGCGGCCGACAGCGGACTGGCCAACGCCCAGTTCAATTGCGGAGTTCTGATGGCGCAAGGACGCGGCGGCGATCAGAACCTCGAGGGCGCGGTCGGGTTCTATGCCAAGGCTGCGTCGCAAGCGCATCTCGGAGCAATGAACCTCTACGGATTGGCACTTCTGCGCGGCAATGGAACCGAGGCCGACCCGGCGGCCGCACGATCCTGGCTCGAGAAGACCGCCGCTCAGGGAAATTCGCTTGGTCTGTTCACACTCGGCGAGATTTACGAGAACGGGCTCGGCATCGAAGCCGATCTTCGGCAGGCGCACGTTTACTACAATCTTGCCGGCGCGCGCGGTCACCCGCAGGCCATCCAGGCGCGGCAGCGGACAGAACGAGGCATGTCCGAGACCGACATCGAAGCGGCCCAGACAGAAGCGAGAAACTGGTCGCCGACGCCCGCGGACGAAAACTGACGGCACACGACGCGCGCCAGAAGGTCAACCGGAAAATGAAACACATTACGAACTGCTTTTGATCGAAGCAGTTTGACTTGCTGGACTAAAGTCTGGCGGGATTTTTCCTTGCGCGCTTCTCGCGAAAGCCGCACACTGTACGAGTTTGGTACAAAAAATTTCAGCGCCGGATTTCCAGGCGTCTCGTATTGGATGAACGCGCATTTCAAGGAGGTCAATGTCTCCCAATGTCTGAACCATTTCTCGCAGAGGTCCGAATGTTCGGCTTCAATTTCGCGCCGCGCGGCTGGGCGTTCTGTGACGGCCAGATCTTGCCGATCAACCAGAACCAGTCGCTGTACTCGCTTCTTGGCACCATTTACGGTGGCGACGGACGCACCAGCTTCGCCCTTCCGGACATGCGCGGGCGCACGCCGATCCATTCGGATAGCTCGTTCCGCGAAGGCACCAAAGGCGGCCAAGAAACCCACACGCTGACGGTGGGCGAGATGCCCGCTCACACCCATGGCGCACAGGGCAGTTCGAACGACGCCAACTCTGGCGATGCCGAAAGCAACGTGACGGCGACCACGGAGGATCCGATCTACGCCACGTATTCGGCATCGGGCGCAGTGGCGATGGCGCCCTCGATGGTCGGCAACGCCGGTGGAAGCCAGGCGCACAACAACATGCAGCCGTTCACCACGGTCAGCTACTGCATCGCCCTTCGCGGCCTGTTCCCGTCGAGAAACTGAGGAGGAAGCCATGTCAGAACCATTCGTTGGCGAAATCCGCATGTTCGGCGGAAACTTCGCACCGCGCGGCTGGGCGCTCTGCCAGGGCCAGTTGCTGCCCGTCAGCCAGAACGACGCCCTGTTTTCGCTGCTTGGGACGATCTATGGCGGCGACGGGCGCACGACCTTCGCTCTTCCCGACATGCGCGGGCGCATTCCGATTCACCGGGGACGCGGGCCCGGGCTCTCGGATCGCAGGCTCGGGTCGAAAGGCGGGGCCGAGAGCGTGACGCTCACCACCAATGAACTCCCCGCGCACGGCCACACGTTCAATGCGGTCTCTGCCCTCGCGACGTCGACGGCGGTGCAGAAGGATCGCACCTTCGCGAAGGCGGGCCAGCAGCTCTATGTCGAGGATGAGGACCGCGTTGGCATGACGTCCGGCTCGATCACGCCCACCGGGGGCGGTCAGCCGCATTCCAACATGATGCCGACCCAGTGCGTGAACTACATCATCGCGCTCTTCGGCATCTATCCGAGCCGCAGTTGAGGAATAGCCATTATGTCAGAACCATTCATCGGCGAAATTCGTATCTTCGGCGGAAACTTCGCACCGCGGAGTTTCGCGTTCTGCAACGGGCAATTGCTGCCGATTTCCCAGAACACCGCCCTGTTCTCGATCCTCGGGACCATCTATGGCGGTGACGGACGCTCGACGTTCGCACTGCCGGACCTTCGGGGTCGGGCGGCGATCGGCTCAGGAAGGGGCCCCGGTCTGAGCGAGCAGCGACTCGGGCAGAAGACCGGTGCCGACGGGATCACGCTGGCCCCCAGCCAGATCCCGCCGCACACCCATCAGATGGTCGGCTCGTCGACTTCCGTGGAGGACGGCGAAGCCGACCCGACCGGGCGTCTCCTCGGCTCAAGCGAAGAAGAGGACGAAGGCCTGACCTATCACGGTCCGCAAGGCCTGCAGAACTTTGCGAGCGACGCGCTCAGCAACACCGGCGACAGCCAGCCGCACTCCAACATGCAGCCGTTTATTGCGGTCAACTACATCATCGCTCTGCAGGGCCTGTACCCGTCGCGCAGTTGAGGAGGACGCCGAATGGACAACATCATCGTTTCCCGCCGATCAGTTCTTCAGACCTCTGGGGGAGCACTCGCGGCCACGGCATCGGGGTCCGGGATTGCGTTCGCTGCGACCGAGTTCGACGCCATGCGCTCCCGCATCGGCGAACGTTTGACCGTGCAGTCAGCCGACGGGTCGGCCGCCGTGACGATCGAGGACGTGGTCCGGCTCGGCGATCCGGTGCGCAAACCGTTCGCCGGAATCGGCCGCACGCCTTTCGCCGTGGTGTTCCGGCAAGAGGCCGGTGACAGGATCGATGCCGGGACGCACCTGTTCTCGTCGGACGGGCTCATCGCGCAACCGATCATGGTCTCGGCGCACGAGAGCGATGACGGGCGGGTTCGCATGGAAGCCGTGTTCAACTGAGTGAAATCCGGGGCGGCCGGAGGTGTCCGGCCGCTCCACCTGAAGCAATGCCGAAAACCGTCCCCCCCGTACCGGTGCTCGCCGCGGAGCATGGCCTGAGCTACCGCGCCTCCAGCGCATCCGATCAATCGCTTCTCGCGCGCATCTATGCCTCGACGAGATCCGAGGAGGTCGCCAGCACCGGATGGCCGGTGGAGCAACAACGCGCCTTCCTAGAGATGCAGTTCAAGGCTCAGGACGCGCATTACAAGCAGCACTACCCCGACGCGTTGTGGCTGATCATCCAGCAGGGGATCGTCCCCGTCGGGCGCCTCTATCTCGAAGACTGGACAAAAGAACTCCGCATCATCGACATCGCCCTGCTGCAGGAGTTTCGCGGTCGCGGTTGGGGCGAGGCCATCCTGCAGGACCTGATGAACGCGACGGCCGCGACAGGCCGGTCAGTGTCGATCCACGTCGAAAAGAACAATCCCGCCATGCGCCTCTACCGGCGCCTCGGCTTCGCGACAATCGAGGACCAGGGCGTCTACGACCTCATGTCCTGGACGCCCGAACACATCCCCGAGAAGATCTGACCCGCCCCTCTTGGCGTCGCGCGGCGTCCACCCGATATACGCGTGGCAGCAGACTTGGGGGAACGTCATGGATCACGATTTCTGGCATTCGCGCTGGGAAGCCAACCAGATCGGTTTTCATCAACCGAAACCCAACGCGCTCATGGAGGCGCATCTCTCGCAACTCGCACTTTCGCCGGAGTCGCGGGTTTTTCTTCCCCTGTGCGGCAAGACGCTTGATCTCACCTGGCTCGTGGCGAACGGCTACCGCGTCGTCGGCGCCGAACTGAGCGAGCTTGCGATAAAGCAGCTCTTCGAAGAGCTCGAAATCGTCCCGGACGTCAGCGAAATCGGACAGCTCAAACGCTACAGCGTTCCGCGGATGGAGGTGTTCGTCGGCGACATCTTCAACCTCGACCGCGCGACGCTCGGCCCGGTCGACGCAGTCTATGACAGGGCCGCACTGGTCGCCCTGCCAGACGGGATGCGCGGGCAATACGCCCGGCACCTCGTCGAGATCACCGCGACCGCACCGCAGTTCCTGCTGACGTTCACCTATGACCAGTCGGTGATGCCGGGGCCACCGTTCTCGATCGACGCGGCCGAGGTTAATCGACACTACGACGCGATTTTCGACATCTCGAAGCTCGCGAGCGCCGACGTCAAAGGCGGGTTGAAAGGCATCTGCCCGGCGATCGAGACCGCCTGGAAGCTGAAGCCACGGGCCTGAGGTCGAACCTGCGGCCGGCCCTTGTCGAGCAGACCGCAGGCGGACGTGCGCTTATCCCTGCTGCGCCGGGGTCATCAGCCCGCAGACGGCCTTGCCGGGGTCCATGACGATGGCGATGCGCCCGACCCCGGGCACGTCGAACGGCTCGCGGACCACCATTCCGCCATTGCCCCCGACCTTCGCGATCTCGGCATCGACATCCGCGACCTCGAGATACGTCATCCAGTGCGGTGCGACCTCGTGATCCGCCGGGATCTGATCGATACCCATGATGCCTGCCACCGGCTGCTCCCCGACCATGCAGACATTGTAGGCGCCGTTCGGCATCGGCATCTCGTTAATCGTCCAGCCGCAGATGTCCTCAAAGAACCGCTTCGAGCCTTCGACATCGGCACTGACAAGCTCGGACCAGTGAACGTTTCCATGCGCCATCGGAATTCTCCTTTCGATGCTGTTGAAATCAGGTGTCGTATTGATCGCGCCGACGGACCCAGGCCATCGGAAAGTCAAGCCCGTCCTCGTCACGGCCCTTCGGCAGAAGGTCCATCAACTGATAGGCGCCGTTCATCATGTCGAGCCCCCGGCCGAACGTCGAATAGGTGTGAACCACCAGATCCGGCTCGGGCTTGTGGAAGACGCTGATCCCGGGCGCCTCGGTCGTTGGAAAACCCTTGCTCGCGTAGTTGTAGCGCGCCCTGCCTTCGGCGAGCTCTTCTGGCGTGAAGCTGACATTGAAGTCGCGGTTGAACTCCGACCCGAGCGACGACGCCCAGTCAAAGCTCCAGCCCATCCGGCTGCGATAGGCAGCGATCTTTTCCAGCGACGTGTTCGCCACGGCAACGAAAGCCGCGTCCCGGTGCGCGAGATGAACCTCCAGGCCACTATAAGTATCGGACCAGAACGAACAGGACGGGCAGCCCTCCTCCCAGTCCGGCCCCATCATGAAATGGATCACGATGAGCTGGCTCTGGTCACCGAAGAGGTCCGATAACGATTTCTCTCCGGCGCTTGTTCGGAAGCGATAGTCCTTCTCGATCCGGACCCATGGCAGCGCGCGGCGGCGCGCGCTCAGCGCATCGCGCGCCCGGGTGAAGGCTTTCTCGTCCTCGAGGTGAGCGGTGCGTGCGACCAGCCAGTCCTCGCGCGAAACGATCGGGTGCGCCATCGAGCCCTCCTATGCCGAAAGATAGGTTTCGAGCGTGTCCAGCGAGGCATTCCAGCCCATCGAGTGTCCGTCGCGGGCCTCGGTGCTGGCGAAACGCTCGTGCGACAGGGTGAGAGTCGTCTTGCCGTTCCCGGCATCCGACAGCGCATAGGTGACGAGGCTCACCGCATCGGGTTGCGAATACCAGGCCCAGGTGAACGACACCCGGGTGGGCTCGTCGACCTCGACGAACTCTCCCTTGACGTTGTGGTCGTCTCCCGTCTCGTTGCCGCGCATCTCGATCAGCCAGGCGCCGCCAACGCGAAGATCGGCCTCACAGCGCTTCGGCGTCGCCATCTTCGCGCCCATCCACTGCATCCAGGCTTTCGGATCCGTCAGGGCCGCCCAAAGCGTTCGCATATCGGCGTCGAAGGTGCGCCGGATCATCAGCGCGGTCGGGTCGTTCAGTTCGGTGACGGGCGCGTTCACGTGTCGTCCTCCTTCTGCTTGGCGAGGTAGGCATCCAGCGCATCGAACCGCTGGTTCCAGAAATCGAGCATCTCGTTCAGCCAGCGCTGAGCGTCGTCGAGCGGATCGACATTGAGCGAACAGGTCACGACGCGGCCCTTCTTCTCGCGGCTGATCAGGCCCGCATCGACCAGCTTGCCGACATGTTTCATCACGGCGGGCAGGCTCATGTCGTGCGGTTCGGCCAGTTCGCTCAGGGTCGCGTCGGATTCCAGCAGGCGCTGGACGATCGCGCGCCGCGTCGGATCCGCCAGAGCACCGAGCGTGCTGTCGAGGTCATTTTGTTTAACCATAAGGTTAACTAAAACGACTCACGACAGCGTGTCAAGTTGCTTCGGTTTGACCTGTTGCGATTCCTTGCTCCGATCCGTATCGCAGAGCCATGGCACGGCGCACTCGACGCTCATCGCTGACACGCGGATCCCGCACCTCTCTCAGGATGGTGCCGGTCGTGATCTGGCTGGTGACGCAGTTCGCGATGGCTGTCTCGATGCCCGCAGCAGCGGCGACCGTCGCGAAGAACGGCGAACTCCGGACACTGCAGCAGATGCTCGGCGTCACGGAGATCGTGCTTTGCGCACCGACGGGCGATCAGAAGGGCAGCGGCAACGGCGCTCCGGCCGCCCACACCGAATGCCACTGGTGCCAGGCGTTCTCGGAGTTCACACTTCCGTCGCGACCAACGGCGTGCATCCGCGTCAGCGCCGTGACCTCGATAACAACTGTTGGCTATGCGACTGACGTCTGCACGCACTCCAGAGAGCCCGTCTGCCACGCTCCGCGTGCCCCGCCTCGACTGATCTGAATGACAACGAATTCATCGGATTTAACCGGTCCCCTGCGACCGAAAACGAGGCACAAGATGCGAAGACTCTCCATACCGACCCGCGCATTCGCGGCGTTTGCCATGCTTTGCGCGGCTTTCATCGGCTCTCCGGCGCTGACACACGACACAACCGTGGGCACGATTACCATCGGTCATCCACACGCCCGGCCCAACCTGCCGAACCGCCCAAGCGCCGCGTATCTGACGATCTCGAACAAAGGCGACAAGGCCGATCGTCTGATCGCTGCGCGCTCAGATTTCTTCGGAACAATCGAACTGCACGTGACGCACGAGAAGGACGGCGTCATGATGATGGCCAAGGTCGACGAGATCACTGTACCGGCAGGCGGCGAAACGCAACTGGAGCCCGGTGGGCAACATCTCATGCTTTTCAACGGGACCGAGACCTTCAAGCCAGGAAGTTACTTCGAGGCGACGCTGACCTTCGAAACCGCGGGGGATGTGACCGTGACGTTTCTCGTCGAAAAACCCGCTGCCGGGTCGAAGTCCGAGGATCACAGCGGCCACGGGGCCAAAGGGCACTCGTCAGGCGGTCATTCCGGGCACGGCAGCGGAAGCTGAGGCTCCGCGATGCCAGATTTCACATCACGCCCCCCGAAGCCCGCGCCGCTGGATCTGCTGTCCGAGGAAAGCCGGGAAGAATGGCGCGCCTGGCTGACCGATTGCGGACTCGCCGACAACCCGGCCCCTGTCGTGCGCGACGCAAAGCCGGAGCCCAAGGCACGCCCGCAGGCATAGCTGCGACCCCAGACCCGCCCACAGGCAGAGCCGGACAAAGCAAAACCCCGCTGACGCACGATCAGCGGGGTTCAAAATTTCTTGCTTCGCTTACTCAGGCGGTGATCGACGGGATCATCTTCTTTTCCGCCGCGAGGTCGCGCATCTTGCGCTGCAGCTTCTCGAACGCGCGGACCTCAATCTGCCGGATACGCTCGCGGCTGACATTGTAGACCTGGCTCAGATCCTCCAACGTGACCGGCTCGTCCTTCAGGCGACGTTCCGTGAGGATGTGGCGCTCACGCTCGTTCAGCCCCTCCATCGCCTCGATCAGAAGCTCGCGACGGACGTCCATCTCCTGTTCCTCGGCATAGGCCGTGGCCTGATCGGCGTCGTCATCGGCCAGCCAGTCCTGCCATTCCGAGGCGCCTTCGCCCTCGCCGCCCTTGAGAGGCGCGTTGAGCGAACTGTCGCCGCCGCCCGACATGCGCCGGTTCATCGAGACGACCTCGTCCTGGGTCACGCCCAGATCGGTGGCGATCTTCTCGACATGCTCGGGACGCAGGTCGCCGTCTTCCAGCGCGCCGATCTTCGATTTCGCCTTGCGCAGGTTGAAGAACAGCTTCTTCTGGGCTGCCGTCGTTCCCAGCTTCACCAGCGACCATGACCGCAGGATGTACTCCTGGATCGCGGCCCGGATCCACCACATCGCATAGGTCGCCAGCCGGAAGCCCTTGTCGGGGTCGAACCGCTTGACCGCCTGCATCAGACCGACATTCGCCTCCGAGACGACCTCGGCCGTCGGAAGACCATAGCCGCGATATCCCATGGCGATCTTCGCCGCGAGACGCAGGTGCGATGTGACCAGCTTGTGCGCGGACTCGCTGTCGCCATGATCCACCCATGCCTTGGCCAGCATGAACTCTTCCTCGGGTTCCAGCATCGGGAACTTGCGGATCTCGGTCAGGTACTTACTCAGCCCCTGCTCCGGCGAGAGTGCCGGCAGGGACGTGTAGGACTGGGCCATGGAGGTCTCCCCTGAAACGTCTGGTAACAAATGGTTACCATCGATGCCTTTGCAAGCCTGCGAACGGCCCGCTCACGTTTCTTCTAACGATTGTTTCATTCATTCCGACGCAGAAGCATTAACAAATCGTTCATATCCTTCGGTAAATCCGAGGAAAATTCGTGTCGCACGCCGGTCGCGGGATGCGTGAATCCGAGGCTTGCGGCGTGCAATGCCTGCCGCCCGAAGTCCGCGAGAGCGGTCCTCAGATCGTCCGATGCGACATCGCGCGACGGCGGTCGAGCACGTCCGTAGACCGGATCGCCGATCAGCGCGTGGCCGATATGTTGCGTGTGAACGCGGATCTGATGGGTCCGCCCGGTCTCGAGCCGGCATTCGATCAGGCTCGCGAACTTCGCCGCGGCAGGCCCGAAGCTTTCCATCACCCGCAGGCGGGTCACGGCGTGACGCCCGTCGGTCCGCGCGACCGCCATGCGCTTGCGATCATGCGGATGCCGCGCGATCGCGGCGTCGATTCGGATCCAGCCGCCATCCTCGAACGCGATGGCCTCCAATCCGGCAAGGCGCGGATCGGCGCGATCCGGACATCCCCAGCAGAGCGCCAGATACCGCCGGTCGATCGTGTGCGCCGCAAACTGCTCGGACAGGCCCGCATGCGCGCGTTCGGTCTTGGCAGAGACCAGCAGGCCAGAGGTCTGGCGATCGATCCGGTGCACGATGCCCGGGCGACGTTCCCCACCGATGCCGGCGAGCGTGTCGCCGCAATGGGCGAGAAGCGCGTTGACCAGCGTACCCGTCTCGGCCCCCGGCGCCGGATGCACGACCATCCCGGCGGGTTTGTTGACGACGATCAGGTCCTCGTCTTCGGACACGACATTCAGCGCGATCTGCTCCGGCTGCGGCACCGGATCGACAGCGGGCGGCATACGAAGCTCGAACGCCTCACCGGCCCGTACCTTTCGCTTGGCCGAGATGCCGTCACCGAGGACGGCGCCCGCCTCGATCAGCGCCGAGATCCGCGAACGCGAGACGGCCAGCCCGGCGGCCTCGGCAGCGGATGCCAGCGCGCGGTCCAGGCGTTGCCCGGCGAGCGCTTCCGGGATAACCAGCCGGACCGGATCGGAGGAGACAGTCATGACCTACGAGGACGACGAGGACGTCGTTGAACCGCCGCAGGTTCGGCGGTTGCGCGTGCTCGTCATGGTTCTGATGGTCGTGCTCATTCTCGGCATTGTGACGATCGCCGTGACCATTGTCATCCGCCTCGGCATCGGCGGTGCGCAAAGTGTCCCGCCGCTCGCAGCCGAACAGATCGTGCTGCCCGAGGGCGCGACAATCACGGGTCTCGGACAGGGAACCGAGGGTCTGCTCGTCTCCGTGACCAAGGCCGATGGGTCGGAGTGGCTGCGCATCCATGATGCGGCCAGCGGACAGTTGCTGCGCGAGACCGCCATCCTGCGCGAATGACCGCGCGCAGGCTCAGACAAGGTCGCGATAGGCCGGATATCCCGCCAGCGCCCCGGCCTCGTAGACGCCGCGCATGATCGCGCGGGCCACGCAATCGGACGCCATCGTGCCGATCCGGGTCAGCGCCCCGGCATCGTCTCCGATGTCCCGCGCACCCGTCGACAGCACGAACACCGTATCGCCATCCATCGGCGAATGCACCGGCCGGGTCGTCAGCGCCAACCCGTCCTGCGCCATGATCGCCACGCGATAGGCCTGGTCCCGCGTCAGACGCGCATCCGTCGCGACCACGGCCAGCGTGGTGTTCGAACCGATCGGCGCAGTCGAATGCCCGGTTTCAGGAACCATCCCAGCGGGCGGCGCCTGACCGCCGAGCTCATCGTCGCGCTCGAGCATCCAGCCCCTGAAGGTCGTCGAGCCAGGCACAAGAACCTCACCGACCGAGTTCGACGCGGCAACAGCGCCGACGGTGACAGTATCATCAACCAGCGAAGCCGTGCCGAAACCACCCTTCAACGGACCCGCGGTTGCCCCCAACCCTGCCCCGACATTGCCGAGCGGTGTCGCATCGGTCGCCGCCCGATACGCGGCAAGGCCCAGATCCCACCAGGGCGGGCGCTCCCATTCCTTCGGACCACCGATGATCAGATCGAACAGGATCGCCTGCGGCACGATGGGCACGATCTCGGACTTCACCGGCAGGCCGATCCCGTCCATGCGCATCCCGTGCATCACGCCGCCCGATGCATCCAGACCGTAGGCCGAGCCGCCAGACAGGCAGATCGCGTGCACGACCGGCACGGCGGACCCGGCACCCAGCAGCACCGTGTCGCGCGCGCCGATCCCGCCGCCGCGATGATCGACGGCGGCAACGCAGGGCGCCTCTGGCAGGATGACGGATGTTCCGGTCACCAGCGCGCGGTCCTCGGCATGGCCGACACGGATGCCGGGCACGTCGCAGATGCTGTTCGAGGGGCCGGGGGCGTTCATCACATCCGGAGTGTTGGCAGAGCCGCTCGGCCCTTGCAATCCCTCGGCGCGCCGCCCGAAAGTGGCGAAAACGCAGGGAGACCACCATGGCGGGACCGCTCACAGGCTTCCGGATCGTCGAGTTCGAGGGCATCGGGCCGGCACCCTATTGCGGGATGCTGCTGGCCGATCTCGGCGCCGACGTCCTGCGCATCGCCCGGCCCTCGGCCAATCGCGGCCCGCTGATCGTGCACGGCGGGGACGAACCGATCGATCGCGGCCGCACCCTCGTCACGCTGAACCTCAAGGACAGCTCGGATGTCGAGACGGCGCTGGGATTGCTCGACAAGGCCGACGGCCTGATCGAGGGCTTGCGCCCGGGCGTGATGGAGCGGCTCGGCCTCGGCCCGGCGGACGTTCACGCACGCAATCCGAAACTGGTCTACACCCGGATCACCGGCTGGGGGCAGGAAGGCCCCTGGGCCAAGACCGCGGGGCACGACCTGACCTATATCGCGCTCTCTGGAGCGCTCGCGGCGATGGGTGAGCCCGGGCGTCCGCCCACGCCGCCGCTGAACCTGATCGGAGACTATGGCGGCGGCGGCCTGTTCGCGGCGTACGGCATGCTTGCGGGCCTGCTGCACGCCCAGCGCACCGGCGAGGGGCAGGTCGTCGACTCGGCGATGCTCGACGGCAGCGCCTCGCAGATGACGATGATCTACGGGATGGTCGCGCAGGGCCGGTGGAAGCTCGACCGGGGCGAGAACCTGCTCGACGGGTCGGCCCCGTTCTACCGCTGCTATGCCTGCTCGGACGGGCGCTACGTCGTCGTCGGCTCGATCGAGCCGCAGTTCTTCCAGGCCCTGATGGACGGGCTTGGCCTGAACGCCGGGGACTGGGATCAGGCTGATCGCAGCCAGTGGCCGGCCTGCGCCGACGCGATCGGCGCCGTGCTTGCGACCCAGCCCCGCGATCATTGGGCTGACGTATTCGACGGAACGGATGCCTGCGTCGCACCGGTGCTCACGGCGGCCGAGGCGCCGCACCATCCGCACAACACCGCGCGGGGCTCGTTCATTGCTGATCCGTGGCAACCGGCGCCCGGTCCGCGCTTCTCCGGAACGCCAGGCGCGGCCGGTGAGGTAAGCCGCATCGACACGGCGGACGCGCTTTCGCGATGGAGCTGAAACGTTTGGCAAAATCCACCGCTTCTTCCCGAAATGCGGACGATTTTCACCGAATTTTAAGCAACTTGTCCGATAACCCCGCCTGCTAGCCGGGGCTTACACGCCCCGAAGTTCGATCGGACGAGCACTCGGCCACGGCAGGACGGCAGCTCCCGATGTCGTGGCCCTGTGCAGAAGACCTGCGGCGGCGCCGCCATACTGCGATCCCTCGCCGGATCGCGACACTCGAACGGGCCACGGCCCCTTCCCCATGTCGAGACAGGTTGCGCCGCGCGTTCCCGCTGGTCCTGATCGGACCCGCGGCAGACGTGCAGGCTTTTGCGTTCGAGTGCCTGTGCGCTGAGGCCGGGATCGCCGGCGCCTCACCCCCCGACAACCAGACGGCACAGCAGGGCAAACACGACCAGTGCTGCAATCGAATAGACGCCGTTCCAGCGCCAGGTCAGCGTCGTCGGCGGAATGCCGGTCGTCCCGGCGAGCAACAGTGCGCCCGTCGCATTCGGCGCGGCCGTCATCGACAGCGCCCAACCGAACGACAGCGCGAGCGCCACGTATTCGGGCGCGGCCGGCAGAACCGGAAGCGCCGAGACCACGGCGGCGAGGAACACCACCATCATCATCGGGCTGAGCGCGATCTGACCGCCCAGCGTGATGATCAGCGGAAGCGCTGCCACGATCGCCCAGCCCGGCAATTGCGCCTGCTCTGCCCAGGCCGCAATCGCATCCACCGGCGCGAGCTTGGCGGCGGAGATCCCGATGAAACCGGCAGCGCCCAGCAGGTAGGCCTCCCGCGCCATCTTCGGAACCGAGACCAGCGCGATCTCGCGCAACCGCGCGGGCGCGCTCTCGATCGGACCGCCCCGGCTCTGGACCAGCACCCAGCCGACCAGCATCACCGGCGCCACCGTCATCAGCGCCTGGGGCAAGCTGACACCGGCGGCCTCGACCACGGCCCACGCGCCGAAGACCAGCAGCGCGTAGACGAACAGCAGGTCCAGACCGGCTCGCCACGGGAACGGCTCTGGCTGCTCGATCGCCATGCGGGGCTTGCCCCAGGTCAGCAGATCCTCGGTCCAGCCGACCGCCAGCATCACCAGCCCGAGCGCCAGCGCCATCGCGATCACCTGCACGAGGTCCAAACCCGGAATGGCCGCGAATATGATCACCTGCGTCAGCGTCGTCGGCGCCCAGGTGATGACCACGGAAAAACCGCGGATCAGCGCACTGATCTGACGCCGCTCGCGCGTTCTTGCGCGCAGTTCCTCCTCTGGCGTGTCGATCGGGCGCGCGCGCACGCCGCGCTGGATCAGCGGCGCCAGCAGGCTGACCGCGCCGAAGTTCAAGAGGATCCCGGCGACATGGCCGCTGACCCACATGGCGACATAGCGCTTGGCCGGAGGCTGGCGGGTCGTCCAGTCGCCGACCTTCAGGACCGAAGCCGAGGTCACGGCAGCCTCGCGCAGGGTCATCATCATCAGGATGAAGGCGGTGAAGTAGGCACCCTGGCGCAGCGCGAACCCGGCCTCGGGCCATCCGCCGGGTTTCATCCAGAGACCCGCCGCCAGCCCGCAGGACAGCGCCAGCAAGACCCATTCGCGCGTTCCGAACCGCGGCATCACCACCAGCATCAGAACCAGCGCCATGATCCGCGAGGGGATGTCCGCCCAGTCCTGACCGAACAGCAGCCGGGCAAGCACCAGCGCTGTCAGGATCATCAGGACGGCGGCACATATCCGGTCGAGGATGCTGGGCACGGTCGGGGACATTGCGCGGGACGTCCGGTTGCGGAAGGATGCCCCCGCATACCGTGCCGCAAGCGCACGGGCCAGACAGGGGAGTGATCATGCAATCGGATCGACCGCTGGCCGGGAAGCTGGTCATCGACCTGACCCAGGGCATCGCCGGCCCCTATTGCGGGCGACTGCTCGCCGAGCACGGCGCGCGCGTGATCAAGATCGAGCCGCCCGGCGGCGACTGGGTGCGCGCGCTGGGCGACGGGCCGGAAGGCGAGTCCGTCCACTTCCTCTACTACAACCTCGGCAAGGAGAGCATCACGCTCGACCTGAAGTCCGAGAGCGGCCTCGCCGCCGTACTGGCGCTGGCCGAAAAGGCCGACGTGCTGCTGGAAAGTGCCAGACCGGGGGTGTCGGAGCGTCTCGGGGTCGGCTTCGAGGCGGTGAAGGCGCGCAATCCGCGGATCACCTATCTCTCGGTTTCGGGCTTCGGGCAGACCGGGCCCCGCGCCAACGATCCGTTGACCGACGCCGTCGCCCAGAGCTTTTCGGGCATGATCTCGGTCAATCACGGCGAGGACGGCGTGCCGCACAAGCTGCACACCACGATCGTCGACTCCGTCACCGGGATCTACGCCTTCCAGGCGGTGTCGATGGCGCTGTTCGGCGGCGTCGCGGAGGCCCGGCATCTCGACGTATCGCTGATGCAGGCGGCCGCCGCCGCGATGGGGCCGAAGATCATGGAGTTCGCCCATCTCGGGCGCACGCCGATGCTGCTGAACCCGCCCGCGGGCGCCTATGCGACCGCAGATGGCTGGATCACCGTCACGCTGGTGAAGGAGGCGCATTTCACCGCCCTCGTGACGGCCATGGGCCTCGAAGACCTCGCAGCGGACGCGCGCTATGCGTCCTTCGCGCTGCGCCAGGAGAACGAGGCCAGCCTGAAGCCGATGATCATCGCCCGGATGTGCGAACGGCCCACCGCCGACTGGCTGGAGCGCTTCGAAGCGAGCGGCGTGCTGGCCGGGCGCATCAACGATTTCGGCATGTGGCTGGACGAGCCGCAGGTCGCGGCGACGCACGCCGCCGACCCGCTGACGGTCACCGGCGCCTCGATGTTACCGGTACCACGCACGCCCGCGCGTGCGCCGGAGACCCGTCCCGCGCCGAAGACCGGAGAGCAGACCCAAGCCATCCTCGACGAATTCGGACTGTCGGCATGACCGCGAGCTTCGATCCCGCGCAGCACAAGTTCTGCGAAACCCGCTGGTTCGAGGACTGGGAAGTCGGCGAGCGCTTCTACGTGCCGTCGCGCACCATGACCGACGCGCTGTTCAGCGCCTTCCAGCTCGCCAGCGGCGACAATCATCCGATCCACTACGACCGGCCCTACTGCCAGGCGCGCGGCCACCGCGATCTGCTCGCCCACGGCTATCAGGTCGTCACGCAGGCCTGCGCGGGCGCTAGCGTGCTGCCGCACCACATGGGCGATGCGATGATCGGCTTTCTCGAACAGTCATCGCGCTTCCTCGCCCCGGTCTATGCCGGCGACACGCTCTATCCGGTTCTCGAGATTGCCGATCTTAAACCCGGGCGCACGACCGGCGTGGTCACGGTCACCCTCGCGATTCACAATCAGGACGGAACGCTCGTCTGCGAGGGCGACCAGAAATACCTGCTGCGAAAGCGTCCGAATGTCTGAGCGCCGAGGCCCGCACCCTCGACGCCGGATTTGAGAACCCATTCCAAATGATGAAAGTGTCGCACTCCGGCGGGTGTGGAAGTCCAGGGGCAGAACCTTTACGTTGAAGGGATGGTCGCGGTCCCAAATCTCGTGTCCGACGCCGGGCGGTGTGAAACCTGCCCGATCCGGGATCGTGCGATCTGCAGCTATTCCAGCCCTGACGACCTCGTCGAACTCGACCGGACCAAATATTACCGCGACTTCGAACCGGGCGAGGAAATCGTCGGAGAAGGCGAACCGTCGAAATCGCTCGGCTCGGTCGTCTCCGGCGTCGTCGCCCTGCACAAGTCGCTGGAGGACGGGCGGCGTCAGGTCGTCGGGCTGCTGTTCCCGTCGGATTTCATCGGCCGGCCCTTCCGACCGCGGGCGCCCTACGAGGCCGTCGCGGTTACGCCGGTACGCATGTGCCTGTTCCACCGCAGCGCCTTCGAGACGCTGATCTCTGAACGCACCGCCCTGCAGCGGCGGCTGCTCGAGATGACGCTCGACGAACTGGATGCCGCGCGCGAATGGCTCGTTCTGCTCGGGCGCAAGACGGCGCGCGAACGCCTCGCGAGCTTCCTGCTGATCCTCGCCCGGCGCGAAGCGAAGCTCCGGGACATTGCGCTGACCTCGGGCATCGACGTGGCCATCCCGCTGACGCGCGAGGCAATCGCCGAATTCCTCGGCCTGACGATCGAGACCGTCAGCCGCCAGTTCACTTCGCTGCGCCGCGACGGCGTGATCGACCTGCCCGACAAGCGCAGTTTCCGGATCGCCGATCTCGCGACACTGCAGGAACTCGCGGGCGAGGAAGACTTCCTGATCGACCCCTGCTGAGGGGCGCGCCCTTGGCATGCGGCTGACAGGAACGCTCCGGTCGCCATTGGGGCCCACGCACCGCGCCGCTGACAAAGGCGGAACGCAAGACCGAGCCTGACCGCCGTTGATCCAGATCAAGGCGCTCAGTTTGCAGGTGCAGCATTCTCCTCCGCGATATCAGAACCGCGGAGCGATGCCGTGCTTACCTCAGCCAAACTTTTCTTCTTCGGTGTGGTCGCGATTTTCGCCGCCATTGCCGCCAACTGGGCCGAAGACCTCGCCTTTCAGGTCAACGCGCTCGTGGTCCTGATCGCGGCGGCGATCGGCTTCTTCGTCACGATGCGCGACGAGCCCAAGCCGGCCGTGGCCGGGGGCGCCGCACTCGCCGATGCGCGCACCGGCTACATGGACGACGTGGTTCGCGCCGGCGTCGTCGCGACCGCGCTCTGGGGGGTCGTCGGGTTCCTCGTCGGCGTCGTCATCGCCTTCCAGCTCGCCTTTCCGCTCCTCAACCTCGACCTGCCCTACACATCGTTCGGACGGCTGAGACCGCTGCACACCTCTGCCGTGATCTTCGCCTTCGGCGGCAACGCGCTGATCGCCACCTCCTTCTACATCGTCCAGCGCACCTGTGCGGCGCGGCTCTGGGGTGGCGGACTGCCCTGGGTCGTATTCTGGGGGTACCAGCTCGTCATCGTGCTGGCGGCGACGTCCTACGTGTTCGGTGGCTCCGAGGGCAAGGAATACGCCGAGCTTCCCTGGCACGTCGACCTGATCCTGACGGTGGTCTGGGTCTGCTACCTCGCCGTCTTCCTCGGCACGTTGGTCAAGCGCAAGGAACCCCACATCTTCGTGGCGAACTGGTTCTTCCTCGCCTTCATCGTCACCGTGGCGATGCTGCACGTGGTGCGCAACCTGTCGATCCCGGTCTCGCTGCTCGGATCGACGTCCTACAGCGCCTTCGCCGGTGTGCAGGACGCGCTGACCCAATGGTGGTACGGCCACAACGCCGTCGGCTTCTTCCTGACGGCCGGTTTCCTCGGCATGATGTACTATTTCGTGCCGAAGCAGGCCGACCGTCCGATCTACAGCTACAAGCTCTCGATCATCCACTTCTGGGCGCTGATCTTCCTCTACATCTGGGCGGGGCCGCACCACCTGCACTACACCGCCCTGCCCGACTGGGCGCAGACGCTCGGCATGGTGTTCTCGGTGATCCTGTGGATGCCGTCCTGGGGCGGCATGATCAACGGACTGATGACGCTGAACGGCGCCTGGGACAAGCTGCGCACCGACCCGGTGCTGCGCATGCTGGCGATCTCGGTCGGCTTCTACGGCATGGCGACCTTCGAAGGCCCGATGATGTCCATCAAGGCCGTCAACAGCCTCAGCCACTACACCGACTGGACCATCGGACACGTCCACTCCGGCGCGCTCGGCTGGAACGGCATGATCACCTTCGGTGCGCTGTACTTCCTGGTGCCCAAACTCTGGGGCGCGCAGCGGCTCTATTCCATGGCCATGGTGTCCTGGCACTTCTGGCTCGCGACACTCGGGATCGTGCTCTACGCGGCATCGATGTGGGTCACCGGCATCATGGAAGGCCTGATGTGGCGCGAGACCGACGCCCACGGTTTCCTGGTGAACTCCTTCGCCGACACCGTGTCCGCCAAGTTCCCGATGTACGTGGTGCGCGGCCTCGGCGGCGTGATGTACCTCGCCGGTGCGCTGATCATGTGCTGGAACCTCTATCAGACCACCCGCGGGCGGATCCGGGCAACCGAACCGGCGCCATCCGTGGCCGCGGTCCCGGCGGAGTAGCGGCCATGCAAAGGATCAGAATAGCCCGTCATCCTGACGCCGCGCTGCACGAGATCGGCACTGCACGGTTCCCATGCCTCTCGGCATGGTGCCGAACGAAACCGCCCGTTTCGATGATCGAGGACATGCTTCTGGAACTCGACGCCTCCGAGACGCCAGGAAGCGCAGACCACAAGACCCGAGGAGCGGGCCAATGACCGATCAGACCCAGCCCCAGAGCAAGACGACAGCGTCGATCCTGAACCATCACGGCAAGATCGAGCGTCACGCCACGCTCTTGATGGTGCTCTCGCTCGTCGTCGTCGCCATCGGCGGCATCGTCGAGATCGCGCCCCTGTTCTACCTGCAGAACACCATCGAGAAGGTGACGGGCATGCGGCCCTATGCGCCACTCGAACTGCTCGGGCGCCAGATCTACATCCGCGAGGGCTGCTACACCTGCCACAGCCAGATGATCCGGCCGATGCGCGACGAGGTCGAGCGCTACGGGCATTACTCGCTGGCCGCGGAGTCGATGTACGACCATCCCTTCCAGTGGGGATCGAAGCGCACGGGGCCGGACCTTGCCCGCGTCGGCGGGCGCTACTCGGACGAGTGGCACGTCGATCACATGGAGAACCCACGCGCTCTGGTGCCCGAATCGATCATGCCGTCCTACCCGTGGCTGGCCGAGACGCCGCTCGACTTCGACAACGTCGCCGGGCATCTGCGCGCCAACGTGACCGTGGGTGTGCCCTACTCCGACGAGATGATCGCGACCGCAGTCACCGACGTGCGAATCCAGGTCGATCCCGACCACGACGAGTTCGACGCGTTCATGGAGCGCTATCCCAAGGCGCAGGTCCGCAACTTCGACGGCCAGGCCCGCATCACCGAACTCGATGCGATGATCGCCTACCTCCAGATGCTCGGCACCCTCGTGGACTTCTCGGTCTACGAAGCCGAAGCCAACTATCGCTGAGGACGCAAAGATGGACACCTACACCCTGCTCCGCAGCTTCGCCGACAGCTGGTTCCTGATCGCGATGACGCTGTTCTTCGTCGGTCAGATCCTGTGGACCCTGCGCCCCGGCTCGCGCGAGAAGCACCGCGATCTCGCCCGGCTTCCGCTGCGCAACGACCGGCTGGAGGACTAGGCGATGAGCGGCGATCGCAAAATCGACGAAGCGACCGGCCAGGAGATCAAGTCCCACGAATGGGACGGGATTGCCGAACTGGACACCCCCCTGCCCCGCTGGTGGCTGTGGACCTTCTACATCACCATCGTCTGGGGGATCATCTATACCATCGCCTACCCGGCCTGGCCGCTGGTCACCTCGGCGACCGCCGGTGCCCTCGGCTACTCGTCGCGCGGCGAGGTCGCGGCGGCGATCGCGGCACACGAGGAAAGCAACGCCTTCATCATCGCCCGCACCGGCAATGCCAGTTTCGAGGAGATCAACGCCGATCCCGATCTCGACAGTTTCGCCAAGGCGGGCGGGGCCGCGATCTTCCGGACCTATTGCTCGCAGTGCCACGGCGCCGGAGCCGCGGGTGCCAAGGGCTATCCGAACCTGATCGACGACGACTGGCTCTGGGGCGGGACGGCGGAGATGATCGCTGCCACCGTGCGCCATGGCATCCGCTGGGAATTCGACGACGACACGCGCTACTCCGAGATGCCGGCCTTTGGGCGCGACGAGATCCTGACGGCGGACGAGATCTCAGTGGTCGCGGATTACGCGCTGTCGCTGTCGGGCCGGGGCGAGGCCACCGAGGACGGCGCCGTGCTGTTCGCGGACAACTGCGCTGCCTGCCACGGCGATGCCGGGCTCGGCGATGCCGAGCAGGGCGCACCGAACCTCGCGGATGCAATCTGGCTCTATGGATCGGAACGCGACGCAGTGGTCGAGACCATCACCTATTCGCGGTTCGGCGTGATGCCGTCCTGGTCAGAACGTCTGACCGAGGCGCAGATCCGGCAAGTCGCGCATTACGTCCACACCCTGGGTGGCGGAGAGTAGTCCAGGACTGGAGCCGGTCGAACGCCCGCTCCGCGTACCGCGTACCGCAGCCGGCACGGATCGACGGTGCCGGGAGATACCTCCCTGTAACTTTGGCCCGCTTCGGCGGGCCAACTTTTTTGCCGCAGTCGTATCGGGGCGAGCGCTTCGGCGTCACTGCCGCACGAGCGCCGAGCGGATCAGGCCGAGACCGGCAAGCGCGAACAGCCCGGCGACGGCGCCGTCGATCCACCTGCGGACCCGCCGATAGACCGCCATGGCGCCGGGCGTCGAGAACGCCAGGGCATAGACCCAGTAGATCAGTGCCCCGAGCACGATGCAGAGCCCGGTCGCGACCACGACATGGCCGGGGCCACTGCCATCGGACAGCCCGAGCGCCAGCACGGCCATCCAGGCGACGACCGCCTTCGGGTTCGACAGGTTCAGAAGCAGTCCGCCGCGAAACGCCCGCTTCGTATCGCGAGACGTCGCGCGCGCCGGCGCCTCCGCACAGGCCGACCGGGCGGACTGGTAGGCGAGCCAAAGCAGGTATGCTCCGCCGATCAGCTTCAGGAGCAGGAGCGCCTGACCGGATGCCTGCAAGACGGCGCCGAGCCCCGTCGCTGCGATCACGCCCCAGAAAGTTAGACCGACGGACAGACCGAGGCCGAACACGATTCCGGCCCTGCGTCCCGCACTCATCGACACGGCGGCGACGGCGAGGGTCGCCGGTCCCGGCGACGCGGCGGCCACGAAGAACGCGACGGCGATGGTCGTCAGGCTGGCAATGTCGAGCATGTTCCGGTCCTTCTCAATCCAGCGCGAGCACGCGTTCCAGCGCCTCGGCGATCCCGGCATCGTCCGGATGCGCACTGGTGCTCGCAAGCGCGAACGGCGTCTGGCCACCGCCGTACATTTGCGCCTCGGACGCCTTGTCCGCTCCGGCGGCAATCAGAACCGAGGCGAGTTCGACAGCATTGAGCGGCACGCGCTGGCGATGGCTTTCCACGCCATTGGACCCGAGATAGTGCAGCAGCGTGGAGCCATGCCCGAAGCGCGAGCGCTGTGCGACGAGCCGGGGCGTGCCGTCGATCAGGGTCTGAAATTCGTCGAGATCGCCGTTCAGCATGGTCTCCACGGCGTGTTCGAAGTCCGAATCCGGTGCCGTGTCATCGAGGGCGTCAACGGTCGACCAGTCCGGGAAGCCGTGCTCCCGCGACACCGTGAGCAAGGCGTCTGCCTCGGAGAAGCTGCCCGCCAGAACGCTCTCCAGATGGTGTGAGGCAGCACCGGGCCACCAGCTCATCACCTGAATTCCGACCCGGGGGTCTTTCGCGTCATGCGCCCGCCGCAGGGTCGCCGCCTGCTCGGCGATCTGCGTTCGGATCGGCCGTTCGCGGAAAGCCCGCTCCGCAAGATAGGGGTGCAAGGACAGCACATCGGCGACTTCAGGCGCGATGTAGACCGATGCCATTGCGTGCACGCTCCATAATTTCAGGTCGGGGAAGCCGAAGTGAGCGACCACGCTACAGCGGACCGAGCCGTCAGCCAAACGCATTGTCGCGGAGTATCGCGGACCCTGCGCTCCGCAACATCGTGAAGCCAACGCGAGCCGTTCGGACCGGCCAAACCGGGACCAAAAGTGACCGAACGGAACCTCTCGCGGCCTCGGGGCTGCCGCCGCGGCACCGTCACCTAGCCGTCATAGAATTCGGCGATCTCGCCGAGATACCCGTCCCAGGCGAACCAGTAGGCGATGTGCCCGGCGACGCGCGGCGCACGCTCCCCGTTCGGGCCGGTCAGGAATTCCTCGCCGACATCCCATGTCTCGATGCCCGCGTAGAGTTCCGCCGGGCCAGCGCCCGGACCGAACACCCTTTCGCCGCGATCATAGGCCCTGACCGTCCGGCCGAGCCGGTCGCCGACCAGCACCACGTTGAGATCACCGACCCGGTCATTGATCACGCGACCGCCCTCGAACGCGGTGACGGGCCAGGCCTTTGCGGCGCCGAAAGTGCGGATGCCGAACACGTAGTCCTTCTGCTTCAGGCGGCTCTGATCGACCAGGGCCGGGAACATCAGCCGCGAGCTGCGGAAGTACTTGTCGTAGACGACGCCCGAGCCGTAATTGCGGTCATACCCGGTCTCGAGCGACAGGACCTGCGTCTGAGGATGGCGTTCGACCCAGCGTACCCAGGGCTCGATGACGACCGGGCGCTGTTTCAGCTCGATCCCGGAATCGACCAGCGGCCCCATCACCGGCTTGCCGGTGAACTGGTTCCACAGCGAGTGCGTCTGGCGGTCGAACATCAGCTTGTTCGACCGATAGAGGAAACCGGACGAGCCGAAGACCAGCGGCTCCGGCCTGCCCTCGAGCTCCGTCTCGAACAGGATGCCCGAGCCGCAGAGCGTGCAATAGGCCAGCGCCAGCGGGACGCCGCCGATCACGTCATTGAACATCTCGTGCCAGCCCATGATCCGCAGCGGATAGGCTCGGACATCGCCGTTGATCTCGATCCCGAAAACGAAGTCCGACCCGAGCATGAAGTCGGCCTCGCTGGCCGGGATCAGTTTGGGATTGTCGAGCGAGGGGATGCCGTCCTTGACCACGCCGCCCCAGGCGATCTCCTCGAAACGGATCTTCATCCGTGCGGGATCGATGTATTCGCGCTTCAGGAACACATCGAAATCGGTATCGATCTCGAAGAACAGCTCGCGCTTGAGATCGACATAGCTGGGATGGGGCGTGATCTCGGGATGCGCCTGCTGCCACAGCATCCAGTCGAACCAATCCGCGCGCCCGGTCTGGCCGGTGATGTCCTGCATCAGCCGGATCAGCGGCGCCTCATCGTGCGGCGTGAACCGGCGCGCGAAGATTAGGCCCGCCATCAGATCGAGCCCGCCGCGCGCGCGCAACTGGTCGAGCGCGGCCAGATACGCATCCTCGTCCTCGTAGAGCAGCGCCGAGAACGCCTTGGCCAGACCGTCGTCCGCCGACGCCATAGCCGGGCCGGCAAGGCCGCTCGCCGCAAGCCCGGCCAGGATGGCGCGCCGTGTCAGCATGTCAGATCCTCCCGATCCAGATTGCCGGAACCTGAGGGCAGGAGGCGGCAGAGCCAAGCCGCATGATGTCCGTGTCGCGCGGGTGTGAGCAGATGTGAGCCTCCCTATCGACGCGCAGCCTCACGAACTTCCTGACACCGCCCGCAACACTGAGCACCATCTGGCCAAACGCATAGCCCTGCCCCCGGCATCGAATCCCGCCGGACAGACCATTGTTGATCTGGATCAAGGCACCTTGCGCCCCCCTGCGCCAGTGTGAGCGTGCTGAGAGTTCCAGGTGCGCCGGACATGTCGATGACCACAGATACGCCAGCTTCGCTGTACGCAGCGCGCGAGCCCGTCTTTCCGAAAGCCGTTACCGGCTGGTATCGGCAATTCAAGTGGTGGATCATGGGCGTGACGCTTGCGATTTACTACCTGACGCCGTGGATCCGATGGGATCGCGGGCCGCACCTGCCCGATCAGGCGGTGCTGATCGACCTCGCCAACCGCCGGTTCTACTTCTTCTGGATCGAGATCTGGCCGCACGAGTTCTACTACATCGCGGGTCTCCTGATCATGGCCGGGATTGGGCTTTTTCTGTTCACCTCGGTGCTTGGCCGGGTCTGGTGCGGCTATGCCTGCCCGCAAACGGTCTGGGTCGATCTCTATCAGCATGTCGAACGCTGGATCGACGGCGACCGCAACGCGCAGTTCAGGCTGCTGAAATCTGCCTGGACCTCGACGAAGATCTTCAAGCGCTGCGCCAAGTACCTGATTTTCCTGTTGATCGCCCTCGCGACCGGCGGTGCCTGGGTGTTCTACTTCGCCGACGCGCCGGCGCTGGCGCTCAACCTCGCGACGCTGAACGCGCACCCGGTTGCCTATGCCACCATCGGCGTTCTGACCGCCACGACCTTCGTGCTCGGCGGCTTCATGCGCGAGCAGGTCTGCATCTACATGTGCCCCTGGCCGCGCATTCAGGGCGCGATGCTGGACGAGAACTCGCTGATCGTCACCTACAAGGACTGGCGCGGCGAACCGCGCGGCAAGCACCGGAAATCCGCGGCGGCGCAGGGGCTCGGCGACTGCATCGACTGCAATGCCTGCGTTGCCGTCTGCCCGACCGGCGTCGACATCCGCCAGGGCCAGCAGATCGGCTGCATCACCTGCGCGCTCTGCATCGATGCCTGCGACGACATCATGGCGAAGATCGGCAAACCGCGCGGGCTGATCGATTACTGCTCGCTCGCAGACGAGACGCTCGAGCGCGCGGGCAACGCGCCGGAGCCGATCTGGAAGCGCATCGTCCGGACGCGGACGATCTTCTATTTCTCGCTTTGGGCCGCCATCGGCGTCGGCCTGGTCGTTGCGCTGTTCCTGCGCGACACAATCGACCTGACCGTGCGCCACAACCGCAATCCGATCTTCGTCACGCTCTCCGACGGCTCGATCCGGAACGCCTACGAGGTCAGAATCCAGAACCGCAATGCCGAGCCGAACATCTTCCGTCTGAGCGCCAGAAGCGACCCCTATCTGCGCCTGAGCATTCAGGGCGAGGAGGCCGCCGCGATCCAGATCCCGGCGGACGAGACGATGAAGCTGCGGGTGTTCCTGACCTCGCCCGCCGGGACTGCAATCCCCGAACGCATCCCCGCACGGCTCTGGGTCGAGAACCTGATGACCCGCGAGCGCAGCTATTACGACACGCATTTCCAGGGACCGAAGAGATGAAAAAGGAACTGACCGGACGCCATGTCCTGATGATCGCCCTCGCCGCGTTCGGCACGATCATCGCCGCGAACATGACCATGCTGTTCGCCGCGACGGGCAGCTTTCCGGGGCTGGTGGTGAAGAACGCCTATGTCGCAAGCCAGGGCTGGAATGCACGGGCGGAGGCGCAGGACGCGCTGGGCTGGACGCCGGAGATTTCCTATGGCGACCAGACCATATTCGTCGATCTGAAGGCGGCGGATGGCCGCCCGGTCGAGGGCGTCGACCTGCAGCTCACCGTCGGTCGACCCACGGTCGACGGCGAGGACCGGACGCTTGCGATGATCCCGGCTGGCAGCAGCTACCGGGCGCAGATGCAGCTTGGGCCGGGCAAGTGGCGGCTCGATCTCAAGACGCTGTCCGGCCCTGACTACCGCACGATCGCCGCGCTCTACGTGCCAGAGACGCGCTGATGCCGCTCGACGCCCGCCACAGCCACGACACGGTGGAACTGCTGGTGCCCGGCCTGACTTGCGCTGCATGCATGCGCAAGGTCGAGGCGCGGCTGTCCACGGTCGCGGGTGTTAGCTCGGCGCGGGTCAACCTGACGAACCGGCGGGTCGCGATCCGCTTCGATCAGGTGCGGACGGAGCCGGAGGCCCTGATCGACGAGCTTGACCGTCTCGGCTATCCGGCGCGCCCGCTGTCGCAGACCGATACCGATGACCCGATGGTGCGGGAAAGCCGTGCGCTGCTCCTGCGGGTCGGTGTGTCGGGTTTTGCCGCGATGAACGTCATGCTGCTGTCGATCGGAGTGTGGTCCGGCGCCGATGCCGCCATGCGCGACCTGCTGCACTGGGTCTCGGCGCTGATCGCCCTGCCCGCGATGGCCTATGCCGGTACGCCATTCTTCACCAGCGCCTGGAATGCTCTCAGGGCCGGGTCGCTGAACATGGATGTGCCGATCAGCCTGGCGATCCTGCTGTCCGCCGGGAATTCCGTGCTTGAGACCGCGATGAGCGGGCAGCACGCCTACTTCGATGCCGGCATCATGCTGATCTTCTTCCTGCTGGTCGGCCGGTACATCGAACAGCTCACTCGAGCGCGCGCGCGTTCCAGCGCCTCGGAACTGCTGGCCATGACCGGACGCACCACGGCGCGGGTACTTCCGGACGGCACACGGGAGAAGATCGCCACCGCGGATCTGGAACCCGGCATGCAGGTCGCGATCGCTCCTGGAGAGCGCATCCCGGCGGACGGCCGCATTCTGGTCGGCGCCTCGGATCTGGACAGATCACTGATCACCGGCGAGAGCCTGCCGGTGCGCGCGCAGCACGGCACCGAGGTCAATGCAGGCACGCTGAACCTTTCCTCCGAGATCATCGTCGAGGTCACGCGGGCAGGCGACGACTCGCTGCTGGCCGAGATTGCCGGGCTCGTCGGCGCCGCCGAGCGGGGCCGCAGCCGACATGACCAGCTCGCCGAGCGCGCCGCGAAGCTCTACGCGCCGAGCGTTCACATCCTCGCCGCGCTCGCGTTCGCCGGATGGCTCTGGGCGACCGGTGACGGCCGCCTGTCGACCCAGATCGCGGTCGCCGTCCTGATCATCACCTGCCCCTGCGCGCTGGCGCTCGCGGTGCCGACCGTGCACACCGTGGCGACGTCGCGGCTGTTCCGGGGCGGGATCTTCCTGAAGGACGGCGGCGCGCTCGAGCGGCTCTGCGAGGTCGACACCGTGGTCTTCGACAAGACCGGCACCCTGACGGACGGCAGACCGCGCCTGATCGATCCTCTGCCGGATGCCCATCCTGCCTGGCCGCTGATTGCGGCCTTGTCGCGGGCCTCGCGCCACCCCTACGCGACGGCGCTGAATGAGGCGGCGAGAGCGCGCAAGATCGTGCCCGCCGAGATCGAGGACATGTCCGAAGTGCCGGGGCAAGGCGTCGAAGCGCGCGTGAACGGAGTTCGCGTGAGGCTGGGGCGGCCCGGCTGGGTCGGCACCGCCAGCGCGCAGGTCGCCCTGTCGCTCCCGGACAGCGATGTCGTGCACGCGTTTTCCTTCGCGCAGTCGCTGAGGCCGGACGCCGAGGCGGTCTGCGAAAGGTTGCGGCGTCAGGGATACGATCTGTACATGCTGTCCGGCGATCATCCGGATGCGGTGGCAGAGATCGCGACCGCCACAGGCATCGCCGACGCACGATCCGGTCTGACACCGCAGGACAAGCACGCGGTCCTGAAAGTGCTGCGCGACGATCGCCGCAAGGTGCTGATGGTCGGTGACGGGCTGAACGACAGCCCGGCCCTGGCAGCGGCGCATGTCTCGATGTCCCCAGGCTCCGCAGCCGACACAACGCAATCGGTCTCGGACATCGTCTTTACCGGGGAAAGCCTGCAGCCGGTGCTGACAGCCTTGGATGTCGCCGCCACCGCCACCCGCCGGGCGCGAGAAAGCATCGGCATCGCGACGCTTTACAATGTGATCGCTGTGCCGGTGGCGGTCGCGGGTCTGGTCACGCCGCTGGTAGCGGCTCTGGCGATGTCCGGGTCGTCCATCGTCGTCACCCTGAACGCGCTTCGGCAGAGGACACCCTCATGACGGTGCTCGGCGCGTTGATCCCGATATCTGTGGCGCTCGGCGCGTTCGGTCTCGCGGCCTTTGTCTGGTGCATCCGGTCGGGCCAGTTCGACGATCTCGAGGGCGACCAGCACCGCGCGCTGTTCGACGAGGACGAATCCGGCACCCGGTAGCGCATGGCCTCCCGCGTCAGACGTTGAGCAGCAGGTGCTCGCGTTCCCAGGGGCTGATGACGTTCATGAACTCGGCGTATTCCTGATACTTCACCGCGGCGTAGAGGTCGGAAAAGCGGCGTCCGACGACTTCGCGCAGCGGATCGCAGGCGCGATATTCCTCGATGGCTTCGAGCATGCCGTAGGGCAGTTCGCGCGGGCGGTCGTAGCTGTCGGATTGCACCTCGTCGCGCGGCTCGATCTGCTCGCGGATGCCCAGCAGGCCGGTGGCGAGGCACGCGGCGATCGCCAGGTAGGGATTGGCATCGGCGCCCACGACCCGATTCTCGACCCGGCGGGCATCCGGTTGCGAGATCGGGACACGCAGGCCGGTCGTGCGGTTATCCCGCCCCCAGTCGAGATTGATCGGCGCGGTCAGGCGCGGCACCAGTCTGCGGTAGGAATTCACGTAGGGCGCCACCAGCGGCGTCGCCGCACCGAAGTATTTCTGCTGACCGCCGATGAAGTGCCGGAAGGCATCGGTCGCAGCGCCGGAGGCGTCGCTGAAAATGTTGTCGCCGGTCTCGAGCGACACGACGCTCTGGTGGATGTGCATGGCCGAGCCGGGCTGGCCTTCCATCGGCTTTGCCATGAAGGTGGCGTAGCAGCCGCAGCGCAGGGCGGCCTCGCGGATCGTGCGCTTGAAGATGAACACCTGATCGGCCAGCACCAGCGGATCGCCGTGCAGAAGGTTGATCTCGAGCTGTGCTGCCCCGGCCTCCTGGATGATCGTGTCGATCTCGAGCCCCTGCGCGGCGGCATAGTCGTAGATGTGCTCGATCACGCTGTCGTACTCGTCGACCGCCGCGATGGAATAGGCCTGCGACTTCGCGCCGACCCGGCCGGACCGTCCGACCGGGGGTTCTATGGGATAATCCGGATCGGTGTTCGGCTTGGTGAGGTAGAACTCCAGTTCGGGCGCCACGACGGGTCGCCAGCCGCGCTGCTCGTAGAGGGCGAGAACCCGGCGCAGCACCGAACGGGGTGCGAACGGGATCAGCGTACCCTGGCGGTCGCAGACATCGTGAATGACCTGGACCGAGCGGTCCGAGGCCCAGGGAACCGCGCGTGTGGTCGAGAGATCGGGCCGCAGCCAGAGATCGGCGTCGGTGTCGTAGGACCGGAAGTTCTCGAGATCCGGGTAGCCGCCGGTGATCGTCAGGAAGAACAGCGAGGTCGGCAGGTAGACCGAGGGGAACTCCATGAACTTACCGGCCGGCATCACCTTGCCGCGCCCAATCCCGGCGAAGTCCGGCGTCACGCATTCGACCTCCTCGACCGCGTTGTCGCGCAGCCACGCGACGAGTTCCTCGCGCTCGGTGATTTCGATTTCCGGCGACAGCGAGAGATTGATTTCCGGCGGGACCGAGGACGGCAGGCCGCTGTCCGGTTGAGCCTCGGTCATGGCGCCTCCTCCGCGCTTACCGCGTCCTTCTGCTCGATCATCCGGACCGGCGCGAGCGTCTCGAAACCGGCAGCGACCGCGATCTGGCTTGCTTCGGCCAGGGATTTGCGATCCGCGTAGGCGCTCGCCGGGGCCGCCTGATGAAAGATCACGTCGACCGTGCCGCCGAACGACAAGGTCAGCACGTCCCAGATGTGCTTCTCAAAGCCCATCGTGCCCCACCAGCCATAGATGTCGGGCGGCAGGCTGCCGTCTTTCGGCGGATGGTAGCGCAGGCTCACCGGCTGGATCATGATATCGGCACCGGCACCGTCGATAAAGAACGCGGAGAACAGCGAGGACTTGAACGGCAGCACGCGCAGCCCGTCGGTCGACGTGCCTTCCGGGAACAGGCAGAGAAGCTGATCCTGGGCGATCCGCGAGCGCAGGACCGCCTCCTGCCGTTTCGCCTCGGTGCGCTTGCGCTCGATGAACACAGTGCCGGTGATGCGCGTGATGAAGCCGACGCCCGGCCAGTCGGCGACCTCGGATTTCGAGACGAAGTACATCAGCGTTGTCGCGCGCAGCGCCAGGATGTCGATCCACGAGGAATGGTTGGCGACCAACGCCCCGGCGCGGACCGGCGTTCCGGTGACGCGCAGCCGGATCCCGGCAAGCCATAGACAGCCCCGCGACCAGAACCGGGCGACGCCGAAATGGAACGTGACCCAGCGCCCGAGCGTGCCGCGCAGGAACCGGCCGACCAGAAAGAGCGCGACCGAGACCGCCGTCAGCAGAAGCAGAAGGACGAGCCGCACGCCGCCAACCAGCTTCGCGGTCAGGCGCGGCGCCGGAAACTCAGACGGGTTTTCCTTGGTCCAGGTGTTCATGGCTCGTGTCGATCCGGCGCTCCGTTCGGTCTTACCGCTCTGGCCTGTCTAACGGGTACCGTTCTAGCCGAGAATGCGGTCAACCGACCCGCCGCGCTTGCGTTGGTAGAACGCGCGGTAGCGCTGCACCATGCGGGAGGTGTCCATCAGCAGGCAGACATCGACCGTGTTGAAGTCGTGGTCGATATAGGCGCCCTCGCCGACGAAACCGCCGAGCCGGATGTACGCCTTGATCAGGGTCGGGATCTGGCGCATCGCCTCGATCTTGTCGACCTCGTCCTCCGGCAGGATATCCATCGCGACGAAACTGTCCTCGACGGCGCGGACGCGCAGATCCTCGGGCGCGAGATGATTGTAATGCAGGTAGCTCAGCGCGTGCGCCAATGGCGCTGCGTCATTGCCGTGAAAGCTGGCGACACCGAACAGGATCGATATGTCGTGCGCCGACACGAACTCACCGAGCCCGGTCCACAGGAGATGCATTCCGGCACCGCCGCGATGCTCGAGATCGACGCAGGATCGGCCGAGTTCCACCGAGTCCCGCGGATAGCTGAGCAGTTTGCCGAGATCGTATTCCGAGGCGCCGTAGAACCCGATACCGGATTGCGCGCGCCGCCGGAGCATCAGGCGGTAGACGCCGGCGACGCCGCGCTCGATATCGGGGTCGGTCGCCTCGTTGTCGATCAGCAGGAGATGTTCGAAATACGGGTCGAAGCGGTCGCGCTCGCGCCGCGCGGCGCGATCCTCGGGCGTCGGGATGGCTCCCATTTCCTCGACGAAAACCCGGTAACGCAGACGCTGAGCCGCCGCGACATCGGCCTCGTCCTCGGCAAGTCGAACAGTGAAGCGCCCGGCTTCAATCCGCATTCTCAGGAACCCTCGTTGCGCGGCCTTCGCGCCCGCATCCGTCATCAAGCTTGTTATCGTTATCCGCTTCTTGGACGGCCGACGGCGGCGACACTAGGGCGTCTTGGCCCTGCACGCAACTGCGGCCCAAATCACTCAAAAAATAACAAAAAATTAACCATTGAAGACCTACCGATAAGACCAATTCTTAAAGAACCGTGAGTGCAGAACGCGAATCACGGCAACCAGAGGCCCGGTAAGCTCGTGCAGCGGAAACGTATGCGTCCAATGAGTGCCTTTGCATACCCTGCCGCGCGAGCGGGACGCGACGACACCCGAACGACCACGACAACAGGCAACCCAGTTTCATGTCGACAGAAGATCTGACAGCCGTTCTGACCTCCCGCATCTGCCACGATCTGGTCAGCCCGATCGGTGCGATCGTCAATGGTGTCGACCTGATCCGCGAGATCGGCGGCGGGGACATCGAGGCCGAGCTGGGCATGATCAACCAGAGCTCGGCGCGGGCATCGGCGCTGCTGCAGTTCTACCGGGTTGCCTTCGGTGCCGCGGCGAGCGGGTCGGACATCGCGCGCGGTGCCCTGCGCGACCAGTCGCGCGCGCTGATCGAGACGCCGCGGATCATAATCGACTGGCCCGAGGACGGCGGCCCGCACGTCGCCCGGCCGCATGCCAGACTGCTCTTTCAGGTGCTCCTCTGCGCCCGCGCGCTGACCGGCATGCGCGGGATCATCGCCGTGCGGATGCCGCTCGACGGGTTTCTGCCGCTTTCGGTCAACGTGCAGACGGCGGGCGGCGCCGATTGCGACGAGATGCTGGGGCATCTCTGCGGCACGGCAGAGAGCGCTGAGCTTTCGCCGCGCCTGATCGAATTCGTGCTGGTGCGCCAGACCGCCAGCGATCTCGGCATGACGCTCGACGTGCAGCGCACGGACGACGCGATCAGGATCGACGTCGCCTGACCCGCCGGCCTGCCGGTTTACCTCTCAGCGAAATCCGGGTACCGCGAAATCCCCTGCCTGATCGCATCGGGCGGGACACTGGCGCAATACTCGGATCAAGTTCGCGACATCCCAGCGGAGGACCATGATGGCAACCGAAACCGTCGACAGCGCTCTGAACGATCTGCGCATGTCGGACAAGACCAAGCCGCTCTACGAGGCAGTGATCAAACACGTTCGCGAGAACGTCGATCCGATCACGGAGGAATTCTTCCGGCTCGGCGAGGGCCGGGCCGATCGCTGGTCGCACGCGCCGGGACAGCTCGAACTGCTGGAAGGTGCCAAGCAGAAGGCGCGCGAGGCCGGGCTCTGGAACTTCTTCCTGCCCAATGCCGAGACCGGAGAGGGTCTGCCCAATCTCGACTACGCCTACATCGCCGCGGAATTGGGCAAGAACCCGCTGGCCTCGGAGACGCTCAACTGTTCGGCGCCTGATACCGGCAACATGGAAGTGCTGGAGCGGGTCGGCACGCCCGAGCAGAAGGAGAAGTGGCTGAAGCCGCTCCTGAACGGCGAGATCCGCTCGGCCTATGTGATGACCGAGCCGTGGACCGCGTCCTCCGATGCCAAGCAGATCGCGACAGAAGCCGTGCTCGACGGCGACGAGTGGGTCATCAACGGCCACAAGTACTACGCATCGGGCGCCGGCGATCCGCGCTGCAAGATCATGATCGTCATGGTCAAGACCAGCCCCGATGCCGAGACCTTCCGCCAGCAGAGCCAGATCCTCGTGCCCAAGGACACGCCGGGTGTCGAGGTCCTGGAAGGCATGCAGGTCTTCGGCGATGACGATGCCCCGCACGGGCACATGCACATCCGCTTCAACAATGTGCGCGTGCCCAAAGAGAACGTGCTCTGGGGCGAGGGCCGGGGCTTCGAGATCAGCCAGCTTCGCCTCGGCCCGGGCCGGATTCACCACTGCATGCGCTCGATCGGGCAGGCCGAGAAGGCGCTGGACATGCTGATCAACCGCGGTGTCAGCCGCGAGGCGTTCGGCAAGCGCATCATCGACCTCGGCAAGAACATGGAGACGGTCAGCCGCGCCCGGATCGAGATCGAGGCGATGCGCCTGATGGTCCTGAAGGCTGCCAAGGCGATGGATGTTCTCGGTAACAAGGAGGCGCGGATCTGGGTCTCGATGGTCAAGGCGATGGTGCCCGAAAAGGTCTGCCAGATCATCGACCAGGCCATTCAGGTGCACGGCGCGACCGGCATCTCGCACTGGACCCCGCTGGCGCGCATGTACACCAAGCAGCGCACCCTGCGCCTGGCCGACGGGCCGGACGAGGTGCACCACCACGTGGTCGCCCGCAACGAGGTGAAGTCGTTCCAGTCCTCGAACGATCGGCAGGCGGCGATCGCCGGTCAGGTCCGCTCGCGCGACGAGACCCGCGAGATGCTGAACGCCAACGCCTTCGAGGGGCCGTGATGGGCTACGAGACCCTTTTCGACCTGACGGGCCGCGTCGCCCTCGTCACCGGTGCCTCCAAGGGCATCGGCAAGGCGATGGCGGGCGCTCTGGCCGCGCATGGTGCGACCGTGATCGTCTCGAGCCGCAAGATCGACCAGTGCGAGGCGGCCGCCGCCGAGATCAACGCGGCCTGCGGCGCGGACCGCGCGCATCCGATTGCCGGCAATGCCGGGCGGCATGACGAGATGGAGGCGCTCGTGGCCCGGACGCGGTCCGATCACGGCCCGGTCGACGTTCTGGTCGGCAATGCCGCGGTGAACCCGCATTACGGGCCGATCTCGGAAATTCCGGACAGCGCCTACGAGAAGATCATGGCGACGAACGTGCAGTCCAACCTGTGGCTTGCGCGGCTGGTGGCCGATGACATGATCGCCAAGGGCGCGGGCTCGATGATGTTCACCTCGTCGATCGGGGCCTTCAAGGCCTCGCCGACGCTCGGCACCTACGGGATGTCGAAGCTCGCGCTGATCGGGCTGGTGCGCAATCTCGCGCTCGAGTTCGGGCCGAAGGGCATTCGCGCCAACGCGATCTGTCCCGGTCTGATCCGGACGGATTTTGCCAAGGCGCTCTGGACCGATCCGGCAGCAGAGAAGCGCGTGAACGAGGACACGCCGCTGCGGCGCCTCGGCGAGCCCGACGATCTCGCCGGCGTGGCGGTCTATCTCGCCTCGGATGCCAGCCGGTACATGACGGGTCAGGCCCTGACTGTCTGCGGCGGCGTGAGCATGTGGTCGTGACCGAGACGTTTACCGGCGGGTGCCTGTGCGGGGCGATCACCTACCGCGCCGAGGCCGAGGAGACGCTGCATTATCTCTGCCACTGCACGCACTGTCAGCGTTTCGGCGGGGCGGGCTACCACGCGGCAATTGTCGTGGCGGCGGCGGATTTGTCCGTCGCGGGTACGCCCAAGGTTTTCACCAACACCGCGGACAGCGGGCGCACCATCGCGCGCTATTTCTGCGAGGACTGCGGCGGGCACCTGTTCACCTCGCCGCAACCCGACGCAACGCGCTATTCGGTGAAGGCCGGAACGCTCGACGATCCGACCCATTTCCGGCCGAAGCACGAGATCTGGCGTCAGAGCAAGGTCGACTGGATCGATCCAGACGCTGCGCGCGAGCTGTTCGATCAGGGCTTCACGCGGCCCGTGGCGATCGGATCGCCAGCCGTCGACGCGGATCAGGACAAATTCTAGGCCGCCCGGAGGCGGCAGGGGGATAAGATGGACATCAAGGACCGCATTGCCGTTGTCACAGGCGCCGCCAGCGGCATCGGCAAGGCGCTGAGCCTCGCGCTGCACCGGGAGGGCGCGAAGAAAGTCGTCTGTGCCGATCTCAACGGCGAGGGCGCCGCAGATACCGCCCGCCAGATCGACGGCGCGGCCTATGAGGTCGATGTCAGCCAGGAATCGGACATCCGGGAACTCATCGAGGTGACCGAGGACCAGCACGGTCCGATCGATCTGTTCGTCTCGAATGCCGGGATCATCTATCGGGGCGGGCTCGAGACCGGGAACGATACTTGGCAGAAGATCTGGGAGGTCAACCTGATGGCCCACATGTGGGCCGCCCGGCACGTCGTCCCGCGCATGGCCGAACGGGGCGGCGGCTACCTGTTGAACACCGCCTCGGCGGCGGGCCTGCTGAACCAGGTGGGCGCGGCCTCCTATGCCGTGACCAAGCACGCCGCGGTCGGCCTCGCCGAATGGCTCGCGATGACCTATGGCGACCAGGGAATCAAGGTCTCGCTGCTCTGTCCCCAGGCGGTCCGCACCGGCATGACCGACGATCCCAATTCGGTGGCGGCACAGGACGGGCTGCTCGAAGCCGGGCCGGTCGCCGATCTCTGCATCGAGACGATCCGCAACGAGACCTTTCTGGTCCTGCCGCACCCGGAAGTCCTGACCTACATGCGGCGCAAAACCGACGACTACGACCGCTGGCTCGGCGGCATGCAGAGGCTGAACCGCAAGTTCTCGTGAGGCGCGGCCCGCCCGCGCCTTCGCCTTGACAGCCCCGGTCCTGCGGTCCACATACCGCGCACCCGATCGAGCGCGCAGGACCCCTCCCGAATGGCAAGAGCTGAGAAGAAGAAAGAGGGATTCTGGGATACTGTCAAAACCGTTTTCTGGGCGCTGGTCATCGCCATGGCCTTCCGTTCGATCCTGTATCAGCCGTTCTCGATCCCGTCCGGCTCGATGAAGCCGACGCTTCTGGTCGGTGACTATCTCTTCGTCTCGAAATTCGCCTATGGCTACTCGCGCTACTCGCTGCCGTTCTCGCCGAACCTGTTCGATGGCCGGATCTGGGGCGGGTTGCCCGAGCGCGGCGATGTCGTGGTCTTCAAGCATCCGCAGCAGGACACCTGCAGCGAGGGGCCGATCGGCATGGCGGTGCGCTTCGGCAAGACGCTGCTCGGTCAGCCGGCGCGCAATCCGAATGACTGCACGGATTACATCAAGCGGGTGATCGGGCTGCCCGGGGACCGGGTGCAGATGATCGACGGAGTTCTGCACATCAACGGCCAACGCGTCGGCATGACCCGGACGGACAATTTCGCGGAACCCAAGGCGACGCATGGCGAGTATCTGCGGGTTTCGAACTGTCTGAACGCGCCGGTGCCCCAGGGCGGCGAATGCGAAATGGAGCGCTGGATCGAGGAGTTGCCGGGCGGCACCAAACACGCGATCCTGAACCTCGGCCCGACGCAGGTCGATACCACGGGCGAGATCACCGTGCGCGAGGGGCACATTTTCTTCATGGGCGACAACCGCGACAACTCGGTCGACAGCCGGTTCGCGAGCGTCGGACAGGTGCCGGTCGAAAACCTGATCGGGCGCGCCGAGGTCATCGCACTGTCCTCCGCCGGTGCGTTCTGGCAGCTCTGGAAGTGGCGGGTCACGCGCTTCTTCAAGTCGATCGTCTGAGGACATGCGGGGCGCTTCCCAGGCTATCCTGACGGACCGGCTCGGCCACCAGTTCAAAGATCCATCGCTCTTGCAGCAGGCCCTGACGCATCCGTCTGCGGCGTCGCCTGCCCGGCCCGACAATCAGCGCTTCGAGTTTCTCGGCGACCGGGTGCTCGGCCTGATCATTTCCGAACGGCTGCTCGAGCGCTTTCCGAAGGCGCCCGAGGGCGAACTGGCGCCCCGGTTCAACGCGCTCGTGCGGCGCGAAACGCTCGCCGAGATCGGAGCGGAGATCGATCTCGGTCAGCACCTGCATCTCGGCCGGTCCGAGAGCACATCGGGGGGACGGCGCAAGGCGGCCATTCTCGCCGATGCGATGGAGGCCGTGATCGCGGCCCTTTACCTCGACGGCGGGCTCGACGCTGCCAGCCGGTTCGTTCTGAAGCACTGGGCGGACCGGATCGCCGATGTCGGCAGCGCCCCGACCGATGCCAAGACCCGAATCCAGGAATGGGCGCAGGCGCGCGGGCTGGCGCCGCCGCGCTATGATCTGCTGTCGCGCACCGGGCCGGACCACGCTCCGGTATTCCGCATCGAGGCACATCTGGCGGATACGGCGCGTGCGACCGGCGAGGCGGGCTCGAAGAAGCTCGCCGAGCAGGAAGCGGCCCGCGCGCTGCTCGAGATCGTCGACGCCGATGGCTGAGGCCGCGACACGCGCGGGCTTCGTGGCCCTGATCGGAGAGCCGAACGCGGGCAAGTCGACGCTGCTCAACCGGATGGTCGGTGCGAAGGTGTCGATCGTCACCCACAAGGTGCAGACCACGCGGACGCGCATCCGCGGGATCGCGCTCGAGGGGTCGAGCCAGATCGTCTTCGTCGACACGCCGGGCCTGTTCCGGCCGCGCCGGCGTCTCGACCGGGCGATGGTCGCGTCGGCCTGGGCCGGGGTCGAGGATGCGGACATCACGGTGCTGCTGGTCGAGGCGCATCGCGGAATCACAGACGGGGTCGAGCAGATCCTGACGACGCTGGACGAGCAGGCCTCGAAACGGCCGATTGCGCTGGCGATCAACAAGATCGACCGGGTGCGCCGCCCCGATCTGCTGGCGCTTGTCGCGCACCTCGCCGAACGGCGGGACTTCGCGGAGACCTTCCTGATTTCGGCCGAGAAAGGGGACGGTGTCGGCGACCTGCGCGGATGGCTGGCGTCCGAATTGCCGGAAGGCCCGTGGCTCTATCCCGAAGACCAGATCGCCGACATGACGATGCGGATGATCGCCGCCGAGATCACGCGCGAGAAGCTGACGCTGCGGCTGCACCAGGAACTGCCGTACCAGCTCACGGTCGAGACCGAGACCTGGGAGGAACGCAAGGACGGCTCTGTCCGGATCGAGCAGGTCATCTATGTCGCGCGCGACGGGCACAAGGGCATCGTACTGGGCAAACGCGGCGAGACGATCAAGGCGATCGGCGAACAGGCGCGCAAGGATATCGCGGAACTGCTCGAACGCCCGGCACACCTGTTTTTGACCGTGAAGGCGCGTCCGAACTGGCAGGAAGAGCCCGAGCGCTACACCCATATGGGCCTCGACTTCTCGGACGGCGGCTGAGCGTGGCGCGGCTGAAGACCGAGATCTGGGTCGCGGCCTATCTCGCCCGCTTGTCGCAGGCCGGGATCTTCAGCCACGTCGCGCACAAGGGCAACGCCGAGGCCGGCGCGGTCGCGGTCAAGCTTGCGACGATGGATGGCAAGGCCTCATTGTTCCTGCGTCGTTACGATGAGGATTTCGAACTTCGCTGGCAGTGCGAGCGGGAGGCCGAGCCCGAACGCGAGATCGATGAGCATCTGGCCAAGCAGCGAAGTTTTGACCGGGACCTCTGGGTGATCGAGGTTGAAGATCCCAAGGGCCGCCACCTGCTCGACGAGGACGGCCTTTCCTAGAGTAAAGGCCGTGCCGTTCAGCCGTCCGGGAACGTTCTTCGCGGCGGAGCGATGGGATTGCTGGCGCAGACCCGGAAAAGCTGCTACGCGTATCACATTGAAACAGATCTATTTGGTGACCCCATGCAACGACACGTTGGATTCCACATCACGTTCAGCAGTGATTTTCATCCGCCCCTGAAATGGTACCTGCACGCTGAAACCCTGCTCGGCCTCGTCCGCGACGCATCGAATACGGCGCTGACTTCGGGGACCGCGCCCGGAACCGCCGGAACCAGAGACGATCCCTGGGTTCTCGATACCTTCGACGCCTGGAAGGGGGCCGCGAAGAGGCTCATCGACGACGAGGGATTGAAGAGCCAGGACATCTACATGCGGGCCGGTGGGCGACTGATCCACAAATCAGCACAGGGCCGCGGCACCGGCGACGGGTACTACATCTCGGACGACGCCTTGTCCGGCACCGACACCGACGACGGAAACATCTGGAGCCGCGGTGCCGGGGCCAGCTACCGCGAGTTCGGCCGCATGTTCCAGGACCGCTCCGGCGGCGCTTACGCCGAGGCAGTCTGGTCGAAGGAAACTGCCGCCAAGCTGCGTGGAGTTCTTCTGGGTACGTCGGATTTCAGCACCTCGGCGCCGGAGAGCCTCGAGTCGCCGCTGCCGATGCTGGCCTGTGCGATGTTCATCGCCGAGGTCGCCCGCAACAAGCGCGAGTTCGTGATCGGGCTGATGATGCTCGATCTGATCGGCGAGAGCTATGGGCGCGCGGGCACCAAGATCTATTCGTTGGAGAAAGTCTTCAGTCACCCGGACAGACTGCCCAAGACCGACGTGGCGATCAGCAAGCCCCAAGCGGGACCGAGCGGTAAGCGCGTGCAGTATCTCGGACCCCGGGGCGCAAAGGTTCGCACGGTGGTTCCGCAGACGGTCGGTCCGCTGGCCAGGCCCGGTGATCTTTTCATGGTCGAGGGGAAGTATCCCGCGTCGCCGGGAGGCTCAGCCTCGACGCAGGAAACCATCTCGATCGCCGAAGACTACGTTCAGCAGAAGGAAGCCTCGATCGCCGCGAACTGGCTGCGGCGCAAGATGAGCAACTTCCTGGGTGTCGACGATACCGTCGTTCAATGCGTCGTGCTGCGTCACGATCAGGATCTGAGCGCTTACGAGCGGGTCGGCGGCGGAAACGTTGTACGCGCGCCGAAGCCCGAGGCGATCTCGCACGGTTTCATGCAGACCTGCGCCAAGGAATTCGAGGACGTGGCGAAGACCATGATCACCGCCCGCGCGGGATCTTTCGGCTAATCCAGCGCCGGGATGCGCCGATCGGAATGCGCCCCGAGGGGCGCATTCCCGATCACGGCGAAACGGTCTTTCCGCTGCGCCTCAGAAGTTCAGCGAAATGTCCCTGTGGCCGGAGTTGCACGCTGCAACATAGAGCGCCTGTTCCCTCGGAAGCCTTGTCTGCTGGCGCAGACCGATGGTGTCGGACAGGGCCGCGGAGTAACTGGCAAGACCCGGTGCGAGATCCTGCGCTGCCGCCCGGCGCCAGACGAGTTCCTCGGCCAGTGCGGCGATGGAGTCGTCCAGCTTCTCCGCTGCCTTCACCGGATCAGGGTCCTTGCGCAGCGCCTTGCGGGCATCGCTCAGACCCTTGACGGTCGCCTTGCTGGCTTCCGCATCGCGCATGGCCGAGCGCAGCTCCTCGATCCGCTCGACGAGCGCTTCGGGGGCACCCGTGGGCACATCGGCCCGGATCGCGTTCAGGTCGCCTTCCAGTGCGGCCAGGTCTTCCGTCGCCGCCAGCACCTCGTTCAGTTCATTGATCGGCGCAAACGCATCATCCGAGTTGCGGCGGAACGCCCGGCGCGCGTTGACCTCGGCCTTGGTCAGTTCGCCGAAGGTTTTGGTTGTGTCCGGCCAATCCGCCGGGATCTGCGCCAGAAGCGCGTCGCGCTCGGCCTGCTCGGCGGCAATCTCGGCCTCGATCCGCGGGATCGACGGGCTGTCCGGATCCGTGCTGCGCAGACGTGTAAGCGTCTTGCTGAGTTCATCCGCATGGACATCCAGCTTGCGCGCGTCGCGCTCGAGACGCCGGACCTCGACGAGAATCGGCCGGTAGTCGACGGATGCGTCGACCACGGCACTGTGCGTGGCATTCACCTCATCGAGCAGCGGGAAAGATTTTTCGGCGAGATCGAAGGCTTCGGACAGATCCTTGGCGTCCCGACGCGGCAGGAGATCGACGGGCAGATTCCGCGCCTGGGCGATCACCGCGCGCAACTCGTCGCCGCGCTCCGCGAATTCCTCGGTCAGGTACTCCTCGACGCAGTACTGCAGGGCCGGGTTGGTCGGCGGCGGTGCTGTCTCGGAGACCTGGCGCAGCCGTTCGGGCAGATAGTTCACCAGCCACGGCGTGTTGCCGACGATGACCAGCGCCAGCAACTGCAGGCCAATGAACGGCACGACGCCCTTGTAGATGTCGATGGTGCGCACGGCCTTGGGCGCGACACCGCGCAGGTAGAACAGCGCGAAGCCGAAGGGCGGCGTCAGGAAGCTGGTCTGGATGTTCAGACCGATCATCACGCCGAGCCAGACGGCCGTGATGTTCGCGCCGGGATCCATCAAGAGGATCGGCGCGACGATCGGCACGACGACAACCGCGATCTCGATGAAGTCCAGGAAGAACCCGAGGACGAAGATCACCGCCATGACGATGATGAACTGCATCCAGAATCCGCCCGGCAGCGAGGTCAGGAAGTCCTTGACCAGTTCCTCGCCGCCGAAGGCGCGGAAGGCCGAGGTCAGCATCGCCGCACCGAGGAGGATGATGAAGACGAGCGAGGTCGTCTTCGCGGTATCGAGCATCACGCCGTTCAGCGTGTCGTCGATGTTGAACGTGCGCCAGAGCGACCAGGCGACCGCGAACAGGAACACCCCGACGGACCCGGCAGCCATGTAGACGGCCATCATCTGCTCATCCGTCTGGATGTCGCGCACGTTGATGTCGTAGAGGTTTGTGATGATCGCGATGGCGATCAGCGACAGGATCGCAAGCGCCGCCGGAATGAACGCGCCGCGCTCGCCTTCACGCAGGCGATAGCCCGCCATGATCGTCGCGCCGATGGCACCGATGGCGCCCGCCTGGTTGACCGTGGCGATACCTGCGATGATCGAGCCGAGCACGGCGAAGATCAGCGTCAACGGCGGCACGAGGATCAGCAGCACCCGGCCGAGCAGCTTGGCGTCCATCTTCTGGCCGAACGGCACGGCCGGTGCCCAGGAGGGCTTGATCAGGCCGATCACCAGAATGAACAGCATGTAGAGCCCGACGAGCACGAGGCCCGGCACCATGGCGCCGAGGAACATGTCACCGGCCGAGGTCGAGATGACCGAGAACTCCGAGGGCATCGAAATCTCGCCGGTCGCGGACTTGTAGAGCGCCTTGCGCGCCGTCTCGGCCTGATCGACGGCGGAGGAGAGCTGGTCGGCGAGGATGATGAGAACGATCGAGGGCGGAATGATCTGGCCGAGCGTGCCCGATGCGGCAATGGTCCCTGTCGCAAGCGGCGAGGAATAGTTGTTGCGCAGCATGGCGGGCAGCGAGATCAGGCCCATCGCGACCACGGTCGCGCCCAGAATGCCTGTTGTCGCCGCCAGCAGCGCGCCCACGAAGACCACCGAAATGCCGAGACCGCCGGGGATCGGACCGAAGAGCTGCGCCATGGTGAGCAGAAGATCCTCGGCGATCTTCGAACGCTGCAGCATGATGCCCATGAACACGAACAGCGGAATGGCGATCAGGGTGTCGCGTTCGACCTCCCAATAGACCCCTCGGAAGTTCAGCACGCCGGCGGCGAGCCACTCCTGCGCGGACCCCGACGCGAAATAGGCCGAGCCGTCGCCCGCGAAGATATACCCGGCCCCGGCGGCCAGCAGCATCGACAGGATCGCCGCGCCGGGCAGCGCGAACGCCACCGGATATCCGGACGCCAGCGCGCCCGCCATGATCACAAGCAGAAGAACAAGAAAGACCAGTTCCATTGTCGCTACCCCGTCCCGTCTTCGCTCAGTGGCCTGGCAGTTCGTCGTCGTGATCGTGCAGACGCGATCCCGGATCGCCGCGCCAGTCGGCCACGCCCTCGAGCAACTGTCCGGAGAACGCGATCAGCATCGAGACGGCGAAGATGCCGAGGAAGCCGGCCATCAGGTACTTCACGAACATCCCGAAGCTCGATTGAGTGACCTCGAGGCTGAGCAGCGGCGCGTTGATGATCGAGGACTTGTTCTCCATGCCGAGGATGATCACCACCCAGCAGAAGATGATCCCGAGCAGGATCGCGCCGATCGAGTTCACCCGGCCCTTAGCGCGGTCGCGGAAGCCGGAATAGAGCACGTCGACCCGGACGTGACCGTCATCGAACAGCGTGTAGGCCGAGGCGAAGAGGAAGAGCGCGCCGTACCAGAAGCGCACGAGATCGCCCATGAAGGCCTGCTCGTACGAAAAGATGAACCGGCTGAGCACGATGTTCAGCTCGGCGATCACCACGAGCAGCGCCAGCCAGTGGAAGGCCAGCGCGCCGCGGGTCAGCGCCGCGATGATTATCCCGAGCAGGATCAGCGGACCATGCACCATCGGCGAGCGGTTCGAATTGAAGTTCAGCGCCTTGCCGAGATCCTCGCCGATCAGCGCAGGCAAAAGCTCCTCGACCCGCAGGAAGGACACGATTGCGTCGGAGAGACCGACCAGGAAGACTGCCCAGAACGCCGCGCGGATCAGGAAATTGGCGATTCCGTAAAGCCGCAGGCTGTCCTCGCGCAGCGCCGTATCGCGGTTGCGGCTGACATAGAGAAAAACCAAGGCGAAGGCGGCAGGATAAAGGATGAACTGAAGAGCGCCGAGCACGCTGAATTCGCCGCCAAGGAGCGATCCGGCACCCGGCCAGCCGCCCCAGAACATCAGGCCATTGTTAAGCACGTAGACGCCGATCGCGGCGGTCATGATCCATGCAAACATCCGGACAGATTGCGTACCGGACGTCGCCGGCAAGGCGATCGCAGGCGCGGCCTGATCGGTCATTTCTCAACTCCCGTCCTGTTGCGCCCGCCATACGCAGGTGAGCGCGTCGGCTGCACTTTCCCAAGAAAGCCGCCGCCCGTCCCGACACGTCCCGTCCTTGAGCGCGGGCTCTTTGTGTCTCGCTTTGTCGCGTGGATCCCCGATTGCCAGCAGCGTGTCCGGATTCTCCCGGTCGAGTTGGCGCTCCCTCGCGATTTCGGCGCTGATAGCGGCTCGAGTCCCGACCGTCCAGTCGCCGCGGGCAACAATAATGTCGTTTTCGATGCCCGCAGGACACAAAAGTGTCACGAGCGCGATGGTTTGCAAGTTTTGGTCTCCTGAGCCTCCTGCGGCGCACCTGTCGCTTCGCCGCGAGATGCCTTGGCATGTTCTGCACAGTCCGCTAAGCCGCCGGCGAACAGGGAGTTACCACCATGGCCGACTATGTTTTCGCACCCCCGGCGCCCCCCAGTGTCGCGATCGCCGGGTCGGACCAACGGTTTCCGGTGCGCCGGATCTTCTGCGTCGGCCGGAACTACGCCGAGCACACGCGCGAGATGGGTTTCGATCCCGACCGCGAACCGCCGTTTTTTTTCGGAAAGCCGCCGTCCGAAATCGCCCATGACGGCGAGGAGATCGCCTTTCCCCCCGAGACGTCAGACCTGCATTACGAGGGCGAGATGGTCGTCGCGCTCGGCTCCGGTGGTCGGGACATCGCGCAGGACGACGCGTTGAGCCACGTCTGGGGGTACGGCGTCGCCAATGATCTGACGCGCCGCGACGTCCAGGGTGTGGCCAAGAAGATGGGCCGCCCGTGGGATTGGGGCAAAGGCTTCGACAAGTCCGCAGTGATCGGACCGATCCACCCGGTCGCCGCCACCGGTCACATCGACAAGGGTTATGTCCGCTCGTGGGTCAACGGGCAGCTTCGCCAGGACGGTGACGTCGCCCAGATGATCTGGTCGCTGCCGGAGATCATCTCGTTCATCTCGCATTCTATGCGCCTCGCTGCCGGGGACCTGATCCTGACCGGGACACCCGCCGGTGTCGGCAAGCTCGAACCGGGGGACGAGATCAAGGTCAGCGTCGAAGGTCTGGGCGATCTGACGAACACCCTGCGTTGACGGGAATTGCCGGGGTTTTTCTGCACCGGCGATGTGTGAAGCCGTTCACCTTTCGGGAGATCGAATGTTGCGCCGGGTTTTCCTCGGTCGCTGCGGCGAGGTTTGCTAGGGTCGATCCGAAGATGTCGCGCGGAGGACCGGACGATTGACCGCCGAACTGGCACATCCCTGGGGAACGACATGCCGGGCGCTCTGCCTTTGCATCGCGGCCGCGCTTTTACAGACCGCCTCAACGAACGCCTGGGCGCAACAATCGACGCCTGAGAACGCGGATACGCAAGCGCTCTATCGAGACCCGGCGGACGGAGGTGCCAGACGCTGGCAGGTAGAATCCGGCGCAGCACTCGATCTGCGCGCCGCACCATCGAGCGATGCAGACGCGCTCGCCGCCGTTCCCGAGGGGACAGTTCTCAACAATCTCGGTTGCTCGATGAATGATGGGGCAATCTGGTGCGAGGTCCGACCCTTTCGCGGCGGTGCGCGAGGATTTGCGCCCGCCGAACGACTGGCACCTGCCGTCGGGCGGGGCGGCGCGGTCCCCACCGGCGCGGACGACAGCCGGAAGCGCGCGCGCAAGCGCGAGTTTGACGTCGAAGGGAACATACGCTGCGCGCAGGAACGCGGCCAAAGCCTCGACATCTGCGCCGCCGCCGTCGCGCGCGGTGTCGGTGGAGATGCGACAGTCGTCGTCACCTTTCCGAACGGCTTCAAGCGCCAGCTCTTCTTCGTTCACGGTGAGTTTGTCGCCGCCAGCGCGACGATGTCCGGGGTTGGTCGCGATACCGACTGGCGAGTCGAAGACGACACGCATTTTCTGCGCGTCGATGATCAGCAGTTCGAGATTTCGGACGAGTTCGTGTTCGGCGCCGGGTCCGGTTGACGCCGAGGCCGCGCCGCCAGAGGCGACGCGGCAGGATTGATCAACTCAGGGCGTGATCTTGTGGATCTGCCCTTCGTCCACTGCCGTGTATAGGCTGCCATCCGGTCCCATCACGACCGAGCGGAACCGTCCGGAGTCCATCGGCAAGGTCATGGTCGTGACCGCATCGACATCTGTACCGGCGTCGTTCAGCGTCAGCACCTCGATGCGCTGGCCGAGCGGCGTCCCGCCGAAGCCGATCCCCATGATCCCGACGACCATCGAGCCGTTCCAGTCGCCCCAGGCATCGCCGTCGAGGAACGCGGCCGACGAGGTTCCCTGCGACCAGCCGTTGTTGTTCCAGATCGGCGGCATCGCTGCCGGATAGGTCGCGAAGTCGGTCATCGGCATCCACGATGCGCGCTGGAAGCGGTTCTCGCCGTCCATCTGGTTCGGGCTGTAGCCGCAATAGTTGTCCGGGCACGCGCCGCGGCCAGCCATGTTCGGGCGCGGATCCCAGCCTGCGTTTCCGCCGTTGCGCAGCACGGTGACCTCATCCGAATGCCACGGGCCGTGCTCGGCGGTGATCGGCGTGCCGGTGCCCGGGTGGAACGCGATGCCCTGCACGTTGCGGTGGCCATAGCTGTAGGTCCGCTTGTCGAAGCCCACGGGCGGGGTGTTGCCGGCTGCGGGCGAGCCGTCGGTGTTGATGCGCAGAACCTTGCTGCCCATCATCGTCGGGCTCTGCGGCACCTCTCCATTGTGCGTGTCGCCGGTGGTCAGGTAGAGGAACCCGTCGCTCGGGTTGAACCGGACGCGGCCGCCATTGTGCGCGCCGGGCCCGCCGAACGGGTGATCCGACGCCTTCATCTTGTAAGGCACGTCATCGACGATATCGACGCGGTCGGCGACATTCGAGAAGTCATCGGACACCGTCATCCGCATCAGCCGGTTGGTGTGCGGCGTCGACATGTTCGAGGTCGAGTAGACGTAGATGCGCCGGTTCTCGTTGAACGCCGGATCGACGGCGACACCCATCATGCCGGCCTGACCTTCGCAGAACAGGTCGTCCGCGGTCGTGGCGTAACCGGAGGAGTCGTTCATGCCCAGGAGCGCCTTGATGTCGCCGGACGGCATCCGCACCGAAAGGCCCTTGCACTTCTCGGTATAGAACATCGTTCCATCGGCGAGGAACGCCATGTCCCACGGGTTCTCGAGCTCATCGAGCACCAGCGTGTGTTTCAGGCTGGTCGTATTCTGCGCAAGTGCCGGTGCCGCGCAGATGACGGAGCCCAACAGGATTGGCAAAAGAGCACTCAGCTTTCGCTTAGTCATTCTGTTCTCCCTAGAATCTAGCTTCTGGTACGTCGCGAGAACGCCCACGCCATCTTGCGTGGCGCGCGGCTAGCCTGTGTCAGTTTGGGGCGCATCCGCAACCCAAGAATGAAACCATCACATCCAAAATTGCGTGATGATTGTAACTTGTTGGGAGCAATGGAGGCTGTTTGCCAGCAACGGCGCGCGGGGGCGAAGATCCCCGCAGGTGTCCCGGGCTTTACGGGCAGCCGTGGCGAGCCACCGCTATTTCGATCGCTCGACGATCCAGGTCGAGATGTTGGCGATGTCTTCGTCCGAGAGCTTCCGGGCGCGCGGCGCCATGAGGGGCGTATTGGGGCCGAGCCGCTCGCCGGCGCGGTACTGTTCGAGACGCAGGACAAGGTAGTCGAACGGCTGTCCAGCCAGCTTCGGATAGCTGGCGAGCCCCTTGGCGGTCGGGCCGTGGCACCCTCGGCACTGCTTCTTGTAGAGCTTGGCGCCCGCGTCGGCGTCCTTCGCTACTGCAACCTGCGCGCTCAAGAGGCTCGCCGCAAAAGCCGCGACAATAGTCAGTGTTCTGATCGGCATTGTGCCCGTCTCCGCGGTCGGAACCGTTTCTGCCTTCCTCTCTCGCGCACAACCGAAAAGGGAGTGCGAGCTGTTGGGTCGGTCGCTGGTCTGGTCGAACGCGGCGATCAGGTTGGCGCGTCCATGAAGCGAGTTGAGGGCGTGCAAGTCAAGCACATGCACGATCTGTACGGTTGCACGGTGATGCCATTTGCGAGCGTCAAAACACGTGCGTCCGGGATTGCCATGCCGCGGCACTGTTGTTCCGCCGCGCACGGGTCGACGCGAAGCTGATCAGGTTCGCCGCGAGGTCGGCACGGCCTCCGCGCCGTCAGTCCAGGCGATGGCGCTCGATCACCTTGGGGATCGGATCGGCGCCCAGACCCGGTCCGGTCGGGATGCGATAGGTGCAGTCGGCCTCGGGCATCCCGTATCCCTCGAACAGCGGGACCTTCAGCGTCGCGCCGAACACCTCGAGATACTCCATCGACGGAAAGACAGCGGCCAGATGCAGCGTTGCGAGCAGTCCCGGGCCGAAATAGGGTGAGTGCGGCGCGACCCGCTTGCCCGCCAGTTCGATTGCGGTCGCTGCGCGGTGGAAAGCCGTGATGCCGCCGATCTTGGTCACGCTCGGTTGCACATAATCGAGCCCCGGTGTCTCGGCGAGCCGCCGCATCTCGTGGGCGTTCGGGCAGTTTTCGCCAGCCGCCAGCGGTATCCCGCTGCCGCGCAATGCAGACAAGGCAGCGAGGTTTTCCGGCGGCCAGATCGGCTCTTCGAGCCACTTCAGCCGGGCCGGACGCATGATCTCCGCCGCATCGCGCGCTTCGACGAGATCCCAGGGACAGTTGACGTCCATCATGATCTCGACCTCGGCGCCTGCGCCTTCGCGCGCCCAGAGCGTCGAGACCGGATCGATCTCGTGCAGTTTGATCGCGGTGTAGCCTTCCTCGGCAAGGCCCGAGCAGACCTGCCGGACAACCGCATTGTCGCCGATCCGGAAGAGGCTCGCATAGGCCGGGATCGCCGCGCGCCCTGCCCCACCCAGCAGGCGGTGGACCGGCAGTCCGGCACGCTTTCCGGCAATGTCCCAGAGCGCGATGTCGAGCCCGCTCAGGGCATGCTGAATGGCTCCGGAGCGGCCCAGAGGATGCAGCACGCGGGCGAGCCGGTCTGCCACGCCGCCGATATCGTCAGCGTTGATGCCGAGTGCCGCGGGCGCGACGATCGTCTCGAGCGCCGCCTTCGACGCCGCGAGGCCGTTATAGGCGAAGGCATCGCCCCAGCCGACAATGCCGTCCGAGGTCTCGACGCGTATCAGCAGGTAATCCAGCGCCTGCCAGACCGTGCCGAAGAACCCGGCGGGCGGACCGTCGTGTTGCGTGAAGGGCAATCCGATCGGGATCGCCTCGATGGATGTGATCGTGCTGGTCATTTGCGCCTCCCGGTTCGGGCCGGATGGTAGCCATGCGTGGAGATCTTGGGAATCGTTGCGTGCGACCGGCCGTTTGCAGGATGCGCGAGGGCGCGCGCCGCGCGGCGCATTTCGCTCAGACGAGATGGACCCAGAACCCGGGATATTCGGTCACGAGGCCGCTTTCGTTCACTGACAGGTCCGTCGTGAAATCATGGCCCGGAGACGCGTAAGTGTAGGTTTCCCCGGACCGGCGCAGATAGGATTGCTCCAGAGGCTTCAGGGTCCAATCAGCGTCATCCAGCCATGCGGCGATCCCGGACGCGCGCCCGCCGACGTCGAGCTTGGCGCGCCGGATTGCCGTCGTGTTCGTTGCAGGCGTGAAGCCGAGGTCGATGTCGACGCAGCCTTGGACAGATTGCACCGGGGCGCCGTTGACGGTCCAGTTTCCGTCGCCGGAGCGCAGGATCGTAAGATCGATATCCTGACTGCCCGCGAAACCGCTGACCTGGGCGGAGCGCGTCACCCAACCCGCGTCATGGTCGATCTGGTAAGAGAGCGCGGTGATCACCGACCCGGCCTCACTGGCGACCGCGCTGCCCGTGAGGTTCCATCCACCGTCCGTCTGCCGGATCCGGCAGGCATCGTGACCTGAAACGTCAACCCTGGTCCAAAGGATCCGGTTCGGGTCCGAGTTCATGCTTCCTCCAAGACCACTGTTAGTGGGCTATGTGCGGATGAAATGCAGGCCCTGGAACCGCTTGCGGAAGGCCGTGACCTCCGGCGCGACGTCCTCGGGCGTTCCGTGCAGGGCACGCGAGATCAGTTGCGCCAGCTCCGGCATGTGGTCCGCCGTCATGCCCCGCCGCACGATCTCGGGCGTGCCAAGCCGCAATCCGTTCAGGTCGCCTTCGATCCCGGGCCACGGCAGTCCGATCCCGCAGGCGAGGATATTGGCCCGGCGCAGATGCTTCGACGCGGTTTGCCCGCCGCCATAGGGGCGCGCGTCGACCGCGAACTGGTGCGACCGCGTCACGACCTCTTGTGGAATATAGGGCCGGACCTTTTCGATGAAGAGATGCGCCGCCAGCGCGCGCGACGTGCGCACCATCTCGGCGGCATAGTCCGCGCCGTTGTCGCGCCAGTCGAGCAGCGTGATCGCCAGAGCGGCGGCCTTCGCCGCGTCGAAATTCGCCGTCAACCCGGGGAACGCGATGGCATCCAGTCGCTCGGCCAGTTCGGCATCGTTGCTCACGATCAGCCCGCCTGCCGGACCGCCCAGCGATTTGTAAGTCGACATTGTCATCAGGTGCGCCCCGAGCTCGAGCGGGTTCTCCCAGGCGCCTCCGGCGATCATCCCGCACAGATGCGCGGCATCGAACAGCACTTTCGCGCCGACCTCATCAGCGATCTCGCGCACCTCGGCCACCGGATGCGGTTCGAGGTTCAGCGATCCGCCCAAGGTTATCAGGCTGGGACGGACCTCGCGCGCCAATGCCGCGAGAGCATCGACATCGACCGAGTAGTACTGATGGCGCACGGGAGCGTGATGGATTTGCAGCCCGTAGAGCCCGGCAGCCCCAGGCGCCTGATGCGTGACGTGACCACCGATCTCAGGGCCTTGCACGATGATCGCATCGCCGGGCTTGCAGCACGCCATGAACGCATAGAGGTTCGCCATTGCGCCCGAAGCGACCCGGATCTCGGCATATTTCGCGCGGAAGATCTCGGCCGCCAGCGCTGCTGCGAGCACTTCGATCTGCTCGATGGCTTCCAGCCCCATTTCGTACTTGTCGCCAGGGTATCCCAGCGAGGGGCGCGACCCGATCCCGCGCGCCAGAAGCCGCTCGGCCGCCGGATTGGTCACGTTCGTCGCCGGGTTCAGGTTGATGCAGTCCTCGTCGTGGATCTTGGCATTTTCCGCGACCAGCGCGTCTAGCCGGGCCGCAACGTCATCGCTGGGCGCATCCGCACCGGTGGCAACCTGCTGCACATAGTCTTCACATGGCGCCGGAACCCAGTCGCGCTTGGCAAGATGTGCCATGTCCATCCTCCTGCTCTTCCCGTGCATTGGCATGACAGCCTTGCCCGTCGGCGGCAAACCAGTTCTAAACAGATCCAGACCTAGATTTTCTATTCCAGACTCACAAGACGATGCCGCTGTCTCCGCCCCGCCCGACCGCAGTCCCGCTCAACGCGTTGCGGGCATTCGAGTCCGCGCTCCGCCATCGCAGCTTTCTGCGCGCGGCCGAGGAGCTTTGCGTCACGCCGGGCGCAGTGGCGCAGCAGATCAAGAAGCTGGAAAGCTGGGCCGGTGCGCAGCTTTTCGAGCGTCAGGCTCAAGGCGTGGTGCCGACGCCTCTTGCGCTGCTGCTGCTGCCGAAGCTCGAGACCGGTTTCACGGCGCTCGGCTCCGTCGCCCAAGCGCTTCGCCACGCGGGCGCACGCTCCGAGATCCGGATCGCAGCACTTCCGGCCGTTGCACAGTTGTGGCTCAGCCCGAGGCTCTCGGAACTGCAGGCCCGTATGCCGGATGCCAACATCGCGATCCACGCGCTCGATGTCCCGCCGAACCTGGAACGCGGAGAGTTCGACATCGCAATCTACCCTCAGGACATGCTCGGCGGATCGCCGGGCGAGGTAGCTGTGCTTGCCAATTCTACGCTCGCGCCGGTCGCGGCGCCTGATCTTGCTGAAAGCCTCAGGACACCCGATGATCTGAAGTCGGCAGCTGATCCACGATCTTGCATGGCGCGACGACTGGGCCATGTGGCTGAGCGCTCAGGGCTTCGAGCACCACGCGCCGGATCGCGGGCCGACCCATTCGCTTTACAGCATTGCCGTCGAACGATGCATGGCAGGCGACGGCATCCTGATCGGACACACTGCCCTGCTGCAGATGCATCTGGACCGAGGCGCTCTGCAACGGGTCTTTCCTGACCGGGATGTGCCGTGGCATACGATCTGCGCCGTTCGCGCGCGTGCCTTCGATTCGGACGCCCGAACCTCGCACCTGCTGGCGGCTCTGCATGAGATCTGAGGTCTTGGATGGTCGCCGCGGTGGGAAACGGCCTGCGGGCGATGACAGCGCGTCGTCGACTCGAAGCTAACGTTTCTTCTTCGATTTTTCTGGTTTGCCGCGCACCCGAGCTGCGGCAGCCATCAGTTCCTGCGCGATTTCATCGGCATCGTCGGGATCGAAATCCATCGGCAGATCGACGCCCGAGCCTGTGACATAGATCCGGACCATGCCTTCGCTGGTCGGACCAATCTGCAGGTTGGTATCGAGGTTGCTTTCCGAATTGATTCCCATGGCCTCGTCCGATCTTGGGGTGCCGCGACCCATTACACTGCGTCGCGTGCGGGCGCCAGTGCGCTGGTTGAAATCCGCTACCGGAACCCTTGAAATTCCCCGGGTGCGCCGGTATGTCCCGCCGACGTGCCGCCTTAGCTCAGTTGGTTAGAGCGCTGGATTGTGGATCCAGAGGTCCCCCGTTCGAGCCGGGGAGGCGGTACCATGAAGATCAGCGGTCAATTGGTTTCACCGTAGGCTAACCAAAAGGGCGCCCGCCGTTGACCGGCCCCGTTCCTTACAGATCTATGATCGGAACCTCCGGGCCAGATGCTCCGGGTGCGTGTTTACGGCTGAAGTGCTCACGCCCTCCGCTAGCTAGGACAGAAGTGTGCCATGACGCCTCTGCGGAATAGCAGCCAGATCGCAATCAGCTGCAAGACCATAAACACGCCGATGCCGAGATACACAGTCGTTGGAGACGCCATCTCCGCTGGCATGGGGTCGAAATACTGGGTCAGGAGCCCTTGGGAGTAATCGAACGCCCCCAGGCTGTTGTAGACGATCAATGCACCCCATGCGCGCGGACCACGTCCCTTCCACAGAACGTAGATCATCGCCGGCACCAGTACGCCGATGATCGCGTCGCTGAGCCAAGGCCCGAACCAGGCGTTCGCGGCCGGGCCGCCGAAGGCTTCCACCGATGACAGGAAGAGGATCGTCTGCGCCTTGAAGATCGTGGCGGCCATCAAGAGAGTTATGATCCATTTCATTTGAATGCTCATGAGTTTGGTCCTTTTCGATGGGCGCCAGGTGATGCAGGAACGCCCGGAGGAGGCGTGTCGCGACCTTTGCTCCGGACAAACCTGTTTCGTTGCCGAACTCGTCGATCGACATTTCCAGTTTCTATGCAGGCGGATGCGCTTGTTGCTTTAGGTGACGGTAATGCGCCCTGGCGGCGGCTCGCGTCCGCCGCGCCGCAACTCTTGCGGCGTCTTGCCGGTCCATTTTCTGAACGCGCGTTGAAAGGCGCTGGTGTCGCGATACCCAAGCAGATGCGCGATCTGCTGGTTGCTCAGAGCGCTTGACCGCAGGTAGCGCAAGGCCAGTTCGCTCCGCGTGGCGTCGAGAAGTTCCTGAAAGGTCGTGTCTTCGTCTCGCAAGCGGCGCTGCAACGTGCTCTTGCTGGTGTTCAGACGGGCGGCGACATGGGCAATCGTCGGTTCAGTGGTCGCGAACGCCTCCAGCAACGAGGCCCGCACGCGATGGGTCATGGCGCTCTCGCCGCAAATGATCAGATTTTGCGTTTGCAGATCCTCTTCCGTCGCCGCCCATAGCTCATCGTTCTGGGATACGAACGGGATCCTCATATCGGAGGCCGCATAGCAGAGCGTCGGCTGGCCAAACGCGGGTTCCCTTCCGAACAGGTCGGTCAGGTTTTCGCGTTCCGTCGCGGGAAGGGGCAGGCTCACGAACGACGGGGTGAAGGTTCGCGTAGCCAGGGCCTCGGCCTTGCCGTGGAGAAAGATGATCTGTGCGCTGCTGAAGGAGACAGGCAGATTCGTGAGGATACCGTCCGGAACGACCTCAATGACGCAATCGGCTTTCGTACGGTTTATCGCGAACCGCATCGGCCCAAAGAGATGCTTGTATCGTGCCATGCGCGTCACACCGGTTTCAAAATCCGGTGCCGAGGAGATCGCAAAGAGCACTGGTATTGCGGGCCCCTGAGCCATGCGGAGTCCGAGATCGGTGGCAAGTTGCTCTGCGCCGGATAGCACGACGATGGCATTCCAGATCGAGACGTAGTCATCGCCCGATACAAGCAAACCGCCGCTGCGCGCGTCGGTGTAGCGAAGCCCGGCCGCCGCGAGAACGTCATCCCAATCCAGACCCAAGATCGCGCAGATCGGTCCCAACAGGATCGCCGACGTGTAGAGGTTCTGCGAGTTCTGGCTCTGCACACCGCCCCTCCCTGGTGCGTTGACTGCAGGAATTCATACGTCGAACCCTCGGCAACTCAACCAGACTGAGGCGGACTGCACATCATTGACGCGATGTGCATCTGGCCCGCGCGCGGGATCAGCGCAACGTCTTGGCGCAAGATAATCGTGACCGTGGCGAGAAGACGATGCAGCACGACGACTTGAGAAGAGTGACGCAACGCGGCGCGATGCGCGGCAACAATCCAACTGACAGCGACGTCCGGCGAACGCTGCAAAAGAGCCGGGGTGAAGCGATCTGCCGCGCCGCTTGTCGGAACGAATTGGCATGAGCGCGGTCGCGATCTGCGGTGCGAGCGGTCTCGTTGGCTCGCTTTTGGCGGCGAAGCTGACCGAGCGTGGCGACCAGGTGTTCGTGGTCGGTCGCAACACCGAAAGACTGAGGCGCGACTTTCCCTTTGCGGCGGGCCATTTGACCTGGGACGCATTTAGCAACGCAGAGCCAATTGCCCTACGTTCAATCGTGAACCTCGCCGGGGCCGGCGTGACAGAAAAAAGATGGAATGACGCCTACAAGGAGATCATGACGCGCAGCCGGTTCGAATCGACCAAAATCTGCTCGGATGTTTGCGCCGCTCACCCCGAAACCCAGCTCATCAACGCATCGTCCGTGCACGCGTACGGCGTCCACAGCGAGGACCACAGGGCCTTCGTCGAGGGCGACGAGCCAAAAGAGGGGAAGAACTGCTATCTCTACGAGCTCTTCAGACTCTGGGAGGGGGCCACAGCATCCACATCCGCAAATGGCGCGCGGGTCGTCAATCTCAGGATCGGTGTCGTTCTTGCGTCGGACGGCGGAGCACTGACGGAGACCGTCAAACCCTTCAAGATTTTCCTGGGAGGCCGTCACGGAACCGGTCGGCAGATTGTGTCCTGGATCTCCCTGAGGGATCTGGTGAATGCGATCGTGTTTCTGATCGATCGTCCGGACGTGACCGGCCCGGTGAACATGGTCGCACCGAACCCTTGCACAAACGCCAAGTTTGCTGCCGCGATCGGCTCGGCACTCAACCGGCCAAGCTTCATTCCGATGCCGGGCGCGATGGTTCGCGCATTCATGGGTCAGGCGGGGCTGGAGCTTGTGCTGCTGGGGCAACGCGTGTCGCCCAAGAAGCTCCTCGACGCCGGTTTCGAATTCGAAGACCGGGACATCGGTCCCGCGCTCGAGCGAATGCTGAAGCATTGACGAGCAGAGGCCGGGCTTTGCGCCTGAATCGGAACAAGTTCTACCGTTGGCGTGTTTCCGAGGCGCTCGGGCAGGCCTTTACTTCGGGAACAGGAGCGTGACGCCTGCGCGAAACCCGACACCCTCGGCGGCCTCGTCCGGGCTCTCCGCCCAGTATCGAACGCCTGCGAAGAATTGTACGGGTTGCTCTCCGAACGTAACCAGTTTGTAGATCAGGGCGTTGATCGGTGCGGACCAGGCATTGAGCTCCCAGTCATAGGTGGACTCGACATTCGCTCCGAAGGTCCATCCGTCCGGCGTGTCATACGTCACGAACGGTTCCATGTAGGTCAGGTTGACATCCGCGCGCGAGTCTTCGCCAGCAACGGACCACACGTGGTTTGCCAGCGCGCCGACCGTCCAGGGACCGCTTTGGCGAAGCGCGACCGCAGTCGGGCCAACCGCGAGCTTGCCCGCGCCCAGCAGGTCGTCTGTAGCCGTCGGGATCAGGACCGCCGGACCGACGCCCCAGACAATACCGGCGGAGGTCGGATCCTTGGGCGAAAGAAATGTGCTCTGCAACACGTCGCCCAGTCCGAACTGTTGGCCAGACGATCCCGCAATGTCGTCCTGAGCAATCACGGGCACGATCGTGCGCGAGATCACGTTCCATTCCTCGTTGATCGAGATCGGGATCACCGGCTGTCCGACGGTCGTCATCCGCCAGCCGTCCTCCGGTCCGAAGCCAAAATCGAAGTCCGTCTGGATCGGCACGATATTCAGGTCCGAGATCGGGTTCGAGAGCTTCTTCGAGAGATCCGCGGTCGTCGAGCCGTCCTGCGCGGACACAGTGACCGGCAGATAGAGTGCCAGGGCGGCCGCGAAAGCCGCCGTCGTCATTCGTTTCATGCCGCTGGCCTCATTTAGGAAAGAGAAAAGTTACCTGGAGCCGGGCGCCCACGCCGTCCGGGCCTGAATCCGGACTGGCTGCCCAGTAGCGCACGCCGCCGGTGAACTGGACCGGCTGCTGACCGAAGGTAACCAGCTTCGCGACCGTCGCGTTGATCGGCACGGACCAGTCCGTGGTCTCCCAGTTGTAGGTCGACTCGCTGTTCAGCCCGAAGGTCCACCCGCCGGGCGCATTGTAGGCCGCGAAGGGTTGCACGAAGGTCGAGTTCACGTCGGACCTGCCGCCCTCGCCTGCGACAGACCAGATATGGTTGCCGAGAAATCCGACCGTCCACGGCCCGCGCTGCGTCAATGCGACCGCTGTCGGACCAAGACCGAGTTTGCCGCTGCCGAGCAGATCGTCGGTCGCCGTGGGCAATGCGATCACCGGCCCGGCACCCCATATGATCCCGCTTCCGGTCGGCGCCTTCGGTGAGAAAAATGCGCTTTGGACGACGTCGCCGAGACCGAATTGCTCGCCCAATGCTCCCGCGATGTCATCTTGCCAGACGACCGGGAGGATCGTGCGCGAGATCAGGTTCCAGTCTTCGCTGATCGACACCGGGATGACGGGCTGGATGTTCGTCGTGAGGCGCGAGCCGTCAGCCGTGCCGAAACCGCCATCGTAGTTCGACTGGATCGGCACGCTGATCAGCGAGGCGATCGGGTTCGACAACTGCTTGGCGAGATCTCCGCTGCCGTCCTGGGCGGCTGCAGAGCTGCCGATCAGCGCGCAGAACGCGGACGCAGCGAAGCATCCGCTTGCTTTCCTGAAATGTGAGATCATGTGCGGGGACGCTCCTTGTCTGGGTCCGGGCGCGCCCAAAGGCGACGTCGCGCGATGCGCGCGGCAGGACCGCGCAAAAGGGTATAGGGGAGTGCACAGAGCAGGCAGGCCATGATCGCCGCGTCGAGCGGCCGGAACTCGCCCTGTGTTATGAGTTGGAAAACGCTGTCGAGGGCAAAGGCCATGATCGCGACCATGCCCGCCGACGACCATGCGTGGGCGATCCGGTCGCGGCGCTGCTCCTTTCGGAACACCAGTGCGTAAAGATACGGCGGCAGCCCTTCGCGGGCGTCGCGCATGCCGTCGCGGATGGCAAAGAACGAGGCCAGAGCGGGCTGCAGAAGCAGGCGGCCTCTCAACGGTCCGTTCATCCGTTCGACGAGTTCCGGGAAGAAAGCCGGTTCCAAGTCACACTCCCCTCGGCCTGCAGAACCAGCGCCCGCTCAAGTGTCCAGAACGGCAGACGGCTTGAGCGCGAAACGGCGCCGGTTCTTGTTTGACGGCCTGGCTCAGTCGCCGACCAGTTCGAAGTCGCTCGGCTTCCACGTCTTCTCGAACCAGGGCTCAAGCGGTCCGTAGAGGCGCAGCATCACGTTGAAGCTCTTGCCCGGCAGCGTTTGAGCCCAGTTGTTCTCCCAGCCCTCCGGAGCCTTTGGCCCCACATAGATCGTGTAGCCGCCATCCTCGTTCGCGCGAATGCCCTCGCGATTGGAGTCAATCCCGCCGGATTTCTGGTCGGTCTCGAGGATCGATCGCGTCTGCCCGCTGTAGAGCATCAGGGACCAGAAGTTCTTGGCGGGCACGGGTCCAGGCAACGTCATCGAATAGGTTTTGCCGCCGTCCAGATACACGCCATTCATATCCCGGGCAGTCATCGCATAGACCGATCCCGAGCCCACTGGCGGTTCCGTCATGGCCGGAGTGATCCCGGTCGCCATATAGAAGAAGTAGGTCTGGTCATCGAGCACCCGCGCCCCGTTCTCCAGGAACTAGTGGCTCTGTCGCTGGAAGGGCGAATTCCACTGGCGGTCCTCATAGAAGTAGATCCCGGGATCGCGGCCGGCATAGGTGATCGCTCGGGCGGTCGCGTTGGCAATCGCCGCTGCCTCGGTCAGGATCTTCTGCATCCGGGCGTCCGGCTCGAAGGGCTCGCCCTTGCGCAGACCGATCGAGGCAAACGTGCCGACGATTTCAGGCGAGAACGCACCGACCGGATTGTTGTCGAGCGCCGTCTTGATCTCCTCGTAGAAAATCTCGTCGTTGGCGTGGACGGTGTTGTACTGCTTGCCCGAGACATTGATGAAGGTCTCTGCGGGCGGGTCGGCCGCCTCGCTCAGCGGATAGACATTCAATCCCGCCTTGATCTCGGCCACAGGCCCCTCGACATCGCCGTCGGGACCGGGCGAGCGCCGCAGCAGAAGCCAGTGCTCGAAGGTCTTGGTGCGCAGCTCGAAATAGCCCTCGGGCACGGGCGTCTCATCGTCGTTGTGCATGAGCAGGTACTTGCCGCCCTTGCCCTTGTCCGGCCCGAGCGCACCGATGTTCGCAACGAACTCGAAGGCCGCGTCGTCGAGCAGGCCGAGCAGACCCGCCGGAACCTCAATGACGACCGGGCCTTCGGAGATATTCACGTTGGACCCGATGTAGATGGTCGTGGTGTTCGGCGTCAGCCAGATCGAACGCGCATCCATCAGGTTTTCGGTGATGACGATTTCGTTCGGCGCGGCGCCGATCTCCTCGTAACCCTGGAACATCCCCCGCAGCGAGGCGATCCTGATCCCATCGAGGAACGCCGTGGTGGCCCGGATCAGGTCGAGATTGTCATAGGTCTTCTGGACCGTCTCCGGGTTGGGCATGCCGTCGAAGAATTCGAGCTTGCCCAGTGTCTCGGTCTCGACCACGTCCGGTGTGGTCACGGCTTCCGGCACGTCTGCGGCGTACTTCGGTTCTGCGAGCGCGGGGCCGGCGATCAGCGTGGCCGACAGTAGAAATGACGATCCGAGCGATCGGGAGGAAAAGTTGGTCACGAGGTGGTCCCCTTGTCTTCACCGGTAATCGGCTTCGAAAAATATCTCTGTTGAAGTGCCCCACCCGCTGAGAAGCAGGCGGAGCGCGTCAGGTCATTCGACCAGTTCGATCTCGCCCGGGACGTAATTTCCGCTGAGCCACTCTTCCTTCGGACCGTACATCCTCAGGATCGTGAACCAGCTTTTGCCGGGGATGGTCTGAACCCAGTTCTCCTCCCACCCTTCCGGAGCTTCAGGGGCGAAGTAGATGTCGATCGACCCGTCCTCATTGAGCTTCGGATCGTTCTGGATGCTGTCGATTGACGGCAGCGGCTGATCCGTCTGCAACATCGAGCGTGTTTGTGTATCGTAGAGCGTGAAGGCCCAGAAATCGGCGACCGGTGGGTTTGGCGGCATCGTGACCTTGTAGGTCTTCGATCCGTCGAACGGCTCATCTTCGATATCGAGGAAGGCGATCCGGTAGTCCGAGCCAACGCCCGGTCTCGGCTTGGCCATTGCGGGCGTGACCGCCGTGTAGGGATAGTGGAACGTCACGCGCGCTTCGGTGTTCATGGTCTCGCCGTCAGAGCCGTTGAAGAACACGTTCTGGTTCAGGAAGGCAGTGTTCCAGTTCATCCCCTCGAACGTCTGCACCCCTGCCATCATCCCCTCCAAGCGCGGATGCCAGACGATGGACCGGGCCGTCGCGTTGCCAATGGCCACTGCGTCTTTCAGAATTGCCCGCATTCGCTCGTCAGGCTCGAAAGGCTTGCCCTTCTCGATCCCGATCGACGCCCAAAGCCCGCGCGTCTCTGGCGGAAAGAAGTCGATCGGCTCTTTCTGGATGACAGCGTTCAGTTCCTCGTAAAACTGGAAGTTGTTGGCATGGACGGTGTTGAACGACTTGCCAGACGCGCTGATCAACTCCAGCGCGGGCGGGTTGTCGGCCTTACTGAGAGGGTAGACACGCAGGTTTTCGGCAACATTCTTGTAAGCCGCTTCCAGCCCGTCCGCGACGGACATGCGCATGAAGTTCCAGACCCGGTAGCTGGGCGATTGCACGACGAAGTAACCATCAGGCACATCGCCGTCATAGCCCGGAGGCAGGACAAGGTATTTCCCGCCCTTTCCCTTGTCGGGGCCCGCAGGACCAACATCCGCGATGTAGCGGAAGTACGCATCGTTGAGCGCGCCAAGTGCGCCGGGTGGTACTTCGACAACGGTCGGACCGTCCCGCTCAAGATCAAGATCGGGGACCACATACATCGTCGTACTGTTGCCGGTCAGGAACAGCGATTTGGAGTTCATCAGTTTGTCGAAGATCATGACCTGATGGGCTTCTACAGCGCCGATGCTGTGAGCACCTTCGATCAGCATGAACACCGACGCGGCGGGGATCCCCTTCAGGAAGGAGTCTACGCCCCGCATGGTGTCGAGGTAGTCGTAGACCTTTTCCGATGTCTCGGGCAGCGGCGCGCCGTCGATGAACTCGAGCGTGCCGATCGACGTTTCGACCTTGTCCGGCGTCGAGATCGCATCGAGTTGCTCCTGAGTGACGTCCGCCATCGCGAGCGACGGTAGGAGCGTCAACGCGGCGAAGATCGCGGTCGTGTTTCTCATCGTCTTTGCGTTTCCTTCCATGTCGTGTCTGAGGGTCAGAATCTTGGTAACGAGTGGCCAGGCCTGACGCGCACAGGCCACGTTCCGTTTCCTCATTTGACAAGTTCGATGTCGCTCGCCCGAGACGCTACCTAACCAGCGCCTCAGGCTTCAGCGGTTGGACTGCGCCCGTCACTCCACTGTCCGGATGAACTGCGTCATGTTGTATCCGAACTCGAAGTTACTCACCATCTCGCTCGGCCCATAGTGGCGCATCAAGACGTTGAACTTACCCGTCGTATTGCCCTCGAGAGTGGGTATGTTATTCGGCTGTCCGTCGCATCCGAACCGTAACGTGTACGTGCCGTCCTCGTTCTGGACCGGGTCCATCTCGCTGGAGATGTTCGCCACGTCGTTGAACATGTAACCATCGCCGTTGTAGACGGTCGCGGACCAGAAGTATTCAGCCTTCGGATCCTTGAATGTCGTCTCGTAGCAGCCGTCTGCGTCGAAGTAAGGGCTCGTCTGGTAAATGTTGTCGTGAACCATCGCGCCTCCCCAGCCACCGGCGGCGCCGACATAGTTCATGTAGGCTGTCTGGCCGGCCTCCTGATTGCCGTAGGCGGTAGCCTGATGGTAGCCGTCGCTGAAGTCTGCGTTGCCTTTCGCCTCGACCTCGGCAAACGACTCCATCTCCCAATCCTGCACCACGAAGTCTTTGGGCGCGGGCGCCTCGACAACGATCTTCTCACGGATATCCGGATCCAGCGTCCGTACGATGATGAACGCGAAGTCGGTCTTGGCCGTGACGTTATAGCGGCCCGGCCCGTAGATCATGCGTTGCGTTTCGTGGTTCTCATCAATGATCTGGATTGTGACGTACTGATCGGTCTCCGGAATGGTGATGTACACCTGCCGGCTGGACAGGTCGAAGACCGAGGTCGAATAGGCCGTGTCCCTGTTCATCCGAACGACGAACTGCTTGGCCGGATCGCTGCTCGGCACTGGCATCGTCAGGAAGGTGTTCAGGCCGCCGGCTGCTTCGATGATCCGCTGAAAACGCAGGTTGGTGTAGGCCTGCGCAAAATTCTCCTCGGTTACGACAATCGGTTCCGCGAGTGCGTTGCTGGACAGCAAAGCGGCGCCGAGTGTGAAAGCAAGTGCCGTTCTCATTGGATTCCTCCGGTGATCTAGATGCAGTTTCACGACCGACAGTGCTCCGTCGGCCGCAAAGATTGATTGTGGTTCACTTCACGAGTTCGATGTCGCCCGGTTTCCAGCTTTGCTCGAACCAGGGCTCGAGCGGGCCGTACATCCGCAGCGCGGTGAACCAACCCTTGCCCGGGACCGTCTGGATCCAGTTGGCTTCCTTGCCTTCCGGAGCTTCCGGCGCGAAGTAGACGTCGATGCTGCCGTCCGCGTTCACCTCCGGATCGCGCTGGATGCTGTCGAGCGACGGCGCGGGCTGATCGGTTTGCAGCATGGACCGCGTTTGCGGATCGTACACGGTGTAGGCCCAGAAATTGTTGACAGGCGGGTTGGGTGGCAGAGTGACCTTGTAGGTTTTCGAGCCGTCGAAAGGCTGCCCATTGTTGTCAAGATACGCGACGCCGTAGTCCGAGCCTGTCCCTGGCCGTGGGCTCGCCATCGCGGGCGTCACCACCGTGTAGCCGTAATGAAATGCCACGCGGGCGTCCGTGTTCATGGTGAAGTCATCGTCACCATTGAAGAACACGTCCTTGTCGTTGAAGCCAGTGGTGTATCCCCGGTCCGCGAAGACCTTGATGCCATCAAGCGTCCCGTCCACCCGCGGATACCAGACGATTGACCGGGCCGCAGCATTGCCGATGGCGACTGCGTCGTCGAGGATTGCACGCATCCGCGAATCCGGAGCGAAGGGCTTGCCCTTCTCGATGCCGATGGAGGCGAACAGCCCGCGTGTTTCCGGATCGATAAAGTCGATCGGCTCTTTCTGGATGACCGCGTTCAGCTCGTTGTAGAACTCGAAATTGTTGGCATGAACGGTGTTCCAGGGCTCGTCCGAACCGCTGATGAACTCCATCGCCGGCGGATTGTCCGCCTTTGACAGCGGGTACATCTTCAGGTTCGATTTGATGAAGTCCGCGGCTTTCTCCATGCCGTCGGCAATTGAGAACCGCAGCAGCAGCCAGTTCTTGTAGGTTCGCGGGCGCAGGAGGAAGTATCCATCCGGGACGGCGCCGTCATAGCCCGGCGGCAGGATGAGATACTTGCCGCCCTTGCCCTTGTCCTCGCCTGCCGGCCCGACATCTCCGGCATACCGGAAGTAAGCGTCGTTCAGCGCCCCAAGCGCACCGGGAGGGACTTCGACAACCGTCGGACCATCGCGTTCAAGGTCCGTGGTCGGGAAGATGTACATCGTCGTGTTGTTGTAGGTGAGCCCGATCTGTGCGGGTCCCGCCATCTTGTCGAAGATCACGATCTGATGGGCCTCTTCGGCGCCAAGGCCCTCGGTGCCGTGAATGATCGCGTACATCGAGGCTGCGGGGATTCCTTTCAGGAAGGTGTCCACGCCCCGCATCGTGTCGAGGTAGTCGTAAACCTTCTTCGAGGTTTCCGGCAGTGGCGCACCATCGATGAATTCGAGCGTGCCGATCGAGGTTTCAACCTCGTCCGGTGTCGAGATCGCGTCGAGTTGCTCCTGAGTGACATCGGCCACGGCGGCCCCCGCGACCAGGGAGAGCGCAAACGGAAGTGCGTAGAGCGGCTTCATGAATTTCTCCTCCTAAGCGAATCGTTATGTTGTAACCCACACTGCGGGGTTGTTCGCACATTGCATAGATGGACCGGCGCGCAAGACCCACTTTGCGACAATCTCGCTTGGATGCGCGCTGCGCAGGCGCCGCAGCTTAAGCGTCAGGTCGTGGACGGCAGCTCCGCCACCTTGGGTTCGGCCGGGTCGGCGACGTAGAACGGTGTCATGATCTGGACGCGCGCCGCATTGAACTCGGCTAGGATGTTGCTGCAGAGCCGCGAGCGCGTGTCGATCAGATCCTGACCTGGCTCGAGAAACGCATTGATCTCGTAGGCAACGTCGTGACTGCCGAGGCCCGTGGTCAGGACGAACGGCTCGGGGCTGGGCTGGAGGCCGGAGGTCTTTCCGGCCGCCGCGATCAGCAACTGCTCCACCTGTTCGGGCACCTCGTCGTATCCGATGCCGACGGTGACGTGCACCAGCAGTCCCGTTGTCGTTCCGATGCGCGTGAAGTTGATCACCGTGTTGCTGAGCAGGCTGGTGTTGGGCACGCTGATCAACTCGTTCTTGACCGATCTGAGCTGAGTGTCGACGAAGGAAATGCTTTCGACATCGCCCACCACTTCGCCGACCTTGATGCGGTCGCCGATGTTCACGCTCCGCTTGTAGATGACGAAGAGCCCGGCGATCAGGTTGCTCGCGACCGATCCGGAACTCAGGGTGACGAGAACACCGAGGAAGATCGTCATCCCCTGAAACGCCTCGGTGCCCGAACCGGGGATGTACGGATAGGCGACGATGATCGCCGCGATTATCACGATCACTCGGACGATCCGGAAGGTCGGCCAGACCCAGCCCTGTTCGAAATGGTCGATGCGGATGACCCCGCGCTCGACATTCTCGAAGAACAGCCGGATGACCGAAAGCAGGAACTTCACGAACAGAAAGATCACGAAGAGCACGATGAGGTCGGGGATCTTCTGTACCGCCGCCTGGCCGAGCGAAACGAACGGGTCCGCCAGAACGTCGATCAGCAGGAACGCAATCGCCCGCGTCGGCGCAAACTCGGCGAGCACGACATAGGCGTAGACGTAGGCGATCAGGCAATAGAGGAAGATGAACACCCCGCGCAGGAGCGTGCGCGCCACCCGGAATGTGGAGCGCGCGTTGATCACCTGTCCGGACTTCTTCTCCATGTTGCCGATCCAGATCCGGATGCGCCCTTCGATGTATCGCCTGAAGAGCCGTCGGATCAGCCACACGATCGAGACCACGACGACCAGGCCGAGTGTCCAGAGAGCCGCATAGCGAAGTCCGCGATCGAGCGCCGCGTTGCCGCGCCCCAGCCGGTGATTGGTGATTGCATCGGCGGTCTTGCCTGCGATCACATTCGCGACGTTGACCAGTTCAAGGCCTTCGAACTCGGCATCGGCTTCGGTGATCAGGACGATGAAGCGCCCATCGGCGAAGATGGCGGATCCCTGATCCCCTTCGCGGATCTCGACGACCGCCCTGCCCTCGGCCTTCGTCTCCGCCACGTCAAGAATTCGCTTGACGACGAGGCTCGCCCGTTCCTCTGCGGTGAAGGAGCGCGCGCCGCGCACCATGAAATAGCGTTCGCCGTCGATCTCGACGGGGGCCGAGTCGATCGTCTCGCTCGTGCTGTCGTCGTCTTCAGAGGCGTCAGATTGAGCGCTGGCCGGTCCCACGCCGGCAAGCCCCAGGCACAGGACACAAATCAAGACCGCGAGGAACGACCAGACGCTGCGCCCGCAACGCTTCGCGTGATCGGGGTACGGCTCTTCAGACCAGTGCTGATGCAGAGTCGCTATCCGCAGCGGCGTCCTGAAAATTCGCTCCATGTCACGCTCCCCCGGCGCGGTGTTGGAAGCAAGCGTAGCGAGGTGTCATTGCCGGCGCAACGCACTCCGTTCAGGCGATTTAGGCATTGTGATCGGAGGGTTTGCGGACCCCGATCACGGGTGCGGGGATCGTTCGCTTGAAACCCAGAGTTACGGAAAACCTCAGAAGTGCTCGTGGATCAGCGCGTGGCCGCGCGGAAGCACGGAGAGCCCGCCCCGTGTCATATCGACGAGGTCGGCCTCGCGAAACCGATCGATCAGAGCATTCGCTTCTCGCTGCAAGTCCGTCGGTTCCGGATAACTCCCTTCTCTGTCGAGCAGCGTCTTGATCGACTCGATATCAAACCTCCAGTCGGCCAGGGCTTCCATCTGATCGACGATCTGCGGTGCTGTCTGCGGACGATCTGGATCATCGGACAAGCGGTCAAGGCTGATGCGAACGGCCTTGAGGAAGAGATCTTCGACGTCTTTCTGGCTGAGAGGAGGTGTCATCTGCGTCAGGTCTCGGGGTCGGCTATCGGCGAGGCATCATACGGTGCCACCGGCTTGTGGCAAGCACGCGCGCGACCATAGAAAGTACTCCGGTTGCTCGGCCAAACTGCTATTGGCAAGGGCGAGCGCGTCGAGTGCCGCCCACTCACTTGCGAGACTGTTCTCGCAATCGTGCCGCCGCACCGGGTTTGCCGGTAACTCAATATTTGGCCTCACCGGTTGAAAGCCGGGCAATCCGCTAAAAGGCGTTCCTTCTGACGAAAATTTGTATGCCCCGCTTGATTGCGCACTGTCGGCGACAGCGAATTGCGATATCTCAAGGACGCGCGCAACAAAATATCACACGCACCGAAAGCCGAACTTAAAGTAACAGGTCGCTGCATGCTCTGGGAGGGGGCTGCCAATGCGTACGTCGATGGTCTCGGCGCGAATTTTCGGCATCGACAGCGGACTCGCCAGACACCTGCATCAGGTTGCTGGCGCGGAGACGGTATCCGCCGCCTTCATCGATAGCGGGTTGCCGGAAGTCTCGGTCGACGCGCCCGATGTCTTCATGCCGATGAGATGCCTCTACCGGCTCTTCGAGTTCTTCGCTCGGGAATGCGGCGATCAGAATTTCAGCCTCGCTTTTCATGATGCCGTGCGGATCGAAGACTGGGGGCCCTGGGGCAATTACATCCTGTCAGCCAAGACCCTCGCGGAGGCCCTCCAACGCCTGCAAATGGTCGCGCCGTACCAGATCAATCTCGACAAGGTCAGCCTTGAAGCCGACTCCGACGAGGTTCTGATCTGCTACGAACGGGGCAGTCATGTTTCGATCGGATACCGGCATTATGCGCTCGGTGTCGTCTTCGCGATCCTCAACATCTGTCGACACTTCCTTGGGCCCGACTGGACTGCGCAACGCATGGAACTCGACTTTCCGCGGCCGAAGAACTCCGCTCAATTCGAGGACGTCTTTGAATGCCCGGTCGTGTTCGGACGTGCGCGCATCGCGATTGGCGTGCTGCGTGAGGAATGCTCGCAACGCCCTCTCCAGGCCAGCGACGGCCCTTGTGTCACGCTGTCTGACATTCACCGCCGGATGATCGAGGCGCCAAAGGACTTCGTCAGCACGGTGCGCGAGACGATACGACTGCAACAGCTCGAAAGGCCCGTGGACATCGATGCGGTCGGCGCGTGCCTTTCCGTCGGTCCGCGGACACTGCAAAGGCGTCTCAGCGACGAGGGCGTCACTTTCCGCGAACTGGTCAGCCATGTGCGCGCCGAGCGCGCGACGGAACTTCTGCGCGGCACGGACGTCCCGATCCTCGAGATCGCCGGCGAGCTGGGCTACTCATCGACCTCGCATTTCAGCCGAGCGTTCCAACGCACGACCGGTGCGCGACCCAGCGATCTGAGAAATCGCGTGGCGAACGGCTAGCTGTCGGCGCCCCGGTCAGGCGCAACCCGTCTGCTCAGAGACGCGTGACCTTTGTCCCTTCGATGCCGGTCCCCGCGAAGAAACCTTCCTGTCCGACGAAGAAGACGACGATGCCCTCGTTTAGCGTGGTGCTCGAGAACCGGGAGGCGAAGCCCTCGTCCGCAACGGTCACGACCGGACCGACGCCGATTTCCCATCCGTCGCTTTGATCGAGGTAGTCAATCGATGCCTGGTCCATGAACGCCACGACATATCCGAATTTCGTCACGCCGGCCTGCAGACCGTATGAGACGGCGGTCGAGCGATAATAGCCTTGGGTTTTCCCATTGGAGCGGAAGACGCCGTCCCCGGCGGAAGCTCCGACAACAAGCCCGCCCTTGACGATTTCCGGGAAGATCAGCAGGCCGCGTGCTTTGCGAATGACCTGATCGGCCTCCGGTTGCGATGCCGCAAGCCTGCTGAGCGTGTCGCTTGCCTGCGCGTTCAGTTCGCTGCGATCGGCCGATTTCTCGGACTCGCTCGCGCCCGGCAATCCGGCTCCGCACCCCGCGAGCAGTGCGGAGAACCCCAGCAAGGCGCCAATCAAGGCAGTACGTCGAATGATCATTTCTGCATCCCCCTGCGATCAGTGACCGCCACGGTACTGCCGGGGCTCAGCAGATAAAACCCATTTCGCGACAAAGCTCGTGCGCGCAGGTCATAATTCGAGCCTCCGGGGCAACTGAGCGATGGGCAAACGCGAGCAACCTAAGGCTGGTCGCGATTTCCTAGCGCGTCCGGCGCCTTAGAGCGGTGCGCCGTTAGCTGCGCCCGCCGATCTCCTCACTCAGCCTCGCGGCGGCCTGCCGGACGGCAAGGCTGAAATCGGCAATGCGTTGTTCTGAAAACCGCGCGGACGGGCCAGAGACGGAAATCGCAGCGACGGCGGAGCCATGCGCGCTGAAAACCGGCGCCGCGATGCAGCGCATACCAGCGTGACGTTCTTCATCGTCGAACGACCAGCCCCGATCACGGATCCGGTCAAGCTCCTCGAACAGAAGGTCGGGCTTGTGAATGGTCGTCGCGGTAAACTCCGGCAGTCCCTTTTTCTGAAGCAGTGCTTCAACCTCGCCGCGGGTCATCTCGGCCAGCAGGGCCTTTCCGGCGCCCGAGGCGTGCATGTGCGACCGGGTGCCGGGACGGAAGAACGCCCTGATCGGATTGGGTGTCTCGACCTGGCTGACGAAGACCACGTCGCCGTCATCGGCGATTGCCAGATTTGCGGTCTCTCCGGTCTCCGTGACCAGATAATGCATGACCGGCTGGGCCGCCTCTAGAATGTTGATGCGGTTCAGGAAGCCGGAGCCGATGCGAAAGGCCTCGACACCGATCATCCAGTCCTGCGTGTTCTCGTCAAACTCCGCAAAGCGATGCGTCTGCAAGGTCATCAGCAGGCGATGCGCCGTCGAGGGCGCCATGCCGGCACGCAGGGCGATCTCGGTCAGCGAACTGCGGCGCTCCCGTGCCAGCAGCGTCAGCAATTGCAATCCGCGTTCCAGCGCCTGAACCGGGACGGCCTCGGTCTCGGAAAGCTGCTTCCTCGGCCGCCCGCGCGGACGCTTTACGATGTCATTCATCCCGGCCGCTCCTGCTCGAATCTGCGTCCGGGCGACAAGATAGCGGACAAAAATAATTTTTGAAGATTTGAGATTGCTGGCATTGGAAAAATTTAACTTGCTGTTTTATAATGGAATTTATATTTTTATAATTTAATGGAATATTTTTCCGGAAAAATTGCAATGACCCAGCAAATCGATTAATCGTCTTTTGGAAACGAGCGGAGGACGCCCCATGACCGGACAGAACCCAGTGTTTATTCCCGGGCCCACGAACATCCCCGACCGCCTGCGCTACGCGATGAGCATCCAGACGATGGATCACCGCGCACCCGACTTCATCGAACTGCTCTCACCCCTGCTGAACGATCTGAAAAAGGTGTTCAAGACGAGTTCGGGACAGGTCATCACCTTCCCGTCCTCCGGAACCGGCGGCTGGGAGGCCGCAATGACCAACACCCTGTCGCCCGGCGACAAGGTTCTGGTCGCGCGGTTCGGAATGTTCTCGCACCGCTGGATCGATCTTTGCCAAAGACACAACCTCGACGTCGAGATCATCGAGTGCGACTGGGGCGACGGTGCCCCGGCCGATCTGTATGGTGAGCGGCTCGCCGCCGACACGGATCACAAGATCAAGGCAGTCCTCGTCACCCACAATGAAACGGCGACAGGCGTGCGCTCGGACATCGGCGCAGTGCGCCGTGCGATGGACGCTGCAGGTCACCCCGCCATGCTTTATGTCGACTGCGTCTCATCACTGGCTTCGATGGATTTTCGCATGGATGACTGGGGCGTCGACCTTGCCGTGTCGGGCAGCCAGAAAGGCTTCATGCTGGCAACCGGCATGGCGATTGTCGGCGTCAGTCAGAAGGCGCTCGAAGCAAGCAAGACCGCGACCTGCCCGCGAACGTTCTTCGATTTTGCCGACATGGCAGGCGCCAACGTGAAGGGCGGGTTTCCCTACACCCCGCCACTGCAGATCATGTACGGCCTGCGCGCCAGCCTGGACATGCTGTTCGAAGAGGGGCTGGACAACGTCTTTGCCCGCCACACCCGGATCGCAGAGGGCGTGCGCGAGGCCGTCCGCGCCTGGGGACTCGAGCTCTGCGCGAAACGACCGGAACTCTACTCGGACACCGTCAGCGCGGTTCACGTGCCTGAAGGCTTCAATTCGGATGGCCTGACGAACCATATCTTTGACACCTACGGCGTGTCATTCGGCGTCGGGCTGGGGCAGATGGCCGGCAAGGTGTTTCGCATCGGACATCTTGGCTCTTTGACGGACGTCATGGCATTGTCAGGATTGGCGACGGTCGAAATGGCGATGGCGGATCTGGGCTACCCGGTCGAACTGGGCTCCGGCACGCGGGCGGCACAGGAGTACTACCGCCAGACAGCGCGCCCGGCACTGCAAGCGGCGGCCTGAGGGAGAAAGCCATGAAGGACGCAAACGATATCGGATACATCCCGGTCTGGCAGGATGTGGTCGAAGCGCATGAACGGATCGCGCCGCACATCCGGCGGACCGAGGTCTTCACCAACGCCGAACTCGACGCCCAGACCGGCGCCAGCCTTTTCTTCAAATGCGAGAACGTCCAGCCTCCGGGCGCCTTCAAGGTGCGCGGCGCGTCGAATGCCGTGTTCGGGCTCAGCGAGGCGCAAGCCGCCAAGGGCGTCGCCACCCATTCTTCCGGCAACCATGCGCTCTGCCTGTCCTATGCGGCGGGCCGCCGGGGCATTCCCTGCAACGTCGTGATGCCGCGGACCGCACCACAGGCCAAGAAGGAAGCTGTGATCGGATATGGCGGGAAAATCACGGAGTGCGAGCCCTCGACCTCGTCGCGCGAGGAAACCTTCGCCCGCGTTCAGGCCGAAACCGGCGGCGACTTCATCCATCCCTACAACGACCCGCGCGTCATCGCCGGGCAGGCGACATGCTCCAAGGAGTTCCTTGAGCAAGTGGAAGATCTGGACATCCTCGTCGCGCCCATCGGCGGCGGCGGCATGATTTCCGGCACGTGCCTGACCGTGAGCTCGATCGCACCGCACGTGAAGATCTACGCAGCCGAACCCGAGCAAGCAGACGATGCCATGCGGTCCCTGAAAGCAGGCCACATCATCGCCGACGATGCGCCGGAGACTGTGGCGGACGGGCTGAAAGTGCCTCTTAAGGAACTGACCTGGCACTTCGTCTCGAACCACGTCACCGACATCCTGACCGCGTCGGAGCAAGAAATCATCGACGCCATGAAACTGAGCTGGAAGCGGCTCAAGATGGTCATCGAACCCAGTTGCGCCGTGCCTCTGGCGGTGATCCTGAAGAACCCCGAGATCTTCGCGGGCAAGCGGGTCGGGGTCGTGATCACCGGCGGAAATGTGGATCTGGACAAACTGCCCTGGATGGGCGCCTGAGGGAGGCTGACATGAAAGACACCGTGAACTTCGACGATCTCGACGTAGGCTTTGACGTGCCGGCAGCGCCCGGCATGGACGAGGCGGACATCCAGACGCCGTGCCTGGTACTGGACCTCGACGCGCTCGAGCGCAACGTCAAGAAGATGGGCGACTGGGCCAAGGCGCATGGAATGCGCCACCGCGTACATGGCAAGATGCACAAGTCGGTCGACGTCGCCTTGCTGCAGGAAGAACTCGGCGGGGCTTGCGGCGTCTGTTGCCAGAAGGTCTCGGAGGCCGAAGTCTTCGCGCGCGGCGGCATCAAGGACGTGCTGGTCTCGAACCAGGTGCGCGACCCGGCAAAGATCGACCGGCTTGCCCGAATCCCCAAGCTCGGCGCGCGTGCGATCTGTTGCGTGGACGATGTCAGCAATGTCGCAGACCTCTCGGCAGGCGCGGTGAAGCATGGCACGCAGATCGAGTGCCTGGTCGAGATCGACTGCGGCGCCGGGCGCTGCGGCGTGACGACCACACCTGAAGTCGTTGAAATTGCAAAGGCGATCGACGCGGCCTACGGGCTGAAATTCGCCGGCATTCAGGCCTATCAGGGCGCCATGCAGCACATGGACAGTTATGACGACCGCAAGGCCAAGATCGATATCGCCGTCGCCATGGTGAAGGACGCCGTGGACACGTTGAAGGCCGATGGGCTTGAGTGCGATATCGTCGGCGGCGGCGGCACTGGCAGCTACTATTTCGAGGGAACCTCCGGCGTCTACAACGAACTGCAATGCGGTTCCTACGCCTTCATGGATGCCGATTACGGCCGTATTCTCGACCACGATGGCAAGCGGATCGACCAGGGCGAGTGGGAGAACGCGCTCTTTATCCTGACCTCGGTCATGTCTCACGCCAAGGCCGACAAGGCGATCTGCGACGCTGGCTTGAAGGCTCAATCGGTGGACAGCGGCCTGCCGGTCATCTTCGGCCGCACGGACGTGGAATACGTCAAATGCTCAGACGAGCACGGCGTGATCGCCGACCCGGACGGCGTGTTGAAGGTGAACGACAAGCTGCGCCTCGTGCCCGGACACTGCGACCCGACCTGCAACGTGCATGACTGGTATGTCGGCGTGCGCAACGGGAAGGTGGAAACAGTCTGGCCGGTCTCGGCGCGCGGAAAGGCCTACTGACCGGGTCGCGGCCACTGCTCGACGCACTTCCTGACAGCACACGATAACACCGGCGCCCCGGTGAACGGGAGAGGACCATGCCCAAAGACAATGATGCCACTGGAATCCTGATCGTCTCGGAAGCAGACTGTCAGCGCCTTGTCGACCGCAGCACGGCATTCTCGGCCGTCGAGGCCGTATTTGGCGCAATGGCGCGCGGCGACGCCTACAACTTTCCGGTGATCCGCGAGGCGATCGGCTACGCCGACGCGCTCTACGGCTTCAAGTCGGGCTTCGACAAGGCCGGTCTGGCCCTCGGCGTGAAGTCCGGCGGCTTTTGGCCCGGGAACACGGCGAAGGGCCTGACCAATCACCAGTCGACCGTGTTCCTGTTCAATCCAGACACCGGTCAACTCAAGGCGCTGGTCGGCGGCAATTACCTGACAGCGGTGCGCACCGCAGCATCTTCGTCGATCTCCATCGCCCATCTGGCGCGGAGAGACGCGAAGGTGCTGGGTATGGTCGGCGCAGGCCATCAGGCCCAGTTCCAGTTGCGTGCTGCCGCCGAGCAGCGCGCCTTCGAAAAGGTCGTCGCCTCGAACCCGCACCCTGAAATGCTGCCGAGACTTGCAGCGGTCGCCGAAGAGATCGGCCTGCCGTTCGAAGCGGTTTCGGCCGAGGAGGTCGGCGCGCAGGCGGATGTGATCATCACCATAACCTCGTCCTTCGCACCGCTGCTCATGTCGGACTGGATCAAGCCTGGCACGCACATTGCCTGCATGGGCACGGACACCAAGGGCAAGCAGGAAGTCGAGGCCGCTCTGGTCGCGAAGTCCTCGGTCTTCACCGACGAGATCGCTCAGTCGATTTCCATCGGTGAGGCGCAGCATGCGATTGCTGCTGGGACGCTCGATGAGGATGGGATCACGCCGATCGGCGCGGTCATCAACGGTGCCCATCCAGGCCGGATATCCGACGAAGAGATAACTCTGTTCGACGGCACGGGCGTCGGCCTGCAGGACCTCGCCGTCGCCGAGGTGGCCGCTAAGGCCGCTGCCGAGGAAGGCGCGACCCGCGTCGCCCTTTGAAGAACCAGCGCTCGAGAGGGAAATATCATGGGGCTTCAATCCTGCCACAACTTCGGCGACTTCAGGAAACTCGCAAAGCGGCGACTGCCGTCCCCGATCTTCCACTACATCGACGGGGCGGCCGACGATGAAGTGACCTATCGTCGAAACACCGAGGCTTTCGATAATTGCGACCTCGTGCCGAACGTGCTGGCCGGGGTCGAGAACGTCGACATGAGCGTCACCGTCATGGGCCAGAAATTGGACATGCCAATCTACTGCGCGCCGACGGCGCTGCAGCGGCTCTTCCATCACGAAGGCGAACGCGCGGTTGCGAAAGCGGCGACGAAATACGGAACGATGTTCGGCGTGTCCTCCCTTGGGACCGTGAGCGTGGAGGAACTGGCCGCTATGGCGCCGGGGCCGAAGATGTTCCAGTTCTACTTTCACAAGGATCGCGGACTGAACGATGCGCTTCTCGAACGCGCTAAGGCCGCCAAGTTCGACGTCATGGCCTTGACCGTCGACACGATCACCGGCGGCAATCGCGAGCGCGATCTGCGGACCGGTTTCACCTCTCCCCCGAAGCTGACAATGGGCAGCCTGTTCAGTTTCGCAAGCAAACCGGCCTGGGGCTTGAACTATGTGCTGCGCGAAAAGTTCGACATGCCCCACCTGTCGGATCACGTGAGCGCCGGGACCGATCTGGCGACGTCGGTCGGTAACTATTTCTCGACGATGCTGGATCAGCAGATGAACTGGAAAGACGCCGAAGAGCTCTGTGCCAAGTGGGGCGGACAGTTTGCACTGAAGGGTGTGATGAGCGTCGCCGATGCAAAGCGTGCAGTGGATATCGGGTGTACCGGCATCATGGTCTCGAACCATGGCGGGCGGCAACTGGACGGGTCGCGCGCTCCGTTTGATCAGCTTGCCGAGATCGTCGATGCCGTCGGAGACAAGATCGATGTCATTTGCGAGGGTGGCATTCAACGCGGCACGCACGTGCTGAAGGCACTGTCGGTGGGTGCCAAAGCCTGTTCGGGCGGGCGGCTGTATCTCTACTCGCTGGCGGCTGCGGGCCAGGCCGGGGTCGAGCGGGCGCTCGGCAACCTGCGGACCGAGATCGAACGCGACATGAAGCTGATGGGCGTCACAAGCGTGGATCAGTTATCCAGGGAAAATCTGCGGATGCGCCATTGACGTGCAAGCGGCGTTTTGTTGCGCGCCCTTAGGCAAAGCTTTCAAGCGAACCTGGCAATGGTGTAGCCCAGATAGACACAATTGGCCGTAGGTCTTCATCCAGGTTTCATCTGGCCGTAATGATGGCACTCTGTACGTACGGCGGTCAAACTGCACCCCAAAGAGACCAACGCCTGTGCGCATTGTTCGGTGGTTCAGATTTGCACACTCGCGAGTGCCGAAGTGTTATGAAGTGCGGTTCGAGGAACTGTAGAGCGATCGCGCATCGGAGACATTTGTGGCTCTGTGATTGAAGCCGGTCAAATTAGTCGCCCAACGGCAACCAGATTATCGGCAATTCCACTTGAGAAAACTGGCTCCGGCGGCTGGATTCGAACCAGCGACCAGCGGATTAACAGTCCGATGCTCTACCACTGAGCTACGCCGGAACAGCCTCTCGAGAGAGCGCGCGTATAGCAAGGTGTGTTTCGGTCGTCTAGAAGATTGTGCAGGTCAGGATGCGGCGCGTTTCTGGACCTGAATCCCACCGAAATCCCGGGTTGCTTCCGAAGCAGCCTGAGCCACAGTTTCACCGAGCGACTTGAGGCGGACATCGGGTATTCGTGCTGTCGGGCCGGAAATCGAGACCGCAGCGACGACATCACCAAACTCGTTGAATACCGGCGCAGCCACACAGCGAAGGCCCAACGCGTGTTCCTCATCATCGATTGCATAGCCCTGACGGCGAACTGCATCGAGCGCGGAAGCCAATAACCTGTGATCCACGATCGTCTTGTCCGTGATGCGGGCCAAGCTGAACTGCCGAAGCACCGTCTCCAGGCGATTCGTGTCCATGTTCGCCATCAAGACTTTGCCGGCCGCCGAGGTGTGCAGCATGACCCGCCCGCCGATCCCGGTGAGGGCCCGCATCGCATGGCGCGACTCGATCTGGCCGATGCAAACGGCCTCTCCGTCGCTTTCGACGAACAGGTTCGATGTCTCTCCCGTAACCTCCATGAGGCGGCGAAGGTAAGGTCGAACCAATGCCAGCGTATCCCTGCTGCGCGCAAACGACGATCCGACAAAAAAGGCTGCCACGCCGATACGCCAGAGGCCGACCTGCGGATCAGGCCGGACGAAGCGCTCGGCTTCGAGCGTTGTCAGCAACCGATGCGTCGTTGACGGCGGAAGCTGAGTGGCTTCCGAGAGTTCAGTAAGTGACATTCCGTCCGCGCTTGCGGCTAGATGCTTCAGGATAGACAACGCTCTCGTGAGAGATCGCACCTGACCCGTATTTCTCGCTTCCGCCTCTGGCATCCTCGGCACCCATTTCCTTTTTCCTGAGGAGACGTAGCCCGACAAGACGAATTGAGAAGGAAAATTTTTCAATCATACCGCACCGAGCAGTTTGCCCACCTCAATTGCACCTGCACTCGGATCGCCAGTCGATATCGCGCATCTCGCTCGCTGGTAGCAAGATGCGGTCGAACGAGCCTCTGCGCCGGGGGTTTTCGCGCCGCCAACTTTGATTTCGCGAGTTTTTGTTTGGTTGAATAACCTTTTTGCGCGGCAGCCCCCGACGGTTAACCTCTCGTTTACCATCGGCGCATTAACAATGGGTCACTCTCCAGCGGATGCGGAAGAGATGCGGATCACCCCCCCGTTCTCACACCCATCTCCCCGGTTCGCTGAGAGCAGCCCCAATACCCTCAGACGGGTATCACCGCCCCAGCTCGAACGGCTGGGGCGGTTTCCTTTATCACATTGCATTTAAGATATTTTTTTCGACCATTCTGACTCAGCAGCTCGGATCATTCTGACACTTGATCCGGTTTCGTTCGAGCGTCGGGGCGTCTGCGATTGTCTGACCGTTCACTACAAAACCCGGCGGTCAACTCGTCGCCTGGGTATCGCACACTAACTGAGATTCTGACCGAAACGACCGCTCCCGCGACCGAGACAACAACGATCTCATCGCAGACGCTCAGCCCGTCCACCCAACTGGAGACTTATGTTGCAGGTTGGCCATAATCACAGGGAAAGGTCACACCTAGCGCGCCGCTGTAGAACTCGCGCCACGCGTCGAGCCGGTGTGTCGGCTCGAATTCACCAACGTCGAACTAGACGCTTGCGTATGTTTCGGACGCTCTTCAAATACGTGGAGAGGACTGCATGTTCGCCAAAATTCGAACACCATTCGAATTGCCATACCGTCATTAAGTCACGGATCAATTAAAGCGCTCGCGCTGGAGATATCACCGCCCTTTGCTAACGTTGCTGTTCACGCGGCCGAACGCAATCGCCCTGCGTGCGCGGAAGCGGACTTTCGCGGAACCAAATTTTGATCTCTTTGGCGACGCATGGGAAATATCCAATCATCCTGAGAGACCCACATGAGGCTGGCTGTCGCTAAGAAATGGAGCGCTTGCCTTCAGAAAATTGGCAAGACCCTAGCCTCAATACTTTATTAGAGACTTCAATTGTGCCTCGCGACATAATGACTGCACGAGGAGCTTGCCGCGGCAATTAACCATTCAAACGGATTTGCGAATGTCTGGATCTCTGGTTCTTCTCAACCTTCTCGGCGCAGTTGCGTTGCTCCTGTGGGGGCTTCGCATGGTGCGGACGGCGGCTGAGCGTGCTTTGGGCGCAGATCTGGACCGGCACTTAAGGCGGATTGCTGGGCGGAGGATGAGGGCCTTCGCGTTCGGTGGCCTCGGTGCGGCGACATTGCAGTCTTCAACCGCGGTTGTGCTGTTAGGGGCCGGGTTCGTTGCAAAAGCAAGATTGACCCTGGCAGCCGGGTTGGCTCTTGCCTTGGGCGCCGATGTGGGGACGGCAATCGCGGCACAGATCCTCAGTCTGAACATCTCTGCACTGATCCCGTGCTTCCTGTTGGCCGGTTATGTGCTGTTCCAGTGGAGTAGCTCCAAACGCCTTCGGAACCTGGGTCGGGCCTGCATTGGCCTGGGACTGATACTGACGGCTTTGACGATGATCGTCAGCGTGTCGGCGTCCTTGCAAGCCTCGGAAATGATCCCTCTGGTGATCGGCGCATTGGCGGATGAGCCGACACTCGCGATCCTGTTGGCTGCGATTTTGACGTGGATTGCGCATTCCAGCCTCGCGATCGTTCTCATGATCGCCTCGTTGACGCTGGCCGGTGTCGTAAGCGGGCCTGCGGCACTTTACCTTTTGCTTGGCGCAAATCTGGGGGCGGCGCTTCCCGCGCTTGCCGCATCCATGGCCGAACCCATGGCTGGCCGTCGCGTGCCGATCGGCAATTTTTTGTTCCGTGGTGTCGGCGTTCTTTGTCTGGTGTGGTCGGTCCCAGGTTTTTATGCCTTGCTGAGCGGCTCGGGGCTTGCCGATCAAAAGATTGTCGTTCTGGGGCATCTGGCCTTCAACGTCACAGTCGCTCTTGCCGCACTTCCGTTTGTTGGCTTGATCGGGCGCGCGCTGGAGAGGTTCCTGCCAAGCCAAATCGAGCTTGACCGTCCTAGGGGTGCGCCAAGGCATCTGCATCAGAATGCTCTGCACGAGCCTGACCGGGCGCTGGGAAATGCCAGGCGCGAGGCCTTGCGCTTGGCTGACTTCGTCCAGGAGATGCTCGACGACAGCCAGGATGCCCTGAGTCCGGAGACCCCAGTGGAGCGTCTCGCCGCGATCGGCCTGACCGAGGATGAGGTCGACAGCCTAAACAACGCGATCAAGTTCTACGTCACCGAGATCACGCGTGCCGAACTCAGCCTAGATCAAAGCAGGCAGGCACATAGCGTCATTTCGTTCTCGACGAATATGGAGCATATCGGAGACATCGTCGACCGGAACATCCGGCGGCTGGCGGATCGGAAGCGCAAGGCGAACCTGACGTTTTCCGAGCAAGGGGCTGCAGAGATCGACGAGATCTACGAACACGTGCGGGAGTCGATGCAGTTGGCGGTCGCCGCCTTCATGGCGGACGATGAGGAGATCGCCGAACAGCTGATCGCCAAGAAACGGAACTTTCGCGACGACGAACAAGCGGCCAACCATCAGCATCTGGAGCGGTTGCGCGAAGGCAATGCAGCGTCGATCGACACCTCGTCCATTCACCTGGATCTGCTGCGCGACCTCAAACGCATCCACTCTCACCTGACGGCCATCGCCTACACGATCACGGACCGAGAGCCTGTTCTGTTGCGGGGAAGCGCCTGACGCGCAACTGGGAAGCCGCCCTCAGAGGCTGCGGCCAATCCAATCGGGTGAAATGCCAGTTTCAGCTATTGCAAGGAGCGGATCCAATCCGCTGAGCAAGCCATGGCCCGTCGTCAGCAGAGTCGCGAGACCTGCCCCAGCGCCACCCAGTATGTCGGTGTGCAGAGTGTCGCCAACCGCCAGGATCCGGCCCGCAGGAATCTCCGCCAACCGGCTTCGTGCAAGCTCGTAGATGTTGCCGAACGGCTTGCCGAAGAACTCCGGCACGACGCCTGTCAGGTCAGCCAATTCGTGGGCGAAATGGCCCGGCTCGGCTGAAAACCCGTCCTCGCGCGGGGCGACGATGTCCGGGTTGCCGACCAATACCGGGCGCGGCTTGCGGGTCAAAGCGTCGATCAACAGGCGCTGGCGGTCTTCTGTCCATGTGCCGGAACCCAAAAGGATGAAACCCTCGCAGGCGGCATAATCAACAGCGTCGTCTGCAAGTAGGGAAGCCGACCCGCTCAGTTCATTCAGCCGTGATCCGTCAACGGCCATGACCCCCCACCGGCTGCCCTCCATGCCAGACAGCCGGACGCTGAGGGCATCGCGGCTGGACACAACATCCTCAAGTCTGAAGTCGAACCCCCAGTTTCGGTACTTGGCCAACGCCACGTCGGCGGGATAGGTGGCCCCGTTGGTCAGGACCAGCACGCGCTTTCCCATATTCTGCAGCGCTGATACGGCCGCTGTGGCGCCGGGGATGGCGGTCGCTCCGACATTCAGCACCCCGAATGCGTCGAGCAGGAACGCATCGTAGTTCTCGGCAATCTCCAGCACGTTCGAGACAGGCGCAGCGGCCCCCGCAGCCTTCGCCTGAGGAAGGCGATGGCGCGCGCGCTCGTAGGCCTCGACCGCCCAGGCGGCGTCTCGCATCTGTCTTGTGGACATCAGATGATTGCGCCGCGAACTTTGGCCGACACCCATTCGCTGATCAGGACCGCCACGAAGATCACCAGCAGGATCAGACTGACCTGAGGCCAGGCCAGCACGTTGAGCGACGCCTGAAGCTGCAGGCCGATTCCGCCAGCCCCGACCAACCCCAGAACGGTCGATTCCCGAATGTTGATGTCCCATCGGAAAACGGCAATGCCGGCGAAGGCGGGCAGGATCTGTGGCACGATCCCGTAAGCGATGACTTGCCAGCGACTGGCTCCGGTCGCGGTGATCGCTTCGACCTGGGTCTGGTCGATTTCCTCGATCGCCTCGTAGAGCAGTTTTGCGCAGAACCCGACCGAACGCAACGCAATGGCAATCAGCCCCGCGAAGATGCCGGGTCCGATGATCGCGATCAGAAGCAAGGCCCAGATCAGCGAGTTGATCGAACGGGACGAGACGATGATCAACAGCGCGACGGGACGCACGAAAACTGTGCTGGGCGTTGTGTTCTTGGCGGCCAGGAAGGCGACCGGCACTGCGATCACCAGGGCCAACAAGGTACCCAGTGTCGCGATGTTCAGCGTATCCCAAAGCGGGACCCAGAGTTCGTTGATGTAGGCCCACTTGGGCGGTGTCGCCCGGCCGACGATATCGCCTGCAATGCGCGGCGCGTCCCAGACGAAGAACCACGTCGTCGTCTCGGAAATCACGTTCCAGCACCAGAGGAATAGCGCCGTGCCCGCAAGCCACCCGGCCCAACGCGTCAGCTGCGCCGCACGATCGCGGCGCTTCCAGACAGGGCCGTCGGATGTCTGCGTCACCGGCATTACTGCACCCGCGCCCGGATGATGCCCGACAGGTACTCAAGCACCATGACAATCGCGATGATCATAATGATGATCGCAGCAGCGGTATCGAACTCGTAGCGGTCGAAGGCCGTGTTCAGCGTCGCCCCAATCCCGCCTGCGCCCACCAATCCCAAGATAGCCGACTCGCGGAAGTTGATGTCCAGTCGGTACATGCTGAGGCCGATCAGCCTCGGCATCACCTGAGGCTGGACGCCATAGTTGATCCACTGCCACCAGCGTGCCCCGGTGGCGCGGATCGCTTCAGCCTGCACGCGGTCCATGGATTCGATGTCTTCGGCCAGCAGCTTCGAAAGAAAGCCGATCGTCGCAAAGCTGAGGGTCAGGAACCCGGCCAAGGGTCCGAAGCCGAAGATCGCGACAAGCAGTATCGCGACGATGATTTCGTGCAGCGCCCGGCTGATCGCAATGATGCAGCGGCAGATCAGATAGACCGGTAACGGCGCAATGTTGCGGGCCGCGCCGAGCCCGATGGGGATTGAGATGGCGATGCCAACGACGGTCGAGGCGATCGTCATGATCCCGCTCTCGATCATGCCTTCCTTGATGTCGGAGGCCCGCGCTGTAAAGTCCGGGCTCGTGAAGGCCAGTACAAAGGCCCAGCCCCGGTCGAGCCCTTCGTAGACCCGCGACCAGTTCACCTCGATCGACCAGACGGCGACGCACATATAGGCGAGCCCGCCGATCAGAATGGCATAGCGCAGCCAGTCCGTCTTGATCAGCGGCGGCTTGCGCCAGGGCTTGCCCAGCCGCGCCTCCAGCGCCGCGCTCATGCGGACAAGGCCTCTTCTTCGTCTTCTTCCTCGACCTTCTCGATGGTCGCCTGCCAGTCTTCCTCGCCATAGATGCGGGTCAGCACATCAGGGGTCAGGGCAGCCGGGCCACCGTCGAACTGGATCTCTCCTGCGGTAAGGCCAATGACGCGCTGGACGAACATCTGGGCCAATGCGACGTCGTGAATGTTGATGATGGCCGCCAGGCCTCTTTCCTCGCACAGCTCGCAGATCAACCGCATGATCTGACGCGAGGTTTTGGGGTCCAGGCTTGCTGTCGGTTCATCCACCAGCAGCAGAGCCGGATCCTGGATCAGCGCACGGCAGATGCCGACCCGCTGACGCTGGCCGCCGGAGAGTTCATCCGCGCGCTTGTCGGCCATCTCGATCAGGCCCACCCGGTCAAGCAACCGGAACGCCTCGTCGACATCTCTCTGCGGATAGCGGCGCAGATAGCTCCGCCAGAAGCCGACATAGCCGAGCCGCCCGGACAGCACGTTCTCCATGACCGTCAGGCGCTCGACCAGCGCATACTCCTGGAAGATCATCCCCATCCGGCGACGCTCGCGGCGCAGGGCGCCCGATCCGAGCGACGTCAGATTGATATCGCCCAGCATCACCTTGCCAGAGCTTGGCTCGACCAGCCGGTTTACACAGCGGATCAGGGTCGACTTGCCCGCGCCGGACGGACCGATGAGCGCCACCACCTGGCCCTGGGGCACCTCCAGATCGACCGAGCTCAGCGCGCGATCGCCAGTCGGATAGGTTTTTGTAAGCTGTTCAAGACGGAGCATACCGTCACTTCCCCCGTCTCAAGGAGCAGATGGCCCGAGAAGGGCCACCTGCATGGCGTTTACTTGCAGGCGTAGGAAACGCCGTTCGCCGCATCGATCTTGCGGATGACCTCCCAGAACTTCTTGTAGGTCATCTCGATGAACTGGTGCTCGCCGGACTTTTCAAACTCTTCCTGCAGCGAGGTGCCTTCCCAATCAAAGCTGAAGAACGCCTCGCGCACCTTCGCGGCCAATTCCGGCTTCAGGTTGTAGACGGTGCCGAAGCCGGTCGTTGGGAAGGTCTGGGACTTGTAGATCGATATGACCTGGTCTGGTTTCACGACGCCGCGGCTGATCATGCGGTCGAGAACCGAGTTGGCGATCGAGGCCGCCGGATAGTCCTTGTTGGCCACACCGAGGATCGAGTTGTCGTGCTTGCCCGAGTACACCGGTTCGAAATCGCGTTCGGGTATCATGTCGTAGTCGGCCTTCAGGATCGCCGATGGTGCCTTGAAGCCCGAGTTCGACGTGGGTGAGGTGAAGGCCAACTGACCGCCCTTGATGTCCTCGACCTTTTCGATGCCGGATCCGGGATAGGTCAGAATCTCCATCTCATAGCCGAAGCCACCGTCTTCCGAGGCCATGATCGTGAAGGGGTTGAACCCGGCACAGTTCACTGCAAGCGGGTTCGAGCCCGTGTTGAAGCCGGAGATGTGCAGGCGGCCAGAGCGCATCGCCTCGATCTGGGCCGCGTTCGACTGGACAGGAAAGAACACCACGTCCTTGCCGGTGGTCGCCTTCAAGTGATCCAGGAAATCTGACCATGCCGTCTTGTAGACCGCCGGATCCTCGACCGGCGTGTAGGCGAAAATCAGCGTATCGGGGTCCAGCCACTCGCTGGGATCTGTCGGTGCATCAGCCAGAAGATCGCCGTCGACATCGCAGAAACGCTCGTCCAGATCACCGCGCGGGCAGTCCGATGCAACGGCATGCGGCGTCGCAGACGCCAACGCAAAGCCAAGTATCAGCGCGAATGTACTTGTAAGTCTGATGGTCATAACGTCCTCCCGTGATAAGATTTTGGGGGCGAGCGTAGTGGGATTTTCAGGGACTCGCCAACGATTCGTACCGTTGGTGCCGCCTCGATGAATATTGTTCCAATGTCTTTGGCGTCAGTCTGAATTCATGGGATTGGTTTTTTGTCTGTGGATGACGCAGTCGATTGTCCTAACCCGACCCGTTTTAACGCAGCGACCTTGATTGGAAGAATGGCTTGTTCGACGGTGAAGAACGATGGACGCAAAGCGCTACAGGCCCGAACTTTAATCTCGAAGCTGCGCGAGGCCGAGATCCTAGTAGCGGGAGGAATGAGCGTGGGCGAGGTTGTCCGGCGTATCGGTCGCACCGAGGATGACCTGAGTCCAGAGCTGCACGCGGTTTGCGATTCAAAGGGCAAGCCGTTGATATTTCTTCTGACCCAAGGCCAGACGAGCGAATTTCGCGGCGCACGGGCGCGCTGATGATACTGCCGTAGGCGGCAACCTGATCGCCGACCGGGGCTATGAAAGCGACTGCTATCGCGAGGCCGTGAGAGACAAGGTCATCATTGAGCCCATACCGAGACGCAACAACCAAAAGGACCCCATCGAATACGAAGAGACGCTCTACAAGCAGCGCGATCTCGTCGAGCGAATGTTCGGGAAACTCAAGGACTTGCGCAGGATCACCATGCAGCATGACCGGTGCGCACACACATTTGTGTTGACGATCTGCGTCGCGGCAACCGTCATCCGCTGATTATCAGACCTGACACTAGATAAAGCTTGACGCAAACAGATTTGCCTGGGCGCCACTACCAACTCCGCTCGCCTGCAGAAGCGATAACGCGGCTGATCCGCGCGTGGTTGCTCCGATCGATCCGGAACGGACTTGCTGATTCAATAGAAATCGGTCGATCATCGCGTCCCGTTTTCCTGCGCCCACTAGTTCGCTCGGAGACGAAACATCGAAGAAACGACGGGCGCGCGAGATGACCTCGTCAACTTGTTGATCGAGGTCTATCAAACCGAATTCTTGTGGCAGGCTGAGCGATGTTTCCACGACTTCGCGAAGGGGTGGCGATCCGAGCAGGCGAAGCCAGATTGTTCTGTCGTTCAAACCACTCGACACGATTTCAGCCGCCTCCCGCTTGAAATTGAGCGCGAGGCGCAGGTCTAAATCGACTTCGCCGACCGAAAGCTCGAACTGACGTTCGCGGTACTGGTCCACGAGGTTAAGGCGCGTGCTTTCAAAAACGAGTAGGCCGCCGACATCGCCAAATCCCAGGAACGCTGACATTTCGCGATATGCCGGATCTACTAGACGGTTCGCAAAGGACCGATCGTCGAATGTGCCCTCCTCAATGACCTTCCTGATGAATGCGCCCTTGTTCAGATCCTCGTCCAACCCGAACGCGCCTAGGACGACGGACAGGAGCCGACGGTCGCCCATCAGATCGTCAACCGAATTCACATTACCTGCGTTTTCGAGAAAGTAGTCGATCTCGCGCTGAATGTCCGGACTCTTGTTGAAGAGTTCAAGCTGGCGATCCATCGTTCGCTCAAGAAATCTGTAGCCGGCGAGACCTCCAACAGGAATTGCGGGTGGAAACGGCATTACTGCGTGTACCCGGAGGCGCCTGAAACAGTTGGAAAATCGGTGCCCAGCAAGGCTTCTTCCACTGGAAGCAGTTTTCGCAGGTGCTTTAGGACGCCGTAAAAATTACCGTCTCTCAGCGCGCTGGAGGCCTCTTCCAATTGGTCAGCGCCATCTATCCCGCTCATCGCATCGTGCAATTGGTCTATGCCTTTACGAAGCTGGCGCGCCGCATCGTCAATATCGACTTCACCGGCAACTGCAAGCTGGGCGATGTAACATACGCGTTTGACCGGCGTCGTCGCATCATCGGGATGGATAGCATCGCGCAGGCGCAGGATTTTGGCGTCTGGCGTCTTTATGATCAATCGTGCATTCCGGTCGCCGTTTTGCATCACGACGCCGTTGACGAGAATTTGCTCGTGCGCCCGCAATTTCAGTATCAGACCCGGCATCAGATGTGCTCCTTGCCGTCGACATGTTTCCTGAGACCACGCATGATCGCCGTGTTGATCTCGATCAGAGGATCAACCGACGCTTCGCGCCGCATGACTTTCGTCGTATGGGCCTGCGTAAACTCGAACAAATAGAAGAGCTGTGCACGTAACTGGTCAGGAAGCCCGTTCTTGGCGTCCATCACGTCGAACGCGATCGTTCGCCAGAGTCCAAGATTGTCGTTCAGGGCTTCCAGCAGCAGCGGGAAATCGGTCACCTCGGCTGCACGTAACTTCAGCTGTCCGGTGACTTTCGAGAAGACCTTGTACTCGATATCCCGAGGCATGCCCGTAGAGCGCGCAGCCGCCATATAACCGTTCGTTTGGAGCATGGAGTTCCCCTTGCCCGAGCAGGACAGCTCAGATGAACCGGTCATTCCGACCGACTTGAGGTGGTGGGGGTCGAGGCGTCACCGCCTCGACCCAGAGTTGAATTACCGGAACAGCGCCAGGATGTTCTGAGGTGCCTGGTTGGCAATCGACAGCGCCTGAATGCCCAGCTGCTGCTGAACCTGCAGTGCCTGAAGACGGGCTGAAGCTTCTTCGAGGTCTGCATCGACCAGCGCGCCAATGCCGTTCTTGAAGCTGTCGATCAGGCTCGACATGAAGTCGTTCTGCAGATCGACCCGCTTCTCGGCAGTACCGAGTGCCGCCTGCGCATCCACCACCGTCTGGATCATCGTTTCGATCGACGTCAGAGCGGTTGCAGCACCCAGGGCGGTCGACACGTCAACACCGGAAAGAGCCGAAAGCCCGCCTGCGCCCTGTGAGATGACGCGCGCTGCGATGGTCCGGTCGACGTTGCCGGCTGCGGTGTTGCCGAAATCAACTTGGCCACCGGCAACGAAGTCGGTTTCCAGACCAGCGACACCGAGACCGTCAATCGCAGCGCGCAGATTGGCGGCGATCGAGTCTTCTGCCGTTGCCGACGCCATGTCCTGAGCGGTCACGGTGTAGCTTACGACCTGATCATCGATCTGAACCTCGATGCGGTCGCCAGTCGTCAGACCACCCGCGACGTCGATCACAAGGTTTTCGGTACCGACTGCCGCACCAGCGTCAAGCGCGATGGCAACGGAGTCACCACCAGCAGCAACCGTACCACCGGAACCTGCCAGAGCACTGCGTGCAGCACCGGCCGCAATCCCGAGGTTCTGAGCAGTAACCGTAATCGAAGATGACGTGACATTGCCCGCGTTGTCACGATCCAGAGATGACAGGATGGTGGCGCTTGCGACGCTGCCATCGAGCAGGTTCAAACCGTTGAACTGAGCTGCGGTGACGATGCCGTCAACCTGGTTGCGCAGCGAGACGATCTCGTTCTGGATCTTGACGCGATCGACGTTGTCTTCGTTCGCGGCAACGATCTGCGTCTTGATTTCATTCAGCAGTTCGCCGACCTGCGCCGAAGCGTTTGACGCAACTGCAACGGTGGCGGCACCGAGATTCAGCGAGTCGCTGATGGCCTGAAAGCCGGCTACGTCCGATTCCATGACCTTGGAGATCGCGAAAACGGCGGCGCCGTCTTTTGCATTGGCGATCTTCTTGCCGGTCGAAATCTCGGAGTTGACAGCCTCGAGACCTTTGTTCGTCGAACGCAGGGTCTGCAGGGCGATCATGGCCGACGAGTTGGTGAGAACACTTGCACTCATGTGACATCATTCCTTTCTAAGGCGGAGCGTTCGGCGCCGCTTCAATGAACGAGCCCCGTTATCCAGGGCAGTGCGCGGCGGCTTCGCTCACATCGCGCGGGAACATGTCTTCTGACGTCGGACCGGAGCATACTGCCCGGGCAACAGACTTTGCTGTGCAGGGAGAGGAAACACCGAAACGCTTGCCAGCAGGTAAAACCCATTGACCGATTTTGGGACATTCGAACGCGCTCAGGCGATCTTGCCCCCGCCGAGCGCATCCGCACGACTGGCAATGACTGTGCCGTCTTCTGCGTACGCCACAGCACCGCGTCTCATCTTGGCGATCGACGCAAGCCGCCGCCGGGCCTGCGCGATACCCTGCATTGCTGCCTGTATAATCATCTCGTTGCGGCGGCTAGCGTCGATCAGGCCCCGGACAGCAATGACGATCTCGGCCGTGCGCACTGCACCTTGCAACGTCACCTCCAACGCCTGGAGAATGCGCGTCTTCTTCGCCGTCAATTCTTCGAGCAACTCGTAGGCGCCTGTCAGGAAGATCTCGCGCTCGCGCGAGAGCACGCGCATCGCTTCATCGATTATGTCCGTCGCAGACATCGAGTCGAAAGAAATGCCGTCCGATCGAGTGCTCATGTTGCTCATTGCCCACTCCGTTCCATCATCGCGCGGTAAACATGGTCAGCAAGACCAAAGGAACGCGAGGAACTGATCGCCTTCGCGTACTCATGTATCAGGAAGTCTGAAAACGCAGCTTCGCCCGGTCCGCCGTTGAAGGTTTCCGGCATCTCCGCAACGCCCGCATGCCTCAGCATTTCTGCGAGAAAGCTTGCTTCAAACTTTTCGGCCGCTGCCCGCACGGACTTTTCCGTCATCGTGGCGGGATTGTACGGCCGGATTTCCGTCGTATTAAATGGCTGTTGTGCCGTACGCGCAACTGCAAGCAGTTCGAACTCGGACATACAGATACTCCTGAACGGTCTCCGACACAGCATGCGTCGTCAGGGTAAACAATCGGTAAGGCTTGTCCGTTAGAGAACCCTCAGTGAAACGATTAGGTGCGGCGATGAATTTGCCAGAAGTCTTGGTCTCTCCCGGGCCTCCATCAGGCGCAAAAAGCACAACCGAGAAACTCGGAGGGCGCGCGGAGAGTAGTCGTGCTGATGGCGGGGGTGAGCGATTTTCCGCTTCGGTTGAAGAAGCTGAAAATAGCAACACGAAGTCGATCGACGGAAGCTCGTCTAGCGATGGCGCCGACGCACAGGACGGCTCGAACCTACCGGATCGCGCCGACTCACAGCGTGAAGACACCGGTAACGGGTCACGTGCCGTCTCTGACGAGAAGGATGCCGACGCCGAGGATGCCGACTCGTTAGCCGATCCGGTTATCGGTATCGCGGCATTTGCTGCGCGAACAGCAACGATTCCCGAGAAAGCCGGGACGGCCGAGCCGGTCTTACGAACGCTTCAGGTAGCAGCAAATCGGCCTGGTACTGCGGGTCAGCAGCTTGCGCGCAGAAGCCCTCCAACCGCACAGTCCCTGCAAGCCGATGGTTCTGCAGTCCTGACAAGGCCGGAACCTGACGCCCAGAAAGGAGCCATTGCTTCTCTGCCCGGATCCGAGGTTGAGTCCTCGGAGATTTTTGTGGAACAAAAGGCGGTCCGCAGGGCTTCGACTTCGAACATCGAGGCATCGGGAGCCACCTCGTCCGTCTCCGCCAAGAAACCGGCGACTGCAATTCCTGAGGAGAGCACGGTACTCACGCTCAAAGTGAGTGAGGCGGGCCAAGCTGGCGGTGCTACCGTTCAGAATGCTGCAACGGGAACTCCAGGCACCCCAACAACGGTTGTACCAAAAATTCAATACACGAGGGCTTTATCGAGCCGAGCCTCAGGAACCGCCGATGCAGACGCCAGCTCGATTTCACGAACTGGAGATGTCGCATCTGACGATGGCGGCGCGGACGCCGAGAACGTGAAATTTGAAACCGGGCGGCAGGAGGTGCGCGCTTCGCTCACACCCGAGACCACCGGATACCGCGCTTCGACGCAGGCGAATAGTCAAGGCTCTTCCGGCGCTGCGGAACGCGTGGTCCCATTCATCGTCTCGGGCAATACCAGCCCGAGCGCACCGCAGGCCCCGACAACGCAGACGGTCGTAACAACCACTCCATCGAATGCACCGATCGCAACCGAAACCGTGGCCCGAAGCGCGATCACTCAGATATCCGCTGCGTTGAACACGCCGTCCAATGCGCGCCGAATCGATCTTACGCTCGATCCACCCGAACTCGGAAGAATCGAGATCATGATGGAAGTCGCAGAAACCGGAATGAAGGCGATGCTGACGGCGGAGCGTCACGCAACCGGCGATATGATCCGGCGTCAGTCTGATTTGTTGACGCAGCAGCTCAATGATGCGGGTTTCGAAAGTGTCGACATCTCGTTCTCGGACTTTGCCGACGGCGAAACCTATGAAGCTGGCGCGGATACGTCCGACACCACCGGTTTCGACAGCCAGACCGGTTCGGATCAGTCGCCCTCGCAGGAGCGCCGCCGCACCGTAAGAACAACCGCCATGGACATGCGGCTTTAAGCGGAGACCAACATTATGGATGCGAGTCAGCTACAACCCTTGCTCCCGAACCCGGTCGGCGCCGGCGGTCTAGCGAACCAAACACTCGAGGCGACGAGCAGCGCCAGCGCAGACTTCGAGAGTTTCCTGACACTTCTAACGGCACAACTACGGAACCAGGATCCGCTGTCGCCGCTCGACTCGACCGAGTTCATCGCGCAGCTCGCGAGCTTCTCCACGGTCGAGCAGCAGATCGGCACGAACGAACGGCTCGATCAGATCGCCGAGCAATCGTTCAATCGCGACATCGCCGGTTTCGCAGCGTGGATCGGGAAAGCCGTCGCCACATCCGATGGGCAGTTCAATGCCAACGGTGAAACCCGTGAGTTCGGCCTGCAGACCGTAACTTCGGCCGAGACCGCAACGGCTACGATTCGGGACGCGCTTGGTAATTCCATTCGAACGTTGCCGATCACCCTTGACGGTTCAGACACCTTCACCTGGGATGGCAAGAACGCCGAGGGTGAGGCAGTCTTCGGAAACGGATTCTCGGCGACAGTGGATTACTTCGCGGGCGGGACGATCGAAGATACCTTACCGGCACTGGTCCGGACCGAAGTCCTCGGGATCCGCGGAACGCAGGACGGCGTTAAGCTGGACCTCTCGGACGGACGCCGCCTCAGCCCCAACGATGTCGTCTTGGTGTCGGACTCGCCGCAGAGCGATTGACCCACAGAGTTGCCGCAGGAATTCCGAAGCCGGAAGCGTCGGGTCTCTCGACTGTTCCAATGCGACCCAATTTCGGCACGGACCTGCCGGATTGCGTCTGAAACGTGGCGAGAGCTGGAACATTGAGGCGTCATCGCGGCCATTGCGCCAACTCCACCAGAATCGCGAATCACTTCCGACGCCGTCCAGAAATAATTAATTAAATCAATGATTTACCGAATCATTTTGTCTGACAGTAGATATGCGTCGCGACATGGCGCCGATATTAAGAAACCCAGTCGCATTTATCTGGCTCGAATTCTCAAGGCTTCTTACCGTTTGCTTTTCTGAAACGGATAAATCGAAGAAATTCTGCGCAAAATTTTAGCCTTCATTTCGCCTAATTTCGCACGTTTACGCCACACCGGGTGAGCATTCGAGACGGCTGGCGACGGGGTAGCGCCGCCGGATCACATAAACCGGGGGACGATCAGTGGCGACATTCACTGTAACGAGCTTGGCTGACAACACGATCGCCGACGGCGACCTGACCTTGCGCGAAGCGATCGATCTTGCGAACGCTGCCGGCGGCGCAGACACCATCGAATTCGACGCAGGGCTGTCCGGCGGTCTGCTGCGACTCACCCAAGGAACGCTCGACATCACCGACGCGGTGACGATCGACGCGGCCGGGCTCGATATCACGATCACCGGCGATGCCAACGACAACGACACGAACGTCGCCGGGACCGATTTGACGGATGTCGGCGCCAGCCCCACCGGGCTCGCCGATAATGTCCGGATATTCGATATCAACGGGCCAGCATCCGCGACGTCCATCTCGGGTCTCACGCTCACAGGCGGCCGGACCGCGGGATTTTACAGCGGCGGCGGAGCGATCGCCAGCGACGCAGACCTGACACTCGACGGTGTGCTGATCTACGGCAACATCAGTGAAGGCAGCTTCTCGGACGGCGGCGGTGTCTACACGCGCGGAAACCTGACGATCCTGGATTCGACCATCGAGGGCAACGTCACCACCAACAGCAATTCCGAGGGCGGTGGCGTCGCGGCACTTCTGTCGGTCTACGGGCTCAACAGCACCTTCGCTGGCAACTCGACCAGCGGCGGAGGCTCGGGCGGCGGCGCGATTTCCGGGTCCAACGTCACGCTGGTCAACAGCACAGTCTCGGACAATGTCACGTCTGGAATCAACGCCGACGGCGGCGGCATAACAACGGAACAGACAACGACGCTGGTGAACACGACCGTGTCCGACAACCGCGTGCTGGGCGACAATTCCGACGGCGGCGGGATCTACTCGATGCACCGCGTCGTCTCGATCCACAGCACGATCAGCGGCAACGCCACGGCGGGGTCCTCCGCTGTCGGCGGTGGGATCAACGTCGCCGGTTTCTTCAGCGGCGTCACCGGCGGCCTCGATCTCGTGAACTCGATCGTCAACGGCAACGTCAACCTCGCAGGTTCCGGCACCAACGAGGTCTTTGTCAGCAACACGTTCGGCGGCACGACCACGCTGACAGGAAACAATATTCTCGGCGACGACGTCTATTCGTTCGCGGCGGTTTCGGGAGCAACGAGTGCCGCAGACGCCTTCGCGGCCACGCAGGAAGTCCTGATCGACACGGATCTCGACGGCGTTGACGAGACATCGACTGGTGTCTTCGCCGGTCGGCTTGACGACAACGGCGGCGATGTCGAGACGGTGGCCCTGCGTGCAGGCGGCGCGGCGCAGAACGGTGCCAATGCCCAGGTCACATCGGATACCTTCGATCTCGATGGCGACTCGGTCACTGCAGAGACCCTGCCGCTCGATGCGATTGGCGGAAACCGGACGGTCGACACGGGCCCGGACATCGGAGCGTTCGAGATCTCGGTCCCGACGATCCTCGGCACCGAGCTCAGCGAGAACATCAACGGCACGGCAATCGGCGAGCTCATCCTCGGCCTCGGCGGAAACGACGCGATCAACGGCGATGACGGAAACGATACGATCAACGGCGGGCCGGGGAACGACAATCTGAATGGAGCCGGCGGTGCGGACACCCTCGACGGTGGACCCGGCAATGACCGTTTCTTCATCGACAATCCCGGCGACGTCGTCATCGAGCTGCCCGGAGAGGGCACCGATACCCTCACGACTTCGATCTCGACGACGCTCCCGGAAAATGTCGAGAACGCGTCCTCTTCCGGCTCGGGCGACATCGAGATCACCGGCAATGAATTGAACAACTTCATGTCCGGCAATGGTGGCGACAACGTTCTGCGCGGACTTGACGGCGCAGACCGGCTGCGCGGTGGCTCGGGCAACGACACGCTGATCGGCGGCGGCGGAAACGACATTCTGGAAGGCCAGGCGGGCTCGGACGTGCTGCAATTCGGCGTCGATGACGGCGATGACACGGCCTTCGGCTTCGAGGTCGGCCTCGACAAGCTGGATTTCTCGGATCTCGGCCTGCGCTTCGTCGACCTCGCCATCCTGGTTTCGGGCACGTCCACGCGCGTCGAATACGACGGCGGCACGGGTCCGGCATCGGTCAACCTGCAGGGCATCGACGCGGCGACGATCACCTCGGACATCATGGCAGACCCGTCAGGTCTCGGCTCGCCGGGGGGCGGGGTCACCCTGGTCGAAGGCAGTTCGTCCAGCGAGGCTCTCGTGGGTAGCTCGGCCGGCGAGGACTTCGTCGGCGGTGCCGGCAACGACACGATCAATGCGCGCGCCGGCGACGACACCATGGTCGGCGGCCTCGGTGATGACCAGTATTTCGTCGAGCAGGCCGGCGACGTGGTGATCGAACAAGCCAATCAGGGCTATGACCTTGTCCGCTCGACCCTCAGCTTTACCCTCGGCGCTAATATCGAAGCGGGTGCTGCGCGCAACAACACGGTGGTGATCGACATCACCGGCAACGAGCTCAGCAACGAGCTGAGCGGAAACGACCAGTCGAATGTGCTGACCGACGATCTCGGACGCGACAGGCTGCGTGCGCTCGGCGGAGACGACACGCTGGAGGGCGGCGCTGACAACGACGTGCTCGAGGGCGGCACTGGCGCGGATGTCTTCGTGTTCAATGCCAATGACGGCCTGGATCTGATCACCGACTTCGAGGTAGGGCTGGACCGGATCGATGTAACCTCGCTCGGAATCGCCTACGCCGATCTCATCATCATCGACGGAGTCCTCGGCGCGAATGTGCTCTATGACGACACACCCGGGAACACCGGGCTGGTGGTCCTGAGCGGTGTCAGCGCGTCGGAACTGCTGCTCGACAGCTTCATCACGGTCTTCGGAAGCGATCAGCCGCCGATCACCGGCACTGCCGGAGACGACGTACTGCTCGGGTCACAGATCGATGACGAGCTTCAGGGGCTCGCGGGCAACGATGTGCTGAACGGTGCGCTCGGGGCCGACACGATGATCGGCGGCCCGGACGACGACCGCTACACGATCGACAATGCCGGCGACATCGTCATCGAGCTGGCCGGTGAAGGGATCGACACGGTCACCACCGAGCTCGACTTCACGCTGCCGGCAAATGTCGAGAACGCCACGGCCTTCGGCACGTCAGGTGTCACGCCGCAGGCCATCGACCTGACCGGCAACGGCGAGAGCAATATCCTGAGCGGCAACGACGCCGACAATGCCTTGAGCGGGCTCGCCGCGAATGACAACCTTCAGGGCAACGGCGGCAATGACGTCATCGACGGTGGAACCGGCGCGGACATCCTGCGCGGCGGGGCGGATGCTGACGTGTTCGTGTTCGACAGCGGCGACGGCGCCGACCAGATCATCGATTTCGAAGTCGGGGTCGACACGATCGACCTGTCCTCGACCGGGCTCGGCTTCGGCGACCTGACCATCGCGGACGTCGGCCTTAACGCGACCGTGACCTACGGCAGCGACGTCATCACAGTCTTCAACACGACGGCTGCGGAGCTGGACGCAAGCCAGTTCGACTTCACGCCTTAAGGCGGGGGCGGGAGCGGTGCGGCGGGCTGGGGGGGCCTGCCGCACCGCGAGTCACACCACCGGTGTTAGCAAGCTGCGCTCTTCGAACTGGGCCAGAAGATTGTCGATCACCAGCATGCCCATGCCCTTGCGGGTTTTCCATGTCGCCGAACCCTGGTGCGGCGACAGCACGACATTATCCATCGCGAAGAGCGCGTCGGGCACGTTCGGCTCAGCCTCGAACACATCGAGCGCCGCGCCGCCGAGCTTGCCGCCCTGCAACGCCTCGACCATGGCCGCCTCGTCGATCAGCGAGCCGCGCGCCACGTTGACGACGCAGCCCTCGGGTCCGAGCGCTTCCAGCACCTCGCGCGAGACAATCGCGCGGGTCGCCGGTGTGCCCGGCGCAATCACGATCAGCCAGTCGATGTCGCGCGCCATCTCGGTCAGGTCAGCATAGTAGGGATAGGGCTGGTGCGCCTGCTCGCTGCGCCCGTGATAAACCACCCGCATCCGCATCGCCTGGCAGCGCACGGCGATCTCCTTGCCGATCCTGCCAAGCCCGAGGATGCCGACGGTCTTGCCCGTGAGTTCGGCCGTATAGGTGAAAGCCCCGTCGCTGACCCAGCGCCCGGCCCGCACGTACGCGTCGGCCTGCGGAATCTGCCGGGCAAGTCCCAGCATCAGCGCCATGGTAAGTTCGGCGACCGCATCATTCAGCACGTCCGGCGTGTTGGTCACACGCAAGCCGCGCGCCTTGGCGGCCTCGAGATCGACCGCGTCATACCCGACCGAGCAGCACCCGATGATCGTTGCGTTCGGGCACTTGTCCATCAGATCTGCCGTGCACCCGACCACCCCGTCGGTGGCAATGGCGTCGATGCTCGGCCCAACCTCGGCGATCAGCGCATCCTGGTCCTCGGTTTCCCAAAGCACATGCACGTTGAACAGTTCACGCATCTCCGGAAGCACCGTCGTCAGCATCGGCGCGATCACCAGCACGTTCTTCATGTTGTCCCTCCCTCGGTCGGCGGCACTTCCGGCTCAGGTCCCGGTACCGCCCTTCAAATGACGCTCGCGCCACCAGATGTAGATGCCGCTTGCGATGACGATCGGCGCCCCGAGCGCGATCCAGATGGTCGGCGGCTGGTTGAAGACCAGCCAGCTTGACGCGGTCATGTAAAGCAGTTGCACATAGATGAAAGGGGCCAGCGCGGCGGCGGGCGCGAAACGGTGCGCCGTCGTCAGCATCTGGTGGCCGAACCAGCCCATCAGACCCATCGCTCCGAAGAGCGCCCAGGCCAGCGGCGTCTGCGGCAGTTCCCAGTTCAGGATCGCCAGCGGGATCAGCAGCACCGTCGCCACGAGGCCGGAATAAAGCTGCTGCGTGTTGGTGGAATCGACGCCGGCGAGACGGCGGGTCAGCACTGTGTAGATCGCCGCGAAGAAGGCCGCGCCAAGCGAGATCAGCATCGCCCAGTGGAAATCCCCGGCCCAGGGACGCGTGACCACGAGGATGCCGCAGAACCCGACCGCGATCGCCGACCAGCGCCGCACCCCGACTTTCTCGCCCAGCAGCGGTATGGACAGCGCGCAGATGAAGATCGGGATCATGAAGAAGATCGTCGAGGTCAGCGTCAGCGGCAGATAGCGCACGGCGAAAAAGTTCAGGATTGTCGAGCCGCCGAGACAGAGCCCGCGGATGATCTCGGGTCCCGGGGCCGCGGAGCGCAGGGATTCGGTTCCCTGCGTCGGCAGGATCAGGGCCGCCACGATGCCGAGATGCACGGCATAGCGCGCAAAGGCGGCCATCAGGGGCGACATACCCTCTGTGACCAGCAGCTTGGCGGAGGTGTCGAGCACGGTGAAGCAGGCAAAGGCCAGCATCATCAGCCCGATGGCCAGTCCTCTTCGATCCTCACGCGGCTTGGTGGTGACGGCATGGACGCCGGGATAGCGCCAGCCTGCCATCAGGCATCGGCCCGTTCGATGTCATCCTCCAGAAAGTAGCGCACGTTGTCGTCGAAGCTGGCATCCGCCTCGAAACCGAGTGCCAGCGCTTTCGCGGGCCGGAGGTCGGCGCGCCAGCCGCTCACCACCGCCTCGACCGCCGGATCCGGGTTCCAGGTGATCCGCGTCACCGGTTCCGGTCCCGCGACGCGCGTCATGGCCGCGATCATCTCGCCGACGCTATCCGTCCGCCCGGGCAGCACAAAACAGCGGTTCTGACCCAGATCGGCGGCCGAGACCTCGGCGGCTCGGATCAGGTTCCTGATCACCGTGCGCGGGGCTGAATGAAAGATCGGGTAGTCCTCGCCCACCGGGCAATTCGCGGTCTCGCCTTGCAGCGGCTCGCGGAAGATCGAGGACATGAAGCTCGAAGCCGCAGCGTTGGGTTTGCCGGGCCTGATCGTGATGGTCGGGAGCCGGACCCCACGCCCGTCGAGAAACCCCTTGCGCGAAAAGTCGGTCAGCAGAAGCTCTGCTGCGGCCTTCTGCGCGCCGTAGGAGGTCTGCGGGTTCAGCGCCGTCCAGTCCTCGATCGGGTCGGGCACCTCGCCGCCGTAAGCCGCGACCGAGGAGGTGAAGACGACCACAGGGCAGCGTCCCGACGCCCGCGCCGCCTCGAACACGTTGATCGAGCCCTGCAGGTTCACCGACATGCCGAGATCGAACTCGGCCTCTGCCTGCCCCGAGACGATCGCGGCGAGATGATAGACAACGTCGGCCCCGGCAAGCGCGGGGTTGAGAGAATTGTTATCGGTAACATTCAACGCGATGGTCTCGACGGGGAACGGCGCCTCGACCGCAGATGGCACGTTCAGATCGGCGAGCACGAGCGCCGAGATCGCCTCTCCACGCACCGTCCCCCGCAGCGCGAGTGCGCGGGCCAGTTTTTGACCGAGGAAGCCGCCGCCTCCGAGAATGACTACGCGCATGTTGGGCATCCTTCTTCAGTCGGGCAAGCCGCGGACCGGGTCACGCCGGATGACGCGGGGTTACACAGATCGGCGCGCCGAGGAAAGCAGGATGGTGATGCTACGCCGGCGTGCGCTCGAGGACCTTCACCATGCACCGCGGGCCGCCCATCGCCTCGGCCAGTTGCATCATGCCGGGGATGGGCGCGACATCGAAGCCGAGGCCCTGCCAAAGCGCCGTATTGGCCTCGTCAACCGCGGCTAACTCGGGCCAGCTTTCGTTTGCGAAACAGGGCAACAGAACGGTCGAGCCGTCGATCAGCACATTGTTGACCGGCAGGTGGAACCAGCGCCGATATGACTGTTCCGGCCGGTCAACCCAGGCCAGGGGCTGGGGATTTCGGATCACGTCGGCGCCGTGATCACGCAGGACCTGCGCGATCTCGTCGAACGCCTCGGGCTGGGCATGCGGCCACATCGGATGTTCCGCAGTCTCGGCGCCCGATCTCGGGCAGCCCACGAGGAACCTTGGCGTTCCGCCATTGTGACCTGCCGCCGCGATCATGTGATCGAGGTGGAAAATCGGCTGGTGAGTGCTGGCCTTGCTGAGATAGTTCAGCGTCTCCCGCCAGCCTGGCATCGGGCGGTCCGTGGCCCGCGTTTCTTCCGAGGCACAAGGCGCGGAGGTTCCAATCGGTAGCACGGTGCGCGACGGATCGAACTGCCGACAGGCCTCTACCTCGACGCCTGAATCCGCGCTCAAGACCGCGAACCGACCATGGGTGATGACGTTGCCGCCATCGACAGGGATCGCGGCTTCTGCAACGGGCAGATCAAGTGCCCCCACGACATGCCGCGCAAGATTCAGATCGTCATAGCGATCAAAGGCGGGAGAAATCTCAGCCGTTCCATCGCGTCGGATCAGAAGCGCATCCTGAAGCCAGAGCGAAAAATTGAGCCCGTCCGGCGTTGAATGGATTGTGCTCCGGGTGGGGCGGCCTGCTTGTTCAAGCCATTCAAGCAAACGATCCTGAGCGGCAAATTCGGCAAATACTTCGAGCTGTGCGTCTTCCGGTAGCGCTGTCAGCACATTCCGGATCGCCTGCGAAAACGTGTCCGCGCTGAAGCCGGAGATCGCAACAGCGGCGCGAGCAATCCGGCCCGCGCAATCGTCCAGCAACGGCGCTGTCATGGACGCGGTGCGCGCCTAGCCCTTCTTGCGAACGTCATCGATGCGGATGCCTTCCTGCCGGACGCCCATCTTGCGCACACCGCCTATGGGATTGCCGTCGATGCGCACGCCCATGACGCGCTCCATGTCGAGCTTGGCCGATGTCGCGGCGCCGCGAATCTTCATGTCCGGCGCCAGGGCCCCGCCCGCAACGTCCAGATCGGCTTCACTGATCTCTTCCGGCTTGGATTTATCCGACATTGGGGTCTCCGGTCTTTGTCCAACGATCTGCAGCGTACCACGCCGATCCGGCGCGTCAGTAGCAAATGGTACAGGCGTTTTAGGCCGCTCGGACAGCGCGCTGGCGCGCGCGGTCCTCGGGAGCCTATCCAGCCCGCCACCACCCCCGCCGCCTCCGACGCGCTGCGCGCGCCGACGGCGCCGGCGGGGTGCGGTTCAGTGATTGTCTCGTGGCAGTGTCTCGGAGGTACGCCGGTACCGCGTGGCGAACTCCAGGCAACCGCCATCCGAGAAGTGTCCGACATGGGCGCGCTGCAACTCCTGCCAAGGCGTCTGGTGCTCGAGATCCGGCTCGGTCCAGGCGTCCTTGCGGGCCTGCCATTCCTCGACCGGGACAAGCGCGTTCATCGTCTGGTTCGGGATGTCCAGCCGCACGATGTCCCCGGACTGAAGATACGCGAGGCCACCGCCGATCGCAGCCTCGGGCGAGGCGTTCAGGATCGAGGGGCTCTCGGACGTGCCCGACTGGCGCCCGTCGCCGATGGTCGGCATGTGCTGGATCCCGGCCGCGATAAGCGCATCCGGCGGCTGCATGTTCACCACCTCGGCGCCGCCGGGATAGCCGATCGGACCGACGCCGCGGATGAACAGCATGCAGTTCTCGTCGATGGCGAGGGACGGGTCGTTTATGCGGTCGTGGTAGTCCTCCGGTCCCTCGAAGACGATGGCGCGGGCCTCGCACACGCCCTCGGAGCCGGGGCGCGAGAGGAACTTCTCCTGAAACTGCTCGGAGATCACCGACGTCTTCATCAGCGCCGAGTCGAAGAGGTTGCCGGAGATCACGACGAATCCCGCCTTTTCGCGCATGGGTTCGGCAGGTGTCTTGATCACGTCGTGGTTCTGCGAGCGCTCCTCGGCGTAGTCCTCGGCCACCGTTTTGCCGGAGACCCGGAGCGGCGTGCCGTCCAGAATGCCCGCCGCCAGAAGCTCGCCCATAACCGCCGCCGTGGCGCCCGCGCGCTGATAGTCCTCGCCCAAGTAGAACCCGGCAGGCTGCATGTTGACCAGAAGCGGCAGGTCCCAGCCGATCGTCTGCCAATCCTGGATGTCGAGATCGACGCCGCCGTGACGCGCGATCGCCGCAAAGTGGATCGGCGCGTTCGTCGAGCCGCCGATTGCCGTGTTGACCCGGATGACGTTGTGCAGGGCCGCCTTCGTGATGATCTTCGACGGCGTCAGATCCTCGTGCGCCATTTCGACAATCCGTTTGCCGGTGTCGTATGCGGCCTCCATCCGTGCGCGCCAGGGCGCGGGAATGTTACCGGTACCAGGCAGCATCATGCCGAGCGCCTCGGTCAGCGCATTCATGGTGCTGGCCGTGCCCATGGTGTTGCAATGTCCGAGCGACGGCGCCGAGGAACAGATCCGTGCGAGAAACTCCGGGTAGTCGATCTCGCCCGCCGCCAGCAGCCGGCGCGATTCCCACACGATCATGCCCGAGCCCGCGCGCTTGCCGCGCCACCAGCCATCCAGCATCGGTCCGCCGTTGAGCGCGATGGCCGGGATGTCGACGGTCGCCGCCCCCATCAACAGCGCAGGCGTGGTCTTGTCGCATCCCGTGGTCAGCACGACCGCATCCAGCGGATAGCCCTGAAGCACCTCGACCAGAGAGAGGTAGGCAAGGTTACGGTCGAGCGCCGCGGTCGGGCGCTTGCCGGTCTCCTGAATCGGGTGGATCGGGAACTCCAGCGGGATGCCGCCTGCATCGCGGATGCCCGCCTTGACGCGATCCGCGAGGAAGACGTGGATCTTGTTGCACGGGCTGATGTCGCTTCCGGTCTGCGCGATACCGATGATCGGGCGCCCGGACTGCAGTTCCTCGAGCGTGAACGCCTGGTTCTGGTAGCGCTCGAGATAGAGCGCCGTCATGGCCGGGTTGTCCGGGTTGTCGAACCACTGGCGGCTGCGGAAGCGCCCCTTGTGGAATGCGGTCATGGCTGGGCGTCCTGTGTTGAGAGCCGTCGCTGAAGCGGCAGGGAAGCCGGACAATTGCCCAGATCCGCGCAAATCACAATCGCAGGGTCGATGATCCGGCCAGCGGCGCCGTCCTGGACGCCAAGTCCGGGCACGCCGCCGCTGGCGCGCGATCTCACCATTCCGATGTCGATGCGCGTTTGTGCCGAACCCAATGTGAAGTCCGAGTGACGACGTCTCAAAGCCCGTCGAAACGCTGATGACGCAGGGCTGATCTGCGTCTTTGCAAGATCAGGCACGAAGAGATTCCGCTCACCTTCGATCACCCCTGATCACATTGTTGCAAATTGCCGCCCCGCGACGGAATTTCCTACAAATCCCGTAGACTCGGTAGCATCGATACTCTACTTGAAACGCGGTTTTCGCGAGCCATTGTTCACGGCAGGGGATCTGTGACGCCTTAGCAGGCAGGCCATCACAAAGAGAGGAACAACAACAATGTTGAACATCAACCGTCGCCACTTGATCATCGGCTCGAGCGCACTGCTGCTGGCGAAGCCCGCCTTTGCAGCAGAGCACAGCATCGCCATGCTGAACAAGCACCCGAGCGACAAGAAACGTCGCATGGTCTTCGAACCGTGGGTGATCTCGGTGCAGGCCGGCGACAGCATCACCTTCGTGCCGGAAGACAAGGGTCACAACAGCGAGACGATCAAGGGCATGCTGCCGGATGGCGCAGAGGCGTGGAAGAGCAAGCTGAACAAGGAAATCACCGTCACGCTCGATAAGCCGGGCTTCTACGGATACAAGTGCACCCCGCACGCGAGCGTAGGCATGGTCGGCCTGATCATCGTCGAGGGCGAGGGCAAGATGGACAACCTCGAGGCCGCGCAGGGCGTGAAGCATCGCGGCAAGTCGAAGAAGATCTTCAAGGAGATCTGGGCCGAAGCGGAAGCCGCCGGTCTGCTGGCCTGATCTAGGCCTAAAACGAAGCTCGATTGGACCGGGGCTGCAACCCGGTCTGATCAAACCTCTGGATTCGCCGTACGGCGCTGACCTAGGTTGCCACCCAACACACTGACTTGGGGAGGCCAACCATGAACACCTACGATCTCGCAGGCCGCAAGGCGATTGTCACCGGGGGTGCGCAGGGCATCGGACGCGCCGTCGTCGAGCGTTTTCTCGACTCCGGCGCCACCGTCACGATCTGGGACTCCGACCGCTCACTCGGCGAACGCACGGCTGCCGAACTCGAGGGCCGCGGCACCGTCTATGTGAATGACCCGGATGTCTCGGACTGGGACCGCGTGCAGTCCGCCACCGCGCGCACCGTGGCCGAGATGGGCGGGGTCGACATCCTGGTGGCAAATGCCGGGATCGCGGGCGCCAATGCCTCGGTGATCGACACCGAGCCTGCCGAGTGGCGCAGGGTCATCGACATCGACCTGAACGGCGTCTTCTACTGCTGCAAGGCGATCGCGCCGCACATGGTCGAGGCAGGCTATGGCCGCATCGTGAACACCGCCTCGATCGCCGGCAAGGAGGGCAACCCGAACGCCGCGCATTATTCCTCGGCCAAGGCGGGCGTGATTGCGCTGACCAAGTCGCTCGGAAAGGAACTGGCGAGCCACGATATCGCGGTGAACTGCATCACGCCCGCTGCCGCGAAGACGGCGATCTTCGATCAGATCGAGCAGTACCACATCGACTTCATGCTCTCGAAAATCCCGCGCGCGCGGTTCGTGACGGTCGAGGAGATCGCCAACATGGTGACGTGGCTGTCGAGCGCCGAGAACAGCTTCACCACGGGCGGCGTCTTCGATCTGTCGGGCGGACGCGCAACCTACTGATCCGCAAGGCAAGCGGGGCTTTCGCAGGGCCAAATCGTCGGAGGCGTGATCCGTGCGCCTCTTGCCGTGGAGTGTATCAACCGGGCCGGGGACTCGTTCGGGTCCAGTGTTTCACGGCTCGTCTGCCCGGTTTGACCATCTTCTCGAGGCCCCGAAAGCGCACTCGCATACCTGTCCATCGGCGATTGAAACAAAACCTACACAAATCTGCTTTATCTCTGTTAACGTCCCTCGTTACGGCACAAAAATCTTACAAACCGTGAGAGGGGAGACTCCAGATGTTCCTAAAGCGTATCCTGCTGGCAGGCGCATTCGCTGCCGCCAGCGCACCAGCCTTCGCCACGACCGAGATTACATTTTGGCATGCAATGGGCGGCCGTCTCGGCGAGGTCGTGAACGACATCTCCGAAAAATTCAACGCGAGCCAGAGCGACTACAAGATCACGCCGGTCTACAAGGGCAACTACGAAGAAACCCTGACGGCGACGATTGCCGCGTTCCGCGCAGGTGAGCAACCCAACATCGTGCAGGTCTTCGATGCCGGTGCCGCAACGATCATCGGCGCGCCGGGTGCTGTCGTCCCCGCCGAGGAACTGATGAAGTCCAACGGCGTGCCGTTCGACATCAACGACTACATCTCGGGCGTGCGCTATTTCTATGCAGCACCGGACGGGACGATGGTCGGCATGCCGTTCAACAGCTCGACGCCGATCCTCTACTACAACATCCCGGCCCTCGAGAAAGCTGGCGTGACGCCGCCGAAGACCTGGGAAGAATTCCAGAGCGTCACCGCCCCTGCGCTGAAGAAGGCGGGCTACGTACCGGCGGCACAGTCGCACCTGCCGTGGATCTTCACCGAGAACTTCCACAGCCGTCACAACCTGCCGTTCGCCACGAACAACAACGGCTATGACGGCAACGATACGAAGATCCTCGTGAACAATGACGCGATCAAGGCGCACTTCACCGCGGTGAAGGGCTGGGTCGATCAGGGTCTGTTCGGCTATTATGGCGCTGGCTGGTCCGACAACCAGGCCCCGTTCGAGAACGAGGAAGTCGCCATGTGGCTGGGCTCGTCAGGCTCGTTCGGCGGTCTGCAGAAATCGGCGAAGTTCGATTTCTCGGCGACCTATCTGCCATACTGGGAAGCCGTCACGAAAGAGCCGACGCAGACCTTCATCGGCGGCGCGGCGCTGTTCGCCATGTCGGGACATGACGCAGCGGAGAACAAGGCATCCGCCGAGTTCTTCCGCTTCCTGACTTCGCCTGCCGTGCAGTTCCTGTGGCACCGCGACACCGGCTATGTGCCGATCACGAATGAGGCCTACGAGATGGCCAACATTCTGGACTACTACAAGACCACCCCGCAGGCCGAGGTCGGCATCAAGCAGCTCACGCTTGCAGCCGGTGACAATACGCGCGGCTATCGGATGGGCTTCTACGTGCAGATCCGCGACGTCATGAACCGCGAGTACGGCCGCATCCTTGCGGGCGAGTCGTCGGTCGACGATGCCTTCGCGACGATCGAGGAAGAGGCCAACCAGCTTCTCGAGCGGTTCGCGAAGACCGCGAACTGATCTGACTGCATCCGGTCCGGGGGCGCGCGCCGTCCCCGGATCATGCTGCTTCGTTCCCGATGAAAAAGTCCGTTTTCACCAATCCCTGGCTTCCCTATCTGCTGCTGGCGCCGCAGATGGTGATCATCGCCGTGTTCTTTCTCTGGCCGGCCTGGGAGGCATTCTACTCTTCGTTCTTCCTGGAAGACCCGTTCTTCGGCAAACGGACCTTCGTCGGGCTGGACAACTACTCCGACGCGGTCGGCAAGTCCGACTACCAGCGCACGGCCTGGTTCACCGCCGTCTTCACCTTCGTCGTCGCCACGTTTTCGCTGGGGCTCGGCCTCTTGCTCGCGGTCTCGGCGGACAACGTGTTGCGTGGACAGGCGCCCTACAAGACGCTGCTGATGTGGGTCTATGCAATCGCGCCGCCGGTGGCCGGTCTGATCGGCATCATGCTGTTCGACCAGCATATCGGCCCGCTGGTCGAATTTGCCGGCTATTTCGGCTGGGAGATGCGCGTCGGCGTGTCCTACTGGGATACCGCGTTCGCGATGACCGTCGTCGCGACTTGGAAGCAGATTCCCTACAACTTCATCTTCTTTCTCAGCGGGCTGCAATCGATCCCGAACTCGGTGCGCGAGGCCGCGGCAATCGACTGCCGCTCGCCGTCGCGGCGGTTCTGGACCGTGATCTTCCCGCTGCTCGCGCCGACCTCGTTCTTCCTGCTGATCCTGAACATCACCTACGCCTTCTTCGAGACCTTCGGCGTAATCGATCTGATGGTGAAGGGCGAGCCCGGCAACAATCCGGTGACGCTGGTCTACAAGGTCTTCCTGGACGGCTTCCGGGGCAACGATCTGGGCGGTTCAGCCGCGCAATCGGTCATTTTGATGATCCTCGTGCTGGCGCTGACCATCGTGCAGTTCCGGCTGATCGAGCGAAGGGTGCACTACTCGTGAGGGGTATCGAGGGGGGAGCATATGGGTAAGCCGCGGGTCTACGACCATCTGGTGCTGTGGTTCGGCGTGTTCCTGATGATGGGACCGCTGATCGTCGCCTTCACGACATCGAGCTTCCTGCCCGAGATCATCCACCGCGAGGGGATGCAGCTCGGCTGGGGCGGGAACTTCGTCGACACCTACAACACGGTGCTCACGAAGAAGGGCGGCTTCTCCGAGGAGATCACCGGCATCCTCATGACCCAGAACTCGCTGATCCTCGGGCTTGGCTTCGCGATCGGCAAGATCGTGGTCTCGATGCTCGCGGCCTATGCGATTGTCTACTTTCGCTTTCCGCTGGCGACGCTGAGCTTCTGGATCATCTTCACGACGCTGCTGCTGCCGCTGGAGGTGCGCATCCTGCCCTCCTACGAGGTCGTACAGGGGCTGGGCCTCGTGAACACCTATACAGGGCTGATCCTGCCGCTGATCGCCTCGGCCACGGGGACGTTCTTCTTTCGCCAGTTCTTCCGCTCGATCCCGGATGAGCTGGTCGAGGCCGCGCGGATCGACGGGGCCGGACCCGTACAGTTCTTCATCGATATCCTGATCCCGCTGTCGAAGACGATGATCGCTGCGATCTTCATCATCATGTTCGTGGTGGGCTGGAACCAGTACCTGTGGCCGACGCTGATGACCACCGAGGAACATCTCTTCACGCTGGTGCGCGGCATCCGGCAGGTGATGCAGACCTATATCGGCGCGAACATCCCGGACTACAACGAGGCGCTGGCCATGGCGGTGCTGGCGATGCTGCCGCCCGCTCTGGTGATCGTGATCTTCCAGCGCATGTTCATCAAGGGCCTGGTGGAGTCCGAGAAATGACCGACACGCTGATCATCAAGGATGCGGTCAAGCGCTACCCGAACGGCGCGCTCGCGGTGAAGGGCGTGAACGTGAGCGTCGGCGACGGCGAACTGGTGGTGTTCGTCGGGCCGTCGGGCTGCGGGAAGTCGACCTTGTTGCGCATGGTCGCCGGGCTGGAAGCGGTGACCGAAGGCGAGATTTCGCTGGGCGGCCGGGTCGTCAACGATATCGAGCCGGCAGACCGCAACATCGCGATGGTCTTCCAGAACTACGCGCTCTATCCGCACATGTCGGTCCGGAACAATCTCGCCTACGGGCTGAAGAACCGGAAGATGCCCAAGGACGAGATCGCGCGGAAGGTCGCCGAAGCGGCGAAGATGCTGCAGATCGAGGAGTATCTCGACCGCAAGCCCGGTCAGCTTTCCGGCGGGCAGCGCCAGCGCGTCGCCATGGGCCGGGCCATCGTGCGCGATCCGGCGATCTTTCTGTTCGACGAGCCGCTGTCCAATCTCGACGCCAAGCTGCGCACGCAGATGCGCCTCGAGATCAAGAAGCTGCAACGGCGTCTGGGCGTCGCGTCGATCTACGTGACCCACGATCAGGTCGAGGCGATGACGCTGGCCGACCGGATCGTCGTGCTCAATCTGGGCGAGGTCGAGCAGATCGGGACCCCGGCCGAGGTTTACGGCGACCCGGCCTCGACCTTCGTGGCGAGCTTCATCGGCGCGCCGCCAATGAACCTGCTGCCGGGCAAGGTCGACAACGGGCACGTTCACCTCGGCGACAGCGCCCTGCCCTCGCCGAACGGCCTGCCGCAGGGTCCCGTGACCATCGGCTTGCGGCCCGAGCGCGTCGTCATCGGCAATGACGGCATTCCGTTCAACATCGAGGCGATCGAGGAACTGGGCGCCACGCGGCTAATTCACGGTTCTATCGGGGGCGCCGATCTGGTGGCGACCGTCGAGGCCGGGCAGGAAATCCCAGCCGAGGCGCACATCTCGGCCGATCCGGCGGATCTGAAGTACTTCGACGCCGATCACGGACGCCGGATCGCCTGAACTGCATCAAATGGCTTCAGGCGTGCCCGGCATAGCCGACAAGGCATGCCGAGCGCGCCGCGCACTGTGCGGTGGCTTCATTGTCCGGTTTCCACAGGTTTAGGGTCGTACCTAACACACTGTCTGCCGCCGGCGCTCAGGCGGACGAGGACTGGACTACTCCGCCGGTTGTACGGCTCGTTTCAGGGCCGACTTCGTGGCCCATCCGATCGCGATCGACGCGAGCACGCAGGCGGTGAACAGCCACAGGCCCCAGGCGGTCTGCACACTGCCGATCCCGACACCCTTCACCACCACGATGTAAAGCGCGATCAGGAACACGTCGGCCATCGAGAGTTTGCCGATCGCCTCGATCAGCGGGATTGGACGCGGACCGAGCAGGCCGAAGTGGATCGCGCTGATCGCGAGGGTCTTCACATAAGGGATGACGACCGCGAACAGAGCCACCAGCGCCGCGAGGGCGACGTCGACTTCCCAGAGATCGATCACGCCCCAGAAGATGGTGATTTCATTGCCGGTAAACCAAGGGAGCACACCGGCAGTCGCCAAAGGTGCTAGCCACGCCGCGGGGTAGAGGATCAACAGCAGCATGTTGGCGGAACGCAGCGGCGACGAGATCATTCGACGGGCACCTTGCGAAGCTTCGGACGCCTCGCGGGATGCCATGCCCGACGCGCTTGATCAAATACGATGATGATCAAGTGGGGCGAAGGCTCCGCGAGTGGTGATGACCCACGATGCCTCCGCCGATGCTTCTTCAGGTGGCGGATTTTCTGGCGGGCCTGACTTACCAAGCGAACCGCCAAACCCGCTTCGCCTCAGATCGGCGAGGCCTTATCCACCCATTTTTTGCCAGGAGCGGGTTTGCCCGTGAGGTCGCCGCCCTTTGATCCTCCAGCAGAGCCTGAAGTTTCAAAACTGGTGACATGAACATCTGACAGATCGACTTTCAGACCACCCGCGGCCTGATCAAGATCGGTGTCTTCAATGGCTTCCGGTTTCTTCTGGTCGGTCATATGCGGTCTCCGTAGTTAGGATGCGTTCTTCGCAGGCTTCAGGATTTACGTTTGATGCTTTCATGGGCGATCGTCATTTCTTCCATCGCGACACCCGATCCATGTCTGTGAATTGGCTGCGAGAAGCTGTCCAGATCCGACCACTTCTTGTGGTTGTTGTCCGCTCCGGCGGCGACGTCCAGGTCGGCGTCGTCGATTTGCTCGGGCGTGTCAGGGCTCTTCGGCATGGCGTCCTCCTGCGGCTTGGTGGAGGAATCATGCCACAGGTTGTCCGCCTCGTCTGTAGCGGATGATACAGGACGGGCTCACCTGATCGCTTCGATCGGACCATCCGGCAGGCCGTTGACGAACTGGTGGACATAGGCGTTGCCGCTGTCATCGATATCGCTCACCGGCCCTTCCCACTGGATCACGCCGTCATGCAGCATCGCGACGCGGTCCGCGATCTTGCGGACACTCGACATGTCGTGCGTGATGGTCATGGCGGTGGCCCCCATTTCCACCACGATCTCGCGGATCAGATCGTTGATCACATCGGCCATGATCGGATCGAGACCGGTGGTCGGCTCGTCGAAAAAGATAATCTCGGGTTCGGCGGCAATGGCCCGGGCCAGGCCGACGCGCTTCTGCATGCCGCCCGACAGCTCGGCCGGGAACAGGTCGGCGACATCCGGCGTCAGGCCGACGCGGCGCAGCTTCTCGACGGCGATGTCCCGCGCCTCGACCTTGGTCTTGCGGCGCGCGCCCTGAAGCAGTCGGAACGAGACGTTTTGCCAGACCGGCAGGGAATCGAACAGCGCGCCCCCCTGGAACAGCATCCCGAACTTGTCGAGTTGCACTTCGCGCGCCCGGCCCCGCGCCTTGGTCACGTCGTCGCCGTCGACGCGGATCATGCCGGCATCTGCCGTAAGGATGCCGAGCACGCATTTCAGCGTGACCGACTTGCCGGTGCCCGACCCGCCGATGATGACGGTCGAGCTTCCGGTCGCGACGGAAAGATCGACGCCGCGCAGGATGTGCTTGGACCCGAAGGACTTACGCACGCCCGTCATCTCGATCTTCTGAGCTTCAGCCATCGGTCAACTTCGCCCGGCCACTTGCAGACACGTCGCGAGCTTGTCCGAGAACTGCGCTCCGGTCATCTGCATCGCTGCCCGCGTGCCGTCATGCATGTGCGCGAAGAACAGATTCATGTCGCCTGACACCTCGGCAAACAGCCGATCCGACAAGCTTCGTTCGGCAGCCTCGATCATGTCCTCGTAATCGGTGTCGTACTCCGTCGGAAACGCGACGTAGAGCGACGTGAGATCGAGAACGTGGATGCAGGTTGCAAGCGTCGCGATATCAGCCATCCGGATTACCAGAGAAGGTCATGTGCCGAACAGCGCCTCGGTGAGGAAGTAGTTGGACGCAAGGATCAGGATCGACGCGATAACGACCGAGGACCGGGTCGCACCGCCGACGCCCTGCGCGCCCCGTCCGGAATTGTATCCGGCGTAGCAGCCCATGAGCGCGATGATGAAGCCGAAGACCGCCGCCTTGATCAGGCCCGAGGTCACGTCGCCCGCCGTCAGGAAGTTCCATGTCGTGTTGATGTAGGTTCCGGGCGAGAAGTCGAGCCGCCCGACCCCGACGAGAAAACCGCCGAGGATACCGATAACATCGCCGATGAAGGCGAGGATCGGCATGACGAGCACGGCCGCCAGCAGGCGCGGCGCGACGAGATACTTCATCGGGTTTGTCGACAGCGTGGTCAGCGCATCGATCTGCTCGGTAACGCGCATCGTCGCCAGTTCGGCCGCGATCGAAGTCGATACCCGCCCCGCCACCATCAGGCCGACCAGCACAGGCCCAAGTTCGCGGGTCATGGCGATGGCCACGATGTTCGGCACCACCGCCTCGGCATTGAACCGCGCACCGCCCGAGTAGACCTGCAAAGCCAGCGCGCCGCCAGTGAACAGGGTCGTCAGCCCGACCACGGGCAGCGAAAAATATCCGATCCGCAGGAGTTGCCGGCCAAGCTCGGCGATGTACCAGGGCGGCAAGACAATGTGTGTGATGCCAGACGCTGCGAACAGCGTCAGCGATCCAGTTGCCCGGCAGAGCCCAAGCACCGCCGATCCGATGGCCGCAACAAAGCCCTGCAATAGCGTCAGTGCCGCCATCTGCCCTCACATTCCGTTCGCGGGGATATATCGGGCCGCCCTGCCCGTGCCAAGCCTTAGCCGCCCGGACGCAGTTCTCGGGCGATCTGGCGGACAATCGGCATCGCCTGCTCGGGCGTCATGCCGGGCTCGAGGCGCTTGTCATATAGGATGCGGAGGAGGAGTTCGTCATGCTCCGTCATCAGCGCGAATTCCTCGTCATCGTTAAAGAGCGAAGGCCGCACATCGGGATGGTCATTCATTAGGCCCATGGTCTGAGCCAGTTCCTCCTCGATGCACGAAGCCGTCATCGGAGCCCGCAGATCGGTCCGGATCACCACGATGCCGAACTGGATGCGTCCGCGCTCTCCCTCGGCGTCATGTTCGGTGTAGGATTGTCCGGCGCACGGCGAATAGGACAGGTGCCAGATCTTCAGGAAGTCCCCGAGCGCGTCATAGACCGTGTTGTCCTCGCCCTCATCGCGCTGGTAGTCGAGCATCTCGATGACTTCGTCGAACTCCTCGCCGTCGCCGAGGATGACGAAGATGTTCGGCGGTTCTTCGCGGTCAGCGCTGACGAGGCGGTCATTCGACGGCTTGAATCCGATGCCGGTGATCTCGGAAAGACGGTCCATGAAACCGTAAATCTCGCGCCGAACGCCGGACCTGGTGCCGGTCGCCGCGATGATCTGAAGGCGGATCTGATCCTCCCAGCGCCGCAGCATTGCGGGACGCTCGTCCTCCGGAACCTCAGTGCCCGTGCCGAAGGGATCAGGCTCGAGATCGAAGGCGATGCGGCGGAAGTTTCGCGCAAGAAGACCGGAGTCAACCGGTGCGTCGGCCGGACGCCTGTCGAGGCGCATGCCGCCCGCCAGTTTCGTCTGGAAGGTCCACTCATCCAGATCCGATTTCTTCGTGTCCACGCAGCCTGTTACAAACAGCAGCGCAAGCACAATCAGCACGCGCATTTCCGACGCTCCGAATTTCGACTGGTCGAGCTTAGTGTGTCCGGGCAGTCGCGTGCAACCGGCTTATTCGTGATGATCGGTGACCTCGCCGCCGCCGTAATCACGCTCATAGCGCCGTCCGAGCGACGTCAGGATCTCGTGTCCGATCGTGCCCGCGCATCGGGCGAGATCGTCGATGCTCTGGTGCGGACCGATGATCTCGACCAGATCGCCGGCCTGGCAGTCCCGGCCGGTGACATCGAGCGTGATAAGGTCCATCGAAACCCGTCCGGCCAGGGCGAGCGGCGCGCCGTCGAGATAGACGCTCGCCCCCTGACCGAGCGCGCGGATCAAGCCATCGGCGTAGCCCGCCGAGATCGTTGCGATCCGGGTCGGGCGCTCCGCGGTGAAGGTCGCACCGTAACCCACCGTCTCGCCGGCGCCGACATCGCGGACCTGAATGATCGGCGACTCGACGCGGACCACCGGCCGCGCCGCATCGAAGGGCCAGCCGCCGTAGAGGCCGATCCCAGGACGCACCATGTCGAAGTGATACTCGGTGCCGAGCAGCGCGCCGGCCGTGGCGGAGAGCGACAGGCGGGTCGAGAGGCCCGCGGTCATCTCGTTGAATGCTGCAAGCTGGTGAGCGTTCATCGGATGGGGCGGATCGTCGGCGTTTCCCATATGGCTCATCACCAGATCGACGCAGTCGGGCAGCGGGCCAAGCGCGGCGAACTCCGCGGGCTCCATGCCGAGCCGGTTCATGCCGGTATCGAGTTGGATCGCGCAGGGCGCACCCTCGTTGGAGAACCAGGCCCGCGCCTGTTCGGCGCTGTTCAGGACCGGGCGCAGATCATGCAGCCGGTAGTCGAGCTGTTCCGCCGCGCCGTAGCCGCCGAGGATGTAGATCGCGCGGTCGTCTCCGATCGCCTCGCGCAGCGCGGCCCCTTCGGAGGGCACCGCCACGAAAAAGGTCTCGACACCGTCGCGCGCCAGGGCCCGCCCGACCTCCGCCGCACCGCAGCCATAGCCGTCGCCCTTCACGACGGCTGCGGTTTCGACCTCGGGCGGGGAGAGCGCATCCAGTGCCACCCAGTTCGCCACGAGCGCATCGAGATCGACCGTCAGGCGCGACGTCAGCGAAGTCGGCATCGGTGGGAGCTCCGTCCGGGAAGTCAACGTGAGTTGGAAGTCTTCGGGCACGCGCGCCCCGGCTTCAAGCCCGACAGATGCGACCCGATGGCGCCAGTCGGCGGTTACCGGAAGTCCGCACCGTCGTAGCCACCGTTGAAGTTCTGCTCGCGAACAGGGTCCGAGAACTTGGTGAAGCTGTCCTCGAAATGCAGATCGACCGTGCCAATCGGCCCGTGCCGCTGCTTGCCAATGATGACCTCGGCGCGCCCGTGCAGGCGTTCAGCCTTCGCCTGCCAGTCCGGGAACTTCTCGTCGTCCTCGGGCGGCTTCAGGCGGTCGTGATAATAGCTCTCGCGGAAGACGAACATCACGACGTCGGCATCCTGCTCGATCGAGCCGGATTCGCGGAGGTCCGAGAGCTGCGGACGCTTGTCATCGCGGCTTTCGACCTGACGCGAGAGTTGGGAGAGCGCGATGACGGGAATATCGAGTTCCTTGGCGATGGCCTTGAGACCCTGCGAGATCTCGGAGACCTCGTTGACGCGACCCTGGTCCTTGCTCGAGGCAGGACGGATGAGTTGCAGGTAGTCAACGACCAGCACGTCGAGGCCGAACTGACGTTTAAGGCGGCGTGCACGCGCGGCGAGGCCCGAGATCGGCAGCGCAGGCGTGTCGTCTATATAGAGCGGGATCCGCTCTAGGTCGCGCGCCACTTCGAGGAAGGTGCGGAACTGATCCTCGGAAAGCTTGCCAGACAGCAGTTCGTGGCTCTTGATCCGCGCCTCGGCGGACAGGATGCGGTTGGCGAGCTGTTCGGACGACATCTCGAGCGAGAAGAACCCGACAACGCCGCCGTCGATCGTGCCCTCGGTCCCGTCCGATTTCGTGCCCTTGCGGTACTTGCGCGCGATGTTGAAGGCAATGTTGGTCGCGAGTGCTGTTTTGCCCATCGACGGTCGGCCCGCGAGGATGAGCAGATCCGAGGGGCGGAACCCGCCTAGCTTGTAATCCAGTTCTCCAAGCCCCGAGGACGTCCCGGCAAGCCCGCCACCCCGCTGGAAGGCCGCATTGACCATGTTGGCGGCATCCGTGGCAGCGCGGGCGAACGAGACGAAGCCGCCCTCGTACTTTCCCTTCTCTGCCAGCGAATAGAGCGACTGCTCGGCCTCGGTGATCTGGTCCGGCGGCTCGAGGTCCTCGGTGAAATCCGTCGCCCGGCCCTGGATTTCCTCGCCGATCCGGATCAGGTCGCGGCGCATGGCGAGATCGCGGATGGTCTGGGCATAGTCGCGGGCTGCCACGATCGAGATCGCAGCCCCTGAGAGACGGGCGAGGTAATCGGTGCCGCCAAGCTCGGCAAGCCCCTCGTCATCGGCAAGAAACGCCTTCAGCGTGACCGGCGATGCGAGCGCGTTCCTCTGGATCCGGCGCGCCGCGGTTTCCCAGATCCGGCCATGCACCGGGTCGTAGAAATGATGCGGTTCGATGATCGCAGCGATTCGGTCGTATATCTCGTTATTCAGCAACAGCGCGCCGAGGAGCGCCTGCTCTGCCTCGATATTGTGCGGCTGAATCCGCACTTCCGTGATCTGACTGCCGTCTGCCATGCCGCCCCTCGTTCTCTCGCGCAGGCGTCCGGGGTTAGATGGTCCGCGCGTTGATCGGAAGGCTAACACAGTGTGAACGTCTGGGATACTTCGGGAAAACACCGGGGATAAATCACAACCCTCTCTGGACGTTCGATTCTTTTGCGTGGATCAATTTGGGGAAAGGCTGTGGACACTTTCCGCACCCTGTCGAAGTGAGGATCAGATGGCGAAAACCTGCGTGATTACGGGGGGCACGAGTGGAATCGGCCGCGCGACGGCGGAGCTGCTGCGCAGCCATGACTGGGACGTGACCGTCACCGGATTCACGCAGGACGAACTGGATGCGACGCCGGGTGCTTTGCCCCTCGACGTGACTGACGGGGCGGCCGTATCGGCTTTCTTCGGACGCTTTGACCGGCTTGACGGGCTCGTGAACTCCGCTGGCATGTCCGGGATCGAGCATGATCAGACCAATCCTGAGTGGTTCGCGAAGGTCATCGACGTCAATCTGACAGGAACGATGCGATGCTGCCACGCGGCCCATCCAGCCTTGAGCGAAGCGGGCGGGGCCATTGTCAACATCGCGTCTGTCCTTGGCTTCGTATCCGGCATCGGCGCTCCAGCCTATTCGGCCTCGAAGGCCGGGGTGGTCAATCTGACCCGCGCTCTCGGGGCAATCTGGGCACAGGACGGCGTCCGGGTGACGGCCGTCGCGCCGGGCTACATCGAAACGCCGATGACGGAACCGGTGCGCGAGAACAATGAACGGGTCGAGCGCGTGATGAATCGCACCTTCATGCGCCGGTTCGGCCAGCCCGGTGAGATCGCCGAGATGATCGCCTTCCTGCTGTCCGATAAGGCGAGTTTTGTGACCGGCTCGACCCACGTCGTCGACGGCGGATATCTGTCGACCTGATCGCTCCGGATCTGTCAGCCGAGAATTTCGGCAAAAGCATTCAGCAGATCTTCGGCCTGCGCTGCATCGACGTCAAGGTGGGTCACGACGCGCATCCGGTGTTTGCCGAGTGCGCCGACACGAATGCCCCTCTCTGCCATCTTCGCGACGACGACGGCGGCCTCCACGCCTTGCGTCGCGAGATCGAAAATAACGATGTTCGTGTCGACCGGCAGGACCTCGACGACACCCGGCAGCGCCGACAGGCGGTCTCCGATCGATCGGGCCAGCGAATGATCGTCGGCAAGACGTGCGACGTTGTGATCGAGCGCGTAGAGGCCCATTGCCGCCAGCACGCCGGATTGGCGCATCGCCCCACCCCAGCGCTGTTTCAGCCGCCAGGCTTGGTCGATGAAATCCTTGCTGCCTGCCAGGACCGCACCGACCGGGCATCCGAGCCCTTTGGTGAGATCAAGCCAGACGCTGTCGCAGTTCCCGCCCCAGGTCGATGCGTCGACACCGGAGGCAACGGCGGCATTCATCAGGCGTGCGCCATCGAGATGCACGGCCAGCCCCGCCGACCGGGCCGCCACGACCACGGCTTCGAAACGGTCCAGCGGCCAGACGGCCCCACCGCCAAAATTCATCGTCTGCTCGAGCGAGAGCAACCTGCTGCGCGGCTCGTAGCGCGATCCCGAGCGCACCGCGCCGGTCACATCCTCGGCATCGAACTGGCCGCGGGCGCCGTCGAGCATGTGGATCATCGTGCCCGAGAACGCGGCCGGGCCGCCACCTTCGGAGGTCACAATGTGGCTGAGCCGGTGGCAGATCACCTCGTCGCCTGGCCGCGTGTGGACAGCGATCGCGATCTCGTTGCAGATGGTGCCCGAGGGCATGAAGACAGCCGCCTCGTGACCCAACAGATCCGCCACCCGTTCGCAAAGCGCGAGCGTTGTCGGATCGCGATCGCTCTGTTCGTCGCCAATTTCCGCCGTCAGCACGGTCTCGAGCATTGCGCGGCTTGGCCGCGTCTGGGTGTCGGAATAGAAATTGCAGCGTTCCATGGACTTGACCTGTGTCTCAGCGGAGTCGCGCGCACCCTGCCCCAAATGAAAAAGGCGCGCCACCCGGGCGCGCCTTAGAAATCGTTGCGTCCGTGAAGCCCGATCAGGCGCGTGGGTCGTCGGTCCCGTCCGCTTCGACGACAGGCGCCGGGCCTTCATCGGCCTCGCCGTCCTCGTCATCGGCCGCCGCTCCGCCGACATCGTCGAACAGTTCAGCGATGTCGAACTCGGCCTCGGCGTCTTCCTCGGCACGCAGTTCCTGGATCGACTTGCCGCTGGCCTGGATTTCGGCCTCTTCCGGCGTCCGGGCCACGTTGATCGTGATCTCAACGGCAACCTCCGGGTGGAGCACGACCTTCATCGGGTGCAGGCCAAGCTCCTTGACCGGCCGCTCAAGCACGATCTGGCGTTTCTCGACGGTGAAACCGCCTTCGGTCGCCGCCTGGGACGCGTCCCGCGCCGTGACCGAACCGTAAAGCGCCCCGGCCTCGGATGCCGAGCGGATGACGACGAACTGCTGACCGTCGAGCTTTTCACCGACGGCCTCGGCTTCCTGCCGACGCTCGAGATTGGTGGCCTCAAGCTGGGAGCGCTGCGCTTCGAAAGCCGCGATATTGGCCTTGGTCGCCCTCAGCGCCTTGGATTGCGGCAACAGGAAATTGCGTGCATAGCCGTCCTTGACGGTCACGACATCTCCCATCTGACCCAGCTTTGCGACCCGTTCGAGAAGAACAACTTCCATGATGGGCCTCCTTACTGAACCGCGTAGGGCAGCAGGGCGAGGAAGCGCGCGCGTTTGATGGCGCGGCTCAGCTCACGCTGCTTCTTGGCCGAGACCGCTGTGATGCGGCTGGGCACGATCTTGCCGCGCTCGGAGATGAAGCGTTGCAGCAGCTTGACGTCCTTGTAGTCGATCGTGGGCGCGTTGGCGCCGGAGAACGGGCAGGACTTGCGACGGCGGAAAAACGGTTTGCGAGCCATGTCTGATTACTCCTCGCGGCGGGGCGGACGGTCATCGCGGTCGCGACGGGGCGGACGGTCGTCGCGGTCTCGGCGATCTCCGCGGTCGCGGCCTCCGCGGCGGTCGTCACGGCTGTTCTTGGCGGTGATGACGGCCGACGGACCTTCCTCGTGCTTTTCGACCTTGACGGTCATGACGCGCATGATGTCCTCGTGGATGCGCATCAGGCGCTCCATCTCGTGGACGGCGGCGGAGGGGCTGTCCGACTTCATGAAGCCGTAGTGACCCTTGCGGTTCTTGTTGATCTTGTACGACATGGTGCGCAGGCCCCAGTATTCGGTGCCTTCGATCTTTCCACCATTGTCGGAGAGTATCTGGCCGAAGTGCTCGATCAGCCCTTCGGCTTGCGTGTTCGACAGATCCTGTCGCGCAATGAAAACATGCTCGTAAAGCGGCATGCTCACCTCATATGTCAGGCGCGCTTCAAAATACGGGGAATGCAGTCCCGAACCCGTATACGAGAGGCGACGCGGTCAAGTGCTCTCGGGAGACCGCGCGCATACGCAATGACAGGGGGAAAGGCAAGGGAAATCGCGGCAGTGGCGCGGCTTCAGTCGAGGTCGCGGGCAACGCGAAAGCCGCCGTAGATGCCGGGTTGAGCACCGACACCGGCAAAGCGGTGCTGCGGGACGTAACTGTCGCGGAAATTCAGGACGTTCGAACCCTTGTAGATGCGCATGTTGCAATCGCCCGAGGTCCGGCTGCCCCCCGTCGCCGGGCGGCCATCGTGGCTCGGGTTCCAGCAATCGTCGACCATCTCCCAGCCGTTACCCATCATGTCATGCAAACCGAACGCGTTGGCATTGAAACTGCCAACCGGAGCCGTCCAGACGAAGCCATCGTCACACCGGCTTGAGGACAGCGGCACGCCGACGCTCGCCCCTTGCGCATCATGTACGTTCGCGTCGCCACAGGCGAGATCGACATTGTCGCCCCACGGGGCCTGTCCCGTGCCCGCGCTGGCGGCGTACTCCCACTCGGCCTCGGACGGGAGGCGGTACCTTTGGCCGGATTTCGCCGTCAGCCAATCCGTGTAGGCGCGGGCGTCGTCATAGGTGTTGCAGACCACCGGGTGGTCGTCGGTCTGGGCAAAGCCCGGATCGCGCCATGTCCGGTCGCCGTCGAAGAGCCACACGCCCCACCAGTACCAGCAACCGGGGTCGATCCGGCGGCCGGTATCCTGAACGAAACGAGCGAAGGCCGCGCGGGTCACTTCGGTGCGCGATAACGCAAAGCCTGCCACCGAGACGGCGACGCGGCCATCGCCGCGCTCACCGCCCTCGCCGCCCATCTGGAAGTCGCCGCCGGGGATGGCGACCATTTCGGGACATTCCGGGCAATCGCGAAAACGGCTGCCCGACGTAGCGGACCATCCCGCAGGTGCCGTGGATATGGGGCGCAACGCCACCGCAGCGCCGCCAGCACCAGCGAAATAGAAGTCACCGACCAGCGAGGAAGACTCCCATGGCACCTGCTTTTCCTGCGTCGTTGCGAGCACCTGACGGCGCACGTTCTTGAACATCTCCTCGATTTTCAGACCCGGCGTGAGGATCTGTTCGGCGAGTGCTTCGGAATACGGGCTGTTTTGCCCGGCGCCATCCAGAGCAACCTCGCCCGGTGCCGTCGAATAGGCCAGGATCGACCCGCGCGGCGCGTCCATCCGGGCCAGACCTCGACGCAGCGATCGCGAGGATGCGACAAACGGATTGTTGCGACAGGCATCAAGGATGATCACCGACATCTGTGCCCGGCTTTCGCCGATCAGGTCGAGCACCCATTGTGCCTCGACCGACGAATATTCGAGATCGGTCGCCGTCGCGAGGTCCACGTCGACCGGCAGCAGCAGGTTCCGACCGTCAATCTGCACCCCGTGCCCGGCGAAGTAGAACAATGCAACGGCTTCGGGCCCCGCACCGCGCACGCGCCGGGCGAAGACAGATACCGCTGACTTGAAGGCTCTCAGCCCGACATCGGTCGCCTGAGTGACGTCGAAACCCGTCTGGCGCAGCGCGCTCGCCATGCTGTCTGCGTCATTGACGGGATTGCGCAGCGGACTGAACGCGTAGGCTCCATTCCCGATCACGAGCGCAAGGCGCTGCGCCGCTACGCTGGTTTGGGTCACGCTCAGCACGGCAAGTGCGAGCACAATGGCGAGGACGAGTCTTTGCATGGGAGAGGTCTCGCGAGGATCAGGCTTGAAGCAAGCGTCTCATGTTCCCGGTGCCGGGGCAACGCCCACGAGTCAGAGGAGCAGGCCGTATGCGCCCTCGTGCTTCAGCAGCGCGACTTTGGTCTCGACCCCGCCGGGCGCCGAGAAGCCTCCGAGCCCGGTTGCGCCGACGACGCGGTGGCAGGGAATGATCACTGGGATCGAATTGCGCCCGCAGGCGTTGCCGACAGGTTGCGGCATCGAACCGAGATCGCGGGCAATCTCACCGTACTCGCGGGTCTGCCCGAACGGAATCTGCAGCATCGCGGCGCAGACGCTCTGCTGAAATTCATCCCCATCCGGTTGCAACGGGAGATCGAACGAGATGAGTGTTCCCGCGAAATACGCCGTCAACTGGCGCGTCGCCTCGCGCAAAACCGGCGTGTCGTCGTGGTGATCAGCGGCGTCCCAAGACACAGCCACCACGCGCTTATTCGCCTCGCGCACCACGAGGCGCCCAAGCGGAGTGTCGATCGATTTTCGGAACACCTAACGATCAGAGAAGGATACTGGTCGCCCTTCGAGAATGATCTGAACGCCGGGCGCAATCACGGAGTATTCGCCGAAGAGAGCGTTCTCCGTGAATTCGGATACGCTGCCGCTAGCTGTCTCCGCTCCGCCGGACTCACCGTCGTCGAAGTTGTCGCTCACATTTAGACTCCCACGTCTACCCCCAACTAATAACATACCGCATCAGACCGGATTCTCTCAACCACAGCTTTTTGTTTGAATTCAATGCGATACGAGGTCGACTGGGAGAAATATCTCGCACACGCACACTTGACGCGCGGACCTTTCATTTCGGAAACAGCGGCGAAGAATCAACGGGAGCGCACGCATCATGGCGATCACCTACCTGAAACGCGGCAAGCCGGCGGATGCGCGGGCAGAGGATGACGCGAAGGTTCGCGCCGTCGTGGAACAGACGCTTGGCGATATCGAGACGCGCGGCGACGCCGCCGTGCGCGATCTCAGCGAAAAGTTCGACGGATATGTGCCGCAGAGCTTTAGGCTGACACCCGATGAGATCGAGGCCGCGATGGCAGAAGTTTCACCCCGCGACCTTGATGACATCAAATATGCGCAAACGCAGATCCGGCGCTTTGCGGAAGCCCAGCGCGCGACGATGACCGATCTTGAGGTCGAGACCGAACCCGGCGTCGTCCTCGGACACCGCAACATCCCGGTGCAATCGGTCGGCTGCTATGTTCCCGGGGGCAAGTTTCCGATGGTCGCTTCCGCCCATATGTCCGTGCTGACGGCGTCGGTCGCGGGGGTTCCGCGCATCGTCGCCTCGGCGCCGCCGGTCGACGGCAAGCCGCATCCGGCCATCGTCACGGCGATGCATCTGGGCGGCGCGCACGAGATCTACTGTCTCGGCGGCATTCAGGCCGTCGGCGCCATGGCGCTGGGCACCGAAACCGTCGAGCCGGTACACATGCTGGTCGGGCCTGGGAATGCCTTCGTTGCGGAGGCCAAGCGGCAGCTTTTCGGGCGGGTCGGGATCGACCTCTTCGCTGGCCCGACCGAGACCATGGTGATCGCCGACGAGACGGTCGATGCCGAGATGTGCGCGACCGATCTGCTCGGCCAGGCCGAGCACGGCTACAACTCTCCGGCCGTGCTCGTCACCAACTCGCGCAAGCTCGCCGAGGAGACGATGACCGAGATCGCGCGGCTGCTTGAGATCCTTCCGACCGCCGAGACAGCTTCGGCCTCGTGGCGGGACTACGGCGAGGTCGTGCTCTGCGACAGCTACGACGACATGCTTGCGGTGGCCGACGACATCGCGTCCGAGCATGTCCAGGTGATGACAGACCGCGACGACTGGTTTCTGGACAACATGAGCTGTTACGGGGCGCTGTTCCTCGGGCCACGCACGAATGTCGCCAACGGCGACAAGGTGATCGGCACCAACCACACGCTGCCGACCAAGAAGGCCGGGCGCTACACGGGCGGGCTTTGGGTCGGCAAGTTCCTGAAAACGCACAGTTATCAGAAGGTGCTGACGGACGCCGCAGCGGCAGAGATGGGCGAGTACTGCTCAAGGCTCTGTATGCTGGAGGGCTTTGTCGGTCATGCCGAGCAAGCCAATGTGCGCGTACGCCGCTACGGCGGGCGCAACGTGGCTTACGGGGAGGCTGCCGAATGATCGCGCTGCCGAAGACACCGTCGTTTCGACTGGACGGGCGGCGCGCGCTTGTCACCGGAGCATCCTCCGGGATCGGTCTCGCCTGCGCTGCCGCAATTGCCGAATCGGGTGCGCATACGGTGCTAGCAGCCCGGCGCAAGCCTGCGCTCGAAGCCGCTGTCGAGGCAATCCGCGATGCCGGAGGGTCGGCGGAGGTCGCGGTACTCGATGTCGCCGATCTCGACGCGATTGACGGCGTTCTCGATGAGCACGGGCCGTTCGACATCCTCGTGAATTCCGCAGGGCTGGCGAAGCATACGCCGACAACGGAATCCGTGCCGGAAGACTTCGATCTCGTCTCAGACCTCAATTTCAAGGGCGCCTATTTCCTCACTCAGAAGGTCGCGAAGGGCCTTATCGAGGCAGGAATACCAGGTTCGCTGATCAACATCTCGAGCCAGATGGGTCATGTGGGCGGGCAGGAGCGCGCGATCTACTGCGGCACCAAGCATGCGGTCGAGGGCTTCACCAAGGCGATGTCGATCGAATTTGGCCCGCACGGCATCCGGGTCAACACCGTGGGCCCGACCTTCATCAAGACGCCGCTGACCGAGCCGACCTTTGCCCGCCCGGAGCTGAAAGCCTGGGTCGAGGAGAAGATCAAGCTCGGCCGCATCGGCGAAGTCGAGGACATCATGGGCGTGGTTGTTTTTCTTGCGTCCGACGCGGCGGCGCTGATCACTGGCACGCACATCATCGTCGACGGTGGCTGGACGGCGGATTGAGCAGAAATCGTTAACGGCAGTTGCCGTTAGCAACTACGACGGCGAAAATCTCAGCGACAGGCAGGACATGCCGCCATCGAGCTTGGCGGCTTCGGAGTTGTCGATTTCCTGGACGGTATAACCCGCGTCGATCAGCCGATCCCGTGTGCGCGGAAAGCCTGCCGGAAACAGCACCAGATCGTTGAAACGGATCGCGTTGGCGCAGGCCTCCTCCCCTTCGGCGGTGTGGATAACCCTGTAGCCTTCGAAGCATCCCGAGGCGTCGAGGCGCGGTGTGACGAGGATCGTCTCAGCATCCATAAGCGAGCAATCAGTCTTGAAGTGGAGCACACCGGGCGGGGTCTCGACTTCGCGGACGCTATGACCAAAGTCGGCCGTCAGACGCTCCAGTTCGGCGACCCCGTGCGCATCCGTACGGGCCGAACGCCCGACAAGGATCTCGCGTCCGGTCACGAGGATATCTCCGCCCTCAATGAACCCGTATGATATGTCCAGCACAGTGCTGTAGTGGTCCAGCAGAGAAGGCCGGATCGCAGCCGCTTCGCCGAGCCGCGAGGGCGCACCCGGCCGCATGATGATGGCGCACTCCGGCAGGCAGAGGGCGGCATCCTCGACGAAGCAGGAATCCGGGAACGCCTCCAGCGCCGGAAGCACGGTGACATCCGCCCCGGTCTTGCGCAACGCCGCGACATAATCCGCGTGATGCCGGCGAAACAGCGCCAGATCCGGGGCGCCCGTATCGACCGCGCGCAATCCACCTGTGGCACTGTCGGCAATCTCGCGCACAACCGCATGGGTAAATCGGTATGACCACTCGCTCATGTTTCAATCCAGTGTGACCGCCTTCCACCATGCATTTCCTTGAAAATCCCCGGCAGCGCAAGAACATGGGGGCAGACCCGAATCATAGAGGCGCGCGCCAAGCGCATCCGCACAGAGAGGACCGCAAATGAAGACCCTGACGACCACCGTGGTGGCGATGCTGCTCGCAACGACCGCCAGCGCCCAGACGCTCAACGTCTACAACTGGTCGGACTACATCGCCGAAGACACGATCGAGAAGTTCACCGCAGCGACTGGGATCGAAGTCGTCTACGACGTCTACGATTCGAACGAGGTGCTAGAGGCGAAGCTGCTGGCCGGTGGGTCAGGCTATGACATCGTCGTACCCACCTCGGACTTCATGCAGCGCCAGATCGAGGCCGGGATTTACCAGAAGCTGGACAAATCGAAGCTGCCCAATCTCGCCAACATGGATGCAGCCCTCATGGGCAATGCAGCCGGGTACGATGCCGACAACGCGCATTCGGTCATTTACATGTGGGGCACCACGGGCGTCGGCTACAACACGAAGATGGTCGCCGAGCGCCTGGGCGAGGGCTACGAGGTCAATTCGTGGGATCTGGTCTTCAACCCGGATGTCGTCTCGAAGCTCGCCGATTGCGGCGTCTCGATGCTGGACGCACCGACCGAGATGATCCCGGCGGCGCTGAATTATCTCGGCCACGATCCGAACAGCGAGGACAAGGGAGAACTTGCCGCGGCAGGTGAACTTCTCAAGTCGATCCGCCCGCACATCCGGTACTTCCACTCGTCGCAGTACATCAACGATCTGGCGAACGGGGACACCTGCGTCTCGGTCGGCTGGTCCGGCGATGTTTTCCAGGCACGCGACCGTGCGGACGAGGCCGATAACGGCGTCTCGGTCGCCTATATCGTGCCAAAGGAAGGCGCGCTGCAGTGGTTCGACATGCTGGCGATTCCGGCGGATGCGCCGAACCCGGACGCAGCGCACCAGTTCATCAACTTCATCATGGATCCGCAGATCACCGCCGATATCACCAACTATGTCTGGTATGCCTCGGCGAATTCGGCATCGCTTCCGCTGATCGATGAGGAGATCAAGACCGATCCCGGCATCTTCCCGACCGAAGAGGCCAAGGGCAATCTGTGGCCGGCCAAGGTGAAGTCACCGCGCACGGACCGGGCAATCACCCGGCTCTGGACGGAAGTGAAGACCGGACAGTAAGGCCAGCGGGGCGGGTTCTCCCGCCCCTCCGCGCCATGCCGGACGCCCCCATCGCTGCGGATGTCAAACCCTGGCGCACCGGCGCCGAGGAACCCTTCATCCGCGTCCGCTCCGTCACCAAAACCTTCGGCTCGGTGACGGCAGTCAACAACGTCTCGATGGACATCTACAAGGGCGAGTTGTTCTGCCTGCTCGGCGGGTCCGGCTGCGGCAAGACCACGCTGCTGAGGATGCTGGCAGGATTCGAGACCCCGACCTCCGGTGCCATCGAGATCGACGGTCAGGACGTCGCCGGCGTCGCGCCGCATGACCGGCCGACCAACATGATGTTCCAGTCCTACGCTCTTTTCCCGCACATGACGGTGGCACGAAACATCGGCTACGGGCTGCGCCGGGACGGGATCGACAAAGACGAGATCGGCGAGCGCGTCGAGGCGATGCTGCATCTGGTCAAGCTCGGCGGCTTCGGCGAGCGCAAGCCCAACCAACTCTCCGGTGGTCAGCGTCAGCGGGTGGCGCTGGCACGTGCGCTGATCAAGCAGCCGAAACTTTTACTGCTGGACGAGCCGCTCGGTGCACTCGACAAGAAACTGCGCGAAGAGACGCAGTTCGAACTGGTCAACATCCAGGAAAGCCTCGGCGTCACGTTCATCGTTGTCACCCACGACCAGGAAGAGGCAATGACGCTGTCGACCCGGATCGGCATCATGAACGAAGGCCGGATCGAACAGACCGGAGAGCCGCTCGAAATCTATGAGTTCCCGCAGAACCGGTTCGTGGCTGACTTCATCGGCTCGGTGAACATGATCGAGGGTGTCGTCGCCGAGGACGAACCGGATCACATCATCATTCGTTCGGAACAGCTTGGCGGCCTGATCCACGTGCCGCACGGCGTCGCGTGCTCACCGAACCAGACGCTCTGGTATGCGCTGCGCCCGGAGAAGCTGGAGATCACGCGCGAGCAGATCCAAAGCGAGAACTCGGTGCCGGGCGTGGTCGAGGACATCGCCTACATGGGGAACCAGTCAATCTATCGTGTGCGCATGGCCTCCGGCATGATCATGCGCATCGCCCAGACCAACCGGGCGCGCGGCGAAGAGGGAATTCTCTGGGACGAGGAAGTCCATGTGAGTTGGGCGCCCGGCGCGGGCGTGGTGCTGACGTCATGATCGCGCCCCCGCCAGGCTTGTCCGCGAGACCATCAGTGATGTCCGGGTCATGAGAAGCTGGCTGCAACGCAATGGCCGCACGCTGGTCATCGCCGTGCCGATGATCTGGCTGCTGATCTTCTTTCTCGCGCCGTTTCTCGTCGTCCTGAAGATCTCGTTCGCTGAACTTGCCCGCGCCCGACCGCCCTACACGCCGCTGTTCAGTTGGGAAGACGGACGGCTGATCATCGAGTTGAGCTTCTACAACTACACGTTCCTGCTCGAGGACTCGCTCTACATCCTGTCCTACCTGTCCTCGATCAAGATCGCGGCGATCGCGACCGTGTTTGCTCTGCTGGTCGGTTATCCGATGGCCTACGTGATCGCGCGGGCACGCGAGCCTTGGCAGAGCGTACTGCTGATGCTGGTGATCCTGCCGTTCTGGACGTCGTTCCTGCTGCGCGTCTACGCTTGGATCGGCTTGCTCAAGGGCAACGGCACGTTGAACGCCTTGCTGCAATCGCTCGGGCTCATCGATCAGCCGCTGGTGATCCTGCAGACCGACATCGCCGTCTATATCGGGATCGTCTACACATACCTGCCGTTCATGATCCTGCCGCTCTACGCGAACCTCTCCAAGCTTGATCTGTCGCTGCTCGAGGCCGCTTCGGATCTGGGTGCGAAACCTTGGGTCTCATTCCTGACCGTGACACTGCCGCTGTCGATGCCGGGGATCATCGCGGGCTGCATGCTGGTCTTCATCCCGGCAATCGGCGAGTTCGTGATCCCGGCGCTGCTGGGCGGGCCAGACACACTAATGATCGGCAAGGTCCTCTGGACCGAGTTCTTCTCCAACCGCGACTGGCCGGTTGCTTCGGCAGTTGCAATCGCGATGCTGATCGTCGTCGTGGCACCAGTGATGTGGCTCCGGCGTCTGGAAACCCGCGCGGGAGGCGACGGATGAGCCGCCTGCCACTTTCGGTCAAACTGCTCGGCGGGCTTGGGTTTCTGTTCCTCTATGTCCCGATCTTCAGCCTTATCATCTACAGCTTCAACGAGTCGAAGCTGGTCACGGTCTGGGGCGGGTTCTCGACCAAGTGGTACGGCGAGCTTTTCCGCGATCCGCAGATCCTGGGGGCGGCGTGGATCAGCCTGAAGATCGCGCTGGTTTCGGCAACTCTCGCGCTGGTCCTGGGGACGCTGGCAGCCCTTGTGATGGTGCGATACGCGCGCTTCCGCGGACGCGGCCTGTTCAGCGGAATGATCACGGCGCCGCTCGTGATGCCGGAGGTGATCACTGGACTTTCGCTGCTCTTGCTGTTCGTCGCGCTGCAGAACGCGGTCGGCTGGCCGGCCGGGCGCGGGTTCACGACCATCGTCATCGCGCATACGACCTTCGGGATGGCATTCGTCGCCGTCGTTGTGCAGTCACGACTGGCGGACATGGACCGCTCGATCGAGGAGGCCGCCTCGGATCTCGGCGCCCGGCCGATCCGGGTGTTCTTCGATGTCACCCTGCCCTCGATCGCTCCTGCGCTGGTCTCGGCCTGGTTACTGGCTTTCACGCTGTCGCTCGATGATCTGGTGATCGCCAGTTTCGTGTCCGGCCCGGGATCTTCGACGTTGCCGATGGTTGTGTTCTCGAAAGTGCGCCTCGGCGTGTCGCCTGATGTGAACGCCCTCGCTACCCTTATGATCCTCGCGGTCGGTATCGGCATCGCCATCGCAACGTTTGCCCTGACGCGAAATCCGCGCCAAAGCGCGTCGTGACGCAGTTCAAAAGCCGGGTCGGCACACGTATATCCAAATCAGACCGACGACAGAGAACGAGGACCGCCATGTCGACGATGGATGACCGCGAAAAGGGCTTCGAGCGCAAATTCGCCCATGACGCGGAGATGCAGTTCAAGGCCGAGGCGCGGCGCAACAAGAAGCTGGGCCTGTGGGCGGCCGGCAAGATGGGCATCATGAAGCCCGACGAGGCAATGAGCTATGCGCAGGAGGTCATCACCGCCGACTTCGAGGAAGCCGGGGACGAGGATGTCTTCCGAAAGGTCTGGGGCGACCTGAGTGCAAAGGGCGCCGACGTCACCGAATCCGACGTCCGTGAGATGATGGCCAGCTTCATGACCGAGGCCAAATCGGAACTGATGGAAGAGACCGACTGAGCCGTCGCGGAGGCACATGACGGGCGTGTGATCGCGCATCGGTGATGCCCAGAAACTGAACACTTGACCCTCCCGTAGCGTGCTTCGATAAGGGCGTGTCGGGAGGAAATAATTGCTAAACATCGTCTGGTTTCGACGGGATCTTAGGGTCACGGACCATCAGCCCTTGCTGAATGCTGTCGAAAGCGGCCTTGTCGCCCCACTAGTCATAGTAGAGCCCGAGTATTGGCAGCAATCGTTCGCGAGCGGTCGCCAATGGCGGTTCGCGTCGCGTGCGATCATGTCCCTGCGGTCTCAGCTTGCCGTCATCGGTGCGCCGCTCATCGTGCGCACCGGAACGGCCATCGATGCGATCCAGACGCTCCAGGAAAAATCGCGTGACGTCGTCGTCTGGTCGCACGCAGGGTGCGCAAGCCAGTGGGAAGCCGATCGCGACGCCGAGGTTCAGAGCTGGCTCGATGAGGCCGGGATTCCGTGGAAGACGATCCCGAGCATCGGCGACGGCTATGCGCCTGACGGTGAGGCGGCTGACTGGCACGACGTGCTCGCGTCAGACCCCGAGCCGGCTCCCGACATCATGATTGCCCACGGCGTCACGCCGGGGCGCATCGTGTCCGAGCGCATTCTGTATCTCGACGACGATCCTTGTGAGGATCTGCCCGGCGGCGCGGCGGCGGCGCGGCGCGCGATCGATCTGCATGCCGCCGAGCACTCGCAGGCATCCGAAACCGAAGACACGGTTCGCGTCGAGACGACCCTCGCGGCGATGGAGCCTCATCTCGCATGGGGAACGCTGTCAGTGCGCGAAGCGTGGATTGCCCTCGAGGCGGTAAAGCTCGAGAGCAAGAACACAAACGCGACGCAGAGGATGCAGGAGGAGTTGCTGAAGCGCTTTGGACCGATATCCGAGCCGCACGCTGACACCCTGTCGAGTGATCAGATCGTCAGCCTGACCGCTATGCGCGAAGCATCAGCGGACCGGCCCGAGATACTGGAGGCACTTGTGCAGCTTGACGAACAAGGCATCGCACGCAGGGACGTCATCGGAAGACTCGTGGCTGGTCTGTCGGCTCGCCTCGGCGTGTCGTCCGAACGTATACTCGCAAGTCTCGCGCCGCTTTGCACCGGCTTCGTGCCGGATCGGCACACGATCGGCTCCGGGTTCTTTGATCTCGAAGCAGATGGCGCCGATCAGGCTCCGGTTGCCTGAGCCAACCGTCGCGTCAGGCCCGCGCTGACCGCATCGGGAGTGCCGGTGCGGGTTCGCGAGCGATCACTTCCTCAGGCACTGCACAAAGGCCAATGCGCTGAGCCCAGGCACCGAAACGCGGGCTCGCAGTGAATACAGCGAACGGCGCCGCCAGGCACAATCCGGTGATCATCGGCAGCGCCCACGGCAACGTGGCAGGGCCCGCCAACATCAGGATCGCCATGAAGAGCACCTTCCCGAAGAGAACCTGCGGCCACAGCCCGCGCCATGCGTCGGACCAGCTCAGCGAATAGGCATCGCGGTTCTGTCCGCCCCAGATGATCGATTTGCCGAAAGCAAGCCCGATCAGGAACAGCGTCACCCGGAACGCAACGACGGGCGCCATCAGGATCGAGAACAGCGCTTCCAGAAGGCCACTCACAGCAAAGCGCAGGCTGCCGCCGTACCGTGCCACACCGCCCCGGGTCAGCGCGATATCGAGCAGACCCATCAGCTTGGGCACCAGCGATACCGCGAACATGATGAAGAACATCGCGATCCCGAAGGCGAGATCGATACCGCCCGCATCGTCGATCAACAGTTTGCTCGCCGCTGCAATGGTCATCACCATCCAGGCTGGCGCTCCGAAGTACATCATGATCGCCTGGAAAATCTGGAACCGCGATGTCGGACGCAGACCGCGCATCCGCAGCAGCGGGAAGTACTGCATGTTGCCCTGACACCAGCGCAGATCGCGTTTGGTGAAGTCCATCAAGGTCGGGGGATTGTCCTCATAGCTTTCGGTCTCGACGGGCATCACGCGAACCTCGTAACCCGCGCGCCGCATCAGAGCCGCCTCGACCTGATCATGGCTGAGGATATGACCCCCGAGGGGAGGTTTCCCCGGCAGCGTTGGAAGCCTGCAATGGCGCCGGAACGCCGCGGCTCGGATCAACGCGTTGTGCCCCCAATAGGGCCCGCAATCGCCCTGCCACCACGTAGCCCCCATTGTGAACGAGCGCATGCCGTGGCGCATACCGAACTGGAAGATCCGCGCGAACGCGCTCGTCGCAACCGACCCGACGACCAGCGATTGGAGGATACCGATCCGCGGATGCGCTTCCATGACGCGAACCATCTTCACGATGGCCTCGCCCGACATCAGGCTGTCGCTGTCGAGCGGCAGGTAAAGATCGTATGCTCGCCCCTGATTGAGCAGGAAATCGCGGACATTTCCAGCCTTGAACCCCGTGTTCCGTGCGCGACGGCGATAGGTTGCGCGGGCACCGCCGAGGGCTTCGCGCATCTCGGCGAACAGGCGCTCCTCGTCGGCTGCGACCGCTGGGTCGGACGTGTCCGATAGAATGAAGATATCGAAGTGAGCGCCGTGCCCGGTTGCATCCAGGCCCGCTCGCATCTCCGCCAGCCGTTCGAACGAACGACGTGGGCATTCGTTGCGGACGGTCATCGCGAGAGCCGTCCGCGATGTCAACGAACCGACATTCTCCATGGCGCGCAGATGCGGGGCCACTGCATTCAGGCCGTCGCGCCGTCCGTGCAGCAGCCAGATCCCGATCACCGCGTTCCACATCCCCATTACGGTCCATGGCGCACCGATCAGGAAACACACGAAGATCACGATATCCGACGTCGACCAGCCACCCATGGCAAACGCCTTCGCCAGAAGCCAGGACAGCGCTGCGAGCGTTACGGCGTTGAGCGCGAAGACCGTTGCCCGGCGACGCGTCAGGTCTCTGACGTCCTGAAGGCCGGTTGGAGTTCGATGGGGTTCGACACGATCCGCAAGCAGGTCCGGGATGTCGATCGGTTGGGCGCGAGCGTGAGCCTGCGTGGATCTGGCAATCTGGTTCATCTCACGTCGCCTTTTCTGGACGTCGCCCCCTGCCACCGGTATGTGCAGTGCAACAAAAAAGATTCAAGCCTCGCGGTCACATGCAAGAAAGCGCACACGCTCTGGTGTACACCGGTCCAGGCACGAGCCGGATCGAAGAGGTAAATGTTGGCCAAGAGGGCGTCCTGGTGCGGGCGCTCTATTCGGGGATCAGCCGCGGCACCGAACGCTTGGTCTTCAACGGAAAAGTCCCAGAGAGCGAGTTCACGCGGATGCGTGCACCTCTGCAGGTGGGCGATTTTCCGTTTCCGGTGCGTTACGGATACGCCGCTGTCGGCCGCGTCGAGGACGGGCCGGAACAGCTCGCCGGACGGCATGTCTTCTGTCTGCACCCGCATCAAACGCTCTTTCGCGCCGATCCCGGCATGCTGCTGCCGCTTCCGGACGATTTGCCGCCAGACCGCGCGGTGCTTGCCGCCAACGCCGAGACTGCGCTCAACGCTATCTGGGACGCCGACCTGCAGCCTGGCGCGAAATGCCTGATTGTCGGCGCTGGTCTGCTCGGCTGGCTCATTGCCGCATTGCTCTCCCGTCGGGTCGATGTTTCAGCGCATATAACGGACATTCGGGCGGAAACCGGTGTCAAAGCGGATGACTTCTCTGTGAGCTTTTTGAAACCTGATGCCATAGAGCGGGAGGGCTACGACCTCGTCTTCCACACTTCCGCGAGCAGTAGCGGACTTCAGACGGCTATCGATGCTGCGGGTTTCGAGGGGCGGGTGATTGAGCTCAGTTGGTATGGCGACCGCGAGGTTTCCGTGGCATTGGGCGGGAACTTCCATGCGAATCGAGTTTCGCTCATGTCGAGCCAGGTTGGCCGCGTCGCGTCCCGTCGCCGGGCCTCACATTCCTATCGGGACCGGCTGGCTCTGGCGCTCGAGACTCTCTCAGATCCACGGCTGGATGGTCTGATCACCGAAACCGTAGACTTTTATGACCTTCCCGATGCGTTGCCGCGCTTGCTTGCCGACGGGGCTCCCGGTATCGCAACCCGCGTTGTCTACCCGTAGCCGCGCCCGGCCCTAGATCCGCAGCGAACCGGAAAAGGAGATCCCAATGTTTGCAGTCGAGGTTCGCGATCACGTCATGCTCGCACACTCGATCCCGGGCGAGGTCTTCGGACCAGCCCAGAACCTACACGGCGCGACATACGTCATCGATGTCGCGTTTCTGCGCGAGACGCTGTCCGAAGATGGAATCGTCGTCGATATCGGACGGGCGCACGATGTGCTCGCGAAGGCGCTTGCGCCGCTTCGCTACGCGAATCTCGATGCGATGGATGAGTTCGCCGGCATCAAGACGACGACCGAGTTTCTCTGCAAGTACGTCTTCGACCGGACAGCGGAAGCGGCCCGGAACGGTGAACTCGGTCCGGGATCGGACGGTTTGCAGAAGATCCGCGTGACGCTGAACGAAAGCCACGTCGCCAAGGCCTGGTACGAAGGCGATCTCTGATCTCGTGCTGGCGTATTTCGCTATTCCCGGCGATCTGGCGACGCCCACCGGCGGGTATGTCTATGCGCGCCGCCTGATCCGCGAGGCACCGGCGCGCGGCATCGACTTGCGCGCGGTGCAACTGCCGTCGACATTTCCGGAGCCGAGCACTGCGGATATCGAAGCTACTGGAAGCATCTTCGACGACCTGGACGACGCAGCGCCCGTGCTGATCGACGGGCTCGCCGGCGGCGTGCTGCCCCGCGACTCTCTTCACCGAATCCGCTCGCGTAAGGTGATGTTGTGCCATCACCCGCTGGCTCTGGAGACTGGTCTGGGAGATCGACGACGCGCTTCGCTGGTAACCGCAGAACGCGAGGCTCTTGCGGCCTGCGATCATGTCATCACGACAAGCGAAGCGACCGGCCAGATCCTGAGGAACGATTACGGGGTCTCACCGGATCGGCTGACCGTTGCCCGGCCCGGCACCGATACAGCTCCACGGGCAATGGCGAATGGACCGTGCCGGATCGTCAGCGTCGGGTCGCTGACACCGCGAAAGGGCCATGAACGGCTGATCACGGCACTCGCCGCTACAAACGAGGCAGAATGGTCCTTGCGGATCATAGGTCCACATCGCGATGCCGAAACGCTGGATCGGGTGAAGTCGCTCATTGCGAAAGGCGGGTGTGAAAACCGGATTGCCCTCGAAGGCGCCCTCTCATTGCCTGCCTTGACCGCCGCCTACCAAAGCGCCGATCTCTTCGTCCTCGCGTCGGAGTACGAGGGGTTCGGGATGGCATTCGCGGAAGCCATGAGCCACGGGCTGCCGGTGCTCGGGCTTTCCTGCGCCGCTGTCGAGGAGGCTACCGCCGGTGCTGCGATGCTCGTCGCGCCGGAGGCTTTCGAAAACGCCCTGCACAACCTGATCGTCGACGCGGATGCACGACACGCGCTCGCAAGCCGGTGCTGGACTGCTGCGCAGACACTCACGAGGTGGCCCGAAACGGCCGCGATAGTCGCCGCCGCACTATCGGCCGGACAGTCATGAGCTTTAGTTCAGAGTGGTTGAGTCTGCGCGCAGAAGCTGATGAGCGCGCCCGAAATCGGGAGCTTGCTAAGCGGCTTGAGCAGCACTTCGGGAACAGCAAAGGTTTGCGTGTTCTGGATCTTGGCTCGGGAGCCGGCGCCAATATGCGCCTCACCAGCCAACTTCTGGGACGGGATCAGCACTGGATACTCACCGACAATGACGCGGACCTTCTGGGCCAGATCGACGCGGAAGACGGCGTCACCTTCGAAACCCATCAAGTCGATCTGGCGCGCGAGATGGAAGCCGTTCTCGACGGACCATTCGATCTGATCACGGCATCGGCGTTCTTCGACCTCGTCGGGAAAAGCCTGATCGAAGAAATCGTGACGGCCACTGCCCGGACCGGCGCGGCCTTCTACACCGTCCTGACCTATGATGGCGAGGAGGAGTGGACGCCCGCGCACCCGGCGGACGAGGCAGTTCATAGCGCCTTCCTCGCGGACCAGCGGTCCGACAAGGGTTTGGGCGCAGCTCTCGGCCCTGAAGCAACCAGTGCCCTTGCGGCCGCGTTCGCGGCGAAGGGCTATACGACCTTCCAAGCCAAGAGCGATTGGGATCTATCGAATTCACGTGACGCGGATCTGATAGCGGCACTTGCCGACGGAACATCCGATGCGATCCGCGACAAAGTCGGTAGCATTGCAAATGATTGGAAGCAGGCGCGGCGAACAGCAGAAACAGTGCGAATCGGCCATCTCGACCTCCTCGCGCTGCCGCCGGTGTAAAATTCCATGCCGATCACGCGGACAGTTTGAGATCAGCGTCAGCAAAGTAGTTCTGAACCGACTGGAACTGGACGCAGAAGTCGTCGTATTCGCTCTCCGAGAAGCCACCGTCGCGCTTCTCAAGGGTTTCGCAAAGCTCGCCCAACTCCGTCGCGCCAAGGTTCAGAGCGCAGCCTTTCAGGAAGTGAAAGCGCTGCGAACGCTCTTCCGAATAGGTTTCCGAAACCATGGCGCGGAGCCCCTCGACGGCTTCGGCTGCTTCCTCGAGGAATGACTCGATCAGATCCATCAAGTCGTCCTCGCCGAAGTCGTCGACGAGTTCCCGCAAACGAGATCTGTCAATCATCCGCATCTCCCGACGCAAGGCCCCCACAGCCCGCAATACGAAAACTTGCGCCGGAGATGTTTAAGATCCGTTTACGGACGGCGCGGGGACTCAGGCCTCGATGAACGAGATCGAGTACCCCGGGGCGACGCCTATGCTTTCCGTCGCCGGACCTGTCGCTGCGATGGGCTTGCTCGTCACCGGGTCCGCGAGCGCCGAACCACCCGGCGGGCGAACGACATATCGTACGTTCACATCGGTCTCGACGATCGCGACGGTCGCATCCGACGGGGCCGCGTTGGAGTTTGCAGGAGTTCCGCTGACCGCCACCGTCTCGAAGCCGATCTCCGGTTCGTTGACGACCGGAATGTCGTGGTAGCGGATATCGCGCGTCGCACCGTCGTGCCACCAGATCTTCACCAAGCCTGCCATTGGCTGTCTCCTTGCATCATGGAGCCGTAAGCCCCGTCTCAATAACGACCGATGCGCGGCAGGCCAGGTTTCGGGCGGCCATGCTGCTCACCGGAAACCAGCGGGATGTAATCCCGCGTCTCTGCACGGTGATAAATAGTCAAACTTGGTTACCAGACGGTTAGCAGGTCGCTTCCTGCGCTTGGATCAGGCTGGACCACGTTCGGAGATTATCCTAACGCTAGCCAAATCAGGCGGGGAGCAGCAGATGAGTGGAATGCAGGTACGTTTGGGTGTCGATATCGGCGGTACCTTCACGGACGTGGTGCTGGAATCTGCAGGAACTCTCCACTCGGCAAAAGTCCTGACGACATATGAGGCGCCCGAAACCGCGATTCTGGATGGCATCGTAAAGGTCTGCGAACAGTCCGGCGTTGCACCCGACACGATCGAGACGATTGTCCACGGGACGACCCTGGCCACCAACGCCCTGATCGAGCGCCGCGGCGCGAAGACCGCGCTGATCACGACCAAGGGTTTCCGCGACGTGATCGAGATGCGCACGGAAAGCCGCTTCGAGCAGTATGACCTGAACCTACGGCTCCCCGAACCACTGATCGCGCGCAATCATCGCCACGTCCTGCACGAGCGCATCGGCGCGCAAGGTCAAGTCCTGCGTCCGTTGGATCGTACAGATGTGGAGGCCCTTGCGGAGACCCTGACCGACTACACGTCGATCGCGATCGGGCTGATGCACGCATATGCAAATGACAGCCACGAGCGCCTGGTTGCGGAGGTTCTGTCCGATAGGCTGCCGGGTGTGGAGCTTTCGCTCTCGTCAGAGGTATCTCCGCAGATGCGGGAATATGAGCGGTTCAACACGGTCTGCGCGAACGCTTACGTGAAGCCATTGATGAAAGCCTATCTCGGGCGCCTTTCGGATCGACTGGCAGAAATCGGCGTGACCGCGCCGGTGTTTCTGATGCATTCGGGCGGCGGGATTATCGGGATTGAGAGTGCTGCCGAATTCCCCGTACGTCTCGTGGAATCAGGTCCGGCCGGTGGCGCGATCTTCGCCGCTCATATCGCCAAGGCGCATGGGTTGGACCGGGTCTTGTCCTTCGACATGGGCGGGACAACGGCGAAGATCTGCCTGATCAAGGACGGCACGCCGAAGACGGCGCGAACCTTCGAAGTGGCCCGAAGTTACCGGTTCAAGAAGGGCTCGGGCATGCCGATCTCGATTCCGGTCATCGATATGGTCGAGATCGGCGCCGGTGGCGGTTCCCTGGCGCATGTCGATGTTATGCGGCAGGTTCGCGTCGGGCCTGAGAGCGCGGGATCTGAGCCCGGCCCCGCCTGTTACCAACGCGGCGGTGCGTTGCCAGCGGTGACGGACGCCGATCTCGTCCTCGGACGGCTCGATCCGGACGATTTCGCAGGCGGCAGTATTCCCCTTTCGGTCGACGCTTCGACCAAAGCGGTAGCAGGTGAAGTCGGCGGCAAACTGGACATGGACCCAGTGACTGCGGCCTATGCGGTCTCGGAAGTCGTGGACGAGACCATGGCGAACGCGGCGCGGGCGCACGCTGTCGAAAATGGCGAGGACCTCGCGACCTACACGATGATCGCGTTCGGGGGCGCCGCTCCGATCCATGCCGGTCGACTGGCCGAAAAACTCGGCGTGGAACGAATTCTCGTTCCGCACGGTGCGGGCGTCGGCTCCGCAATCGGCTTTCTGCGCGCACCCTTCAGCTTCGAGGCGACGCGCTCGACCTATTTGCGCATGTCCGAATTCTCAGCCACCTTCGTCGCTGAAGTCCTGGACGCATTGCAGAAAGAGGCCGCTGATTTCGTTCGGGCATGCGATTCCACATCTCCGATCAGCTATGAGACCAAAGGCTATTTCCGCTATGTTGGGCAGGGGTGGGAGATCCCTGTCGACCTGCCGGACAGCCCACCAGATCCTGAGCAATACCGCGATCGCTTTGAGTCAGCGTATGAAGCTCTGTTCGGTCGAGTCGTGCACGGGCTCGATATCGAAATCACGTCATGGTCGGTTCGGGCCGCCACCCCGGCATCACAGCCAGTCGCCGTCGGGGCACCTGACAGCGTCGGTGCGGTGGCAAAGACGACGAGCGAGCGCGATCTCTATTTGGCGCGGGAAGGACAGCACCGCCCGGCAGGCGTGCTTCATCGCGACGATTTCGACATCGGCACCTCGCTCACTGGACCATCCATCGTCACCGAGCGTGAGACGACGATCATCGTGCCGCATGGTTTCGCTGCGACCGCGCGCGCTGACGGTTGCATTGACCTGAACAGGGAGGGCGCATCATGAAAAATCGCGATATCGCGCTGCAGGTGATGTGGAACCGGTTGATCGCGGTCGTCGAGGAACAGGCGCTGGCCCTCGTGCGTACGGCGTTTTCAACCAGCGTGCGCGAGGCAGGTGACCTTTCCGCCGGTGTATATGACCTGGAGGGGCGTATGCTCGCACAGGCGGTGACCGGAACGCCCGGGCACGTCAACGCGATGGCCGAAAGCGTCAAGCATTTCATGCGCGAGATCGGCACCGAGACGATGGCCGATGGCGATGTCTACATCACCAACGATCCTTGGATGGGCACCGGGCACCTGCACGACATCACGGTGGTCACACCGTCGTTTCATGAGGGCAACCATATCGGCTACTTCGCCTGTACAGCGCATGTGGTCGATGTCGGCGGGCGCGGCTTCGGCGCCGACGGTGAGAGCGTCTACGAAGAAGGCCTGAACATCCCGATCATGCATTTCGCAAGGAAGGGCGAGGTCAATTTTGACCTTGTTCGGGTCGTTCGCGCCAACGTGCGCGAGGCCGATCAGGTCGTCGGCGACATCTACGCGCTCGCCGCCTGCAACGAGACCGGACACAACCGTTTGATCGACATGCTGCGCGAATTCTCTCTATCGGACCTGACGGAGATCGCAGACTTCATCCTGACAAATTCCCACCGCGCCACGGTGGAAAAAATCGCCGCCCTGCCGCGTGGATCGGTGAGCAACTCGATGACAGTCGATGGCTACGACGAGCCGGTCACGCTTCAGGTTCGGCTTGATGTACATGACGATCATATCGCAGCGGACTTCGCAGGCACCTCGCCGATAAGCCGCAAGGGGATCAACGTGCCCCATGTCTACACGCAGGCCTATGCGTGCTACGGGCTCAAGTGCGCGATTGCGCCGGAAATCCCGAACAATGCCGCCTCGCTGGCACCGTTCCGAATTACGGCGCCCGTCGGATCTATCCTGAATGCAGAGCACCCCGCACCGGTCTGCCTGCGCCACGTCATGGGTCACATGATCCCGGACACGATCCTCGGCGCGCTTGATCAGATTGTGCCCGGCCTGGTCCCGGCGGAGGGCTGCGGCGCGCTCTGCAATTTCCAGCTCTACTTCCGTCCGAGACGGGATGGAAATCATGGCCCGGAAGCACGTCATTCCGCTGTCCTGATGTTCAACTGCGGTGGCTCCGGTGCTCGGCCGGAACTCGACGGGATGAGCGCAACGGCGTTCCCGTCCGGCGTGATGACTATGCCCGTCGAGGCAACCGAACACACCGGACCCATCGTCATCTGGCGTAAGGAACTGCGGCCGGATTCTGGCGGGGCAGGCAAGTTTCGCGGCGGTCTGGGACAACACATGGAAATCGGGGCGACGGCGGGCCACGAGTTCGATTTCTCAGCGATGTTCGACCGCGTGGATCACCCGGCACGGGGGCGCGCGGGTGGCAAGAACGGTGGACAGACCCGGTTCACGCTCGACGACGGCACGATCATGCGCGGCAAAGGCAAACAGGCAATCCCACCGGACAGGGTCGCGGTTCTGGATCTGCCCGGCGGCGCGGGCTATGGCGATCCCGCTTCGCGCGATCCGGATCTCGTACGTCGGGACGTGGACTGCGGCTACATCTCGCGCGAGACCGCAAAGCGCGATTACGGCTGGGACGACTGACGTGGAGCAGACCCCTCGCCGCGCTTCTTACGATGTCGTCGTCATTGGGGGTGCAATTCACGGCTCGTCCACGGCGTGGTGGCTTTCGCGCGACCCCGATTTCGACGGCTCGATCCTCGTCGTTGAACGCGATCCGAGTTACGAAAACGCCTCGACCAGCCACACGAACTCGTGCATCCGGCAGCAGTTTTCGTCCGAAGTGAACATCCGGATTAGCCAGTTCGGCGCCGACTTCATCCGCAACTTCGCTGCTTACATGGACGATGAGGACGCGCCGGATATCGTCCTGCAGGACTTTGGGTACATGTACCTGGCCGGGACCGAGGAAATGGCGGAGACACTTCGGATTTGCCAGCGGATCCAGGCGGACATGGGCGCGGGAACCCGCATTCTCACACCCGACGAGATCGCCCGCGACTATCCCTTTTACAATCTCGATGGCGTCATTCTCGGCAGCCACAACCCTGTCGATGAAGGCTATTTCGACGGGGGAACGATTTTCGACTGGTTCAAACGCAAGGCGCGCGCGAACGGAGCCGAATATATCCAGAATGAAGTGGTGGCGATTGGCCGCGACGGCTCGCGCGTTACGTCGGTGACGCTCAAGTCAGGCGAGACGATCGCTGCCGGAACACTTATCAATGCATCCGGCCCGCGCGCTGCCGCAACGGCCCGCATGGCCGGGTTTGACCTGCCGGTCGAACCGCGCCGGCGCTACACGTTCATTTTCGATGCGGAGGACGGCCTCGGTCAAGACCTGCCTCTCACGATCGATCCATCCGGATGCCACATGCGGTCAGATGGCCGCTATTTTCTGTGCGGATGCCCGCCTTTCGAAGATCCCGCCATGTCCTTCGAGGACTTCAGTTACGAGGATGATATCTGGGAGGACAAGCTCTGGCCTGCCATTGCCCATCGTGTGCCAGCGTTCGAGCGCGTCAAGGTCGTCAACTCCTGGGTCGGTCACTACGCCTTCAACACGCTCGACCAGAACGCGATCGTCGGACCTCATCCGGAGGTCAACAACTTCATCTTCCAGAACGGATTTTCGGGTCACGGCCTGCAACAGTCGCCTGCGGTCGGCCGTGGCGTCAGCGAGATTGTCGCTCACGGGGCCTACCGGTCGCTTGATCTTTCAGCTCTCGGCTATGAGCGCATTCTCACGAAAACGCCGCTCCTTGAGAGAGCTATAATCTGATTGGCAGCGCGGTCGGGCCGGGAGCCTCCGAGGCGGGCGGGTGGGCAGGCCGCATCGAGAAGACTTCGCGATGTTGCCAGGGAGCCTTGGAGGCTCCCGGCGTCACAGGTTCCTTCGATACCCGATCGCCTCGGCAACGTGGATCTTGCGTACTGCGTCTGATCCATCGAGATCGGCAAGCGTTCGCGCAAGCCGCAGCACGCGATGATATCCGCGCGCAGTGTATCGGAACTTCTCTGCGGCCTCGTGCAGATAGTACTGGCCTTCGTGATCCGGCTTCGCGACGTATTCCAGCGCTTCGCCCTCGAGCTCGGAATTTGTGTGTCCCGGCTGCTCGCTCCGATCCGCCTGCGCGACGCGAGCTTGCTCGACACGGTTCAGCACTCGCGCCGAACTGTCCGAATGCCCCGCTGCTTTGAGATCTGACACCGGAACGCGAGGCACGTCGATCCGGATGTCAAACCGGTCCAGCAACGGGCCAGAAATCTTCGCCTTGTAGTCGCCGCCGCATTTAGGCGCGCGCGAACAGGCCTGGGACGGATCGGAAAGATAACCGCAGCGACAGGGGTTCATCGCGGCGGCGAGCAGGAATCGCGCGGGATACTTCACGTGCGCCGAGGCGCGTGCGACAACAACTTCGCCAGTCTCGGTGGGTTCGCGGAGGCTCTCCAGAACCTGCCTGTCGAACTCTGGCAACTCGTCCAGAAACAACACTCCGCGATGGGCGAGGCTGATTTCACCCGGCTGGGCGAACTTGCCACCGCCGATCAAGGCCGGTCGAGAGGTGGAGTGGTGCGGATCGCGGAACGGCCGCTCGCGGCAGATCCCGCCATCGCCCGGCACTTCGGCCAGCGAATAGATCATCGCGACCTCCAGCGCTTCTTGCGGCGTCATCGGTGGCATGATCCCGGTCAGACGCTTTGCAAGCATGGATTTGCCCGATCCCGGCTCGCCAACCATAAGGATATGGTGGTTTCCAGCCGCCGCGACCTCGAGCGCACGCCTCGCCGTGTCCTGTCCTTTGACATCGAGCAGATCTGCCGCTGACCGTCGTGCTGAAACTGGGCCCGGCTCGGGCGCGGGCAGCGGTTCTCGTCCATTGAAATGATTTACCAACTGAAGAAGAGAGTTCGGAGCGAGCACCTCTACCGCTTCGACCCAAGCGGCTTCCTGACCGCACGTCTCCGGGCAAATAAGTCCACGATCTGACCCTGCGGCGGCAACCGCTGCCGGCAGGGCACCCTGCACCGGCCCGATCCGGCCATCGAGCGACAATTCACCCATCGCGACGAAGCGGTCCAGATCGTCTGGCGACACCAATTCAAGCGCGCCCATCAACGCAAGCGCGATCGGCAAGTCGTAATGAGACCCGGCCTTTGGAAGATCGGCCGGTGAAAGATTGATCGTGATCCTCTGAGCAGGCAACGCCAGTCCAATCGCCGATATTGCCGCGCGCACACGCTCCTTCGACTCAGACACGGCCTTGTCCGGAAGACCGACAAGATGGAAGGACGGTAGCCCCGGTGATACCGCGCACTGCACTTCGACTGGTCGGGCTTCCACCCCCAGAAACGCCACTGTATGGGCTCTCGTGACCACGAAACTCTCCGGCGCTTGCGCAATTGCGCTGGAACGTGACGCCGGTACCGTTAAATGTGGGTTAAGCTGCAGCGAGATGGGGGACTACATGCGGCGCGCTTCAATACTCCTAACAGCCACACTGCTTGGCAGCCTATTCGCAGCGCCGATCAGCGCTGGAGAGCCGTCCGTGATCGCGGCCAAGGCGCACTTTTCAGGCGGCACCTGGCGTTTCGATGTGACAGTGCAGCATCAGGATACAGGCTGGGATCACTACGCTGACGCCTGGCGCGTTGTGGGACCCGACGGGACCGTGTTCGGAACCCGAACGCTCTACCATCCGCATGTTGAGGAACAACCCTTCACGCGGTCCTTGTCCGGGGTCCAGATCCCGGCCTCTGTCTCCTCCGTACGCGTCGAAAGTCGCGATAGTGTTCATGGTTGGGGCTCGAAGTCGGTGACGCTTGAACTTGCGCGATGAGGCGCGCGGGGAAGAACGATCAACGGGCGACGTAGACCCAGGCTCTGTTCCGTCGGTACGATACGGTCGGTCGCCAGACAAACCTGCACCAGACCTTCTGGATCCGTGATGTCCCCTGCCGAGTCGAAAGATCATCCCTATCGCTGGACTGTCCTGTTCGGCGTCTGGCTGATCTATTTCGCGTTTGGGCTCTGCATCGCGTCGACGGCACCGCTGGTCACGGAAATCAAAGACACGCTGGACATCGGAAACGGTCTAATGGGTGCCACGCTCGGGGCATGGCAACTGACCTACATCGCCGCGGCCCTTCCTCTCGGGATGCTGCTTGACAAGATCGGCGTGGCGCTCGGGTTGTTGCTGTCGACCATGGTCATGGCCGCCTCGATGTTCCTGCGTGGCATAGCACCGGATGGGCCGACACTTTTCGTGGCCGTGGCGCTCTTCGGCCTCGGCGGGCCATTGATTTCGATCGGAGCTCCAAAACTCATCGCGCTGTGGTTCACAGGTGTCGGACGCGGCATGGCAATGGGAATCTATATGACCGGTCCCGCGCTCGGTGGGATTGCGGCCTTGTCGCTTTCAAACTCTTTGCTTCTGCCGCTGATCGGCTCGTGGCGTGGCGTCCTGATCTTTCTCGGACTGTGCGTGCTAATTGGCGGTGCGATCTGGTGGGGGATCTCTCGCCACGCCGAAGCACGCCGCCGCGATGGCAAGGCGGTTGGAAACTCGAAATCCAAGAGCCTGCAAGCGTTTCGCGAAATCGCCAGTCTGCGGACAGTGCAGATCGTTCTGCTGATGAGCATCGGGATCTTCCTCCTAAACCACGGTCTGAATAACTGGTTGCCCGAGATCCTACGCGAAAAGGGGATGAATGGCGTCGACGCCGGCTTCTGGGCATCGATTCCGACCCTTGTCGGCATTGCGGGCGCACTGACGATCCCACGCTTTGCCACGCCGGAACGACGCATCCCGATCATGCTCTTCCTGTTTCTCGCCGTTCTGACCGCGACCTTGTTGCTGCACCTGAGCCCGGGCCCCGGCCTCGTAGTCGGTCTAATGCTGCAGGGAATTGCCAGATCATCGATGATGACGGTAGCGATCCTCTTGTTGATGGAGGCTCCCGGCGTTCCGGCGGAGCGCGCAGGCATGGCCGGCGGTATGTTCTTTACCATTGCGGAAATCGGCGGTGTTCTGGGACCATCGACAATTGGGCTGGTTTCAGCAGCATCCGGAGGCTTCGCAGTACCGCTGATGATGTGCTCGGTCGTCTCGCTTGCCCTGATCGTACTTCTCGGGTCGCTATGGCAGATCCAAAAGGGGCTGGCCCGGTCCGTCTCCAACAGATAAAGCCCACGAAAGACCAATTTGCCTGCCGCGCTAGCAGACGAACAAGTGTCCCGGGGACAGGAATGGAGATCTCGAAAGCAATGAAGCGAGACTGGCTTGCCACGGCAAGGACGTTGTCCGAAGCCCTGCCGTACCTTCAGCAATATGATGGCACGACCATCGTCGTGAAGTTCGGCGGCCACGCCATGGGCGACGCTGCCTCGATGGAACGATTTGCGCGCGACATCGTGCTGATGAAGCAATGCGGTGTCCATCCGGTCGTCGTTCACGGGGGCGGACCTCAGATCAACGAGATGCTTCAACGCCTTTCGATCAAGACCGAGTTTCAGGACGGGTTGCGCATCACGAATGCCGAGACTGTCGAAGTCGTCGAAATGGTGCTTGCAGGCGTAATCAATAAACGGATCGTCGCGGCGATCAATGCGCAGGGTGGTCAAGCTGTCGGGCTTTCGGGAAAAGATGCAAACCTACTCGTCTGCGAGAAAACACTGACGAAGACTCGTGATCCGGACAGCAATATCGAAAAGGTTTTAGACCTCGGATTTGTCGGCGAACCTGTCGAGGTAAATCCACGGGTTCTGCGCACCTTTATAGACTCTGACTTCATACCGGTTGTAGCCCCTGTCGGTGCCGGGCGAACACCCAATGAGACGTTCAATGTCAACGGCGATACGGCGGCTGGCGCTGTCGCAGGTGCCATGCAGGCGGAACGCCTGATGCTGCTAACCGATGTTGCCGGCGTCAAAAGAGCCGACGGACAGGTGCTAACGCGGCTCAGCCCAAACGATGTTGAAGCGCTGATCGCCGATGGAACTATCGCGGGTGGTATGATCCCGAAGGCAAGGACAGCACTTCATGCAATCGATCGCGGGTGCGGTGCATCGGTCATTCTAGACGGCAGAGCCCCTCATGCTGTGCTGCTCGAATTGTTCACAGAGCACGGTGCCGGAACCTTGATCATGCCCTGAACGTTTGCGCTCATTTTACCGTCAGATAATTCGCCTTTGCATTGCTGCGCAGTTCACATTTCCTGTCGCATGACATCGAGGATCAGAACCTCGGCGTGATCATGTCCTAAGTTGCGTCGAGCAGCGCCGGTGAGGTTGCGCCGCAATTCCTCAATGATCCGATCATCAGTGAAGTTTGTCAGGAAGGCTCCAGTGTAAGACATCTGAAACAACTCCCTGAGGAACGCATCGCGCAATCGAGGCTCCATTTCATGCACCTGGTCGACCTGTCCGGCCGGAACATCTACGGCAAGCTCGAACATCATCAGGGCTCGCGTTTCGCCTTCCTCCACGACAGGAACGATCGTCTGGCGACCAATCTTGACGAATGATCTCGGCGCAGCTGCGAGTTCCGCTTCCTTTTTTTCCTCGGCGGCCGCTGCCTCGGCCTCCATGTCCTTCGGCGGCTTCACGAACATGCCCGCAGCGGCGCCCCCGACGATCCCGATCAAGACGAGCAGAATTGGTAGAATTTTCTTCATGCCAGCGCCTCAGAACGGAGAAATCAGATCGACAACTTGCTGCCCAATCCGCGGCTGTTGCAGATCAGTCACCTGCCCGCGACCGCCGTAAGCGATTCGAGCATCGGCGATCTTGTCGTAGGTAATCACGTTCTGCCGCGAAATGTCCTCGGGTCTGACGATTCCGGCGATTTGGAGATCTCGCAGTTCGAAATTAACACGGACTTCCTGACTACCGCGGATCACCAAATGACCGTTGGGAAGGACATTTACCACGGTTGCAGCCAAGCGCAGGTTGACTTCTTCCTCCCTGCTGATCTGGCCGGCACCGGACGAAGACTGGGTTCCGCTCGCACTCACTGCCGGATCAAGTGTATTACCGCCGCTTAGGACGGTATCGGCAATCTTCGTCAGGCCATAGGCGGCCGTAACAGCGACCTCATCAGACCCGCTGCGATCGCGCGTCGTCGAGTTCGAGAACTCAGCCGTATCCTCGATTTCGATCGTTACTGTTAGAATGTCACCAACAGACTTGGCCCGCCGGTCGCCAAACAAAGATTGCGGCCCTGAGCGCCAAAGGGATCCCGTGATCTTCGTGTCGGAGTGCACTGGGAGCTGCGGTCGTAGAGCAAGGCGCGCGGGGATCGGAGGATCGATCACGGGCTGCGGCGCTCCAGGTGCACTGATCGGCGGTGGTCGGCCAATCGAGTCGAGTTGCCCGTTACACCCAGCTAAAGCCAATGCGATAAACAGGACCGCGGACCGTTGCGTCATCTGGAAACCTCCACGCGCTTCGGTCCTGTGATCATCGCCTTCACGGAGATCCTCGTATCCAAATTCATTATTGTCACTTCGTCACCAACACCCCCGGCACCGAGAGCGCGGCCCTCCGTACGGATCGCCAGCTGACCTGAACGATATACGAGCGTGACGTTGTCGTTTCTGCGAACCACCGTGACTGGTCCGAGGTCCTCTGCGCGTACGGTTCGTCCGGCATAGATGGCCTTGCGTGTCTCGCGGCCAACTATCCCGCTCGGGATCCCCGAAGAGCTCTCACCGACAACTCGGACATCATCGGCTTGAACAATTATGCCGACCCGCAATGTCCGACTGGCAACGACCTCGGCGGACACAGAATCGAAAAAGAAGAGACTGCAAACGATCATCAAAAGCGCGCGTAAGTCGATACGCATCAGCGGATCCTCGTCGTCGTGGAGAGCATCTCGTCTGCGGCGCTCAAGATTTTCGAGTTCAGCTCATATCCGCGTTGTGCCTCGATCAGCTCAGTGATCTCGGCAACAACATCAACCGAACTTTCCTCGAGATAGCCCTGACGGAACGTACCGCGTCCGTCCTGCCCAGGCGCTCCGACATTTGGGGGGCCAGACGCGGCAGTCTCGGTGAACAGGTTGTCACCCAAGGCCTGAAGTCCCTTGTCATTTATGAAGGTTGCTAGCTGGATTTCGCCGATCTGCTGGGTCTCGACTTCACCTTCGAACGCGGCAAAGACGCCGCCCTCACGATTGATCTCTACGCTCTTTGCATCCACAGGAACCGTGATGCCCGCAAGAAGCCGGAAGCCATCAGAGGTTACGACCTCGCCCTCGCCCGTCAATTTGAGAGATCCGTCTCTTGTGTAGGCAGTTTCCCCGGATGGCAGCTCGATCTCAATGTACCCGTCGCCTTCGATAGCGACATCTAACTCGCCGCCTGTTTGACGAGCGGAGCCCTGCCGCACCTCCATTGACACGGCGGATGGCCGAACTCCGAGTCCGAGTTGCACACCTGCAGGCAGGATTTCGCCCGTTCCGGCCGTGACTGTGCCGGGTGTTCTGATTTGCTGGTAGTGCAGATCGGCAAATTCTGCACGGCGGGCGTTGAAACCGGTCGTCGACATATTGGCGATGTTTTGAGCTGTAACATCGACCCGAAGCTGCTGCGCGGCCATACCTGTCGCCGCAATCTTTAAAGCTTGCATTCTGCACCTTCACTCAAACGCATACTCAGACATTTTCTCCCAGCGTCTGAATCGACTGGCGGACGCGTTCATCCTCGTCCTCGATCACGGACTGCGCCATTTCATAGGCTCGCGTGACTTCGATCATTCGTGCGATCTCTTGGATCGCGTCAACATTCGACGCCTCCAGCGCACCTTGGCGAACCTGGGGGTTTACCACGGGCTGAAAGTTGTCATTGACGACCTGAAACGCAGTATTCCCGAAACGTTGAAGGTCGACCTGTTCAGCTGTAACGACAGCGACCTGCGCGAGCGCGTCGCCGCCAGCCGAGATTGTTCCATCACTTGCAACAGAAATGTTTTTAGCTTCGAGCGGGATCGGAATTTGAGCGCCCCCTACATCCAACACCGGCGCACCCGTGGGAGTCGTCAATATGCCGTCATTCGAGATCTGAAAACTCCCTGCGCGCGTCAGCACCGGACCTTCATTCGTTTCGAGCAGGAAAAAACCGTCGCCTTCAATCGCCATGTCGAAGATGCCGCCGGTCTCGGAGACCGCGCCTGGACGTTCGACGATGTGACGAGCTCCGGAGTCAGCCATGGAAACGCTGTTCTCGTTTGCAGCTGCAAGCACAAACTCAGTGAACGATACGCCCTCGCGTCTGAATCCTGTAGTATCAAGATTCGCTATGTTATTCGCGATAACGTCCATCTCGAACTTCAGACCGATCTGCCGGTTCAACGCGAGATAATGGAGCGCGTTATCCATCTCTCAGAACCTCCTCGATCGCCTGCTCTCCCGTTTCGAGATCATTGAGGTATTGCTCGATGTCGTCATTGCTCAGCACCTCTGCCTCGTTCGCGCGATCTGTTAGGCGGAACAGATTTTCAAGAGTGTCGAGTGCGACCGTGTCGTCTTGCTCGAGCACATTACGGGCAACGTCCGGGACTGAATTCCTTCCGGCTTCAAGAGCAAGAAGAGCTGTCTGCATTGCAGTCTCTGGCGCCGTCTCCGCGTCGAATGCGTCCAACGCGGTTTCAAGCGCGACGCCGGTACGCTGGATCCTTCGATCGGCATCCAGTTTCGCAGCGACGATCTTTGCGCGTGCTTCAGTGTTGTCGATTTCGCCGTCAAGCGCAGCAGACAACATGCCTGAAGCGCGTTCGGCATCACCCAGCTTCAGGAAGGCACGACCCAGAAGGCCCCGTTGCAACGGGCTGATCGAAGCCTCTGATAGAACGGCGACCGTCTCGCGAGGATCGTCTGAGGAGAGGAATGCGTCGCCAAGTGCAAGTGCTACTCTGTCATCCCTAAGATCGCCGGCCCGAACAAGCGACCGGCCCATCGCCGGAAGATCGACCTGTGCGAGTGACCGGATTAGCGCCCGGCGCAGTGGTGTCTGTTCCAGCAGATCGTTCAAGGCAGCCGGGTTATCGAGATACGTCATGGCCAGCGGCGGCGACGCTCCGCCTTCAGTTCCGTTGGCAACGAGTTCACTCAATAATGCGGCATGTCGATCCGGATCCAAAAGTCCAATCTCGGTGGCATCCGACAACAGGGAAATCGTATCGGCCAGGCTAGCAGTGCGGCTGAATAGCCGTGCCTCAAGCTCGAATGCCTTCGCACCGAGCGGCGTACCCGCTTCGCGTCGGGCGAGCGCGCCGAGTTCTGGAATTAAGTCTGTGGTATTCGGAATTTCCTCAGTAGTGGTCAACGCTGCATCGGCCCGTAGAAACAGTGCCGTTACAGCCGTTTCAGCATCACCTCCGGTCGCCATGGTGAGATGAAGCTGAGCGCGTTCCGGATCTTCACGCCAAGTCGACAGTGCATGAGACAGTAGATGAGTTTGCCCGAGCAGGCCCGAGCCAAGACCCTTTGCGGCCCGCAAAGCCATGGCTTCCATACGCCGCGCGACGTCCCACTCACCGAGATCGGTCGCTGCAAGCCCGAGTCGAGCCGCAATCACCTGTCGTGGATAGGACGGAAACTCTTCAAGGGAATTGCCAGCAGCCAGTTCACTTCTTAGCGCCGTGTCGCGATCATCTGAAAGAGCTTGCGACAAGGCTCGCCAAAGGGCCTGAGCGCCTAGGCAATCGGATGTCAGAACCGAACTGCCAGAGGGTGCAGGCTTCCCGTCAAGCAGACCGGACGCGTCTCGAAGAAACTGCCCAAGGGGATGCTCCGACGCATACTCATCTATGATCGTCTTGGCTTCCAGAGTGAAACCAACGGAAAGATAAGATTTGGCGAGATCGACGGCCGTTTCAGTATCACCAGCGTCGAACTCTCCCACCAGCAATCTCCGTTTCTTCGAAACGGTATCAACGAATTCCGCCGGAGACGCGAAGTCGGGAAGGAGCAGTCTTTCTCGTGCGAAGCACTGTGAACGCTCATGCTCTTGGTGTTTCGGCGCTGCGATTAGCGCGCGTTCATCATCCCGAGTGTCGATCTGTTCGGCTGCTTCCTCGACCGGAGTCGCGGCAAGAGCATCCTCGATCAGATCATCAAGTTCGGCAATCGGGTCCGATTGAGAAAGACCCTCGGCATCTGAGGATTTGGAGGCAGTTTCCTCCGTATCGAATGCGCCTCTTGTGCCTTCCAGGGCGACGGGTTCATCGTTGTCGCCCAGTTTATCTGACGGCGCCCCGGTCGCTTCAACATTCTCGACGGGTTCCTCATCGACGCTCGGTTGCAGGTCGACAATCCCAGCCTCCGCCGCGCGCAAGAGCTGCTTTAAGATTTGTTCTCTTGCCTGATCGACATCCAGCTTTCGGCTTTCCGCAGACTTTTCGTCCGAACGGCGTTCTGCAGACGCTGAATCCTCTGTTGTATCGGAAGCCCCGTCGATCGTCGCACGCTCGAGGGTCTTTCGCGGCGGCTCGGGCGCGACGATCGGGGCGCGCGCTAGGGCCGCAGAACCAGACCAGAAGATTGCCACGACGGCAAGCGCAGCCAAAACACTGACCGAAGATGCGCCGGTCAAATGCGACCACGTCCGCGGATTGCTCTTAGCTGCGAGTATGACCGGTCCGACCCGCATCAAGCGGCATCCTTCAGCGCCTTGAGCGCCTCGTCCATTTCGTTGAAGGATGGGCGCATCCCGGAGTCCACGTTCTGGCGCGCAACTTCGATGCAGATCTGCGGGGAATGCTTGTGCAGGCTCGCCACCAGAATATCGCGGATCAGCTCGTAGAACTTGTGATCGGACTCGGCGATTTCCTTCATCTTGCTCGAGAGCGGCCCGGTGATACCGTAGGCGAGGAAAACACCAAGAAAAGTCCCGACGAGCGCGCCGCCGATCAGCCGGCCAAGGACCTCGGGCGGTTGATCGATTGAGCCCATCGTTTTGATGACGCCAAGAACGGCTGCAACGATGCCGAGGGCCGGGAGGCCATCTGCCACAGTCTGGATCGCGTGACTGCCGTGCAAGGCATGATGCAAACGGCCTTCAAGCTGTTTCTCAAGGACGTCCTCGAGCTGGTGCGGATCGTCGTAGTTCATCATGCTCATGCGGATGCTGTCGCAGATCATGTTGACCGCGCCCTTGTCCGACAGGATTTTCGGATAGGCCTGAAAGATCGGAGAATTCTCCGGATCCTCGACATGTGCTTCGATCGCAACAGGATCCTTGCGGGCGATCTTGATCAGGGAAAACAGCAGGCAGAGCAGGTCCTGATAATCCTGCTTCTTCCATTTCGCGCCTTTGAACGCGCCGCCTACATCCTTGAGCGTATGCTTGATGACGCCGCCGGAGTTGCCAACGATAAAGGCGCCGGTGGCCGCACCACCGATCATCATCATTTCGAACGGGAGCGCCTTGATGATGATCCCCATCTTGCCGCCTGCAGCAAGATAGCCGCCGAAGACCATGACCATCACAACGACGATACCAATAATCACGCCCATGCGTACTGACGCTCCTGGTCTGCTTCTCAGCCCGTAACGCCGCATTTAATGAACCAGAATCATTTAGGAATCCTGAAATGGCGGCCGAGATCCGCCGTTGCGCCACTGCGACCCCGCGCGATAGGCTTCCGGACGACGGCGCCTGCACTGCGCAAGCAGCCCAATCTGGATCGAGAAACGCCCCTGTCATGCAGCGTAAGGATCGCATTGATGCTCTAGGGGCTGTCGCGCTCGTCTCGTTTTCGTTCCTGATGGGCATCAACCAAGTCATGGTCAAACTCGTGAATGCCGGAATGTCGCCGGTCTTTCAGGCAGGTGCGCGTTCGGCCTGTGCACTGCTCCTCGTGTTGATGATCGCGATGGCAGCGCGCAAACGGCTTTCTGTTACAGACGGCTCTTTCTGGCCCGGCATTCTGTGCGGAACCCTGTTCTCCTTCGAGTTTCTGTTGCTGTTCGAAGGTTTGGAGTTCACTGCCGTCAGCCGGGCTTCGGTCATTTTCTACACGATGCCAGTCTGGGTCGCGGTCGCCGCACACTTTCTCATTCCGGGCGAGTCCCTCACGCGACGACGCGTGCTGGGACTGGTGCTCGCCGTTGTCGGTGTCGCCGTTGCGCTTCTCGATGCTCCGCCCGAGTTCGCACCGGAAGCACTGAAAGGCGACCTCATGTGTCTTGCGGGATCGTTTTGCTGGGCAGGCATTGCGCTTACGGCGAGGCTGACACGGCTCAGCCGGTCCGAGCCTGAGATGCAACTGATCTATCAGCTTGCGGTCTCAGGCCCACTGTTGCTGATGCTGTCCCCTTTGTTTGGACCGGCGCTGCGCGAGGTGACGGAAACAATCCTGTGGATCTTCGCGTTTCAAGTGGTCGTGGTCGTCTCGATCGGGTTTCTCGTCTGGTTCATGGTTCTCAGAGTCTATCCCGCGTCCGACATGACCGCGTTCAGCTTCCTCGCGCCGCTCTTCGGCGTTGTCGCGAGCTGGGTCATTCTGAATGAGCCGTTCTCCTGGTCCGTTGTCGCAGCACTTGTCATGGTCGGCACAGGCATCGCGATGATCAGTTGGCGCCGGGCGCAAAGTTAGATCCAATGTCGAAGCCGCTCAGGATCAGCTGCGAAATTCCCTAACGACCATTGCCTCCTAACCGCCTCTCGTGAACGAACCTAGGAGCTTCAGATCACCCATCAGCAAGTGGCCTATATGGCGCGCCTCTGAGATTCTGGTCGATCTGCTCCAAAGAGAAGATTCTCCAAAATTGAGTAACAGGAGCTACAGATACTGATTCTATTCGAAATTACTCTCCACCCATCAAATGAAATGCGACCGGATGGAGTGAGCAATAAATATGACTTTCGAAGAATAATTCGATTTTGCGGCCGAAAACACGCTGTCCGGCACGAGTGGCAAGGGCAACGACACTCTGCCGGGCGGCAGTGGCGGCGCCGACACGCTGTTCTTCATCCCGCGCAGCGACGGACCGGTGCCCAAAGGCACTTTCGGCGAACCGATCCCTGATCCTCACCCTCCGATCAACCCAAACGCCAACGATGGCGACAGCGGCAGCACGACCGGCCCGTTCGGACCGAACGATGATAATGGCCCATCCGCGACCGAAGCCGACGGCAATTCACTGGATCCGGATTACTACCCGGTCGAAGACGGTTTCTGGATCTTCGGGTAACGCAGTACTTCCCCTTTCTTCGACTGTGCGCCAAAATCCCTTCTGGCATCAGAAGGGGTTTTCATGGCTTTGAAGCGGATGCTGGTCGAGCTCGGCACCGGCGTCGACCTGCAGGGAGAAGACTACACGAAAGCGGCTTGCCGAGCGGTTCACAATGCGCTCCGGCACAACTCGTTGACAGTCGCACCCGCGTTCGGTTGCGCCCGCGAGGACATGGCTCTGACAGTGATCATCGGCGTCGCGCAGCCGGATCAGGTGGATGCCAACGTCGTCTCGCAGGAACTTCCATACGGTCGCCGCACGATCCAAGTCATCGAAGGCGGCATGGACACGCCGAAGGATGACGGTCCCTACCGAACGATCATGGCCAATGCGGCGGTGATCGTCGATCTCGATCTGCCGGAGGACGCGACATGACCGAGTTCAGGCGCATCATCCTCGAAATGGGCACCGGGACCGACTTGCACGGCGGCGACTATACCAAGGCTGCAAAACGGGCCGTGCACAATGCGCTTCATCATTCGTCTCTGCCGATGTTTCACAGCCTCAGCATCGATCCGAACTCGATGGAAATCGAACTTCGACTCGCAGCGCAGGATCCTGAAAAGATCGACCTCGATGCGGTGGCGGCCACCCTGCCCTATGGCAAAGTGAATCCGGTTGCGGTCAAGGGCGGGCTGAATTTTCCGGACAGCACGACGGGTGCAGACAGCATCATCGTGAATGCAGGTATCATCGTACGTCTGCCGCTCTGATCGCGCATCGGGAACGTGCTTCGCAACGAGATACACTGCAGGTCATCGGGTGACCTGCCGCAGATTGCGTTTGGACCCCGTTTTGTTAACCATGCCGGGTGAACGCAAATTGGGGAAGCGATGCCACCGCCCAGATCCGACTCGAGGCTGCTTGAGCGCTCCCTGACCGCGACGTCGCTCCGAACTGCCGAGGGGACGCCATGACCACGTTTCTCGGCTGCATTGCCGATGACTTCACGGGTGCCACCGACCTCGCCGCCCTGCTTGCACGGAGCGGGGTGCCGGTTTCTCTGCGGCTCGATCTTCCCACTGATCCGCCGGAGCCGGCCGATCTCGCTCCAATCGAAGTCATCGCACTGAAGTGCCGGACGGCGCCCGTCGCCGAAGCCGTAACCGAGACCCGCGCGGCGCTCGCATGGCTACAGCGGGCCGGCGCGCAAAGGTTTTTCTGGAAGTACTGTTCGACCTTCGACAGCACCGCCGAGGGCAATATCGGACCGGTCGCAGAGGCACTGATGGCCGATCTCGGTGCCGACCGCACGATCTACTGCCCGGCTTTTCCTGAGAATGGACGCAGCATCTTCATGGGCAATCTCTTCGTCGGCGAGCAGCCGCTGGCCGAAAGCCCCATGAAGGACCACCCGCTCACGCCTATGCGCGACAGCAATCTGATGCGCCTATTGCAACCGCAGGTCAGCAAGCCCGTCGGTCTGGTGAACCGCCTGACGGTTGCGGAAGGTTCCGATCCACTGCGGGAGCGGATCGGAACTCTGGCGGCAGAGGGTACCGCCCACATCGTCGTCGACGCGGTTGCGAATGAGGATCTCCGGGTCATTGCGGAGGCATGCCACGACCTGCCGCTACTGACCGGAGGTTCCGCCATCGCCATGCCGCTGCCAAAGCTCTACCGCGAAGCGGGGCACCTCGACGCCGCTGCGACCAGTTCAGACACGGAGGTACCGGACGGCGGTGCGATCGTTCTGTCCGGTTCCTGTTCGGCGATGACCCGCAAGCAGGTCGCCAAGTTTGCCGCGACGCACCCAGCCTACAAACTCGATCCCGTCACCCTCTCCGACGAAGGAACCGGCGCCGCTCATGCCTGGCTTGCCGCGCAGCCTGATGGACGGACAGCGATGGTCTATGCAACGGCTGAACCTGAGGACGTGCAGAAAGCTCAATCCGTCCTTGGCACCGCAAAGGCAGGCGAGATCGTCGAACAGGCTCTCGCCGAAATCGCCATCGCGACCCGCGACCGAGGCACCAGGCGCTTCGTCGTCGCAGGTGGCGAGACCTCCGGCGCGGTCTCAAAGGCGCTCGCCGTCACGCGGCTCGCCATCGGGCGCGAGATAGCACCCGGCGTACCCTGGACCTATACCGACTCCGCCGGAGCGAGGATCGCCCTTGCCCTCAAGTCCGGAAACTTCGGCGGGTCAGATTTCTTCGCTGAAGCGCTCGACCTCCTCGACAGGCAATGACCGACGAAACACGCCTCCGCGAGCAGATATGCCTGCTTGCAAAATCGATGTTCGACCGAGGCCTGACCATGGGTTCTTCCGGCAACATCTCGGTCCGTCTTCCCGATGGACGCTTCATTGTGACTCCGACCGGATCATGCTTCGGGCGGCTCGAACCAGCAAACCTGTCGCTGATGGACGCACAGATGGGCCACCTAGGCGGCGACAATCCGACAAAGGAAGTCCCGCTCCACTCTGCTTTCTACGAAACCCGCCCTCGCCAGACCGGCGCAGTTGTTCACCTCCACTCCTGCCACTCGGTTGCACTCTCGCTCCTGCCGGACGTCGACCCCGAAAACATGCTGCCTCCGCTGACTGCGTACGGCGTGATGAAGCTCGGCAAGGTCGCCATGCTTCCCTATTTCATGCCCGGCGATCCGGCGATGGGCGAGGCAATCAAGGGCCTCGCGGGGAAGCGGTCAGCGGTGGTGCTGGCGCATCACGGTCCGGTAGTCGCCGGCAAGGATCTCGAAGCGGCGTGCTATGCCATGGAAGAGCTCGAAGAGACCGCCAAGCTGACGCTCATGACGCGTGGTCTGTCGCCCACACTTCTCACGGAAGCTCAGATCCAGGGACTGGTGCGCAAATTCGACGTGGAGTGGGATTGACATCGCGCAGCTCCCTTGCAACCGGACCCATCCGGATTATTTCACGGCTCACTGGGAGGCAAAAATGACCGAAAGCAAGGCGGGCCAGACCGAACTCTATGCCCTGTTCGACCGCCACGGCATTGCCTACACGCACAACACCCACCCGCCTTTGCACACAGTCGAAGAATCCAAGGAACTCCGCGGCGACCTACCCGGCGCCCATGTGAAGAACATGTTCCTGAAGGACAAGAAGGGTCAGCTCTGGCTGGTGACCTGCCTTGAGTACCGAAAGATCAGGATCCGCGACCTCGAGAAGCAGATCGGCGCAACGAAGGCCAGCTTCGGCAAACCGCACCTTCTATGGGAGGCCCTCGGCATCCGCCCCGGTGCTGTCTCACCGTTCGGACTGATCAACGATACGGAACATGCGGTTCGAGTCGTGCTCGACCAGCAGATGCTCGAGGTCGATCCGATCAACGCCCACCCGTTGCACAACGAGGCGACGACGACGCTGGGCCTGTCGGACTTCAAACGATTCTTCGAGATCACCGGCCACGAACCCGTTATCGTGGACTTCGACGCGCTTGAGGAGTTGGAACGCGCGCGGCAAGACGCTGCCTGAGGGCGAGCCTGCCGCTTGAATTGCACATAACGTCCTGAGCTTCTATCTGGGAGCAGCGAAAAAGGGACCATGGGGACAACATGATCGAACTGGGCACCTCAACGGGCTCCTCGACGACCGCAGGCGGAGCCACCGGTGTGATCGACGCGACGGACGCAACCTTCGCCAAGGACGTGATCGAGGCCTCTCGCGAAACGCCTGTCGTGGTCGACTTCTGGGCGCCTTGGTGCGGCCCGTGCAAGACACTCGGCCCGATGCTCGAACAGGAAGTGGCAGCGACCAACGGCAAGGTCCGCATGGTCAAGGTCGATGTCGACAAGAACCAGATGATCGCGGGTCAGTTGCGCGTTCAATCGATCCCCGCAGTTTTCGCCTTTGTCGATGGCCAGCCGGTCGATGCCTTTATGGGGGCGGTCAGCCCTGCCGAGGTCAAAGACTTCGTTCAGCGTCTTGCCAAGGGGTCCGGCGCCGGTGCACTCGACGAAGCACTGGATGCCGCCGAGGAGATGCTCGAACAAGGCGCACTTGCCGAAGCCGCTCAGACATTCGCCGCGATTCTAGACGAAGACCCCGAGAACGCACGCGCCATGGGCGGATTGATCCGGGCGACCCTGGCGGCCGGCGACATCGATCGCGCCCGTACGATGCTCGATCAGGTCCCGCCCAAGATGGCCGAGGACCCGGCGATCGCCGCTGCGCGCGGTGCTGTCGAACTCGCTTCGCAGGCAGAGGATGCGGGCGAGACCGCCGAGTTGCACGCTGCGATCGAGGCCGATCCGAACAATCATCAGGCGCGCTTCGATCTTTCGGTTGCGCTCGCGGCCAACGGCGACAATGAAGCTGCCATCGAGGCGCTTCTGGAGCTTTTCCGGCGCGACCGTGAGTGGAACGACGGTGCCGCCAAGGAACAACTGATGACCCTGTTCGACACGCTCGGTCCAAAAGATCCGCTGGCCCTGAAAGGCCGTCGGCGCCTGTCCTCGATGATCTTCGCGTGATCTGATGGCACGCCGCTTTTCGCTCGCGGATCTGCCGGATACGATTCCGGTCTTCCCGCTTCCCGGCGCGCTCGTGCTGCCGCGCGGCAGGCTGCCTCTCAATATCTTCGAGCCGCGTTATCTCGCGATGCTCGACGATGCGCTGAAAAGCGAAAACCGGCTGATCGGGATGGTGCAGCCTTACGACGACGCTGAAACGCCGTCCAGGCTTCACACCATCGGATGCGCCGGACGGGTGACATCGCTGAGCGAAACCGAGGATGGCCGTTACCTGATCGTCCTGACCGGCGTCTCGCGCTTCAGGGTCGTTCGGGAGATCGAGGGCTTCACACCCTATCGGCGTGTCGAGGCCGCGTGGGGCGACTTCGTCCGCGATCTCGATGGCCGGGAAGACCTCGAAGACTGGGATCGCGAAGCCTTCCTCGGTCTGCTCAAGCGCTATTTCGACGTCGCCAATCTCAGTTCAGACTGGGACTCGATGCGTGATGCCGATTGCGAGATGCTGCTGAATTCACTCTCGATGATGTGCCCATTTGCCGCCGAGGAGAAACAGGCGCTGCTCGAAGCACCGCGCCTTGCCGATCGAGCCGAAACGCTGAGCGCCTTGATGCAGTTCGCGATCGCCGAGAACGGCGGCACCGGGGGACTGCAGTGACAGACGAGGAGCCGACCGAAACGCTTCAGTCGACATCCACGCCGCCAGCCAGCCCGCGTCTGCTTGAAACGCTCGTCTGCCCTTCGACCGGCGGGCGTTTGATCTACGATGCCGAGCGCATGGAGCTTATTTCAAAGTCGGCGAACCTTGCGTACCCGATCAGGCAGGGTATTCCCATCATGCTGGTCGACGAGGCCCGAACGCTCGAAGACTGAGCGTCGATCCTAAGCAGGCAAGCCGTCGAAGAACGCCTTGATCTTCGGATTGACTTCGCCGGGATGCTCCTCGTGCGGAACGTGTCCGCACCTCTCTATCTCCTCGACTTCGGCGTTCCGGAGCTCGCCGAGATCGCTCCCGTTGTAGGTCTTCTCGACGACTCTCTCATCATCGCCCCAAAAGAGCAGCATCGGCCATTCATAGGACGAGAAGTTCAGGGCGAAGTTGCTGTTCACTCCGAGGTTTATCGTGTGGGCCGTGAGAGATGCCGTGCGCTCCAAGGTGAAATTTACGCCGTACGCGGCGGCATACGCGTCGATATCGTCGACGCTCTCCCAGTCGAAATAAATCCGCTTTAGCAGTGCCTTCGCAATGAGCGTGCCCGGCTCCTGCGCACCTCCTGTGAAACTGGCCGAAAGGGATGTGAAGACTTGAGCCGCAACCAGCGCCGGTGCCACGAACGCGATCTCGGCCACGCGATCCGAAGTCCCCGCCTTGGCGAGCTGTTCGGCGATATGGAGGCAGACGCCACCGCCCATCGAATGACCGACCAGTCGAACCGAAGCGATCTTGTTCGCGTTCAGATAATCGACCACTATCTCAGCCTGTTCGGCAATGGTGGTCCTGTACGCGGCCGGCGGCGGCCACGATTCACCGAAGCCGGGCAGGTCAACCGCATGACACCTATAATCAGAGAGTTCCTGAACGGTTCTCGTCCAGGACGCATGGGTGGCTCCAAGGCCGTGCAGCAAAACAACGTCAGGTCCAGAACCGGTAGTCACCACATTCAATTTAGACACAGTACATATACTCCACTACGCAATTCACGCGTCATAGAATACGTGCTGCAATGTGCGGGATCATCGTCCAAACTGTCCAAAATCGAAACACTCCACTGCGTGGGATTCGGCGAGCGTGTTCAGGTTGTTCAGATCTTCACGCGATCCCTTCGCGGTCTCGAATTGGCGGCACCGGGTTATCCGCTTTCCTCCGTTCGGGCAGCGTGATCGACAACGCCCAGCCAACGATCCGTCGATCCCAACCCGATCAGTTGTTCCACTCCCAGGCCCGCAGGCGGAAATCGTTCACCCCGGACTTGTCCTCTCCGCGCAACAAAAAGATCGAATGGTGCGCCATGTTCAGCCCGCCGCGTTCGGCGTGCATCGCCTCGGCCCGGGCGCGATCATAGACACTCGTCGTCGGCATCATCCGCATGGTCATGCCGCGCCGCGGCTGCGCCGAAAGGTTCTCCTCGGAACCGTGCGCGATATACACATCATGCAACGCCATCTGACCGGCCTCGATGATCAGATCTTCGGCCATCGACGCATCATACTCATCGGGCCGGAGTTCCTGATTGAGCGTGTAATTCGGATCATCCTTTTGATCATGTGCCATCAGGCGATTGGTTCTGTGACTACCCGGGATGTATTGAAGAGGGCCGTTCTCGGGGGTGCAGTCGTCAATCGCGATCCAGACCGTGCACGTCGCAAGCGGCTTGATCGGCCAGTATTGCCCGTCTTGATGCCATGGCGTCTTCTTGCCGTTCAACGCGGGCTTGGCAAAGAAGCTCATGTTCCACAGACAGATATCCGGTCCGATCAACTGCTCGACCATGTCGAGGATGCCCGGATCCCGGGCATAGTTCAGAAATCCGAGATCGTAGCTCAGCAGGACCGATGCGTTATCCCGGAACTCCGGATGGCGGCGCAACAGATCGGAGTGCCGATTACGGATTTCCTCGAGCTGTTCCTGCGGCAGCCGGTAGTCCGGCACCACGTAACCCTTCTCATGATAGGTATCGATCTGTGACTGGGTGAGCATGCGTTCTCCGGACCTGATCAAGCGCTGAGATTGAGGCGCAACAGCTTCTCTCACAGCCGGTCAAAACGCAAAGACGATGAAACCCCCAGATTTCAGGGCGTGGCATTGGCTAATGTGTTTCATCGCCGAAGTCAGATACTCGACGGGCAGACGACCCTTTAACACAGAACCGCGCTCAAAGCTGAGGAACGGCATCCCCCTGAATTCAGGCCGGGTCTTCGATGAAGAACTTGTTCGGATCGATCTGCACATTCCGGCGGATTTCGCTCAGCGCCACCGTCGTGGTCAGACCCTGGGCATCCTCGACGATCCACTGCGTCAGCTCGAGCGGATTGTCATTGAAAACCATGGTGATCGAGCCCTGTTCCGGCGCGTCCGGATCGATCGCCACGATCCGCAATTGCCCGGCGCTGCGCTCGATCCGCTGAATGGCGCCCTCCTTGCGCAGATCGACGCGATCGCGCAGCAGCAGGTCCAGCGGAGTCTCGCTCAGAGGAAACCGGTCGAGCGTGTTGTCGAGCGTGTCGTAGACGCCGACCCAGAACCCGTCGGCGACGATCAACGCCGGGTTCGGCGGGCGATATTCGAAGCGAATGCGGCCCGGCCGGCGCATGAAGAACAGTCCTTCGGAGAGATCTCCGTCCGGTCCGATCTGCACGAATGAGCCCTGCATGGTACCGATACCATTCAGGTAGTTCGAGATGCGGATCAGGTCAGCGGGATTGGCTTGAGAGAACGCACGCGGCGCGGACAAAAGCGCAAATGACAAGATGCCTGCCGTCATCATGTCACGTCTGTTCATGGCTCATCTCCTCACGCATTTTCTGCAAGATAGGGCGGTCTTCGCTGCCCTTCACCGGTTCCAACGCACGCTGCGCGCGGGTCCGTTGATAGTGACGCGCCTGCGTCCTGACAAGCGCGTGAGGATCGTTGCAGATGCTGCCTTCGCGCCGCCCAATTTGACCCGCGCATCCGCAATTTGTCTGAACATTGCCCCTGAAGCGGCCCCAGACGGTCGATTCGCACGCTCAGGAACCCTCCAACAGAGGAGGACACCCCATGAGCTTCATCACATCGACCGCGCGGACAGTGCTGGCTGCATCGGCGCTCGCACTTGCCTTAGGCGTTTCCGGTGCGACATCGCCCGCTGCAGCCTCAGAGCGCTGTGAAGGGGGATATACCGTCCGTTCAGGCGATACGCTGTCCAAGATCGCCAAACGTTGCGGAACGAGCGTTCAGGATATCCTCGCGGCAAACACCAAGATCACGAAGCCGACGCAAATTCGCGTGGGTTGGACTTTGGAGATGCCGGGCAGCCTGGATCAGAAAAGTGCCACTGCCCCTGCCATCAACCCTGACCCGCAGGAAATTGAAGGCCGCATTTCAAATGGCCGCTGGTGTGCACAACTGGTCGCGAGCGACGGACAAACCTACGGTCTTGTCGGGCGTGGCGGGCTCTTTCGCAGCGGCGCGAAAGTCACGGTGCGCGGGCACATGGTGAGCGATGCGCAGTGCAACACTGACCAGACCTTCGTTGTCACCGAACTGGAGCGGCACTGAGGAGCACGGCTAGCGCTCCTCGATGAGGATCTCGCGTTTGCCGACAGCATTGGCGGAGGTGACGACCCCCTGCTCCTCCATCTGCTCGACGAGACGGGCCGCCTTGTTGTAACCGATGGCGAGCTTGCGCTGGATATAGGAGGTCGAACACTTCCTATCGCGCGCCACAATCGCGACCGCTCGGTCATAAAGCTCATCCTCGCTATTGCCGCCGCCCAGACCGAGCTTTTCGTCGACGAGTGCCTGCGCCTCGTCGTCCACGCCCTCGGTCACTGCGCCGACATAGTCCGGAACGCCCTGCGCCTTGAGGTGCTGGACGATTTCCTCGACCTCCTCGTCCGACACGAACGGCCCATGGACGCGCCGGATGCGCCCGCCACCCTCCATGTAAAGCATGTCACCCATGCCGAGGAGCTGCTCTGCGCCTTGCTCGCCAAGGATCGTCCGCGAGTCGATCTTCGACGTCACCTGGAACGAAATCCGCGTCGGGAAATTGGCCTTGATCGTGCCGGTGATGACATCGACCGACGGGCGCTGAGTCGCCATGATCAGGTGGATGCCCGATGCCCGCGCCATCTGCGCGAGGCGCTGGATGCAGGCCTCAATCTCCTTTCCAGCGACCATCATCAAGTCGGCCATCTCATCGACGATCACCACGATGAATGGAAGTTCCTGGGGTTCGAACGCTTCGGTCTCGTAGATCGGCTCGCCGGTTGCATCGTCGAAACCGGTCTGCACTGTCCGGCTGAAGTCCTCGCCCTTTGCCAGCGCGTCGCGGACCCGAGCATTGTAGCCGTCGATGTTGCGCACGCCCATGCGCGACATCTTGCGATAGCGCTCTTCCATCTCGGCCACGACCCATTTCAGCGCGACAATCGCCTTCTTTGGGTCCGTCACGACCGGGGACAGCAAGTGCGGGATGTTGTCGTAGACACTGAGTTCCAGCATCTTCGGATCGATCATGATAAGACGGCACTGCTCCGGCGTCAGGCGATAGAGCAGAGACAGGATCATGGTGTTGATCGCCACCGATTTGCCCGAACCCGTCGTCCCGGCAATCAGGAGATGGGGCATTTTCGCGAGGTTCGCGATCACCGGAGCGCCGGAGATGTCCTTGCCAAGCGCCAGTGCCAGCGGGAAACGGGCATCGCCGTACTCCCGGCTCTCGAAGGTGTCGCGCAGCCAGACCTTCTCTCGGTCGGCATTCGGTAGTTCGATCCCGATGATCGAGCGGCCCGGCACCGTCGAGACACGCGCAGCGAGCGCCGACATCGACCGGGCGATATCGTCGGCCAGACCGATCACGCGGCTGGCTTTCAGACCGGGCGCAGGCTCGAGCTCGTAGAGCGTGACCACAGGGCCCGGCCGCACCGCGACGATTTCGCCGCGCACGCCGTAATCCTCGAGCACGGTCTCCAGCATCCTCGCATTTTCTTCCAGCGCCAGATCGGACATCTGCGTGCGGGTGATCGCGACGGGTTTCTGCAGCAGTGCCAGTTCAGGCAGGACAAACTCTTCGAAACTCTTCTCGTCCAGCGCCAGCGAGGGTTGCCGCTCGGCCTCAGCCTGCCGGCTCCGTCGCGGCTTCCGGGTGTCGCGTTCGACCGGAGGGCGCGGCAGATCAGATGCAGTAGCAGGCGGTCGGACGGACGGTTCCGGGACCGGATCGGGCCCCGCCAACGGAGCGGCCATCTCTCCCTGATCGGACAGACGATCGAACACTGCGCGAAGCGATCCGCCCATGAGGCCGCCTTCGCCCGCCATTCCGGCACTCTCTTCGGTATCGAGGTCGCGCCGAGCGTGGACGCGGACGATCGGCGGTTCATCATGTTCAGCGGCGTTGACTTCCGGTTCAGTGGCGCCGCTGCCATCGATCCGATCGAAGCGGAACTCCGGCTCTTCTTTGCGGACTCCTGCGAGCGAAACGCCGCTCAGGTCCGGCATCGCGACCTTGGGGACCTTCGGCATGCGCGCGCGCCATCCGCCAGTCGGCGTTGCCGGGTCCATCGACTCCGAACGCGGCTTTGCGCGCGCCTCGCGCAGTTTAGCAAGCCCTGCCAAGACACCCCTGCGTCCTGCGGAGTAGAGCGCTGTTCCAACAGCGCGCAGCACATGCGTCAAGGACCGCCCGAGCCAGCTCAGGATATTGGAGGTTTCCTCAAGGGTCAGGCCGAGCGCCGCCCCCCCGACGAGCGCCATCGCAAAGGCCAGCGCAAGCGCCAGAACGCGGATTGCCTGAAGATCGGCCAGTGGCACCAGATCCAGCAACATTCGCGCACCAGTATCGCCCAGCGCACCGCCGAGCCCAGTCGCTAGAGGCCACCCCTGATAGACTTCGTGCAGGGACGCGAAAACCGGTGCAAAGGCCAACGCCGGCATCGCAAGGAGCAGGCGTGCCCAGATGCGCTGTTCACCAATCCCGACAACAAAGCGGAGCGCCCAGACAAGCAGGAAAACCACCAGCGCCCAGGCGCCGAGACCGGTATATCGCATCAGCAGGTCAGCGGCCCAGGATCCCGGTTCGCCCAGCCAGTTCATCGGCGCCTGCGATGTTCCCGTGTAGAGGCTCGGGTCGCCCACGTTGAAGGACCAGAGCGCCAGCGCGATCGCCACAGCCAGCGCGGCAAAACCTATGCCGATAACAGCGTTGACCCAGCGCCGCATCACCGCCGTCATGTCGGCATCCATCAGCGGCGCACGGCCCTGTTCCCCATACAAAATCGCCATTCCGGCTCTCCCTGCGAGCGGCCCCCTTGCCCGCCTCGCATCACGTTTCCATAAGCACCGCGCGCACGGCCTCAAGCCCGCGTCTCACATCCTCCGCCGGTGCGACCATCGCCAGCCGCAGGTATTGCGTGCCGGGATCGCCGCCGCCAAGTGCCGGATCGACCGGCCGCGACAGGTAACTGCCTGGCAGCGCCTTGACGCCGGACGCTTCCCAGAGCTTCATCGCCGCCGCCTCGCCATCGCCGACATCGAGCCAGAGAAAGAATCCGGCATCCGGCGCGGCGTAGCCGGGCATGTTCCCCAGCACCTCGTCGGCAATCGCGTATTTTCTCTTATAAAGCGCCCTGTTTTCAACGACATGCGCCTCATCTTGCCAGCAGGCCGCCGCCGCGTGTTGGGCCGGGATCGGCAGCGGCGCGCCGACATAGGAGCGCATTTGCAGCATACGCTTGCGGTTCTCCGGCCCCGTCACGCCGAAGCCCGAGCGCAATCCGGCGAGGTTCGAGCGCTTCGAAAGCGAATGAAAAGCGACCAACCGCTCGGGGTCCGCACCGATTTCCGACGCGACCTCGAGAGCGCCTACCGGCGGGTTACTTCGATAAATCTCGGAATAACATTCGTCCGCGAAGACCCTGAAATCATGGGCTTCTGCGAGATCGAGCAAGGTTTTCCAGTAGTCCCGATCGGCGCAGACGCCCTGCGGATTGGCCGGAGAACAGATGTAGGCGACCGTCGTGCGATCCAGCAAGTCTTTGGGAAGACTGGCAAATTCCGGCAAAAATCCCGTCTCGGGACCACAGGGAAGATAGACTGGCTCCGCCCCGGACGTGACTGCGGCAACCGTGTAGCACTGGTAGAACGGGTTCGGCAGCAGGACGGCGGGCCGTTTACCGTTCTTAACCTCGGGCGAGAGCGCGATGCAGGCGTGGTAAAGCCCCTCGCGCGTGCCGTTCAGGGGAAAGATCTGGGTCTCGGGATCGCGGTAGCGATCGGCCACGCCATAACGCCGGGAGAGCCAGTCCGAGATCGCCGCGCGCAGCTCGGGCAGACCCTCGTTCGGCGGATACTTGGACAGCTTCGCCGTATGTTCCAGCATGATTTCGCCAACGAAATCAGGTACTTGATGCTGGGGCTCGCCAAGCGACATTGCGATCTCGGGCCCGCCCGGCGCATGCGGTGCCAGCAGCCTCCGCAAACGCGGAAACGCGTATTCAGGCAGCTCGGCATAGCGGGCTGGGTACTGCATCATCGGGCCTCGTTCGCTGGCGTCTGTCGCGCCTTATGGCAACGATCTTACCCGGATGCCAGCGCGAGGTCCAGTTCGCCTTGCACGCGAACGGGTTAACGGTGGCGCTGTCAAGACAGGCGTATGGCTCGCGTATGGCATCTGTATGGCTCGCGTATGGCATGCGTGCGTACAGAATGTCGGGTGATTGGGCGTTAACCCGTGTTGGGCGGGTTGGATTTGAACGCGGTTCCAGTGCCGGTTCGAGGCTCCGATTTTCATCGTGATGGAATAAACGAGGTCCCGGCTCCAGGCCGGGACCGTGTCGGCTAGGGTCGCGGGCGAGGATTTTCGCGTGCCACTCGTGCCGCTCTTCGAGCGTTCCTTAGAAATACTCGCGGACTTTCTTAATGCCGGGATAGGCGCTGCCGGCCTGCCCAATCGCCGGCACAGTCCTGACCCCAAGCACGATCGCCTTTTCGGTTTTCTTGCGGATAATGTAGGGCAGGATGTGGTCTGCGATGAAGTCGCGTCCATCAATGCGATACTTGTCGAGGATCGGGTTGCACCGCCGAAACTCGGTACGGCGGGCACGATATATCGTTTTAAACGATTGGCGCTTGCAAACGGTCTTGTGGGCGCCTTGGCGGAGACACCCGCCTCGCCCAGCAGCGACAGGCCCAGGAGTCCGACGAGCAGCAGACCTCCGTTCGCCAGAGAACCGCCGGTGAGCGCGATCCCCCGGCAACGAGTTGTGGCGTACCGGCGATCGTTGGAAGTGCGATTTGCCGAGCGGCAAAAGCCGCTAAAACAGCCGCCTAAGCGCATGGCGAAGCAAAGCGCGCCTGCGCCACCGACCGCCTGCGCGGTACGCGCCACCTGTTTCAGTATCTGCACATGGCGGTTGACCGGCGCCTTCCGCGATCAGGCGCTGGGGCGGGTCGCCGTCTGGATCTCGATCTGGTAGCCCTCGGGATCGTCGAAGACGAAGGCGCGTATGCCGATCTGGTCATTGACGAACATCTCGCTGAGGTTCTCCGCTCCCTGATCGGCGATGTAGGCATACCACGCATCGACGTCCCGCACGCGGACGCAGAGCTGGACGGATTTCTGCGCGGTCCATTTGTTCATGCCGTGGGCCTCGTCGACGAGCCCGACATGCGCGCCGCCGCCGATGTGCATGATCTTGGCGAGGTGTCCCTGATCGATTGCCAACGGAAAGCCCATCACGTCGCGGTAGAACGCCTCGGCCCGCCCGAGGTCGCGGTAATATAGAAATGTGATGGTCAGTTCGGCGGGCGCGTCCGGGCGCGGAACCGTACCGCTCATGCCAGGGCTTTCTCGATCGCGCGGCCGATGCGGAGCAGGCGTTCCTCATGATGCGGCGGGGCGAACAGCATGAAGCCGCACATAGGGTTGCGCGTCGGGATCGTGATCGACGACATGACCAGCAGGTTGCCGAGGCGCGTGTTGCGCAGGGCGAGCAGGTTGCGCTGGGTGAAGTAGCTGTGGTCTTGCAGGAGGCGCTTGGTCTCGGGCGGCATAATCGGCGAGCTTGGCATGACGATCAGGCCGTGCTCGGCAATGCGGGCGACGAGGCTCGCATGGTGCGCGTCCATCTCGGCGCGGGCCTGGGTGTCCTTGGCCGGGTCGGCGTTCTCGCCCTGGCGGAAGCGGGTTTCGAGCGGGGGCCACATGGTTCCGGGCTGGGCGGTAATCGCGGCGCCCCACTCTGCCCAAGCCTCGGAGGTGACGATCGGACTGACATTGGACATGGTGTCGAAGCAGGCCTTAAATTCCGGGACCGGGCCGCGGGTGATCTTCGCGCCCGCCTTGCCGAGCGCATCAAGGGTCTCTTCGAAAGCAGGCGCGATCTCTGGGTCGGCGTCGTCGAAAACAACGGTCTCGGCTACGTGGAACGTCTCGTCGGTGAGGCTGGCACCGTCCCAGTCTGGCAGGTCTATATCGGCGAGGATGGAAAACAGGTGGGCGGAGTCCTCGACCGTGCGGGTGAGCGGGCCGATCGTGTCATAGGTGCGCGAGAGCGCGATGACGCCATGGGTCGGGATCAGGCCCGCCGTGGTCTTGAGCCCGACGAGGTCGTTCCAGGCAGCAGGGATGCGCACCGAACCACCAGTGTCCGAGCCAATGCCCGCCGCGGCCAAGCCGAGCTTGGTCGAGACGGCTGCACCCGAGGAAGAGCCGCCAGGCGCGCGATGGGCTTCGATCGCGTTCGGCGGCGTGCCGGTCATCGGGTTCACCCCGAGGCCGGAGAAGGCAAGCTCGGTCGTGTGGGTCTTGCCGAGGCAGACCGTGCCAGCATTGGTGGCGCGTTCGAGAACCGTGCAGTCGGTCTCCGGGATGCGGCCTTTCAGGAGACGTGTGCCGCCTTCGGTCGCGACCCCGGCCGTGTCGTAGAGATCCTTCCACGATATCGGCACGCCGTCGAGTAGACCCTTGCGCAATCCTGCCGCTGCACGTTTGGCGGCAGCGAGAGCTTCCGTGCGGGCCCGGTCCGGCGTGGTGCGGGCATAGATCTCGTCGCGCGCATCGTGGGCGTCGATGGCATCGAGGAAGGCGTCGGTCAGCGCGCGCGGGTCGACTTCGCCCACATCGATGGCGCGGCCCAGTTCCGCTGCGCTTTTGGTCAACCAGTCCTGCATGTCACTCGCCCCCTGCGTCCTTCGCGAACGTGGACATTTGCGGGTGCCGTTCCAATAGTAAAGGCCATGGGTGATCCGAAAGACGATGTTTGCATTCTGGGCGGCGGGCTGGTCGGCTCGGCCATGGCGCTGGCGCTGGACGCGCAGGGCTTCCGAGTGTCTCTGATCGATCCGGTCTCAGCAGACGTGCGCGGCGACCCGGGCTTTGACGGTCGAGCCTATGCAGTCGCTCCGGGATCGGCCAACCTGCTGAAGGCGCTGGGCATCTGGGACGCGGTGGAAGCCGATGCGCAGCCTGTCACGGGGATCACCGTGCGCGATACCTGCATCGGACCAGTGCCGCCTGCGATGCTGCACTTCGATCCGGCGGAAGGAATGGACGCGACGCTCGGCTCGATCGTCGAGGACCGGCATCTGCGCCGCGTTCTGCTGACGAAACTGGCCAAGAGTAGTGTGCGGCATCTGGATGAAACTGTGCCCGGCAGGGTGACGCGCGCGAGCACCGGTGCAGAGGTCGTTGCCGGAGATGAAGTAATCGGGGCATCGCTGGTCGTGGCCTGCGATGGGCGGAGGTCGGCGACGGCACGTGCAGCCGAAATCCGCTATCTCGGCTGGAGCTACGGCCAGACGGGTCTGGTCTCGGCCATCGAGCACGATCTTCCGCATGACGGCCGGGCGCATCAGGCATTCTTTCCGGGCGGGCCGTTTGCCGTCCTGCCGTTGACGGGAAACCGGTCTTCGCTGGTCTGGTCGGAGCGCGACGGCGAGGCGGCCCGGATCAAGGCGCTTTCCGATGAGGCTTATCTGGCAGAGATCGCCCGGCGGCTGGACGGTCGGCTCGGCGACATCCGGCCCGCGGGTAAGCGCTGGGCCTATCCGCTGGGCTTGTCGCTGGCGATGGATTACGCGCGACCTCGTTTGGTCGTGGCCGGGGACGCGGCACATGGCGTCCACCCGATCGCCGGTCAGGGCATGAACATGGGGCTGCGCGATGTGGCAGCCCTGACGCAAGTTCTGGCAGAGGCGGCGCGGCGCGGCGAAGATATCGGGTCGGTCGACGTGCTTAGGCGCTACGAGCAGTGGCGGCGCTTTGATGCCACGGCGTTGGCGCTCGGGATGGACGCGCTCAATCGGCTTTTCTCGACGGGTGCAGGCCCCGCTCAGGCATTGCGCAATATCGGCCTCGGGCTCGTCGGAGGCCTCGGCGGGGCGCGGCGGCTGTTCATGGCCGAAGCCTCAGGACGGTCGGGCGCCGTTCCGCGACTGTTGGCGGGGCAGGCGATTTGAGGCAGCGCCGAAAGTCTTCGACGTTTCAGAAACGACCAAGCCGCCAGCGCACACGATCCGCAAAGATGGGATGGCCGCGCTTGAAGCTTTGCCAAACGAGGCTTCTGGGGACTTTGGACGGTGCGTGTCGGAGCCGTTCTAATAGTCCGTCGTTTCCGGCGTATGCGAGTGCGATGATCTTGATACTGCAGGCGTGGACGACCCAGCCTTGGATCAGTCGATCCCCTGTCCGTCTTGCTGCATTAGTTGATGGATTTGCGAGCCGCTAATGTGGCCGAACCTCAAGCGCGATGTCTTCAAGCGCGACGTCGGTGCCGGCGGGATCGGAGAGGATCACATCGACCCAAGCCGAGGTCGGCTGATCGATCGGAATGCGCAGACCGTCGAGATTGAAGCGCACGGACCGCGCCCCGCTATCGATGACGATGAGATCGTGGAGCACTTCTCGCCCCTCCTGATTCAGAAAATGCGCCCGGAGGAAAACCGGCAGGGCTTTGCTCGACGCTGCGCGAAAGGCGACGATCAGGTTCATCCCGACCCGGATCTTCGCGGCCTGTTCTGCCGGGAGGTCGACCGCGAGGGAGACGTAGCTTCCGTCGAATGCGCCGCAGTCGATGCGCAGTCCATTCTTTGTCTGGCCGATCCCGGGCCCGTTCCGGACGCAGTCATGGAACAGTTTCGACCCGAGAGCGATCTCCTCGCCGCTCTCACATAGCCTCGGTGCGGGTGCCATCGAGCTTGCGTTGAGCCGCGCTGCACGCGTCCGCCTCACAGAGAGCCGCGCCGAGAGCCGGCGCAGAAGCCCGGCGAGACCAAGTCCGCGCCGCGGCCGGAAGTCCGAGCCTGCATGTGACGGCGCACTGTCAGTCATTCGGTGCGCTTTCTCGGGGTCACGAGTTGCTTCGGACGTCGCTCTTCGGCGGCCTTGAACAGGCTGAAGGTCTGGTTGACGTAGTTGACCGCACCGGACACCAGTTCGAGGTACTCCTGCAGTTCCGGCGTCGACTCGGCCTCGACGACCTGAACGGCGCGATCCTGCGGCGCCGTCTCGAACAGCGCGTAGAACAGCGGCTCCCCGCGCGAGAGCTTGATCGGTTTCTCAGGCTCGTGCCACTCGAAGGCCCACATCAGTGGCCGCGGCCAGAGGTTGATCGGGAAGCGTCCGCCGAAGATCGTGCCGGGAAGCGGATCATTGCGGTAGTGCAGGAAGGGCGAGACCTGGGACATGTAGACCGGTTCGTCGGCGATGAAGATGTAAGGCAGCGAAAGCTGGATCGTCGGACGATCCGCGTAACGCCACTCCTTCTCGGCCGTGACATGCAGGTGCTGGCCCAGTTTCTTCGCGCGCACAGGCGAGGCGTCCCCATTGAGGTTGCGCAGCGCGGGTTTGCCGTCCTTGTCGCGGGTGAAGGCGAGATGGAGATCGAACGGGCACTTGACCACGAAGTACCGGCTTTCGAGATTGATCACCGCAGGACAGCGGCTCGCGGACTTGGCGTGGTTCTTGTTCATCTCGACCGAGCGGACGCGTTCCGGCGGATCGAAGATGATCCCGCCCTTGCGTTCCGTCAGCAGCCAGCCCACGCGGACGGGACCTGAACCTGGCGCGTCGAGATCAGCGCGGTCGTAGGTGATATTGACGTCCATCCTGGACCTTCTCGAATTAACCCTCTGCCTCAGCCGTCTTGGACGGTGAGGATGTGTAGCGCGACACGGTCGCGTGCGCAAAGCTGCAACATCGGGCCGATATCCGTCGATCTCGATTGATCTGAGGCGCGACACTGTCCTTGACGTGGTTAAAGTCGGGTTCACGCGGTCCGGTTGGGCCGCGCGGGATAGCCGCCAAGCGGTACAAGGACCGCAAGGCGGCATATCTGGACTTCATCACGCGGATGCTTTCATCGCCCGGCGATTGCACCTTTGCGCTTTCACGCGGGCGCTTCTAACGTCGCTCGACCGTTCAGTGAGGGGGCCGCAATGCCAGATGATTTGACGCCGCAGATGAATGCCTTTCTGGACCGGGTTGCCGAGGCCGGCGTGCCGAAGCTCGAAGATCTGACACCGCGACAGGCCCGCGATCTGATCGAGGCGCTTTCAGCGGCACGGTTGAGGGATTATCCGGCACCTGACGTTGCGTCTGCCGAGGCAATGTCCACCGGGCCCGGCTTCGGTCACGTGCCCGTCCGTATCTACAAGTCCGGCGCAGCGGGCGCCATGCCGGTGATCGTCTACTATCACGGCGGGGGGCATGTGATCGGCAGCCTTGAGACCTATGATACGCTGTGCCGGTATCTCGCCAACGCCGCCCGGTGTGCCGTCGTCTCGGTCGACTACCGGATGGGGCCGGAGCACCGGTTTCCCGCCGCTCCCGAAGATGCCTACGATACCTTGCGCTGGGTTGCAGAGAAGGCCAATGCCCTCGGGCTGGACGCGAGCCGGATCGCGGTTTCCGGCGACAGCGCAGGCGGAAATCTCGCGGCAGTCGTGGCGCTGATGGTCCGCGAGGCGGGCGGTCCTGAAGTTTCGGCTCAGGCATTGATCTATCCGGTTGTCGATTACCGGGGCGGCACGGCCTCGTATGACCGGTACGGGACCGGGTACGGGATTCTCGAAACGACCACCGTGGACTGGTTCCGCGAGCATTATTTCGCCAATGCCGGAGACATGGACGACTGGCGTGCTGCACCGCATCTGGCGGGATCGCATGCGGGTTTGCCGCCGGCACTGGTGATCACCGCCGAATGCGATGTGTTGAAGGACGAGGGCGTCGCCTATGCCAAGCAGTTGGCGGATGCTGGCGTGGCGGTCGAGCATGTCGACTATGCCGGTGTCGTGCACGGGTTCTTCGGATATCTCGGGCTCGTGGACGAGGCCGAGCAGGCGCACCGCAAGGTCGCCGATTACCTGAACGGCATCTGGGGGCGCTGATGTCCGCCGCGACGCGGCTCGCGACCTACGGCACGCTCGCGCCGGGCGAGGTCAACCACGGCGTGCTCGACGGGCTATCGGGCACGTGGACGCGGGGATCGGTGCGCGGACGCCTGTTCAAGGAGGGCTGGGGGGCGGCGCATGGCTGCCCGGGAATGATCCCCGATCCCGACGGCGAGCGCATCGCGGTCCATGTCTTCGAGTCGCCGGATCTGCCGGAACACTGGGCCCGGCTGGATGCTTTCGAGGGCGACGAGTACCGCCGCGTCACGATATCGGTCGAGACGGAAGACGGGGCGCTGGAGGCGTCGATCTATCGGGTGCTGTCCTCGACGGAGTAATGCTTCTTTGCCGAGTGGTGCGTTTGCGCTTGCCGGTCTTGTTTAGCGCATTTTGCAACGTTCGTTGATTAATACGATCTGGACAGCACGACCGCCCTGCATAGGCGGCATTGTCAATCGCCGCGCCCACGGTGCATGATGCCCGCTTTGAAGTTGGGACCGCAAAGTTCCGGAGTTCCCGTGTTCGACGTCTACTCGCCCCTGCAGATCGCAATCATTTTCACCGTCTACCTCGGCGCTGCGACCGCGAAGGGGGTGACCGGGCTGGGATTCTCAACGACCTGTCTGCCCTTTCTTGCCGTGACGGTCGGGCTGAAGGAGGCGCTGCCGCTGCTGATCATTCCATCGGTCGCCTCGAACCTGATGGTGCAAGTCGGCGCAGGACGGTTCCTGCCAACAATCCGCCGGTTCTGGCCGATGCTGATCGCCACGTTACCGGGCCTGCTGCTGGGCCTCTGGCTGCTCGACCGGGTCGACGGTGCGACGGCCGCCGCGGTGCTCGGGGTCGTGCTGGTGGGGTATTGCGCTTTCGCCTTTGCGCGGCCGGATCTGCGCCTGCCCACCCGGCTCGAGCGGCCGCTCGGTCCCGTCAGCGGGTTCCTGACGGGCATCATCAACGGCGTCACTGGCAGCCAGGTAATGCCGTCGATGCCGTTTCTGATGTCATTGCGTCTCGACCGGAACATGTTCGTGCAGGCGATCAACTGTTCGTTCACGCTGTCGAGCATCGTGATGATGATCGGGCTGTCGCGGCTTGGCCTCGTGCCGGTCACCGCCATCGCGGTTTCGATCCTCGGCATCGCGTGTGCGGTGGTCGGAATCCGGCTGGGCGAGCGCGTACGCGACCGGCTGGCGCCCGAACAGTTTCGCCTTGCGGTCCTTGGAATGCTGACGTTGCTGGGCCTCAGCCTCGTGGTGCGCGGGCTGATCTAGCCGCATGATGACATACCGTGCGACCGGCGTCTTTCAACGCCGGCGGGAGGGCTCGGAGAGCCAGACTATGCGACGGGCCCGGCAAAGGCGCGCACGTCCGAGATCATCTCGTCAAGCCGGGCCAGCATCGACTTCATCATCCCGTCCGAGAGGTAGAACACCTTGCGCGCGCCGACATTGTCGAGTGGACCGTCAAGCTTGATCTGGCTGCGGTTGACCGCTTCGATCAGGCCGTCCTTGCGGGCTTCCTCGATCATGCGGATCTTGGTCGAATGCGAGATGCCGGTCATCGCCGCAGTCATCTCCTCGAGCGTCGAGACCGAACCGCGCAACTGCTTCGCGAGCATGTTCATGAACAAGTCGAAATACCGTTCGTCCCAGTATTTGCGCTCGCCGAAACTCTCGAACAGCGTTACGCGCAGCAGGCCCATCAGGCCCACGAACTCGATATACTTGGCCGCGTCTGTCGGCGGCTTTGGGGGTGATTTTGCCATCCTCGCCTCCTGCCCTGGCGAGATCTTATCAAACTAAGACCCAACTTGACAATCACACGAGACGTATTTCTTGCATGAAAAATGCCGTGGCCCGGTCAGGCCACGACGCGTGCCAATCTGAGATATGCGATCACCCGAACATGTCGGTGGTGATGTCGACATACCAGGCGACGCTTTCGTCGTAGGTCCGGCGGCGCAGCTCTTCATCTTCGCCGGTCTGGCTGATGAAGCCGTCGATCCGGGCGATTTTTTCGTCGGTCGCCTCGTAGGACGCGCCGACCTTGACAGCGTCGTCGACGCCGATCAGCGACCAGCAGGTGTTGGCGTATCGCGGCGGCAGGACCTCGGAGCCCGTCAGCGCCCCGAGCACGGCATTGGCGCAGACCTTGGCCTGGCTGTTCGCCGAGAAGCCCGATTTCGGCATGTCGCCCTGCTGGCTCGCATCGCCGAGGACGTGGATGTTCGGATCCATCCGCGAGGACATGTCGACTGGATTGACCGGCGCCCAGCCCGCATCATTGGTCAGACCGGCTGCGGCGGCGATCCAGCCCGCCTTCATCGCCGGGATGACGTTGCAAACATCGGCCCTGACGAGTTCGCCGTCGACATCGACCTCCATGTTTGGCGAGTTCACGGTCACGTTGCCGCCGCCGAAATCGGGACCGAGCCACTCGATCATGCCCGGGTAATGGTTTTGCCAACCGTCTTCGAAAAGGGCCATCTTCGAGAACGACGGCTTGGGGTCGGCGATGATGATCTTGGCCGTCGGGTTCCTCTGCTTCAGAACATGCGCGACCATCGAGACCCGCTCGTAGGGTCCCGGCGGGCAGCGGTAGGGATTGGGCGGTGCGACCATGACAAAGGTGCCTCCCTCGGGCATCGCTTCGACCTGCGCCTTGAGCAGGGCCGCCTGCGTGCCGCCCTTGTAGGCGTGTGGCATCGCGGTCTGATCGGCCAGCGACCAGCCTTTGACCGAGCCGTCGACGAAGTCGATGCCGGGCGAGACGATCAGCCTGTCATAGGGTACCTTCTGACCGCCCGCGAGCGTGACCAACCGAGCGTCCCGATCGACCCCGATCGCCAGGTCGTGCACGACGTTGATGCCGTAATCGCTGGCAAGCGTGCTGTAGGCGTGACCGGTTCCCTCGAACCCCCAGAAACCGCCGATTGCCAGATTGGCGAAGAAGCAGGTGTAGTGGCGCCGCTGCGGTTCGATCAGCGCGACCGTAACAGCACCCCGCGAGTCGCTGGCGATATGGCGCGCCGCCGTTGCGCCGCCCGCGCCCCCACCGATCACCACGACATTCGGATGCGCGGCGCCCAGCACTGCCGGAGCCGACAGAGCCGTGGCCGTCGCAGCGGAGGTCCCGAGGAAACCGCGTCTGGTGAATGTCATTGGTGCCTCCCGTATAGGTCTTTCACTCTGCGCCCCTCAGCCTCGTAAATCGAGATGGTCTTTGGTGGCAGAGTTATCCGCCCCAGCTCCGCTTTAGGCCGTGATGGCTTCGGTCTGCACCGGCGCTGCGCCAGTCCGGGCAGGAAATGGGGAGCGGCTCGCCATGATCACGACCTCGCGGTTTGCGCCTGAGCCGTGACCTGCAGGACGCGTCGCAATCACGAAGCTCGATCTGCGCGCGGAGATGGCGGCGCCGAGGTTCGTCAAAGTCGGCCTCTCTGGCTCATCGTATCGACAGGACCTTAGCTCTGTCTGCTACCAGGGAGTGCGAACGATTTCGTGTTCGCGCCGAGTCTCAAGCGGCCTCGATCTTCTTCTCGATATCGTAGACCGTGCCGTCATCATCTATCCATTCGAAGCGGAGCGTACCGGGACCGGGGACCCTCATGTCAAACTCGAAGAACGGGTTGGTCGAGATCGCGGGCTCCATGTCGATGGACATGATCGGCTCACCCTCAAAGGTCGCCGTGAACCTGTTGATGATCTTGCGCGGGACGAGTTCGCCAGTCTCGCGGTCACTTCGATGACCGGACTCCATCGGATGGTTGATCAGCGTTTTGATCGTGACCACGTCGCCGGGCGCGGCCTTTCTCGGCACCTTTACGCGGGGTTTGATCCTCGCCATGTCGTGACCCTCCGGATGTCTCAGTCAGGCGCCGCAGCCACCGATGGTGACCCTGACGGTGCGCTTGGTTTGCACGTAACTCCCATCAGCAAATTTCGCGATTGCGATGATGTCTTGGCTTTGGGCCAGCCTGATGCGTGTCTTGGTCCTGGACGCCGCGGCGAGCGCGCCGAAATGGAAGGTCGCGACGCGCGGGTTGGGGTTGCCTGACCCCAGCAACAGGATGTCGGTCGCATTGGCAGCGATGACCTCGACCGGGACGTTGTTGCCGTTCTCCGCGATGTCAGGGACGATGATTTCGACACCGCTGTCCCGCACCTCGGCGCCGCCGGTGAACGCCTTGATCGTCGCGACGAGATCGTCTGCGTTCGCAAAGCCACTGGCCGGTATCGATGCCATTACGGCGGCACCCAAGCCCAGCATCACCGTCTGGCGCCGTGTCAGATCCATGCGATCCTCTCTGCCGGTCCGGTTTTCCGGTGCATTTCCTTTGCTTTCGTGGATCAGGGGCGGAGTCCCAGATCGGATGTCTTCACGGGACTGTTTCGCTCTCGGGCGCTTGAGACCCGATTGCGGTCCGCTTCCTTACGTCGATCTTTGCCATTGCGAGACTGACGATGCCATGCAGTTCAGCATCGGTCTACCGGTCAGAATTGCGACGGCGGATCACTTCTCGATCATCTGCCTTCGTAGCAAGGGTAGCGCTGTCCAAGAGAGCGTGGAAATTCAGTTGATCGAGGGTTATGCAGGAGGAAGATTCTCCGACGCCCGCTCGATCGATGACCTTGGTGGCGCAGAGACTGTCGAGCGCCGCGGCGGCGAATTTGACGACCGAGGATTTGCTGACATGGTTCTTCCGGAATTCGATGACGGGCTCGAGGACCGCGAGCTGGCAGATATGATGGAGAATGCCCGCCGCGCGACCGACTTCCTCAAGGCGTTGTCCCATGAAGGAAGGTTGCTGATCCTCTGCCATCTCGCCTCGGGCGAAAGATCGGTCACGGAACTGGAGGAGTTTCTTTCGGCGCGTCAGGCCGCGGTTTCGCAGCAACTCGCACGCCTGCGTGAGGAAGGCCTCGTTCACGCGCGGCGCGACGGCAAGACGATCTACTACAGCCTCGGCGACGACAGGGCGCGCCGGATGATCGAGACGCTTTACGACATGTTCTGTGCGCCGGGCTCTGTCGACTGACTTCAGAGAAGCGTGGGGACATTCTGCAGCCGGCTCCACGCGATTGCCACAGTCTTGCCACGGACGCAGGTCGGCCGAAACGGCCGTGCGAGCGGTCTCATGAAAGGCCGTCGCGGTCAGGCTGAGGCTTTGCGCCAGTCCGACAGGATCGCCAGTGCCTCATCCATGATCTCCTCGCCTGCAATGGTCGCACGCAGACAGTTCGGCAAAGCGTAACCGCCCATGGGGCGAAGAATGAAGCCGCGGCGCCGAAGCGCTGCATCGGCGCTTTCGCGCTCGGCGACATCTGTGAATTGAAGCAGCGCGAAATTGGTGTGGCTCGCCGCGCACTTGATCCCGAGCGCATTCACGTCGCCAATGAACCTGTCCCGGATCCGGGACGTCTTGCGGACAGTCTCTCGGACATAGTCGGGGTCACGCATCGAGGCGGCGGCGGCGGCGAGCGACGCGACCGTTACACCGCCGGCCGTGAGAAGTTTCCGCGCATGTTCGCGAATTTGCAGCGGGAAGACGCCCCAGCCGACCCGACATCCGGCGAGCGCGTGCGCCTTTGAGAGACTCCGCGTCACGACCGTATCTCCCCGGGCAACCAAATCGAACATCTGCTCGCCGAGATGATCCGTGAACTCGGCGTATGCCTCGTCGAGCAAAAGGATCACATCGCCTGGCATGGCCGCGCGCAGACGCTCTATTTCGGAACGCGGAATGCGGGTTCCGGTCGGGTTTGCGGGATTTGCGATGCAGACGATTCGGGTTTCGGGGCGGATCGCGTCTAGGACGGCGTCGACATCGACGGTGAGATTTGTCTCGGGTGCCGCGTCGTAATGCGCACCGACGAATTTCGCCGAACTCGCGAAGTAGCCATAGCCGTGCGCCGTCGACAGCACGCGATCGCCAGGACCAGCATAGGCCATGATCAGCGCTGAGATCAGGTCCATCGATCCAGCACTGCACAGCAGTAGATCTGGATCGAGCCCGTGTCGCTCGGCTACGGCACGCCGAAGGTCGGCCCAATCCGGATCAGGATAGAGCAATGCACCGCTCATCGCCGTGCCCGCCGCCTCGAGCGCTAGCGGCGAGGGCGGGAATGCGCTTTCGTTCTGCGCAAGCGAGGTCACGCGCTGTCCGGGCGGCGCCGAGAGATTGGCCAGGGCGAACCCCTGCATTTCGGCGATATGTGGCTTTGGCGCGATCAATCGACGTCCTCCTGTCGTTCGAGTTTCACCGGAACATCTTGGCGATTGCCGTACAAGACCGCACCTCCTTTCGCGTCACCGCGTCGTGTTTCGACGGTGCAAATTTACTCTTTGCGATCCGTGCGGCCATCCAATGCAACGCATGCGGGAAAACGACATTCTGCTGCCACAGTTCCGACCGATCTCGCCAACTTGTGATTGCAGTTTCGCCCCACGTGATCGATATCGAACGGAGGTGGATGACGGACCTGTGACCCGCTGGCGTTCTGCGGACACAGCAGCCGATGGGACAGAGCATGAGTTACGACGAGAACAATATTTTCGCGCGGATTCTGCGCGGCGAGTTGCCATCCGAGAAGGTCTACGAAGACGCCGAGACGCTTGCGATCATGGACATCATGCCGCGTGCGGACGGCCACGTATTGGTGATCCCGAAGGATCCGGCGCGCAATCTGCTCGATGCATCGCCGGAACAGTTGGCATCTTGCATGCGAACCGCGAACACTATTGCGCAGGCGCTGATGGTCGCGTTCGACGCGGATGGGATCACGCTGCAGCAGTTCAGCGAAGCGGCCGGCGGGCAGGAAGTCTTTCACCTGCATTTTCACGTCATTCCGCGCAAGGAGTGCGTGCGAATGCGCCCGCCGGGCCCCGACAACATGGTGAAGCCGGAGGTCTTGCGGGGGCACGCCGAGAAGGTTCGCGCGGCTCTTGAGACTGCTTAAGGAAGCAGCAGGCTTGTCGGCCACTGCATTTCGAAGCAAGCTTCGGTGGAGACAGCAGGCATCGGAGTCCGAGGGTGTTGGAGCAAGCGAAATCAAGCGTCCTTCAAAACAAATGGTTTTGGCTTTTAGCCATTGATTTTTTGCGGCATGAAAGACGGCGTCGAAGCTGGTTTTGTTCTGCGAGGCAGCGACCAACTCGGCAGAAATGCGGATGATGCGTTTCTTCAAATCAAGCGTCTGCGCGATCGTGCTGCTTGCGCTCGGCACCGCCTCCAGCCGTACGAATGAAACCTGTGAAAGCGATGCGTTGCTCGTGTTCGACGGGTCGGGCTCGATGTCCGAGAACGGGTTTAATCAACTCGACGAACCGCGCATCCTCCTGGCGCGCCGGGCCATTGCCGAGGCGATGCCGCAAATTGCGACCCATCGAAAGGTCGGCCTTCTCACGTACGGTCCTGGTCCAGGAGACGCCTGCGAGAATATAGATCTGAAATTTCCTCCGATCTCCAATGCCGCGCCGCGCGTGATTGCCGAAATCGAACTGCTCGAACCCTCCGGAGACACTGCGCTTACGCAGGCCGTTAGAGATGCCGCCGAGGTGCTGGATTTTCAAAATGAATCGGCGACGGTGGTTCTGCTGACGGACGGGAAGGAAACCTGCGGCGGCGCGCCTTGCGAACTTGGCGCGACGCTTGCAGAAGACGGTCACGACATCACGGTCCATGTCATCGGCTTCAAAGTGCGCGGAGACTTCTTCAGTTGGGCGGGTCAAGGACGCGATGAATACATCAACGGGAAGACCGTTGCCCGGTGCCTCGCGGATCAGACTGGAGGCCTCTATGTTTCGACCGAAACGGTCAGTGAACTGGCTGACGCTTTGAAGCGGACGCTGGGCTGCCAGTTCCTGACTTGACGACGTCTCGGCGCGCCTGGCCGTCCACGGCGAAGCGACACGTTTCTGTTACGATGCCGATCACCGATCATCCAGCCCACAATCAGCGAACTTCTGCGCGCAACGAGTCATGGGTCCGCGAGTTTCAAGTTCGAACAACCGTTGGTGACCAAGATTGTTTGGTTCTTGGATCCGAGCGCCGCCATGCTGCGGCTACCGATCATTTCTATTTCTTCATATTCCGACCGGCGATGAGAAGGCTCACCGCGTAGGCTTTTTCCGCGTCCATGTTGGCGAGAACGAGTGCGGCTGCTTCCGGACGCATTTCTGCGATGAATCCAGCGGCAAAGGACGCCGCCATTTCGTTGAATATTTGCCCAGCCTGTTTCGGCTTCATTGCCTGGTACATCTCGGCGAGCCTGCGGACGTCCTTCCCTGCAGCGTCATCGACCAGTGCTGCCGTGGCGGCGAGGCGCTCACGCACGGCCCGCATCTCGTCCAGACGCTCTTTCATCTTCTTCTCGATGATCTTGAGCTTCATCTCGCGATGCTCGAGCGCCTTTTCGCGCTCGTCGAGTTTTTCGCGCAGGCGTTTGATTTCGGCGATCAACTCCGGCGGACCGACGACGATCTTCTCCGGCGTCGAGGGCGCTCCAACTTTCTGCGAGGCGATCGGATTGCCGAACCCGTCATCTCCCTCTGGCAACGCAGCGATAACCTCCCCGGCACGCAGGAATGCCGACACAGCGAAGCCAGCCGCCAGCACGACGAGCGCGCCGATCTTAAACGACGAAGCGAAGGGAATCTTCGAGACCATCAGAGCGCCATCCTTTCGACCTTGAGCAGGTTCTCCTGGTTGGCCTCGTCGTCTTCAGGTTCGGCTTCTTCCACCTGATCGGCGTCGTCCTTGGCGTCTTCATCCGGTCCGGTGTCGATCTCAGGATCCGGTGCGTCCTCGACCACATTCGGGAGAAATCCGAGCTGCGGTTCGCCCCGTGCATCCGACAAGTCAAAGTCGGGCTCGGCCGCTTCGCTGAATTCCTCTTCCTCGACCGGAGTGTTGGCATCAGTGATGACCGGGCTTTCGATGACCTCTGGGATCTTCGGGGTTTCTGGGGGCCTTTGCCGCGGCGCCGACACTTTCGTCTCGATCTCTTTTATCTCACCGGCTTTCGACAATACCTGCTCAGCGCGCGCGATAAGGTCAGCGAGATCCGTCGATAGCTTCTTGGAGGATGCGATGTCGCGGGCAAGACGCTCGGTGACCGACTTCGCGCCGGTCTGAGATTCGCGAATGGTCGATCTCGTTTCTTCAAGAATGCTGTTGAGCTGGGCGATCTGCTCGCCAATGCCGGATTTGGTGTCCGAGAACTTGGCAAGACGCCGACTCAGCACGATGCAATAGAGCGCCGCCGTGAGGCAGGTTACAATGAGAAGGCCATCTGTGACGATCGACATTACGAACCCTTCAGTTCAGGATGAAGTCCTGAATGAGCAAATCACGCACCGTTCCCGGTGGCGTCACGAGCTGCACCCGGCGAAGCATCTGACCGCGCAGCCGGGTCATCGCGCGCGGCACTTCGAACTCACGTTCGTCTACCGCCCTTAGAAATGTATTAAGAACGTCGCGCACGCGCGGCTCGAGCGACGTTACCTGTGCCTCGGCATCCGGTGCCACCTCGAGCGTCATGGAAACGCGTAGGTGCTTGGAATTCGCCTCCGGACTGAGAGAAATGATGATTTCGCGCATGGTGACGAAGCTGGCCGAGTAGTCGTTCGGATCGAAAGCCTCTTCCGTCGACGCGCTCTTTTCACCGCCTTGGCCTGCATCAGCCTGTTCGGCGGTTTCCTCCGCTCCAAACGGCAGGGGGACGATTCCCGCGTACACACCGAAAAAAGATGCACCACCTAGCAGAACCGCACCGACGAGACCAAAGAGCATTCCCTTCGATTTCTTCGGCGGAGTCTCTTCCGCTTGCTCGGCGGCGGCACTTGTATCGCTCATCTCTCGAAAGCTCCAGGGGACTGCCAGCCTCTGGACACGAGATAACCCGATTTACCTAAACCGATTCTTAAGCCTGATGAACGCAGTGTCTGACCCGGGCAGAAAATCCGAAAGCACTTCGGTGTGCCCAAAAGGGCGTCAAGAATGAACCAGTTGCTGAGTACGTGGAATAATCTCGATCTACAGCGCCGAATCGTCCTTCTCGGAGCGATCGGCTTGACCTTTCTTGCTGTGCTGTCGCTGGCGCAGATCGCCACGCGGCCCGCGATGGCTCTGCTTTATTCCGGCCTCGATCCGGCTGCGGCAGGTGAAGTTGTCGGGTCGCTCGAACAGATGAACGTTCAGGCCGAGATTCGCGGCGATGCGATCTATGTGTCGGAAGACGCGCGCGACCGCGTGCGGCTGGCGTTGGCGCGTGAGGGGCTGCCACGGCAAGGGCAGGCAGGGTACGAGCTGCTCGATTCGATTTCCGGGTTCTCGGCGACGACAGACATGTTCAACGCCGCCTACTGGCGCGCGAAGGAGGGCGAGCTTGCCCGGACCATCCTCGCATCGCCGGGTGTCCGCGCGGCGCGCGTGCACATCGCGGTGCCGAACCGCCGTCCTTTCGCGGGGCAGAACGCGCAGCCGACGGCCTCGGTCTCGGTCACCATGGCCGGCGGAAGCATCACGATCGAGCAAGCGACTTCGATTCGCTACATGACAGCGCTGGCCGTTGCCAATCTCGATCCCAATCAGGTGGCGGTGATCGACAGCCGCGCCGGTATGATCCTCGCGCCGGGCTCGGAGAGCGCCATCGCAAGCGCGGCATCGCAGGCTGCGGAACGCGAGTCCAAACTGAAGGCCGAGATCGAAGATCTGCTCGCGGCACGCGTGGGGCGCGACAAGGCGCGCGTCAGCGTCACGGTGGAGACCGATCGGGAAGCGGAGACGATCACAGAACGGGTCATCAAACCGGACACCCGCGTCACCATACATTCGGACACCGAGGAAATAAGCGACAGTGCGCAAGGCGCTTCGGGTGCCGTGACCGTGGCGAGCAACCTGCCAGCGGGCGACGCCGCAAACGACAACACGCGTCAAAGCGCGCGGACCGAAACCCGTGAGCGAGTCAACTACGACTATTCCGAGATGCGTCGCGAGACGTCGCGCGCCGCCGGGGCAATACGCAAAATCAGCGTCGCAGTCCTCGTCGACGGCATAAACACGATCAACGCCGATGGTGAAAGCGTCTGGCAGGAGCGTCCGCAAGAGGAACTCACGGCTCTGCGGGAGCTTGTTGTCGCCGCTGTCGGATTCGACGAACAGCGTGGCGATGTCGTAACTGTGGAGAGCATGGCGTTCCAGCCGGACGCGACGCCGGGCGCCAGTATCGAGATCAGTCCGATCGTCCGGTTCTTCGAGCGCAATGCGCTCACTTTCATACAACTGGCCGTTCTCGCGGTCGTCGCCCTGATCCTGGGACTGACTGTCGTGAAACCGCTCCTCAGCCGCGAGCCACCGTCGAGCCTGTCGGCAGAGTCCGAACTCGACCTGGCGATGTCCGGCCGCGTCGTCGACGAGTTTGGCAACATCGTGCCGGTCAACGAGGCAATGATCGGTGCCGAAGACAGCGATCCCGAGATCGGGCTGGACGATCAGTTGCGCACGATTGCCGCAGATCAGCCCGATCAGACAGCGGCCATGCTGAAAATATGGCTCGAGGATCCTGAGCCGGCAGCACCCGAGAAATCCAAGGAGCAAGCGGCGTGACGCGGGTGTTTCTACTGGACCGGTTCGAGAGCGTTTCAGGACCGAGAACGCTCGCCGATTTTTCCGAAGATCAGGCAACGGCGCTGCCGCAAGGCGACGATGAGCCATTGCTCGACGAGCCAACGCCAGCGATCCCGGCACCCGACGATGACACGTCCGCCGAGGATGCGCCCACAGAGGCCGAAATCGCTGCACGACTGATGGAGCTTCTCGGAGAGATCTCTTCGTCGCTCGACGGTTTGAAGACCACGGCGCTCAACAACTTCAGCAAGCAATCGACCGTCTGTCTGCGTCACCTGTTGCCGGATCTTCTGGACGAAAACCTTGCGCGCGAGATCTCGATTACGGCGACCGGACTGATGGCGGAGCGGCTCACGGCAGAGGCTGAAATGACAGCCAGCGCCGATATCTACGAGGCCCTGATCGAAAGTCTGCAAGCGCTAGAGCCGATGACAGAGGTCCGGGTTCGAAAGGTCAACGACTATCCGGCGGGAACGGCCCGCTTGCACTGGGCACTCGGCGGCGCCGAGTTCACGCGCGATGCCTACCTCAAAGCCGCAGCAGAGGTTTTGACCCCCGCGCAAGAGCCGAGATCAGAGGGAGATCACCGCAATGGATGACGCTACTGACGATGTTGCAGAGGCAATCCCGACACTGGATTCGCGGGATCAGAGCGATGAGGGCAAGCACCGGCGCGCGATCTTCTCGGTCCAGGTCGACGTGGTCGTCAGCGTCGGACAGGCCCGGCCGGTCATAGGAGAACTTCTGGCGATGCGGCGCGACATGGTGCTGCCGCTGTCTACGCGCGTCGATGACCCGGTTCAGATCATGGTCGGCGACCGCATCATTGCGCGTGGCGAGCTGGAGGAGATGGGTGACGAATCAGGTCGCCTCGGCGTCCGGCTGACCGAAGTCGTTGATGTGACAGACCTGTTCTGACCGAAACCTCTGAACGCACGCGGAGAAAAACGTTGCGCTGGCGCCGCATAGCTCACGTTGCTTGTCTAATCTGCATCTGTGTGGTCGCCGCATCCGGTGCAGATGCACAGACCGTGGAAATCGATCTCGGTGACGAGGCTACGCTTTCCGGGCGGATCATCCAGCTCTTCCTGCTCGTCACGCTCCTGAGCCTGGCGCCGGGCATCGCGATCATGGTGACCTGTTTTCCGTTCATGGTGACGGTCTTGTCGCTTCTGCGCCAGGGCATCGGTCTGCAGGCGGCACCGCCAAACATGCTGATCATCAGCCTCGCGCTGTTTCTCACCTATTTCGTCATGGAGCCCGTTTTCAACGCGGCCTGGACATCAGGGATCTCGCCGATGATGGACGGCGACATAACGGCGGAGCAGGGGTTCGCCCGGGCGATGACGCCGTTCGAAGGCTTCATGCAGTCGCGTGTGCGTCCCGAGATGGTGACCGCCCTCGCGGAAGCGGCACCGGGCGACGGGACGCGGATTGACGATGACGGGACGCCGTCGCTCGGCCTGCTGATCCCGGCATTCATGCTGAGCGAAATCGAACGCGGCTTCGAGATCGGTTTCATGATCTTTCTGCCGTTTCTCATAATCGATCTGATCGTGGCATCGGTGCTCATGTCGATGGGAATGATGATGGTACCGCCGGTCGTCGTCTCGTTGCCGCTCAAGCTCGCGTTTTTTGTTGTTGCGGATGGATGGAGTCTGCTCGCCGGGGCATTGATAGAAGGGTATGCAACGTGACCGAAATCGCTGAGTACACTGGCAATCGCAATGAACCGGCGGTCGCCGGAGCGGCGGCAACACCGCTTCCGCAAGCCGCGGTCAGAAACGGCGACGAAGATCCGATCGAGCTCAACAGGGCGCAGAAAGCGGCAGTCATAATCGGCATCCTGGGCGTGGAGTCCGCTGGCCCCATTCTGGAAAAGATGGATGAGGAAAGCCTGCGAAGCTTTGCCTCTGCGATGGCCAGAATAAAGCGCATTCCACCGGACATCGTGCTGGAGACGATTCAGGAATTCCTGATCGAACTGGCACAGTTCGACATGACCGTGAGCGGTGGATTGAAAAGCGCGCGCTCCATGCTTCAGGATTACGTGCCCGAAGCGACGCTCACGCGCATCATGGATGACATCGATACACCGTCAGCGCACAATGTCTGGCAGAAGCTGACGAGCGTCGAGGATCAGGCGCTGGCGGAGTTCCTGGCGCGCGAGCATCCCCAGACCGCTGCCGTCGTCCTTTCGAAACTTTCGGCCGAACATGCGGCGGAGATCCTCGGTCGGCTGACGCCTGATCGCGCCCGCGAAATCGTTCTCGGGCTGAAACGCACGACCTCGATGGATCCGAACATTGTCGAAGCGATCGGCGAGTCCGTCTCGAACGACTTCCTCGAGCATTACCGGGGCGGCGGAACATCGGTGAAACCCGAGGAACGCATCGGCATGATCATGAACTATACGTCGGGCGAGATCCGCCAATCGGTGCTGGACTTTCTCGGCGAGAAACAACCCGAGTTTCTGGACGCCGTCAAAGCGCGCATGTTCACCTTCGCCGATATTCAGGACCGCGTCGAAAAACGCGACGTGACGGCGATTGTGCGCGCGACGGCACCGGAAGATCTTCTGAAAGCAATGATCGGTGCAGAGGAGACCGCGCCAAAGACCTTCGAATTCATCATCAACTCTCTTTCCTCACGCGTCTCGGAGCAGTTGCGCGAGGAAATGGCCGATGCCGGCAAGGTCAAGGTGCGTGAAGCCGAGGAAGCGCAGAACGCCATGCTTAAGGTGATCCGTGCCATGGAGGCCGCAGGCGAACTCGCGCTGATCGCCGTCGATGAGTGACGCTTTCGCTGAGCTGGCTATGCGAACTTCGCCGCTTCCTCGAACATGATTGCGTGGAGCTCCGCGAGCCTTTCGGGATCTGGATGATAGCCGCCGCCCAAAACGCCGACGACCGGAATGGATCTCTGCCGCAGCATCGTGAAAACCAACCGCTCACGCGCCCGCAGATCCTTGTCGTCAAGTGCGAGGCGACCGAGGCGGTCCTCGAAATGAACATCGACGCCGGCATTGTAGAAGACCAGGCGCGGTTGAGTGTCTTCGACCAGGCTGGCAAGCGCGCGTTCGAACGCCGCGAGATAGAGCTCACCGATCGTGCCATCTTCAAGGGCGACATCGACGGTCGACTTGGCCTTTCTCGCAGGGAAATTCTTTCGGGCATGGACCGAGAGCGTGGCAACACCCGGGTCGTCCTGAAAGATCTTTGCCGTGCCGTCCCCCTGATGGACATCGGCATCCACCACCAGAAAAGGCCCGCGCACGCCCTGCGCCGCGAGATTTCGGATCGCGACCGCGACATCGTTGAACACACAGTAGCCCGCTCCATGATCCGGCCCTGCGTGATGCGAGCCGCCCGCCGCATTGCATGCGACTCCACGATCGAGCGCCAGCCACGCGGCAAGCGTGGTTCCCGCAACGGACAGCGTACTGCGCTCCACCAACTGATCGGTGCTCGGAAGGCCGATGCGGCGGACCTCTTTGGTGGAAAGCGATTTCTGGAGAACCCGGCTCACGTACCCAGGCTCATGCGCGAGCTCGATCTGGGACTGCGTGAAGGCGCGCGGCGCCATGAACCCGCCGGGCGGCATGAGCCCGCGCTTTTCGAGCGTCTGACGCAAGTGTCCGTACTTGGACATGGGAAAGTTGTAACGCGGGCGCAGCGAGGCCTGGTACGCAGGATGATAGACGATGGAAAGCATACCGAGCCGATTGCCTGTGCAGGTTTCGCCGCTATGGCCGAAAAAAGTCTCCGGCGTCGCTCGTTAAGTCATAGCCGCGACACATCTTGGCTTCTAGGGCGCTGCGGCGCATGGTAACACTACCGCAATGGGGAAAGGCCGCGACGCAATCCGAAGGCGCAGAATTCGGCGTGCGGTCGAGAATACGGAGGAACGGTGACGCCTTTGTCAGCCATATATGGCGGACGTGACGATACGGCCCAACGGCCGTTCGTTCTCGACCTGACCGAAGACGCTGTGATTCTGTGTGAACGTACGGACGAAGGTGAACTGGTTGAAATCCAGCGAGCGCAACTGGCCGGCCCCGAGTTCAAGGCGCAGATCGACGAACTGCGCGTTGAGATGCTGGTGCGGGATCCGAAGAAGCCCCCGATCCAGATCCTCCTGCCCAAGAACCAGATCCTCCGTCGTGACTATGTGCTGGCCTCCCGGACGCCGAGCGCAATGCGGGCCGAAGCAACGCGCCGACTGCTTGCCGAGACTTCCTATCGGGCCGATGAACTTTCGATCGATGTTTCACGCCCGACGCTTGGCGAGCCGACGGTCGTCCTGGCCGCCCTGCAGCAGACGGTGAGCGAGGCAATCACGTATTGTGAGAAGTGGGGCTTCGTGCCCGGTCCCGTTTCGACTCGCCATCACGCTGCGGGATTTGGTGCGAACGGCCCCGTTTTCGCTTTGTCGAAGAACCCCGTTGCGCGTTTCGGCATCCGGTCGGCGCAGCTTGCCGCTGCATCTTTGGCCGCACTGGTGATCGGCGTCGGCGCGCTACAGCTTTACGAGGCTACGAGCCCGCTCCTGAAAGCGCTAACGATCAAACCGGTTCCAGCCCAGCAGCCGCTCAGCTTCGCTCTGGCGGACCAAGTGCCAGAGACCGAGCGGGCGTCCCGTCCGGTCGTCAGGATCACGTCCCTGCAATGGATCGCGTTGACGTCAGCGAAGCTAAACGATTTCAACCGCGTCAAGTCCTTGTCTGACCGCGTCCCGCAACCATTGGAATCATCGCGCTCCCCGTCCGCCCCATTCGGGCCGGAAACCCGCGAAAGGTTGAATGTCGGGCCCGCGCTCTCTGCAACCTATCACGAACGACCCGGTCGACCGGCCGTGTCGAAGTCCGAAATCGCGAGCCTCGACATTCGTGCTGTGGTCAACGCGATCGATCGAATCCGTGTCGGAAGCCGCGCGCAAAGTCGTTCCGCGCAGAACACATCATTAAGCTCTCGCCAGACACCGCGGTCAGACGGCCCGTTGCGGCTTGCAGCCTTGTCGCCAAGCCTTGCAGAACGCGCGATCGGCAGAACTCCGAAAAATTCCGTTCCGGCGGGACGCTCCCAAGAAGATGATCGGTTGACAAACGGCGACGCGGCCGGGGCGGCGGACCCTGAAACACTCCAGGTGCCCTTGCCCCGCCCCGGAAGCGCTGACGAACCGGCACCCGAGACGACTGCTTCAACCTTTACGAACGGCCAAGGTCGAGAGAGCGCTCAGCCCGGCATATCGGAAGACCCGACTTCAACCGACAGGGACGCATCGGAGGAGGCGTTTGCCGCGGTGAACTCTCCAATTCCAATAATCCGACCAGCCGGCGTTGCGACAACGCCTGTCGTTTCCAGGTCTCGACAGAAGTCGAAGTCGATCGCTGCACCGAAGCTGCCGACTAGCGTGCGCGCCGCCGCCGGTGAGCGTGGGCTTGATCTGAACGAAACCAGCCTGATCGGCGTCATGGACGCGCGAAATGGCAGGCGAGCGCTCGTGAGGCTTCCGGACGGAGAGTACCTGAAGGTCACGAATGGTGATCTTCTGAATGGCTGGCGTGTGAGTTCGATCAGCCGCGAGGCGATGAAGCTAACGCGTCAGGGGCGTCAAAGAACGCTCGTTCTAATCGCCCGCTGAAGGCTTCCGATCCGTTTCAACGCCCTGCGTGCCTTCGCGAACGCCACGCAGCCCAATCCTCCGGCGTGTCGAGATCCGTGATGGCGGCAGCATCTGAAAGAACCACGTCGGCGATATAATCCGGGTGTTCATCGAGAATTGTCCGGGCCCCGCGGTCGCCATCGAGCGAGCGCAAAGCTTCGAAGAAGCGGCTCCCGAAGATGACCGGGTGTCCGTAGGCGCCAGCGGAGGTCGCAGCACGAACGATTGCGCGATCTTCGCCCGGATCGAAGGCGGCAATCAGACGGTCGATGTCACGACTTTCGATGTCGGGCATGTCGGCCATCATCACGAGGGCCGCATCGGCTGAAGACGGCAAAGCGGCGATCCCCGCAGCGATCGAAGTCGCCATGCCTGCGGTGGAGCGTGGGTTCGTCACCTGCGTCACCTCCAGACCCTGCAGCGCCGCGCGGCGCGCGTCGTGATCCGGCCGAAGGACGCAGAGAACCTTGTCGACGCCGCTTTCGAGCAGTCTTTCTGCCGTCCGTCTCAGCAGCGGTTTGCCGTCGACCGGTTCCAACAACTTGTCTGCGCCACGCATCCGGGTTGATCCGCCAGCGGCAAGTAGGAGTGCTGCGATTTCCGGGCGCTGCGGGGTCGTCGACGCGCCGTCGCGCGGCTGCGGTCGCGATGGAATCTCCTTGAGTAGGCCGCCAACGCCCATTGCGCCGATCTCTTCCTGGGAAACTTCGAGCCCGCAGGCAATCCGCTCGATGATCCAGTCTGCGCCATTCAGCTTCGGCGAACGTGCGCAGCCCGGCAGGCCGATGACCGGCGTTCCGGCACGGCTACCAAGGAAAAGCAGGTTTCCCGGGTCCACCGGCATGCCGAACCGGGTCAGTTGCCCTCCAGCCTCGGTAAGCGCAGCGGGACCGACGTCGTGCCGGTCAGATGTCGCGGAGCCAGTGAGAATCAGCACCATGTCGGTCTCGACCTTCGCGATCGCGTCGGAAAGCTCACGGATGTCGTGCCGGACGACGGACTGATCGGAGAGATCAATGCCAAGTGCTGTCAGGCGGTGCTTCACGGCATCGGCGCCCTTGGTCACGGCCTTGTCGCGCATCCCGGGCGTGCGTGTGAGAATGAGATGAGCCAAACGTGTCCGAACCGGATGGACGCGCATGACCGGTCCCGTTGACAACACCGCTTCAGCTTGCGTGACGGCTTCGCCGGAGCAGCCATAAGGAATGATCTTAACGGTCCCAACCATCTGGCGGGCCGTTACGCGCGCGAGGTTGGGCAGTGTCGCAAGCGTGACGGCCTCGTCGACTGCGTTGAAGGCATTGACTCGAACAGCGTCGAGTTCGAGCACGCCTGCCGTTTCGGCATAGAGGTTCGCGCGCCCGGTGAACGGCGCACCGACGCGAAGGTTGAGAGCTTCAGGATTCGGCGCGAGTGCGGACGCGAGCTGTCCAGCCGCCGTATCTTCCAGCACGTCACCGGATTCGGGAGTGGCAACGACAACGGTATCAAACCCTGAGACTGAAAGGTCGGCGACATCCGCCGCAGTCAGCGTCCGGCCCTTCTTCAGCCGGCGATCGCTCAGACCCATGGAGTGCGCGAGGATCGATCCTTCGGCGTCGTCAACGGGAACGGGTCCGAATTTCACGCGGCTGCATCCGCCGAAATCATTCCCGGACGCGTTGTTGGCCGGCGTAGCCTCTCTGTCAGCTCCGCCATGACGGAAACGGCGATCTCGGCCGGAGACTTGGCACCGATGTCGGCGCCGACAGGGGCATCGATCCTCGCAATCTCGCTGTCGGTGAAGCCCTGCTCTGCCAGGCGCGCCACTCGTTTGCGGTGCGTCCTGCTGGAACCGAGGCAGCCGATGTAAAAGACATTCGATCGCAGGGCAGTGGCAATGGCAGGGTCGTCGAGCTTCGGATCGTGGGTCAGCGTCACGAGCGCGGTGCGATGATCAAGGCCATGGGCCTTAAGTGCAGCATCCGGCCAGTCATGGCTTAGCGTGTGCTCCGGAAAGCGCGCCGCAGAGGCGAATGCCTCGCGCGGGTCAACGATCGTGACGTCATATCCGGTCAGCTTTGCCATCTGCGCCAACGGCTGCGTGATGTGAACGGCACCGACCACGACGAGCCGCAACGGCGGATTGGAGACCCAGAGGAATCGATGCCCCGACACATCGAACCCTGGTCGATCATCGTCGAATGCCGATGCGCGCTCCGCGTAGCTCACGACCTTGCGGGTCCAGTTAGCAGTATCGGTCTCGATCCCGAGCGCCCGCCGCCCTGCGCGGGCGGCGACGATTTCAGCAAGCATCTCCTCGGGCACGCCGTCGCCATGTCCCACAGGTTCGACCATCACCCGGATCGTGCCGCCACAAGCCAGACCGACGGCGAAGGCATCGTCGTCGCTGACCCCGAATTCGAGAACCGTGCAGGTACCATCCTCGATCCGTTCCAGTGCCTCGGCAACGACAGCACTTTCGACGCAGCCTCCGGAAACCGAGCCCATGATCTCGGCCTCGCCGGAAACCGCGAGTTGCGATCCGACCGGGCGCGGCGCCGATCCCCAGGTTTGGACGACGGTCGCCAGCACAGCGCCTTTTCCGGCTCGATGCCACTGCAACGCAATCTCGGGGATCTGGTCATGCTGAAGAGACATGCTGTGCGCTCCTCCCGTACCGCTGCGGACGGACGACGCACAAGCAGACGCGTCCTTCCTGGCTCCACAAAATAGGTATGACCTATTCCCCTCGGTGCAACCAGAAAAGACGCGCCTGGAAAAATCGACGGCCGTGCAGCAGGCCGGCCCGATTTTGTACGCGACGCCCAGCACACACAAGCAGCGCCGGAGTAACTCACGCCTTCACACACAGGTCGGGAAAGTTGGACCCCCCCGGCCAGTCCAGCGAGCGGGGTTCAGCTGCTGGACGCGAAAAGACGTTCAGCCGAATCGCGGGAATTCGTCTGTGTGAAATCCCACAGAGACGAAAATTTCAAATTTTAACGGTCATGCTCCGGAGCAACCGATCTCGGTCGCCGATCGCGTCCGGCCGGCTGAGCGTCACCGCGAGATCCTCGAGGCTGTCGATGTTGTGCCCGGCGACGAAACTGTCGACGCGGGGCAACAGGGCACGGATCCCCTGGGCGCGCGCTTCGAAACCGTCCCAACGCAGCAACGGATTCAACCAGATCAGTCTGCGAGACGAAAGCTGCAACCGCTCGGCCTGCACGGCGAGCAAATCCGGGTCGTCGCGTTCGAGGCCATCGGTAATCAGCAGGACGACCGCGCCCTGACCAAGTACCCGCCGCGACCAATCCTTGTTGAACGCCTCGAGACAGGCACCGATCCGAGTTCCGCCTTCCCAATCGACCGCCTCGTTGCCGGCGCGCATCAATGCCTCGTCAACGTCACGATGCCGAAAGTGCCGGGTGATGTTCGTCAGGCGGGTTCCGAACGTGAAGACGTGGACCTTGCTCCACCCGGCACCGCGGGCGTTGGCCGCCGCATGAAGGAAATGCAGCAGCATTCTAGAATACGACGCCATCGATCCGGAAATGTCGCAGAGCGCGACGAGCCTTGGCCAGCGTTCCCGGCGTTCCCTCCGGGCGAGCACCGGGACGCCGCCATTGCGCATGGCGCTTTTCATGGTGCGCCGCCAGTCCGGCAGACGACCGAGAGCCGTCGGTTTAGTCCGGCGCGAGACAATCGGACGGATCGGCAGTTCAAGGCGGGCAATGGCGCGCTTTGCCTCGGCGACCTCAGCGGCCGACATCTGGTCGAAATCGCGGCTTTTCAGGATCTCGTCGTGCGAAAGCGAGAAGCGCGCATCTAGTTCGATCTCGTCCGGCTCCTCCGTCGCTTCGCTTTTCGGCGGTTCTGCCCCGTCCGCGAGCGCTTCGGCGGCGCGTTGCTCGGCAGCCTTCTTCTCGCGATCCTCGCCCGGAACGCCGATCACCGGGAGCATCATGCCCATCATGCGTTCCATGATCTCCGGATCACGCCAGAACATGTGAAAGCATTGATCGAACACGGCGAAGTGCTCGGGGCGCGACACGAAGCAGGCGGCCAGTGTGTTGTAGAAGTCGTCGCGATGTTCGAAACCGGCCGCGGAGACGGCTCGCACCGCTTCGATCGCGCGACCGGTTCCGACCGGAAGTCCGGCGGCGCGCAAGGCCCGCCCGAAGTGCACGACGTTCTGGGCGAGCTTGCCGTCTTCCTGTGATGTCGGGTCGGCGACGAAGCTCACGCGTTGGCCATGGCGAGACGAACCTCGTCGAGAAGCGCCTTCGCATCCGATCCCTGGAAACGCGCGATGTCGTCCTGATACTTGAGCAGAGCGCCGAGCGTGTCGGTTATGACCTGCGGGTTCAGTTCCAGCACGTCGAGCGACACGAGGCACCGCGCCCAGTCGAGTGTTTCGGCGACGCCGGGGGTCTTGAACAGATCTTCCTTGCGCAAGCGCTGAACGAACGCGACGACTTCGCGCGACAGGCTCTCGGTGACCTCCGGTGCGCGTGAAGACAGGATCGAAAGCTCGCGCTCGGCATCGGGATACCCGACCCAGTGGTAGAGGCATCTTCGCTTCAGGGCGTCGTGGACCTCGCGGGTGCGGTTCGACGTTATGATAACGATTGGCGGATGCGGAGCCTTCACCGTTCCAAGCTCGGGAATGGTCACCTGGAAGTCCGACAGGGCTTCAAGCAGAAAGGCTTCGAACGGTTCGTCGGTGCGGTCGAGTTCGTCGATCAGCAAAACAGGCGGTCCACCTTCCTGCGGTTCCATTGCCTCGAGCAATGGACGCCGGGTCAGAAACTTCTCAGAGAACAGCTCGGACCCGAGCGCGTCGCGGTTCGCCGCGCCACTGGCCTCTGCGAGCCGGATCTCGATCATCTGTGCGGGATAGTTCCACTCGTAGACCGCGGACGCCGAGTCCAACCCCTCGTAGCACTGCAGCCGGATCAGCTTGCGCCCCAAACCCGCGGCAAGCGCTTTGGCGATCTCGGTCTTCCCGGTGCCGGCCTCGCCTTCGAGGAACAACGGACGCCCCAACTTGAGCGACAGGAAGCAAACAGTCGCAAGCGCCCGTCCGCACACATAGCCAGTTTCGGCCAGCATCTCCCGGGTCGCATCGATCGAAGTCGGCAGCTCTGTCATTGATGTCCTCGCAGATTTCGGCGCAATGGAAGGCTTCCCGGTTCAGAAATCAACCCGACGAACTGTCTAAATGACGAGAGGGCCGGCTCGCACCACGGGTTCGAGCGAAGGGCGTGGCGCTGAATCTCAGCCCGGACTGCGATCGCGCGGAGCGAATTACGGCGCACGATAGATACATATCGATGTCAAATTTCATCTTAAAGTTCGCAGATTAACCACCCGAGTTCGCGTCGATTTAACGACCCAAAGCGAATCTGCCTCCCAAATACCAAAGTTAGGAATGGGCGGATGGCGAATAACATCCACGACCAGGACGACAACGGCACGATAGACGGCACCGCACAATCGGACGTTATCTACGGCGGCGTGTCGAACGGGAACGCAGATGGTGGATCCGCAGTCAACGACACGATCGATGGCGGGCAGAGCGACGATACGATCTACGCGGGCGACGGCGACGACCTGCTGTTCGGCGGCGACGCCGGAGATGCGGCGGGAGGCGGCGGCGCCTCGAAGACGGTCGAAAGCTTCGAATTCGATGAAAGCCAGGCCGACGATGTCGTCGAGGGCAGCGGCCCGGGCAACACCGGCGACTCGGTTCTTTACCGGGATGTCGCAACCGCCGACGACGGCACGCCGATCAGCGTGCGGATCACGATTGTCGGCCAATCCGACCCGGATCTCGAAATCGAGCTTGGGTATTCGGATTCCTACCCGGTCTATCTGCGCGGCGGGAACCAGGGCGAAACCGTCGACATTCAGGTCGATTTCGTCGACAGCAACGGCGATCCGGTCGCAATCGACTCCAATTTCACGTTTCGCGATATCGACGACACCGGCAGCAGCGGCAACGAAGGCGTCACCTTCGACACCACCGACATCACGCATTATGCCGTGTCGAACTCACCGACCACGAACGTGCAGGTCGACGACCGCGGCGATGTCATCGAGTTCACGACGAACTCGTTCGGCGGACTGAGCAACGAAAACCTCTGGACCCAGGTCTTCTTCGAAGGTCAGAGCTCGCTGAACTTCACCCTCGAAGCCCGTGACAGCAACGCGGGTTACGGTTTCGACACCGCGAACTTCTCGAACTCGCCGATCATCACGGAAGTCGACGCCTCAGGCGACGATCTTCTTTACGGCGGCGCAGGCGATGACAGCGCGCTCGGCGGCGGTGGCAACGACACGATCTATGGCGACGAGGGCCAAGACACGCTCGATGGCGGAGAGGGCGCCGACACGCTCTTCGGCGGCGAGGGCGAAGACACGCTAGATGGTGGAGAGGGCGCCGACACGCTCTTCGGCGGCGAGGGCAATGATCGGTTGCTCGGCAGCGAAGGCGCAGCTGTCCTGAACGGCGGCGCCGGGCTCGACACGGTGGATTATTCAAACTCCGAGAGCGGGGTTACCGTTGATCTGGACGCCGGAACAGCGACGGGTGGCATCGCCGAAGGCGACCAGTTGTCTGGCATGGATGCCGTCATTGGTTCGAGCCATGACGACACGATCATCGGTTTCGACGCCGAAGCCACCGGCGCGGACGGGTTCACGAACGTCTTCTACGGTGGAGCCGGCAATGACAGTCTCGATGGCAAGGGCGGGGCTGACACCCTGTTCGGGGGCGATGGAGCCGACAGCATCGATGGCGGGTCGGGGAACGATTCGATCGACGGCGGCGCCGATGCGGACACCATAGACGCGGGTTCCGGCGACGACTCAGTCACGGGCGGCGCCGGTTCGGACTCGATCGATGGCGGAAGCGGCAACGACACCATCTCCGGTGGCGAGGGCAGCGACACGATCTACGGTGGCGACGGGGACGACCGGATCGTTCTCGACGACTCTTCGGGCACCGACACGATTTTCGGCGGCGACGGCCAGGATCACCTCGATGCATCGGGCGTATCGGGCGGCGTCAGCGTCGATCTGAGCGGCTCCGGCGGCACCGTCACGACCGATAACGGTCAGGCCGTGATCGACGGCATCGATGAAATCACGCTCACGAGCGGCGACGACACGGTCACGAACTCCGGTTCGGTCGACAACATCAAGGTGAATGTCGGCGCAGGCAACGACTCCATCCAGACGGGCGACGGAGACGACGTGATCTCGGCCGGCGCGGGCAATGATACGATCGATGCCGGGCTCGGCAACAACGTGGTGAGCGGCGGCAGCGGGGCCGACACCTATGTGATCCGATCCGCCGATTTCTCCGATCTGGGAACGCCGGACGAAATCCGCGAAGCCATCCTGGAGACGAATGCAACCGGCATCGAAGGCTGGAAGGGGATCAAGGGCGAAGGCGGCACGGCCGGATCGACCGAGGGAAGCACGTCGAGCAATGCCGAGCTCTTCGATGTGAAGGATCTCGGCAAGGAGATCGACGACGCGCTCGAACCTCTGATGGGGAAGAAGGCCGCGGGCGACGCCGAGAAGATCGCCGAAGACGCCATCGAGGAATTTCTGACGACCACGACACAGACCGAGATCTCGGCCTGGGACATCAGCGAGGTTGTCTACAACGCGCTGCTGCCCGAGATCGGCATCATCAAGGCCGGCGTCGCTGGCATGGCCGCCTATGAAGAGGCCGGGGATCAGATCGCGACCGCCGATCAAGGCGACCCCAAGGACCTGAAATCCAAGGATCTCGCCGAGGATGTCGAGGACGCGCTCAGACCGGAGATTGGCAATGACGGCGCCAAGGACATCAAGGACACCGTCGAAGATGTCGTCGACCAGATAAAGATCGCGAACGAAGGTGGGACGATCACGCCCACCGAGGTCGCCGATCAGGTCTATGAAATCGTACAGGCCTCCCACGGTGACGCGCTGGCGGATCTTGCTAGGTCGACAGCGTTCGAGACCGCAGAAGACCAGCTGGGCACATTCTCCAATGCAGGCGGTGAGGGTTCGGGCGGCGGAGGATCTGCGATCGGCGAGGACATTCTGGCCCGCGCCACGCATACGGAAATCACCGATTTCGAACTTGGAACCGATACGCTCGACCTGAGCAATCTCGACTACCTCGGCGAAACCGGGCTCTCGACCAACGACGTCAAGATCGTCGATACGGCCGGTGACGGCAGCGGCGATGCGGTCATGAAGCTGCCGGACGGGTCCACGATCACGCTGCGCGGTGTCAGCGTCTACGACCTCGATCCCGAAACCCTCGAAGAGATGGGCTTCAATGCCTCGGATGACGCGACGAGTTTCCAGAACGAGTTTCTCGAGGACGCGGGCCAGATCGGCGGTGGCGGCGGCGACGACGCCATCGCCGGAACGAGCAGTGACGAGACCATCGACGGCGGCAGCGGCGCCGATACGCTGATCCTGGGCGGCGGATCGGACACCGTTTTCGGGGGCACCGACGCCGACCAGATCGTCGTGAGCGACGATTTCGACGGCAGCAGCATCGACGGCGGCAGCGGCGGCACCGACCGCGACGAACTCGACTTCTCTGAGCTGAGCACAGGCGTGACTGTCACGGCTACGACCGACGATGACGGAACGATCGACGACAATGCCGGATCAAGCGCGACCTTCGGCGATATCGAGGACTTCACAGGCACTTCTCTGGATGACGAAATCGCCACGGGCACCGGCGACAACACCGTTGATGCGGGCGACGGCAACGACTCGGTCGACGGCGGTAGCGGCGACGATGTTCTGACCGGCGGCGCGGGCAACGACACAGCCTCGGGCGGTGACGGTTCCGACCTCATCTATGGCGGCGAAGGCGATGATCGGCTCTCAACCGGCATTGGCGAGGACACGCTGTTCGGGGGCGCCGGAAACGACTTGCTCACGAATTCCGCCGGCAACGACACCCTGTTCGGCGGGACCGGTGATGACAGTCTGGTGGCCTCAGAGGGCAATGATCTGCTCTATGGCGGCGTCGGCAATGATGCACTCTTCGGAGGCGATGACGACGACACGCTCTATGGCGGCGCGGGCAACGACACGATCGACGTCGGCCGGGATTCGGATGTTGCCTATGGTGGGGCGGGCGCGGACGAGTTCGAAGTCTCGCTCGGCGACAACACGCTGTACGGCGGAGACGATCAGGACTCCTTCAATGTCGGGTTCGGCGACGACACGATCTTCGGCGGCGAAGGCGGCACCGACAGCGACACGCTGAGCGGATCTGACGCGGATGACGCGTTGACTGTCACCTTTACCGGAGACGAAGCCGGAACCTTCGTCGATCAGGACGGCGATTCCGGCCTTTTTGTCGAGATCGAGGCCGTAGAACTGACATCTGGCGCCGATACGGTCGACGCCTCCGCCGCAAGCTCCGCGGTCACCGTTGTCGCAGGTTCGGGAGCCGACACAGTGACCGGCGGCAGCGGTGACGACGTTGTCTACGGCGGCGGCGGCAACGACGAAATCGACGGCGCTGCCGGAAATGACACGCTCTCCGGCGGCGCGGGCAACGATACGCTAACCGGTGGCGCAGGCAACGACACGCTGACCGGTGGCAGCGGCAATGACGTGTTCGAGTTGTCGGATTCCGGCGGGACCGACTCGATCACCGACTTCACGGCGGGCGATGACCTGATCGACTCCTCGGCTCTGACTGATGTCGGGAACGTGCTGACCAATCAGGACGGGACCGTCACGGCGGACGAGATCGTCGTGACCGGCGGCGGCGGCTCCAACCAGGTACTCACCTTCCCCGGCGGTGAAGTCATCGAGGTTCCGGATGGAACGATCGATACCTCGACAACGCAAAGCCAGTTCGCCTCGCTCGTCTCTATGGGTGTCCCGCCTTGTTTCGCGCCCGGAACGCGCATCCTGACGGGCAGAGGCGAAGTCGCCGTCGAAGATCTGCGGATCGGCGACATGGTCCAGACCGCCCGGCACGGCCCACAACCGGTTCGGTGGATCGGCGTTCGCACCGAAACCTTTACCGAGCGCGATGCCCGGAACAAACCGATCCTGATCTCGGCAGGCGCCTTGGGCGGTGGTTTCCCGACACGCGATCTCGTCGTTTCACCGCAGCACCGCATGCTGATCACCGGCAAACTGCCCGAAACCATGTTCGGGACGCGTGAGGTTCTGGCAACCGCGAAGAACCTGACGGCCCTGCCCGGGGTGCGCAGGATGCTCGGAAAATCCGAGATAAGGTACTTCGCACTGCTGTTCGATCGCCATGAGATCATCTTCGCGGAAGGCAGCGCGACGGAAAGCTTCCGTCCCGGCCCAGTGGCGCTGCGCGATATGGCGCAGACACGCCGCGACGAGATCTATCAGGTCTATCCCGACCTGAAAGTGGACCCCGTCGGCGGGTTAGGTCCAGCGGCTGCAAGACTTCTGAACGGACGCGAAAGCCGTGCCCTGGCCCGCCGTTTCGCCAAGAGATTGGCGCGACAGACCGCATCAAAAACTCCGGAAGAGAAACGGTCAGATCGATTGTCGCTGAATGTGACGCAGCCGCCTGCCTGAACGACATATAGTCTTGCCATCGGCTCAGGGTGGTTCGCGGCAGTTTTCGTTAGTGGCCGAGTTTGAGCTTGGACCAGACCCACGAGACGACGGACAAGGCGAGGAAGCCGGCGACACAAAGAATGACCGTGCGAAACTCCGTCAGCCATGGGCGCAACCACCGCAGTTCGCGGTCGCCCGTCCAGCGCGCGACGTTCGCAAACTGGCCGTAGTTGTCCCACGCGTACCAGCAACAGTACGCCAGCGCCGCGGCCAACACCACACCGAGCACGCGCAGGACCATCTTACAGCACCTTCATCGAGACAGGATCGATCTGAAAGATCAGCAGGTCTCCGCGGCGCAAGACTTCGCCCTCGGCCTCGATCAACACTGCGGTGAAGTCGTACATCTGCGCCGGCATCGGTCCACCATCGGGACCAGCAAGCAGCATGAAGCGTTCACCGTCGACGGGGCCGGTGGTCGCAAAAACCGGTGGGATATCGCCAACGAGGCAGAGATTGGCACAAGCCTTGTGCGCCAAACCGATCCCGGGCCGCATGGCACCAGCGAGGCATTTTCCATCGCAAATCTCGCCGCTGATCCTCCAGCGACCCAAGGACTGATCCTTCGGCAGGTCGGGAACGACGCCATCGGCCTCGGCGGGTTTGCGCTTGCCGCCGGCAAGCTGCAGCATGGTGAGTTCGCCACGCGTCAGAGGAAGCCCCTGAACCTTGGTCAGGCGGCCGTCGAAACCTTCGGCCGCCATGGCGCCGCGCTTGCCACCACCTGAGAGCATGAGGACATGGCCCGCCGGCAGAGTTTCAGTGCCTTCGGTGATCCAGAGCGTCGGATAGGGACGCGCGTGGACAACCCCGGTCAGTTCCTGACGCCCGAGATCTCCCCTGAAGCGACCCTCGCCGGGATCGTCCTGGGTAGCGCTGATTGCAAAACCGAGGCCTGCGAAGAGACAGAGCAGCACGACACCGATGATCGGGAGAAACCGTTTCAGACCATCTGGCAGCTCGGTCAAGAACCCGATGAAGAAGATCTCCTTACCGGGCGTCTTCATGCGACTTCTTTCAGTTTGAGCGGTTCGACCTCGGTCCCAGGCGGATTTGGCCGGTTGTCGACCCAGATCCGGTCGCCTTCGAGCTTCAGATTGTAGGTCGGCACGGTTTCCGTGAAGGGCTCGGGCGAGCGTCCATTGTGCAATTGATACTGAAAGCCATGCCACGGGCAGGTGACGCACCCGAAGACCACCCTGCCCTCCCCCAAAGGCCCATTCTGATGTGCGCATGCGTTCGAGATGGCCGAAAGCGCGCCCTCGTACTTGAAGACTGCGACCCGTTCGCCGGTCGTCAAAAGCCCGATCTTCGCGCAGCCGTCCTCGATTTCATCAACGGTTCCGACGCGCTCCCAATATTCCTCCTGAGCATCCGGAAGCGCTTTCGGTTCGGAGAGCGCGGCCCAGAGATGCAGCCCGGCAACTGCCCCGGCGCTGATGGCGACCGCCATGCCGAAGAGTGGATTCTGCAGGTCCTGCATGACGCCGTACGTGACATGCGCAACGACGGACGCGTAAGCGAAATAGATCAGATAGTGCAGCGCCTTCCAGACCGGTGCGGTCAGGAAGGACAGCCAGAAGTCGTGGCTTGTCGCCGCCAGGATGATCAACACGCCGAGGGCGAAGACCCCGAAAATCTCGAAGGGAAACCCGAGTGCCTGGCCGTAGGACGTGTTCGAGGACAGGACGGCGTTCCACTGCGGGATCGGCGAAAAGGCAAAGTACCAGTCGAGGATGAACCCGGCATGGGCCAACGCTACGAAGCATGTCAGGACGCCGAAATGCCGCCGGTTGTAAAGGAGCGGCAGAAAGCGCCGGTCAAGCCGCGCCAAAGGTCCGATGCACAGGATCACCGTCAACATGAAGAAGGCGCAGGACCCGAAGGCACGCGCCCGTTGCACAGCCGGGTCGACCGGGCGGGTCACATCCTGAAATTCCGGCGCCCATTTCAGGAAGGCGACGATGTAGAGCACCGCCATCCCCAGCAGGACTGCGTCGTAAAACCACTTGTTTCGGTTCCACTGAACCGGGATGTAGGCGACGCTCATTTCGTGTTCCGTGGGTTCATTCAGGAGCCTTCAGCAACACAGCGGGTCTTTCCCAGGGCCCATCCTGTCTGACGATGAGCCCGGAAATCAGGATCAGCGGGATCAGCACCGAGAATACCGTCCAGAACCTGCGGTGCCAGGGTCGCGGCGGCCGGTGCCGGTCCAGTGGCCGGTCTCGACCGGTCTCCAGTAAAAACCAACGCCAAAGAACGAGCGGCCAGAGGATGACAGTCCCCGGGATCAGCAGGGGACGGAAGACGAAGGACGCCCGGGCGTTCGGCTCGACCCGGTCCATGCCGATTGTGAGGAAAACCGCCGCCACCGCGAGGCCGGTCCAAATCCAGTATTCGACCACCATCAGGATCGTGTCGGCGGTTTGCATGCGAGCCCTCTTCGGTTCGCGCGGACTATGCCCATCCGTGGCGGACGGCTCAATCCCTCGAACAGTTTTTGTGATCAAAGGGTCCAGTCGATCCGATCGAACAAGGCGTAGAGTTTTTCGGCGCGTCGCGGGTTCAGGCCTGCCACCCAGCCGATGCGCCCTTCAAGATGGGCGCGGAAGTCCGCGTGTTGGTCACGGTTCTGCGCCGCAGCCCCGTGCCGGATCGCGTTCGTAAGAATTGCCTTGAGCCGATCAAATTCGGGGCGCGGGACGTTGAGATGCGCGTTCACAACAACCCCTGTCACAGTCTGCCGGTTGCCGCGGCGCTGCACACGGGTCTTTTGGCGGTTCAGCCGGAACCCGCAATCCCGGACAATCTCTCCCACAATTTCGGTAACGGGGACGGCGCCCTCGAAGGCGAGCGCACGTGGGCCGGAAAGCGTAATGTCATCGGCATAACGCGCGTAGTTTGCACCCAATCGGCGCGCGAGGCCCGAGAGACGCTGGTCGAGCGACCATGCGGCCAGATTTGCCAGCGTCGGACTTGTCGGCGCACCCTGCGGGAGATGCGCCGCACGATACTCAGGCCGCCTGTTCGGCTCCAGCGAGAGCACCGCGTCTGCCGGCGATCGTGTGGTGACCAACCCGGTCAAAAGCCGCGCGACCGACGGGCCGTATCCGATCGTCCGGAAGATCGCGTGCACCCGGCGCGCCGGGACCGATGGGAAAAAGTCCCGCAGATCATATCGGATCACCACGTCTTCGCCCGTGTGCCGGATCGCAGCGCCCCGGCAATCCCGCCCGCGCACGAAACCGAAGGAATCCGGGTGCGGAGGAACATGGTCAAGAAGCTCTCGAAGGACCCGGCGTTGGAGTGCTTTCAGCCTGGGCAGCGGCGCCTCCACCAACCGAATGCCGCCGCCTCGCTTGCGCAACCAGATCTGCGTGTAGTGCCCGCGCCGGTCAGGATCTCGCGCTCGACGATCTTCGCAATCGGCGAACCAGTACAGCTCGCTTTGGTTGAGGTCCAGCCAGTCAGCCAGCGCCGGTGGCGTTTCCAATTCTGGCAAACCCTCATGTACTAGCGGCCGGGCCGCAGCTGGTGAAAAGCAGAGCGGAATGTCCCTGGGATTGCTCGTGGCAGAACGGCGGAGCAGCGCAGCTAGAGATGCCTCGGAGGGCGGGTATGGCCAGACCCAGTGCTCCTGAATCTCACGCGCGATGCTGGCAGATTTGCTTTTGCGGCCCTTGAGAGCTTTCTGGATGCAGGCCTCGATGCCCGTACTACCGCAGCCCTCGGCAAGAATGAGTGCTGCCAGTCTTCGGTAGGGGTCGTAGCGCATCGGATGGCAGCCCCAACATCTCACTGTTCTGCGCGGCCGGATGTGGGTGTCGAGCCCACGGCGCGGCCGCGCCCTGTATGTGCATGTCGTCCTGTTGCGCCGGGGTAACCCCGGCGAGGCCCTAGGGCCAACTTGGAACCGCCATCCACCGCCACGATGACGGTCGCACGCCAAGCACGTCAAGGATGATGTCGCGTCAGCGACATGCCGGGGCGCATTCCGCATTGCACGTCGCGACCGCCGGCCCGATTGTTCCCCGGACAGAGGGAGGACGCGATGCCACTGCAGATGAACCGGGAAGTCTTTATTACCTGTGCCGTCACGGGGTCCGGTGGAACGCAGGACAAGTCGCCGGAGGTTCCGCGCTCGCCCGAACAGATCGCCAACGCCGCGATCGATGCAGCCAAAGCCGGTGCAGCCGTGGTTCATTGTCATGTGCGCGACCCTGAGACGGGCGCGCCGGCGCGTGACCCGAGGCTCTACCGCGAAGTGACAGACCGGATCCGCGACTCAGGGACCGACGCCGTGCTGAACCTGACAGCCGGCATGGGTGGCGATATCATCACGGGTCCCGCGGACGCGCCGCTCCCGCTCGCAAATTCGACCGACATGATCGGTGCAGCCGAGCGCGTGGCACATGTCCTCGAATGTCGGCCGGAGATCTGCACGCTTGATTGCGGCACCATGAACTTCGCCGAGGCCGATTACATCATGGCCAACACCCCGGGCATGCTGGAAGACATGGCGACAAGGATGGCCGAGAGCGGCGTGCGCATCGAAATCGAAGCGTTCGACACGGGACACCTCTGGCTCGCCAAATCGATGGTCGACCGCGGCATCATCCCCGAACCTGTTCTTGTCCAGCTTTGCATGGGCGTCCCTTGGGGTGCGCCGGATGATCTCAATACCTTCATGGCAATGGTCAACAACGTACCGCCTGGCTGGACGTTCTCGGCATTTTCGCTGGGGCGCAATGAGATGCCCTACGTCGCTGCAGCCGTACTGGCAGGCGGCAATGTTCGGGTCGGGCTCGAAGACAACCTTTACATCGAGAGGGGCGTCTTCGCGACCAACGCGCAACTCGTCGAACGCGCGGTCACGATCGTCGAGAACATGGGCGCGCGCGTGATCGGACCGGACGAGGTACGTCAGAAGCTCGGCGTCGACAAACGCGCACCACTGGCGGCATGATGCGGGATGTATGATCATTCGCGGCCTTCGCTGAGGACGACCAGCATGCGTTACTCCGAGATGATTGCTCACGAGAAGACAGCTGCGCACCGGCGCGATCGGTCCGCGCCCGCGGGTCATTCCTTGCGCTTCGGAAGCATCTGGTGGCCGATCGGCTTAGGCGTCCTCAGCATATTGATACTCGGACTCGCGCTCTAGCAGAGACGGGCGCATTTTTCACAAAGGAACACACCTATGCGTGCTGCAATCCTGGGCGGTGGCGTCATTGGCGGTGGCTGGCTGGCACGGCTGATCGAGAACGGCGTGACCTGCAAGGTCTTCGACCCCGACTCCGAAGCTGCCCGCAAATTGGGTGAAGTCCTGGACGGAGCCGAGCGCGCCTATGCGAAGCTGACGATGGCGCCTCGGCCCGAAAAGGCAGCATGGGAAATGGTGGGTTCTGTCGAGGAGGCAGCAGAAGGCGCTGACCTGATCGTCGAATCCGTGCCAGAGAGGCTCGAGGTCAAACACTCAGTCTATCAACTGGTAGAGAGGGTAAATTCCGAGGGTGTTATCGCCTCATCGACCTCGGGCATCATGCCTACCGATCTGCAGGCAGGCATGGCACATCCTGGGCGGTTGATCGTCGCGCACCCGTTCAATCCGGTTTACTTGTTGCCGCTCGTGGAACTCGTGGCGGGCGAACAGACTGATCCAAAACATATCGATTGGGCCAAGCCATTCTACCGGCAGATAGGGATGCATCCGCTGCATTGCCGGGTCGAAATTGAGGGTTTTCTCTCGGACCGGCTGCAGGAGGCCCTGTGGCGCGAGGCGCTCTGGCTTCTGAAGGACGAAGTCGCGACTGCCGAGGAATTGGACGCGGCCATTGCCTACGGCCCAGGGCTGCGCTGGGCGCAGATGGGCACGATGCAGACCTTTCACCTTGCCGGAGGCGAGGCAGGTATGCGCGGAATGCTCGCCATGTTCGGGCCCTGTCTGAAGTGGCCTTGGACTAAGCTGACGGACGTGCCTGAACTGACCGACGATTTCGTCGAGATGGTCGGAGACCAGTGCGATGTTCAGTCCGGTAATCTCGGACCACGGGATTTGGAAAAGGTCCGCGACGACAATCTGATCGCGATCATGCAGGCTCTCAAGGTCAATGACTGGGGCGCCGGACGCACGCTGGCGGGCTACGAGAAATCGCTGTTCGATCACGGCGCCAAGACCATCGAAGAAGATCTCAGCCAGCCGATCCGAACCGTCGAGCGCGCCGTGCCACCGGACTGGACCGACTACAACAACCACATGAACGAGGCGCGGTACCTGCAGGCCTTTGCCGACGCGACCGATGCGTTCATGCGTCTGATCGGCGCCGATGCAGACTATATTGCGGGCGGGCTGAGCTATTTCACGGCAGAGACGCATATCCGGCACATCGACGAGGTGAAGGCGCTGGAGCAGATCACGATCGATACGCAAGTGCTGCATGGCCAAGGAAAGAAGATGCACCTCTTCCACACGATGCGCCACGCCGATGGTCGCATGCTGGCAACGGGCGAACACATGCTGCTGCATGTGAATCTGGAAACCCGGTCGAGTTGTGATCCGGCTCCGGCGGTCAAATCCAAGCTTGAGGAAATCGCGGTTCTGCAAGCGTCGCTGGCGATTCCCGAGGGCGCCGGGAATGCCGTCGGCGCTCGGAAATAGCGCGCACTCCGGGTTTCCATCGGGAAACTTGAGCGATACAAACTGAGGTGACGGCCCCGTAGCTCAGCTGGATAGAGCGACCGCCTCCTAAGCGGTAGGTCACAGGTTCAAATCCTGTCGGGGTCGCCAAGACCTCAGGCTGCGCGGTCAAGTCGTCCGCCGAACGGGACCTTGCCGATCGTACGACCGTCGATCGAACAGGCACTGCCCTGCGCCTCTCAGACCCAGCCAATTCGCTTGCCATCGCCAATGCCCGATGCAAACGCTTCGGGAGTGTCCCGCGCCCGACCGGCAACTCCAGATGAATGGACGTCGACATGCTCAGAGTATTTCACATTATCCTCGCCGCCCTTCTCGCCTACTCCGTCGCAACGCTGCCGACACTGGCCGACAAGCCGCGGATTGGCCTGGTTCTCGGTGGAGGCGGAGCTGCAGGCGTCGCCCATGTCGGAGTGATCCGCGAACTTGAGAAGCTCGGCATCAGACCGGATGTTGTCACCGGCACGAGCATGGGGGCGATCATTGGCGGACTCTATGCCGCCGGCTACACGCCCAAAGATCTCGAACGCGTCGCGCTCGAAATCGATTGGTCAAGCATCCTGAACGACTCTGCCGACCGGCGGCTGGAGCACCCTCTGCGGCGAGACAGCCGCCTCGAACCGCTGAGCGTTCAGGCAGATCTGCCGCTCGGGGTCGGAGCCGGCGGAGTTCAGGTCGATGCGGGGCTGGTGGATGGTGTCAAGCTCACGGCGATCCTCGCTCAGTTGACAACGCGCGTGAACCAGATCGAGAGCTTCGATAACCTGCCGATCCCGTTTCGTGCAGTCGCGACCGACCTGACCACAGGGCAGCCGGTGGTCCTGAGCCAAGGCCCCTTGGTCAATTCGCTCAGGGCGTCGATGTCGATCCCGGCGCTGTTTCCGCCGGTCGAGATCAACGGTCGATTGCTGGTCGACGGCGGCGTCTCGAACAACCTGCCGATCGACGTGGCGCGGGCGATGGGCGCCGATATCGTAATCGTCTCATCGATCCCGCCGGCCGAGAAGGAAGCCTCCGAACTCGGTTCGTTCAGCGCATCTCTGGGACAGACGCTCTCGATCTTCATCCACGCCCGGACCCGCGAGCTTGTCGCGACGCTCGAGCCGCAGGACGTCCTGCTCGTGCCGGATGTCGGCGCGGTCGGCATGCTCGATTTCAAGGAGGCGCCCGCCACCATCGTCGAGGGCGCCGAGACGGTACAGCAGAACGAAGCTCGGCTGCAGTCGCTTGCAGAGGCGCGCTCCGCGCTGATTGCGCGCAAGTCGGTCGGAAGGATCAGGAGCGCTCCTCTCAGTTACGACCGCATCCAGATTGAATACGAGGGCACGCTGGATCAGGAAGTGATCTTCAGGCGGCTCGCGCTTCCGGCGGCAGGCACGGTCACCGGGCGGGATATCGAAACGGCGATCGGCCGGGTCTACGGTCTCGATCTCTTCGAGAATGTGACATACCGGTTCCGCGAGAGCGCGGGCGAGAACGTGCTGATCGTTAGTGCGAGCCAACGCAACGACGGGTTGGCACGGCCGCGGTTCGGGATCGCGCTCGACAACACGTTCGGTGGGGACGGCGACTTTACCATCGCGGTCGGCGGCTCGCTGACGGAGCTGAATTCGCTTGGCGGACGACTGGACGTGGATCTGGTCTTCGGCAATACGGACGCAGCGCAGTTCCGGTTCGAGCAACCGCTCGATCTCGATCACGATTTTCACTTCCGCGGAACCGGATCCTACATCAATTCGAGCGGCACGGTTTTCCAAGCGCTGGATGACCCTCTGTCGGAAATCGGTGTTGAGCAGTCCAGCGTCACCGCCGAGATCTTCTGGACGCCGGATGACTGGGGCCGGGTCGGTGCCGGCATCGGTTTCGTTCATCAGACCGTGGATGTGAGGACCGGCACGATCCCGGGGACGAACACCGGTCGCGTCGTCGAAGATCAGATCCCGCTACTGTTCTCCCTCGACTACGACACGCTGGACGATCCAGACCTGCCGCGCGACGGCGTCCAAGTCGGGCTGAGCTACAGCTACGATATCGCAGAGGCAGACAGTCCCAGCAGCATCCTGTTTGATGCCCTCGGGGCCTACTCGATTGGTCAGAACACTCTGTCCGTGTTTTTCTCGGCGGCGGGTGAAATCGACCCGCAAGGGTTCGATCCGCGATTTATCGGCGGCTTTCAGAACTTGTCCGGGCTGGCTCAGGGCGAGCTTCTCGGCAATGTCACAGCACTTGCCGGGTTGCGCTACTATCGCCGGTTCGGCTTCGAGCATCCGTTCGGCAAGGAAGCCTTCGCAGGCGGCAGCATAGAATTCGGCGGCGCGTATGCGGACTGGGACCAAGTCGGATCGGATGGCAGCTTCTTCGCCAGCTCGATCTTCGCGGGAATTCAGACACCCTTCGGCCCGCTGATGATCGGCTTCGGAGCCGCCGAACAGGGCCAGTATGCGGCAACACTGGATCTCGGCTTCCGCTTCTGAGAGGATTGAAGTCCCAGCCGAAAGCATTGACCTCAACGATCCAGAGAGGCCGCGTGGCAGGTATCGGGCATTCTCACCGCCTTGACGCGCCGCGCCGACCGTCTCAAAGAGCGGTATGGCCGAGGTTCGTTTCTACCATCTGACCGATAGTCCGCTGGAGCGCACACTTCCGGTGATGCTGGAACGAACGCTCGCGCGCGGAAATCATGCGGTGGTTCGTGGAGGCCATGCCGAGCGCCTCAAGTTTCTCGATGCTCAACTCTGGACCTTCGCCGATGAAAGCTTCCTGCCGCACGGCATAGACGGCGATCCATCGCCCGAGCGGCAGCCGATCTGGCTGACAGAAACCTCCGACCGGCCGAACGGCGCGCGCACGCTTTTCCTGATCGACGGAAGTGCGCCTGATTTTGCCGAGATCGCCGATCTGGACCTGACGGCGATCCTGTTCGACGGCCACGACCCAGCCGCCGTGGAGCAAGCCCGCGGTCACTGGAAGGCAACCGTCGCCGCGGGACTGAAAGCGGTCTATTGGGCGCAGGAGGCCGGACGCTGGGTTCAGAAAGCCCAGTCCGGCGGGGCATCCTGATCGGAATGGCGTCTCGCTAGGCCGCCTTCGCGCGCTCGATAGCTTCGACAATCATTTCCTTCGCACGCGCCGAGTTGCCCCAGTTCTCGACCTTGACCCATTTGCCGGGCTCGAGGTCCTTGTAGTGTTCAAAGAAATGCCCGATCTGGTCACGCGTGATCTGCGGCAGGTCCTCGAATTCGACGACGTTTTCCCAGCGTTTAGAGATCTTCGGCGTTGGAACGGCGACGACCTTTTCGTCCTGACCCTTCTCGTCTTCCATGACCAGAACGCCGATGGGCCGGCAGGACATCACGCAACCCGGCACGAGCGGGCGGGTGTTGGCGATCAGAACGTCGATCGGATCGCCATCATCCGACAGCGTGTGCGGCACGAACCCGTAATTTCCGGGGTAACGCATCGGTGTGTAGAGAAAGCGATCCACGAACAGCGTGCCGGAGTCCTTGTCGAGCTCGTACTTGATCGGTTCTCCGCCGATCGGCACTTCCACGATGACATTGATCTCTTCGGGCGGGTTGCTACCGATTGGGATGGCGTCGATGCGCATGGCCTGTCTCCGGTTGCTCTGTCTGGTCGGGACGCCTAACGGCGCGCCGTTTATGTTGCAATGCACAAAAACAGCGCATGCGTGGTTCTAGTCCTCCGGTCGCCAGCCCGGCGGGCGCGCGATCAGGCGCCACGCTTCGCCCAGGGTGCGTGCGCGCCAGACATCCCGCGTGAGGCTCCAGATTTCTCCGAACCAGACTTTCAACGGATTCTGCGTGTTGATCTGCTTGACCAACCCGTAGGTCGGGCGTTCGCCCTCTTCCGCGAAGGTCCCGAAAATCCGATCCCAGACAATCAAGATCCCACCATAGTTCCGGTCGAGATACTTCTTGTCCGAGGCATGGTGCACGCGGTGGTGCGACGGCGTATTGAGGACCCATTCGAGCGGACCGAGCTTGCCGATGGCCTCGGTGTGGATCCAGCCCTGATAGGCGAGGACGATGACTTCGCCGAGAAACACCAGGATCGGGTCGAACCCCATCAGCACCATCGGAATGTGGAAGACGGCGGCGATGATCGGATCGAAGATCGAGAACCGAAACGCGGTGGCCGTGTTCATCACCGGCGACGAGTGGTGGACCGCGTGGGCGCACCAGAGCAGGCGGATCTCGTGGCTCTTTCGGTGCTCCCAATAGTAGGTGAAGTCGGCGACGATGATCGCGAGGATCACCGTCCACCAATCCAGCGGCAGGTGAAACGGCGTCACGTACCAGCTCAGCATGTAGTAGACGACCACCGATGCCGTGAAGACGAGAAGCTCCGAAAAGTAGAACGGTATCTGCGTTGCCAGGCTTGACGCGGTTTCGGCCCACCACTCGGTCGTCAGACCGCGCCGCAGGTACATGCGTACGCATTCGATCACGAACAATGCGGCCAGGGTCGTCACGATTGCGAGCCCGGTCCAGCCCTCGGCAATGTCATAGAGCCAGTATTCGACAGTCTCTGACGTAAGCATGGTCACCTCACAGTTTGCGCCAGCCTCAAGGGAACATCGTCAAATGATTGACAAATGTCTCGAATGAGACATAAGTGTCTCATGACCGATATGCAACCAAAATCCCGCACGGCCGTTCTGAACGCTGCCTTCGAGGTTCTCAGCGCGAAACCGGCCGCCACCCTCGCCGAGATCGCGATACAAGCGAACGTAGGCAGGGCAACACTGCACCGTCACTTCCGATCGCGCGAGGAATTGCTGGACGCGCTCACGCGCCAGGCAATCGAAGAACTGAACGCCGCGGTCGAGGAAGCAACGCGCGATGCACACTCCCATTCAGAGGGCCTGCGCCTCATGCTCGAGGCGGTGATCCCGCTCGGCGCGCGGCACTGGTTTCTCGTGTTCGATCCGGCGGAGCATGAGCCGGACATCTCAGAGTTGCTCCGGAGAGTTCAGGAAGCGCTGCGCGTAGAGATCGACCTCGCGCGCGGCGAGGGGCTGTTCGACGCCGACATGCCGACTGAGTGGATCGTGCAGGCGATCGACGGGCTGATTTACGCTGCGTGGACGATGATCCGGCGGGAAGAAGCGACTTCGAAGCAAGCAGCAGCGTTGGCGTGGCGAACGTTGACCGGAGCCATGCATTAAAACTGACGCCAAGCGAATGGAATAACTTGAGGAGAAACGCTCGTGAGCCCTCCCAACCATCTTCAGCAAAAGAGCAGGTAAACGCTGAGCCGCTACAGGGATCGTTAGAACGGCGACCAGCCGCGGAACCCTCGGGCGTGACAACGATAGCGGGCCTTGTCATAACGCGCTGCAGATTTGCTTGATGGGCCTGTATGGCTGAGGGGCGCATTTTCATCAGTTACCGACGCGGCGTCGACAATGGCGAAGCACGCTCGCTGTACTATCAGCTCGAACGGTTCTTCGACCGCGATCACCTGTTCATGGATGTCGACGACGTGCCCGTCGGGATCGACTTCGTAGATCACCTTGACGCTCAGGTAGCCGCGTGCAACGCGCTGATCGCGGTGATTGGACGTGGGTGGATCCGGGCGGTCGAGCGCCTGCACAATGAGGAAGACTTTGTCCGTATCGAGATCGAGGCCGCGTTAAAGCGTGGCAACCAGATTCCGGTCATCCCTCTGCTGATCGATGACAATAAGCTACCTGTGAAATCCCAACTTCCGGAATGCCTTCAAAAGCTGGTGCGCCGTTCCGGGGTCCCGATACGGCACGAAAGCTATCCCGGGACGATCGGCTCCAAGCTGGTTCCTGCCCTGCGAAATGCTTTGGGTCTGATCGGTGAGGCACCTGCACCGCGCGTGCTGAAAGCAGCCGAGGCAGCGGCGCCCTACATCGAAACGACCGAACCCGAGGCACCGGCGCCGCCAGCATTCGGCACGATCTTCCGCGACATTGACGAACCCTGGTGCCCAGAGATGGTCGTGATCCCGGCCGGCACATTTATGATGGGCTCGACGGAAGCCGAAACGACGAAGTTTGGTGTGCCTGATGAGTATGCTGCCTGGGAGAAGCCACGTCACGAGGTCGAAATCACCCAACCCATTGCGTTGGCGCGATACGCGACAACGTTCGACGAATACGATGCCTTTTGCGAGGCGACCGATCGGGAGAAGGCAAAGGACGAGGGATGGGGACGAGGGCGCCGCCCTGTGATCCGCGTCTCATGGAACGATGCAGTTGCCTATTGCGACTGGCTGTCATCAAAAACAGGTTATCTCTATCGCCTGCCATCCGAGGCTGAATGGGAATACGCCTGCCGGGCAGGAACCGAAACCGCTTTCAATTTCGGCGATCTGATCTCGACGGACCTCGCAAACTACGATGGAACCGAGACGGCGGGCGGTTCGAAAAAGGGCGAGTATCGAAAAAAAACACTGCCGGCAGACTATCCCGGGTTCAAGTCAAATGCCTTCAGGCTCAGCCAGATGCACGGCAATGTCTGGGAATGGTGTGCAGATCAGTTCGCTAACAGCTATGAAAGCGCGCGTCGGCAATCTCCCTGGCTGTCAGGTCCAGAGGAAAGCGGGCGGGTGCTGCGCGGCGGTTCCTGGGGCGACGATCCGCAGTTCCTCCGCTCCGCGAACCGCTTCAGGGACGGACCCGTCGTCCGGAACTACGACGTCGGGTTCCGCCCCGCGAGGATGCTCCTTACCCCTTGAATCTTTACCTCTTAACTTCTTTTTGGGGGTCCTAGGGGGCTTTGCCCCCTAGCAAAATTCTTTGAGCGACAATTGTTTGCAAAGCGCGAACTCGTGCACCCGAGACGCGAAGCGTTGTACGGTCGAAAAACACTCGGCCCGGAGCTTTCGCCCCGGGCCGTTGCTTCTCAGCAGGCAGGTGTTGGCCCACCTGTGTCTCAGGTCACAGCAGCGGTGCGATCACCAGGCTGACGATGGCCATCACGTTGATCAGGATGTTCATCGACGGGCCGGAAGTGTCCTTGAACGGGTCGCCAACCGTGTCGCCGACGACCACGGCAGAGTGAGTGTCCGTGCCCTTGCCGCCCAGATTGCCCTTCTCGACGTACTTCTTGGCGTTGTCCCAGGCACCGCCGGCGTTCGCCATCATCAGAGCCATCAGCACGCAGCCGAGCAACGCACCGGCGAGCATACCGCCGAGCGCCTCCGGGCCGATGATAAGTCCGACAATCGGCGGGGCACCCACGGCAATAACGCCGGGCAGGATCATCCGCTTCAAAGCCGCCGTCGTGGCGATCTCGACGCACTTCGCGCTGTCCGGGTCCGCATTGCCTTCCATCAGGCCCGGGATCTCGCGGAACTGGCGACGGATCTCGTTGATCATGTCGAAGGCCGCGTCACCCACGGCGGTCATGGTGATAGCCGAGACGAGGAACGGGATACAGCCGCCGATGAACAACCCGACCAGCACGACCGGGTCGTCCAAACGCAGTTCGAAGCCCGAATTGTGGACGCCGACCGTTTGCACAAAGGCCGCGATGATCGCGAGAGCCGCCAGCGCCGCCGCACCGATAGCGAAGCCCTTGCCGATGGCGGCTGTCGTGTTGCCGAGCTCATCGAGCGAGTCGGTGATCTCGCGAACCTCCGAGCCCATCTCGCCCATTTCCGCGATACCGCCCGCGTTGTCGGCAACCGGGCCGTAGGCGTCGATGGCCATCGTGATGCCGACCGTGGCCAACATGCCGACTGCCGCCACGCCGACGCCGTAGAGCCCGGCCAGCGAGGTCGACACGTAGATGATCGCGGCAAGCACCAGAAGCGGGATCACGACCGACTGCATGCCCACGGCCAGACCCGTGATCATCACCGTCGCGGGGCCCGTTTCGCCCGATTGCGCGATCTTCCGGACCGGAGCAGCTGCGGTGTAGTACTCGGTGATCAGGCCGATGGCCACGCCGCCGGCGGCCCCGCAGATCACCGCGAACCAGATGCTGAGCGGCAGGCCGAGGGCTGAGATCAGTGCGGCGGCACCTGCGAGAAACAGCACGGGAGCACCGAGCGTGCCGGTGCGCAGCGCCGCTGCGGGTTCCTTGGACGACTGCCCCTTGACCACGAAGATCATGATGATCGACGCGATCAGTCCAAGTCCGGCCAGCGCCAGCGGAAGGAACATCATCGACGCTTTGATGTCGTTGAAAGCTTCTTCGGTCACCTCGAGGCCGAACGCGCCGTTGAAGGCGGCCAGCGACAGGGTCGATGCGATGGCGATCGTGGCGATCATCGAACCGCAATAGGACTCGAAGATGTCCGACCCCATGCCTGCGACGTCACCGACGTTGTCGCCCACGTTGTCTGCGATCACGCCCGGGTTCCGGGGATCGTCTTCCGGGATCCCGGCTTCGACCTTGCCCACCAGGTCAGCGCCGACATCGGCCGCCTTGGTGAAGATGCCGCCGCCGACGCGGCTGAACAGAGCGACCGTCGAGGCGCCCATGCCGAAGCCTTCGAGGCTGTGGGCGTCACCGCCGATGTAGACGTAGAGACCGCCGAGCCCGATCAGACCGAGTGCAGCCACCGACAATCCCATGATCGAACCGCCGAAAAAGGCCACCGTCAGGGCCGAGGCAGCACCGTCGGTCTGGGCCGCAGTCGCCGTGCGGACGTTGGCCTTGGTGGCCGAATACATGCCGATCCAGCCGGCGATGGACGACGAGACAGCGCCCGTGATCACGGCAATCCCGACATTGGCGTCGAGGAAGACGAAGGTCAGAACGACCTGAACGGCGAGAAAGATCACGAGGATAGAATACTCGCGCTTCATGAAGACCATGGCGCCCTCGTGGATCTGGTCGCCGATCTTCTTGATCGCGGCCTCGCCCTCTGGGTACTTCATGACCATCCCGTACAGGAGGTAGGCCACAACCAGGCCAATGATGCCCAGTACCGGTGGTAGAAATTCCATCGCTCTCGTCCCCGTCTTGTCCTGGTTTTGAAGCCCGGGCGGGCCTCTGGGATGCTCTTTCGCGCGCCTTCAGAGATCGCATCGACGCGGTATCTCAGGTCGCGGGCGAGCGCCGTATAGGCCGCAATCCTTGGCCTGTCCAGCACATGCGACACTCGGCACGCCGTCACGGCGGGACGACGACGATTTGACACGCCGATCACCTCGGATGCAGAGTCGTCTATATGCTGGGCGCAAAGCGATTGAGACGCCCGCCGCGAACAAGCAAATGGACGGTTGCTTGGCCGAGATTGTGGACGATACCAAGGCTGCGACACGGGATGTGCGCGTCGACTCCGGCATCTCAGCGGGAGACTCCGTGCGGGCGCGGATGCTTTATCTGGTCTCGCAGAATGGAGCGATCCTCACACAGACTCAGTTTGCAGACGCGAAGGCTGGCGCACTGATGACGATCCTGGGCCTTGTTGCCATCAAGGGTGCCGCACCTGCCATTTCGATCATCCAGAACCCGCTCGAAATGTTGTCGATGGCGTTGATCATCCTGTCGATCAGCTTCTGCCTCGCGACGCTCATGCCGCGCTTTTCGGGCTTCAAGCGCGATGAAACCCCACCGCCGCAGGATCGGTACACGTGGCTGTTCATGGCGATGCCGAAATACACGGGCAAATTACACGGCGAATTCTCCCGCGAGGCCGACATTGGCGCCCTGCTGGAGTCGGTCGCGAACAGCAATGTCGGAGCATCCCGCGTGCTGGCGCGCAAGTTCCTGATGTTGCGCTATGCGTTCCTGACCGGCTTCGTCGGCTGTGGCGTTCTTCTGCTCGCAACGAACGTTTGAAGTCTCCCTAACCCACTAGAACAAATAGCAATCTGCCTTTGAAGTCGAAGCAGATCAGAATTCTTCTGAGACCAATGTAACAAAATTCACAGCGTGATTCGGTCGTTCTGCGTGAAAAAAACCACAAGGAAGATCGGCAAGCTGGAACAAGAATGATGCCCTTCGAAGCACCGGAACAACAGTTCGACACAACCACCGTGATCAATACAGAACCGGACGTGTCGAGCGGCGACGCCATGCGTGCCAGGATGAGTTTCCTTGCTGCGCAGAACAGCGCGATCCTGACGCAGACCCAGTTTGCCGACGCCAAGGCCGGGGCGCTCATGACGATTCTCGGTCTCATCGCGATCAAGGGCTCGGCGCCTGTGCTGATCATGATTCAGGACCCGCTCGAGATGCTGTCGATGGCGATTATCATCGTTTCGATCTTCTTTTGTCTGTCGACCATCATGCCCCGGATCGTCGGCTTCACCGACGACGCGGTCCCGCCGATCGGCAACCGGTTCACATGGTTGTTCCTGACGATGCCGGGCTATACGGACGACATGCACGGCGCCTATGCACGGGAAACCCGGTTCGGCGACCTGCTGAACTCCATCGCCGCCAGCAACATGGGCGCGTCGCGCATTCTCGCCCGGAAATTCCTCATGCTGCGCTGGGCATTCATGACCGGCTTCGCCGGCTCGGCCTTGCTGCTGTTCGCCAGCAACACCTGAGTGTTCGCGACTATCGCCCTAGTCCGGAACGCCTGCGCGCCGTTCACATGAACGGGATCAAAGTGGATCAGAATTCGCCGGAGCAGCGGAACCAAATCAAGTTGCAGCGTCATCCATGGCGGCCAGCGTCGCGTCCCAGGCGAGCAGGATCGAGGCATGCCGGTTCTTGTAGTCCTTCGCGGGCAGCAAGGCCTCAAGCTCGTCGAACGGCGCCCCGGGAACCGCGCCTCCGTTCTTCAGCATCGCTTTCAGCTCATCGCGACCGGTCTCGATCTCGGCGCGTGTGCGACCGATGACCTGAGACGCCAGCACCGAGGCCGAGGACTGTCCGAGAGCACAGGCCTTCACGTCCTGCGCGAAGTCGTCAATTCGATCGCCATCCATGACGATGTCGACGGTGACGGTAGATCCGCAAAGCGGCGAGCGCTTCATCGCCGAGCCCGTCGCTTCATCCAACCGTCCGATATGCGGAATCTCTGCCGCCAGCGCGAGAATGCGCTGGGAGTAGAGCTTCATCAGATCCTGGGTCACTGCCGACATGGACGCCTCCGTTCAGAGACCGTAAATAGCGCTGCCGAAGCGGATCGGAAACCCCCGGCCCAATCGCAGAGGTGTTAAATGTCCACAGGTAAACCGGAAAGCCCGCTGCCCGGTCCCTTTGACCCGACGACACTCGTCTACAACGATGCGGGCCTGATCCCGGCGATCGCGCAGCAGCACGACACCGGCGAGGTTCTCATGATGGCCTGGATGAATGCCGAGGCCGTGGCGGAAACCCTTGCCTCCGGGCATGTAACTTACTGGTCGCGTTCACGCCGGAAATTCTGGAAGAAAGGCGAAACCTCGGGGCATCTGCAGCGTCTGATTTCGCTCCGCGTCGACTGTGACCGCGACTGCCTGCTCGTTCTGGTCGATCAGACCGGACCGGCCTGCCATACGAACCGGCGCTCGTGTTTCTACACGGACATCCGGGACGGTGCGGAACACGAAATCCTGCCGGTGCAGCCGACTTGAAGGTTTCCGCGACGTCAGGCAGACTCCGACGCACATCGCCCGCAAGCGGCAAATTTGCGGAGGAAACGCCAGATGAATGCACAGACTGCATCGCCCGCCACCCTTCCAGCAGTTCGAACCATCACGCGCGCCGACGTGATGTACGCGCTCAACGCCGGTCTCGCGGACCTCGCTGCAGCGCCGATCTACAGCCTGTTTTTCGGCGCCGTCTTTTCGGTCACCGGCGTGGTGATCATGATCATGTTGTTCGTCCAGGGATCGAGTTACTGGGTTCTGCCGCTGGCCGCTGGATTCCCGCTGATCGGGCCGTTCGCAGCAGTCGGGCTCTACGAGATCTCCCGCCGGCGCGAGGCCGGTCTGGAGCTGTCATGGCCGGTGGTCCTCGGCGCCGTGATGCGCGAGGGCAAGACGCAGATCCCGTCTTATGCCTTCGTCGTGCTGTTCGTCTATCTGATCTGGGTCTATCTCGCGCATCTGGTTTTCGCGCTGACCTTCGGGCTGAAGCCGCTGACCAATGTGATGACCTCGTTCGACCTGCTGCTCTCGTCGTCTGGTATCGCAATGTTGGTCGCCGGCACACTGATCGGAGGCGCCGTCTCGGTCTTCCTGTTCTGCATCTCTGTCATCACCGTGCCGATGCTGATGGACCGCGAGATCGACATCGTTTCAGCCATGGTCACGTCGGTCCGTGCCGTGATCGCCAGCCCGCAGCCGATGCTGTTCTGGGGCATCCTGTTGGCCGTCGTGATGGCGGTTGCCATGGTGCCACTGTTTCTGGGCGTGATCCTGGCGTTTCCGGTTCTCGGCCACGCAAGCTGGCACCTCTATCGCCGCGTGATGATCACCGACTGACACCTCAAAATGGACGGGGGCGCTCTGGATGAGTGCCCTCGGCGCGAAGTGGCAGGAGCGGTTCAACCGCGACGCCGTGCGCCGTCTTGCGCTTGGCCTTGTCATAGGCGCCATCGGGGGATTTGTCGCCGAACACTTCCATGTCCCGCTTGCCTGGATGCTGGGACCACTGTTCTTCTGCATGGCGGCCAGCGTCACCGGGCTGCCCGTGCTCGTCCCGATGTGGCTGCGGGCGAACTTCATGTTCATCATCGGTCTTTTCCTGGGGGAAAGTTTCGAGGGCATGCAGATCGAGGCAATCCTGCAATGGCCGATCTCGATCGCGGGTGCGGTGCTCTACATGCCACTCGCGACCGCTTTGACCTATCTCTACTACCGCCATCTCGTGCGCGAAGACCGGATGACGGCGATCTGTTCCTCGATCCCGGGCGGACTGACCGCTGTCGTCCTGATCTCCGGCTCGCTGGGTGCCGACGAACGCAACGTGGCGCTCGCACAATCACTCAGGATCGCCTTTGTCGTCTGCATGGCCCCGGTCGTCGCCTTCGGAATGATGGGCTACGCCGCACCCGAGGCCGACCTGTTCGACGGACAGCATCTAGTCTCCCTGAGAGACCTTGCGATCCTAAGCGCAAGTTCGCTCGGGCTGATCTGGCTCCTGCGCAATTCAGGTATCCCGATCCTCCCGCTCGTCTGTCCCCTGGTGATGTCCGCGATCCTCAGGCTTGGCGGCATCATTGAGGGCGTGCTGCCCCATTGGCTGGTCGAGGTCGGCCTGCTCGTGCTGGGCGCTTCGGTGGGTACGAGGTTTCACGGCGTCCCCATCAAACGGCTGATCGAATTCGGCGCGCTGACATTCGGGGGAACGGCGGTTCTGATGACGGTGGCAGCCCTGCTTGCCGTGGCGGTCAGCCTGATCACGGGGCTCGATCTGATCGCCCTGTTGCTCGCCTATGCGCCCGGCGGCGTCGCCGAGATGAGCCTGATCGCCTATGCCATCGACGCGGATTCAGGCTTCGTCGCGGTGCACCATATAGTCCGAATCGTCTTCGTCATGATAGCCGTGCCGCTCCTGGCCGCGTGGGCGGCCCGTCTGCGCGAAAGGCCGCCGCCATGACCCTGAAGATCACGGGTGCGCGCATCGTCCTGCCCGACGATGTGGTCGAAACCGATCTGCGGATCGAGGACGGCCTGATCGACGCGATCGGGACCGATGCGCCCGCCGCGCAGGAGATCGATGGCTCGGGACTGATCCTCGCGCCGGCGATGATCGACGTTCACGGCGATGCGTTCGAGCGCCAGATTATGCCGCGTCCGAACGTGTTCTTTCCGATGGATGCCGCGCTGCTCGACACCGATCGCCAGTTGGCGGCCAACGGGATCGCGACTGCCTATCACGCGCTCACGCTGAGTTGGGAGCAGGGCCTGCGGTCCGTCGAACGCGGCCGGGCGATGGTCGAGGGCCTGAATGCGCTGCACGACCGCCTGACGGTCGAGAACCGTATCCAATTGCGGTGGGAGACCTTTGCCTTCGAGGCCTTCGGTCTGATGAGCGACGTTCTGAACGCTCCGTTGACGCCGTCGATTGCCTTCAACGATCACACGTCGATGTCGATGCGGGCATTCGATGTTCCGATCCAGCAACGCGAATTCGAGCAGTCACCGGACTTCTCGATTGCAGCGCTCGATGACGAACGGCTCAAGATCCGCAACGAAGGGCACGCCAAGCGCGCGGGGATGACGACCGACGCGTACATCGCGAAGCTTGCAGAGATCTGGGAGCGGCGCACCGGAGTCGATGGCGCGATCCGGCAGGTCGCAGCCCTCGGGCGCGAATGCGGCGCGCCGATGCTGAGCCATGACGACACGCGGGTCGAGACCCGCACGTATTACCGCAACCTCGGCGCCGGTATCGCCGAGTTCCCGATGACGCCCGAAGTAGCACGCGAGGCTCGCGCGAACGGCGATCACATCGTCTTCGGCGCTCCGAACGTGGTGCGCGGCGGCAGCCATATCGGCTCTCCGTCGGCCGCCGAGATGGTGAGCGAGGGCCTCTGCGATATCCTGGCCTCGGACTATTTCTACCCCTCGATGCTGGCGGCCGTGGCGCGCCTGCACGATGAACGCCGCGCGCCATTGCACCAGCTCTGGGGACTGGTGTCTTCGGGTCCCGCCCGCGCGTCAGGCCTCCCGGATCGGGGTGAGATTGCTGCCGGAAAACGCGCCGATCTGGTGCTGATCGACTGGCCTGAAGGCGCGACGCCCGCTGTCAAGATGACGCTGAGCGCCGGACGGATCGCCTATCAGGCTTCGAACGGGATCCACATTGCAGCCTGACCGCGTTAAATGAGCTGATTTTTGTAGAAGAACCGAGTGGGCAAGTTGCCCACCCCGGCAATGCCTCAGCCCAATTTCGCCAGCGCGTGGCGCTTCTTGCCCGCCGACAGCTTCAGGGGTGCCGCCATCTGATCGGGCGTGATCATCATCCCGGCATCCGATACCGCCTCGTCATTGACCTTCGCACCGCCGTCGGCGATCAGACGCTTCGCCGCCTTGCCGGACTCGGCAAGGCCGGACCGCACGAACAATTGTCCGATAGATATCCCGGCCTCCGAGAAATCGGACGCGGCCAGCACGATGGTCGGAAGATCCTCGCCTGCACCACCAGCCTCGAACACCTCGCGCGCCGTTGCTTCTGCCGCTTCCGCGGCCGCGCGCCCATGGCACATGGTGGTGACTTCGTTCGCTAGAACGATCTTGGCGTCGTTGATCTCCTGTCCTTCCAATGCCTCCAGCCGCGCGACCTCTTCCAGCGGCACCTCGGTGTAGAGCTTCAGGAACTTTCCAACGTCTGCGTCAAGCGTGTTGCGCCAGAACTGCCAGAACTCATACGGGCTCAGCATGTCCTCGTTCAGCCATACGGCCCCGGAGGCCGACTTGCCCATCTTCGAGCCGTCGGCCTTGGTCAGCAGCGGCGAGGTCAGCCCGAACACCGTCGCCTCGTTCATCCGCCGACTGAGGTCGATCCCGTTGACGATGTTGCCCCACTGGTCCGAGCCGCCCATCTGCAATAGGCAGCCATGGCGCCGGTTCAGCTCGGAGAAGTCGTAGGCCTGCAGGATCATGTAGTTGAACTCGAGGAAGCTCAGCGACTGCTCGCGGTCGAGCCGGGACTTCACGCTTTCGAAGGCCAGCATCCGGTTGACGCTGAAAAGCGATCCGACCTCACGCAGGAACGGGATGTACTCCAGCGTGTCCAGCCAGTCGGCATTGTTGGCCATGATCGCCTTGCCGTCCGCGCCGTCGCCCGACGCGCCAAAATTCAGGAACTTGTCGAAGACCGTCTTGATCCCGGCGATGTTGGTGTCGATCACCTCGTTGGTCATCAGCTTGCGGGCATCGTCGCGGAAGCTCGGATCGCCGATCTTCGAGGTCCCGCCCCCCATCAGTGCGATCGGCTGGTGTCCGGTCTGCTGCAGCCAGCGCAGCATCATTATCTGCATCAGGCTGCCGACGTGGAGCGAGGTGGCAGTGGCGTCAAACCCGATATAGCCGGGAACCGCGCCGCCCATCAGGGCGCTGTCCAGTCCCTCCATGTCGGTGCAGTCCTGGAGAAACCCGCGCGCGATCATCACACGCAGAAACTCCGATTTCGGCTGGTAGGTCATCGGTCCTTCCTCATATAAGCAGAGCGCGCCTGATAGCGAAGCGTGCGGGGGATTGAAAGCCATGATCGAGGTCGCGACCGGCAAGCCGATCTGGGCAATTGGTTTCATGACCGGAACGTCGATGGATGGTGTCGATGGCGCTCTGATAAAAACTGATGGGGAGACAATCTTCGAGTTCGGAGCAACACACTTTGAATACATCCCGGATGAGGCAGAGATCACGATTGTCAAAGCGATGGACTGGGCCGAGGGGATGCGAACGGACGATCTGACGGAACATCGTGCTTCAGGCTTCGAAGGCGTTTATGAAATTGAGATGCTCGTCGAGACGATGACTCAAGCTCATCTGGTCGTGATTGATGAATTGATAACGATGTCAGGGAGCGGTTCGGATGCTGACTCGTTAGGGAGCATCATCGGGGTCCACGGACAAACAATTTTGCATCGCCCGCTGGAAGGTTTCACGCTTCAGATCGAGCCCGACACGTCGCAGTTCCCACTACCCTGCATTACAGATTTTCGACGCCTTGATCTCGACGCAGGTGGGGAGGGTGCGCCTCTTGCGCCATTCTATCACTTTGCGCTCGCCAAGTTCATCGGCGCGACAGAACCCGTTGCTTTCCTAAACATCGGCGGCGTTGGAAACGTGACGTGGATCGACCCCGTGAAAGCAACGCCGTCAGAGGACGGCGCGCTGATGGCTTTTGATACAGGTCCCGGCAATGCGCTGATCAATGATTGGATGGGTAAGCGGACCGGAGAGGAAATGGACTCCAACGGCATGTCAGCGGCAACCGGCCGCATCCACCCGGACCGGTTGGTTTCAAACTCTGCGCAAGCCTATCTCGACCGTCGCCCACCGAAATCGCTCGACCGCAACGAATTCCACGGGGTGCTGGGAGCCGTGGAAGGTCTCACAACCAATGACGGTGCCGCAACGCTCACGGCTTTCACTGCCGATTGCGTGGCCGAGAGTGTGCGTCACATGCCGTCTCCCCCATCCCGCTGGCTGGTCTGCGGCGGCGGGCGCCACAACAACACCATGATGAGGATGCTGCAGGATCGCCTCGATGCCCCGGTGGAACCGGTCGAGGCCGTCGGGCTCGACGGCGATATGCTCGAGGCCCAGGCCTTCGCCTATCTCGCGGTCCGGGTGTTGCGCGGCCTGCCGACCTCGGCCCCCTCGACAACCGGCTGCCGCGAGCCGGTCTGCGGCGGGCGGATCAGCTATCCGGCATGAACGCCTGCCGTGATATTATGGTGCTCCAACCAGAACAGGGGAGCGCGATGACCGAACCCAAGGAAGACGACAAGAACATGCAGGAGTTTCTCGACAGCTTGCTGGACGATGCCTTCAAAGATTCTCCGACGTTTGCGGCCGGGCGCTTCGCATGGAAGCCTTTCGACGGCCCCGGAGGATGCGGTTTCATCAAGAAGATCTCCGGAGGCAAAATCAAGGGCGATGTCGTCAAGCAGAAGCTCGGGACAGGCCACCAACAGAGGAAGCACCTCTCGACGATCACACACGAACCGATCTCGATCGAGATTAGCATGGGAATGGGCCGGGAGATGTGGGATTGGGTGAAGACCAACGGAGGTCTCCTCCCCGACTGACGCCATTTGACAAGGACGAACCGGCCCGTGCGAGAGACTCTCGGCAACTACCTCGCTCTGGGCGGCATCCTTTTGATGCTCGCCAGCATTGCAGGAGTTTTCGTCACCCTGCCCTTCATCGGCTGGCCGAGCCTCGGGCTCGGCGCCGGAATGTTCATCGTCGCGGGGCTGATCCGGCCCCGGGACGCAGGCAACTCGTAGGACGGGTGGTTTCACCCATCCTTGCCGAAGTTCACTGTGACGGCACGGTGTCCTTCATGGACTGGCGCTCGCTGAAGGCGTTGTACCAGGCGGTCAGCGCCGGGCAGTCGTCGCGCCAGCCGGCGTCAGGATGGCGGAAATCGACATAGCCGAGCGCACATCCCAGCGCGATCTTGTCGATTGTCAGGTGACCGGCCATCGCGTCGATGTGGTACTCGAAATACTTTGCGCCGTTGCGGACCTTGTTGAGCTGGCCTTCGACCCAGGGCGCATAGCGGATCTCTTCGGGCCGCAGGCGAGCCTCGTAGGCCGCCAGCAAGGCCGCGTCGATCATGCCTTCGGCGATGGCCTCGCGCGTCAGGACCGGAAACTGCGACGCGCCATGCGGGTAGAGACCCGAGCCCGCCGCCTCGTCAAGATATCGGCAGATCACACGGCTGTCGACGATGTGCTGCCCGTCGTCCGTCTCGAGGACCGGGATTTTCCCCACCGGGTTCGCGGCGAGCACGTCATCGTTCGGATCGGTCGGCGTTCCGGCCACGTCGATCAATTCGATGTCGTCGAGCATGCCTGCCTCGTGGGCCACGACCTTGACCTTGCGCACATATGGCGAAAGCGGCGAGTGGAACAGTTTCATTCTGAAATCTCCTTCTTGTCGTCTCCACCCCGTTTTGCGAGGCGGGCGAGCACCATCGAGGTGCGCGGCATGTAGCGGTACGGTGTATTGGGCGCAGCCCCGCGCCGGGTCATACGATACAGCGTAAACGCGATCAGAACCAGATGCGCCGCACCTATGAACCAGAAGAGCCCGGTGGGTCCGTAGGCCTCGATCATCGCGGCGGCGATCGTCGGTGCGGTGATGGCCCCGGCGGAGAAGAAAAAGATCAGGGCGGCGTTCAGTTCCACCCGAAAGTCCTCCTTGCAGAAGTCGTTCGCATGGGCCGAGGCGACCGAGTAGATGGTGATCGAACTCGCTCCGAAAGCTGCCGAGGCCGCAAGTGCACCCGCGGTGTCTCCCGGTACCAGCGCCAATGTCACGAACCCGCAAGTGATGATCGCGACCACGGACAATCCGTTCAGCACCCAGCGCCGGTCCAGCTTGTCGGCGAGGAACCCGACCGGGATCTGCGCCGCCGCCGCACCCAACACCGCCGCTCCCAGGAACGCCGCGATCCCGCTGGCCTCCAGACCGATCTCGACAGCGAAGAGCGGTCCGACCATTCGGAAACTGGCGCCCGTCGCTCCGGCGATGACGATTGCGAAACACGCCAGCGGTGAGACGCTCCAGGCCTTGCGCGGCATCAGCTTCGGCGGGTGGTCAACCACCGGCGGGACCTGCGTCGTCAGCGCGAGCGGCATCAGGCAGAGCACGCAGAAGATCGCGATGATATTGTAGGAGGCATAGGCTGCCGGCTCGAGAAGCGCGATCAGACCCTGTGCGCCGATGGAACCGACGAGATCGACGAACCGGTAGACGCCGAACACCCTGCCCCGTGACGACTTGTCCATCTTCGCCTGCATCCAGCTTTCGACCACCGTATAACAGCCGGCGATCGAGATCCCCGACAGCACGCGAAGGCCCGCCCAGTACTCCGGCCCGATCAGGACGGGGTGCAGGATCACCCCTGTCGCTCCGACCGCCGCCGCTGCCGCGAAGGCGCGCGAATGCCCGACCAGTCCGATCATCCGGGGCATCGCCCAGCAGCCGATGAAGAACCCGGCAAAATGGGCTGATCCGAGCAGGCCGATCTGGGCATTCGACCAGCCGTATGCCGCGCCGGACAACGCATCGAGCGGACCAAGCGATCCCGATCCGAACTGGATGAACAGCGCGGACAGGAACAGGGCGACGAAGGAAATCAGAAGGCGCATGGACTCGCGATGCTGGGGCAGGAAGGTGTATCGCAAAAGTCTCCGTGGCCTGCCGTACCGAATTCGACGGATGCGTGTCGATTTTGCACTCCCGCCCGATCTTCCATGCTGCGGCAGCAGCGTCCTTGAGCACGGACATGCGCGTTGCTATCAGGCGCGCAATCACGATCCGGGGGCAGTATTGGCAGCACAGGGCGAACAGGAGGAACGGGCGAAATCGGCCAAGATCAGCCCGTTGCGCGGTTTGGTCCCCTACCTGCGCCCGTATATCGGCACGATCGTCGGCGTTGGCTTCGCGCTCGTCGCCGCGGCAGCCCTGACGCTGTCGCTGCCGATTGCGCTGCGCCGGGTCATAGACGGCTTCGGAGCCGCCGATTACGACCTGATTGACAAGTATTTCACCGCGCTGATCGGCGTGTCGGCCGCGCTCGCCGTTGCGACGGGCCTGCGCTTCTATCTTGTCAGCCGCCTCGGAGAACGCGTGATCGCCGACATACGTGCCGCCGTCTTCGACCATGTCGCCGTGATGAGCCCGGCCTTCTTCGAGAAGATCATGACCGCCGAGGTGCTAACGCGCCTCACGACGGATACATCGGTCGTCCAATCCGTCGTCGGCTCGACCGCATCGATCGCGCTGCGCAACATCCTGCTCTTCGTCGGCGGGCTGGTCCTGATGCTGTTCACGTCACCAAAGCTCACGGCGCTGACCGTTCTGCTGGTGCCGCTTGTGGTCATTCCGATACTGATCCTCGGGCGCCGCGTCCGCAAACTGTCCCGGCTCAGCCAGGATCTCATTGCCGACAGCGCGACCTCGGCCGGAGAGATCTTGCAGGCCGCCCAGACCGTTCAGGCGATGACCCATGTCGGTCTGTCACGCAGCAGATTCCGGGGTCGGGTCGAGGCCGCGTACGACGCAGCCCACCGGCGCATTCGCGCGCGCTCGGCGCTCACGGTGATCGTCATCTTCCTGGTCTTCACCGGGATCGTCGGCATCGTCTGGTTGGGCGCGCGCGACGTGATGGCCGGAACGATGAGTCCCGGCATGATGACCCAGTTCGTCGTCTACGCCATCGTCACGGCCGGTGCGGTCGGTGCCTTGTCCGAGGTCTGGGGCGAGTTGCAGCGCGCCGCCGGTGCAACCGAGCGGTTGGTCGAATTGCTGGCGATGGACAACCCGGTCAAGGATCCGCCCGCGCCCGTCGCGATGCCGGATCCGCCCCGGGGTAGTATTGAGTTTCGCGACGTACATTTTGCCTATGAGAGCCGGCCCGATGCTCCGGCCCTGAACGGCGTGAGCTTTCGCGTCGAGCCGGGCGAAACGATCGCCATCGTCGGACCCTCCGGTGCAGGCAAGACAACGATTTTTCAGATGCTGCTGCGCTTCTATGACCCGGTCAGCGGCGAGGTCACGCTCGACGGCACGCCGGTTCAAACCACCAGCCTGAACGATCTGCGAAGCCGGATCTCGCTGGTCCCGCAGGAACCCGTGATCTTCGCCGACAGCGTTCGCGCCAACATTCTTTACGGGCGTCCCGGTGCGAGCGACGAGGATGTCGCCGCTGCCGCGAATGCCGCCGCAGCAGACGAATTCATCGGCGCGCTTCCGCGGGGATACGACAGCGATCTCGGCGAACGCGGGGTTCTGTTGTCCGGCGGCCAGAAGCAGCGGATTGCCATCGCGCGCGCTATCCTGCGCGATGCGCCGGTCCTGCTGCTCGACGAGGCGACCTCGGCACTCGACGCGGAATCCGAGCGCGCCGTACAGAAGGCGGTCGAGACCATGAGCGCGGGTCGGACAACCCTTGTGATCGCGCATCGGTTGGCGACGGTTAAGCGCGCGGATCGCATCATCGTGCTCGATCAGGGACGGATCGTGGCCGAGGGACGTCACGAGGATCTGCTGCAGCAAGACGGGCTCTACGCGCGACTGGCGCGTCTGCAGTTCATGGCCGTCGAGGACGCCTGAGCGCAGCACAAAGGCCTTGCGGTCAATCCGTATCGGCGATCACCTTGATGATTTCGGAATGATCCGATGCCTCGCCGAGTTGGTCCACGGCGCGCTCGAAAAGCTCCTGTGTCGCCGACAGACCGGGCGAGGCCACACCGAGATCTTCGGACAGTCGCCGTGCAAGGCTCAGGTCCTTGTTCATCAGACCTGTGGTGAACCCGGTCGCGAACGCGCCGTTGTTAATGTGCTGTTTCAGCTTCACCTTCGTCGCGTTGTTCATCCCGGTCGAACCGTTGAAGACATCCGCCATGACATCCGGATCGAGGCCGAATTTCCGACCGATCAGCACGGCTTCGGACGCTGCCGCGAGGCCGGACGCAGACAAGTAGTTGTTCAACAGTTTCATGGCATGTCCCGAGCCCAGACCGCCCGTGCGAACGACGGTTCCCATCGCCGACAAGGCGGGCTCGACCCGGTCGATGACTTCGCTTTCGCCACCCGTGATCAGGGTCAACGTCCCGATCTCGGCCCGCCAGACACCGCCCGAGACCGGCGCATCGACCAGCGCCACCCGCTCCGGCAAGACGGTGCGCAGATCTGTCGTCTCCAAAGGGTACGAGGTCGACATGTCGACCAGAACCGCTCCCTCGTCCATCGCACCCATGCAGGATTCAACGACCGACCGCACGATCGCGCCATTGGGCAACATGGTGATGACGAGTTCCGCCCCCCGCACGGCATCCTCGAGCGTCGGCGCGGCCGTGATACCTTCGCTCCCGGCGATCCCAGATACGGCTTGCTGCGAATTGTCAAAGACGGTCACCGCGTGACCGGCGCCTGCCAGGCGCAGCGCCATCGGCGCCCCCATCTTTCCAACGCCGATAAACCCGATCCGCATCGCATCGCCTCCCTGATGAACCCGCGCGCATAACAGTTTCCAAACAGCACGCCTCCGCGCCCATGTTAAGTCCCGCGTCCGAACGCCACGAAGGATATCAGGCACATGGAGCTGATCTGGATCGCGATCGCCATGATTGCCGGTCTGATGCAGGCCGTCCGGACCGCCGCCCAGAAGTCCCTGAACGCGCGTCTGAGCACATGGATGACAACCTATGTCAGGTCGCTCTTCGGGCTTCCGGTCATGCTGGTTTATCTGTGGGTCGTGTGCCAGGCGGAAGGTCTCGGCGCACCCGACATCCCGGCGCTCTATCTCTTTCACTGCGCCATGGCCGCCGCGACGCAGGTCGTCGCGACCTACCTGCTGATCGTGCTGTTCCGGCTCTCCAATTTTGCCGTCGGCACCATGCTGACGAAGACCGACATCATGCAGGCCGCACTCATCGGATCGGTGCTGTTCTCCGAAGTGATCTCATTCACCGGCTGGATCGCCATCGCGCTGACCTTCGTCGGCGTGATCCTCATGTCGGCGGGAAAGACCGGTAGGGCGCTGCGCGGTGGGGTCTTGAGCGCCGTGTTCTCGCGGGCGACGTTGATCGGACTGACCACGGGCTTCCTGTTCTGCCTGAGTTATCTCTTCTTGCGCGAAGCCTCGCTCGTGCTCGAGCAAGACTCGACGATCTGGCGCGGCGCATGGTCGGTTGTCTTCGTGACGTCCATGCAGGTCGTGGCCCTCGGGCTCTGGCTCGCCGCCTCTGAGCGCGGGGAGTTTAGCAAGCTTTCGAGCGTCATGCGGCCGTGCATGTTCATCGGCCTGACATCGGCCATCGGATCGATCGGCTGGTTCACCGCGATGGCCATGCAGAATGCCAGCTACGTCAAGGCTGTCGGACAAACGGAAGTGATCTTCACCGTCCTGCTCTCCACGCTGTATTTTCGGGAGCGGATCTCGGTTCAGGAATTTGTCGGCATCGCGACGATCGTCGCTGCGATCATGCTGTTCGTGCTTTAGCGCGCAGCCAAAGATGTTCGGGCGCGGCCCAAACCCCGGCTCCCACGAAGGACACCCCCGGAGTACAAGCCGCGCCCGGCCCCCAACGCGGCTCGCAACGGGCCGCGTACACCACCGCCATGAGGGGATCAGGCGGGGCGGAGGTCCATTATCTGGGTGGAGCCCTTGTCGGCGATGTGAAGGCTGAACTTCACCTTCTGGCCCTTGTCGAAGCGGTCCCCGTCGCCCTCGTGACGCCGGTTGATGTAGAATTCCGAACCGTCTTCCATCCGGACCAATCCGGTCGACCGGGCTTTGTTGAAGTACTTGATGATGCCCTTGCAATTGTTCTTGATCGAAATCCGCGTCATTGCCGTTGCCCCGTAATCCCAGGTGTTTCGTTCGATGACTCAGAGATAGGAATTCTCGATGGGCACGTCAACTTAAATATCAAAAAAAATTTTAATTCGCTGTTTTGTGACGAATGTTACACTCCGGGTGCCGGACATCGGCACCCGCGCAACGGCTCGATCTAGGCGGCGAGGTTGCCCCGCGGCGGGTAGTTGCGCGACTTCGCCGTGGCTATGGCATCCAGGATCATTGCCGCTGTGGGACGGAGGAAGGGAAACGAGTTGATCGACGATCCCCAGAGCACGCCGTCCGGTCGAATGAAAAACACCGCAGCCTCGGCAAACTGAGCTGTTTCACCCTCACGGATCGCCTCGGATATGAAGAGGCCGAGATCCCGCGCGTGCTGGATGCCTAGATCGTGGCCGACAACGAGATCTCCCAGCCCCCATTCGGCGACGGCCTGCTCCGCCCGGTCCTGCGGATCGGTGGAGATCGACACGATCTTGACCCCGGCCTCATCGAGATCGCCGCGATGCGCGAGGAAATCGTCGAACTGGGCGTGGCAGCGCGGACAGTGCAGGCCGCGATAGACATTCAGAACGGTCATGTAAGGCGCGTCGAGCGACGCGTTCGTGACACGCCCCCCGCCAACGCGTGGCAGATCAATGCTCGGGAATGGCCGTCCGGGTGTCAGGGCTGACATGTCTGTCTCCAGTTGTTTCGGGGAGCGATCCCTAAATCAGCATCGGGATCGGCACCAGAGATCGAAACTCACGATTCTGTTTCACGATCCGCCATCATCGCCAGAAAAAGGCTTTCGACACGGGCTTCCTCCGCCAACGCCATCTCCGCAAACATAATGCGTTCGTCGGACGAAATGTCAGCAGTGTCGCGCAGAATTTCCATCGAGCACCGGATCGCAGCCAGGGCGTTCAACACTGTTTGCGTTCGCTCATCCGCGGCATCGCTCTCGACCACGGCAACTCTCGAAAGACGTCCCATCAAAGACCTCCGGCACCACTCAGAACCCTCCCGTCGGATCGTGGAAGCCGCCTTGCCGCGCGCCTCGGGACCAAGAATGGCGCGCCCGTTGTTGGAGATCAAGGCTGATTTGTGCAGTGCAACATTAATCTGCGCTGTATTGCACCAAATTCAAGCCAGTCAGCATTAATCCGTGGTCAGGACGACGCGGCCATTGATCTTGCCCGCCTTCAGGTCTTCCAACGTCTCGGAAGCGGCAGAAAGCGGACGTGTCTCCACCGGGATCTCTTTGACATCGCCGGTTCGCACCAGATCGATCAGTTCCTTGAGATCCTTGCACGAGCCGACATAGGAGCCGCGCACGGTCAGCGCCTTCTGCGGCAGCCAGGGCAGCGGCATCTTGAAATCGCCGCCATGCAGGCCGACGATCACGTAGCGGCCCATCTTGACCAGCGCATGCACCGAAAGACGCGACGTCTGCGGCACACCGACCGTGTCGACCACACCGAGAAGCTTGTTGTCGGTGATCTTGCGCAATTCTTCCAAGGCATCTTCGCGCTTCGTGTTGAGAACCGCATCGGCACCCATGCTGACCGCTGTCTGCAGCTTCACGTCATCGATGTCGCAGGCGACGATCTTCTCGAAGCCCATGGCCTTGCCGATGGCGATGGCATTCAGGCCGAGTCCACCCGTGCCCATCACGGCAAGCCACTCGCCCGGGTTCATCAGCGATGGGTCGACCTTTTTCAGCGCGCAGAAAACGGTGACACCCGAGCACGCATAGGGCGTCACGGTGTCCAGGTCCAAACCGTCGATATTCACCAGAAACCGCGGGTGATCGACCACCACGTACTCGCCGTAACCGCCATCGCGCACCACGCCGAGCGCACGCATCTTCATGCAGTCATTCTCACGATCATTCGAGCAAGCGATGCAATCCGGCTGCAGACAGCCGATCCACGGGTGCACCATGAAGGTCTTGCCGATCTCGGCACCGTCGAGGCCCTCGGCATCCGGGCCGAACGCTACGACTTCACCGAGGAATTCGTGTCCCAATGCCTGCGGCAGCTTCATGCCGCGCTCCGCCATGTCCAGCCGGCCCTCTTCACCCAGATCGAAGAACCCTTCCTGGATGTGAATGTCCGAATGGCAGACCCCGGAGCGACGCACGCGGATCAGCACTTCGGTTCCTTCAGGCACCGGCATGGCACGTTTCTGCGCGACCAGCGGCTTGTCGAACTCCACCAGATCATAGCTCGTATAGGTCTCGGACATCCCGGTCTCCCCTGTCGGTCTGGCCGCACCTTGCCGGGATTGCGCGAGCTTGAAAAGGGGGCGGTGATCAGGGAGAGGATGACGTCGGGATGCCGCTCAACAAAGCCTGCGGCGCGCCTCGGATCAGGACAGAGTTACGTCGAACTGTCGGCTCGCGTCACCGCCCTTGTGATCCAACCGAGAACGCGTTTTGGCGCAGAACTATGCCCTCGATGCGGAATAACGGATACCGCCCGGCCTCGCCGTACAAATCGCATCGCGGGCGTTCGACAGCGAAATCGATGACTGGTTCGGAGCAGAAGTCCCTACACGAACCCCCGCACCGCCCGTGACGCCTTGATCTCGCCGCCCGTCACGTAGGCTTCGTGGTTCGCTTCGATCCGGTCCAGCCGGTAGCGATAGTTCACCATCAGCCCGGCGGCCTGCGCGATCCCCTTCTCCGAGATATCGCCCATCCAGTGCATTGCCTCCAGTTCGGCCCCATTGCCAAGATGGAACCGCGCCACGGGATCGGGCGGCTGACCATCCGGCCTCTTGGCTTCGAGGAAATATTGAGCGGCAAGCGCCATGATTTCGGCCTTCGCATCATCGGCGCGATCCAGCCAACCCGGAGCATCCAGATCCGCTAGCGCCGTTGCGGCACGGCGCTCCGGGTCGTGCTCTGCTTCCGCGCGCAGCCAGCGCGTGAAGCCGGGTACCGGGGACAGCGTGACGAAAGTCTCGAGGCCCGGAAGCTCGTCCGACAAGTCCTGTGCCACCTGTTTGATCAGGAACGCACCGAACGAGACGCCCGCGAGCCCCGGCTGACAGTTCGAAATCGAGTAGAACACCGCCACTTTCGCCTGATCCGGCGCCAGCGCGTCGCGATCCGCCGCCAGCAGCGCCTGAATCGAGCCCGGCACCTCGCGCGTCAGAGCAACCTCGACGAAGATCAGCGGCTCGTCCGGCATCGAGGGATGAAAGAACGCGAAGCAGCGCCGGTCTGCGGGCTCGACCCGGCGGCGCAACTCGTCCCAGTCGCCGATATGGTGGACGGCCTCATAGGCAATGATCTTCTCCAGCAGCGAGGCCGGGGTCGCCCAGTCCATCCGGCGCATGACCAGAAAGCCGCGATTGAACCACGATCCCAGCAAGTGGCGGAAGTCATGGTCGATCGCCGCCAGTTCGGGATGCCCTCGGACCAAAGGCAAGAGATCGGCGCGCATCCGCACCAGACCCTCGGTCCCGCCCGGCGCGAGGTTCAGGCGGCGGAACAGTTCCTGCCGCGGCGGTTCGGACAGCGCCACAAGTTCTGCGAGCGCTTTCGGCGAGTCGTCCTCGGCATAGGCTTGTGCTGCTGCCACCACCGCCGCTCCGTCGGGATTGAAGGCGGCGGCGAGGTGTTCGAAGAAAGCCAGCCGGCCCTCTGCCTGCAAAGCGCGATAGCGCGCCAGGATCTCCGCTGCCAGTGCCACGCCCGACGCTTCCCCACGCGTCGACATCAGGTCGGCGCACAGCCGGGCAACCCCGTCGCTGTCGGTTTCGCCGGAGAAATCCACCAGCCGGGCACCGCGCTCCAGAACGGTGCTCAGCAGGTCTCCCAATGCCGATGTTCGTGCCATGGCCAGACGGTCTCGCACCTCGGGCCCGGACGCAAGGCGCATGCTTGACAGAAATGCCGCAGGACCCGAACGTGCCGCCGCCGCAAGAGGGGACTTCCATGCCATTCGACCAGACCGCCCGTGAGACGCTGATGGGCGTCACCACCGCGACGATCACGACGATCCTGCTGAAGAAGGGCCTGCGCAATGTCTGGCTGCGCGGGACGTTGCCGCTGCGCCCGGGGCAAGCACGGGTTGTCGGCCCGGCCTTCACGTTGCGCTTCGTACCCGCCCGCGAGGATCTCGCGACGCCGGCCTCATGGTCTTCGTCGATCTCGACCCGTGCGGCGATCGAGGACATGCCCGCAGGCTGCGTCGCCGTGGTCGACGCCATGGGCGTGACGGATGCGGGGATCTTCGGGGATATCCTCGTTGCACGCATGGCGGAACGCGGCGTCGCGGCGTTGGTCTCGGACGGCGTCGTGCGCGACGTGGAAGGCGTGCTGTCAACCGATCTCCCGGTCTTTTGCGCGGGCGCTGCTGCGCCGCCCTCGGTGGCGGGACTGACTTTTGTCGCCTGGAACCAGCCGATCGCCTGCGGCGGTGTCGCCGTCTACCCGAACGACATCATCGTGGCCGATCAGGACGGAGCGGTGCTGATCCCGGCGGCCTATCTCGATCAGGTTCTCGCCGAAGCGCCGGAACAGGAGCGTATGGAGGGCTGGATCATGGATCAGGTCACCCAACACGGCGCAACCCTGCCGGGCCTTTACCCGATGAACGACGAAACCAAAGCGCGCTATGAGGCTTGGAAGGCGGAGCAGTCATAACTGCTCAAGGCTTTTTGAGACTTTGGCCAACTGCCTTTGCCGAATTCCTGAGTGACTTTTCAGAAGGCGCTTCCATCCGTGGTCAGCGCGAAGCGAGTTTTTTCTGAGCTTGTAACAAACGTCACAGAATCACCTGGGGGTATCCTCTATCTGGGCAATCACTAAATATCAAAATGAGATTTAGTAAGATCAAACCAGAAAGGATGACCCGATGAAATACTACTTCATGCCATACGACCCGGCGAACTGGAAAATCCTGGTCGCACAACGCGAGTACGCTGCTGTCGGAGCGAAAGCAGACAATGGTCAGATGCTCGGAATGAAGAAGAACGCACACAGCATGCGGGATGATCTCGAGCAAGGAATCCTGTCGACAGGAGTCTGGTTCAACCCGAACAACGACAAACTGAAATTCTGCGCCGACCTGAAGGACCAGCTTTGGATTCGCGGGCACGGCATGCCGGGACAAGACACGATCGAGGGCGGTCGCGGGGGCGAGAAAGCCAGCAGTGCTACAGTCGCGAAGCGCATCCTCGACTCGGGCCTGCCCAAGTCGTTCTCCGGCGCGGTCGTTTGCTACAACTGCCACAGCGCAGAGTCAGGTCCCAAAGGCGACCCATTCGCCAAGAGGCTCGGCAAAGCGCTGCGCGATCTCGGTTACAAGAACTGCAAGGTGTTCGGCTTCCTTGGCGCAATCGACTCCTATGCCAAGCAAGGCCCGAACGGAAAGCAGATCTACGCGCGCGGGAAGCTGCAAACCATTCTCGGCACGATGGATCAGGCAACTGTGCAGTTCCACATGTGAACGAGACGATACCGCCTCCAACACGTCACCGGGACGGTCGGCACCAAGCTGAGGAACCTTCCAACCCGGTTCACTCCACGACGCTATCGCGATGCGCGACGAAATCGCTTAAGTTTCGTCGCGGCGAGGTCCACAATGGACGCCCTGTGCGATATTCACCGCATCGATACCCAGTGAACGTCAGACCGCGTCCCGATCATCGCCCGAGAAGTCACCCGAGAATTTCGGCCGCGATGGCCTCACCCAAGTCTGTCGTTTTGGCTGAACCGCCCAGATCGCCGGTCTTCGGTGCGTCAGGGTTGCCGAGAACGCTCTCGATTGCTGCAACGATCTTTGCGGCTGGCTCGGGTTCTCCGAGATGCTCCAGCAACATCGCACCAGACCAGATCTGACCGACCGGATTGGCTATCCCCTGCCCTGCAATGTCCGGCGCGCTTCCGTGCACCGGCTCGAACATGCTGGGATGTGCCCGTTCAGGATTGATGTTGGCGGACGGCGCGACCGCGATGGTACCGGTAACACCAGGTCCCAAGTCCGACAGAATGTCGCCGAAAAGATTGGTCGCGACGACGACTTCGAAGCTTTCCGGGCTCATCACCATGCGCGCCGACAAGATGTCGATGTGGTGTTCCTGTGTCTCGATATCGGGGTATTCGGCGGCGACGACCCGGAAGCGTTCATCCCAATAGGGCATCGAGACGAAGATCCCGTTCGACTTGGTGGCCATGTCGACCTTGCCGGCACCCGTCTTCTTCGCCAGCTCAAAGGCATAGCGGCTGATCCGGTCGCAGCCCTTGCGCGTGAAAACGGCCTGCTGGGTCACGAACTCACGCTCGGTCCCGGCAAACATCATGCCGCCGACCTGGGAGTACTCGCCTTCGGTGTTCTCCCGCACCACCCAGAAGTCGATGTCCCCCGGCGCCTTGCCTGCCAGCGGGCACGGCACTCCAGGCAAAAGCCGCACCGGGCGCAGGTTCACATACTGATCGAACTCGCGCCGGATCGGCACCAGAAGACCCCAGAGTGAGATGTGGTCCGGCACGCCCGGGAAGCCTACGGCACCCAGAAAGATCGCATCCGACTGGGAGAGTTGCGAGATCCCGTCTACCGGCATCATCGCACCGGTCGCCTTGTAGCGTTCACAGGACCAGTCGTAGTGAGTGTATTCCAGCGTGAAGCCACCCGCCGCCGCAGCAGCGTCCAGGGCGCGAATGCCTTCGGGCATCACTTCGTTACCGATACCATCGCCCGGAATGCAGGCGATCTTGTAGCTCTTCATGTCCCGCTCCCGTTCAGGATTCGTCCAGTGTCTCAAATGCTTGCCGCGCGATCCGCGTCGCCTCGAGCGCGGCCGGCGCGCCGCAATAGATCGCGGCCTGCAGAATGCACTCGCTGATTTCCGCCTTCGTCACGCCGTTGCGCACGGCGCCGCGCAGATGCAGCTTCAGCTCGTCCGTCTTGCCGAGCGCGATCAGCATCCCGATGTTGAGGATCGAGCGGTCGCGCCGCGCGAGCCCCGGACGGTTCCAGATATCGCCCCACGCCGTGCGCGTGATGAAGTCCTGCAGACCAGCGTTGAAATCGTCCATCCGCTGCAGCGAATCGTCGACATACTCGTCTCCGACGACAGCGCGTCGTGTCTCAAGACCTTGCTCCCAAAGCGCATCCTTGCGGGGTTCGCTCACAGCAGGCTCCGCACCGGTGCCCCGGCGATCCAGCGCTCGATGCTCTCGACCATCTGCCCATAGAAGGCGCGGTAACAGCCATCGGTGACGTATCCGAGATGCGGCGTCAGAATCGTGTTCGGTGCCTTGCGGATCGGCGCGTCAGCCTCCAGCGGTTCGTAATCGTAGACGTCGATGCCCGCTCCGGCGATGCCACCAGACTCCAAAGCCGCAATCAGTGCGCCGGTATCGACGATTGGCCCGCGCGAGGTGTTGACGAGGTAGGCCGTCGGTTTCATCAGCGCCAGTTCCGCAGCACCGACGAGCCCGTGCGACCGCTCCCCCAGCTTGTAGTGGATCGTCAGGAAGTCCGCCCGGCGGAAAAGTTCATCTTTCTCCACGCGCTCGACGCCGTGCTCGGCCGCCGCCCCGACGGTCAGATTGGCCGACCACGCGATCACGTTCATGTCGAAGACCCGCGCGATCTGCGCCATCTTCGTGCCCAGGCGGCCCAGCCCTAGTATGCCCAGCGTCTTGCCCTGCAGGTCCACGCCAAGCGTGGTGATCCACGACCCCGAACGCATTCGGTCATTCTCGATGTGGATATTGCGCGCCAGCGCCAACATCATGCCCCAGGCCAGTTCCGGCGTCGCTTGAGCCGAGTTCTGCGTGCCGCAAACGGCGATCCCGCGCTCGCGGCAATAGTCGAGATCGATGGCGGCGTTGCGCATCCCGGCCGTCGCCAGCAGCTTCAGGCCGGGCAGCTTCTCAAGGAGATCGCGCTTCAGAGGAGACCGCTCGCGCATGATGCCGAGCACGTCATAGCCCTGCAGGCGTTCCGCGAACCCGTCGACACCTTCGTAGATATCGTGGAAGAACGTCACCTCGTGGTCGCGCTGCAAAGTCGACCAATCGGCCATGTCCTTCGCAGCGTCCTGATAATCATCGAGAATTGCGATTCTCATTGCTCTTTCTCCTCAACCGTCGATCGCGATCCGGGCCAGGTCCTCGTAGAAATCCAGCAGCTCGTAGCACAGCACGATCCTTCGTTCCTCGGGATCCCAGAAGGCGTTGTCCTCGCCGCAGCTTTCCGCTTCGACCTTGAGACCGCTCTCAAGGTCATAGGTCCGCGCAAGGCTCTCGGCGACGTATTCGAGCAACCCGTCCTGTTCGAGAATTTCGCGCCAGCGGCTTTCGCTGTCACCGTAGGCGACCCTAACCCGCGTCGGGCGCGCGTCTTCCGGCAGCCAGAACGGCTCGAGCAGCGTTTCCCAGCCTGCGAGTGCAAGTTCATAGTCGTACTCGCAGCTCTCAGCGCGGTGCTCCGGCAGACCCCACTGCTCGATCAGTTCGTGCGCGCGTCCCGGCCCTTCACCGGCGATGAAGCACACCACCCGCAGACCGCGCTGAGCGTCCAGATCGTGCTCGCCGTAATAGGCCGGCGGCTCTCCGCCCTGCTCCGAGAGATCGTGGCTGATCAGCCAGAGCTCGGCGACATCGAGCAGCCGTTCCAGTCGATCGGCGTCCTCGTCCGATAGCATCCAGAGCGTGGCAAAGGTGTCGGCGGCGTCTTCTTCCTGACCGATCACCGGCAAATCGAACTCCGAGATCAGCGCATGCGCCGCTTCGTGCCAAAGCGTGTGCTCGGCATTGTTCAGCACGATCCCCCGGATCGTCTGATCGTCCGCCCGCGACGGGTTCGGCAAAAGCAGCAAGATCAGAAGCAACCAGCGCATCACGCCCCTCCATGAAACTCGAGCATCAGTTCGTTTACACGGTCCGGCGCCTCGTACATCGCCCAGTGCCCGCAACCCGGCAGAACATGGCTGATAAGATCCGGCTTAAGGGCACGGCACCGTTGGATGCGCTCGCCAATCGGCGGAATGCAGGCCGCGTCGTGCTCGCCGTACACGATCATCACCGGGCAAGTCAGTTGCCCGACGCAGCCCGGCGTTCCCTCCGCCCAGGACAGCCTCCGCGAGTCGAAGCGCGTCCGCCCGACATTGCGCGTCTGCATGTCGATTGCCCAGTCGTCGATCAGCGTCTTGTCCCAGAGCATCAGCTTCCCGAGGTTCTCGGAATGCATTGATCCCAACTCATCGGGCGTCGGTTCTCGGCCGAGGTCCTCGCGCAGCTTGCGCCGAGACCCGAGTGTGAAGCCTCGACCGACCGGCCGCCCGTAGCCCGCGCCACCGGTCATCGAGAGCGAGGCGGTCCGCTCGCCCATCCGCACGGCGATCTCCGCTGCGATGTAACCTCCGAACGAAAAGCCCGCCAGATGGATCCGCGGCGCATCTGCTGTCATCTCTTCGATCGCCGACAGGCAGAGCCGCAGGTAATCTTCCTCCGGCGTTTCCCAAGGAACCGCCTCCGAGTCGCCATAGCAGGGCTGATCGACCGCAATGACGCGGAACCGCCGAGCCAGCGCGTCGACATTGCGGACCCAGTGCTGCCAGTTTCCAGCACCTCCGTGCAGCAGAACCAGCGGCTCTCCACTCCCAAAGACACGATATGCAACGCCGCCCGAGGTCCGCTCGAACGGCGGCTCGGTCAGTCGGCGATCCGGTGTCTGCACGATTTCGGCGGCGCTGGTCATGGACCGTCGCATACATCGCAACCGTGGCTTTCACAATTACACGCGATCTCCTATGGGATTTGTCCCATGCAGAAACCCGGCACCACGGATCAGGACCTCAGTGCGCTCGATGCACAGGTGTTCGCGCCACGTGCCGTCGCGCTGATCGGGCTGTCGAGCCGGGCCGACGCGCCGACCGGACGTCCGCTGCAATTCCTGCGCCGGGCCGGATATTCCGGAAAGATCCACGTCGTGAATCCTGCGCGGGAAACCGTTCAGGGCGAGCGTTGCCTGACGTCCATCCACGACGCGCCGGAAGTGCCGGAACACGCCTACATTCTGGTTGGACAAGACCGTGTCGAGCAAGCCGTCCACGACTGCGCCGAGGCCGGGGTGAAGATCGCCTCGATCCTCGCTGACGGGTTTGGCGAGGCCGGGTCCGAGGGCCTCGCCCGCCAGAACCGGCTTGTCGACATCGCGCGCAGCGCCGGGATGCGCTTGTTGGGGCCGAACTCCATGGGGGTCGCGGATCTTCACCTCGGAAGCCTGATCACGGTGAACGCGATCTATCAGGAACAGGATCTGCCGACCGGCCCGGTCTCGTTGATTTCGCAATCGGGCTCGATGATGGGTGGGCTGATCAGCCGGGCAAAGGCGCTCGGTATCGGCTATGCGCGCACGGCAGCGGTGGGCAACGAGTGCGATCTCGGCGTGCCCGAGCTTGGCCGCATGATGCTGGCCGATCCCAATACCGAGGTCATCGCGCTTTTCCTCGAGACCATTCGCGACGCGGATGGATTGGCGGGCTTTGCCGCTGCGGCCCATGACGCGGACAAGCCGGTCATCGCCTACAAGCTCGGAAGATCCGCGCTCGGTCAGGAAATGGCCGTCGCGCATACCGGCGCTCTGCTCGCCGAGGATTCCGTGACCGACGCGTTCCTGCGCGATATCGGGATCGCGCGCGTCACGTCGCTCGACGCGCTGGTCGAGGCTCCGATGCTTTTTCGCGGACGCACTCCGCTTGGATTGTCGGCTCCTTCCATCGGCGTGATCACGACGACCGGGGGCGGCGGCGCAACTGTTTGCGACCGGCTCGCATTGGAAGGCATATCGGTCGCGCCCCCGTCGGCGAACGTCCTGCAAACCGTTCGCGACACCGGCCTCAGCGTTGTCCCCGGACCGATGCTCGATCTGACCATGGCGGGCGCCGGGCCGGATTTCGTAAAGCCTGCCATCGAGGCCGTCGCGTCCGAAGAAACCGTCGATCTGGTGCTGTCGATCACCGGCTCGTCAGGACGCTCGAGCCCGGAACGCACGATTCCGCCACTGGTCGAGGCCGACGCGCAGGGCAAGCCGCTCGTCTCGTTCATGGTGCCCGATGCGCTGGAGAGCCTGAAAGGCGTCATCGCGGGCGGGTTGCCGGGCTTTCGCACGCCCGAAGCCTGCGCGGATGCAATCGGCGCGTTCTGCCGTTGGCGCGCGCCCCGCATCACGCAGATTGCGCGCCTGCCCGAAGCAGGCATCCCGAGGGTTTTGGACGAACACCGATCCCTGCGGTTGCTTCAGTCGGCAGGCGTTCTAATCCCGCAAACGATCCGATGCCGTCCGGGCGACCGGCCGGATCTTCCATTCCCCTATCCGATCGTCGCCAAAGTGCTCAGCGAGGACGTGCCCCACAAGACCGACGCCGGCGGCGTCGAACTCGGCATCCGGAACAGCGAAGAGCTGTCGGAGGCGACCCTGCGCATCAAGGCAAACGTCGAGCGCCACCATCCCGAGGTCACGGTCGATGAGATCCTGATCGCGCCGATGATCGACACCCTTCAGGAGGTTCTGATCGGCTACAAGCTCGATCCTTCGGTCGGGCCTGTCGTCACGTTGGCACCGGGCGGAATCCTCGTCGGCCTATACGACGACAAGACGATCCGCTGCGCTCCCGTCGATCGCGCGACCGCGCGCACGATGATTGACGAGGTCAAGGGCCTCGCACCGATCCGCGGGCACCGGGGTCTGCCGAAGGGCGATCTCGATGCGCTTGCGGATGCCATCGTCGCGATATCCGGCTTGATCGATCATCAGCCCACGGTCTTGGAGGCCGAAGCCAATCCTGTCATGGTGCAGCGGCAAGGCGTCGTGGCAGTCGATGCGCTGGTGACACTGGCCGGGGAGAGCAAGCGATGAACGTACAATCCGAGATCCGCGAACAGTGTTCCGAGGCCGAGTGGCAGACCCGCGTCGATCTTGCCGCGTGTTATCGCCTCGTCGATCAGTTCGGATGGTCGGACCTGCTCGGTACGCATATCTCGGCGCGCGTGCCGGACGAGGAAAACGCCTTTCTGATCAATCCCTACGGCCTCCTGTTCGACGAGATCACCGCATCGTCGCTGGTCAAGGTCGATGAAGACGGCACGCTCCTCAGTCCGACCGAATACCACATCAATCCCGCGGGCTTCGTGATCCACTCGGCCATCCACATGGCCAAGCCGGAGCTTGCCTGCGCACTCCACACCCACACGCAAGCCGGGACCGCAGTGGCCACTGCAAAGGCCGGGCTGCGGCCGATCACGCAGCACGCGCTCGCAATCGTCGCGCACACCGCCTATCACGGCTACGAGGGCATCGCGACGGATCTGAGCGAACGCGAACGCCTCGTTGCGGATCTCGGCGATGCAAACCTGCTCATCCTGCGCAATCACGGGCTGCTGACCGTCGGCCGGACGATTGCCGAGGCGTTCGTCTGGATGTACCGCGCCGAGCGGGCCTGCCGGATGCAGGTCGCCTTCGACCAGACAGGCCAGGCGGCGACCGAGATCGCCGCCGACGTGCAGGAAACGACGATCCAGCGCAATCTCAAGGCCAACTCGCCGGCCGGCCACCGTCCGATCGGTGTTTACGAATGGCCCGCCCTGCTGCGACGTCTCGACCGGCTTGATGAAAGCTACAAGAACTGAGCTCCAGATGACCGACTTGATGACGACATTCCCGCCGGGCGCGGAAGACCAGGTGACGCTTGCAAACTGGCGCACGGCACCCTTCAACGCCTGGGCGTTTCACCACGTGTCCGAAATCGTGCCGAGCGCCGTCATGCACAACGACCCTGCGGCTGCCAAGCACCTGCCTGCGGGGGCAGCTATACAGATGCCGCGCTGCAGGTTTGACGGGGAAGATCTCGACTTCGAGGGGTTCTGCGCCCGCAGCCATGTCGACGCGCTGGTCGTGCTGCATCGCGGCCGGATAGTCCACGAGCACTACGCAAACGGCATGACCGCGCTGGACCCGCACATCCTGATGTCCGTGTCAAAGTCGATGCTCGGGCTCCTCTGCGGCGTCCTCGCCGAGCGCGGAGTGCTGGAGATCGACGCAAAGGCAACGCAATACGTTCCGGAACTCGCGCAAACCGCATTCCGCGACACGACTGTCCGCGACCTGCTCGACATGCGCTCGGGCATCCACTTCATCGAGGACTATCTCGCGACGGAGGGACTGATCGTCGATTATCGCAAATCGACGAACTGGAATCCTTTGGCACCAAATGAGACCCCGACCGATATGCGCGCGTTTCTGCTGTCTCTCACGGACACGAACGAGGCGCCGGGAGGCAATTTCGACTATATCTCGCCCTGCACGGACCTGCTCGGCTGGATCGTCGAACGCGCGACCGGGCGATCTTATGCGTCAGTCTTCTCGGATCACATCCTGAAGCCGATGAAGGCCGAGGCGCCCGCGATGATCACGGTCGATCTGTTGGGCGCGCCGCGTACGGCAGGCGGGAAGAGCCTCACGGCGCGAACGCTTGCTCAAGTGGGGCAGATGCTCGTCGAGGACGGCGCGGGCATCGTGCCGAAGAGCTGGATCGACGACATCGAACAGAACGGCGATCCGCAGGCGTGGGACAACGGTTCAATGAAGGAATACTTCCCCGACCTGTCGATGCACTACCGCTCGAAATGGTATGTCCTGCGCGACCGGGGGCCGATCATGATGGGCATCGGAATCCACGGCCAGAACCTGATTGTCGACCGGAAGGCAGAACTGGTCATGGCCCGTTTCTGCTCGGGACCGGAGCCGCTCCACATCCCGTCAGATCTCGCGGCAGTCTCTCTGTTCGAGAATATCCGAACGCAAATCTGCTGAAGCGATCGGCCTCAACCCGCTCCCGGATACCAAGACGGCTTGCGCTTCTCGAGGAAACTGCGGAGGCCCTCTTCAGCCTCGGTATCCATCCGCTTCAGCCCGTGCGGCCGGACCATGTCCTCCAACTCGGCCTCGTCAAACCTGAGATCCGCATACTCCAGAACTGCAGCCTTGGATTGCGCGAGCGCATACGGCGGACAATGCAGCAGCGCATCAAGAATCGGCGCTGCGATCGCATCCAGTTCGCCTGCCTCGCAAACCTCGTCGACCAGCCCGATCTCATAAGCCCTGTCGGCGCTGAACCGCTCGCAGGTCAGCGAGTAGCGCCGCAGACGTCCCGGCCCGATCCGGCTGAGCAACTGCGGCACGATCGGGGTGGCGATCAGACCCCAGCGCGCCTCGGTGATCGAGAACATCGCGGAACGGTCGGCAATCACGATATCGCAGGCCGAGATGATCCCCGTGCCGCCTCCGAAGCAGCCGCCATGCACCAGCGCGACCGTCGGCTTGCCCAGTGTCGTCAGTCCATGGACGGCCTGCGTGGTCTTGCGCGAGACATCGAGATTGCCGGCCTCGTCCAGTTCGCGCACCTGCTGTATCCACGCCAGATCCGCCCCCGCCTGAAAGTGTTTGCCATTGCCGCGCAGCAGGACGACCCGCACCGCCGGATCATCCGCCAGCGCCGGCAGACCATCGAGAAGATCCTGGATCATCTTGCCGTTGTAGGCATTGTTGCGATGCGGCCGATCCAACGTGACTGTCGCGATCCCGCGCGGATCGACGGAGACGGAAACGGTGTGTTCTTCGGGATTCGTCATGCTCGCCTCTTTCGACCCGGGCGATGCTGGCAAAACGCTGGCACGGCGGGCGATGTTTCGCTCTGGTACACCACATTCCACGCTACGAAAGTCGTTCCTAGACCCTTGCCAACATGATGCTATTTGTCCAGTAAGGCAGAGCACCAATCGCAAGCCGGCTCAGAGACAGCGGACGATCGACTGGCGCGACGGAGAGGTACCAAGGGAGGCCCCGGGGGTGAGCCAGCGCGTATTGGAGGTCGAGAACCTCCATGTCCATTTCCCGTTGGAGTTCGGCAAGGTCGTCAAGGCCGTGCGCGGTGTCTCCTTCCACGTCGACCGTGGCGAGACACTGGCGATTGTCGGCGAATCCGGCTCGGGCAAATCCGTGACATCGATGTCTGTAATGCGCCTGAATGAGAACGCCCACGGGATCATTCCCGAAGGCAAGATCTCGTTCACGCCGTCCGGCGAACAGACGATCGACATCACGGCGCAATCCCTCACGGGCATGCAGGATGTGCGCGGGCGCCACATCAGCATGATCTTCCAGGAGCCGATGACGTCACTCAACCCGGTCCTGAAGAACGGGTTCCAGGTGACCGAAGCGATCATGCGCCATCAAGCGGTGAGCGAGGAAGAGGCCAAGCGCCGGGCGCTGGAATTGTTCGATCTGGTCCGCATTCCGGAATCGAAGAAGCGCTTCGAGCAGTATCCGCATCAGCTTTCGGGCGGCATGCGCCAGCGCGTGATGATCGCGATGGCCCTGTCCTGCCGGCCGTCGCTCCTGATCGCGGACGAGCCGACCACGGCGCTCGACGTGACGATCCAGGCGCAGATCCTCGACCTGATCAAGATGCTGCAGCACGAGATCGGCATGGCCGTGCTGTTCATCACCCACGACATGGGCGTTGTGGCCGAAGTTGCCGACCGCGTGATGGTCATGCTGCAGGGCCGCAAGGTCGAGGAAGGTGCAGCAGCAGATATTTTCCACCGCCCGCAGCATCCCTACACGCAAGCTCTGCTGAACGCCGTGCCGCGGCTGGGATCGATGAAGGGCAAGGACAAGCCCGAGAAGTTCCAGGGCGTCGAGGTCCAGGGGACATTTGCCGAAATGGCTGAAGCCGCGGAGGACGCGTGATGGCGTTGGACCTGGCGAACGACCAGACGGCGATCCTCAACGTCGAAGGGCTGACGACACGCTTCGACATCACCGGCGGCATTCTCGGGCGCACAACCGCGCGCGTCCACGCGGTCGAGGACATCAGCTTTCACATCAAGCCGGGCGAGACGCTGGCGATGGTCGGCGAATCCGGATGTGGCAAGTCGACGACCGGGCGGACGCTGATCGGGCTGGAGAAGGCGACCGCGGGCAAGATCGAGTTCGACGGCAAGGATCTGACGCAGATGGGCCGGCTCGAACGCCGCGCCGCTGTCACCCAGATGCAGATGATCTTTCAGGATCCGTATTCGTCGCTGAACCCGCGACAGTCGGTGGGCAAGTCGATCTCGGAACCGATGCTGGTCCACGACGTGATGCCCGCCTCGGATGTCCGCGACCACGTGGTCGGCCTGTTGCGCAAGGTCGGCCTTCAGCCAGCGCATTTCGACCGCTATCCGCACGAGTTCTCGGGCGGCCAGCGCCAGCGCATCTGCATCGCTCGCGCGCTGGGTCTGAACCCGCGCATGATCATCGCCGACGAGGCCGTCAGCGCGCTCGACGTGACGATCCAGGCCCAGGTGATCAACCTGTTCATGGACCTGCAGGAGGAGTTCGGTCTCAGCCTGCTGTTCATCAGCCACGACATGGCTGTAGTCGAGCGCATCAGCCACCGGGTCGCGGTGATGTATCTCGGCCGCATCGTCGAGATGGGGCCGCGCCGCTCCGTCTTCGACAATCCGCAGCACTCCTACACGCGCAAGCTGCTCGGAGCCGTGCCGATTGCCGATCCGACCGCGGACCGCGCCGAACGCAAGCTGATGGTGGACGAGATTCCGTCAGCCGTGCGGCCGCTGAGCTACAAGCCCGAAACGCTGACGTACAGCGAGGTCGAGCCGGGCCATCTGGTGGCCAACGAGTAATCAACGAGACACCCGGGCCGAACCGGGGGAGAGCGCATCCGGGGACGCGCGAAGTTCCCCACGCACTGGTGAGCAACTCAGGGAGGTACCTTCATGCGCACCAAATTCTGGAAAGCCGCGATCGGCTCGGTGGCAGCAATTGCCATCGCCGGACCGGCTCTGGCCGACGGCCACGGAACGCCCAAATCGGGCGGGACGCTGGATTTCGTCGTTGGCTCGAAGATTCCGTCCTTCGACGGTCACCAGGAGACGACGTTCGGCATGATCCATCCGATCGCGCCGTTCTACAGCCTGCTGATCCGCGTCAATCCGAGCAACCCGCAGGAAAACGACTTCGAGTGCGATGTCTGCGAGAGCTTCGAGGCTTCCGAGGACGGGCTGACCTTCACCTACAAGATCCGCAAGGGTCTCACCTTCCACGATGGCAAGCCGCTTGATGCGAACGATGTCTTCGCGACCTACGAGAAGATCATCTTCCCTGCGGAAGGCGTGCCCTCGTCTCGCAAGGCGTTCTACGCCATGGTCGACAGCCACCGCGTCGTGGACAGCCACACCTACGAGATGAAGCTGAAGTTCCCGTCGGGCGCCTATCTGCCGTCGATGGCATCGCCCTTCAACTTCATCTACGCCGATGAGGACCTCGCCGCCAACGGCATGGAATGGCACAAGACCAACATCAACGGCTCTGGGCCGTTCAAGTTCGTCGAGTACCAGCCGGGCGCATTCGTCTCGGGCGAGAAGTTCGAGAACTACCACTTCGAAGGCCGTCCGTATCTCGACGGGTTCAAGGCAATCTCGGCGCCGAAGCTGTCGGCCCGCGTGCAGGCCATCGAGGGCGATCGGGCCGGCATCGAGTTCCGCGGCTTCCCGCCGAAGCAGCGTGACGCGCTGGTCAGCGCACTGGGCGACAAGATCGTCGTTCAGGAAAGCGACTGGAACTGCGTGCTGCTGGCAACGCCGAACCACAAGGCCAAGCCGTTCGATGACCCGCGTGTGCGCAGGGCGCTGTCGCTGGCGATCGACCGTTGGGGCGGTTCCAAGTACCTCTCGAAGATCGCGATCGTGAAAACGGTTGGCGGCATCGTCTTCCCGAACCACCCGCTGGCTGCAACGCAGGCCGAGTTGGAAGGCCTGGCAGGCTATGGTCGTGACATGGAGGCCAACCGGGCTGAAGCCCGTCGTCTGCTGGAAGAAGCAGGCTTCGACTTCGACAAGACCTACCGGTTCAACAACCGTGGTGTCGACCAGCCGTACAAGGTGGTTGGCACGTGGCTGATCGACCAGTGGAAGAAAGTCGGCATGAAGTTCGACCAGCAGGTCAACCCTTCGCCGGTCTTCTACGACATCCTGCGCAAGAAGTACGAGTTCGACGTTTCGATCGACTTCAACTGCCAGTCGGTGATCAACCCGATCGCAGACGTGTCCAAGTTCATCCCGTCCTCGGGCAACAACTACACCCAGAACGAGGACGCCGAGCTTGAGCAGATGTACCAGGACCTGCTGCGCGCGGGCACGCTGGACGAGCAGCGCACGATCATGCGCAAGCTGGAAAAGGCTGTTCTGGACGAGAAGGCAACGCAGTTCATCTCGCTCTGGTGGTACAAGATCAACCCACACTGGAACTACGTGAAGGGCTGGAAGATCGCGCCGAGCCACTATCTCGGCCAGCAGCTCGACCACATCTGGCTCGACAAGGGCTGATGCTCCAGCGGATGGGGTCACGCCCATCCTGCACCTAAACCCGCAGGGTGCGGTCCACCGCACCCTGCAGCAGACACTCCGACGAGGACCGCACACGCCATGTGGCAGTATATCCTGAAACGTCTGATCCTGATGATACCCACGGTGCTCGGGGCAGCGTTCCTGATCTTCTTCCTGCTGCGCGCGTTGCCGGGGGATGTCTGCGAACTTAAGCTCGGCGGAGAAGGCGCCTATTACGACGAGGAGCAGATCAAGATCTGCCAACAGAACCTCGGTCTCGATCAACCGCTGGTCGTGCAATTCAAGGATTTCGTGGTCGGTCTGGCGACATTCGATCTCGGCGAGTCGATGTGGACAGGACGTCCGGTGCTCGAGGAGATGTCCAAGCGCTTCGAGCTCTCGCTGCAGGTCGCGATCATGGCGACCATCGTCTCGATCATCATATCCATTCCGCTGGGAACGCTCAGCGCAGTCTACCAGAACACCTGGATCGACTATGTCGTCCGAACAGTATCGATCGCAGGGATCGCTGTGCCCAGCTTCTGGCTGGGGATTCTGATCATCCTCGCCATCCTGAGCATATCGGAAGTTTTCACCGGCAGCCGATGGCTGCCACCGCTCGACTACCGACCCCTCTGGGAAGACCCGGTCTACAACCTCTCGATGCTGCTCTGGCCAGCGATCGCCACCGGATACCGCTATTCCGCCGTCGCGACACGCATGACGCGCTCTTCGCTGCTCGAAGTGCTGCGCGAGGACTACGTGCGCACGGCGCGCGCGAAGGGCATGGTCGAGAAGATCATCGTCAACCGCCACGCGCTTAAGAATGCGATGCTGCCCGTCGTCACCGTGATCGGCATCGAGTTCGCCTTCCTGATGGGCGGGCTTGTCGTCACCGAGCAGGTCTTCAACCTGAACGGGCTCGGGCGCCTGCTGGTCGATAGCGTGACCTTCAACGACTATACGATGACGCAGGGCATCGTGATGACCATCGTTCTGGTCTTCGTGCTGACCAATTTCGTGATCGACCTTCTGTACGCGTGGCTCGACCCGCGCATCCGCTATAGCTGAGGAGGGATGTGATGACCGACACGACCTCGATCGACGACGACGTCCTCCCGCCACCGCCGACCATCTGGAAGCGGATCGGGAGCTTCGTGAAGAAGCAACCGCTCGGAACCGCCGGCCTGTTGCTGGTCGTCCTGTTCATTCTGATGGCCATCTTCGCGGACATTCTGACCACGCATGATCCGGAGTCGGGCGAATTCTTCGACCAGTTCACACGGCCCGGCCAGCTCAGCGACGCCAGCGGCTTGTTCTTCCTGCTGGGCGCCGACGAGTTCGGCCGAGATGTCTTCACCCGCATCATCTACGGCGCGCGCACAGCGCTTTTCGTCGGGATATCCTGCGCGCTGATCGGCTCTTTCATCGGTCTGATCCTGGGCGTCGCCTCGGCCTATTTCGGCGGCTGGACCGATACGATCCTGCAGCGCATCATGGACATCCTGATGGCCTTCCCGCTGATCATCCTCGCCCTGACGATCGTCATCGCCTCCCGGGCGCTGCTGCAGGGCCTGGAGGTCGAGAACCCGAACGACTATTCGATCTATTTCGTGATCACCGCCATCACGATCCCGTTCATCCCGAAATGTGCCCGCGTCGTGCGCTCGTCGGCCCTGGCGATCCGGGAAATTCCCTTCATCGATGCCGCGCGCGCGAACGGCTTCTCGCACACCCGCATCATCATGCGCCACATGGTGCCGAACGTCATGGCGCCGTTCCTGATTATGCTGACGGCATTCGTCGGACAGGCGATCCTGCTCGAAGCCTCGCTCTCGTTCCTCGGCCTCGGCGTTCAGGAGCCGACACCAGCCTGGGGTCTGATGCTGCGCTCGAGCCAGGAGTTCATGCGCGACGAAGCGTTCCTCGCGATTTATCCGGGCCTCGCCATCACGCTCGCGGTGTTCGGGTTCAACCTGTTCGGCGATGCCGTGCGCGATGCGCTCGACCCGAGACTTCGCTCGCAGAGCTGACGCCGCCTCTAAGACTTTCGGGACGGCGCGGAGGGTAACCTTCGCGCCGTTTTTCTTTGCCGGTCTTTCAAAGTTCGGCCGGGAGACGGCGATAGGGGACGCGTTCCGCGTAGATGCGCGAAGCGGCGCGGGTCGTGATCAGCCTGAAGCCTAAGACCTTTTTCGCATGTTCCATGCCAGCAAGGCTGACGCGCAACTCAGCACTGCGGCAACACCGAGAGCGGTGCTGAACGAGCCTGTCGCATCGAACAGAGCACCGGCCAGCATCGGCCCGCAGATCCCCGCTACGGCCCACGCCGTGAAGACGCGGCCATAGACTGGCACCCCGGCTGCAACGCCAAAGCGCCGGGCAATCACTGCGGGGTAAGCCGAGATTACGGCGCCGTAGACCAACCCAATGACGCCCAGTGCCGCAAGCGTGGCGCTCGGCACATCCAGCGCCAAGACGGCCAGCGCCCCACCGGACAGCAAGGGTAGGCCGGTCAGTAGAACCCGTGGGGCGAGACGGTCGGTCAACCAGCCCCCCGTCAGCGATCCGCCCATGTTGCACACGGCGACGATCATGGGCGCTGCAAGCAACATTGCGTCCGCCACATCAAGCGACCGCGCAATGCCGACCGCGTGGCCGATCGTCATCAACCCGGCAAGTACCGCTGCGCCGTAGGCGAACCAGAGCCGCGCGATCTCCGCGCCAGGCACCGAACGTCCAGTCGCCTGACGATCCTCCGGCTGGAACCGCGCGCCACTGAGGACCAGCAGGCCCGCCGAGGCAGCCCCGACCGCGCCCAGCACCAGTGCGAGAAACATCATCGCCCGGCCAAATCCACCGGCAAGCGCCACCTCGAAGACCGCCGGAAACACGGTCGCCCCGACTGCATAGGCCGCCGTGATAGCACCCATTGCCAAGCCTTCGCGACCCGGCGATACCTGAGCCGAGAGCTGAAGGGCAAAGCCGTATCCCGCTCCGTTCGCAGCACCAAACAGCACGCCGTATCCCAGCCAGACGAGCGGCAGCGACCCGCCGTACCCGGCCAGCAGAACGCCGATCACGCCGACCACAGATAAACACGCGACCAGGACAGCGGCTGACGCCGACCCGTAGAACCGATGGCCGAGGCTCACCATCGCAGCGATTGCCACCAGAGCGAGGGAATAGATCGCGCTGACCGATGCGAGCGAGGCGTCGAACCGGGCGACCAACGGGTCCACCAGCACAGAAAAAGCATGCACCGAACCGAGCACGAAGGACAGAAGTGCCAGCGCCGCCAGAGTGAGCGGAGCGCGGGCGGAGAACATGTCAGCCGGTGCCCGTCACGCCGGGATCTGCCAGATCGTTCCAGACTTCCTGCCGTATGATCTTCCCGGCACGAACCTCGAACCGGTCGATGAAGCGAATGTCCTCGAACGGCGTTCCATCCGGCTTCTCCCCGATCAGCGTGCCGGTCACATAGACAGCAACAGTTTCGCCCAGAGGCGCCTCGTCGACCCGCGCGATCTTCTTCCCGATGGTGCGGTAGCGCGGAGCCGCCCATGCCATCAGTTCGGAAAACCCTGTGAACCGCACGGGACCAGGAAAGATCATCTCGAACCCATCGCCGATCAACGCCTCTGCGCGGTCGATCTCCCGCGCCCCGAGCGCGTCGAGGAAATCCAGGCACAGCTCGCCGGGCGGGGCCGGCGGCGGCGCGGGCACTTTCGCCTCGCGTCCGCGCATGTAGCTTGTCGGTTGCACCTCGGTGATGAACACGGTCACGGCTTCGGCCGGCGCGGAGATCGTCGCCATCGCGGCATCGGTCAGCCGCTCGCACAAGCGCTGGCGGGTCGCATCGTCATATCCGGCAATCAGCGTGACATTGATGACCGGCATCGTCCTTCCTCTCCGGGTGGCTCGTCACAAGCCGATGTCAGGTCTCGGTGCCGCCATTCACCTGCAGGATCTGGCCATTGATGAATGCGCCCTTGTCCGAGGCGAGCAGCGACACCGCGGAGGCAACTTCCTCCGGATGCCCGAGCCTTCCGACCGGAATCCGGCCCTCTTGCGCCTTGATGTGCGCGGTCATCGAAGCATCGGCGTGCTCCGAGGCGATCGGACCCGGCGAGATCAGGTTCGCCGTGATCCCCTTCGGTCCGAACTCCTTGCCGAGCGACTTTACCAGCCCCCAATTGCCATGCTTCGACACCGAGACATGCGCCCGTCCGTTGTACCCGTGGATCGCGTTCATACCCGCGAACAGGATCACACGACCCCAACCCTGCTCGACCATGCCCGGAAGGCAGTCGCGTGAGAGCCAGACCGAGCCCATCAGGTTCACGTTCATCACACGGTCCCACTCGGCCTCGTCCATCTCGAGAAACGGCGACGACGGACGGATCGCCGCGTTGTGCACGAGAACGTCGATCTTTCCGAATGCGTCGACGCCTGCCTTGGCGATGTCGGCGCAGCCTTCCCGCGTGCCCGTGTCGCCCATTGCCACGACGGCCTTGGCGCCTTTGGCCTCGACCATCCGGGCCGTCTCCTCGGCCGCGTCGACATTGGTTAGGCCGTTCACAACCACATCGAATCCGTCTGCGGCGAGGGTCAGGGCGACAGCGCGCCCGATATTCTGACCGGCCCCGGTAACGAGCGCCGCGCGGCTCATTCGGCGGCCTGTGCCGGCATCGCGAACGCATCGCGAAGCTCATCCCAGTCCTTCGATCCGACGCGCTCGAACAGTTCGCCGACCTTCAACCCTTCGGTTTGAGACGGCAGCGTGCCGACCTTCAGATCATCCAGCACCGCCTCCGCCCGCATGACCATCTCGCGCCACAACAGATCCGGCATGATCGTCAGGGCGAACCCGGCGGCCTTGAGCCCGTCGATCGTCACCGGCGGCGTCTTTCCGCGCAGCACGAGGTTGAACAGGCAGGGCCCGTTTACGCGCTGCGCCACGGCTGAGAGTTCCTCTTCGGTCTTGGGCGCCTCGAGGAATACAATATCTGCACCCGCCGCCAGAGCCGCGTTGCAGCGCCGGACAGCTTCCTCGAAACCGCTCACAGCATTCGCGTCCGTGCGCGCAATGATCTTGAAATCGGGATCGGTGCGCGCGGCGGCCGCGGCCCGGACCTTGGCGAGGAACTCCTCGAGCGGGATGATCACCTTGTCGTCGAGATGGCCGCACTTCTTCGGGAACCCCTGATCCTCCATGTGGATCGCAGCGACACCGGCACGCTCGTAATCGAGTATGGCCCGCGTGACGTTCAACTCATTCCCGAACCCGGTATCGGCATCGGCGATCACCGGGATGTCGACGGCAGCGGCAATCCGTGCCGCGTTGGCCACCATCTCCGTCGCCGTCAGAAGCCCGTAGTCCGGCAGCCCGAAGCCCGATGCCGTGCCTGCGCCGGTCATGTAACACGCCTCGAAGCCAGCGCGTTCGATCAGCTTCGCGGTCAACCCGTCATAGCAACCGGGAGCCTGGATCATCTCGCCGCTTGCCAGGGCGGCGGCGAATTTCTGGCGTGGCGTTAAGGTCATCTTGCACCTCCCTGCAATCTGCGCCTCAAATAGCCTGCAGGCCGTCACGGAGCAAACGCCGTCATGATCAATCCGCCGCTGATCGATTCTCATGCCCATGTCTGGGATCGCGGCTGCACGTTCATCGCCGGCGCGCGCTACCAACCGGATTATGAGGCGACGATCGAAAGTTACCTCCGCGTCCTCGACGATCACGGCATCGAGAAGGCCGTCCTCGTTCAGCCAAGTTTCCTCGGAACCGACAACAGTTACCTGCTTTCGGCGCTCCGAACCCATCCGGACCGGCTGCGCGGCATAGTCGTGCTCTCTGACGACACCACCGAGAACGAACTGGATGACCTGTCGGACCGGGGTGTCATCGGTCACCGCTTCAACCTGATCGGACACGACGCGGAAAGCCTTGCGGGAAGGACGGAAGTAAGCCTCATCCACGCAATCACCGCGCGCGGCTGGTGGTCCGAAGTGCAGGCCGCAGGCGCGTTCTGGCCCATGCTGCTGGAGGTCCTTCAAGGCTGTGACGCCCGGATCATGGTCGATCACTTCGGTAAGCCTACCGGTCCCGATTGCCCGGGTCACAAGGTCCTCATTTCGACCGATCCGACGGACCTCTGCGTCAAACTCTCCGCTCCCTATCGCCAGAGCCCTGACGATATGCGGCCTCATGCCCGTGCTTTTCTGGAGACCTGGGGCGCGGAGCGCTGCCTTTGGGGCTCCGACTGGCCGTGGACCCAGAACGAGCACCGTCACAGCTTTGCCGACACGTTGGCTTGGCTGGACGACTGGACTTCGCCGGAAGACCGCGCCGCCATGCACTCAGCCGCATCCGGCCTCTGCGGCTTTCGCGGTTGACAGCCCCAGACACGTTGACTATCCGAACCGCCTGTCGACGCGGCACATTGGTGCCGCGTGCGCAAGGGCGACGTGCTGCAAGGTGCGGCAGCGGACTGTAACTCCGCCGGGGAGACCCATGCCTGGTTCGATTCCAGGGTCGCCCACCACCTCCTTCACATAATTGGCTGATCGCAGAACAAATGCTGTGCCGATGGATGGCGCAATCCACCCACTCACCCACCCTTTAGAAGTCTTTGGACGTCGCTCGATCAACGGTAGCCGCAGAGTTTCATGCCAAGATCGGGAGCCTTGCAGCTGAGAATGATTTCTGTCCGAAGGGCTGAAGCGATGGGCCCTTAGAAGAAACGCACAACGATCAAACGGGATCACCGGGATTAAAGAATCAGCCAGAAACGCGATCGGTTTCGGCTCAGCCGATTTGCGTTAAACTCCCGGCGCGACCGACATGGACATTGCACGGCTCGGTCATTCAGGATTTCAAGCAAGGATACGTTCAACGAGATGGGCGGCATGACGGACGCCACAGGGCAGCGCGGGGGAATCCGGAACTTTTCGCTCGATACGCTCGAGCAGGCATTCCGCTCCGTGCTGTCGGGCCAACGGATCTGCCAACTCTACTGCTTCATGTTGCTGTTCGAGTGGTTGACCAAACCGTTCGCCGCATTCCTGAGCTACGCGACCTATGCATTTATCCTGCTCCTGTCCAAAGTCTCGGACATCGAGCCCGGATCTGTGCCAGTGATCAACTGGCTCGATACCTCGCGAAACATGGTCGAGTTCCTCACGATCGCAGTCGTCTGGTTCGTTTTTCTGATCTGGTCGGACTATCGGCGCAGCTACACCGCGCTGGCGCTCTGCCTTTTTGCGCTCGGCTACAACTTTTACATCGCCTACGGCGCGTTCGTTGTGACTGGTCCCGGGTTGGACAAGACCGTGAACGGCCTCGACCTGACCTTCGAACTCGAACTGTTTTCGACGGCATTCATGATCGGCATGGTGCTGTCGCACATCTTCTTTCTCTACATTGCGATCCGCGGGCAACGGACGATCCACGCGCTGATCGAGCCAGAACGGCGGATACTTTCGGAATATCGAAGCGACGCACGCGCGATATTTTCATCGATGAAGGGGCTCGTGAACATCCCCGCCGCCATCCGCTACTCCAGCCGGAAATTCACGACCGGCGTGCTGATGATGATCGCCGGTGTCGCGAACTGCGTGAACTACTGGCGACTGTTCATGGTCTCGCTGTTCGTCTGCCTGCTTCCCTACATGTTCTCGTCAATGTTCCCGATGGGCCGAGCCGCGCTCACGGCGATCTGGCGCGGTGAGCATCTGGCCGAGGCGTTCAGGCTGCTGGCGATCGGGGTCGGAACCATCCTGTTGGTCTTCCTGTTGCTGATGTCGATTCCGTGGTTCGTCAAGATCACCGGACGGATCGCGATCCGAGTGGCCCGAACCTTCATGCGAACCTCGCTGCAGAAGATCCAGCATCAGGATGCCCGGGCACCGGTGTTGTTCCTGCGGTCGTTCCTGAATGATCAGGTCGCACTACCCGCGAAAGGGTTCTCTCTGGAACGCTGGCTGCTTGATGGCGCCAGTCAGGGCATGACGCTCGATTACCTCGTTCTGGGCGAAGGCACGACCGTCGGGCCGACGGTGGCTCTGGGCAATCCGGACGATCCGGCACCGCCTTACGGAGTGGCACGCGGATACTTCACACATGACACGTGGCAAGAGGCCGTCGCTGGGCTGTGCGAGGATGCCTCGGCAATCGTGATGGTTCTGGACACCACTGCAGGCGTGAAGTGGGAGATCGGCCACATCGTCCAACGCGACTACCTCGCGAAGACGCTGTTCCTGCTGGCGCCCGAGGACATCGGCACCGACCACGGCACCGCGATGCTGGCAGATGCCCTCAGCCGGATTACGAAGGCGCCGCTCGACGAGGTGCAGGCCGATCTGTCCAATCCCGATCGAGGACAGGCTTTGGGGTTCTCGGTGCCCGAACGCGGCCAAGCCGAACTCCTCGCCTCGGGGACATCATCATTGTATGCTTACACCGTCGCGGTCCGGCGCTTCTTCCGGGGTTTGGGAACGGTCGAGGCGACCAACGGGTGAGGATCGCGCGAGCCAAGGGGGTGGATCATGTCGTTCCGACGTCTGCTGTTTGGCAGCTGCGCTGCGCTGTGCCTCTCGTCCGGAGCATTCGCTCAGGAAGCCGTGCCGGTCGTCCCAGTGGATTACTCGCTCGACGAGTTGACCCAGGAGGATCTCGACGAACTTGCCAAGCTGATCGATGGGCTGGCACGCGTCGAAGTCATAATGACGACCTGCGTAGCCAAGCAGAATTACGACGTCCGGCTGCGCGCGGAGATCGAGTCGTGCATCGTCCCGGAGTCGATCCAGCGGGTGCAGAATTTCTTCGATCAGCGCGTCGGACATTATTCCCGGAGGGCCAGCGAGATCGACTGTCAGAACGCCGAGTTTCAGAGCAAGCTGCCGCAGTTTCAGGAAGACATGGACGGCGCGTTGTGGAAACTCGGCCTGATGTGTGACCTCTGCCTGTTCTGCTGAGTGGTCGTGTTTGCAAGCGCTGCCGGATCGAACGGACATCAACCGCTCGAAAGTGGCGCGATCCCGAGTCTGGAAACTTCGGGTCGGGTCGTTTTAATTTGCGCGCCCATTGTCCGGCCTGAGACCAGACTCTTTTCTGGCATGGTTGAATCCGTGGGTTGATGGGCCGCGAACCAACACGCTCGGTCGAAAACCTTGAGTATTTTGGATCTGATGAGACGCCCTGACTGGAGGCATGTGCCGATTTCACCAGCGCTGTCAGGATGCTATTCCTGATCAGTCTGTGCGATCGTTCTACATTGAATTCTCTACGAAGACCCTCCAACCTCTTTGCTGCGTCGACAGAGTTCACGACTCGATGCGCAGATCAGAGTGACGCACCACGTGTGAGGATGTGCCATGACCGAGGAACACTTTGACATCCTGATCGTCGGCGCCGGGATTTCCGGCATCGGCGCGGCGTGGCACTTCTCGAAGCACTGTCCGGACGCAAGCTTCGTCATTCTCGAAAAGTTCGAGACCTATGGCGGCACGTGGTGGTCCCACCGTTATCCGGGCATCCGGTCCGACAGCGACCTCTACACCTTCGGCTACAGCTTCAAGCCGTGGACCGGCCCGCCCATCGCGACCGCCGACGAGATCCGCGCCTACATGGGCGAGGTCATCGAGGACACCGATCTCGATCGTCACATCCGGTATCGCCATGAGATCAGCACCGCCGAGTGGTCCAGTGCGGACAACCTCTGGACCATCACGGCCACGAACTCGGAGACCGGCGAGGAGGTGCGCATAACGGCCAGCTTCCTCTTCATGGGCCAGGGCTACTACCGCCACCGCGAAGGCTACTGGCCTGACTGGCCCGGCATGGCCGACTACACCGGTCAGCTCATACACTCCGAGGAGTGGACCGACGACATCGATTACACAGCCAAGAACGTCCTGGTGATCGGGTCGGGCGCCAGTGCGGCCACAATCGTCCCGAACATGCAGGATGCCGACCATGTCACGATGCTGCAGCGCTCGCCGACCTTCTTCCGCACCGGGCGCAACGCCATCCCCATCGCCGATCAACTGCGCAAGCTGCAGATCGACGACGCATGGATCCACGAGATCACACGCAAGCAGATCCTCTTCGAACAGAGCGCGTTCACCGCGCGCACCTTCAGCGAACCCGAAGTGGTCCGTGACGAACTGATCGGCGAGGTGCGCCGTCTGCTCGGCCCGGACTACGATGTCGACACCCACTTCACGCCCAGCTACCGCCCCTGGCGCCAGCGCATCGCCTTCGTCCCGGATGCCGATCTGTTCGAAGCGATCTCCTCCGGGAAGGCCTCTGTTGTCACCGACGAGATCGACCGTTTCACGGAAAACGGCGTGCGCCTGAAATCCGGTGCCGAGATCGAGGCCGATCTGGTGGTCGCCGCCACCGGCTTCAACATGAACACGCTCGGCGACATCGCGTTCCATGTCGACGGCGCCCCCTTGGACTTCCACGACACGGTCACCTATCGCGGCATGATGTTCACCGGGCTGCCGAACATGGCCTGGGTCTTCGGCTATTTCCGCGCCAGCTGGACGCTCCGTTCGGACCTGGTTTCAGAGTTCGTCTGTCGGCTATGGCAACACATGCAGGCGACCGGCGCGCGCCGCGTCGAGGTGGCTCTGCGCCCGGAAGATTCCGATATGCCCGTGAGCGACTGGGTGACGTCCGACAACTTCAACCCGGGCTACGTCACCCGCAGCCTCCACCTGCTGCCGCGGGCCGGACCGAAGCCCGAATGGCAGCACACGCAGGATTACTGGGCCGACAAGGACGTATTCCCCGAAATCGATCTTGCCGGTGCCGAGTTCGTCTACGACGGCGTACCGGCCGCAAAGGTCGCCGCGGAGTAGCACCGCCGCGCGCCTGACAGCAGCGCCTGACACGATTGGCGATGGGGTGTTCTGACGCCGTGTCCAGATCGGCTTTTCGACCATGCTGCACGTCGAAGCAGAACGAATGTCTGAAGTGATGCACCAGCGGCCCGAACGTCTGTCCGATTAGGATTTCGTTAAGGAAACTCCCGCCCGTCCACAAGACCGTGTACTCGCATGGAAACTGCCCGGACGATCTTTATCTGGAACGCTATCAGCGTGATGCGTACCCAGGAGAGAAACCCATGGACATATCCCGGTTCAACTTCAGCGACGAAATCGAGCTCGCCCGGACGGTGACGGATGACGATGCTATGCTGCGCGCGGTTCTGACGGAAACCGAGCTGAACCTGCGGAACGTCGAGTTCGTGATTTCGGATCTGCTGCACGAAAAGGCCGTCACCATGGACGTCAACCTCCGCGCACGCCTGGCGCACGCGCGCGACGCCATCTCGACGGTCGCTCAGCGTGCCCGTCGCGTGTCCTGCGAAGTCGTATGTTAGCTCCCTGACCGCGTTGCATCACCGCTGCGTACACGGGAACCGAGAGCGTCGATGCGGCGAACCGGGACGATCCCGCGCGCAGGTCAGTGAAGACTGAGCAGCACCTCGATGTCGCGCTGGCTCAACCGCTCCATCAGTTCCCGCTCGTCCTTGTTCACCGAGGCGGACTCATCGATGTGCTGCCGGATCTGCCGGGCGATCTCGTTCGTCGATTGATAGTAGAGATCGGGATTGCTCCGGCTCAGCTCTTCAACCAGCCGCCGCAGCAGCTTCTTGCGCTTCTCGGCATCCAGATCCGCGTTCTTGTCCTGTAACATCGCCGTATCGAAACCAGTAACCTGTCTGCCCCAAAACGTAGCGCGCCGCTCGCCGGTTTCGAGATCTGGACGACGCAGGACCGGCAAACTAAGTCGCTACAAGGTGCTCGTGAAGCGCCCGATGAAAGCTGGACCTCCGAGCCATGGCCAATCCCTTCTCCGCGTTCTTCAAGCCCGGTCCAGCCCGGCGGGACAGCGTCGGGGAGGCGGATCAGACGCGTTCGGCCAAGGCCGCAGACGGTGAGGCGGCGCTGCGCTTCGCGGACCGCGTGCAGGTATTGAACGCCGACCCCTATCTGATGGTCGCCGATGCCCGCCTGCAACTGATCTCGGTCTTCGACGATCTGCGCTACGACCGCGCCGATCTGGATCTGCTGTCCGGTCCGATGCGCAGCCGGGTGATTCAGCGCCTCGCACCGCTCGGGTTCTCGCAGCGGACGGGTTCGGTGATCGAGAACAAGGAAGACGACGTCCGGATGCTCCTGCCCAAGTTCAAGGCGCTCGGCGCGTCTCCCTTTGACGCCACGCGCGACACCGCGCGGCGAGAGCAGGACTACTTTATCCTCACGCCCACGCAGGCCGCCTGCACGATCATCGACGGCTATCCCCTCGACGATGCCGTGAAACGTCTCGAGGAAATGGTCGTCAAGCACCCGGTCAACCTCCTGCGCCTGTTCGACTTTCTCGAGCAGAAACAAAGTCATCAGGCGTTCAAGAAAGCTATCGGCCCGCTGATGGCGATGCAGCGCGAGGCCGTGCGGCAGTCGCCCTTGAAGGAGCGGCGCGCCCTGCGCTGAGAACGCAGGGCCAAGCCCGGCACGACGATGATGCCCTGTCCGCGGGAAGCCGGTGACACAGCCTGACACGTCTCCCGGGCGGTCGCAAATCGGAGCATCGGGACACGACTTAAACGTTCTTTCACCGCAACGGGCCATACAGCCGGCGCGGCAAGAATCTGCCGCGTGTAATGCGCGCGTGCCTGAACCCGGATGCGCGCGCCAGCTTCATTACAGGGGTCCAGTATGGCCGATTTGCGTATCACCGTCCGAAATCTGTCCGAACTCGGCGGCACCTTTCTCTCACCCGCCTTTTTCGGTTTTCACAATGGCGCGTTCGATCCAATCAACGAGGGCGGAACCGCCTCCTTCGGTCTCGAGACGCTTGCCGAAGACGGCGCCACCGCGAGCCTGACCGGCGAAATGCGCCTCGTCGACAGCGACAGTCTAGATCTCGTGCTGCAGGGGGCTGCGGGACTGATCGCGCCGCAGGAATTCACCTCGACCATCGCCACCGTCGACGAGCAGGTGAATACACATTTTTCCTTCGCCAGCATGGTTCTGCCGTCCAACGATGCCTTCATCGGAACCTTTTACCCAAGGCGTCTTTTCAGCGATGACGGCGCCTTTCTCGGCGCACAGAACCTCGTGATCGACGGCAGCGACGTGTTCGACGCCGGAACCGAGGTGAACACCGAACTCGATGCGGCGTTCCTCAACCAGCTTGCCCCGAACACGGGTCTCCAGCAGGGCGGAACGATCGAACGGCATCCCGGCTTCAACGGATCGGACGGCAATCCCGAAGGCGAGGGCGACCGCAACATTCTCGGCGGCGTCAATGGCTTCGACGAACTGATCGACTCCATTGCCGCCGACTTCACGCGCCCCGGTGCCCAGGTGGCCGAGGTGCATGTCAACATCGTCTCGGTGACAATCGGCAGCGACGCGCGCGATGTCGTGCGCGGTACAGCGGCGGATGACCTGGTGGCAGGCGGCGAAGGGCGCGACGTGCTGGTCGGAAACGGCGGCTTCGATTTCATCGACGGTGGCGACGGGGCCGACAAGCTCTATGGCGGGGCCGGGGATGACGCGATCATCGGCGGCGCAGACAACGACAAGATCTTCGGCGGGTCAGGGCGCGATACGATCAACGGTGGAACGGGCCGCGACTGGATCCGCGGCGACGACGGCGACGACCGGATCACCGGCGGCGCCGACAAGGACTACCTGTTCGGCGGCGCCGGGGACGATGTGCTCACCGGTGCCGGCGCGCGCGACCTGATCTTCGGCGGCGACGGCGACGACTACCTCGATGGCGGAACGGGGAATGACCGGTTCTGGGGCGGATCGGGTGCCGACATCTTCGCCCTCGTCAGGGGCGACGGAAAGGACCGGATCGACGATTTCGACGTGACCGAGGACAGGCTCCTTTTCGTGAACGGCCCCCTCAGCTACAGTGCGATGCTTCAGAATGCCCGCGACATCGGTGGCAATATGCGGATCGACTACACGCCGGGATATGTCAGCACGAACAACGATTTCGTGGTGCTGGTCGGCGTCAATATCGAGGATCTCTCGGTCAACAATTTCCTGTTCGCCTGATCCGGCCCGCACCCGGTACACCGGGCGCAACCCTGCACAAGCCCTTGCCCCTGACCGCATCGCGGCACACCGCACCCGCCGCATGCGACGGCATCCGAGCGCCCCGCCCAGGCACCGCTCCCCGACGGGCCGGACTCAGCGCCAGCGGTTGCGGCGCTGCCGTTCGGTCAGCGACATGCGGCCGAGATACTTCGCGATATCCAGAACCATCGGCACCGAAAGACCGTTCTCGTGGTGAACGAAATCGGGCGCCGTGCGCTCGAACCCCATGGTCGCGTAGAACCGCGCCAGCTTCGGCACGCAGTCGATGAAGATCGCCTTTGCATCTGTCGCACAGGTGTATCCGGCAATTGCCGAGAACAGCCGCAGGTAGGTCGTGCCGCCGCGAAACGCCTCGCGGATCGCATATTTCGTGATGATGACGCTCTCTTCGGTGGTGAAGGCCGACTCCGCGATCCCGTAAAGCTCGGTCATCAGCCCGAAATCGCCGTCACGCCCGGCATTGACCCGCACGGTTCCGACGGCCTCGCCCTCGTGATACGCCACGAACGACGTGCCCGTCTGGTCGAAATCGTCGATCAGCGTCCCGGCGTCCGGATCGGCATAGGGCGAGGACCGCCCGAACTCGCCGCAGTAGACGTCATAGCGCACCTGCCGAGCCGTGTGTAGCAGGTCCGGCGTGGCGCAGCGCAGGATCTCGAACGTGCTCTCGGGCTCCGCCTCGACGTCGCTCAGCAACGTGTCGTTCTCGTCGACCCGCGACTCCATCACCTCCGCGAGATACCGCAGCACGCCGGTCGCCACGCCCGGCATCTCGTCCTGCAAGCGGAAGACCGCGAGCGCGTCGACCGCGATCGCGTGCACCTCGCCGACCGCGACAAGCTCGGCACTGGCGCCGCGACCGGTCAGGAAACCGATCTCGCCCACGACCCCGTCGGGACCGACGCGCACGGTGATCTCCGATGCGTCCGACAGCACGCAATCGACATCGCCCGCGGTGATCAGGAAGAAATCCGGCGCGAAGATCCCGCGGTGCCGGATCGTGGCCCCGTCCTCGAAGCGAACCTGACGCCCGACCTTGCCGAGCGCCTCGCGATACTCAGGCTTCATTTGGCGAACTCGGGCTCTCCACGCGCTCGCGCAGCCTCTGCAACGGCTTCTTCTCGGCGACCACCCGGTCGAACACGGCCTCGACATCGGGCCATTCCGTCCCGAACATCTGGTCCATGAACCGCGTCCCCAGCCCGTAATTACCGGTGTACCGGCTGTGGTGCAGGGCGTGATAGACGGTCGAGGTCACCACCGTCCCCTTCAGCTTCATGAACGTCTCGCCGCGGATCTCGTAATTCGCGTGCCCGTAGGAATTGACGACCAGATAGCCCACGAACCACGTCGCCACCCCGAAGAAATTGATCGGCAGGACCAGGCTCAACAACGCCATCCCCCCGATCATCCCGGCATCGAAGATGAACTTCTCGGTGAACGAAAACGACAGCGCCGTAAACGGGCTCGACAGCCGGCTCTTGTGATGCTCGGCATGGATCCAGTGCAGCGACTTCAGATGGAACGCGCGGTGCGACCAGTAGTGCCAGACCTCGGCCCAGAGCGCGGTCAGCAGCACCGTCAGAAAGAACGATCCGATCCCGCGCGCCTCGAACAGCCCGAGCAGCAGGCTGCCCAGCAGGAACGCCGCGTGCAGGGGCGTGTGCAGCGAGTTCTTGAGCTCGCGCCGCACCTGCGGGTCCTTGATCGGCAGGTCGTAGATCCGGTCGCGCGACAGATCCACCTCGTATTCCTCGACGCACAGCCAGAACAGCGCCATCAGATGGCCTATCACCGCGACAACGCACAGCACGGCCGCTTCCGTTGCAGTCATCGTCAAATCCCCCTCCTCCGCAGCAGCAAGAATTCCGAGGGTGCCGCTACACAAAAACGGCAGCGAGTAATGCCGCTGCCGGGCGCAAGGATACACCAGTTTGGCCGATTTCAAAGATCTGCGCGGGCGGTCCCGCCGCTTTCCCGGACGATGAAAACCCCGGCTTGTGCGAGCGCGACTGCGTGCCGGACCACCCCAAGCCTGGGTCGCAGAGGGCAGCCATCGCCTTGGACCGCTAAGACGAACGGATCACCGCTCGGACCGCACGCTCCAGAAGCCGCGCACCCGAAACCAGGATCACTCGAGATCGCCAACTGGACAGGCGCCGGACCGGCGCGCTACCCTGTCCCAGGATCTGACAGGTGAGTTGCATGCCCCGTCCGCGTCGCGCACAAAAGGCCCCAAAACGCTCGGCCCCGCTGCCGCGCATCCACGACCATTCCGTGCCGCCACCGCCCGAGCCACCGGGTCCGCCGCTGCCCCAAACCACCACCGATCCGCCGACGCCCGAGATCGCCCGCATCAACGCGCTGTCCCTCGTGGCGCGCACCACGTGGTTCGGCCTGCTCGCCTATCTCGCCTTCGTCGGCGTCACCCTGCTCGGCGTCGAGGATGCCGATTTCTTCGTCCCCTCGCGCCAGACCCAACTGCCGCTGGTCAACGTCTCGATCCCGACCTCGGCCTTCTTCTGGTTCGCCCCGCTCCTCGGCGCCGCGCTCTACGCCTACCTCCACCTGCAACTCGTCAAGCTATGGGAGGCCCTGGCCCCGCCCGTCCCGCCGAAGACCAACGGCAAATACCTGTCCGAGCTGGTTTACCCCTGGCTCATCTCCGACTTCGCCCTCTCGCGCCGCACGGACGACGCCCTCAAACCCCGCCCCCTCGCGATCCTCTCGCGCATCGTCACATGGTGGCTGGTCTGGGCCTCGGCCCCGCTGATCCTTGCCGGGTTCTGGTGGCGATCCATGCCGAAACACGACGAGGGAATGACCCTCTGGATCGCCGCCGCCATGATGCTCGCAGCTTACGTCGGCCTCACCTCGAACTGGCGCGCCACCATCCTGCTCCGTCGGAACGGCGCGCCGAGCACCCGTACATCCCCATGGCAAGGCTGGACCCGCCGCATCGCATTCGCCACGCTGTGCCTCCTCATCGTCGCAACAAGCTGGCTACGCACCGAAGGTGGCATCGACCACTATGTCTATCGCGGCGTCACCCTGATCAACGACGTCTTCCGCACCGAGTACTTCCGCGAATGCGGTCCGGACTTCGAGGAAACGAGTATTTTCCCGCGCGACTACTGCCAGGAAGACAAGAATTCCTACGTTCCCCGCGATCTGATCATGGCAAGGCGCATCGCCGCCCACCCGTGGGTCGCGACCCTCGATGAACTGACCTTCGGCGAGGACACCCCGCTCATCGGCGGCTGGATCGACTCCACCTCAGGCACGGATACTTGGACCACCCTCACACCGACAAATCTGACCGGAGTCAACCTCGTCCCCAACCCTGACAACCTGCTCGACCACACCACGGAACGCCGCCGCTTCCGCAAGGTCTGGTGTCAGCGCCAGGGCATCGACCTTGAAGCCTGCGGGCGCCTTTACACCGCGGCCGAACCGGCTCCGGAGCATCTGGAACGCCGCCGCCTCGATTGGTGCAAGAAACCTCAGCGCACCATCCTGACGGCCAATTGCCAACCCTTCTTCAAAACCCTGGACGACGAGTTCCGAACCGAATGGGACCAGCTCTGGACCAGCCGCACCACCGCCCTCGGGTCGCTCGATCTCTCCGGCACAGACCTGCGCAACGCCAGCATGGGTGACTCCTTCCTGATCGGCGTTGATCTCTCCGGTGCGCGGATGGAGGGTGCGGACCTCATTGAGGCGCGGATGGAGGGTGCGATCCTCAGGAATGCGCGGATGGAGGGGGCGATCCTCAGTGGGGCGCGGATGGAGGGGGCGGACCTCAGTTTTGCGCGGATGGAGGGGGCGGACCTCATCAGAGCGCGGATGGAGGGGGCGAACCTCATTGAGGTGCGAATGGAGGGGGCGCGCCTCCATTCTGCAGACCTCAAATCGGCGGCCCTGACCGACACTTTCGCAGACACGTCGGTCAGGG
>JBCDAV010000001.1:0-291240 GCA_039184865.1 Pseudomonadota bacterium | reverse complement strand
CGTCACCGGCATTGCGGCGCGGACCGTCACACTCCGCATCATCTTGATGATTGTCGGAGGGGCGGCCATCAGGACAATCGCGCGCCGCGTCAGACGCTGCTAGACGATCCTCGCATCTTGCCCGGGGACCCCATGCACACCCTGTTTCGTCAAACCGCCGACGCGCTCTATGCGCGGCCCTACCACCTGCTCACGCTTGCGGCGATCTTCTGGGCCTGCAACGCGATTGCCGGTCAACTGGCGAGAGGCGAGATCACCGCCATGCAGCACGTTGCACTGCGCTGGGCCTTCGGTGCCTCGATCATGTGGGCGGTCTACGGTCGCGAAGTCCTGCGTCTCTGGGCGACCGCGCGCCCGCGATTCTGGCGGATCGCGGCAATGAGCATCGCTGGCTTTTCCGGCTTCAACCTCCTGTTCTACCTCGCCTCGTTCCGCACCAGCGGCGTGAATGTCGGCATCCTGCAGGGCTCGGTGCCGGTCTTCGTGATCCTGTTCGGCCTGTTCCTGCACCGCACCTGGATCACGCCGCTCCAGACCCTCGGTGTCGCCGGCACGCTGATCGGCGTCGCCGTCGTCGCGACCCAGGGCACGCCGTGGCTCGCGCTCGAGATCACCTTCAACGACGGCGATCTGATCATGCTGGCCGCCTGCGCCAGCTACGGCTTCTACGCGATCCTCCTGAAGAACCGCCCCGACCTGCCGGGCGCCGTCCTGTTCACGCTGATGTCGGTGGTGGCGCTCGCGACCTCGATCCCGCTGGCCGTTGCCGAGGGCCTCCTGTCCGACGACGCCTACGCGATGCCCTCGCTCTTCGGCATCGTCCTGACATTCTTCGTCGCCGTCTTTCCCGGCATCCTCGCGCAGCAATTCTTCCTGCGCGGGGTCGACCTGATCGGCCCGCAGCGCGCCGGGATCTTCACAAACCTCGTCCCGGTCTTTGCCTCCGCGCTGGCCGTTCTGATCCTCGATCAGGTCTTCGCCGGGTACCACGCGCTCGCCCTCGTGCTCGTGCTCGGCGGGATCTGGCTGGCGCAACGCGACAGCCGCCCGATGGCGCGCGCAAAAGGTTGATTCGGCTCGCGCCGCGCTCTACGCACGGAGCAGGCGTACGCAGTACAGGGCCCAGACACGATGCCGAGCAGCGATCCGACACTCCTTGTTTCCACCGACTGGCTGGCCGAGCGGCTGACCGCGCCGGACGTGCGGATTCTGGATGGCTCAATGTACCTGCCGACGGACGGCCGCAACGGCCGCGAGCTCTACGATCAGGCCCACATTCCCGGCGCGCGCTTCTTTGACATCGACGAGATTTCCGACGATCACGCGCCGCTGCCGCACATGCTGCCGCCGGTCGAGAAGTTCGTCTCGCGCATCCGCAAGATGGGGATCGGCGACGGTCACCGGGTCGTCGTCTATGACCAGCAGGGCATCTACTCGGCCGCGCGCGTCTGGTGGATGTTCCGTCTCTTCGGGCACGAGGACGTCGCCGTGCTGGACGGCGGCCTGCCAAAATGGACCGCCGAGGGCCGTCCGGTCGACGACATCGACCCCGACCCGCGCGAGCGTCACTTCACCGCCCGGCGCAATTCCTCGATGGTGCGCGATGTCACCCAGATGGCCCGCGCCGTGAAACTGCGCGACGAGCAGATCGTCGATGCGCGCTCTCCCGGACGGTTTCGCGGCGAGGAGGTCGAGCCGCGCAAGGGACTGCGCTCGGGGCACATCCCCGGATCGGTCAACGTGCACTTTCGCGAACTTCTGAACGACGATCAGACGATGAAATCGCCGGAGGAAACCCGCGCGATTTTCGAGGCCGCGGGCGTCGACCTGACCAAACCCGTCGCCACGACCTGCGGGTCCGGCGTGACCGCCTGCATTCTCACGCTCGCCCTGCACCGGCTCGGGCACAGCCGCAACGCGGTCTATGACGGAAGCTGGGTGGAATGGGGCGCCTACGACGATCTGGATGTCGAGACCGGCTGAGGCGATGACGACAGCCCATCAGCCGGGCGACGAGATCGAATACGTCGTCACCTTTCTGGAGATGTCGCAGCGGCCGACGGCGCCTGTGCCGGCCCGGCCCGCCAACGCGCAGACAGCGCTCCTGCGCGCCGACGATCCGCCGCCCGATTACTTTCTCTATCTCTATCGCACCGTCGGCGCCGACCACGAATGGACCGACTGGCTCGACCGGTCGCGCGAAGATCTTGAAAGATTTGTCGGAAATCCATCGGTTCTGTTATACACACTGATGCTGGATGGATGGCCGGGAGGCTTCTTCATGCTCGATCAGTCCCAGGAAGGGACGTGCGATCTGGCCTATTTCGGGCTGGTTCCGCAGGCCGTCGGGCGGCGGCTCGGGCATTGGTTTCTCGCCACGGCGGTCGATACGGGCTGGGCTCTGCCGGGTACGGAACGCATGACCGTGAACACCAACACGCTCGACCATCCGCGGGCGATCGGACTCTACCAGCGCGTCGGCTTCGAACCGGTCCGGCGCGAAACCCACAGGCGCAAGCTGACGCAAGCGCGACCAAGGGAATAACAAAAGACGAAGCAGAAAGCGGCCACCGGACAAAACGAGCAGGACAAACCGGACTATGGGCGTTCAAGGGCGAAAACTGACGATCAGGATGCCGGACAATCCCCGGCTCAGATCGGCCGAGGTGGGCAAGATCCACCTGGACCCGGGCGCGCGCGTGCAGGCCGGCAACCCGGTGCTGACGCTCGTTCACCGGCGCCGCGACCACCTTGTGCGGGCCCCGCGCTCGGGCCGGATCCTGCCCCTGATCGCGACCGGCGACCGGGTCACGGCAGGCGATCCGCTCTACATCCTGCACATCGACGAAGCCGCCCTCGAGCAGCAGAACCGCGCCGAACAGAAGGCTCTGATCGCCGTCGAGAAGGAAAAATGGTCCTCGGGCGTCCTTGCCGATGCCATCGAGCCGATCCAGCGCAGCCGCGCGCCCGAAGCGCCATCGGGCTCAGAATTCGTGACGAACTGGGGCAAGCCGGTTCTCGCCATCGCGCTGTACGTGCTCGCCTGTTTCGCGCTGCTCCCGATCCTGAGCTATGTCGGCCAGCACGCATCGACCGCCGTGCTGATCGCGATGGCCGCAGGGTGCGTCGCGTTCGGCGCGCTGATCTACTATCTCTACGCGCCGGAGGCCGGCAAATGGCCGCGCCGGACGGTGCGGCTGGTCGCGGCAAGCTGGATCGGTATCTCGGCGCTGGCGCTGTTCTATCAGCCGAAAGATCCGTCGGATCTCGAGTTCGACTCCACCGCCGGTCAAATCGCGGGACTGTTCGACTGGTCGGATGCGCCGCTCTCCAGAACGCCGCAGCCCGCCCCCGAGCCTCAGGCCATCATACTCTCGGGCGTTGCCGTCGGTCCGACCGAGACCGCGTCCGCACCGGATCTCAATGCCCCTGTCACAGCACTTGCGCAGTTCGATCAGGTGATCGTGCCCCACGGGGTGACCGTGCGCGGCTGGGGGCGGGTCAATCCCGGAACCGCGCCGGGCGACGAGATCGATCTGCCGCTGGAAGACGCGGAAGCCCTGCCGGTCGCTCGTCTGGCGAGAACCGTCCGCGCTGCGCTTTTAACCGAGGCCAGTCCGGGTGATCCGGCGCTCGCCGAGGCGCTTCGCGACAAACCCGATGCGATCGAGCGCGCGGACCTGCTGCTGGCAGATGCCTCGACATCCGCACCTGTCGCCGCCGCACAACCCGGCGAAGACGGGCTGCGTCTGGCAGAGATCAGCCCGGAAAGCCTTGCGTCTCAACCCCGCCCGGATACGCCGACCCTGGCTGCGGCGTCCTTGGCCGGTGCCGCCTCGCAAAAAATCCGGTCTGAGCAGCCGTCAAGCGAGCCCGACACCATCGGCGCATTCGAGATGGCTCTGATCCTCGACGACCGCGCACCCGCAGCGAGCGCACCAGTGTCGCGCCATGGCTTGACGGGTCCGTTGTCGCGCGGCCCCGACCTTGCGCGCGCCGACCCGGCGCGTCCCGCCGAACGCCTCAGCCCGGCGCTGAACCTGTATTCCGCGATCCAGGCCTCGGACGCCACGTGGATCGACGACGCGGGAACACCGTCGCTGGACACAAGGCTCGCGCTGGCCGGGCTCATCGGTGCGCAAACCGGCGCGCCGCAAGCCCGGGCCGATCTGCAAAGGATGCAGCCCGCCGCAGACATCGACAGTGCGGCGACCCGGACGACGAGCCCGCCCCTGACGGCCTCCCTTGCGGTTCTCAAGGGCGGCTCGGCGCAACCGGAACCGCGTGACCGGGCCGACTGGATCGTATCGACCGCATCGGGCCGCGCCGAAGCGGGCAGACTTCCGGCACAGGTCAGTGGCAGCCGCAGCCCCGACCTTCTGCTGATCGCATCGGTCAGGGCCGGGGAAGACGTCTGGATGCTCGATCAAAGCGATCTGCTGGATCGCGCCGCCACCGGTGCGGGTCGTCCGGCAGCAACGCCCAATACGCAGACCACGCGCCTCGCCGCGCTCGACAGCGGCAGGATAACCGCCACGGGAGACCTTCAGGACCGCGGGATCACCGTGACGCAGGACGCGGCGCTGGCCATGAGCGTACTCCCTGTCCTCGACGGTCAACTGCGCGGCGCCGATGCGCCCGGCCTCGATCTGCCGGAACTCGGCGGCAACCTCGCGAACGTCAACGGCGTCGCGGCGAGTCCGCTGGTCCTTGCGGCCATCGGCGATCCGCAACCGCGGCCGCGCCGCCCGCTCGATCCCGTGCCGGAAGCGCTCGCCGGACCGGCTGTCGAACGCGACCTGCTCTATCTCTACTTCGATGACCCGCGCATCGACTCGCATCCCCGCCTCGGCGACCCGTGGCTCGGCATCGTGTCCGAGGATCTAGCGGGCGGCATTCGCTCGACCGAAGTGGTCGGCGTCCACGAGATCCTTCAGGTCCAGAACTGGTGCGGTGCCGCGAACGATCCGGACGGTCGCAAGCGGGCCCAGTTGGGCGACGATTACACGACCGCTTGGCTGAACGACCGGATTCGTCTGCTGCGGGTAAGAATGCGCGTCGCACCCGACCGCATCGCGCTGCTCGAAAACGAGGTTCCGTTGTTCGATGGGACACCGGCCGGGTTCTTCCACAACCGCGCCCCGCTGATGGGCGGCCTGCCGGATGAGCCCCTGATGGAACGCGGGCGCGACTACCTGCGCAGCCTGTCGGCCGGATTGTTCGATCCCAACGCGCCGGATCAGGTCGGCGGCGGGCAGTACTTTGACTCCGCCATCGCGCTTTCCGTCATCCTGCGCGGCGCCGGGTGCGATTCAGCGCAACTGAACGAAGGCGCCGGGCCGTCGAACTCCATCGGGCGAACCCTGGCTCAACGCCTCGGCGGCTGAGCCGCGCATCGCCCGGGTCTTCAGAACAGCCGGGTCAGGTTCCACGTGCCCCAGGTCGCACCGCCCGTGGGATAGATCTGCCGGATCATCATCGGTCGCGTATAGGTGCGACGCTCGCTATCGATCAGAGTTCGCCGGATCTTGCGCTTCCTGAGCGTGTAGATGGTCACGGTCACCGACTCTTGCAGAAAGAACGACCAGTCTCCCTGCGCATCCCGCGTGCCGAACACCATTCCCTCCGAGGTCATCTCCTCGATCCGCATCTCGTTCTGATGCTCCGCCGCAAGAAACCGCTTGTAGGCCCGCACGTCATCGGTCTCACGACCACCCTGATTCATGTACTGCGCCTTGTTGGCCTCGCCGACACCAACGGCACCCGGTGCCATCTGTTGAAAGAGGACGCGCCAATGCGTGATGCTGTCGGCCTCGACCCCCGTCAGTGGGTCGATCACGCGCGGATTTACCGTGAAGTCGCGGACATCAGAGAAGCCACCATGGTAGACCGTCGGTGCATTCGGCGGACCTTCGATGAAGACCGAGCACCCGCTCAGCGCGGAGGTGAAAAAGATATCAGGATCGGGCACGTTCGGCGGCAACAATCCGCGCTGCAGGATCTTCATCTTGGTAACGTGATCCGAGTACCAGGGCAGAAACCATGTCGGCAGGTAATCGCCACGCTCATGATTGGCGAGCTGTCTGTGCGACCGGTATTCAAGCGTCATCTTCCCGGGAGTCGCCGGGACCAGCCGCGCATATCCGATCTTGTCGCGATTGTTCGTCAGCCTCAGCGTCGAATCGATCGTGGTGACATCGCCGGTGAACACCCGTTCAAGCGCGATGTAGGCCTGTGGCCCGGCCGGCGCGTGCATGGTGTATCCCGAGCCCGGCGTGATCCAGTTCTCCCGCAGGAAGTCGATCGGTCCATCGCGCAGTGCAGTCAGTTCAGTTGAAAGTGGCATAACAGAACCCCTTTAAATCCATATCGATGGGCGAGCGGTGAAACCCTTGGATGGTCGCCCGGACGAATAATGACGGGCCGCAAAAGAAATGAATGTGCTCGCCGGGAAACAGTAGCCCGGCGCGGTAGATTTGTCGATTTGCTCGACCCCGACCCGGCGTTCTGTTATGTTCCCAGTTCGTTCTCCCAGAAATAGCTTTCGCCGAAAGGTCAACCACAAAATCTAGCGATATCGATTCAAAAAAGCGTTGACCGGAATCCAAACTGTCATAAAGTTGGCGTCGCTCCGCACGAAACACACAAGATATAGTGTGTGCGGCAGCATCTGGGGGATCCGACCTTTCGGATCGAGAACACTGAAATGCACGACCCCCGGGCGTCGGTGACGCCCGGAACGGCGGATGAAAGTTCGCCGCGGGGAGAAGGAGTCGCCGGGGGAAAACCGGCCGAAAAGGGACTAGACGAATGAAGATCGACCGCAAGTTTACAAAGGCCGGCAGCTCTCCGTACGCAGAGATTCCGTTCCGCAAGGCCACGTCCGAGATCAAGAACCCGGACGGGTCGGTGATCTTCTCCCTCAAGGATTTCGACGTTCCGCAGGCATGGTCGCAGGTCGCCTCGGACGTGCTCGCGCAGAAGTATTTCCGCAAGGCCGGCGTCCCTGCCCGCCTGAAGAAGGTCAAGGAAAAGGGCGTGCCCGAGTTCCTGTGGCGCTCGGTGCCTGACGAGAAGGCGCTCGCGGATCTGCCCGAGGACGAGCGGATTGGCGGAGAGACCAGCGCGCAGCAGGTCTTCGACCGGCTCGCCGGCACCTGGGCGTACTGGGGCTGGAAGGGCGGCTACTTCAGCACGGAAGCCGACGCCCAGGCCTATTTCGACGAGATGCGCTTCATGCTGGCCCGCCAGATGTCCGCTCCGAACTCGCCCCAGTGGTTCAACACGGGCCTGCACTGGGCCTACGGCATCGACGGCCCGAGCCAGGGCCACTTCTACGTCGACTACAAGACGGGAAAACTGACGAAGTCCAAGACAGCCTACGAACACCCACAGCCGCACGCCTGCTTCATCCAGTCGGTCGCCGACGATCTGGTGAACGAGGGCGGTATTATGGATCTCTGGACCCGTGAGGCGCGGCTGTTCAAATACGGTTCGGGAACCGGCACGAACTTTTCCTCCCTGCGTGCCGAGAACGAGCCGTTAGGCGGCGGTGGCCGGTCCTCAGGCCTAATGTCGTTCCTGAAGATCGGGGACCGTGCCGCCGGCGCCATCAAGTCCGGAGGGACGACGCGCCGTGCCGCCAAGATGGTGATCTGCGACATGGATCACCCGGATATCGAGACCTTCATCAACTGGAAGGTCCGCGAGGAACAGAAGGTCGCCGCGCTCGTTGCGGGCTCGAAGGCGCACGAGGCGAAGCTGAACGCGATCTTCGCGGCGATCAACGGCTGGGACGGGCTCGAGGACGACGCGACCGACCCCAAGAAAAACCCGCAGCTCAAGTCCGCCATCAAGGACGCGCGCAAGGCGATGATCCCTGAGACCTATGTCAGCCGGGTCCTGCAATACGCGGCACAGGGCTTCTCCTCGATCGAGTTCCCGGTGCTCGACACCGACTGGGACAGCGAGGCCTACCTGACCGTCTCTGGCCAGAACTCGAACAACTCGGTGCGCGTGACCGATGCCTTCCTGAAGGCCGTGCAGGAGGACGCCGACTGGGAGCTGGTCCGCCGCACCGACGGCAAGATCGCCAAGACCGTCAAGGCGCGCGACCTCTGGGAGCAGATCGGCCACGCGGCCTGGGCCTGCGCCGATCCCGGCATGCAGTACCACGACACGATCAACGATTGGCACACCTGCCCGGAAAGCGGCCAGATCCGCGCGTCGAACCCGTGCTCGGAGTACATGTTCCTCGACGACACCGCCTGCAACCTGGCCTCGCTGAACCTGCTGCAGTTCCTGCATGACGGCGTCTTCGACATCGAAGGCTACGAACACGCGACGCGGCTTTGGACGGTGACGCTGGAAGTCTCGGTCCTGATGGCGCAGTTCCCGTCGAAGGAAATCGCCGAGCTGTCCTACCGCTATCGCACGCTCGGCCTCGGCTATGCCAATATCGGCGGCCTGCTGATGACGCAGGGCCATTCCTACGACTCCGACGAGGGCCGCGCGATCTGCGGCGCGCTGACGGCGATCCTGACCGGTGTCTCCTATACGACGTCTGCCGAGATGGCGTCGGAACTGGGCGCATTCCCGGGCTACGGGCCGAACCGCGAGCACATGCTGCGCGTGATGCGCAACCACCGCCGCGCGGCCTATTCCGAAACCGAGGGCTACGAGAAGCTGGCGACCAACCCGATCGCGCTGGATGCTGCCAACTGCCCGGATCAGCGGATGGTCGATCACGCCCGCAAGGCCTGGGACTCCGCGCTGGAACTGGGTGAGCAGCACGGCTACCGCAACGCGCAGTCCTCGGTCATCGCGCCGACCGGCACGATCGGTCTGGTCATGGACTGCGACACCACCGGGATCGAGCCCGACTTCGCACTGGTCAAGTTCAAGAAGCTCGCGGGCGGCGGCTACTTCAAGATCATCAACCGCGCGGTGCCGGCAGCGCTGGCAACGCTCGGCTACGATGACGACACGGCGCAGGGCATCATCGACTACGCGGTCGGTCACGGCACGCTCGCGGGCGCGCTTGGCGTCACCGAGGAAAAGCTCAAGCTGCTCGGCTTCGGTCCGGACGAGTTCAAGGCGATCGAGGCAGCGCTCGGCAGTGCCTTCGACATCCGCTTCGTGTTCAACCAGTGGACGCTCGGCGCGCAGTTCTGCACCGAAACCCTCGGGCTCGATGCCGAAGCCATGGCGGCGCCGGACTTCGATCTGCTGAAGGCGGTGGGCTTCACGTCCGAGGAGATCGACGCCGCGAACACCCATGTCTGCGGGACCATGACGCTGGAAGGCGCGCCGGGGCTGAAGGACGAGCACCTGTCCGTCTTCGACTGCGCCAACCCGTGCGGCAAGCTCGGCAAGCGCTACCTCTCGGTGAACAGCCACATCGACATGATGGCCGCCGCACAGCCGTTCATCTCTGGCGCGATCTCGAAGACGATCAACATGCCGAGAGAGGCGACGATCGAGGATTGCTCGGAAGCCTACCTGCGCTCTTGGCGCATGGGCATCAAGGCGAACGCGCTCTACCGCGACGGCTCGAAGCTGAGTCAGCCGCTGTCGGCAGCGCTGATCGACGATGCCGACGAGGACATCGCCGAGGCGACCCCGGCCGCCGCTGCGACCATCGTCGCCGAGAAGATTGTCGAGAAGGTGATCGTCAAGGAGGTCCGCGGCCAGCGCGAGAAGCTGCCCGACCGCCGCCGCGGCTACACGCAGAAGGCCGTGGTCGGCGGACACAAGGTCTACCTGCACACCGGCGAGTTCAACGACGGCGCGCTGGGCGAGATCTTCATCGACATGCACAAGGAAGGTGCGGCCTTCCGGGCGATGATGAACAACTTCGCGATCGCCGTGTCGATGGGCCTGCAATACGGCGTGCCGCTCGAGAAGTTCGTCGAGGCGTTCACCTTCACCCGGTTCGAACCGGCGGGGATCGTCACCGGCAACGACAACATCAAGAACGCGACTTCGGTGCTCGACTATATCTTCCGCGAGCTGGCCGTGTCCTATCTTGACCGCACGGATTTGGCGCATGTCGAGCCGGAAGGTCCGCGCTTCGACGAGATCGGTGGCGGGATTGCCGAGGGCGAGATGAACATCTCGGAGCCCCGCGAGGAGGTCAGCAACGACGCCTTCGCGCTGGTCAAGAAGCTCGCCTCCACCGGCTACAACCGGGGCCGCGCACCGAAGGAGTTCAAGGAGTTCACCGTGGTGCATGGCGGCCAGGCCGAGACCCAGCCGCAGATGATGTCCGGCGCGCAACCTGCCATGGCAACCGCAGCCGCACCTGCCTTGGCTCCGGCCGTCACCTCTCAGGCGGCTGCCGCCGGTGCGATCGCCGCCGAACGCCGGGCCGAGGCGCGCATGAAAGGCTACGAGGGCGATGCCTGCGGCGACTGCGGGAACTTCACGCTGGTCCGCAACGGCACCTGCATGAAGTGCGACACCTGCGGCGCGACCAGCGGGTGTAGCTGACGAAGCAAGGACGCACTTCGTGGCGCTCCGCAAGGCTCACAAGAACGACGAGGGACGGCCCTGCCGCAATGACGGCGGGGCCACTCCGAACCAGAGATCAGGCCGCAGGCGAAACCTCGGGCAGTAAAGGTCCCTAAGAGAAGCCTGATAACACGGACCTCAAGGGGCGGCTTTTCGGCCGCCCCTTTTTTGTGGGGTGATCGCGTGGCCGGCAAAGCAGGCAAACGCGGCGGTCCCGGATCAGGTTGGTGACGGTTCAGCGCGAGTCGAACAGTTGCACGCCCACGTCCACGCGCCGGACAGTGCCGGCGGGACATGCGCTGTGCTGTTTCTCGGGATGGGAGAACGCGGGGCCAATCGGCCCGGCTTGTCCTCAAAGGTCATATCGCTGATCCGCGTCGGGATCGCAGTATGGCGGCGCCGCCGCAGGTCTTCTGCACAGGGCCACGACATCGGGAGCTGCCGTCCTGCCGTGGCCGCGTGCTCGTCCGATCGAACTTCGGGGCTTGATGGGCCCCGGCTAGCAGGCGGCTTTCTAAGCCCCTGTACTTAAAATTTCGTGAAAATTGACCCGATCCGCAAAAGCGCTGCCTCAACTTGCAATCTCTGCGCGTTCATGGTCGCATACCGTATTGAAGATTTATTTTACGCAATGATTGGAGATCACGATGTCCGTAATCGCGAAACTGCGACTAAATCCATTGTCAGTTGTGCAATCCGGCGGTTTACGTACCGGTCCGAAGTCCGGCTCGTTCAGCGGCGTCCAGCAGGGCGGGAACTGCCAGATCAGCGAATCCGATGCCGGTGGCGGCATCACCGATCTCGAGGCAAAGTCCGGGGCGGGAACCGACTACTTCTTCCCGTGGCTGCAGCGCAGCTTCACCTGGGTGAAGGTGCCGAAGAACGCGCCCAATGGCACGATCGTGATGACCGGCGGCGTGAACGGGTGCAGCCTGATCGTCAGCGAACTCGGCACCGATTACTATTTCTACCACGACGGCGACAGCAAGTACCTGCCGATCGGCCACGCTAGCATCAAGGGCACCGAGGTCGTGCGCATCAAGCCCAGCGATTACGACCCGGGTGACAGCACGAACAAGATCTTCCAGGGCCTGCTGAAGAGCAACCAGAAAGCGGGCATCGCCTTCTCGGGTGACCTGAGCTACGGAACTTACGTGGTGTTCGTGAAGGTTGGCGGCCAATACACGGTTGTTTCCAGTCCGATCATCTCGGTGAACGGGCTGATGCACCTGAAAGGCGCGCAGGTCACCCAGTTCTAAGGGCATCGCGCGCGCCAGACGCGTGGCCGCGAGGCGGATTGCTCATCCGCCCCGGCATCGGGTCAGCCGTCGTTCAACCCCATCTGCCACGGACGCGGGAAGGTGCCCAGAACCTTGCCGATCGCCGCCTCGTCCGCGCCCGGCGTCTTCGGCACCACCGTGGCGACCAGACCGCGCGTCTTGTCCTCCTGCACCTCGATCTCGGATTCGATCCCGGCCTCCCGCAGGGCAGCACCGTAGACGCGCTCGATGGCGCGCTTGCGCAGGTCGGGCTTGAAGACCTTGCCGACCGCGGTCTTCGGCAGTTCGTCCAGCACCTCGACATGCTTCGGGATCGCCGCGCGTTCTGAGATGTGCTCGGCAGCATACTCCGTGAGCGCGTCGTTGCTTGTGGATGCGCCGTCGATCAACTCGACATAGGCGCACGGGATCTCGCCCGCGTGGGCGTCGGGCTGGCCGATGGCACCGACAAACGCGACGTCCGGATGACCTGCCAGCGCCTCCTCGATCACGGCGGGGTCGATATTGTGCCCGCCCCGGATGATCAGGTCCTTGGCCCGTCCGGTGATCCAGAGATAGCCGTCGGCATCGATCCGTCCGAGGTCTCCGGTGCGGAGATAGCGTTCGTTGCCCGCGAACAGCCCGGCATTGCGGTCGGCCTCGCGATAGCCCGGCATCACGCCCGGGTTCAGCACGCAGATCTCGCCGATCTCGTCGGTGCCGCACTCCTTGGTGATGCCGCCATTCTCGTCGCAATGCAGGATCTTCACGTCCGTGTACGGAAACGGCAGACCGACCGAGCCGATCTTCTTCTCGCCGTGCGGCGGATTGACGGACACGACACAGGTCGCCTCGGTCATCCCGTAGCCCTCGAGGATCATCACGCCGGTCGCCTTCTCGAACTGCTTGAACAGCTCGACCGGCAGCGGCGCCGACCCACAGAACGCATACTGCACCGTCGACATGTCGGCATCGACCGGGCGCTGCATCAGGGCCGAGGCCGCCGTCGGCACCGTGACCATGAAGGTCACCTTCCAGCGCTCGCAGAGCTTCCAGAAGTTGTCCATCACGCCGTCGCCGCGATAGCCCTGCGGCGTCGGCATTATCAGGTGCGCGCCGGAGCAGAGGCACGACATGAACATCGGATAAGCCGCCATGACGTGGAACATCGGCAGCGGGCAAAGCAGAACCGAGTTCTCGTCAATCAGCGAGAGACAGGGCCCGACGCCGTTGTAGAGCATGCCCCGCTGCTTGTGCTGCGCGATCTTGGGCATGCCCGTCGTGCCGCCGGTGTGGAAATAAGCCGAGATCTTCTCGATCCCGCCCTCTTCCTCGAAACTCAGTTTCGAGCTGTCCTCGCCGGCGATGGCGTCGTTGAAGTTCATCACCTTGGCAGAGGGCACCGGAGACAGCTTCGGGCGCAGCAGCGGCACCAACCAGGACAGCGGCGGTGTCAGGTAGCGCTTGAGATCGACCTCGAGGATCGTCTTCACCGAAGGTGCCAGCGCCGCCGCCCGGTGCGCCTTCTGGGCGACATCGGTCTTTGGCATCGAGGCCAGCGTCACCAGCACCTTCGCGCCGGTCTCGGCAAGGATGTGCCCGATCTGCTCCGGTTCGAGCAACGGATTGATCGGATTGACAATTCCGGCCGTGGCACCACCGGCGAGCGCAATAGCGGCCTCGTTGCAGTTCGGCAGCATGTAGGCGACGGTGTCGTCTGGACCGACGCCGAGCCTGCGGAACAGATTGGCCGCCTGCGTCACCTTGCGGTGCAGGTCGCCCCAGCTCAGCGTCTCGGCCGGATCCTTCGGCCCGGATTTGATCTGGAAGCTGATCGCCGGGCGGTCCGGCACGCGCCCGGCCGTCGTCGCCAGCGCCTGATAGACCGTGTCGTAAGGCCGGCGCTCGTCAAACGACATCTCCTCGACCAGCGCCTTGTCCGCCAGCGTCCCGAAGTTGAAGTGCTCGCCCATGATATCCTCCCGCGCGCGTGTTCCGCGTCATGATCTCCCGTGAGACCCTAATCGACTGAGCGCTGGGAACAAGACGGACCCGACGTCAGCGGCACATTTCGGCAGAGAATCGGATGACGTAGCGTCACCCCTCCGCAGCGCCGTGAGGCTTCGCGCAAATGAAGTGGCGCGTCCCGCGCTTATCGCTCTCTGGTTGTCAATATTGGTTGATAAGTCAAAAGATTGCCTCGGATTCCGGATTTCCGGGCAATTGACCATAGTGTCAACAAAATCGACACCATAGGCTCGGCGCGGTGCGAGGGGACGGGGAAAAGCGGGCACATTAGCTGTGCGCTCGCGGTTTGTATTGCTCTCGCAGGGTTCAATTCGGCGGAGGCCTATTGCGGACTTCCGTCACTGCTGCTGCGGGGGACTAAATCTTGGCTAGCTATACCGTCACGACGGACAACGATTCCGGCGACAACCTGACTGTAACCGGCGATCTCGCCGCCGAAACCGCTGACGGAGGCGGTCTGAGCCTGCGCGAGGCGATCCTGCTGTCCAACGCTACGGGCGCCGCCGACGACATCACCTTTGCCGCGGCCCTCGCAGGCAGCACGATCACGCTGACAGGCGGCCAGTTGGTCCTGAGCAACGATACCACCGTCGATGGCGATGTGGATGGCGATAACAAGGCCGACGTGACGGTCGACGGTGACGACAACGGGCGCGTGTTCAACATCCTCGGTGCCGCGGTCACGATCGACAGCCTGAACATCACGGGCGGCTATTCGGGGTCGGACATCTCGCAGGGAACCGGCGGCGGAGGCATCCGCGTTGCAGATGACTCTGGCAATGACGGTTCGCTGGTGCTGCGCTATTCTTCCGTTTACGGGAACACATCACGCTATCGCGGCGGCGGCGGCGTCAATGCCCAGTACTCTTCCGACCTGACGATCTACAATTCGGCGATTTTCGACAACACGGCGAACCAGCAATCCGGTGGCGGTGTTTATGCCCGGGATTCAAATCTGATCGTCACCAACTCCACGATCAGCGGCAACACGGCCTCTACCGGCGGCGGCGGCATCGCGGTGCAGCAGTCATTTAATCAGGTCGCCACGGCGCACATCACAAACTCGACGATCACCGGCAACGAGACGCTGAACAATACCCAGGGCGGTGGGATCATCGCTTTTGTCGGAGACTTGACGATCCACAATTCGATCTTCTTGGGTAATACGGCGTTCTTCGCGCCTGAACTGGCAATCAGTGGCCTACCCAGCGTTGACGTCAGCAACTCGATCACGACGGGCGCTGCCTCCGATGTGTTTGCGGCAATCGACGGAGCAACCGGCGGCGGACAATTGGCTGACAACGGCGGCACAATCCAGACCGTTGCCATCAAGACCACCAGCGCTTCGGTCAATGCCGGAGACAACTCCCTCCTGAACGAAGCAACCGTCGGCAAGGACCTGAACGGGGACGGCGACCTGACCGACATCATCGGGCAGGACGCCAACGGCAATGCACGCATCGCGAACACGACCGTCGATGCAGGGGCGGTCGAGACTCCGCTGCCCGAAGCTGCGAGCCTGACAGTCACGACGACTTCGGACGTGGTGGACCAGTTCGACGGTGAGACCTCGCTGCGCGAGGCCATCGGGCTCGTCAACGACGGCACGCTGACCGGAACCATTTCCTTCGCCAACGGCGCGGGCGAGGCGTTCGAGAACGGTGGCACCATCGCGCTGACGCAAGGACAGCTCGAGATCTCCAGCATCACCACCGTAGACGGCGATCTGGACAATGACGGCACGGCGGACGTGACAGTGGATGCTCAGGGCAACAGCCGCGTCTTCGAGATCGCGGCAAATGATGTGACAATTCAGGGCCTTGTGATTACCGGTGGCAACGCGACCGGCGGGATTGCCGCCGGACTCGGCGGGGGCATCCTGGTGGCCGACCAGACCTCGGCTGACCAGGCGTTCCAGGTCAATGGCTTCACGCTTCAGGATTCGACCGTCACCGGCAACTCTTCGGAGCGCAACGGCGGTGGCGTATTCGTAGGCGGCTTCGACACCCGCATCGAGAACTCGACCATCTCGGCAAACACCGCCGGTACCGGCATGTTTGGCGGAAGCGGTGGAGGTGTTTCTGGTGGAGCTATCATTGTCGACAGCCTGATCTCCGGCAACTATGCTACCAATGGTGGAGGTCTAAACGGCGCAAGGCAGGTCCTGAACACGACCATTTCTGGCAACACTGCCACGGGATCCGGCGGTGGTGCCTATGGCAGTGGGCGTTTCGTCAACTCTACCATCATCGACAACACTGCAGACCGTGGCGGCGCGTTCAAGGCCTATACTGGCCCACTTTACACCTCGTTCATAAACACGACCGTGACAAACAACTATGCGACCACATTCGTGGGCGGAATCATCTACGATTCAAAAGGGGATCAGTTCGAGATCGCAAACTCGATCATTCTTGGCAATGCCGATTCGGACCATGCGACACAGCATGAGATTTTCCTTGAGGGCTTCGCCGGGTCTCGCGATCTGATCGCCACGGGCACAAACATCGTCGGTGCGAGCGCGTCCAGCAACACCGGCTTTAATGCAAACGCCAACATCGTTACGGCCAGAGCGACCGACGTGTTTGAGACGACGGTTGCCAACAACAACATGATTGCGGGCGTTGCCAGCGCCAATGGCGGGCTGGGCGACACGGTCAAGCTGAAGATCCACGGGGATGCCATTGATGTTGGCGATGCAACGCAACTGGATGAGACCGTCATCAACTTTGATCTGAACGGCGATGGCGACCAGCTTGACACCATCGCACTGGATGCCACCGGTGGCACCCGCGTGCTCGGTGCAGGTGTGGATCTGGGTGCCGTGGAAGCAGCGGTGCCCGAGGCTGCCAGCCTGGTCGTTACCACGACCTCGGATGTCAGCGATTTCTTCGATGGCGAGACGACGTTGCGCGAGGCCATCGAGCACCTGAACACCGGGCGTGCGACCGGCAATATCAGCTTTGCCAACGGTGTGGGCGAGGCGTTCGAGAACGGCGGCACGATCACGCTGACGCAAGGCCAACTGCAACTCACGGCAGCCACCAGCATCGACGGCGATCTGGACAATGACGGCACGGCGGATGTGACGATTGATGCCGGGGGCAACAGCCGCGTACTGTCAACGAACACCGACCTGACCCTGGACGGCCTGGTGATCACCGGCGGGTACTCGACCGTGGCAGGTGGCGGACTGCGCTTCAGCATGATTGCCGGTGGGAATGGCGTGATCCGCAATTCCGTGATCACGGGGAACACATCGACCTCGTCGGGCGGCGGCGTGCACGCCTATGGCAACCTGACCGTCGAGGATACTGTATTTTCCATGAACGCCGGACTCGCGGGCGGTGGCCTGTCGTTCATCGATGGCTCGGTAACGATCCTGCGTTCGGCGTTCACGGACAATACCGCTACCAGCGGTAATGGTGGCGGGGCGTTCCTCAATGACGCGACGGTCGTTGACAGCACTTTCTCGGGCAATACTGCGGGCAACCGTGGTGGTGGCCTGTTCGCCCAAGATACCATTCTGGTAAACACGACGGTTGCGGACAACACGGCTGGAACCGGCGGAGGCATCGCCTATAGCTACGGCCTCAAGCTGTTCAACACGACGGTGACCAACAACTCGGCCACCACCATCGGCGGTGTCGCCGGTGTCGGCAAGAGCGGGATGATCGACCTGAACAACTCGATCATCCTGGGCAACCAGTCGGCGAATGGAAATGCCGAGCTGGACCACGTGACCAATCCGCAGACGATCACCGCAACGGGTGCAAACATCGTCGGCGAGAACGGCACGGTCTTCGATGCCTCGGGCATTGCCAATGTCGACAATGCGTCCGCCTCCAGCGTCTTTGCCGTGACCGAGGACAATAACGGTGTCACCGCAGGCTCGCTGGGCGATAACGGCGGACCAGTCCAGACGGTGGCCCTGCTGGCAGGCGGCGCTGCCGTCGATGCAGGCGATCAGACGCTGCTGGACGAAACGGTCGTGAACGAGGACCTGAACGGCGACGGCGACCTGCTTGACACCATTGCCTCGGATGCGACCGGCAACACCCGCGTCAACGGTGCCAATGTCGATCTGGGTGCTGTCGAGACGACAGCGGTCCCGGACACGCCCAGCCTGGTCGTCACCACGACTGCCGATGTCGTTGACAGCAGCGATGGCGAAACCTCGCTGCGCGAGGCCATCGACTTCATCAATGACGGCACGCTGACCGGCACGATCACCTTTGCAAGCGGCGCGGGTGAGGCGTTCGAGAATGGTGGCACAATTGCCCTGAACAGCGGCCTGCAGATTTCGCAAAGCACGACCATCGACGGAGATGTGGACAGTAACGGCACGCCGGACGTCACGCTGGACGGCCAGGGCGGCACCTTCATTCTCTCCAGCAATAACACCACGCTGGAGTTGAACGGTCTGGCGCTCACAAATGCACGGAGCTTGTTGGGCACAACCGGAAGCGATGTGACGATCACGTCGTCATCCTTCACCGGGTCAGTCCCCAACGGCCCGAATACGACGAACGGTGCGGTTCAAATCTACAACGCACCCAACTTACTGATCCAGGATAGCGACTTCTCGAACAACGCTGGGAGCGGCCTGGCACTTCGCAACGGGGTGTCCGATGCCCGGATTCTGAATTCGACGTTCTCCGGCAATGGCTTCGGCGGGATCAGGGTGGTGGATGGCGTCGGCGATACGCTGATCTACACCTCGACCATCTCGGGCAACAGCTCGAATTTTAATGGCGCTGGCATCTATGCTGACATTTATCAGGCGACCGTCAGCGTCGTAAACAGCACCGTGCATGGTAACAGCTCAAGCGGCTTCGGCGGCGGCATTGTCATGCTCCGTGGAGAACTTGATCTCACCAATTCGACCGTAACCGGGAACTCCGGAACGTCGACCTACCTCGCAGGCGGCGTCGTGGGCTCCAAGGGAGCGACAGTGAACCTTGCGAATTCGGTGATCCTTGGCAACACGAATGGCGACCTCGACGGGTCGGCGACGTTTTCGGGACAGAACATTGTCGGAGAAGACGCCACGGCGTTCGACGCGACTGTTTCGGCCAATGTCTCGAACGCGCCTGCCGCGAACGTCTTTGCGGCGACCTTCGACGACAACGGCGTCGATGTTGGCGTGCTGGCGGATAACGGTGGACCGGTCCAAACGGTTGCCCTTCTGGCGGGAGGTTCAGCAGTTGACGTGGGCGACGCGACCCTGCTGGACGAAAGCGTGATCAACATCGACCTCAACGGAGATGGCGATCTGCTCGATACCGTCACGAGCGATGCGACCGGAGCCAACCGCGTTCAGGGGGCAGGTGTCGATCTGGGCGCCTTCGAGACCACGTTCGTGGAAGCCGCGAGCCTGGTCGTCACCACGACCGCCGATGTCGTTGACAGCAGCGATGGCGAAACCTCGCTGCGCGAGGCCATCGGGTTCATCGATGACGGCACGCTGACCGGCACGATCACCTTTGCCAGCGGCGCGGGCGAGGCGTTCGAGACCGGCGGCACGATCGCGCTGACCCAGGGACAACTCACCGTCACCAACGAGTCCGTCTCGATCGACGGCGATGTGAATGGTGATGGCGCCCCGGACGTCACGATCGACGCTCAAGGCAATGGCCGTGTGTTGCAGATCTCGAACTTCGGGTTCGGCACGCCGCTGGATGTTGCGCTGAACGGATTGATCCTGACAGGCGGCGACACCCCGTACAGCGGCGGCGGATTGCGCGCGACCGGCGGTATGAATCTCGTCATTACGAATTCGGAGTTCGACGGCAATACAGCCGCGCGCGCAGGCGGTGGTCTGAGCGCATCCGGGTACTTCGGCGAAGTCGCGAATGTGACACTGCTGAACACGACCTTTGCGAACAACAGCACGACTGGCAGCGATGATGGCGGCGGCGCTTCGTTCGGTGATGACTCAACGGCACGGATCACAAACACCACGTTCTACGGAAATACCTCGCAACAGCAGGCTGGCGCGCTGCGTTCCAATAGTGCCGACGTCTACATCCTGGCTTCGACCTTCACCGGAAACTATGCGGTCAATGGCAACGACGCGATCCGGAACTATTCAGATGCCGGGCCGAATGAAGGCAGGATCGTACTGCAATACTCGATCGTCACCGGGAACGGCAGCGGCGGACCCGAAGTGTCCGGGATCTCCTACTTCTTCCGGAACATTGTCGGGACCGACATCAAGGACGGTCTGAGCCTTTCACTGGGTACGACAAGTGCTGCCGATGTGTTCGACAGCACCGCGACGGTCAACGGAGCGACCGCTGGCGTACTCGCACTGAACGGAGGTGGTGTCCGGACCGTCAAGCTGGATCCGACGGGAGATGCGATCGATATTGGTGCCAGCGCCAACCGCTTCGATGAGAACAGTCAATCTGTCGACCTGAACGGCGACGGGGACTTCAATGACGTGATCATGACCGACGCCGCCGGGAGCGTTCGCGTGCAGGGTGGCTATGCCGATCTGGGCGCATTCGAGTCGACACCTCCCGAGGCCCCCAGCCTGATCGTCACGACCACGGCCGATGTCGTCGACATCATTGACGGCGAGACATCGCTGCGCGAGGCCATTGGGCTCGTGAACGACGGCACACTGAGCGGCACGATCACCTTCGCGGCGGGTGTCGGCGAGGCGTTCGAGAACGGTGCGACCATCAACACCACCAGCGAACTCGTACTCTCCAGCAACATCTCCATCGACGGTGATGTTGACGGCGACGACAAAGCCGATGTCACCCTGGATGCAGGCGGCACGCACCGCGTGATCAACATCACAGGTGGCGCGGCTACGCTGGACAGCCTGACCATCACCAATGGTGATGCTGGCGCCTACGACGGCGGCGGGATCAGTGTCGCTGCTGGCTCTACCCTCGTCCTGCGCCACTCGACGGTCAGCGAAAACCAGGCGGCGTTGTTTGGTGGTGGCATCTATAACGTTGGAAATTCCCTGACGGTCTACGGATCGACCATTTCGGGCAACTCGGCACAATATGGTGGCGGCATCTCGACCCGCGACGCTTACGGGCAGAATTTCATCACCAACACGACGATCGCGAACAACTCAGCCGGCGGTCGGGGGGGCGGATTCTACTCGCAATACACCAATGTGGCCATGACCAACGTGACGCTGTCGGGCAACTCCGCAGCGATCGGAGGCGGCGGTATCAGCCACTACGGCGGTCGCCGGTCCGCAACCTTCACTGCCACCAACGTATTGGCCGTCGGCAACAGCGCTGGCAGCGATGCGGACGTCTTTGCGAATGGGCCGCGCTCTTTCACCAACTCGATCACCTCGGGCCTGGCCTCGGACATCTTCGATGCTGTGGACGCCACGACTGGCGGCGGTTTGCTGGCCGACAATGGCGGTCCTGTCCAGACCATCGCACTCAACACGACCGGTGCCGCCGTCAACGGTGGCGACGCGAGCTTCCTGTCCGAAATCGGTATCAACCGCGACCTGAACGGCGACGGAGATGCTCTCGACACGATCGCGGTGGATGCCCGGGGCGGCCCGCGCGTCCTGAACGGGGCGGTCGACATCGGTGCGATCGAGGTCGAGCAGTTCAGTGTCAGCGACGGCGATGATTTCGCCTTCGGAACCGCCGGAAACGATGTTGTCGAGACCGGCGATGGCTCGGACCTGTTCCTCGCGGGCGATGGCAACGATTCGATCAGCGGCGGTGACGGTGTCGATGCGCTTGCGGGCGAGGGCGGGAACGACACGCTCGACGGCGGCGAGGGCAATGACCTGCTGTCCGGCGGCGAGGGCGACGACCTGATCTATGGCGGCATCGGCGACGATGTCATGGCCGGCGGACCGGGTGCCGACGCGTTCTTCGGCGGCGACGGAAACGACACGGTCAGCTACGAGGCGGCGACGACACCGTTGTTCATCGACCTGTCGAACCCGTCGCGCAACAATGGCGAGGCCGATGGCGACACCTACGACTCGGTCGAACGCATCGTCGGCTCGTCAACGCAGTCGAACACGATCACGGGCGATGCGGGGCCGAACACGCTCGTCGGCGGCGATGCTGCGGACCGTCTGAACGGCGCCGGGGGCAACGACACGCTCGAGGGCGGTCTCGGTGACGATCTCTACACGATCGACAGCCTCGACGATCTGGTGATCGAAGCACCCGACGAAGGGTTCGACCGCATCCTGACGCCGCTGTCGCTGACGCTGCCGGACAATGTCGAAGCCGCGAACCTGCTCGGCACGGACGACCTCAGCCTGACGGGCAACGAACTGGCGAACTGGCTGCGCGGAAACTCCGGCAACAACACGCTGACGGGCCTCGACGGGAACGACCGGCTGGAGGGGCTGGCCGGGAACGACACGCTGATCGCCGGTGCGGGCAACGACAACATGCTGGGCGGCGAAGGAGACGATGTCTTCGTGGTAACCTCCGGCACGGATCTGTTGCGCGACTTCACCTCGGGCGAGGATATCATCGACATTCGCGGCATTCCCGCGATCTTCGATGATCTCACGATCACCGATATCGCGTTGGGGGCCCGGGTCGACTATGCGGGCGGGGCGATCCTGATCCAGAACGTCACGGCGGCGAGCCTGAGCGCATCCGACTTCTTCGGCCGTCTCGACGGAACCGAAGGCGACGATGTGCTTTCAGTTGCCTCGGGCCCGGTCGAGATCTTCGGCTTCGGCGGCGACGATCTGCTGCGGGCTCTCTCCGGACCGGTAACGCTGACCGGCGGCATCGGCAACGACGCCTATTTCGTGTTCGAGACGGACACGACGATCATCGAACTCGCGGATGAGGGCATCGACCGGGTCTACACCGAGATCGATCTGGTTCTGGCCGACAATATCGAGATCGGCGCGGTCCAGGGCACGGACGATATCGACATCACGGGCAACGCGCTGGACAACAACCTGCGCGGCGGCAGCGGCTCGAACGTGTTGCGCGGCGAGGACGGGACGGATGTGATCCGCGGCCTCGACGGTGACGATACGCTGGGCGGCGGTGCCGGGATCGATATCCTGACCGGCGGCGCGGGCGCGGATGTGTTCGAGTTCATCGAGAATGGCGGGACCAACTTCGTGACCGATTTCGAGGACGGCGTCGACGCGCTGTTCCTCGACATCAGCGGCATCGTCTTCTCGAACATGACCATCATCGACCTCGTCGATCTAACGCTGATCGATTACGGCTCGGGTCAGATCCTGCTGGACGGCATCAGTGCGAACCAGATCACGCAGGCCGACTTCGACTCGGCGTTCTCGTTCCCGCCGCTCGGGTAAAAGGTGAAAGCGTAGCCCTGCGGGGCTACGCGGTCTGCCCATCCGCAGGCGTGAGTTCGCGCCGATCGAGAGGGAAGCCCCACATCAGGGCCACCGCCCCGAGCTTGAGCAGGATCGGTGCGCCCGCGTAGAGCAGCGTGAGCGTCCAGAGCGCTGAGGGCTCGTTCTGTCCCCGGGTCACGAAACCGGCCACATCTAGCACGATCAGGGCGGTTCCTGACGAAATCGCAAGCGCCGCCTTGGTCGCGACCTGCCAGACTGCAAAGAACGCCCCGGCCCGCGCGGCACCGGTTTGCCGTGTATCCAGATCTACGACATCCGCCTGAATCGCTGGTGGCAGGGCAAGATCGGCTCCGAACGCCAGCCCCGTCAGAACCGAGACAACGCCGAACGCCAGAAAGTCGCCCTCGCGCAGGAACAGAACAAAGGCGAAGACTGCACAGGCCCAGAGCATCGCGATGCACCATGCCCTGTGCTTCGAGAAGCGTCGTGCGATCCAGAGCCAGAACGGAATGCCGATGACGGCCGAGGCGAAATACAGAATGAACATGATCCCGAACGTGTCCGGATCCATGCCGAGCCGGTCGCGCGTGTAGAACTCGAACAGGGTCACGGGCAGACCGTTCGCCAGCCCGTTGAGGATCCAGGCCCCCAACAGCCAGCGGAACGGGCGGTTGGCCCGCATGGTGCTGATCCCTTCGCGCACGCTCAGCCGACGCGGCGCGCTCGACGGCATGCGGTCGGGCACGCGCGCGACAGCAATCAGGACACCGACGGGAAGTGCGATGGCGATCATCAGCGCGATCGCCGAAAGGCCCGGCCCGCTGCCGCCCGCCGAGACATAGACCAGCGTCACGGCGACGGTCCCGATCAGCACGACGGTCTCGCGCCAACCGGTGACGCGGCTGCGTCCATCGTAGTCGGGTGCGATCTCCGCGCCCCATGCCGCATAGGGTGTCTGCGCCATCGTCCAGCCGAGCGTGACGATTGCGAGCCAGAAGGCGGCGTGCGCAAGACCGGCATCCTCGGGCGGCGCGAAGAGCTGCCAGGCGGCGTAGCAGATCACCGGAACGGACAGGACCAGCCATGTTCGCCGCCGCCCCCAGCGTGCGGGCGTGCGGTCGCTGAGCCAGCCCATGGCCGGGTCACTCACGGCGTCGAACAACCTGATCAGGATCAGCACCACGCCGAGCGCTGCCAGATCGACACCGCGTTCTCCAACATAGAACGGTGTGACATAGGTGTAGAGCGGCAGATAAAGTGCTGCGAGCGCGAAGGCCGGAAGCGCATAGGCCGCGAGGAGCGAGACGGGCAGTTTCATGGCCGGGGAGGTGGCGCGGGGCGTCTGCGCTTCAACCCATCGGGCATGATCCGGTCAAACGCCGTCGATCACCTCGAAGAGCCGGTCGATCTCGTCAGGTGTGTTGTATACGTGCGGGGAAATGCGCAGGAAGCCGCCCTGATGGGTGGCAGGATTGCGCAGGGGTTCGCAATCCATTCCGGGTGCTTTCACCATGATCCCCGCAGCGGTCAGGCGCTCCATTGCAGTCTTTGTCCGCTCCGCGCTCATGCGCAACGTGACGATCCCCGAGGTTCGGTCTTCGACGCCTGCGAGCATGATACCGGCGATTCTCGCCGCCGCGCGAACATGCGCCGACAGTCCGGCGATGGAAGCTTCAATGCTCGCGCCGTTCTCCGCATAGAGATCGAGCGCGACCCCCATGCCCAGCCGCTGCGTCGCGAAAACCCCCATGGCCTCGAACCGTTGTGCATCCGGCCGGTCCTCGAAAGCGTGTCCCGTCCAGCGAACGCCGCCGTAGTCGGCAACCAGCGACGGTGTCATCCGCTCCAACCACGACCGGCGAACATAGAGAATCCCGGTGCCTCGCGGTCCGCGCAGCCACTTGCGAACCGGGGCCGCGACGATGTCCGCGTTTAGGGCATCCACGTTCACCGGCACCTGCCCGGCGGCCTGCGCAGCATCCACCACAAACGCGCAGGCCTCAGGTCTGGGCAGATCTCCGACGCGTTCCAGCGGGTAGCGCTCGCCCGTCAACGAGCAAACCAGCGGCGCGCAGATCGCAGCGACGTCCTCATCGATGCGCTCTGCCAATACCTCGACGTCCAGCCGGCCCTGATCGTCCAGCGGCATCGTCTCGACATCTGCCCCGCGCCTTTGCAGCAAAGCGACGTTCGAAGCCCATTCGCCCGGAGCCGCCAGCACGCGACGCCCCTCCAGCGACAGAGACAGCACGGCCGCATTCCAGCCCGAAGTGGTCCACGGCGGCAACGCGATCTCGTCTTCGTGCGCCCCGAGCAGACGGGCGGCCTTGCCGCGAACGGCGCGGACCTCTTCGGCCGCTTCGGCCTCGGCTTCGATCGGACCGATCTCGTCTTCGCACTGAAGCTGCCGGATCATCCGGGCGCGCACGGCAGTGTCCGGCAGGCCGTGGCCAGCGGCGTTGAGGTAGATCATCGGATCGGCTCCGGAGGCGTGACGTCTCTTGCCAGTCTAGGGAGCGATGAGGATCTCGTCCATCACGGCACCCGCATCCTCGCCCGACGCGATCACGAATACTTCGCCGGAGCCAACGCCGCGGTCGGTCAGGGCCGTGATGTTCACCTGATGAGTCACGAGCAGGACGGTCTGATCGGGCGGCAGGGTCTGCAGATAGGCCCTCAGTTCTGCGGTTTGCGCCTCGGCAGTCGAGCGATCCTCGAAGAACGAGTTCAGCATCGGCGCTTCGTCGACCGGGCCGAGCCCGAGGAGTTCCGCAGTCTCAAGACAACGACACCACTGACTTGAAAGCACGCGGTCGATCCGAACGCCTGCCGCGCGGATCGCGGCCCCGATCGCGCGCGCCTGCGCTCTGCCCCGGGCGTCCAGATTGCGCTGAGTCGTGCAGTCGCGCAGTTGAAAGCCGGAAGGGTCACTGGTTCCCGGAGCGAGCGCATGGCGCATGATGGCAACGGTCGCGGGCCTGTTCAGTGCCGCGAACGGGTCGGAGGTCTGCGAGGTCGCGGGCGTTTTAGTGAACGCGAGGAACAGGCACGCGAACAGAAAAGCCCTATTCTCTCGCCTTCTCATCCGCCGCCCTCCAATTCACGCAGTTTTGAAGATGCAATGCCCAGCGACAGCGTCAAATCCAGCCTTTGTGCGCGACCAAACGCCGGTTCTTCACCGCGCTTTTAGCAATTGTCTGTACGGCGGTTCTCCCAGTGTGAGAAGCCGGAGCCCGCGCATGCGCCTGACACTGACTCAGAAGATCGCGTCCATCGTTCTGATGCTGAGCCTTCCGGCGATCGGATTGTTCGTGACCGGGCTGGACCGGGCACGTTCCGATCTGAGCCGCCTGGACCGGGCAATCGACGGATTCGCCGGTATCGAGACGCTCTGGTCCGCGATGCACAGCGCCGCCGAGGGCGGGCCGGCGAATCTTGACGTGCTGAGACAAGTGGCGGCAGCGCCCGACACCGCCGACACGGTGCGCGAGGCGGCGAACGATCTGATTGAGGCCCAGACCGATAAACCGTCGGTCCCACGATATCTGTCCGGGACGGCGCGCATCATCACGGAAATCGAAACTGCTTCGGGGCTGCGGGCGGCCGTCGATGCCCGGCACTCAGTGCTTCCCGGCATCGCGGCCGACCTGCTTCCGACGGTGCTGGTGCGCGAGGGACATATCGCACGGGTCGTTGAGCGGGTCGCGGCGAAAGAGGCGCGCAATCACGCGGACGGCATGGCTGTCATGGTCAACGCAGGCCAGTACAAGGCTCTGGCCGACGGCCTGTCGAGACTGTCGCGCAACGGGCTTGGCACATTGCCCGAGGATGCGGCAGCGCAGCTCGAGGAAAGTGCAGCAGCCTACCGCAAGGCAAACGGCAAGTTGCAGAAGTCGTTGGCCGGGATTTCGCGAACGGTCGGCGAGGGCTCGATCAGCCCGCAGCAACTCGAGGATTTTCGCGCGGCGCACAACGCCCTTTCGGCGTCGCTGGCAGCCTTCGCCGGGGACGTCGCGGTGGTGGTCCAGCACCATCTCTCCGCGCGTCGCGCGGAGGAGCAGGCGCGGATCATTGTATCCGGGGGATTGAGCGGCACGCTGCTGGTCCTCGCGATCGTGATGTCGGCTGGGCTGGCGCGCTCGATTTCGCGCGCGATGCGCGACGTGCTAGACGCGATTCGCCATCTCGCGAAGGGCGATGTCTCTCGTGAGCTGGTTCCGAGCCGTCGCGGCGACGAAATCGGTGAGGTCGAACGGGCCATGGCAGAGATGAGCCGCGGCGCGCGCGCGAACGCCCAGGCCGCACGAACGATTGCCGAGGGTGATCTGTGCGCCGATATCAGGGTTCTCTCTGAGAGCGACGCGCTGGGTCTGGCGCAGAAACAGATGGTGGAATCCCTGAGGAACGTGATCGCGCTGGCCACCGCGAACGCCGAAAACGTCTCCGAGCATGCAAGCCAGTTGCGTCTGACAGCCGACCGGCTTGATGAGGGTGCCGCCAGCCAACGGAGCAGTGCGGACGGGGCCGCATCGGCGGTCCGCACCGTCGCCGACCAGGCTCTGCAGAACGCCGAAGCAGCGAGCCGCGGCGCCGAGAAAGCGGATACGACGCGGCACATCGCCGAGGAGACGGGCGCGACCGTGCAACGGGCCATGGATGCGGTGAACACGATTGCTCAACGCATTACAGTCGTCGAAGAGATCGCCCGCCAGACCGATCTCCTCGCCCTGAACGCCGCCGTCGAGGCGGCACGCGCCGGGGAGAACGGACGCGGGTTTGCTGTGGTGGCACAGGAAGTCCGAAAACTGGCGGAGAGCGCTCAGACTTCCGCCGGAGATATCCGGGATCTGTCGACCGAAACCGTCGAGATCACCGGCGCCCTGAAATCACGCACCGAAAGCCTTCTGCCAGCGATTCAGGAGACGGCGGATCTCGTTCGAGAGATATCGTCCGGAGCATCTTCTCAGGCGGAACGGGCCGAGCAAGTCTCGGGTCTGATACGGGATCTGTCGGGCGTGATCGACCAGAATGCCGACGCGGCCAGCCTTGCCGCGTCCGCATCGACCGCGCTGACCGGCGAAGCCGAGGCACTGCGCGGCGTGATCGGCCACTTCACGCTCGAGACCTCCGACGCATCGGGCGCGCGCCAGACCTGCGCGAAGCAGGCTGACGCACAAAAAGTCGCCTGACGGCGCTATTTCGCCGGTGGCGGGTTGCCCGGGATTGGAAGCCCGGAGAGGTTCGGATGCGACCGGGCGTATTGCGGCGGAAAGTTCGCGCGGTCGTCGCCCAGCGTTATCGCAGCGTGCCAGGCCCAGTGCGGGTTCACGGTGATGCCACGCGCAAGCGCGACCATGTCGGCCTGTCCGGAATGCAGAATGTGCTCGGCCTGCAGAGGCTCCGTGATCTTGCCGACGGTCATCACCGTCATCTCGGGAACCTCGGCCTTGATCGCCGCGGCGAACTTGGTCTGATAGCCGGGACCGACCTGAATCTGCTGGTGCGGCGAGTTCCCACCCGACGACACATCGACAAAATCGCAACCGCGCGCGGCGAGCTGCTTCGTGTATTCAATGGCTTCCGGCAGGCCCCAGCCCGACCCCTCGACCCAGTCCGTGGCCGAGAACCGTACGCCGAGCGGCTTGCCCGCGGGCCAAGTTGCGCGAACTGCCTCGAAAATCTCAAGTGGGAATCGCATGCGGTTCTCCAGCGAGCCGCCGTACTGGTCGTCGCGCTGGTTCGAGATCGGCGAGAGGAACTGATGGAGCAGATAGCCGTGCGCAGAATGGATCTCGATCACGTCGAAATCGAGCCGGATGCAGCGCTCAGCCGCCGAAACGAAGGCATCGCGGACCCGTTGCAGCGAGTTGTCACCGAACGCTTCGGGCACGTGCCAGCCATCGGCATAGGGCAGCGCCGAGGGGCTGTAGGTCTGCCAGGCGCGATCATCCTCCAGCGGCACGCCGCCGGCCCAAGGCACATCGGTCGACGCCTTGCGCCCGGCATGGGCCAGTTGCATGCCGATCTTCGCGGAGCCGTAGTCGCGATAAAACTCGATGATCGGTTTGAATGCCTCTTCGTGCGCATCGGACCAGAGTCCGGTGCAGCCCGGTGTGATGCGGCCTTCGGGCTCGACGCCGGTTGCCTCGACGAACACGAGGCCCGCCCCCCCGAGCGCGAACTGACCGAGGTGCACGAGGTGCCAGTTCCCGGCCAGCCCGTCCTTGGCGGTGTACTGGCACATCGGCGCGACCGTGATCCGGTTGGGGATCTCGACATCGCGCAGCTTGATCGGTTCGAACAGACGTGTCTTGGGCATGAAAGTCCTCGCAGGCGTGGAAGGGGTGCTACCCCGTCAATTTGTCAGGAGAAGGCGGTGGAACCGTCGGGCGTCGGCATCTGGTAGGCGTTCAGCGTGAGCGACACCAGCGCGTAGTATCCGCAGAGACCGATGACATCGACGAGACCCGGTTCACCGAGGACCCGTTTGGCATCGGCGAACTCCTCATCGGTCAAGCCATGGCGTTGGTTCAGGGCGATGGCAGTTCGATAGACCATCTCGTGCTTTGGGTCATCAAACTCAGGTTGGGCCCCGGTCCGGATCGCCTCGAGGATTTCATCCGAAACCCCGGCATCGCGCGCAAATCCGGCATGGGCCCACCATTCGAATTCGGATCGGTAGTGCGCGCCGGTCACGCATATCGCAATTTCGGCGAGATCCTTCGTCAGTTTCGTGTTGAAGCGGCAATACTCGCCCACGGCCTGAGCGACCTCGGCAAAGTCCGGGTTCACCAGCCACGCAGCGAACGGTCCGCGCAGGTCTCCGCGTGGACCGGAGACGATCAGATCATGCACCCGCTGCTGTTCGGGCGTCATGTCAGCATAGGCTGGTGTCGACAGGCGGCTCACCCCGGTCACCGTGTCTTCGACCAGTCCGGTTTGCGTTTTTCGAGGAAGGCCGACAACCCCTCCTCGGCTTCACGCCCGCCGATCGCCTCGGCGATACCGTCAGCCTCGGCATCGAGTTGCTGCTTGAGTGTGTGCAGGCGTGCCGCATCAATCAGCTTCTTCCCGTTTGCAAGCGCCTGCGCCGGCATGTTGGCGATCTGATCGGCCCAGGCCATCGCTTCCTCGAGGGCCTGATCGGGCTCGGTCAAACGATTCACTAGCCCGACCTGATAGAGACGTTCGAGCGGGATCCGGTCGCCTGTGAAAACCATCTCGGACATCAATTGCCGGGGAACGGCCGTCCCGATGAAGGCGGTGGAACCGCCATCCGGGGTCAGCCCGATCTTGATATAGGCGACCGATGCGTAAGCATCGCGCGCGCCGACGATCAGATCGCACGCCGCCATGATCGAGGCCCCTGCTCCGGCCGCGCCGCCATCGACCGCAGCTATGATCGGCTTGGGCGAGGCGCGCATCGCCAGGATCATATCGTGCAGCTTGTCCACGCCTTTGCGCCGCGTCGGCAGATCGGCCTCGCGCCGGGACCGGATCGAATTGATGTTGCCGCCGGAGCAGAAGAACCGCTGCGCGCCGGTGAGGACGACGGCGCCGACGTCGGCATCATCTGAGGCCTGCTCCATCGCTTCGCGGAAGCCGTCGTAAAAGTCGGCGCTGAGCGAATTGCGCGTCTTCGGATCGTTGTTCACGACCTTGAGAACGCGGCCGTGCCGCTCGATCAGGACCCTGTCCTCCGCCATGCGATGCCTCCTCCGCTCTGGTCCGCAAGAGGTACGCGATCAGGCGTCCGGCGCAAGGGTCGGGCAGGTAGTATCGTGAGGGTGATCCGGTCCCGCGCCACGGGACCGGTCAGATGTTTCAGCGGATGCGCAGACGCGCTTCGACCCGGCGATTGATCGCGGCGAACGGATCGTTCACACGCGGCTTTGACTCGCCGAATCCGCTGGCATTCAGACGCGCGCGCGAGACGCCCAGTTCTTCAAGATAGCTGACGACCGACGCGGCGCGGCGGTTCGACAGATCGAGATTGTAGATATCGCCGCCTCGTGCGTCCGTGTGGCCGTCGATATTGAACCGCGCATCCTTGAGAGACGTTCCGTTCAACGCCTTTGCGAACTCAGCAAGATTTTCTTTTGCGGTGGAACTCAGCCGATCCGAACCGAGCTCGAACGTAATGAGCATGTCGAACCCGCCGGGATCAACGGCGGCGGCGGCGGTGTCCTTCGAATTACAGACACTCGCGGTGCCGACGCAGACCGCCCGGGTCTGATTCTTCGGCAGGCACGGCTTGCCCGGTTCGCACTCCATACCCGGTTCGAAGAACTTTTCGATGTCCTGCGCTGAATACGCCGGCTGCGCCTGAGCGCCGAGCGGGAGGGCGATCAAAGCGGCGGCAACGACCAATTCCTTAAACATGACTCATTCCTTTCCTCGTTCAATCTATCTTATATGCCATATTGGCATTTAGAGGATGGAATGCAAGACCCAATCAAGGCGCGAGCGAGATTTCAGGAGATTGTGATCTGAGACTTCGACCGTCGCGCGAGAGCATGGCCGCGCAAATGCGGAGCATGCGGAACTCGCAAAAAAAGCGAACGGGCGCCGGCCATGCCGACGCCCGTCAGGGTCTGGGATAGGTCGCGTGTCGCGTTACTGGACGCGAACGGTCGCTTCGACGCGGCGGTTGATTGCCGCGAACGGATCGGCATCGCGCGGCGCCGTCTCGCCATGACCGCGTGCCTCGAGGCGGCTGCGCTCGACACCGGCAGCTTCAAGGAAGCGCACGACCGACGAGGCGCGACGCTGCGACAAGGTCATGTTGTAGCTGTCCGAACCGCTGGCATCGGTGTGGCCGTCGACGTTGAAGCTGATGTGCTTCAGGCTGTCGCGCGTCATCGCCTTGGCGAACTCGCGCAGGTTCTGTTCAGCCTGCGAGCTCAGGCGATCCGAGCCGAGCTCGAATGTGATCAGCAGATCGAAACCACCGGCGTCCGCTTTGACGGTCGGCTGCTTCTTGCCGCACTTCGAGGCCGAGCCAATGCAGACGCCGCGGCTCTTCTTTTTCGGGAGGCAGATGCTGCCTGCCGGGCAATCCTGGGCCGCAGCCTCTTCCTGAGGCGCAACAAAATGCTTTTCAATGTCGCTTGCCGAGTACTGCGCCTGGGCCATTGCCATGGCGGGCAGTGCTACGACCAACGCACAAGCCGTGAATACTTTCTTGATCATCTCAGTCCCCTTTCGCAAACTTCAAGCAGTCCGGTTTAGGTCGGAAGCCCCATCCACTGGGCTTGCGGCCGATCTTACACAACTCCACGGGTGAAACTGTAACATACATCACTAACAATGTCAGAAAGAGATTTTTTCTGCTGAAATTGCACAGGCTTCTCCGCACAATCTGACATCGCGGAAAGCTTCCGGCGCCCGGAGGCGCCGAATCACCCTCTGATCAGCGGACGCGCACCGTTGCCTCGACGCGCCGGTTGATCGCAGCGAACGGATCGTCGGCCCGTGGCGAGGTTTCACCGAAGCCCTGCGCCTTCAGGCGACTGCGGTCGACGCCCAGTTCTTCCAGGTAGCTCACCACCGAGGCCGCACGACGCTGCGACAGCGACATGTTGAAATCGTTCGAGCCGCTTGCGTCGGTGTGTCCGTCAACGTTGAACACGGCACTCTTCAGCGCGTCACCGTTCAGCGCGCGTGCAAACTCGGCCAGGTTCTCCTGAGCCTGCGGACTGAGCCGGTCCGATCCGAGCTGGAACGTGATGAGCAGGTCAAAGGCCGACGGTGCAGCGGTTGCCGTCGCGACTTCCTCGCGGCCGCACTTCGAGGCCGTGCCGACGCAGACGCCGCGCGGTTTCTTCGGGAGGCAGATCTCGCCCACCGGGCACTCGAGGTTGACATTGGCAGGCGTCGTGAAGTGCTTCTCGATATCCTGCGCCGAGTACTCGGGGCCTGCGAAGGCAATCGCGGGTGCGGTGAGCGCAACCGCGACGACTGGAACTATCATCTTGAACATCGTGGTCTCCGTTTTCGTCTAAATCCAAACGTCTCGCTTCGTTATAAATGTCAATTTGGTTTTTAGCAACCGGTTTTCAACCCCCGTGCTCAATCTTTTTGCCGATCTCGATGAAACGCTCGAGATGGTGATCCACGTCGCCGAAAAGATGATCGATCATGATGATGCGCTTGGAGTAGTGCGGCAAGGGCCACTCCCAGGTCATGGCGACCCCGCCGTGCATCTGAATCGACTCCTCTGCGATCAGCCGTCCGGCACGTCCGACGAGGTTCTTCGCCGCGGACACGTTCAGTTCGCGGGTGTCACGGTCGGCTTCGAAGGAGTTCGCCGCGAGCATTACGGCCGAGCGGGCCTGTTCCAGCTCGAGCAGCATGTCGACCATGCGGTGCTGCAGGACCTGGTTGGCGCCGATTGCCTTGCCGAACTGCTTTCGTTCTTTCAGGTAGTCGACCGTCATGTCCTTGGCGACATCCATCGCGCCAAGTGCTTCTGCCGAGACAGCAAGCGCCCCGGCGGACAGTGCCTTCTCGATCAACGGCCAATCCTGCCCCGGCGACCCGAGGGCTTCCGCCCTGGCTCCTTCAAAGGTGATCTCGGCGACATGCGGACCGTCGATGCTTTGATGATCGTCGACGGAAACGCCATCAGCCGTCCGATCCACGAGAAAGAGGCCGAGCCCGTCGGAGGTTGCAACGTCTCCAGCTACGCGGGCAGTGACGATCAGGTGGTCCGCGGTCGCCCCGTTGATCACGACCGACTTGCGGCCCGACAGCAACCAGCCGCCCTCGTCTTGCGCGGTAACCTCAACGTGGGTCGGGGTGTAGTAGGCGTTCGGCTCGGAATGCGCGAAGGCAAGCTGGACCTGGCCCTCCATCGCGGATTCGACGAGTTCCGTCCTACCGGTCTCGGCGAGAACCGTCGTTGCCAGCAGGGTTGGCAGGAAGGGCTCGACGACGATGCCGCGACCCAGAGCCTCGAACACGAGCGCGATGTCTTCGCCGGTGCCCCCGAAGCCGCCCGCATCGGCCGACACGAGCGCGCCCGCTAGTCCCAACTCGCAAAACGAGGTCCACATCTCTGGGTCGTAGCCCGTGTCCGACTTGGTGGCTGCGTGCCGTTTTTCGATCGGATACTGCTCGCGTATGAACCGTTCAGCGGTGTCCTTGAGCATCTGTCGTTCTTCGGACAGTTCGAAGTCCATCTGGGCTATCCCCGTTCATAATTGTTTGCGCGACCCGTGGACGATCGTGTCGCCGGTCTTTGAAGGGAAGGGACCGAACCCCGCCCTGACAATCGTGTAGGCGCTCTGTCGCTGATCGAAGTCAGAAGCCGAGCACATGCTTGGCGACGATGTTACGCTGGATCTCGTTCGATCCGCCGTAAATCGACGTCTTGCGGTTGTTGAAGTACTTGCGTGCCGCCCGAAGCGCGAAATCGGGGCCCGGCGCTTCACCATTCCAACCCTCGTCGAACGCCTCGGGCAGGTCCGGCGTCGCATAGGGCCCGCAGACGCGCCGCATGATGTCGTTGCCTTCCTGCAGGATCTGCGTGCCCTTGATCTTCAGGAGCGAGCTTTCCGCGCCCGGTGCCTTGCCGGCCCCGGCAGCGGCAACCGTGCGGTTGTTGAAGACCTCCAGCGCCTTGAGATCGATTTCGAGCGTCCCGAGCTTCGCGGCAAAAGCAGGATCTTCGAGCAGCGGGCGTCCATTCTTCTTGACGGTCGCGGCAGCAGACTTGATCCCGGCGATCTGGTTCTTCGAATTCCCGACATTCGCGATGCCGGTTCGCTCGAAGGTCAGGAGGTACTTTGCGAGCGTCCAGCCCTTGTTCTCCTCGCCGACGATGTTCTCGAGCGGTACCCGAACATCGGTGAGGAATACCTCGTTGACCTCGTGCTCGCCTTCCAGCGTGTAAATCGGCCGAACCTCGACGCCGGGCAAGTTCATCGGCACCAGGATGAAGCTGATCCCCTCCTGCGGTTTGGCAGCGTTCGGATCAGTCCGACAGAGACAGAAGATGTGATCCGCAAAGTGGGCGAATGTCGTCCAGGTTTTCTGGCCGTTGATGACCCACTCGTCGCCATCCTTGACCGCCTTGGTCTTCAGCGACGCGAGGTCCGAGCCGGCACCCGGTTCCGAGTAGCCCTGACACCAGAAATCCTCATCGTTCAGGATGCGCGGCAGATAATAGTCCTTCTGCGCCTCGCTGCCATATTTGATCAGCACCGGGCCAAGCATGTTCAGGCCGAAGGGCGAGACACGCGGCGCGCCCGCGCGAACGATCTCCTCGTCGAAGATGCTCTTCTGCGCAGCCGACCAGCCGGTGCCGCCATGCTCGACCGGCCACATCTGCGCCAGCCAGCCCTTGTTGCGCAGCATCGCGTGCCATTCGAGATGGTCTTCGCGGGTCAGGCGCTTGCCGGTCTTGACCTTGTCGGCCAGCGCCGGGCGCAGTTCGTCCGCAAGCCACTGGCGCACCTCAGCCTGAAACGCCAATTCGTCTGTCGAATAACTCAGGTCCATGACCGTCTCCCTATAGAGCGTCTGCCGTGCCCCAGATCGTCGTCACCTGCGAGGATAGCACCCCGCCGTTTCCGTGTGCCAGACTTACCGTCGCGTCAGGTATCTGCAAGCCGGGTGCGGCGCCGCGACACTGCCTGATCGCCTCGATCAGGACGAACAATCCGTACATGCCCGGATGCACGCACGAGAGCCCGCCGCCATTGGTGTTGACCGGCAATCCGCCACCGGGCGCGATGTGACCGCCGCCGACAAAATCCTTGCCTTCGCCCTTGGCGCAGAAGCCGAGATCCTCGAGGAACAGGACTGTGTTGATGGTGAAGGCATCGTAAAGCTGGACCGTTTGCATGTCGCCCGGGCCCATGCCCGCCATCGCAAAGGCCCGCTCGCCCGCTTCGACTGCGCAGGTGGTCGTCAGTGTCGGCATCTCCGAGATCATGCGGTGATCATGCGCCATGCCCGCGCCAAGCAGATAGATCGGTTTCGCGTGGTCCGCCGCCCGGTCCGCGCGCACCATGACCAGCGCGCCGCCGCCATCGGTGACAAGACAGCAATCGAGCTTGCCGAGCGGGTCCGAGATCATCCGCGCGCCAAGAACATCGTCGACGGTGATCGGATCGCGGGTGAAGGCTTCGGGATTGTGCGACGCCCAGCCCCGTGCTGCCACGGCGACCTCGGCCAGATGCGCGCGCGTTGCGCCGAACTCGTGCATGTAGCGGGCTGCCGCCAGCGCATAGGCGTTGATCGGCAGTCGCACATCGTATTGCGACTCGAACGGAACCGGCTCGGATGCCGAGCGAAATCCGCCCTGCGTGCGCTGGTTCGAACCATAGGCGATGAGCGCGACGTCGATCAGCCCGGCATCAAGATGCAATGCCGCGTCCAGGACGTGGGACATGAAGGACGACCCGCCGATGTTCGAGCCCGAGGAATATTTCGGCACGATGCCGAGGTGCTCGGCCAGCGACATCGAGGGCATCGCGTGGACCGCCGTCGCCGCCCAGACGCCGTCGACATCGGCGATCGTCAAACCGGCATCGGCCAGAGCAAGACGTGCGTTCTGGCCCATGATCTCGAGCGAGCTCCATCCCGGCTGCTCGCCGCATCCCCAGGCCGCTGCCCCGACGCACGCGGTCTTGCCGCGCAGATGAGCCATGTCCGATGCCATCACGCCGCCTCCCACATCACCGCGGGCTCGCCGTGGAGCTCTCCGATGGTTGCCCGGACTTTCAGCCCGATCGAGACGTCTTCGGGCGCCATGCCAACAACGCGTGACAGCATGCGGACGCCTTCATCGAGATCGATCAGCGCGACGTTGAAGGTGCCGCCCTTTTCGGGCGAGCGGCGGTTGACGGTGGTCGAATGGACCGTGCCGGTGCCCTGTGCCTCGACCCATTCGAGATCGTCCTCGCCTGTGCCGGGAATGAATTTTCGCGGGTAGAACACGTAGCGCCCGGTCGAGGCCGAGCGCTGGATCATGAACTTGCCGTCGGCGAGATACGCCTTGAACTGGGCTTCCGGTCCCATGCTGTCCTCCCACAACGACCGGCAGGATACCGGCCCATGCGCATGCCGCGTATCCATGCGGCGGGTGGCGCGCGCCGTCCAGAGGGGTCAGGACAATATCATGGTTGCGTTCGTGCCAGGCCGGACCGGATCAACCGAAGCGGAGGAATTGACCATAGATAAAGGGGCGCGGAGACCCGCTCGGTCGTTGCTGAGAAAACGGGGCTAACCTTCGGCCGCAACGCCGCGACCTCGGACTGCCAGATCAACGGAGGGGGAAAGCCCACGACCCCGTCATCGGGACCGCAGGCAGATCAATTTCACTCGGCGGCCGCTCTCACCGATGCGAGACCCAGCCGCTCGCGTGCAGCCAGATATTCGCTCTCGAGCCGGTCGACCATGGCTGCCGTGGACACCACCTCCTTGATCGCGTTGATGCCCTGGCCAGAGCCCCAGATTTCCTTCCAGCTTTTCGGCTTCGAGGAGCCTGACGAAAAGTCCATCTTGGTCGGGTCGCTTTCCGGCAGATTGTCAGGGTCCATGCCCGCGCGCGCGATCGAGGGCTTCAGGTAGTTGCCCCAGACACCGGTAAACAGGCTGGAATAGATGATGTCCTTCGACGTGCACTCGACCAGCATCTGCTTGTACTCGGGGTGGGCGTTGGCCTCCTCGGTCGCGATGAAGGCCGTGCCGATATAGGCGAGGTCGGCACCCATGGCTTCGGCCGCGAGCACACCGTCACCGGTCGCGATCGAGCCCGAACAGAGCAGCGGCCCGTCGAACCACTCGCGAATCTCCTGCATCAGGGCGAACGGCGATGTCGAGCCCGCATGACCTCCGGCACCGGCCGCCACAGCAACCAGCCCGTCCGCGCCCTTCGAGATCGCCTTCTTTGCAAAATCGTTGTTGATGATGTCGTGCAGACAGATCCCGCCATAGGAGTGTGCGGCCTGATAGATTTCCTCGCGCGCGCCGAGAGAGGTCACATAGATCGGGACCTCGTGCTTGACGCAGATCTCCATGTCGCGCTGCAGCCGCGCGTTCGAGCGGTGGACGATCTGGTTGACCGCGTAAGGTGCCGCCGGATTGTCCGGGTTCGCCTGATTGTGGCGGTCGAGCTCTTCCTTGATGTGCGTCAGCCAGGCGTCGAGCAGCGGCGGCTCGCCCTCGGGCTCACGCGCATTCAGCGCCGGGAAGCAGCCGACGATCCCGGCCTTGCACTGGGCGATGACCAGTTCGGGGTGCTGGATGATGAACAGGGGCGCACCGAACGCGGGGATGCGCAGGTTCGACAGGATGGGCGGCAGGGCCATGGGGACCTCTCAGCGTTTCACGATCAGGGCGTCCAGCGCGAGGCAACCGTCAGGCATGGCGCGGACCGGATTCATCTCGACGCTCTCTATGGCATCGCCGTGCGCCGCTGCAAAGACCGAGAGCCGGGATAACGTCGCGGCAAGGGCGTCAATATCGGCTGGCGGATTGCCGCGTGCGCCCTTCAGCAGCTCCATGCCCTTCAATTCGTGCAGCATTTCGTGCGCCGACTCCTCGGAGACCGGCGCCTTTCGGAAGGTCACGTCGCCGAAGACCTCGGTGAAGACGCCGCCGAGCCCCGCCATCACGATCGGGCCGAACACCGGATCGAGTTTCGCGCCCAGGATCATCTCGACGCCGCCGGTGACCATCGGCGAGACCAGCACGCCGTCGATGTGGGCATCCGGGCTGTGGTGCGAGACGTTCGCCATGATCGTATTGTAGGTCTGCGCGGCCAGATCCTCGGTCACATGCAGGACGACGCCACCGGCTTCGGTCTTGTGCTGGATATCGGCAGAGGCGATCTTCATCGCAGCGGGTCCGTGCAGTGCGATGACCGCCTCGTGTGCCTGAATGGCGGTTTTGACGAGGACATCCTCGACCATCGGCAGGCCAGCCTTCGCAAGGATCTCCTTGGCTTCGTGCTCGCCGAGCGGACCCTCCGGCAAGGGAGGCAGATCGGGAACGGCGGGCTTGTCGGTCAGTGTGCGGTTGAAGCTTTCGCCGAAGAACATCGCCGCTGCCATGGCCTTCACGGCGCGCGAGGGATCCTCAAAGCACGGAAGGTTTGCGGCCTCGTACCGCTTGACGATGTCTTCTGGTCCGATCAGCGACTGGATCGCCAGAAGGTTCTCCCGGCCTTCGAGCGCGCCGGTGATCCGGGTGATGAATTCCCCGGCGAGCTTCGGGTTCGCCGCGACGGTCGTCCAGAAGCCGACGAGGCCGTCATAGCCGCCCTTGTCGAGCATCAGCGCCGTGAACCGGTCGATCAGGCTGAGATCGTTGAAGAACTGCGCCGTGACATCGACCGGGTTGCGCGGCCCGGCGAACGGCACGACCTCCTTGATCGCGGCCTGGGCGTCGTCCGGCATCGCCGCCACGTCGAGCCCGCATGCCTCGGCGGCATCGGCCATCAGGACGCCGCCGCCACCGGAGATCGTCACCAGCCCGATCTTCTTCCCAGCCGGATAGATCCGCGGTTTCAAGGCGATCGCGGCATCGAGCATCTCTTCGGTCGAGCCGCAACGGAGCGCACCGCCCTCGCGCAGGATCGCGTCGTAGACCGCGTCTTCTCCAGCCAGCGAGGCCGTGTGCGAAGACGCCGCGTGCGCGCCGACCTCGGATTGACCGACCTTCATGATCAGCACCGGCTTGCGGTTGGCCCGCGCGATGTCGAGAGCTTCGATCAGGCTGTCGCCATCCTTGATCGACTCGACATAGGCCATGATCGTCGAGACGTCGTCGGCCTCGGCCATCATGCGGATCGCTTCGGCGGTGTGGACGTCCGCCTCGTTGCCCGAGGTGATCCAGTAGTTGATCCCGAGCCGGCTGCGCCGGGCTACGAAGTAGAGGTGCGAGCCGTAAGCACCGGATTGCGAGGCGAGGCCGATATTGCCGTCGATAGGCGGCGCGTACTCGAGAGACGACGTGAAGGTCGGGTAGAACCGGTGCCTATGGTTGAAAAGCCCGAGGCAGTTCGGACCGACGACGCGGGTGTGCGTGCCCCGAATGATCTCGGCCATCTCCGACTGCCACGCCGTGCCCTGCCCACCCGCCTCGGCAAAACCCGACGAGAAGATCATCACGGTCTTTGTGCCCTTCGCGACGGCCTCGCGGATCACGTCGTTCACGGCAGGCGCGGGCACGGCGACGAGCACGAAATCGACTTCCCCGGGCACGTCCGAAAGCGTCTGATACGCCTTCACGCCCTGGACCACATCGCGGTTCGGATTGACGGGATAGACCTCGCCCTCGAATCCGTAGTGCAGGAAATAGTTCAAGGGCCGGCCGCCGATGCGCGAGGGATTGTCCGAGGCACCGACAACGGCCACGTGGCGCGGCGTGAGAATGTGGTCGAGGGTCGTCATCTTGATCTTTCCCGCCTAGACGGTGGCCACTGGCGTAACCGGCGATCCGACGGCGCCGGGCAGGCGTAGCGGCGGGGCAGTCAGCAGGCAGCGGTTGCGGCCGGCTTCGGCGAAATAGGCCGCAAGATCGCCCAGCCACCAGATCTCGGCCAACGGAATGCCGAGCTTGAACAGGCATAGCTCGTGAATCGGCAGCATCGCGCGCTTGCCGTCGCCGGTACGGGACGGCGCGCGCTCAACGGCATAGTTGTCCGCGATCAGCGCGACGAGACCGGAGTCGCGGATCCAATCCTGCAGGGCCGGATCGCGCCCTTCGAGTGCGGTGCACGAGCCATGCAGGACGTCGTGGGTCGGATTGCCGTCCATCTCCATCACCTTGCCGGTCCAGCCCGTGTGAAACATCACCATGTCGCCTTGCTCGACCACGACCTCTTGCGCTGCCATCGCCTCGGACAACATCGCGAAATCGACGTCGACATGCGCGTCTCCAAAGGCGCGATGCAGGTCGATCATCACTGCACGTCCCTGAACGCAGGTTTCGGCCATGGTCTGGATCCCGAGCCGCTTCGCCTCGGTCGCCGTCATGTCTCCACACTCGTCGCATGGTGCGGCCACCAGATGCTCGCCACCGCGCCAGCCATTGTAGAACACCGGCTCGGCCTTTCCGTCCCCATCGGCGTCGAACAACCCGCCGACATGTGCAAGTGCGTCCCATTGGGTCGAGTACTGCATCGTGATCATCACGCGGTCGTCGTTCACGACATCGGTGTAGTCCGGATCGAAGGCCTCGGCCATCGGCAGCAGGAAGCGGTCCTTGCCTTCCATGTGCGTGGCATAGCGCTGCGGTGGATGGCGCGCGGGATGCAGGACGTTGCCGCCCGGCAGATCGAGCGGCATCGAGAGGCAGAACGTCCGGCCTTCGCGCACTTCGGCGACGCCCTTCTTCACCTGTTCTGGCCCGAGCCAGTTGAGCCGTCCGACCTGATCGTCCGGGCCGAAATCGCCCCAGTTCGAGCCCTCGGGCCTGTTGGTCCAGCGCATCTCGGGCCCTCCTCAGTTCGGCGTGTGGATCGGCAGGCCGAGCATCGCGCGCCGCTTCAGCCACATCGTCGGGCGATAGCGGTCCTCGCCGGTGATCTGCTGCAACAGGTTGAGGGTCGCCAGGCACGTCTCGACGCCCATCACGTCAGCCAGGGCAATCGAGCCGCGCGGATAGTTCAGCCCGAGTTCCATGGCCGTGTCGATGTCTTCCGGAGACGCCAGACCGATCTCGGCCATGTAGCAGCCCAGATTTGCAACCATCGCCGCCATGCGCGGACCGACGAAGCCCGGCGAGTCGCTGATCCACGAGACCGGACGCCCCGAAGCCGCGATCGCGGCCGCGACGCCCGAAAGCGCCGACCGGTCGGCACCCGGCGCCGTCATGACCGTGACGCGTTTCGCGATATTGCCGCTCAGGTCGATTGCCATGAAATGCTTGGGGTCGGCGCCGGTCTGAGAGATCACCGAGGTCGCGTCCAGCCCTGTCGGCGCGGCCAGGATCGGGCCGTCGTCGCCGATCGACAGGCCGACGTGTTCGCAGAACGCCTTGAGATCGGGGTTCGGTCCGGCAACGCGAACCTTCGAAATGGGCGCGGCATCCGTGACGAAATCGGGCGACGGTCGCTCGAGCGGCTGTCCGTCCTCGTACCGGTACCACCCGCGCCCGGTCTTGCGCCCGAACATGCCTGCGTCGAACATCGCCATGTGGTTCGCCGCGGTCTTGATCCGGGGGTCCTGATTATAGCCGTTGTAGACGATCTGACTGACCGGGTAATTCACGTCGATCCCCGTGAGGTCCATCAGCTCGAACGGCCCCATGCGGAAACCCCAGCAATCGCGCATGATCGCATCGACCTGTGCTGGCGTCGCAACGCCCTCGTGGACGATGCGCAGGGCCTCGGTCGTGTAGGCGCGCCCGCCCATGTTCACGAGAAAACCGGGAGAGTCCTTCACCTCGACCGGCGTGCGAGTCATCCGACGCCCGAGGTCCATCAGAACAGCAATGGTCTCGTCCGAGGTCTCGGCAGCGCGGATCACCTCGACCAGTTTCATCAACGGGACGGGATTGAAGAAGTGCAGTCCGGCGATCCGGTCACGGTGTTCGCAGACGCGCGCAATCGAGGCCAACGGGATCGAGGACGTGTTCGAGGCCAGGATGGCATCAGGCCGGACGACGCCCTCTAGTTCGCCGAACAGGGAATGCTTTACATCGAGATCTTCGAAGACGGCCTCGACTATGCAATCCGCCTCGCCGAGGTCTTCGATGCCACCGCACGGGATCAGCAGGTCCGCGGCGGCCTGCGCCTCGGCCTCGCCCATGCGACCCTTTTCGGCCAGCCGCATCAGACGTTTCGAGATCTGTTCCTTGGCGTGATCGGCACCGCTCTCGCGCGCATCGAACAGGAGCGTGCGCATGCCGCCCTGCACGGAAACCTGAGCAATGCCCTGCCCCATCGCGCCGCACCCGGCGACTCCGACAACATAGTCGGACGCATCTGCTGGTTTCATCGTGGACCTCCGCTCCGCCGTGCGCCGCGCTCGGCGAGCACTCTAGCGGCGCAGCAGGCGATTGGAACCGGGCCCAGCATCCCCGACATGATCATGCCGGGGATAGAGGCACATCAGCTTACGAGCCGAGGTCCCGGCGGCAGCCGCGGATCGTCACCCGGTCCGTGCGTTTCGATCTGTTGAAGGTCGGTCAGATCGACTTTCTCAGCCCAGTCGAGCGCGGTGATCTGTGCGGCTTCCGAAAGACCGAGGAGAGATGCACCGAGGCCTTTCTGAAGACGCGCGATAAGGGTCGATGCGCCACCCATCCGGTAACCGACGAGAGGCCGTCCGGCAAGCGCCGCGTCGAATTCATGGATGCGTTCTTCGGCCAGTTCGCGGAAGTCCAGGATCGCCTCTTCCTTCTTGCTCGCCACGGCATGGCGGGCCTTGGCGACGAAATTTGCGACGGCTGCATTTTGGCGCAGCGCATTCTCAAAGTCCCAGAGGGGGCCCTGATACGCCGTACCGGCAAACTCGGTGGTTGTCGGCACCGAAACGGTGCCGCGCGAAAGATCCATCACCATGACGTCGAGCTTGGAGCCGGTCGGGCGGACCAGCACGCGATCATAGTCACCGGAGATCTCGAGGAAATCCGGGGTCCCGATCGTCCGGCAGACCGACAGCGCCTTTTCGAGCGAGGCGACCGTGTCCGTCGTCACCAGGCGTTCCTGATCGAGATTGCCGTCTTCGGACATCCATGCGCCCATGCGCACCCGCATCTGTGGTTCTGGCCCGAGCGCCAGTTGTGCCGCCAGCGCCAAAGCATCCGGCGTCGACTCGAGATGACGCATTGGATAAGGCGTCCAGCTCCGCCCGCTCGAGACGTCGCGGATCCGCGTCTCTACCGCCGCCATCGGCAGACCGACACCGTGGACCGCCGCGAGATACCGTGACAGACGCTGATCGAATTCGGTCAGAACGTTTTTGGACACCTTGTGGAGGACGATAAAGTTTCGACCGTCAAAGGTGATGTCGTGGGCCATACCAAAAAGGCCGATCCGCTCGGTACTCGGATCAACAACCGATTCAAAGAAATCGCGTTCGTCCATGCTCATCGTAGCGGGCGCTCCCCGTCCCGGTGCATCAAATTCCCCTTCCCACGCAGAAATTTTCGGGCAAGGCCTACAAAAACGCCAGAGGATTCTGGAGCGAAACTGTAAATTTTCAGTCTCATGTCGCGTAATGCGGGAAATGTGCCCCCTATGCACGCGCGGCGCCGTGACCTAAGCAAGACGAACTGCCACTTTTTCGCCACTTTTCGAACCCGCATCAAGGTTAACAAACCGCCGATTCTCAGTCTCTTCACCGCGTTGCTTCGAGTGCATCGACAACTTCCAGAAGAAGTTCGACGCCGAGCGTGGACAATGTGGCCAATGCCGTGTCGAGATCCCGCTTGGCGGAAAGCAACGCACCGAGCCGGTATGGCGCCCGTGCGAGCCCAAGGATGACGTGAAAGACACGCGGCCGTCCGCGCGCATCGAGCGCTGACGCCGTGCCCGGTGGCAACGACCGGGCTGCGGTGTCCGAGACTGCCCGGATCGCGAGGCAGGGGATCCCGGCCGCTTGCGCGACCCGGGCGATCCGATGCGATTCCATGTCGACAGCGACGGCACCGGTCGCTCTGTGCAGCACCGACTTGTCCTCGGGCGTCGTAACGATCCGGTCGCTTCCGGCAATCGCGCTCTCCCTGGTGCGGTCCAGAGGGCGGAGACCGGCAAGCGGGAGATGTGCTCCGTCGCTGTCAATCACGGTGTCCGGGACGATCAGCGACCCGGATGGAAGTGCCGGATCCAGACCTCCCGCGATACCCCATGAGACCAGGGCCGCCACGCCGGAGCCCGCCATCTCTTCTGCCATTTCGGTCGCCCGGTCCGGCCTTGCCGCCGATATTCCAACGCTCACGCGGGGATCGCCGCGCAAGCTGCCGAGAGCGCGCGCCTCGGCCTCCATCCCGCAGATAACGCCGAGCTGCATTTGCCTATCGCACGAAACCGGCGGCCGCGTTCACATCGCTGAACCGGACCGGTTCGAACCTGTGGACCTGCGAATAGGACGACGAGAAGTAAAGCGCGACGGTGACATCCGGCCAGGCGGACGCGACCAGATCCACTGCACCCTTCCACCATTGCGCCGGGCGGAGGCTGATATGGGCGTTTTCCCCGGTCGGGAGCAGTGCATTGGCCTGATAGCCAGCGACATTGATCACGACAAGCCGCTGCGCGTGGGCGAAGACATCGTTCAGGACGTAGCCGATATCGCCGACAAAAACGTGTTCGAGAACGTCGAAACAGACGACCGCATCGGCTGGTTCGCGATCGTCAACGGCGCGCGCGGGTTCGAAGACGCGGTAGTCTTCAATTCCAAGATATGAGGAAAGTGATCCGCCCTCCTTCACCTCCTTTTCGCGCCAGTCGCCGCCTCCGCCGCCATAATCGAGCACGGAGCGAATGCCATGAGCCGCAAATAGCGGCTTGAGTTCCTGTCGAAACCGCAGCGCTTCCTGATCGGAGTAGGCGACGTCGACGCGCTTGCCCTTGCGCGTGTCGTATCCCTCGCGCGCCATTCGACCGTAAAGCTCGATCAATTGTTCGTATTTGTCGGTCGTTTTGAACATGGGAGAGGTTTAGTCGCCAGAGGCCGCGACGCAAGAAATCGCACGTGCATCGCGGGTGATTTTCACGATGATCGATCAGCGACCGGCTTCGCGGCGCTGGGGAACGCCATTTCCGGATCATAGTTCGCGAAGCTCGACAGCCGTTGCGCGTCGCATTCCGTCTGCCAGCGCGAACCTGGGACGACCGCTGATGCGGTGGGAAATCGGGCTGAGAGAGCGCGAGCGCGCTCGGTTCCCTCGATCGCAATGGCGACGAGACCGGCGACAAGGCCGTTCTGTCTTTCAACCAGTTCGACAGCCCCCTCCATGGTGCCGCCGGTTTCAATCCACTGATCGACCAGTAGAACGCGCGTCCCAGCGGCAAAGGCCGGAAGCCGCATCTCCATGTCCTGCGTGCGGCCGGAATAGTTGGTGAAAGAAACTTTGTCCGTCGTGACGCAGAGCTTTCCCGCCTTGCGGATCGGCAGAAAACCGACGCCGAGCCGGGTCGCCAAGCCGCTGCCGAGAACGAACCCCATGGCGTCCAGACCTGCCACCACATCGATTTCGATCTCAGCAAGATCGGCCTGAAGATCATCCAACAGATCGTGGAACGCCTCGCCATTGATGTAGATCGAGGTCGGATCGAGCCAAGCGAACATCGGACCCTTGGTGTTGGGTGCCATCAGGCTGAGATACCAGCGGTCGTCTCTCGGCCCCTTGTCGCGCGCGTCAGCCATCTCCTGCCCCCAGATCCCGTGTGATATCCATCAGCGCCGCCAGCCGTGCCAGATCGATGCTGTAGAAATCGCCGGGGGCGTTGATCCCGGTAGCCACCATGAACGCATCGACATCGGCGTATGAACGCGCATTCTCCGGCGTGATGCCAGAGGCCAGCGCGAGCGGACGGTCACCTATCCCGGAGCGAAAGTCCCGGATCTTCGTGAGATCGGCCTCGTGGCCCGTGGCAATGCCGGACGTCGTGACGATGTCCATGTATGGAGCCGCCTCACGCGCTGCATCGCACCAGTGCGCAGGATCGATCGGGCGTTGTTTCTTGAACGCGATGCCGCCGAAGTAGAGCCCCTGCCATCCGCTTGCCGTGCGGACGGCCGCGATCTCGTCAGCCTCGGAATTCCGACCGTGCTCATCGACCCTGGCATCGTCGGCCCAATAGGCATCGAGACGGCACCCGGCCCGCGCCAGATCGCCGAGCACCGGAAAGGCATCGCGCCCGGTCACAGCGAGAAAATTCACGCCCATCCAGAGGTCGGGCCACGTGGCGCGAACCTCCCGCAGGATCGGCAGGAACTCCGGTACACCGAAGTCGTGATTGATCAGAAAGCACCCGGCTGCGCCCGCGCGGATCAGCACCCTGATGTTGCGGTCGGTCTGCTCTGCGTCGAGCACATGAATGACTGGCAGAACCGCCGGCCCGAGCACCTTGAACTGCTTGCGAAATTCCCCCCGCGTCATGCCGGAAGCCTAGCGAATGCCTGACCGCATGGTCAAAGAAATCTGTTGCCGCACTGCACAAAAAACGGTTGGATATTGTAAAACCACGCCAACAGGAGAGCGAGAATGACCAAGCTGCTGAAGCCGACGCGGCGCGAAATTATAGCATTGGCCGGAGCGACCGCGCTGAGCGCGCCTTTCGTGGGCCGCGCTTGGGCGCAGACGACGGAACTCAACATGCTGGCCTGGTACGGACACGGGGAACCAGACATCGTCGGCGCCTTCGAAGAAGCCAACAACGTCAAGTTCAAACCGAAATACTACGCCGGCGGCGATAACATGCTGGCGCTGATCGCGCAGTCGCCTCCAGGAACCTATGACGTGATCTTGTCTGATGCCGAGTTCGTGCAGCAGCTCAACGCCGCCGGCTATATCGAGCCGCTGAACGCCGACGACTTCCCGTTCGATGACATGCTGCACGAGGACTTTACCAAGTTCCCGGGACACTGGGACGGCGATACCCTGTTCTCGATGATGGTGCGCTTCGGCCATCTCGGCGTCAGCTACAACACCACGGCGATCAGCGCCGAGGAAGCTATGTCCTACAAGTGCTTCTGGAAGGAGAACGTGAAGGGCAAGGTAGGGCATTTCGACTGGCACTTGCCGACCTTAGGCATGATGAGCCTCTACAACGGCAACGGCGCGGGCTTGTGGGATCTCGACGATGCCAGGTGGGACGCGGTTCAGGAAACAACGATGAGCTTGCGTCCGCAGGTCGGTGGCTATTTTGACTATGGCGGCACGTTCAACGGGCTGAAGAACGGCGAGATGCTGGCGATGTGCGGCATCGGCGACTGGATCACCGGTGTTCTCGAGAAGGACGGCGCGCCGGTCGCCTCGGTCATTCCGAACGAGGGCGGTATTCAGTGGACCGAGAGCTACTGCATCGGCAAGGGCTCGGAGAAGGCGGATATCGTGAAATCCTTCATGCAGTACATGCTTTCGCCGGAAGGCCAGGTAAAATCGGCCCAGATGGCGGCCTATCCCGGCAATGCGATCACGAAAGCTGGCCGGGCCGCGTTGATCGCCGCGGACCCGAAGGAGGCCGAACGCACCAACCAGGTCGACGGCAATCCGATGGATCCGATCACGCTGATCAGGAACGGCAGCATCCACTACCGTGATATTCCGGTTCAGCAGACGCTGGAGGACTGGAACGACTTCTGGTCCGAATACAAGAACGCCTGAGCCAGCGACGACCGCGGCTCCGGACCGTGCGGCCATCTATGTGCTTTCGAGAACGCCATTGGCAGCGGCCGACCGAGGGTGGGCGCATTAGCGCCCGCCCGTGGGGGCGGTCGGGCGCTGTCCGATGCTGGGCATCGGGGCGAGGCGCGGCCTCTGGCTCCCCGGCGAGAGGTGACCTTCAGTCAGATTGTCGATCGCGCGCGGCAGTTCGATGACACGCTTCGCCCTCACATTCCGCCTCCCGATCATCCTGTGGCAGGCTTTGTTCTTCATCGGGCCGCTGGTCTTCATGGTCGCTATGTCATTCTTCCTCGTGAAGAACTACCGCATGGAGGAAGCGTTCGAGCTCAAGAACTGGTCTCGAATGCTGACACGCGGCTACGTCTGGGACAGCTACTGGTACACGCTCTACATGGCTGCGCTGTCCACCGTGACGGCAACGCTGGTCGCCTTTCCGGTCGCTTGGACCCTGGCGTTTCGGGTCTCGGACGCGATCCGGCGCTGGGCGATCTTCCTGCTGATCATCCCGTTCTTCACGTCCTATCTCGTGCGAACGTTCTCCTGGTACGTGATCCTCGCCGAGTCGGGGGTGATCAACGCCGGGATCGGCTTCGTCGGCCTCGGCCCCTACACCATGCTGAACACACCATTCGGGACCATCGTCGGCTATCTGACACTGACGCTTCCGCTGGTGGTGATCCTGCAAACCATTGCGCTCGCAAATATCGACCGCAACCTCGTACAGGCGGCGCGCAATCTTGGCTGCCGGCCGGCAAGGGTAATCTGGACCGTGGTGATCCCGCTGGCAAAGACCGGGCTGATCGTGGCGGCATTGTTCTGTTTCATCCTATCCTTCGGCGACTTCGTGGCACCCTATTATCTTGGTGGGTCAAAACCGCCGACCCTCCCGATCCTGATCATCGACACCACCAAGTCCGGCCAGCAATGGCCGCGCGCCGCCGTGGTCGCCGTGATGATGATGCTGACGCTGTTCACGATTGCAGCGTCCGCGATCTGGCTGGCCTATCGCAAGAGGGCCTCGGCATGACCCGCATCCTGCCGATCGTTCTGTTTGGCTGGCTGGCGCTGGTCTTCGTGTTCATCTTCTCACCGATCCTGTTCTCGGTCGTCTTCTCGTTCAATTCAGACCGGTTCCCGACGATCCCGCTCGGCAGTTTCACGACGCACTGGTACAAGACGATCTTTGCCGATCCTGAGATCGGCGAGGCCGCGATCAACTCGGTTATCGTGTCGCTGTCGACCAGCGTGATCGCGACGCTGCTGGGGTTCTGCACGGCCTATACCGACTACCGGTTCAGCTTCCGCTTGAAGGGACCGTACCTGGCGCTGATCCTGCTGCCGCCGACGATCCCTCTGATCATCATGGCACTTGCGATGCTGGCCTGGCTGAGCTGGATCGGCGCATCGGGCCAGCTCTGGTCCGTGATCATCGCGCATTCCGTTCTAACCGCGCCATTCGCGATGGCCGTGATCCGGCTGCGGCTGAATCAGATCGACGCAAACCTCGAGGCCGCCGCCTGGAACCTCGGCGCGTCCGAGTGGCGGGCCCTGCGCGAAGTTATCCTGCCGTTCTGCCGCCCGGCGATCATCTCAGCGGCCTGCCTGACCGCAGCCGTGTCCTTCGATGAGTTCGCCGTGGCGTGGTTCGTCTCCGGCCTCAACAAGACGGTGCCGGTGATTATCCTGGAGATCGTGCAGGGCAATATCGATCCGCAGGTCAACGCGATCGGCTCGCTGGTGTTCCTGACCTCGATAACGCTGGTCGTGCTCGCGCAGGTCTTCTTCATTTCAAAGGTCGCCCGCGCATGACCGAGCCGCTCGTCACCCTCACCAACGTCGTCAAACGCTTCGGCGATTTCACGGCCGTGCACACGCTCGATCTGGAAATCGGTGCGGGCGAGTTCATCGCGATCATGGGGCCGTCAGGCTGCGGCAAGACCACAACGCTGAGGATGCTGGCCGGTCTGGAGGCGCCCACAGAAGGCGAGATCCGGATCGGCGGCAAGCTGATGAACGATGTGCCGGTGCACGAGCGCGACACGCCGATGGTCTGGCAGTCTCTCGCGCTGTTCCCGTTCCTGAATGCCCGCGAGAATGTCGAGTTCGGGCTGAAGATGCGCGGCGTCGAACCGACCGAGCGCAAACGCAGGGCAACCGACTGGCTGGAACGGCTGGAAATCGGGCAGTTCGCCGAGCGCAATGTCGAGACGCTTTCGGGCGGGCAGCGCCAGCGCGTCGCCTTGGCGCGGTCGCTGGTGACGGAACCGCAGATCCTTCTGCTGGATGAGCCCCTGTCGGCGCTCGACGCACACCTCGTGATCCGGATGCAGGGCGTGCTGACACGCTTGCAACGCGAACTCGGGATCACTTTCGTTTATGTCACCCATTCACAATCCGAGGCCTTTGCCATGGCCGACCGCGTGGTGATCATGTCCCAGGGGCGGATCGCGCAGGTCGGATCGGCGCGGGAGATCTACCGCGTACCGGCCTCGCGCTTCGTCGCCGAGTTCGTCGGACGCAACAATATCCTGAGTGGAACGGCGACGCCGGACGGCGTCGAGACGTCGCTCGGAACGTTCCGGACTGCTGCTGCATTGCCAATGGGACAGGCGGCCTCGCTCATAGTCTCGGCCGATCTCGTCCAGATCTCGCGCGATGCCTCCGCCGCATCGATCGCGTGCACGCTGATCTCGGAGGAATTCGTCGGCGCGATGGTGACACTGTTTCTCGAAGCCTCGGACGGGACCGAATTGAAGGTTCAGGTGCAGGAACGTGCGCTGTCCGATCTGGACATCCATGCAGGCGGCACATTCCATCTGAACTGGCCCGCCGAAGCCGCCCATGTATTGACGGAGGGCGCATGATCCTCAACCCGATCCCCTGGCCGAATGGCGCCAAGTGCGCCGTGGCAATCACGTTCGACATGGACGCCGACAGCCTGATCCAGATCGCGCGACCGAAGGACGGATTTGACAGGCTCTACCCGATCAGCATGGGGCGCTACGGACCGACTGTCGCGATCCCGCGCATCCTCGACACCTACCGGCGCTTCGGGTTGACGCAGTCGTTCTTCGTTCCGGGCTGGTGCCTCGAGACCTATCCCGAAGCCGTCGAGGCGATCCTGCACGGCGGGCACGAGATCGGCCATCACGGCTGGATTCACGAGGACCCGATCGTCACCAAGGGCGCGCCGCAGATCGAGGCCTTCGAGAAGGCCCTCGACGCTCACCAACGGATCGTAGGCGCGTATCCTCAGGGTTACCGCGCGCCCGTCTATAACGTGACGCAGCAGGTCATCGACCTGCTCGTGCAGCACGGCTTTCGATATGACAGCTCATTGATGGCGGACGACATTCCGTATCGCATGACCACGCCTGGGGGCGACCTCTGGGAGATGCCGGTGCATTGGGGCACCGACGACTGGCCGCCGTTCGCGCACTACGACGAGATTGGCTACATGATGCCGGTGCGCGCGCCGTCCGAGGGGCTGAAAGGTTTCTGGGAGGAGTTCGAAGCCCAATACGAGGCGGGCGGGTTCTTCATGTTGATCGTCCATCCGTTTCTGACCGGGCGGTTGGCGCGATGGCGGGAGGTCGAGCAGTGGATCGAGCGCACGCTAGAGACCCGCGACGTCTGGTTCACGACACTGGGCGGGATTGCCGACCATATGGACGCTCTGGCAAGCTCTGGCGCATACTCGCCCCGGGTCGAAGCGTTGCCTTATTATGCGGAGCCGCAATCGTGAAGCGGATCGTGCAGCCTTGGCGTGCCGCGCTCCCGCATCGGCAGCGCATCACAAGCGCTGCGCCGCGCATGGGACACTGTAGGGTTGGGTGACGAGGTGGAGAGATTCAGTGCTGACTGACATCGACGCGAAGATGATCCGGATCGCCTATGATGAAGCCAAGGCCGGCTTCGACGAAGGCGGCTGCCCGATCGGATCGGTGCTGGCACGCGGCAGCGAGGTCGTCGCCCAGGGTCGCAACCAGCGAGTCCAGCAGGGCGACCCGATTGCGCATGGCGAGATGGATGCGCTGCGCAAAGCAGGGCGGCAGCGGACCTATCGCGATACGACGCTCTATACGTCGTTGAGCCCATGCATGATGTGCTCGGGCACCATCGTGCAGTTCGGCATCCCGCGCGTCGTTATCGCCGAGAACACGACCTTCGGCGGCAATGAAGAGTTTCTGCGCAGCCGCGGCGTCGAGGTCATTGTCGCCGACGACCCGGACTGCATCGCGCTGATGACCCGGTTCATCGAAGAAAAACCCGAACTTTGGTCCGAGGACATCGCGGAAGACTAGTGCCGCACAGCGCCCGATCCCCGAACCACCATCAACGACTTCAGAGCGATCTGCCTTCGGCCGCCAGTTTCTTGTTGAGGATTCGCCTCACGAAAATCCCGGCACCGTCAGCGCCGAGCGTGACTTCGAGATAGTCCATGCCGCGCGGGTCCTCGGAAATCTGTCGCTGCATGATTTCGAGCAGGTGTTTGTCCTCATCGAACGCTGCAACGATGCTCGCCTTGGTCTTATCGGCGACCTCGTCGGAGATCTCCGGCACGTCGAACGCGGCACCCCAGAAATAGTGTGTGCGGCCGCGCTGCGCGGGCGTCACGATATGGCAGCCGCGCATTACGAAATCCGCACGGCGACCTTCCTCGGGTGCCGGATCGTGCACGCACCAGTCCGAGAACGAGATCGCCAGTGACGGCATCCGCCCCTTCTGCACGCGTTTGATCGGTTTGTCCTCGGGCAGGCCCATCCCGGCGCAGAACAGCGGCGAGAGCGGCGCGAGATCGAAGTCCTGCTCGTAGCAGACCGTCTCGCCCTCCATGTAGTGATCGGGCGGCGTGATCCAGTCGTTCTGCTTGAACGTGTTCTTGTGCAGGAACGCGATGTGGGTCAGGTCCATCACGTTCTCGCGGATCAGCACCCAGTTCGCGCCGACCTCGTAGTAGCCGTCGATGAACGACCAGCCCGGATCGACCTGATAACCGACCTCGGGCGGGTCGCGGTCGATCGCGTCCTGATCGCCCATCCAGATCCAGATGAAAGCACCGGCCTCACGCACCGCGTAGGACGGGATCTCGGCCCGGCGCGGCTTCATGTGCTGGGTCGGCGCCTTTGTGCAGAGCCCTTCGGTGTTGAACTCCATGCCGTGGTACGGGCAGACGATCTTGTCGCCATCCACGTGACCTTCCGACAGCGGCGCCCATCGGTGCGGGCACCGGTCATAGAGCGCAGCAGGGGTGCCGTCCTCCAGTCGATAGAGCACCACGGGCGTCTCGAGGATCCAGCGCGCGAGAGGCTTGGTCGTCACCTCCCGTGAATGCGCCGCGACCCACCACATGTTGCGCGGATAGTTGTCCTGCAGCATCCCGTTCGGAATGCGCTGCCCGTTCGGGAAGATCTCGGTCTGTTTGTTCATCGCTCGCTTCCATTCGCTTGCTGTCTGCGTGTGCTAGGGGCGGAACTCCGTCACGTCCGTTTCCGAGTAGACCGCGCGGCGCATCCGGTCGGTGGCGTCTGCGTGCGTCGCAATGGCCTGCTCATCCAGATCGGCCTTCGGCGCCGGAAGCCCGTCGAAATGATTGTACTCGTCCACGCCGCGAACCAGCACAGCCGCGTCGCGGATCTTGGTCTGGCGCACGGTCGTCGGGATGTAGCGGATCGCGAGGCCGATGCGCCGGTCGTTCGTGGTGTTTGGGCTCGATCCGTGCGCCAGCAGCACGTGGTGAAGACTGAATTCGCCTGCCTTCAACGGAACGTTGGTCGCGTCCTCTTCGTCTACATCGACCGCGATTTCCTGGCCGCGGCTCAGCAGATTGTCCTCGTGAAACGTGTCCTGATGGTTCGCCTGACCCCATTCATGACTTCCGGCCACGAACTTCATCGCGCCGGATTCCACGGGCGCGTCCGACAGTGCAAGCCATGCCGTTATGATCTGATCGGCAGGCTCAAGCCCCCAATAGGTGGCGTCCTGGTGCCAGCTCACGAAGTCGTTCGTGTTCGGCTCCTTGATGAAGAAGTTCGTCGCCCAGCACAGGATGTTCGGCCCGATCACCGCCTCGACGGCATCGAGGATCTTCGGATGGCGGATCAACTCATCGGCCCATGTGAAGAGATAGTGCATCTCGTGGCGCATGGCCGATTGCAACGGACCGCCATGCTCTGCCTCATGCGCCTCGAGTTTCGCGCGGTAGCCGGCCGCCTCCTGGGCGCTCATCGCGCGCATCGGAAAATAAAATCCGTCGCGGTCGTAGGTCGACTTGATGTCGGTCATCTGTCCATCAGCCATCATTTCCTCCCAGGGCTCGGGCCAACTTCTCGGATTCTTCAGGGTTCATCTTGTAGGAATGGTCGGCGTCGGGGAACGTCCCGGCGCGAACCTCGGCTGCGTAGTCCGTGAAGGCCTGCGTGGCGATTTCGGCGATGTTTCCGTAGCGCTTGGCGAATTTCGGTTTGAACGTGTCGAACGCGCCGATCAGATCGTAACCGTTCAGCAATTGGCAGGTTCCGGCAGACCCCGCGCCGATCGAGAACGTGAAGATCGAGACCGCTTCGTCGACGGCCTTGCCGACCTCGTAGGGCATCGCCTCGATTTCCAGCCCAATGGCGCCGGCCTCCTCGATGGCGCGGGCATTGTCGATGATCTTGAGGGCGTCTTCCGCCGTCCGGCCCTGCATCTTGAAGCCGCCCAGCATGTGGACTCTGTGCGGCAGCAGGCCGACATGGCTCATCACCGGAATGCCGGCATCGGCGACGGCCTTGATGATGTGAAACATCTCGCGGCCGCCCTGCAGCTTGACGGCTTCGGCGCCCGACTCCTTCATCAGCCGGGTGGCATTGACGACGGCGATCTCAGGCGTTGCGTAAGATCCGTAGGGCATCGAGACAAGGCAGAAGGTGTTTGGCGCGCCACGGCGCACCGCCTGGCAATGCATGATCATCTGATCGACGGTCATCGCGAGCGTGTTTTCATGCCCGTGCAGCGTCATGCCGAGGCTGTCGCCGACACCCACGATATCGACGCCCGCGCGCTCCGCCCAGGTCGCCGTCAGAACTTCGCCAACCGCGACCATCACGAGACGCTCGCCCGCAGCTTTGCAGGCCGCCAGATCCGGGATCGTCAGTTTCTTGCGTGCTTCGGTCACACGCGCCTCCCAGGCAGGCGATTCGCTCGCCTATTCTGTTCCATTTGGAACAATATCGCACAGCTTGCATTGATCTGGCAAGCAGGACATTGAGAGATCAGCGACACGAGGGCACTTCAGAGCATGACGGACGAACCCCGCGGGACCGGTGCGCAGGATCTGACTAGGATCTTCGACACGATCGAGTTTCGCGACGCGTACCGGATTTCCTATCTGGCGAACGCGATCGTCATTCCGGCCTATGACCAGGTGAAGCGCGAATTCGGGATCATCCGGGCAGAATACCTGCTGATCGTCGGCCTCTCGCACTACCCGGTTCTCACGGCCCAGGAAGTCGCACGCATCGCCCGCCAGCCGCGCAACACGGTCTCGCGCGCGGTCCATCGGATGCTGGCCGAGGGCTATATCGAGCGCGCGCCCGATCCCGACGACGGTCGGCAGGCGCGCCTGACCATCACGCCCGCCGGTCGGGCGTTGAACGAGAAGATCGCTGAACGCCTGCGGCTGCGGCAGGAAACCGTGCTTTCTGGGCTCGATGCTGCCGAACGCCAGACGCTCTCGAAGCTTCTGCGCAAGGCCGCTGTGCACACGGCCCGAAACGACGGTGACCGCTGAGCACTCGCCGTTCAGGCAGCCGAAGCCTTTCCATGTGCTGGCGTCAGGTAGTGTGAGACCTCCGGCGCCGTGCCGGAAAGGGTGAGTTCCGCGACGCGCGCCTGAAGCGCAGCGTCCTCCTGCGTGACGCGCTGGTGATGACGCTCGTGGTCGAGCCACGACGCCTCACTCCAACGCTCGACAAAACGTTCCGGATCGTCGGCGTCCCGCAGGCATGTCCAGCCGTAGGCGCCGCCCCGTCTGCGGCTGATGGAGAGCTCATCGATCAATGCGAGAAAGGCAGACTGATTGTCAGCGGGTACCCGGTAGGCAACCTGCACCATCACCGGGCCATCGGCATCGACCTCGCCGCTGACGACCGGTTCGGGCCAGTGAATCGAGGGCGACAGATCCATCGCGGCCCCCAGTTGCAGATGCGCCCGCCGCGTCAGCGGGATCATCACGACGGCACCGGCGGCGGCGATGATCAGCGCGATTGGAATGCTGGAGATCGCCGCGATCTGCCCCCAGACAAGACTGCCGAGCGACATGGAGCCGAAGAACACGGTCAGGAACACGGACAGACCGCGTGCGCGCACCCAGTCGGGCAAGGCCGTCTGCGCCGAGACATTGAGGCTGGAGAGCACAGCGATCCACGAAAGCCCCGCGAGGGCTGCAGCCGCGATGGCGAGTGACTGGCTCGGGATGACTGCCATGGTGAGCATCACGATGGCTGTGCCCGCGGTGCCAATCCTGACGGTGCCATCGGCGCCGAGACGGGCCTTGATCTTCGGCAGGATCAACGCTCCGGCCACGGCCCCGGCGCCGACCGACCCCATCAGCAAGCCGTAAAGCGTTGCCCCACCACCGAGCGTCTCGCGCGCGATCAACGGCAGCATCGCCCAGAATGCCGAGGCGAACAGGAAAAATCCGGCGGCACGGACCAGCGTCGCTTTCAGCGCCGGACTGTTCCACGCATATCGCACACCGGCGACGATGGCTCCGCCCACATGCTCGGCCGGCAGCGAGGACGCGGCCTTGACCTCGGGGCGCCACCACCAAAGTGCCGCGACGATTCCGATGACGCTGAGCGCATTGACCAGAAAGGGTGCGGCCAGACCGGCTGCTACGATCAGCACACCGGCCAGAGCCGGACCGATGGCGCGGCTCACATTGATCCCCATCGAGTTCAATGCAATCGCGGAAGACAGATCTCTGCGCGGCACCAGCTTGGGGACGATCGCCTGCCAGGCCGGTGCGATAAAGGCGGCACCCGTCCCGAACAGGAATGTGAAGAACAGCAGGACCCAGGGCGTGACGAGATCGAAATGAACCAGCGCGGCCATCACCAGCGCCGCGATCCCCATGGCGACGTTCACCCAGATCAGCAACTGGCGCCGGCCGACGATATCCGCGATCGCGCCCGCCAGCAGAGCGAAGAGAAAGATCGGCAGGGTCGTCGCCGCCTGCACGGCCGCGACCATGATCGGCGAAGGCGCCAGTTCGGTCATCAGCCAGCCTGCGCCGACATCATGCATCCATGTCCCGACGTTAGACGCCACGGTCGCGATCCACAGCACCGCAAACGCCTTGTGCCGAAATGGCGCCATCGGGCTCGCGGTGCGCTCAGGGGCTGATGCGGTGTCTTTCATCAGTCGGTCTCCGGCTCTGCGATGGTGACCCGGACCGTGATATCCATGCCCGGGCGCAAAATGGCGTTCGGATTCGCAATCGGCGCGCGCACCGTCACGGTGCCGTCCTGCGGATCGACGGTGGCCGAGGCGTAGTCGGGTCGAGCACTGTGCGGGTAGGCAACGCCGCCGGGAAGTTCGACGTCCAGGCTGATCCGCGCGAACAGGGCGTCCAGCGTCGCAGCACCGCTGTCGGCAAGGGTCGCCAGCCGCGTGGCGTAGGGAACACGGTAGGCCAATATCACCGGGTCGAGCGCCAGGATCTCACCGAGCGGCGCGCCGGATTCGGCTTCAAGAAAAGCCCCGGTGCTCGTCAGGGGACGCCCGGCATAACCCGAGATCGGGGCACGGATCAGTGTCCGCTCGACATCGAGTTTCGCGCGTGCCTGCTCTGCCTCGGCCAGCGCGACCGCGGCCTGCGCCGCCGCCCGCGTGGTGCGCACCGGACCGACCACGGCCTCTGAAGCGATCCCGCGCGCAAAGAGTTCCTCCTGCCGCTGGGCCGCGCGCTCGGCGCCCGACAGTCTCGCACGCGCCTCGTCAAGCCGCGCCTTGGCCATGGCAAGGTTCAGCTCAGCGTCGGAAGGATCGAGGCGGATCATCGCCTGACCGGACGCGACGGCCTCGCCGCCTGAGAACAAGATCTCGGCCACGACGCCGTCGATCCGGCTCGACAACTCAGCGCGTTCTGCCGCCTCGACCCGGCCCTGAAAGACCAGAGTCTCTGCATTGGCGAAGGGAGCAACAAAGGCGGCGGCGAGAAGCAGTCCCGCAGATATCATCAGATTCCGTCTCATGCCTTGCGCCCAGCCGAGTGGTGATCGCCCGCAGCGAAGTCTTTCTTGTGCAGGCAGTGCGCCGCCGCTTCGACCAGAGTCATTCTCTGCTTCGCCCAACTGACGAGGCTTTCACCGGCCAGCATGCCGAGCAGACCCAGCAGCGCTATGATCGGTGGTGCGGGCGAGCGGGTGTTCAGGAGGGCGTAGAGCCCCCCAACCAGCAGGCCGATGGCAAGCGAGATTGCGTAGGCTTTCCAGTCCATTGGTCTCTCCATTCTCATCGCAGTACGCGACGGTGGTCGCGCGCCAGCGCGATCACTCGGCCGCGATCGCGGTGCCGGATGTTCCGGGAGCCCCCGGCGCGCCGAAGACGGGCACCGGCGACCAGTCGGGAAGCTCCGGCAGTGGCGCAGGCGCGTGTGCCGCGAACCGGCCCTTGGCGTAGACGACCTGGCCGCCGCTGAGCGTCAGGTCAGCGGTGATGTCGGCGATCTCGTCCTCGGCGACCGAGAAGTAATCCCGGTCGAGCACGGCGACGTCGGCGAACTGCCCAGCTTTGATCTGGCCCTTCTGCCCTTCGTCCCGGCTGAACCAGGCACCTGCGGCAGTCCAGTGGCGCAATGCCTCTTCCCGGCTGAGCCGGTTCTCAGTCGACCAGATGACGTCGCCGCCGCGCCCCTTACCCGAGACCGCCCAGTGGATCGCAAGCCAGGGGTTGTAGGAGGAGACCCGTGTCGCGTCGGTTCCGGCCGCCAGCGGTGCGCCGGAGGCCATCATCTTCTTCACGGGCATGACCTCGCGCAGCGCCGCTTCGCCGTAGCGCTCGCGATACGCCGTCGCCTGGAAGGCGATCCGGTTCTGGTAGCTGATGCCGCCGCCGAGGCGCGCGACCCATTCCATGGTCGCCTCGGAAATCGTCTCGCCATGATCGAAGATCCAGTTGAGTTCTTCGAGTCCTTTGTCGGCGCCGACCTCTTCCAGCACTGTCAGCAACCGATGCGCGCTTTCCTCGTAGGTGCAGTGGAAGCGGATCGGCCAGCGGTTCTCCAGCAGGAACTCCAGCACCGGGCGCAGATCGCCCTCCATGCGCTTCGGCAGATCCGGGCGCGGATAGGAGAAGTCCTCGAAGTCGTAAGCCGAGGCGACCAGCATCTCGCCCGCGCCGACGCATTTAAGATAACCGTTGCCTTCGTCCGGTTTGACGATGTCGTTCCAGCGCCGGAAGTCCTCCAGTTCGAACAGCGGGCGCTGGGCAAAGAGCTGATATCCGATCCGCACGGTCTGCTCGCCGCGCCGGTTCAACTCGCTGATCACGCCGTAATCGTCGGGGTAATTCAGAAACCCTCCGGCACAATCCAGCGCCGAGGTCAGGCCGAGCCCGTTCAGCGCCCGGAAGTAATGCTTGGTTGAGAGGGTCTGCTGCTCGAATTCGAGCTTTGGCGCCATGTCGAGCAACGCGTAGAGCGGCTGCGCGTTCGGGCGCGCCAAGGCCAGCCCCGTCGGAACCCCGTTATCGTCGCGCTCCAACCGACCCGACACGAACGGCTCGTAGAAGTGCTTGTCGATGCCGAGAGCACGCAAGGCGGCCCGGTTCAGCCAGCAGCGATCGTAGAGGTGCAGGACATAGACCGGCACGTCCGGTGCAACCGCGTTGATCTCGTCGATTGTCGGCAGACGCTTCTCCGCGAACTGATCGGCCGACCAGCCGCCCACGACGCGAATCCATTGACCTGCGGGCGTGCGTTGCGCCTGCGCTTTCAGCATCGCCAGCCCGTCGGACAGCGACGGCACATGGTCCCAGCGCAATTCCATCGCGAAGTTGTTGCCCTGCCTGATGATGTGCGTGTGGCTGTCGATCAGACCTGGAATGACCAGTTGGCCCTTCAGATCGATCAGGTCGGCATCGCCGGTCCGGGCCATGATCTCGGCATCTGAGCCGACGGCCTCGATCTTGCCATGGGCAATCGCAACGGCCTCGGCATGCGGGTGGTCGGCATCCATCGTACAGATCTTGCCGTTGTAAAGGATCAGTTCCGGCATGGCGGGGTTCCTTCGATCTCGGGTGTTTCAGGGAAGGGGCACGCGACCCGCACGCCCCGCATGCTCAGATGTCGCGCCCTTGCAGGACGACCGGAGACCAGTCCGGGCTGATCGGCGGCAGGTGGCGCAAATCGTGCCGCGCGAACGCGCCCGCGCCGTAGACGACTTCGCCGCCGAGCACGGTCAGGTCCGATTTCAGCTTCGCGATCTCGGCATCGGTCACGGTGAAGTAATCGCGGTCGAGGACGGCGAAGTCACCCATCTGGCCCGGAGTAATAGAACCCTTCTTCCCGGCATCGCCGGTGAACCAGGCCGACCCGGTCGTCCAGAGGCGCAACGCTTCCTCGCGCGTCAGCAGGTTGGCATCGTCATACATCCTCATCCCGCCGCGCGAGAGGCCCGTCGTCATCCACTGGATCGAGAACCACGGATTGAACGAGGTCACGCGCGTCGCGTCGGTGCCGCCGCCGACCGGAACGCCGAGGTCCAGGATCGCACGGAAATTCGGCGTCTTCCTGAGCGCCTCCGCCCCGTAATTCGCTGCGAAATCCTCGGCCTGGAACTGGATCCGGTTCTGCAACGCGATCCCGCCGCCGAGCTTGGCGATCCGTTCAAGATTGCCCTGGCTGAAGGTCTCGACGTGGTCGATGAACCAGCCCGGCGTGAGCCCGGCCCCTCGCGCAACATCCTCGTAGACCGGCAACAGACGATCGCCGGTTTCATTGTAGGTGATGTGTTGCCGGAACGGCCAGCCGCCCTCGCCCAGCACCGTCATGATCTGGTGCTGATAAGCCTCGGCATCCTTGTCGATATCCGGACGAGCATCGGCGAAGATCTCGTAGTCATAGGATGCCCATGCGAGGTTTTCGCCCGCCCCGACAAACCTGAGCATGTCGTCGCCGACGCCTGCTCGGGACTCCGCAGTCCAGAGCTTGTAATCGCCCAGTTCCCGACCCTTTGCCTGCGGAAACGAGTGATAGCCGATGCGGGTCGTCAGCAGACCCTCGCCGTGCAGCCAGCGAATGACCCGGTAAGGATCGGCGTCCGGGAAATCCATGCCCCCGCCACCGGCATCCGAGACCGAGGTGATGCCGAGCCCGTTCAGCGTGTCGAAGTATTGCAGCGACGAGTTGATCTGGTCGCGGGCCGACAGTTTCGGCGCGGCCGAGAGCGTCTTGTACATCACCAGACCCGAAGGCGCTGCCAGCACGCGGCCCGTGGCGTTGCCGCCCGCGTCCTTCTCGATGATGCCGCCGGGATACTCAGGGTGGCCCGGCTTGTCGTAGCCGAAATATTCGACCGCTTTGGTGTTCAAGAGCGTCAGCTTGTAGAGGTGGTGGATCAGCACCGGGTGGTTCGGCGCCACCGCGTCGAGCTCGCCGACCGTCGGCAAGCGCTTTTCCTTGAACTGGAACTCCGAGAACCCTCCGGCGACCCGGATGAACTGTCCGGCCGGCGTGCGATCGGCCTGCACGCGCAGGAGATGCAGCGCCTCCTCCAGGCTGTCGACGCCGTCCCAGCGGACTTCGAGATTGTAGTTTACCGCTCCCCGGATCGCGTGGGTGTGGCTGTCGTTGAGCCCCGGGATGACGCGCTGACCCTTCGCATCGATGACCTGGGTGAACTGGCCGATCATCGAGCGGACGGCCGCCTCGTCACCGACGGCGGTAAAGACGCCGTCGCGGATCGCGAGCGCCGTCGCTTCCGGGCGTGCCGGGTCCATCGTGGTGATGCGGGCATTCACCAGCACCAGATCGGCGGCGGTGGCTTGAGCCGAGGCCATAGGGGCGGCGAGGAATGCGGCAGATCCGGCGAGAAGCTGCCGGCGGTCGATCTGAACGGTCATGGTCAGGCACCTTGACGTTGGGCACACTCTTCCCGTCACGCGCCTTCAAGACAGCGCGTCCGGTCAGCGGGCCGACTGCGATTTCCGGGTTCAGGGCAAGGTGCGCCCGAAGACGCACCCGCCGGTTGGCTTACTCCGCCGCTACGGCAACGGGTGCCGCGACAGGATCGAGCGTCGGTCCGTGCGCGACGCGCTCGGGCGCCTTATGAACCATCGTGTAGCAGTAATCGACGCCCATGCCGTATGCACCCGAATGCTCTTTGACGAGATCCATGACAGCGTCGTAGGTCCCGCGGTGGGCCCAGTCACGCTGCCACTCCAGCAAGACCTGCTGCCAGGTCACCGGCACGACACCGGCCTGCACCATGCGGTCCATTGCATACTTGTGCGCATCGCTCGAGGTGCCGCCCGAGGCATCGGCGACCATGTAGATCTCGTAGCCGCCTTCCAGCATGGCGCTGATCGCGAAGGTCGTGTTGCAGACCTCGGTCCAGAGGCCCGAGACGATGACTTTCTTGCGCCCGTTCTGGGCAAGCTGGTCGCGCACCTTCTGATCGTCCCACGAGTTCATCGAGGTCCGCTCGAGGATCGGGTGCTCGGGAAACACGCCGAGCAGTTCCGGGTAAGTGTGGCCCGAGAAACTCTCGGTCTCGACGGTGGTGATGATCGTCGGGATGTCGAAGATCTTCGCCGCCTTGGCCAGGCCGACAACGTTGTTCTTCAGCGTCTGGCGATCGATCGACTGCACGCCGAAGGCCATTTGCGGCTGATGGTCGATGAAGATCATTTGGCTGTTCTGCGGTGTCAGGACTTCCAGTTTCTCGGTGCTCATATCGTCCTCCTAGAGCGGTTGGTGCGCCCGTCCCCGGGCGGGGTTGATCCGGTTCGGCGTGATCCCCGCCGACACGGGGGAAATGGTTCCGGCGCGTGGTAGGTTCTTCCGGATTTCCGAATTTCTTTTCTGGATTTCCGAATTTCGCGCCGGACCGGTGCGGACTTGCCGAACGCCGCGCCACGCCTACTTCCGCAGAGTGGAAAGGCGCAGACCGGATGGAGGCCGGACCGGTGCATTCGTTCGAAGAGATTGTGAACGAAACACGCTATCGGGAGATGCTGAGCTGGACGGCCAAGGCCGGATCGGCGCGCGTCGGCGTCTCGACGATGTCGTGGGAGCCGGGCAGCGTCAAAAATCTCACGGCGAAATACTCGGCTCTCGTACTCTATCACAACGCACCGACGATCGCCCACGAGATCAACGGCGAGAAGCGACCGACGCGCAGGTTCACGCCCGGTGATCTGATGCTGCGACCGCCGGAGATCGAGCACGCCACGCATTACGAGTCGCGCGCAGACATCACGGTTTTCGCCCTCGAGACGGAGCTTGTGCAGAGCGCGACCACCGCGTTCGGCGCAGATGTCGGAGAGGTCTTCGGGCGGCTCGGCGTTCGACCCTTCCGGTCTCCGCTGATCGAAGGCGTCGCGCGCCAGCTTGCGACGGCGGCACGCGATGGCGCCGATCGCCTCTATGCCGACGCGCTGACGAACATGATGATCCATGAGTTGTGGCGCCTGGCCAGCGGCACGGTCGATGCACGGGAAACGTCGCCGGGAGCGCTGCCTCAGAGCGTGCTCAGACAGATCGATGACGCCGTGACCGTGGCGCCGGGCGGACAGATCGCGCTGGACCGCCTCGCCGATATCGCCGGCATGACGATGACGGCGTTCACCAAGGCGATGAAGGACACAACCGGGCAGACGCCGTATCAGTTCGTCCTGACGCGCCGGGTCAGCCTCGCGCGCAACCTGATCGAGACGACACCGCTCACGCTCTCCGAAATCGCGTTCCGCTGCGGCTTCTCCTCGCAGAGCCACATGACGGACGTGTTCCGGGCGAAACTCGGTGTCTCGCCCGGAAAGCTCAGGTCGGGGTCTCACTGAAACCTTGGCACCGCGCGTCACAGCGCCATGTCGAACAGCAGGAACTCCGCATCGTCGAGCACTTCGATCGCGATATCGGGTTCGCGGATCAGGGCCATACCATCGCCCGCCTCGACGGTGTCACCGTTCGCCTTGATGCGACCGCCGATCATCTGCAGCCAGACGCCGCGTTTCGGCCCGATCACGTGACTCAGCCGATCGCCCGCAGGCACCATCGCCCCGAACAGGTCGACATCGCGGTGGATCGTCACAGAACCGTCGCGACCGTCGCGCGAACCCAGAAGACGAAATTGTCCCGGCGACTCTGCCAGAGGCAGCGATTTCTGCTCGTAGCTCGGCGTCAGCCCGTCGCGTTCGGGCACGATCCAGATCTGCAGGAAGTGCACCGGATCGGTCTCTGAGGCGTTGAACTCCGAGTGCCGGACACCCGTGCCCGCGCTCATGCGCTGCACATCGCCCTGACGGATCACGGCACTCTCACCCATCGAGTCCTTGTGCGCCAGCGCGCCGTCGAGAACGATCGACAGGATCTCCATATCGGCGTGCCCGTGCGTGTCGAAACCCGCACCGCCGGTAACCCTGTCTTCGTTGATCACGCGCAGCGGACCGAAGCCCATGTGATCGGGGTCGAGATACTGCCCGAACGAAAACGTGTGCCGGGAGTCGAGCCAACCGAAATTGGCACGGCCACGATCGCCGGAAAGTCGTATGGTCTGCATGTTGGCCTCCATTGGAATTCGTCGTCGGGGCCAATGTGGAGACGGGGTAAATGTGCAACAATGAATGCATGATTTGACAGACTGTCCCGAAATTCGCACAAGTGAGCTATGGATCGCTTTTCAGAACTGCGGGCCTTCACCGCGGTGATCGAGGCTGGAGGCTTCTCGGCCGCCGCCCGGCAGACCGGGCAGTCGCGTTCCTCGGTGAACCGGCTGGTGATTGCCCTGGAGGAACGCCTCGGCGTGCAGCTTCTCAGCCGGACGACCCGCTCGGTTTCAGCGACGAGCAGCGGCAAGGCACTTTACGAACGGGCGCGGCAGGTCCTCGACGATGTCGACGAGATGGAACGCGCGGTGAGTTCGGCACGAACCGAAGCTGTCGGGAAGCTGCGGATCAATGCGCCGCTGCCGTTCGGTGATCTCGATTTCTCGGCGCTCGTCATCGCGTTCCTGAAACGGCACCCGCGTGTCGAGATCGAGATCGAATACGAGAGCCGCCTGATCGACCCGATTTCCGAAGGCTACGATCTGGTCATTCGGGTCGCGGAGCCGGACGAGACGACAATCCTCGTCGATCACAGAATCCTGCGCCTCGACTACCTTCTCTGTGCGTCACCGGAATACCTCGAGCAGCACGGCGAACCGGCTACGCCAGAGGATCTTAGCGGACACGCAGTCCTGCACCAGCGCCACGGTGCCGATGCGCCCGTCTGGGTTCTGACCGGGCCCGACGGTCCCGTCTCGGTCCCGGTCCAGCCGGTTCTGACGGCCAACAACCTCGAGACACTGCTCGCCGGAACATGCGCCGGGCTTGGCATCGCGATCATGCCGGAATACGCGGTGCGCTCGGATCTGGTGGCCGGTCGCCTCGTCCCGGTTCTGAAAGAGTTCCGCCTGCCACCGCGCATGTTGCAGGTGGTTTATCCGCCTGCCCGGCACCTCTCCGCCAAGGTTCGTCTGTTTGTCGACTTCGTTCAGGAGTGGTGCGCGCTACCGTGAGATTTACTGGCCTCGCAGACTGATCGCGACCGTCGACACCACAGCATCAAGCGACCAACAAAGACCGCCCCGGCTGCGAGTGCCGGGACGCTCTGCCGCCAGACTAGACCTCGGTCACCCGAGCGCCGCGCGCGCATCCTCGACGGTGCGCAGTCCCGTCGTCGGCGCCGAGACCAGCACCGCCATGTTGCCGGGCTTGTGCTCGTTGCGGTACATCTTCATGTGCGCCGCCGGGATGTCGCGCCAGTCGAAAACCTCCGACATGCACGGGTCCAGCCGCCGCTCGACCATCAGCTTGTTCGCGGCACTCGCCTGCATCAGGTTGGCGAAGTGGCTGCCCTGCAGGCGCTTCTGGTGCATCCACATGTAGCGCACGTCGAAGGTCGTGTTGTAGCCGGTCGTCCCGGCGCAAATCACGACCATGCCGCCTTTCTTGACGACGAAAGTCGAGACCGGGAACGTCGCCTCGCCCGGGTGCTCGAACACCATGTCGACGTTCACGCCCTTGCCCGTGATGTCCCAGATCGCCTTGCCGAACTTCCGCGCCTCGGCGAACCACTCCTTGTACTCCGGCGTGTTCACCGTCGGGAGCTGACCCCAGCACTTGAAGTCCTTGCGATTGATCACGCCCTTCGCGCCCAGATCGAGAACGAACTGACGTTTGTCCTCGTCCGAGATCACGCCGATGGCGTTCGCGCCCGCCGTGTTGATCAACTGGATCGCATAGGAGCCCAGGCCGCCCGACGCGCCCCAGACCAGAACGTTCTGGCCGGGCTTCAGGTCGTGCGGCTCATGCCCGAACAGCATCCGGTAGGCAGTGGCCAGCGTGAGTGTGTAGCAGGCCGATTCCTCCCAGGTCAGGTGCTTCGGACGCGGCATGAGCTGCTGCGCCTGAACATTGGTGAACTGGGCGAAACTGCCGTCCGGCGTCTCGTAGCCCCAGATCCGCTGGCTCGGCGAATACATCGGGTCGCCGCCATTGCAGTGCTCGTCGTCGCCGTCGTCCTGGTTGCAGTGGATGACGACCTCGTCGCCGACTTTCCAGCGTTTGACCTTGTCGCCCACGGCCCAGACGATGCCCGACGCATCCGATCCCGCGATGTGATAGGGGTTGCCGTGCACGTCGAACATGCTGATCGGCACGCCCAGACCGGCCCAGATGCCGTTATAATTGACCCCGGCCGCCATCACGAGAACCAGCACCTCATGGCTGTCGAGCGTCGGCGTATCGACGATTTCCTCCTGCATGGCCTGCTCGGGCTCGCCCTCGCGATCGCGCCGGATCGCCCAGGCGCGCATCTGCTTGGGCACATGGCCAAGCGGCGGGATCTCGCCGATGTCGTAGAGGTCCTTGACCGGAGCTTCGGGCATGGCGGCACCGTCCATTTCGCTTCTCCACAGCTTTACGCAATAAAATTGCGCAACATTCGTTCGTTTGCAGGCTCGAATCGTTGCTTACATTTCCCGAATGGGGTCTGCAACCGGAATCTTTGAGCGCCTGCAACAATCCTGTGCTGCGCCGCAACAGTCAACCACGCATCATCCGTTTTAGGGGTATTGGACCAGTCAGAGATGCCCGATTGCGTTGGCATAGAACGACAGGATCGCGTCTTCGCCGGGCGCAATCGTAAGACCGTCCTCGGTCTCCTCGACGATCCGGCGCAGAACCAGCATCCGAAGGCCGACTTCGACCGCATAGTCCAGATCGGCGCGCGGAACGTGACTGTGCGCCCCGCGTCCGTGCAAAAGATCGAGTTCCGTCGAAACGCGCAGCTTCAGATCGAACGCCGAAATCGGCCCGTCGCAAGCCAGCAAGACCCGCGAGATCAGGCTGACCGGCAGCACCGGCACGACCTCTCCGATCCTCCCTGCAAGCTCAGACCCCAGTTCCGCCACGGAATCTTCCCGCTCGGCATCTGACAGGAAAGCACGCAGAGACAGCGGGCTGCCAAAGCTGACGCAGGCATAGCCGAAGCGGTAGAGGCGGCCGGTCATTCTCAGCCAGAAAAGACGCACGATGTAGCCGAAGGCGGTCACAGGGCTGACACGGAACCGGGTCTCGCCATGCGCGGCCTCCCCGGCCGACATCAGAATGCGGTCCTCCAGCACCCGATCGTAATTCAACCCGACCGGCACGAAGACGACGTCGCGCTCGCCCTCCGGGTCGAACCCCGCAACGATGTAGCTCAGCAGACCGAGCTTGGGCTCCTGCAGCTTGCCGTCGCGGCTAAGACCGCCCTCCGGGAAGATCGCCTGCGTCACGCCTGCGTCCGTCGCCATCCGCACATAGCGCGCGAGCACCTTGCGATAGAGCGCATCGCGCGACTTGCGACGGATGAAGTAGGCGCCCATCGCCCGGATGATCCGGCTGAGCGGCCAGACCCGCGCCCACTCGCCCACGGCATAGGACAGCGCCGACTGCGTCGATGCCAGATAGGTCACGAGCAGATAGTCCACGTTCGAGCGGTGGTTCATGACGAAAACGATCGTCGCGTTCGGATCGACCTCACGCAGCGCGGCCTCGTCGAACGCGCCAAGACGCACGCGGTAGAGCGCCTGCGCGATCCAGCGCGAGACGCGCGCGCCCACACTGAAATAGGCATATGCGCTGAAGGACGGCACGATCTCACGGGCATAGGCCTCGACCTCTGCCATCGCCGCCTCGCGCGGCATGCCCGTCTCGGCAGTATGGGTTTCGACGGTCGCCATCACCTCGGCATCGTAGACGAGCCGCTCGATCAGCACCTGCCGCCGTGTCAGCTTGAAGGGCTGGATCCGGACCTGAAGGCGTTCATTCAGCCGGTCGATCGCGCGGTTGACGCGGCGGCGGAAAACCCAGCGCACGGACGGCCCGACGACGCGGTCCAGCAGAGCGATCACCGCGAGCAGTGCGAACAGCCAGACCGACCAGACGGGGACTTCCATGGTCTCGAACATCTCTACATGGTTGGCGCGGGACGGCGCCGCTGTCCAGTTGCAGAGCTAAGAGACGGCGGGCTACGCAGGAAATTGGCGACTTCGAGGTCGGCGCGACACCAATCTGGATCGCCACGCAGCAGCCGCATGGACCAGTGTCCATCTTCAGGGGACTGTCGGGCGACGCTGTCCGATAGGCGGATTACTCGAGATCGGTCTGAATGAACGCGCGGCTCAGGTGGATATCGGTCGTCTCCAACCGGCCCGGCCCGAGATTCTCGAACTTGTGCGGCGTGTTCGCCGGAGCCATCAGGATCTGTCCGGCCTCTGCCTCCACAACCAGATCGCCGATGGTGAACCGTGCCCGCCCCTGGCGCAGGATGAAAACCTCATCATAGGGATGGATGTGCAGCACCGGTCCGGCGCCGACCTCATCCGACGAGAAGAACAGCACCGTCACATCCGTGCCCAGCGCCGCCCCCTCGGCCCGACCGGACCACACGTCCGGCTTGCGCGCCCAATCCTCGCGCCGCAACACCACCGGCAATCTGTCCATCTGACCCTCCCAACTGCGCCAGAACTGTTCCGTTACCCAGATCTGAGGCCCCCGTCGCGACATCGCAAGACATCCGCGCGCATGGCCGCCATGCAAGGCACTTATGAAATTTTATTCCCAGCAAATACCTTCTTGCGAAATTATATTTGTCGAGATATCTCCGCTGCGATGCAGCATAATCCGCTCTGCGCAGCGACGGGATCATTGAGATGACCGAGACCACCCGCGACCGCCCCTGGCTCTTCCGCACCTATGCCGGGCATTCGACGGCGGCCAAATCGAACGAGCTTTACCGCTCGAACCTGGCCAAGGGGCAGACCGGTCTGTCCGTCGCGTTCGATCTGCCGACGCAGACCGGGTACGACTCGGATCACGCACTGGCGCGCGGCGAGGTCGGCAAGGTCGGCGTGCCGGTCAGCCATCTCGGCGACATGCGCACGCTGTTCGACCAGATCCCGCTCGAGACCATGAACACCTCCATGACGATCAACGCGACCGCCGCGTGGCTGCTGGCGATGTACGTCGCGGTGGCCGAGGAACAGGGCGCGGATGTCACCAAGCTGACCGGGACCGTGCAGAACGACATTATCAAGGAGTATCTGTCGCGCGGCACCTACGTGTTCCCGCCGGCGCCTTCTCTGCGCCTGATCTCGGATGTCGCGACCTACTGCTATGCGGACGTGCCCAAGTGGAACCCGATGAACGTCTGCTCCTACCATCTGCAGGAGGCCGGCGCGACGCCTGAGCAGGAACTCGCCTACGCGCTTGCCACCGCCATCGCGGTCCTCGACACCGTCAAGGCATCTGGCGAAATCGGCGAGGCAGACTTCCCCGGCGTCGTCGGCCGGATCAGTTTCTTCGTCAACGCGGGCATCCGCTTCATCACCGAGATGTGCAAGATGCGCGCCTTCGTCGATCTCTGGGACGAGATCTGCGAGCACCGCTACGGCGTCGACAATCCCAAGCTGCGGCGCTTCCGCTACGGCGTGCAGGTCAACTCGCTTGGCCTGACCGAGCAGCAGCCCGAGAACAACGTCTACCGCATTCTGCTGGAGACGCTGGCCGTGACGCTTTCGAAGAAGGCGCGCGCCCGTGCGGTGCAGCTTCCGGCATGGAACGAGGCGCTTGGCCTGCCGCGCCCGTGGGATCAGCAATGGTCGCTGCGCGTGCAGCAGATCCTGGCCTTCGAGACCGATCTGCTGGAATACGGCGACCTCTTCGACGGCTCGCCGGTCGTCGACGCCAAGGTCGAGGAACTGAAAGAGGGCGCCCGCGCCGAGCTTGCCCGGATCGACGAGATGGGCGGCGCGGTCGCTGCAATCGACTACATGAAAAGCGCGCTGGTCGCGTCGAACACCGAAAGGCTCGGCAAGATCGAGTCGGGCGAGACGACCGTGGTCGGCGTGAACAGGTATCTTGAAACCGAGCCATCCCCGCTGACCACCGGCGAAGGCGGCATCCTCGTCGTCGATCCCGCGGTCGAAGCCGAGCAGATCGAACGCCTGCAGGCCTGGCGCGACGCCCGCGACAACGACGCGGTGATGGCGGCCCTGACCGAGTTACGCGCCGCCGCAGCAGAAGGCCGCAACGTCATGCCCGCCTCTATTACTGCCGCCAAGGTCGGCGTGACCACCGGCGAATGGGGCCGCGTGATGCGCGAGGTCTTCGGTGAATACCGCGCGCCTACGGGCGTCGGCAAGGCAATGGCGGCCTCGGCCGACGGGCTGGATGCGATCCGGGCCGATGTCGAGACGGTCTCGCACCAGCTCGGACGGCGCATCAAGTTCCTTGTCGGCAAGCCCGGACTCGATGGCCACTCCAACGGGGCCGAACAGATTGCCGTGCGAGCCCGCGACTGCGGAATGGAGGTCGTGTACGAGGGCATCCGCCTGACGCCTGCGCAGATCGTCAACGCGGCACTGGAAGAATCCGTCCACGTCATCGGTCTCTCGATCCTGTCAGGCAGCCACATGGAGCTGATCGCAGACATCCTCGCCCAAATGCGCGAGCAGGGGATCGACGACATCCCGCTCGTCGTCGGCGGCATCATACCGGACGAGGACGCGGCAGCCCTCAAGGCGAAGGGCGTCGCGCGGGTCTACACGCCGAAGGACTTCGAACTGAACCGCATCATGGCCGACATCGTGGCTCTCGTCGGTGAAACCGTGGCCGAGGCTGCTTGAAGAAGATTCAAAAGGCCGCTCTGTGGCTGCTCCTGATCAAGGACAATGCCAAGCGGATCGCGACGGTTGTTTTCTTCTTCGTGCCCGTCGCTCTCCTCATCTGGCTCTTTGCCGGGGAAGATCGCATTGTCCAGGCGCCGGAAACCGCGACCTACCTGCAACATCGCGCCGATCAAACCGATGTAGGCGTCAGGCGCTATTGGGTTGTCGAGCTCTCGAACAATGTCGTGCTCGATCTGCGGGCTCAGCCGAATACCTGGCCAAAGCCCGGCGATCTTCTCTGTGTCACCCGCCTGACGGGAGAAGCGACTGGTCTTACGCGGCTCAGGTTTGTCCAGATGGGTGCGTGTCCGTCTTCAGAGTAAACGCGCAAACGTGCGTGGCGACTCGGCGGGCTTCGCCGACCGACCCCGTCTGCATGGCGCAACACGCGGCACTGCTCTCAATTTTCACGAAATTTTAAGCAAACTGTCCGATAACCGCACCCGCTATAGCCGGGGCACATCACGCCCCGAAGTTCGATCGGACGAGCACTCAGCCACGGCAGGACGGCAGCTCCCGATGTCGTGGTCCTGTGTCGGACTACCCGTGGCGGGCCTGCCACATCCCCGATCCCGACGCGGGATCGATTTTCCGAGGACGGGCCGAGGCCCCTCCCCCATTTCGAGCACCGATGCACTGCATGCCCGCTGGTCCGATGGCCCGGCGGCGGCTCTGCTGTGCGTCAGAGCGAGTTCAGCCACTCAGAGACAATCGTCAGGAACTCCGCCGGTTTCTCGGCGTGCAGCCAGTGCCCGGCCCCGGGAATGCTGTCGAACTGCGCCTTCGGAAACTGCTCCAGCACTCTCGGCTGCAGCAGCGGGCTCATGTAATCCGACGCGCCGCCGTAGACGAACAGGCACCGCCCGTCGAACCGTTCTTCCATCAGGTCGGACGGCCAGCCGATAAGGGTCGGCATCCCGTCGTCCAGCGCTGCGAGGTTCAGTCGCCAGCGCGCCGTGCCGTCCTCGATCAGCAGGTTCTGAAGGATGAACGCCCGCATCATCTGGTCGGGGATCGCTTCAGCGATCAACGGGTCGGCCTGCGACCGACGCGAGACGCCGTTCAGGTCGGCGGCCCGCATCGCCTGGATGAACGGCTGATGGGTGTGCGCATAGGCAATCGGCGCGATATCGGCGACGATCGCGCCCGCGAGCAGATTGCCGTGCCGCAACGCCAGCGCCATCGCAGCCTTGCCGCCCATCGAGTGACCCAGCACAACGGCGCGACCGTCGCACGCAGTGCGGATCACATCGGCCAGATCCTCGGCCATCGCGGGGTAGCTCACATCCTCGGCCCACGGACTTTCGCCGTGATTGCGCATGTCGACCAGCACCACACGCCGCCCGGATGCAAGCTTTCGGCCGAGCGTCGAGAAGTTCTTGGCCGACCCGAAGAGACCGTGCGCGATCACCAGCGGCGGCGCCGATTCGGCACCGTCCGCCGCGATCTCGATGATGTTGAGGTCCACGGCCATGGCGCTGGTCTAGGCGCTCGGTGCTCTCTATACAACCGCCCGGCAGCCCCCGCGACGAAGGACCCGACATGGCAGAGCCGGAAGTCTACACCCTGCTGGTTCAGGTCGGCCGGTCCCAGGATGACGGCCTGCCGGACGGCACCACCGGGGCCGCGATCCTGTGTTTCTCGGCCGGCCGCGACGAGAAGAACGCCGTCGACGAGACGGTTAGCGTGCTGCGTCAGGCCGGCATGTCGCCGCTCGAGGTGGATGTCTACGGCACCCGTGCCGAGCGCGAGGCGGACGGCGAGGAAATCTCGCCCGAGGACGCTGCCCTGATGGATCGCGCTCTGGCCGAGAATGCCGTCATCGTGACGCAGATCCAGACCTTCGACGACTGACCCGCGACGGCTTGCGTCTCGCGCCGACCCTGCGCTAGGCGTGACGGAACGGGAGGGCAAGCGCATGAACCAGATTGTCGATCCGGTCGCACTGACGGCCGATCTCATTCGATGTCCCTCGGTGACGCCGGCGGAAGGCGGCGCGATCACGCTCCTGACCGACCTGCTCAGCGCCCGCGGGTTCCACTGCACGCGGGTCGACCGGGGCGGCGTCAGCAATCTCTATGCGCGCTGGGGCACGGCGTCGCCTGTCTTCGCCTTCGGCGGACACACCGATGTCGTCCCGCCGGGAGACGAGACGATCTGGACGCACGGACCGTTCTCGGCGCACGAGGAAGACGGGATCCTCTGGGGCCGCGGCGCCGTCGACATGAAGTCCGGCGTCGCTGCGTTCGCGGCGGCAGCGGCGAACCTCGTTGCACAGACACCACCGAAGGGCTCGATTGCGCTCCTGATCACCGGTGACGAGGAAGGCCCATCGACCGACGGGACCGTCGCGATCCTCGACTGGATGCGCGAGGCCGGCGAGCGCCCCGATTTCTGCATCGTCGGGGAACCGACCTCGGTCGCGGCACTCGGCGACACCGTCAAGATCGGTCGGCGCGGCTCGATGACGGGCACGCTGACGGTCGGCGGAAGCCAGGGCCACACGGCCTATCCCGAGCGCGCGGTGAACCCGCTGCCGGTGCTCTCGAAGATCTGTGCGGCACTCGCCGATACGCCGCTCGATCTCGGTTCCACCCATTTCCAGCCATCGACGCTGGCGCTCACCTCGATCGATGTCGGCAATCCGGCCTCGAATGTGATCCCTGCCGAGGGCCGAGCGGTCTTCAACATCCGCTTCAACGACCAGCACACCTCGGACACGCTGATGATCTGGACCGATCAGATCTGCGCGCGCGAAACGCAGGACACCGGCGCAAGCTACCGGATCGACTGGAAGGTCTCGGGCGAGAGCTTCCTGACCGAACCCGGTCCGCTGACGGAAATCCCGGTCGACGCGATCACCGACCACGTGCTCGAACGCCCGGCCCTCACGACGGGCGGCGGAACCTCGGACGCGCGCTTCATCAAGGACATCTGCCCGGTGCTCGAGTTCGGACTCGTCGGCGACACGATGCATCAGACGGACGAACGCGTCCCGGTCGAGGACATCCGCAAGCTCTCGGCGATCTACCACGACATCATGCGCAGGTTCTTCGGTATCTGAGGTCGCATCGGCGACGCCGAACCGGACGCGACTTGCGCACGGTGGCATGCCGGAGTATCCACACGCCCGATGCGGGTGTAGCTCAATGGTAGAGCAGGAGCTTCCCAAGCTTAAGACGAGGGTTCGATTCCCTTCACCCGCTCCAGTAGCATCATCTATATGTCTGAATTGATTGAGAAAAGTCATTGAGACGAGACATTTAAACACCTTTTTATCCACCTTCAGGAGGGCGACAATCATCTGCGCTCACGGTTTTGTGGCCCGCATTTGAATCGCTCGACCTTCCTACATTTGCCATGCTTCTACAGTTTCAGATTGAAACGCTCTGGGTCGCGGATGCGTCATACCTGGCATACAAGGCGCCAAATGCCCGTTCGCGGTGATTGGGATGCTGTGCTGACGAACCTCGTACGAAAGTTTGCTTGCGACGATGGCCAAGGGCAGCACAGCGCGCCACACGATTGCGTCAGCGTCCAGCTAAACAGATCGGCGTGATTGCGCATCCTTGTAGCTGGAACCGCGCGTTGTCCGACGTTCATTGATGAGTCGTGCGAGGTCCGTTCAGCGAGGCCTAGCTGACATCTGAGTGAAATACTTAGGTTCACGGTCTATCGCCGATAACCGCCATTTGAGCTACCAGAAGCGTGCGCCAAGTTCGAATATGAACTGAGAGCAAGTCGCGCTGCGGAAGGTGTTCTCAGCAAAATTTCGGGTTAGACGCCACGAGTCCATCCGCGATTTTCGCACCGGGATTGTAACGATTAAATTGGCAGATACGACCGATCTTGCGCCAGTCACTGCGACCTACGCAGGCACGTATGTTCAGGTTGGAGGCGCCGAAATTGACGTTTACGCATACGGGACGAGCATCCCCGGGCTGGCGCTATATTCTGAAAGTCCGGCGAAGAGCACTTTTGAACGTATCACTGACACCGCGTCTGATTTTGGTCGTGATTTGGTAAGTCTGTTTTCGGCTCCTACACCACAGGAACTCGGTCTCCCGCCTGGAACCGCTGTTCCGCCTTTACCTTTGCCGAGACCCCGATGAGGTTTTGACAATTGAGCCAATTCGTCTATGGCTGATGGTCGCTCGACGTCTTAAACGTGTAGCATTCTGCCAGTTTCGTGCTTTACACTACATTGCAAGTCATAAATGAGGCAGCAATGATAAAATAGAGGGTTTTATTCCAATGGAACTAGATTCTGACAATACAATTTCTAGCCTTATATCGACGATTGAGCTTGTCGAACGGCATGAGCCGCCATTCGATGTCATTAAATACTTATCTACAACGGATGGATATAGGTCTATAATAAAGAGTAAAGATGATCGATTTCTTGCAGAACTTTCTCAAAATGTTTCTAACCTTATAGTCAGGACGCTTTTGTACCCAGATGTGCGGTTTGATATTTCGAACTCAATTTCTAAGCTTGGCAGTCACGTTGAATCATTCAATCAAGCGAGGCACGCTGCACAGATTAGATATCAGTCAGATAGCATATATCGAGGGTCGTTGAGTAAGTCTGAAGTCTTGAAAGAATTTCTTTGTTGCATTTCAGAATTAAGGAGTTCTTTTTTGAATTTTGATATTGAAGTAGAGAGAAATGATGGAATATTTAACGTGTATTCGCATGTAAATGATGTGATTGTATTGCGCATTTACGCAGATATCAATGAAGGTAGTGTTCTTCAGTTTCGCGCGGAAAGCAATTTTTTCAATTTCGACGTTCTTCCTGTGTTCAACTTAAAAAGCAGGTCATATACAAACAATCAAGATGACTTGATTCGAATGCGGCGAGACATGACTTCAATATGCACTTTATTTTTCAGTTATTCGCAAAAATTTATTTTTATGTGTAATGAAATTTAAGTCATATTTATGAGATTCTATGCAGTAAATACTTCAAAAAAACACTATATAACGCAAATGAAAAATGCTCGAATTCTTCTTTGATTAGCCGTCGCCACCGCCCATCCCTGTCCAACAATGGGTGGCGTCCATTCGCCTTTTCGTGGCGGCACGACCTTCCGCACCTCTTCTGATATTGCCTGCTCAATCGGCCATCTGAGGCCTGAGCGCGTGGTGAGAACGGGACGGAGCGTTGCTGCGGCCTCGCGTGGCAATTCAACCGACCCCAGGAATACGTCCACAGACGCAAACCGCCTGCGCTGTTTGCGGCGCAGATCGAGTTCCGCGATGACTCGCTCCAGCACTGCCACCTCCACATGCGGCTCTAGCAACGCCCGGATCAACGCGATATCAGCGGTGTTCACATCGACCAGACCGACGGTATCCGTCACAAACAACTCGTGGCCCTCGCCGAACATCTCCACTTGATACGACCTCGGCACATAAACCTGCCCCGGCACCTGCTCCGCCTGGATGCGCGGGGTGATCAGCGGTATGAGCGCCGCGCGTTGTAGATCCTCATGATTCTGCGCCGTCGCGTGTTTGATGATCTTCACGTGGGACATGGTTCGGCTCATCGAGGCCGAGATCAGCACCGTCAGGATCGAGATCCCGTAGAGAAAAAATGTGCTCTTCGGCAGGCAACAGCATCCAAGCGAGGTAACAGCATGATCATTGATGCGCAGGTTCATGCCTACGAGGCAAACACGCCCGACCGGCGTTGGCACTCAGTCCCGAACTGGCCGGACCGGGTGACCGGTGACGAGATGGTCGCTGCCATGGATGAGCTTGGGGTGGACGGAGCCATCTTCATAAGCGCGTTTGCAATGTACCGATATGACGGGAGCTATGCCGTTGAGGTACAGAGACGCCACCCTGGACGGTTCGCGCTGGTCAAACCCGTAGATCCGGATGACCCCGATGTGGCGGATGTAATCGCGGACTGGAAATCGACGCCGGGAACGGTCGGTATTCGCATCATGTTGCGAAAGGAAGACGGGACCCGGACGGACAATCCCGGCGTGGACCGGGTTCTTCGCGCTGCGGCGGATCAGGATATGCCGGTCAACATGCTCTTCTGGGACAACATCGATGCGGGAATGGAGTTGATCGATCGCCATCCCAACACGCGGTTCATCATCGACCACATGGCCATTCTTCAGCCCGAGGAGCCACCGGCGCCAGAGCAACCGTGGGCGGATCTGCCCAAGGTGGTGGATCTGGCCAAGCGCGAGAACGCGGTAATCAAGATCACGGGTGCCTGCACGTTGTCGAAGCAACCCTATCCATTCCCGGACATCTGGGACCCGCTTGCGCGGCTTTTCGATGCCTGGGGTTTCGAGCGTTGCTTGTGGGGGACCGACTGGACGCGCGCCTACGCCGTTGTGAACTTCGAGCAAGCAGTGCGACCCTTTCTCGATACGGATCGTCTCAGTCCCAGCGAACGCGCGATGCTGATGGGTGGTGCCTGCGCCAGAGCCTATGGCTGGTCGCCATCTAACTGAGCCGACGCCTAGTCTCAAATGGCTTCAACGTCTGACTTTGGGGAATGCCGACCCAATATGATCACTCGACGTTGGGTCAGGAGGCCCCAATGAAATCCTTCATAGAGAGTGCTTCGCTACGCCAGCAGAGCCGACGCTTGCCCTATCACCTCGTCTGCACACCGCTGGGTGTATTGGTGGATCTCACTCCCGGTGAACCGCATCGTGGGCCAGCCGCGTGACAGGAACCATCGATCCCGCTGCTTGTCTCGCGCTGCCTGTACTTTGGTCTTCTCGTGGAACTCGTGCCCATCGCATTCGAGCACAAACCCGCTAGCCCTGCCGGGTGCCGTCACGAGGTAATCAGCCCGGTACTTCCCGAACACGGATTGCATCGTCAGAACCGCCGGGATGCGCCGATCGGCGTCGAAGTCCCGCACTGTCCCGACATTCGCGGGCGGCAGCACCATGCACCCGCGACGGACGAGTTCAAGGCCCAACGTCTCCTCAATCGGGCTCTTGGCGTGGCGCCGGATCAGCTCCTCACGATGCTCGGTGTCTTGCGACCAGTGATAGAACAGCCGTCCACGCAACTCGCTCTGCACGCGCTCGGCATTGGCGAGATAGCTTAGAACGTCAAAGATCCGTGCGGGGCGGGACTTTGCCACCCACATCTCCGCTGCGGCCCTCAGGCGCTCCACAAGCGCGGCCTCAGGCGGATCTACGACTTGTCTGGTCTGGTCACTGCAAAGGTCATCGACGGGCTCAGGCCGCGTCTGGATGTCGTGTATGACGTCGAGGGCATCGAGGGCTTCGTCGCCACCGCTGAACTCAATCCAACGGCGCGTCTCCTCCCAACACTCCAAGGGCTCCGCGCTCCCGAGTGCGAGCAGACAACCGAGGTACATCCACGTGTCTGCCTCGGCTTCCGAAAGGGTGAGGTCGAGAATCTGGGCGCTTGCAAAGCTGCTCGGTACTGTACGTTGTACTGAATCAATGGCTCTCGATGTACTCATTCGCTTTTCCTTAGGCGAACACCTGTTCCCTCACCGTTTGTTACTTCGACGGAGTTCCGCTCGAACGCTGCCACAATCTTCGCTTCGGTCTGTGCCGTCGCGTTGCCATTCTTTTCGAACAGATGCAGCGTCGAGAATGCGATCCCGGCCTCGTCAGCGCACTTTCGCACTGACCACTTCAGTATCGCTCGCGCCGCTCTGCAAGCTTCAGGCGTGAGTTTCGGCAAGCCTTCCTCCAAAAATCGATACACTTGTATTGACAGCAGTATGCCATCTCAATAAATACAAGTGTAGTGATCGAATTAGGACAACTGGCCATGGAATGCAAGTGATGCAAGCACACCTCAAAACTCCTAAGCACCCAGCACCTTTCGCCGTTCGCACGCATAGCCTGCCCGTTCTCAACGCCACGACCGAGGCATGGGCTGAACTCTGCGCAGCTCTCGCAGCAATCCACCGCTGGAACGATGAATGCGAGCGCCTGGAGGACGAGCACCCTGATTTCGCCATGCAGCCTGAGGAATTGGGCAAGCCTCCGGTGAACGCTCTGAGAGCCTCGGAGCACGCCCTGAACGTGGCCTATGACGACTTCAGCAACGCCTGCGCACGCGTGCTGGCCTGCCCGGTTGGAACGGCCACCGACGTTGCGCGAATGATCAGCGCTGCCCGCTTCAACCTGTCCGCGCCAGAGGACATCGACGCCTTGACCCGTGAGATCCGCGCTGCCTGCGCTTCACCAAGAGGAGATATCCAATGACCAGCAGAGCCGACGAAATCGACGCCGCAACCATGCGCCTGAAGTGCATCATTGGCATACTCCGCCAACTGGGTGGAGGCAGCCATGCATGGCCCGGAATTGACACCTACCTGCCGGATGCCTTCTCGGTCATGGGCAGCGACTTGCAGGTGATCCACGACCTTCTCGGAGATTTGCCCCAGCGACCTGCCTTTGCCTCTGATGAGCCGCTACAGGCGCTCTACGACGACTTCCTCGTCCGAAGCGCGACGCTGGAAGCCACGCCTGAGGATGCAAGGGAGAGCCTCGTGGATTGGTTCAGCGAGCCGTGTGAGAGAGCCAGGGATATCTGCCCGACCACGGCACGGGGCTGGGCCGCGAAGATTCTCCTGATGATGGCAGGTGGCGAGACGCTTGGACCGGACGGCGATCTGCAAGCCTTGATCGACGATGCGCGCGCAGTTCTCGGAGTCGACGCCGAAGAGGCGAAAGCCGCAGCGTAGTCGAGCGGCGCGTGCTCTTTGAGCCATCGCCGCAAGATCCGGGTCGATCCTCCCCACGGGCCTGAACTATGCCGCGAGCGACATCTCAACTCGGGGAGAACGGTATGTCGCTTGAAGGTAAGACGGTGATTGTCACAGGTGCAAGCAGCGGGATTGGCGCTGCAGCAGCAAGCCTGTTCGCCTCGAACGGCGCAAACGTCGTGCTTGGGGCTCGGCGGTCGACTCGCTTGGATGAGGTGACCAACGCGATTGCTGGGGCCGGTGGCAAGGCTGTTTATCTCGCAGGTGACGTCGGGAACGAGCACTACGCGAGCAATCTTGTCCAACTTGCCGTGGATCAATTCGGAGGTATTGACGCAGCTTTCAACAACGCCGGTATCGTAGGGGACATGGGGTCCGTTGTCGAAATGACAGACGACAATTGGCGGGAAGTCATCCAGACCAACCTCACGAGTGGCTTCTATGCTGCGAAGTATCAGATTCCGGCGCTCAGCAAGCGAGGAGGCGGATCTCTCGTCTATACGTCGACTTTCGTTGGTCACACAGTCGGTCTGCCGGGCATGGCTGCGTATGCCGCGTCAAAAGCAGGTCTCATTGGGATGACGCAAGTTCTTGCTGCAGAACACGGGGCCGAGAAAATCCGTGTGAATGCGCTGCTGCCCGGTGGAACACTGACTGAAATGGCTGGTGACGATCAGCAGGCCCATGAATGGGTGAGCGGTCTTCATGCTCTCAGGCGTATGGCTGAGCCCGAAGAAATCGCCAAAGCCGCGATGTTTCTTATCTCAGAGCAGTCATCTTTCGTCACCGGCAGCGCAATGGTCGTTGATGGTGGCAACTCGATATACAAGTCATGACGCCATGTGTTTCAGTCGCCCTCTTGATCGGTGGGTCGGCTGACACAAACGGAATGATCACCCACGGTTAATGCAAGCGGGCTCGCACGAACTGGCCGCGCCAGCCACTGGTCCAAATCAGCCTCTCACCATGCTTTCCCGGCCACGGCGTTTCCGGATGCTTCCAGAAGACCATCGCGTCGGGATGGTCCACCATCTCATAGACCTCTTCCCGCGTTTCAGCGAGCGCGTAGCCTTGCGCAAGGTCCGCGCGCTGAACATCGGGCCGAATTACCATCTTCCATACCTGCATTCGCAAAAGCTTGCCTGAATTCGTTACCGGAAGGCTAATTCGGTCCTTCAAACGACGCTGGCGCGCATCACACGACCAACGGTCGATCGGTGAACTCCAAACAAGCGAGCGGTCTCTGCCTCAGTGTGCTTCCCGGACCGCACCAGATCCCGGATTTCCTTCCGCTGATCGTCCGACAGCTTCGGCTTCCGTCCTGGATGCCGACCCTTCTTGCGCGCGCGCTCCAGTCCCGCCTTCGTCCGTTCGCGGATCATCTCGCGTTCGAATTCCGCGAAGACGCCGACCATTTGCATCATCATCCGGCCAGCAGGCGTGGTCGTATCGATTGCCTCGGTCAGCGACCGGAAGCCTGCCCCGGCCGCGTCGATCTTCTCCATGATGCCGAGCAGGTCCTTCAAGGAACGAGAGAGGCGGTCCAGCTTCCAGACGACAACAACATCGCCGTCACGTAGCTGATCCAACATCCGGTGCAGCTCTGGACGGTCCCAGCGTCCGCCTGAGGCATGTTCCTCGAAGACCCGCTCACATCCCGCTGCCTTTAAAGCTTCGATTTGCGTGGCCGTAACCTGCTCGTCTGTGGAGACGCGTGCATAACCGAGTTTCAAACTTCGCATGTTGCGCTTTCTTGTTGCGTAATCAAGTCATTATGCAACATAATTTTGCAACGGGGATCAGGAGGTTTGCCGACTGTTGCGCAAAGGACCGTTTTTGGAGTGCAGGTTTTGGCAGGAGGTATTTGACAACTTCACTAAACTCAGATGTTCGGAGCCAGCCAAATTTCTAAGTGACCAGTCTTGATCCACGTCGAGCTGGCGTACTCACTCGTGAGATCAAGGATTTGAAAGGACTGGCCAGAAGTTTCAAGCACGGTGCGGAGTGCTGCTACTGTCTTAGCATCAGCTTCTTTGAAGAACCTGATCTGTGACTGCCTTGGACCATTCGAGACAGTTTGAACAGGCATCCACTCAACAACACGGACGCCTTCAGCGACCTGGACACCTTCGCCGACAAGTTCACGAATGTTGGTGCCCAGGGCGAGTTGGTCGTCGCTACGAATGTGCAGCCAGACCCTAGCAGGACGCAACTCAGAAGCCGCGTAGTCTGGGGTTTGAGCCTTAATCTGTCGATGTGCTTCGTCCAGCTCTCGGCCAATCTCTTTGCGAGTATCTATATTGAGGTCAATGAGGTCGCCGAGCAAACCGCCCGCGTATGCACTCATTGGAACAGAAGACATCATTACGATCAGTATGAACCGGACAATCATTGAACTGCTCCACATTCTTGGCGCTCAAGCTTTTGTCGCACTCCTCCCATCTCAACATCCACCTCATTCAGTGCCGCTCTCTTGGCGTCCAGGTCGGCGTAATGGGTCTGCAATACGGCTTTAAGCGCGGGTGGTAATTGGTCTGTGTTTGAAGCGAGGCGCGGGTCTTTCAGAGACTCTAGAAGGTCTGCGACCTGTTTCTCGATATCCTGCGCGCGTATCTGTAGCTGCGTGAGCTTCATGTATTCAGTTAGAAGGCACTGCATGACTTTAAGATCATCACGTGTTGCCATCTCAAGATTTATTCCAGTCAACGACTGTGAAACTTTATCGAAATCATCCTTGGCGGCGTATCTACTTTCTATCCAAATGAACCCGCCAGTGAAGAATAAGAGTATCGCAATTAGTTCCCTGAATTCTTTGAGTTTTTCCAGCATCTCTCATCACCAAAAGCATCGGCCTCTTTTATGGGAAGAAAGAATAGCATTCAGGGATCACCAAGACCATGGTTTGGCTCTCGCTGAGGGCCGACCTGCTCAAAACTCGTACGTTTTTGAGCGCCTCAGAATCCACCGTTTTTGGCCGGGCGGTTATGTCAGGGGGTTTTTGGCCAGCTAACCGTAACGATGGCGAAATCTGCTTGCGCTGATACACTCGACTTTATGAGTGATAGAATTTCAGGCGGATGTAAGTGCGGGGCTGTCCGCTACCATGGTGATCTCGCCGATGCCCCCATGTTTCGATGCTATTGCCGGGACTGCCAACATCTCACTGGAGCCGGACACTCGGAGATGATGCCTTTGGTCGCGGAGACGTTTGAGGTCGAAGGCATCACCACCGAGTATGAAATGACAGGAGGATCAGGCCGCTCCACTTGGAGCAGTTTCTGCCCCACCTGTGGATCGCCACTCACCCGTCGCAGTGAGCGGATGGGGGATCGGGTGTACGTTCATGCTTCATCACTGGATGAACCCGACAGGTACAAGCCAAGCCGCTCGATTTACTCCGATGCAGCGCAACCATGGGATCAGCCCGTTGCTGAACGCTAGGCAGACAAGGTGGCCAAAACGCATACGTTTTTGTCACCGGCGATAACGACCGTTTTTGGAATCAACCTCAGCGAGATTTGTGGAGAAAAACAGCTTCTGCTTTCAGCTTGAATCCAACCCAAACCAGAAGTCAGGTTGCTGCCGATTGGAGAAGGCCAGTGATCTCAGCGCTCTACCGAGTGAGGATGCTTCCGCTTTTGTTCCAAAGCGGAAGCTGGGACGACAACCACCGCGCTGTATCCTGAGTATTTCGCGAATGTATCTTTGTGTTAAGCGAATAATACAGTGGAGTTAAGCATCTGGAGTAAAAAGAAAAACGCCGCACGGTCCTGTGCGGCGTTTTTGTTTAAACTGGCATTTGGCTAATCCGTTGGCGTTGAGGGAGGTTCACCTCACGACGGTCGTCGCATCAAACTCTGCCTACACTCCGGTCCAGGACCAACCTGGATCAGCCTCGACTTCAGGCGCATGCGTGCTGTTTATTAAAGTCCATGCAAAATCTGCCTCCGCTTCTGGTAACTGCTCGCTGAGCTCCAGATGGCGAATGCTGCCATCCTCCAGCACACTTGATCCTGCAATGATGCCAATTTCGACATCCTCAATGGCCAGGGCATCGGCTTCCGTTTCGGTTGAGGCGAAATCAAAGCTGTCAGTAATGGTGTCATCGCGTTCATCGGCCAGGCCGTTCTTGCCCAGGGGTAGCGTTGCAAAGCCATCATCGTCTGCCTGCGTTTCGGTGGAAGTGAGACCCAACTGTACGGGAAGTCCCATTGTCATTCTCCTGTTTCATGTTGCCGGGGTCACCAGCGACCCCTTGCGCAGAACAATGCAGGCTGGACAAAGATCAATCAAACGAATAGATTTTAGAGTTACTATCAGAAAAAATGAAAGCTATGCCATGAATGTCCAAGCCCGCATGCGCGTGCCGCTGGTTGACCTGGATCTGCTTCAGACCCTCGTGGCCATTGCCGAGACGGGGAATTTCTCGGCTGCTGCCGCCAAAGTGGGCCGCACACCCTCTGCGGTATCGATGCAAGTCAAACGCATGGAGGAATTGCTGGGTCGTCAGTTCTTTGTGCGGGACAGCCGGTCCGTCCGGCTGACGGCGGATGGCGACGTGTTGCTCGCGCACGCCCGCCGGGCACTTGCGCTGAACCGCGAAGCCGTCTCGCGCTTTATCGATCCTGGGATTTCGGGTGAGGTGCGCCTGGGCCTTGCGGATGACATCGCCGAAGAGTTCCTGCCCGAGATGCTGCGAAAGTTCGCCGGGCATCATCCGAATATCTCGGTGATGGTTACCATCGACATCTCCAACACTCTGGCGGACATGGTGCATGAGGGCCGGTTAGACTTGGCCGTCGTCACCTGCGAAGCGGGGTTCAAGGGTGACAAGGATGCAGAGCACATCCTACGCGAGCCTCTGGTCTGGGCGATGCTGAAAGGCGGCGTAGCCGTCGAACAGGACCCGCTGCCGGTTGCCACTTGGGAAGCCAGTTGTCCCTGGCGCTCTGCCGCGTTGTCTGGGCTCGAAAAACAGGGCCGCGCCTATCAGGTGGTTTTTGAAAGTGCACATCTTTCGGGTCAGAGAGCCGGGATAATCGCAGATCTGGCGATTTCGCAAATCCCGGAATCAGCACTTGGCGGTCAGATCGTTCAGGTGCCCGCTAAACATGGTCTGCCGCCCTTGCCGGACTATGTGCTCGGCATGCTTTCCGGCCCGAATTTGTCGCCCCCGTCGGCAGCTGCGGCTGATCACCTGCGCGCCTGTTTTGCGGCTGCGTAAAGGTGCGTGTTAGCGTTAGTGTCTCACCTGACCAACCGTACTCGAATTCACGGCTTCCGCTTCCTATACAAAGCGGAAGCTGGATTCCCGTATAGGATGAAACTCTCGGAGAGCCCTACCGATCTTGCCCAGAGTTTGGGACAGGGTTCTGACAGCTTCCTGAAACGACCGTTTTTGGTTGGTTGGTTCTGGCAGGGGGTTTTTGTCAACGCCGGGAGGTTCTCAGTGCTCAAATGACTTCTCTAGATCGCTAACGTAGGAGATACCGCCTGCTTGAACCCCTCGGCACACGTCTGACCACGGCTGAATATTGCTGGAAGGTCGAATTCGGAGCAACTCCGCAACATCGTCAAATGCCATCAACTCCATGCGGTATTGTTCATAGAATGCCGAAAACGACCCGCGAGAAATCTGAGTTTCTTGGATGGCATCTGTCGAGTAACGCTTCGATGTAGTGACTATGATTCCCTTCGGAACACCCTCCCTCAGTAATACTCCGTTGAGCTCTCTGACTACCGAAACCGATTCCACGCCGTTGATATCCGAGCGACGCTTGATTTGAACCAAAATCTGACTGCTTTCGTTCTCAACGATTTTTAAGTCGATCCCCTTGTCTCGACGGCCGCCGATGTGCAGGACTTTGCAGTCGGGCAGCAGGTGTTGAAATGCATCAGCAATCACTTCCTCAAAGTAGAATGGATCGACACGGGCGGAGTCCTCCGGGTGCTGTGAGAGCCAAGTTCTCAGCTCTTTTAATGGTATTTCGGTGGACGTTATGTCGTAGCGGCGGCAAATTCCCCGAACGGCATACCCAATAAATCCACCTTTTCCTTTAAGCACTGGTTTTGCAAGCCACCAGCCACAATTCTCGCACCAAAGGAGCGGGCATTCCGTGTTTTCGGGCAGTGACTGGATTACTTGGTCTTCGATCCTGGTAAGCGGAGTGCCACAGTATCCACAGTCCACATATTTCCCGTCGATTTTTGAAATCGGTGGTGAACCTATCGACAATCCATTTAAGGCACCGGAGTTCGTAAAATTATCTCCGGCCGATACCATCAACGCTTGCCACACCTCGATATCTCGGTAGCTATACACTCACGTTCTCCAACAACTTCTTCTCAAGTCTACCCCGGCACGGGGAAGAGGGAAACAGAACTGGCATAGTTAGTCAAAACCCATACGTTTTTGTCACTGGCGAAAAAGACCGTTTTCGATTCTACCACAATCACGCGTGACAACTAGGAGGAGAACAAATTTGATCGCCTAATAGATGGCAGGACAGGGAAAATGCTTGCTATTGTAGGGAAAGTCCACTGGAATCATCAGAGATTGAAGGTATGCCTCCCGCAAGGAGCCAGTAATTGAAATCCCGACGGTTTAAGGAAGCATACGCTTCATACAAAGCACGTCGCCGCGCGGACCAATTTCGGAGTCTTGCCAAGAACTTTATGCATGAAGCTAAAGAACTCAAACAAGACACACCGCCTACTCACTGGCTGGTTCATGTTGAAAGGGTTCTAGGGCTTGGTATCGCTGCCATTGGCGTCTTGGGGCTGTTACTTGTATTCGCGGCCCAACCACCTGGGATCACGGGCCTCACAATAGATAGCTCTAAAGCTGTTGGCCTACCCTCTCGCCTTGGGTCTCAGGTTCCGCCCGGACTGACCTTTGAAGTTAGGGTTGATACATCAGAGGATGGTCTCAAGCTGAGCTGGAAAGTAGATGGTTCCGCCCTTCGCCTGCTTGAAGTGTGTAATTCAGAAGATAGTGCAGGTAAAGCGTCTACCGCGCCTGATTGTGGGGAAGCGGAACCGCCATTTGCGCGTTTTCAAGCATCTGGGGCAGGAAGCTCATGGATCACGGCCAATGTTCGGGACCCTCGTTGGTTTGCGCGGCATTTTCGCCCAGGAGGTCTCGATGAAATTAAGGTCGAGGTTGTAGAGCCGTGGCCCACTTTTGCTATCTCGTCAGTCTCATCTGATCTTCAGAACACAGTTGGTACAGAAATTGCACTCACCTTACCGCAGGATATTGTTGATCGAGCAACTCAGATAATGTGGTTCAAGGTGGCAGGAGGTCAAAGTACTCAAGTTAGCACCGGGGCCTCTTACAGCTTCACGTTGGACCAGGTTGGATTGCAGACGTTTGAGGTGGTGCTCGAAGATGCTTTCGGTCTAACTGCTCGGGCATCAGTCGATATCGGTGCGGCTGTACCTGACCCACCCATCCTTGAAATTATTCTTTCTGGCCCCACCCCACAAATCGGCTTGCCGACGATTATGGAGGCAAGCGATGGATTTGATGTCTACAGATGGCAAGGAGACGCTCAAGGGGCTCTGGGGCTCGGTAAGATTATTGCTTTTACTCCGGTCCAATCCGAAGAGACAGTTAGCGTGGTTGGAATTGACTATTATGGTAGTGAAGTGCTTGCGCAGCTCAAGGTCCATGCTTCTGGTGCACCGCAGGCGCTCAACACGCAAGGCCCGGTGATTTCAATCCCAGCCGGCGCCGTCACGGGAACTTTTTCCTACCCAACACAAACAGTGCTGCTCGAAGGCGAGTACATCACAGATGGGTCTGCCTTTAGTATCGAAGCAGCACGCATCCAAAGTAACGGTGCGATCATTAGGGGGGTTCGCGCTGGCCTTGCCGCCCCCTCAGGGAAACGCGGCGCCCCTGGCGCATCAGGAGCGACAGCGCCAAACAATGGTGCAAATGGAGCGCCTGGCTCCCCTGGGGGTACCGGGCAGCGAGGTGCGGATGGTCGATCTGTGGAGCGGATCTCGATAACCGCAAACTACTTCTCGGGTGATCTCACCGTAGACGCTTCTGGGCAGGCGGGCGGCTCTGGTGGTGATGGTGGCCAAGGTGGATTGGGTGGTGTTGGCGGTAGAGGGAGAAGCGCAGCAAGTGGTGTATTCGCCTGTGGTCGAGGGCCTCAAAGTGGTGGAAATGGTGGCAACGGAGGAATTGGAGGTGCGGCTGGGTCCGGCGGCGACGGTGGCGACGCTGCAGCAATCTTCATCAAGTTTGCTGATGCTTCCGACAGTTCAAGCATCAGGCTTTCAGCTCTTGGTGGGGAAGGAGGCACTCCTGGCTCTCCCGGTGCAGGCGGCCAAGGAGGTCCCGGCGGAGCGAGGGGAGCATCTGTTGGGTTTTGCTTTCAAACAGCATCATCAGGCAGACCTGGGATTGCTGGATCACCAGGGATTAACGGGAACAATGGTCGCAACGGTACAGCAGGTGAGATCACCGTGAGTATCGCTGACTTGGTCATCAACGACATTGGCTCTCTGAGATTCCCCTGAGCTGATTAGGGAGAAAAAACTCGATCGTTGTACGCGATGCTTGCATAGATTTTACTTGCAACTTGACCCACAAACGACCGATTTTGGAAATCCGTTTGTGGAACATGGATTCTGGCGCGCTCAAAAACGTATGATTTTGGAACAGATTCACGAATTGGCGGGCGAAGATTGTTTGTGAATGACCTTATGATCTTTCCCCTTGAAGATGCCCTGTCGCACATCAGGCTTCGAATAGTCTTTTGAGCGAAAGAACTTCGCTCCACCAGAGAATCGATCAGTGGCGATCAATTCAACATAAATGGCAATCTCATCATACACACTGAATAGCTCATCAAATGTTAGGGTACCGTTCTGATAGCTCTCTCTGATCTCTTTTGGGAACATAGATCCGCCAAACCTTTCAGTCTTGTGTGGCAAAGGTGTTATCAGAAGCATACTATCTTTCGAAAAATAGAAAAAATCTTTATTTATGATTGCAATGTCAATGTAGTCCCAACGCCTACCGCCAGATTTAAGAATATCTTTAACACGCAATCGTACCCGAAACTTTACATTATACGCGTCCCGACGGCCTATATTTTTAATGGCGATTTGATAGCGCACCTTTGATTTTATGAATTGAACGTTGGATCGTGAGACTTCTTCGGAGAATTCAATCTTCGGCACCCAGTAGTGGGTTTGAATCCACCAGAATATTCCGGAGGAGCCAATACCGAGGATTGCGCCCAGGAGCACCAAGCCAATATCAGCCAAGCCGACCATGTGTTGAGGCTATCGGCGCAAGAGGCAATTCATCAACAGCCGAATAGCAGAGTGGCGAAGGGCTAGCGCGACGTCTGTTCTCCGGGCCCGAAGGTGCCACCGAGACCTCCGCGTACCGGTCCTCTGGCACCCCTCGCCGGAATTGCTGCACCTCTGACAGCGTCCCGAGCCATGCCTGGAATGGTCGTGGCGATTGCAGACCCGAGACCACCGGAAAGTCCGCCCTCGGAAAAGCCGAGCAGAGCCGCGAAGGACCGGAACGTGTCCTGTGCGAGCCTTGCGTTCCCATACGACGTCTTCGACGGGTTCGTTGCTTCCTTGGGCGGCACGAGTATCCGCAGCGCCTGCGCCAGACGTCCCATCAGAGCCCGCTCCTCGGCAGTGTAGAGCACCTTCGACATGGACGAACCGTTCCCTCCGACGAACGCCTCGATGCGCCCTGCAAGCCGCTCCGGGCCGAAGGTGGGCTTTCCTGCCGGGGTCTCCGTCAGTCGCAACCATGCACCCGCCCTGATATTGTTCCAGGCGTCCTCGGGAAGGATGTCCTTCAGCTTTGTTGCGAGACGAACAGAAGACCCCTTCTCGCCCACCGCAATGCCTCCGTAGAGCACGCGCGCGACCTCCTCAGGTGTTGCATCCATTTCGACCAGCTTTTCCAGCGCACGGCCCGCATCGTCATTCTTGCCCTGGCCGAAGAAGTTACGTTTCCATTCGGACCAGGAGGAGCGAGCCTGCTTTGCCTTGGTCAGGATTGCCGGATCACCATCGAGCAGGGTGCGGGTGAACAGCCTGTCCATCCAGGTGTCGTAGCCCTTCTTCAGTTCCAGCATCGCGGCCTCGTCGGCACCGTTGGAACCCTTGCGGGCAGCGGACACCAGCCGATTGATCTGCTGGCGTGTGCTTTCGATCCGGTCGAAGCCAATGGACCCTCGCTCGCCACCCGCAAAGCGCTTGTTGATGAACTGGACGGCCTTCAGAGCGTTGGGTGTTCCTTCATCGACAATGGTCCCGCCCATCTCAACGCCGCGCTTTAGGCTGTTCCCGAGGTTGAGAGCCACTTTCCCCTGCACCGTCGCGTCTGTCTCTGAGAGCGTCCTGTAGGCGTCGTCTGCTGCCTGACGGTAAGCGGCTGCCGCGTCCTTGATTGCCCCTCCTGCGCGCTCTGCGGCGCCCAGTGCCGTATCCGCGTCTCCAAACCCCTTGGCGATGTCTTCGACGGCTGCATCGACGTGCTTTCGGGCCTGGTCGTCAATGCCCCGAACACGACGGCCTGCAAGTGCGCCACGTGCTTCATTCCGTGCAGCTTCCTCGAATGCCGATTGGCTGACGTCCCCGGTTGCCTGCCCTCTGGTAAGAGGGATCTGGAATTCATCTGCTATGGCCATCCGCACGGCTTCGTCCGTCGCGCCATTGGCTTCCCTCACCCGTCTTTGGAAGTGGTTGGCGAAGCTGTCGCTGATGACATCCGGATCAATCCCGGCCCTTTCGATCGCTGCCCTTCCCTCGGAGGTTATCCGTCCGCCCCGGAAGTTTCGCGTCGCTGAGAAGATGGGTCCAAACACCCGACCGATCTGGGAGAAGACCAGTTCACCACCAGCCCCGAAGGCGCCAGCCATTGCCGTGCGGAATGAATTGAAGTCGGCACCCGAACCGGAGCGGATATTCATCATCTGAACGCCGCTGTCTCCCGAGGCAGTTCCAAGCCCAGATCCGACGACACGTCCGGTGGTCCCCCCAACGGCCTTCAGGCCAAGGCGTGCCCCCAGCATAGCGCCACCCACCAGCAACGGGCCTTCCTTCAGAACTTCCTGGGCATCCCGCATGGACAGGCCGGACTTGTCCAATGCAAACCAGTCTCCCTCCAGATTGATGAACTGGTTGCCGTTGCCGTCCACGCCGAATTGAGCGTCAGGAAACGCCTCCCGAAGAATGGGGGCCATATCAGCCTCAGTCTCGGCCATGAGAAGGCGCCGCCTCAGCCCTTCCATCTCCTCATCCCTCTCGGGAAGGAATGCGCTTGCGACGGGATTGGCATTTCTCAGCGCCTGGACAAACAGACTTGAGAGCGGATCTCTGCGCGTCAGCTCACGTTCGATCTCGGGGACGTCCAGTTCAGAGTCACCGTGGATCTTGTTGCTGATGAAGTCTCCGGCCTGCTCCAACAAGCCCGGCTGCTGCGCTTCGGCAATGTCAGCATTCACACGATCGATGCTGCTCTCAAGCCGGGTCGCAAATGCTCCCTGTGCATCTTCGGTGACGGCCTGATCAATCTGGCGCCCACCGAGACGCTGATCCGCCTCGGTCGCCATCTGACGCAGCCTATCAAAGGTGATCGGAGCGTTGCTTTCCGTTGGGGCCGGAGTGAGTTGCTCGGCATTCCCCAGTGGAACCGGGTGGCTCTCGCCGCGTACCTTGTCGGCCTCCTGTGCCATCCTGCGAAGGTCATCGAAGGTCACACCAGCGTTCCGGTGTGCGTCGTTGCTCTGATCGAACCTCTGGGCGAGATGTTTTCCGATCACACCCCTGGCCCAACCGGGCACCGACTCACGTTTGTGCGTTGGGCCCCATGCCCGGCGCGGGCCAGAGTCGAAGTGCAGGCCGTTCCCGTAAACGCCGATACCGGAGATGCCTTCCTCGCTCGCGATCTGGATCAGTCGTTTCCTGTCAGCTTTGGACATTCCCCGGACGCTGATGTCGAGCGCCTTGCCGTGCATGTGCTGGGATCTCTTTGCACCACCGGCTGCCGCGTTGCGTTGCGGGTCTCGAAAGCCCGATGTTATCGGCAGGTCGTGACCGAACCTTCGCTGAACGCGCTCGTAAATCTGGAGTAGGCCCGGATCTACGTTGGCAAGATCTGGATTGTGTCCCGCTGCCGGAATGAGAGCTGCAGCCGAAAGTGTCATTGTAGCAACCCTTCGCTTTCCATGATCCGCATGACCCTGGCTGGATCGCTGGGATACTGCGCCTCAAGAAACTCAAGCCGTCGCTGCACATCGCCTTGCCGGAAGGATACCGGCAGGCGTTGCGGTCCTTCTCCTGCGCCGAAGATGACATCCAGGAAGGTGTTGTGGACCCTCGACAGGTTGTCGAGAACCTGCTGCTGACCCTGCGATTGCTCAAGCGAGCCAATCGTGGACTGCAACAGGCTCAATTCCCGCTCAGAGACAGCGCCCAGCGCGCCGCCCGTCGGCGAGTTCTCACGCATCTTCTGGAGAGCCCCAAACGCCGAGTTGGATCTGATCGTATCCATCATCTTGTTCAGGTCGTGCGCAGAAGAGCCGGGAAGATTGGCGAGTGCCGCGCCAAAGAGCCCGGTCGTCGGCCAATTGGAGGACTGAATGATCCCGATGGCGCGTGAGATGTCTTCCGTGACGACGGTTGCTTCGCGCAGAGCCTGTTCGCGACGTCCCTGTGCCTGCTCCGACGCCGCCGCCTGGTCCGCCATCACCGGACCACCTGCGAACGGAATTGCTGTTGGCGCACCGCGATCATCGAGCATCGGTTTTCCGTCCGGTCCCATCTGCCAGACCGTTCCGGCTGGCGGTTGGGGAAGCTGCTGCCCGTTTCCGATCGTGATCTGTGTTGCAGGCCCACGTGCCCGCGCATGGGTTTCCATCACCGATGGGTCGGCAGGCCCGCCAGGGATTATCTCATATGACTGTCCGTCAGCGGAGAGACGATATCCTGCCGGGGCTTTTGCCGGGACAGATGGCGTCGCCGCAACCGCGGCGCCACTTTGATCAAATCGTGTCTGACCCGGCCCAAGCGTGAAGCCGCCACGCTGTTCCGCTGCAAGGGCTGTGTTGGCATCCGGCTCAATGCCAGCTCGTATGCGAACCGCTCGCAGCCGCTCATCATCTGATCCGAGCCCCGCCAGCGTCCGTTGGAAGTCCGTCGCTTCAGGTGCAGACATCGAATACATGCTTCTCAGGATCGCAAAGCTGTCCGGGTCGTAGACTTCGTACTCCGGCTGGATATCGACGCCCGCAGCTTGCGCTCGGCGAACGGCTTCTGCGTACGCTCTTGCCGGGTCAGGAGACTTGGCCACATCTTCCAGAAGCGGCGCAACAATGGCCCGCTCCTCCTGCTCGGTGATCCGCTTGTCACGCCGCAGGTCATTTTTCCGTGCCTGAAGCTTTAACGGGGATTCCGAGGCAGCCAGCAACGCGTTCGTTCGGTGATGCTGCGCCTGGGCCCGCAGCGCTTGTGTGCTGGCCAGACGGTTCTGGATTTCCGACACCGAAGTGCCTGATAGCGGGATGAGTTCATTCAGCATTTTTGAGCCTCCCAGTTCACCGGAAAGTATATCATTTTCAGCAGGTTAACGCAACTTCTCACACCGTTTTCAGGCGGAAATGTTCGGTCTTTGTTCCTGACAGAACATCGAACACACCGGGTGCTTCGGAGCGCCGCAAAGCACGGTCTATTCTTGCTTCCCGCTCGGCTTCACCGGGTATCTCGACTGCCACGCGGGCATCGATCGTGAAGACGTCGATACTGATCTGTCGTCCGCGCTCGATCTCGTCTGCAGACGCTGCACGGCCTGCATTTGCTTCGACTCCGCAGATCAGCAGGTTTTCCAGACATGCCTGTTCGGATGTCGTGCCCCGAAAGCCCGCAAGGCGCCGATAGGTGTGCAGTACCATCCCGATCACGGGAGCCAGGTCCTGAGTGCTCATGCCGGTTCCTCCGTCATTCCCAAGGCGACCCGGCTGGCTGTCAAAACCGGCGGGAAGACCTTGGCAAACTGCATGAGCCCCTCGTCACCGCGTGCGTCGGTTATGGTGGTGAGCGCGTCTTCGAGCGTCTCACGCATGGGCTCCTGCCAGGCGTCGCCGTAGGCCGCTTCGGCGGCGTTCTTGAAGGACCCGGCTGAGAAGCCCTCTGCCAGCACACCGCGCATGAACGCTGCATTCGGAAGACCGCAGCAGCTTGCGAGGTCGTCCATCCGGCTTCGATGCGCGACATGCGGAAAGACCGCTTTGATAAAACTCATGAGATCCGCGCTGAACCTCTTCGCCTCCGCATGGTCCGTTTTGGCTCCTGCTGCGGCTTCCAAGGCCATAAGTCGTTTCGAAAGGCTGCTCATCGGGCGCTCTCCGTGATCTGCCGATCCAACTCCTCGAATGCTCTCACGGTCTCTACGTCCGACAGGCGGTCGGCCAAGGCATCGGCACGATCCTGATCATAAATGGTCAGCTTCGAGAGTTCGGTGAAGAACTGTTCGGCGGTGATCGGTGCGAGACTGGCGTCGCCCAATCGGTCAGCGGGTTGGGCTGGCATCACTGCTCATCCTCCGGTTCGAAGGGACTGCCGTGAACGCGCAGGTGGCACTCATTGACGGCAGCATAGAAGTCGTCTGCGTTCTCGAAATTGGAGCGGCAGAACTGGTCGCCACCCACGACGGTAATCAGTCCAGGCCCCCCATCGACCGGGCCTTCCAGACCAGGCCTGAAGAACGAGACGGACACCGACGTCACTGGCGGCAACCCACCACCATTCTTCCGTTCTAGCTTGTCAATGCGACTGCTCAGGTTGCTCATTCCGTAGCCTCCTCTTTCAGATCGAGTGGTTGTCCGTGAATGCGTTGGTGACACGCGCTTGCCGCTGCCAGAAAAGCGTCTTCCGAGGAGTAACTTTCGCGAAGGAAAAGCTCTGCCGAACCAACGATGGTGACAGCGCAGACCTCGCGACGAACAGGCCCCTCAGGGCTTGGCTCGTAGATGGTCCGAATTGCCGCCGTAAGGCGGTCAGTTCCAGCGCTGGTTTGCTCCAGTGCATCGACCCGGTGGTTCAATCTGCTCATTTCGCGGCCTCCAGTGCCGAGATCCGGCTTTCAAGTTCCTCGGTTTCGTAGGCTTTGCGGAACCGCTCGATCAGTGCCGCCACCGACTTCGCTTCGTCCGGTGTCAGGTCTCCGCTGCTCACCTGCTCCAGTACCTGGCCCATCGCTTGCACCGCATCCGACGCGGTGTTCATCTCAGGTGCCGAGAAGCTGATCGGCGCGTCCTTCCGCACCGGGCAGATCCGCTCAAGGCAGAGCCGAAGTGCTGTCACGTCGCCAGCCAGAGCGAGTTCGACTGCTTTGCGGGTCAGGCCCTCAGCCTCACCTTCCAGCAGGGTCTCGACTGCGACCGACGTTTTGTGCCGCGCACCCCGGGGTCGGCCAGAATTGCCTGAGGTGAACTGACCGAGTGCATCACGACCCGTTGTCGATCCGTTGTTACGGTCTGTCATGCTGCCCTCCCTAGCTCTGAGGAAGGGGGGAAGGGTGTATAGTGATTGTTGCTGGAATCCAGCATAGTCAAAAAGTAGAGTCCTGAGCGTCGTGCTCGCGCATTGGGAGAGCGAGAGACTCCCAGATATCCACGGTCGACGAGTATGTCGCGTGCCCGCTCAATCCGCTCGCGACACCAAGGCGGGTTCTTTGCCCGGGACATCGCAGACGGTGAGACTGCAAACGATTCTCTGTTGCCGTGATACCGCCTGAAGAGGTGAAGCAGCCAAAAGGCGTCGGGTACGTCCCGAAGGTCGTCCATGATCTTATCTCCGATTGTGACTTGGGGGCATTTGAGGCCGACGAAGTTCCGGCCTTCAGTCTCATAGCGCCAAGCAGAACGCGCAGTGGCTTCAACCTCCCCGGAGCCGAGTGGCTCGGGCGTCGCCGCGTTCCATGTCTGTGCGACGTCGATAAGCGTCTCGACGTCGTCGCAGAACCGGGCCTCGGTCATGCAAAACGTGTACAAGGCATTGTTGCGCATGCCGCTCACGACGGTCTCAGGCGCTCGTTTACGGCCGATGGCATCCAACGCATCCGCTCGGATGCCCGGAAGTTCACCGATCAGGTCAAGCCCGCCGGTCAGGAAGCGATAGCTTGTCCCGAGATCAGCACGACGGCTGGGAGGCGCAATCGTGAACCCCTCCCCGAGGACATCGATCGGCAGGTTGCCGGGAACGCGGATGTGCCTGCCTTCGCCATTGTGCCGATACCAGAGCTTTGATTTCCCGGACGCCGTCCGCAGAGATATTGGCGTATCCCCGAACCTCTCCATCGCTGCGGCAAGCACTGCATCTCCCGCGAGATCCACATCGACCTCTACAATCCCGGTTGATTGCCCAACGCAGATGCCAAGGCCGTCTGCATATCCGAAACGGTCGATCCAGGCCGCGGTTGCCGGACGCCCAGCCCGTTGCCAGTTCTTCACGCGTGGCTTCTTGGTGCGCGTTTCCACCGGGAAGGCCGGGAGACCGGCCTCCAGGTAGCTCGGGGCATGTTGCGCGAAGATGCCCATCACAGCACCTCCGCACGAATGTCGGCCATGTGGGACGCGAAAGCCCGTTCAATGCGAACCGGCGTGACCCGCTCAATGAAGCGCCTGAGAGCTTCCTGACCTCCGCGATGATAAGCGCCGTTGTGATCCCGCCACCGCTGGGTTCCCGGCCACCATTCGATGCGATCCTCAGGTCCGATCCAGATCGTGCAATGACTGCCCTTCTTTTCGTTGATGCGGGTGCGGTGGACGAGGCCTTCCAGGGAGGCCAGCAACTCTGGAGCCTTGGCCCTTCTCTTGCGGCGCGTGCGTCCCGAAATCCCGCGGTTCTTGTCGCTCCTGGAGGCGCTCATGAGGCACCCCCAGACTGCTCAATAGATCCAAGACGATAACGTCCATGCGAACCAGGAAATGGCCCGTCATGAGCCTCTCGGATCGTTTCGATCGGGAACCCGGCGCGACGCAGCTTGAAGATGCAGTCGCTCAACCTGACACCGGGGTACTGGCGAGAGGTGATGCCCCTCTCGCCCGCCTTTTCAAGTTCGTTGAGCGCCCAAAGGACACGCCCCTTCAATCCGTCCCTGCGGACGTCACTCTGCTCAGCCATTGGCGCCTCCACCGAAGGCGAGATAAGCGATGACGTTTGCGCGTACCTCGCTCATGCCGAAGCGATGACGAAGTCGTGCAACCTGCAGTTTTCGTTGGACTTTCTGGCCGGATTTGTTATGTTCCGAAGTGTTCAGCAGCCCGCTTGAACAGTATTCGGACCCGGCGCCCGCCAGCGCCGGGTTTTCCATTTTCCGGGTCATTAGGCGGCCACCTCGCGGTCGGCCATAGCCTGTTCAATTAGGCCACTGATTTCGGAGTCGACCCATCGGGTCATGCCTCCAATCCTTAGCGGCTGTGGAAGCGTGCCATCGGCGACGCGACGCCAAACGGTGGCGCGGCTGCACCCGATTATGTCGGCTACTTCTTTGTCAGTTATAAGGCGCGACTTCGCGGCGAAATTGGCCGATCCGTCCCGCACCGGGTTACCTTCGAGGCTCATGTGAACACCCTGTTCTGTGAAGCGATGCAGTACGTCGCATCGAGTGACAGGGCGAATTATGTCGGTCGCTCCGAATCAGGTCATGGGTACAGTTCGATCCTGTTTTTAACCCACACGCGAAACGTTCCAGGCTTTACGAACCGTCTTGTGGATCGCCTTTACCGTTTGATAGCTGCCGATCTTAGGGAGATTCGCTTTCTTCGCGGCCAAGGCCACAACATCGCAAGCGCTTGTGGTCGGCTCGGAACTCGGTTTCGGTTCGTCGTTCCGATACGCAGAGTATCCATGCTGCGTGAGAAGCCGAACAAGACAGTAGATGTAGAAATTGCGTGGCAACAATTTCCATTCCTTTGGCATGCTATTGGCGTTCCATTTCGGAGCCTTGAAAGACCGATTAAACCACGTCCGAAAATCTGCTGGTTGATCGTCGAGGAGCCCGTTTTCAATCGCGAGAAAACCGAACTCTTGCATAATAGCGAATGCCTCTACGTCCTTGTCCGCGTCGGTCAAAAGGCTTTGCATCTCGCAATCTGGAACTGTGATCTCCACAGAAAGTCTGCTTCGCTCGCCCGGTTTGCAAGGCGGGAGAACCGCCCGACTGAGTGTTGCTCCATTGAGCGACTCTAACGCGGCAATCATACAAGCGCGGCGAGGTGAACTTAGGCCACCATTGTCGCGCTGCATGTAAGTTTGCAATTCCGCGACACAATATTCAGTCGCTCTGTCGACGCTCCATGAATCGTGTTCAGGTCGTCTAGGCATTACCATCTGGCCGTCAAATGGACCGGAGCCTGTCAGATTTTTTTGCGCTTCGACCCCGAGCTGCCGATAGTGATGTGGCTGGATCGGCAAAATGATGTGCCAACCGGTTGGTCCTGGATTGTATTCTTCGAACCGCACCCAGTAGGACTTTTCAGTTGACGGTGTTTTGGAATCGGATGACGCCAGCGACCCCACCAAGGCAATGCCCTCCCCATCTTTCCATCAACGCACGCCGACGCTCCAGAAAGTCCGTGCGCCTGTAGGCCGCCTCAACCTTCCCGGCATTTACGTGAGCCAGGCAGGCTTCAGCGACCTCGCGCGGCGCGTCAGTCGTTTCGGCCAGCCAAGTTCGTAGGCTGGATCTGAACCCATGGGGTCGCGCGTCGATCTTGCGGCGCTTGAAGAGCGCGGTCCAGGTCATGTCTGACAGTGGTTTGCCGGGCTTCGTTCCTGGGAAGACCATGCCGTCACGCTCGAATGGCGCGGCCAGTTCCAGTACACGGAGCGCCTCTGACGAGAGCGGCACACGGTGTGAGGTGCCGCCCTTCATGCGTTCGCCGGGGATCTCCCACACAGCTGTGGAAAAGTCGATCTCATTTATATGACAGCCGCGAACCTCGCTGGAGCGACAACCCGTCAGAATCAGAAAGCGCAGCGCGAGTTCGGTTACACCCTCGCCGAGCGATTGATAAAACTCGGGAACGTCCTGCCACGGCATTGACGGTACGTTTTGAACGACGTGACGCTGCTTGCCGAGAAGGGCGCGGGCTTTGTCCACGGCTTGCAGGTCAACATCCAGACCCATTGCAGCTCCGTGTTTGATTACGATCCCGAGGCGACTCATTGCCTTAAGTGCCGTGTCCGCCTTCTCGTGCCAGATCGGAGCGAGCGTGGCGCGAATGTCTCGTTGATCGATCTCCTCGATCGGGACACGCCCGAGCTTGGGCAATACATGATTTCGAACCGGTCCGTCCCATCGTCCGGGCTTCCCATCATGCTTCAACTGAGCCTTGCGGACCTCGAAGCACTCCTCGAAGACCTGCTGCAACGTAGGGTGCTCCCTCGCTGCCTCGCGCGCTAGTCGCTCTCGCTCTTTGATCGGGTCGACCCCTTGCTTGGCTATACGTCGCCATTTTGTTGCGGCTTCTCTGGCCATAGCCAAGGTGATGTCGGGATACGCACCTAGTCCCATTTCTCGCCGCCGCCCATGCACGGTGACGCGCAGAAACCATTGGCCGCCTCCGTCGGGCCGTTTGTGAAACCACAACCCACCCCCATCGCCGTGTTTCCCAATGGCAGCGTTGTCTACAGTCTTCGCTGAAAGTTTGTTGAGCGCAGGCAAGCCATGTCCCCATCATTCTGTCCACCCCAAGATATAGTATAGCCTGAGGCGGATTGAAACAGAATGATATGAGAACATGTCATGATCATGGGCGTCTCGACGAAACTTGGCACAGAGAGCGACCACATGATATAGGAATTAGAAGCCCTTCACCCGCTCCACGGATGCGACCCGACCAGCTCCGGAAACACGCGGTATCTCCGGTTCGACGGGATAAATCATGGTTCCAGCCGTGGCCGGCTAGAACTTCCGTTAACCGCGATCCGCACGTCGCACTGTCTGGCATGGGCAAGCATGAAATCACTCGCAGATCGGGGTTCGTCGGTCGATGCTGATCCGTTCTGCTAGAAGGACAAGCCGTCGCGCGCATTATAGACTGCTGCCGCGCGCCCAAGGCTGGAAAGAAATTCACCCGAAAGAACCCTTTCAGTGGGGCATGATCTCGCGGCGGGCTTTTGCGGTGTCGGGGCGATGCAGTGCCGAGGGGCAAGGAGCAGAATGATCAACTCCCAAAACATTACCCTGCGCCAATTGCGTTATCTGATCGCCCTGTCGGAAACATCGCAAAGCCTGCACGCGACTGTTCGAATATGCATCGATCCTCGACGAGAGCATGCGAAGCACCGTCGCGACCTGCTTCACAACACTAATCAGGCGTCTACGTATCGTGCGAACCGCTGCCACGCCCAAGCATTTCGAGCGATCGCAACCTAAACTGACCACTGTAAGGAACACCGGGGGACACTCAGACCACATGGCACCGTCGAAAGCCGTCCTCGAACTGCGACACGGACGCCGATCTCGCACTCTGCAAACGGCTTGCAGTGCGTCGCGGTGGCGGTCAATCTACCGGCGCCGATCGGAACACGTGGGCCGGGGCGAAGACGTTCAATGATGGCGGCGATGAAGCTCAAGTTCACTCTACCTTTTCTGGCGGTATTGCTCAGTGTCTCTCCCGGTCAGGCCAGCGAGCAGATCCTTCAGTTCATGGAGGACCGCTGGACGCACGCGCTGATGCGGCAGGTCGGCGACGAAGCGAATGGCGAACCGCTGGCGCTCGGCCGAGCGAACTGCGTCGACAAGCGCGCGCTGAACCGGCGTCAGCGAAATGTCGCCCGTCGGCTGGGGCAGGCCTTTGAGAGGTCCGGCATCCATATCGACCTGATCGCGACCTCTGCGTGGTGCCGGGCCATCGAGACAGCGCGCACGCTGAAACTGCGGCCGGTGACGGTCGACCCCATTCTCGACGCGTCGACGCCGGACGACACGGATGCATCTGAGCGCGTGCTCGACCTGCTCGACGGGATGCGCAGAACCGAGACAGCGCTTCTGGTCACCCATGCGGGCAACATCAAGGCTCTGACGGATCGGGACACGCGCCCCGGTGAAGTCATCGTGGTGCGCCTGCGTCCGGGCGAGGACATCGAGGTCATCGGGGCCTACATTCTGGACTGATCAGGTTTCGCTTCGCGTGTAAGGCCACGCCGAAAACCTTAGAATATGGCGCCCAGGGGACCTGCCAGAGGCGTCGCTGCTGGAAACGACACCCTGCATCGGCTCCTGGATCCTAGCTGTCCCGTCCATTCAAGGCTTGTGATGCGCTCGATTGCAGGTCACTCTGCCGACGAGGTCGGGACACCAAGAAAGGCGCGATGACACGCCGGGCAAAAAACATCCTGTTCATAATGTACGACCAGCTGCGGTACGACTACCTGAGTTGCGCCGGGCATCCGCACCTGAAGACACCGAACATGGATCGGCTGGCAGCGATGGGCGTGCGCTTCGACCGCGCCTACGTGCAGTCGCCGGTCTGCGGCGCCTCGCGCATGTCGACCTATACGGGCCGGTACGTGCACAGCCACGGCGCCGCCTGGAACAACATGCCGCTGAAGGTCGGCGAGCTGACCCTGGGCGATCACCTGCGTGAAGCGGGCATGGCGTGCTGGCTGGTCGGCAAGACCCACATGAAGGCGGATGCCGCCGGGATGGCGCGTCTCGGCCTCAGCCCCGACAGCATCATCGGCGCGCGCGTCGCGGAATGCGGGTTCGATGTCTTCGAGCGCGACGACGGCATGCGTCCGGAAGGCCCCGGTGGCTTCTACGACGCGAAGGGCTCGCTGAAATACAACGAATATCTCCGCGACAAGGGATACGAGGCTGAAAACCCCTGGCACGTCTTCGCCAATTCAGCCGCGTCGGAGGACGGCGATCTTGCTTCCGGCTGGCTTCTAAAGAACGCGCGGATGCCCGCGAATGTCGCCGAAGAGGACTCCGAGACCCCCTACCTGACCCGTCGCGGAATAGAATTCATCGAGCAGGCCGGACCGGACCCGTGGCTCTGCCATCTCAGCTTCATCAAACCGCACTGGCCTTACATTGTGCCCGCGCCCTATCACGACATGTACGGGCTCAATCAGGTGCTGCCTGTGAACCGGTCCGAGGGTGAGCGCGACGATCCGCACCCCATATTCCATGCCTTCCAAACCAATGCGATCGGTCAGGCGTTCTCGCGCGACGAGGTTCGGGACGAGGTCGTGCCCGCCTATATGGGTCTGGTGAAACAGTGCGACGACCAGCTCGGCGTCCTGCTCGACTGGCTCGAGGAGACCGGGCGGATGGACGACACGATGATCGTTCTGACCTCGGATCACGGCGACTATCTGGGCGATCACTGGCTCGGCGAGAAGGACCTGTTCCATGACTGCTCGGCCCGGGTGCCGCTGATCATCTACGACCCCGCGCCGGAAGCCGACGCCACGCGCGGCACGGTCTGCGACGCGCTGGTGGAAGCGATCGACCTCGCGCCGACCTTCGTCGAGGCCGCCGGTGCCGAGCCGCCGGACCACATCCTCGAAGGTCGCTCGCTGCGCCCGTGGCTGTGGGGCGAGACGCCGGACTGGCGCGATTTCGCCGTCAGCGAATACGATTATTCGCGCACGCCGATGGCGGCGCGGCTCGGTGTCAGCCCGAAGGATGCCCGGCTCTTCATGATCGCCGATCACAGCTGGAAGTTCATGCATGCCGAAGGCGGGTTCCGCCCGATGTTGTTCGATCTCGAGGCCGATCCGCAGGAACTCGATGACCTCGGCGCGTCGCCGGATCATGCCGAGGTGATCGCGATGATGTACCAGCGGCTTGCCAAGTGGTCGCGTCGGTGCAGCCAGCGCACCACGATATCCGACGCCCAGATCGAGGCCGGGCGCGGCGGATCTTACAACACCGGGGTCATCATCGGGGTCTGGGACGAGGCGCAACTGCCGGACGATGTCCGGGCTTTCGTCACAGGCCCGGCGCCAATGCGCAACTCGCAAGGGGCAGCGGAATGATCGACAAGCTGTCCAAGGGCATGGAGGTGCGCCGCCGCGTGCTCGGCGATGCCCATGTCGACCGGGCGGAAGCCGCGAAGACCGCGTTCGATGAGCCGTTCCAGACCCTGATCACCGAGGGCGCCTGGGGTTCGGTCTGGTCCCGCGACGGGCTGACGGACCGCGAGCGTTCGCTGATCACGCTGGCCCTGCTGGCGGCTCAAGGGCACTGGGACGAGGTCGCAATGCACATCCGCGCCACCGCGAACACCGGTGCGACACCCGAGGACGTGCGCGAGGCGTTGCTGCATGTCGCCATATACGCGGGTGTTCCCGCCGCCAATCACGCGTTGAAGATCGCCAAGCAGACTTACGCCGAGATCGGAGTCGAGCCATGACCCTGAGCAATCGTCCGGGGCCGCAGCCAACATATTTTCAGCGCAACCGCGCCTGGCATCCGCCGCCGCTGACGCCGCAATACAAGACCTCGCTGACGCGCTCGCCCCAGAAGGCGCTTCTGTCTCTGCCGCAAACGCTGTCCGAGACCACGGGGCCGGTTTTCGGCGAGGACATGCTGGGCGAACACGATGCCGATCTCCTGGTGAATTTCGCCGAACCCGGAGGATCTCCGGTCGGTGAGCGGATCATCGTGCACGGCCGTGTGCTGGACGAGGCGGGCCGCGGCGTCTCAGGTGCCCTGATCGAGATCTGGCAGGCCAATGCGGGCGGGCGCTATCGCCACGCAAAGGAGAGCTACATCGCCCCGCTCGACCCGAATTTCGGAGGATGCGGCCGCACGATCAGCGGCAAGGACGGCTCCTACGCCTTCCGCACGGTCCGGCCGGGGCCGTATCCGTGGCCCAATCGCGCCAATGACTGGCGCCCGGCGCACATCCACTTCTCGATCTTCGGGGCAGCCTTCGCGCAGCGACTGATCACGCAGATGTATTTCGAGGGCGATCCGCACATCTGGCTCTGCCCGATCGTCGGCGGCATCCCTTCGCGCAAGGGCATCGAGACGCTCGTGGCGGCGCTCGACATGAACAACACCGTGCCGATGGACGCGCGCGCCTACCACTTCGACATCGTGCTGCGCGGAGCCCGCCAGACGCTCTTCGAGAACAAGATGGAGGGCGCGTGATGGTGCAGCAGAGCGGTCACCTGAAGGAGAGCCCGAGCCAGACCGCGGGGCCCTATGTCCACATCGGCTGCGTGCCGAATTTCTGCGGCATCAATGGTGTTTACCCGGACGATCCGGGTGCTGCGATGGTCAACGACGCGACGAAAGGTCAGCGCATCTCGATCACCGGTTGCGTCTATGACGGGGTCGGGGCGGCTCTGCGCGACGTGCTGGTCGAGATCTGGCAGGCCGACGCGGACGGGATCTATCCCGGCAACGATCCGCGCGGAACCTCGGACCCGAATTTCACCGGCTGGGGACGTCAGGCCGGGGACTACGGCACCGGCGAATGGACCTTCGAGACCGTCCGCCCGGGCCAGGTCCCCTTCCCAGATGGCCGGATGCAGGCGCCACACATCACTTTCTGGATCGTCGCGCGCGGCATCAACACCGGGCTGCACACGCGACTGTACTTTCCCGATGTCGACCCGGACACGGACCCGATCCTGTCGCGCATTGAGCACAAGGACCGGATCGCGACGCTCGTGGCAACGGAAACCGGCGCCGGAGCCTACCGGTTCGACGTTCATCTGCAGGGTCCGCAGGAAACCATTTTTTTCGATATGTGACGCCGCGCCGTCTCGTCGGTTTGGGTGCCGCTAATCGCGAGCATAAAAGCTCGTTTAACCATGTTCTGCTTTTCTGGGTCGAGTTGGTAAGCTGAGGGTGGCTGTCGGTCATGGTCTTGCGAGTGGTTCTGATATTGATGCTCCTGTTCGGTGCGTCGGGTGTTGCGCGCGCGGTCGCGGTCCTCGATCTGACGACGCTCGACTGCCACAATCAGGCGAGTTGCGATCTGATGCTTTCGCGGACGGGCGCCGATGCGATCAGCGCCACCTTCTCGGCGCCGGACGTGATGTTCGGTCGGGACGATTTCTTCGGAACGGTCAGCGGCATGGTGTTCGGCTCGCCGTTCTTTCCGCGGGCCTTCGATCTGTCGTTCGATTCCCCCTTGCTCTGGACTGGCGGGACGGCCGGCCTATCGTTCCAGTTCTCGGGTTTCGAGGTCAGCGGACCGGGCATCGACCGGGTTGCCGCACTGACGCAATCCGAGCCGGGCGTCTTTCTTCTTGAAACGGCACTGACGTTTCAGGCGGATCAGAGCTACCGGTTCGAGGCGCTTTCTCCGTCGCCGTTATCGCTCATCAGCTTGCGCGACTTCAGCTTCCTGCAGATCGCTCAGTCGACGGAGCCCTCAGTGGTCCCGTTGCCAACGGGACTGCCATTGCTGGCAACCGGGCTGATTGCCTTCGGATGGTTGAGGCGCCGCAAACGCGTACTGAGCGCGGAAGCGTGATCTGAGATCTCCGCTCAGGCTTCGGCCACGGCGGTCCCGATCATGCTGTCACGGCTGACGATCGCGGCCAGCCTGTCGGCATCCCACCCATCTGTTCCGCCAGGGCGTTCCGGCAGAACCAGATAGCGCATGTCCGCGGTCGAATCGTGAACGCGGATCTGCGTACTGTCCGGAAGCTCAAGACCGAACTCGGCCAGCACCTTGCGCGGTTCCTTCACCGTGCGCGAGCGGTAGGCGCGGCTCTTGTACCACTCCGGCGGCAGACCGAGGATGTTGCGCGGATAGCAGGAGCAAAGGGTGCAGACGACGACGTTGTGAACGCCCGGCGTGTTCTCGATCACGACGAGCTTCATGGCGTCGACCGGGAAGCCCATCTCCTCGCATGCGGCCGACCCGTCGGCGAGCAGCCGCGCCTTGAACTCGGCATCGGTCCAGGCGCGGGCGACGACCCGCGCGCCATCGGCCGGCGTCCGGCCATCCATCGCCGCGACCTGAGCATTGATCGTTCCTGCATCGGTGATGCCCTTCTCGATCAGGATCTCGCGTACCGCGATCTCCATGGTCTGCCAGTGCGTGAGCGGGTGATCGTTATCCGGCCGATAGGGATGTCCGGACGGGCTGAGATGATCGTGGTCGTGATGGTCGTGCGGCATCAGACGGCCTCCAGCCAGTGTTCGAATATCTCGGCGTCGATGGTGTCGGTCCCGCCATTCCCCCAGACCTCGTCCATCGAGAACCTGACCCGGTAGAGCACGCGCGCCGGCAGGCCGTCACGGTTGTAGGCGAGTTCCTCGGGGTTTGCGAAAGCGCCGCAGACCCGCTCGATAACGCCGGTCCGGCCGCGCAGATACCACGGTGTCCGGACATGGCCCGGCGCCACACCGGCGCGCACCCGCACCGTTTGCCCCGCCGAAAACCCGGGCGCCCCTTGCGGGTAGGGCGGGTCGAAGGGCAACGGGTCGACATGCGGCAGGGTCATCGGGTCCTCGTGGGCGGCGTCATGGTCGGACTGTTCCAAATTTCAAGCCTGACGGCAACCCGGTTGCCCTGGCTGATGGAGGCCCACCCGCCCGCCCCCTCCACCAGCCAGGGCAGGCAAGTCGCGGTGTCAGGGAGAGACGGGAAGCTTCGGTACGGCGGCAAGCAAGCGCCGCGTGTAGGCGTGCTGCGGATCGGCAAAGACACTGGTCGTGACGCCGTCCTCGACAATCCGGCCCGACTGCATAACCAGGACCCGATCGGTGATGGTTTCGACCACGCTGAGATCGTGACTGATGAAGAGATAGGCCAACCCGTAGCGGTCCGACAGCGCCGCCAGCAGGTCGAGGATCTGCGCGCGGATTGAGACATCGAGCGCCGAGACGGCCTCGTCCAGCACGATCAGCGCCGGGCGCGTAATGAGCGCGCGCGCGATCGCGATGCGCTGCCGCTGACCGCCGGAGAACTCGTGGATGTACTTGTCCATGTCATCGGCGGCGAGGCCAACATCGTGCAGCACTTCGGCCACCCGCGCCCGACGTGCACCGCCGATGGGCGAATCAGTCACAAGATGAAACGGCTCGGCGACAAGCCGCTCAACCCGCCAGCGCGGATTGAACGAACCGTAGGGATCCTGAAACACCACCTGCATTCCGGCGCGCAGGGCGTTCGGCATGTCCGGCCCGACCGGATCACCGCGAAACCGGATTTCGCCGCCCTGGAGCGGTTCGAGACCGAGGATTGCCCGGGTCAGGGTCGACTTGCCGCAGCCGGATTCCCCGACGAGACCGACGCGCTCGCCCGCCTCGACCGCGAACGATACCCCGTCCACGGCCCGGTGGCTTTCCCGCACGCCGAAAAGCGATGTCTTCGGCAGCGGATAGTCCCGGACGGCAGCCTCGACCCTCAGCAACGGTTCGGGCGCGGTCGGAGGAGCGGCGAGATCGACGCGGTGGCCCGAGGCCTCGAACAGCGCCCGCGTGTAGGGATGGCGCATCTCGCGGAAAAGGTCTTCCGTGGCACCCGTCTCGACTATCTCGCCCCGGCGCATCACGGCGATCCGGTCGGCCATGCCCGCGACCACGGCGAGATCATGGGTGATCATCATCAGGCCCATGCCGTCCTCGCGTGCGAGGCGGGTGATCAGATCGAGGATCTGAGCCTGCGTCGTGACATCCAGCGCCGTGGTCGGCTCGTCCGCGATCAGCAGCCCCGGTCGCAAGGCTATCGCCATCGCGATGACAACGCGCTGGCGCTGTCCGCCGGACAGCTCATGCGGATAGCGATCACGCGCGATCCGCTCGGGCGGAAGGCCGACCCGCGTGAGCACCTCGCTGGCGCGCGCCAGTGCCTCTACCCGCGTGGCACCGCCGTGCACCCGCACGGTTTCGGCGACCTGATCGCCGATCGTGTGCAGCGGATTGAGCGCCGTCATCGGCTCCTGAAAGATCATCCCGACATCGGACCCGCGCATCGCGCAAAGATCGCTCTCGGGCGCGGCCAGGATATCGGTCCCGTCGAGCTGGAGCGATCCAGTGGCGTGCGACCCGCGCGGCAGCAGACCCATCGCGGCAAGTGCCGTCATCGACTTGCCAGACCCACTCTCGCCGATGATCCCGACGATCTCTCCACCATCGATATCGAGCGAGATGTCCTTCAGGATCGGTGTCCCGTGGATGGTCACGGAGAGATTGCGGATCGAAAGCAGGCTCATGTGCGGGCCCGGCGCAGGCGCGGATCAAAGAGATCGCGCAGACCGTCCCCCATCAGGTTCAGCCCGAGCACGGTGAGCACGATGGCCAAACCCGGTGCTATCGCCAGATGCGGTGCGAAGCTGATCATCGTCTGGCTGTCCGCCAACATCCGGCCCCAGCTCGGCAGTGGCGGCTGCGCGCCGAGCCCGACATAGGACAGGCCGGCTTCGGCGAGAATGCCGAGCGAGAACTGGATGGTTCCCTGCACGATCAGCAGGTTGGCAATGTTCGGCAGGATGTGCTCTGCCGAAATGCGCACCGGCCCCTTGCCCGCGACCCGTGCTGCAAGGATGAACTCGCGTTGCCAGAGGCTCAGCGCCGCGCCACGCGCCACGCGGGCGAAAACCGGGATGTTGAAGATGCCGATGGCGATGATCGCATTGACAGCCGAGGCACCGAAGACGGCGGTGATCAGGATCGCGATCACCAGCGAGGGGAAAGCAAAGACGAGGTCGTTGCCGCGCATGATGATCTCGTCGAGCCACGATCCCCGCGAGGCGGCGGCAGCGAGGCCCAGCGGCACGCCGAGCCCGACGCCGATCCCGACCGCGATCAGGGCCACGGCGATGGAGGTGCGCGCACCGACCATGATCATCGAGAAGATGTCCCGCCCGAAATGGTCCGTCCCGAACCAGTGCGCGCCCGCAGGGCCTTTCAGTTTGTTGGCGACATCGAGTTGCGTCACGTCGTAGGGCGTCCAGACCAGCGACAGCAGTGCTGCACCGAGGAACAGCACTGTCAGCGCGCCACCGATCCAGAGTGTGCGGGGCAGCACGGCTAAACCCATCCGGGCCACCCGCCGGACGATCTGACATGTGAGATGACCCCGCCCATCAGCGCCGCCGCAACCTCGGGTCGACCGCTGCGTAGGCGATGTCGACGAGGAAGTTCACGACGATCACCGCGAAGACCAGCAGCATCACGACGCTTTCGACGACGATCAGATCGCGCGACGAGATCGCCTGGAAGATCAGCCGCCCGAGACCCGGTAGGTAGAAGACCTGCTCGATGATGATGCCGCCGGCGAGCAGGAACGAGAACTGCAGACCGATGATCGTCAGGACCGGGATCAGCGCGTTGCGCAGCGCGTGGCGCCAGAGGACCTGGCGCCACGTCAGCCCCTTTGCCCGTGCGGTCCGGACATAGTCCTCGTCGAGCGTGTCGAGCAGCGCCGAGCGCATCACGCGGGTCAGGATCGCCGCCTGGGGCAGCGCCAGCGAGATCGCCGGTAGCGTGAGCGCGCCGAGCCCGGTGAGAAGACCGCTCTCCCAGCCCGGAAAGCCGCCCGCCGACACCCAGCGCAGGTTGATCGCGAAGATCAGCACCATCAGCATGGCGAACCAGAAATTCGGGATCGCGACACCGAGCTGCGTCGCGCCCATCACGCCGACGTCAGCCGCCGAACCGCGACGCGATGCGGCGAGCAGGCCCGCGGGAAACGCGATCAGCGTCGAAAGGACCAGCGCGTAGACCGCCAGCGGCAGCGAGATCCAGAGCCGTTCGCCGACCATCTCGGCGACCGGGGTCCGGTAGGTGTAAGAAGCGCCGAGATCGCCGGCCAGCAACCCGCCGACCCAGTCGAGATAGCGTTGCCATTTCGGCACATCGAGACCGAGCTGCGCGCGCAGGGCGGCGACCGTGTCCTCCTGCGCGTTGATCCCCAGCATGTAGGCCGCCGGGTCGCCGGGAATGATCTCGACCACCGCGAAGATCACGAGCGACGCGACGGAAAGGCTGACGATCAGCGAGACCAGCTTGCCAAGAACGAAGCGAACCATCGGGCGACGGAAGGGACGGGCGCCGACCCGTCCCAGGCTCGGATCACTCCGCCCAGTAAACCGCGGTCAGATCGGTCGCCTGGGTCGGCGCGTCCTTCCACATGCCGACCACCTTCGCGTTCACGACGCTGAGTGCTGCGAGCTGGAACAGGAAGCCGTTCACGTAATCCTCGGAGATCATCTTCTGCGCCGTCTGCATCAGCTCGGTCCGGGCAGAGCCTCCGGTCGTCACGTTCAGCTCGTCCATGATCTCGCGGAACTTCGGATTGTCGTACTGGAAGTAGTATTCCGGGTTGCCGTAGATCCCGATATCCATCGGCTCGGTATGGCTGACGATGGTCAGACCGTAATCCTTGCCACGGAAGACCTGCTCGAGCCACTGCGCCCATTCGAGGTTGGAGATCTCGGTTTCGATCCCGACCGCGCGCAGCTGCGCGGCGATGATCTCACCGCCCCGGCGCGCGTAGGACGGCGGCGGCAGCTTCAGCGTCGTCTTGAAGCCGTCGGCAAGCCCCGCCTCGGCCAGCAGTGCCTTGGCCTTGTCCGGATCGTAGGCCGAGTTGCCCGTCAGATCGACATAGGCCGGGTTGTGCGGAGCGAAGTGCGAACCGATCGGCGTGCCGTAGCCGAACATCGCACCGTCGATGATCGCCCGGCGGTCGATGGCGTGCGCGATCGCCTGGCGGACCTTCACGTTGTCCAGCGGCGGCTGCTTGTTGTTGGTCGAGAGAATGGTCTCGCCCTCGGTCGAGCCGACGAGCACGGTAAAGCGCGGATCGGCGTCGAACTGCGGCAGGTTCTCTGGTGCCGGGAAGCCGGAGAACGCATCGATGTCCTCGGCCATCATGGCCGCAAACGCCGCCGTCGGGTCCGAGATGAACTTGAACGTCGCCTTGTCGAGTTTTGCCGGCGTGCCCCAGTAATCCGGATTTCTGACCAGCGTGATCGAGTCGCCCTGCACCCAGTTGTCGAACCGGAAGGCACCGGTGCCGATCGGGGTCTGCTTGATGCCCTCGATGCTCTCGGTCGCGACGATCACCGCATCGCCCCAGGCCATGTTGAACAGGAAGTTGCCGGTGGGCGTCGTCAGCGTGACCTTGACGGTCAGCGGATCGACGACATCGACCGAGGCGATGTTGGCAAAGAGGCCCTTCTGCGCGTTCGCGCTGTCTTCGGCGCGCGCCCGGTCGAGGCTGTATTTCACGTCCTCGGCATCCATCGCCGTGCCGTCGTGGAAGCTCACGCCCTCCTGCAGCGTGAACGTGTAGGACAGGCCGTCCTCGGAGATCTCCCACGACTTCGCCAGCCCGGGATTGACCGAGCCGTCCGGCCCGAACCGCGTCAGTCCCTCGAAGACATTGGAATACAGCACCGAGTCGATTGCCCCTGCGGCCGCCGAGGTCGGGTCGAGATGCGGCGGTTCGAGCTGCATGCCGACCGTGATTTCGGTCTTCGCGGCAAGCGCACCGCCTGCCCCGATCGCAAGGGCTGCGAGGCTGACGGCAATCGTCTTCAGGATGGATCCGGTCATGTCCGAGGTCTCCCGTGTGCTGAGGGTCCCGGACTTGTATCGCGCCATCGGGGCGGCGTCACACCAAATTTCCGATGGCCCCGGCGCGAGGCGGCGTTTCCCGATGGTCTTCAAATCAGACCTTCCCCTTGCGGACCTGTGTGATATCCGAAGGCGAGGGCACGGGGAGAGCAGCATCGCATGACCACGGCGTTGGTTCTGGAACAGCTCCTGAACGGGGTGCAGTACGGCGTGACGCTTTTCCTGATGGCGGCGGGTCTGACGCTGGTGTTCGGGGTGATGGGCCTGATCAATCTCGCGCACGGATCTCTCTACATGGTCGGCGCGTTTGCCTGTGCCGCGGTGGCGGCGTGGACCGGATCGTTCTGGCTCGGGCTGGCGGCCTCGCTCGCGGCGGCAGCGGCGGCAGGGGCGATCGTCGAGATCTCGATCATCCGGCGACTTTATGCGCGCGACCACCTCGATCAGGTGCTCGCGACCTTCGCGCTGATCCTGATCTTCTCCGAGGGAACGCGGTGGATCTTCGGCTCGCAACCGCTGTTCCTGGACGTGCCTTCGGCGCTGTCCGGTGCCGTGACCTTGCCGGGCGGCGCGCCCTATCCGCTCTACCGGCTGGTCATCATCGGCGCGGGACTGGCCGTTGCCATCGGCCTGTTCCTGCTGATCGCGCGGACGCGGCTCGGCATTCGCATCCGTGCGGGCGAGAGCGATCGCGAGATGATCGCCGCACTCGGCATCGACATCGACCGTCTCTACACCGTGGTCTTCGCGCTCGGCGCCGCCCTGGCCGGGCTGGCAGGCGCCATGGTCGGCGCGCTGCAATCGGTCGAGGTCGGTATGGGCGAGCCGGTCCTGATCACCGCTTTCGTGGTGATCGTCATCGGCGGCATCGGCTCGATCAAGGGGGCGCTGATCGGCGCGATCCTCGTCGGGGTCACCGACACGCTCGGCCGGATCCTGCTGCCGGAAGCCTTCAAGATCGTGCTCGACCCTGCCGCGGCAATCGCCACCGGCTCGGCCATCGCGTCGATGCTGATCTACGCGCTGATGGCGCTGGTGCTGGTGATCCGTCCGCAGGGCCTGTTCGGAGGCGAGCACTGATGCGCGAGTGGCAGGTCAACCTCGCGCTGGTCGCGATCCTGGCTGGCTTCGTCGGCTATGGCGTGATGGCGGACGAGCCGTTTCTGGTCACGCTGGCCACCCGGATCGTGATCTTCGCAATCGCCGCGGCGGGTCTGAACCTCGCGCTCGGCTATGGCGGGCTGGTCTCGTTCGGCCATGCCGCCTTCTTCGGGCTGGGCGGCTATGTCTGCGGCATCCTCGCGAGCCACGCGCAGGACTACACGCCGATCTTCGAAGAGCCGTTCCTGATCGAGGGCACGAACCAGATGCTGACGATCTGGCCGCTCGCGATCCTTGTCGCCGCAGCCGCAGCCGTCGTGATCGGCGCGCTGTCGCTGCGCACCTCGGGCGTCTACTTCATCATGATCACGCTCGCCTTCGCGCAGATGATCTTCTACTTCGCGATCTCGTGGCCGGCCTATGGCGGTGAGGACGGGCTGTCGATCTATGTGCGCAACGAATTTCCCGGCATGGACCAGTACGCGCCGATGGGGCTGTTCCAGGTCTCCGCCGGGGTTCTGGCAATCGTTCTGCTGCTGGTCTGGAGGATCACCAACGCCCGGCTCGGGCTGGCCTTGCAGGCCGCACGGCAGAACGCAGGACGGGTCTCGGCGGTCGGCATCCGGCCCTTCGGCGTGCGCCTCACGGTGTTCACGATCTCGGCCGCGATCACCGGCTGGGCCGGCGCTCTCTATGTCGATCTGAACAAGTTCGTCTCACCTGCGATGCTGAGCTGGGAGACATCGGGCGAGATCATGATCATCGTCATCCTCGGCGGCGTCGGGCGGCTGTTCGGACCGCTCGCGGGTGCGATGCTGTTCATCCTGCTCGAACACTATCTCGGCGGCGTGTTCGAATTCTGGAAGATCCTGCTCGGCCTTGCCCTGCTGGCGGTCGTGCTGTTCGCGCGCGGCGGGGTGATCGGACTGCTGGTGCGGGAGCCGCGCCATGGCTGAGCCGGTGCTGGAGATTACGGGCGTGACCAAGCGCTTCGGCGCACTGGTCGCATCGGACGCGGTCTCGCTCGATCTGCGTCCGGGCGAGATCCACGCGCTGATCGGACCGAACGGTGCTGGCAAGTCGACCCTGATCAAGCAGATTGCGGGCGAGATCGCGCCGGATGCCGGGAGCATTCGTTTCGACGGAAGCGATCTCGGCGATCTCGGCCCGGAAGATCGCGCGCGGGCCGGGCTGGCGCGCAGCTTTCAGGTGTCCTCGGTCATTCCGGCGATGACCGCGCTGCAGAACGTGCAGCTCGCCGTGATGGGACAGAGCCGCCGGGTCTTCGGGCTGATCCGGTCAGTCCGCTCCGACCGGAAGCTGCTCGAACCTGCGCGCGAACATCTCGAGAGCGTGGGGTTGAGCGCGCGGGCGGACATCCCGGCCGCCAACCTCAGCCACGGCGAGCGCCGCCAGCTCGAGATCGCCATGGCGCTGGCGCTGCAGCCGAAGGCCTTTCTGCTCGACGAACCGATGGCCGGAATGGGGCCAGAGGGCTCGGCGCGGCTCACGGGCTTTCTCGATGGGTTGCGGACCGCCGCCCCGATCCTGCTGGTCGAGCACGACATGGACGCCGTCTTCGCTCTGGCCGACCGGGTCAGCGTGCTCGTCTACGGCCGCGTGATCGCGACGGGAACGGTCGACGATATTCGTGCGAATCCCGAGGTTCAGACCGCCTATCTCGGGGAAGAGGCATGACCGCGCTTCTGTCCATCGCCGGGGTGACGGCGTCCTACGGAGCGTCGCAGGCGCTTTTCGGCGTCGACCTCGATGTCGCCGAAGGCCAGATGGTCGCCCTGATGGGCCGCAACGGCATGGGCAAGACGACGACGATCCGGACGATCTGCCGGATGATGCGCCATGATGCGGGAACGCTCGCCTTTGACGGCGAGGATCTGGGCGCCCTGCCCGCGCACAAGGCAGCCCGGCTCGGGCTCGGCCTGGTGCCAGAGGGGCGGCGCTGTTTTCCGAACCTCAGCGTGCAGGAGAATCTGGTCGCCGCCGCGCGCGCTGGAACCTGGGATCTTGCCCGCGTCGGTGAGCTCTTTCCAAGACTGCTCGAGCGGCGTGACCAGAACGCGGCGTCTCTTTCAGGCGGCGAGCAACAGATGCTGGCGATCGGGCGGGCTCTGATGACCAATCCGCGCCTGCTGATCCTGGATGAGGCGACCGAGGGTCTTGCCCCGACCATCCGCGCGGAGATCTGGGCATCGATCCGTGCGCTGAAGGCGACGGGCCTCGCGATCCTTGCCGTCGACAAGTCGCTGAAGGAACTGACCGCCGTCGCCGATGCCTGCGTCATCCTCGAACGCGGCGCGACAGTCTGGCGGGGCCCCCCGGGCGATTTGGACACCGACATCACGACCCGTTATCTGGGCATTTGAACCGCCCACCAGTCCGCCCCGGTTGGCGGAGGGGGTGGGCGGGTGGGCCTTCGCCAACCGGGGCGGGGCTACTCCGCCGCTGCAGGCGTCGCCATCGACTGCATGGCATCCGCCGCAATCTCGAACGACCGCAGGCGGGCGGCGTGGTCGTGGATCGCGCCATTGATGATGATCTCGTCTGGCCGGTGTTCACCGATCAGTGCTGCCAGACCGTCGCGGACAGTCTGCGACGCACCGTGGACCGAAACCCGCATGATCTGGTCGACCATCGTCGCCACCGGCAAACCCAGCAAGGCCTCGATGTCCGCGACCGGACGCGGCAGCGGGCCGGGTCGACCTGTACGCAGATTGGCCATGGACTGCTGCATCGACGATTTCAGGATCCGGCCATCCTCGTCGGTCTCTGCGGCGAACACGTTCACCGCCATCATGAAATACGGCGCGTCGAGCCACGGCGAAGGCTGGAAACCGCGGCGATAGACATCGCTGGCCTCCTCCAGCGCATCGGGCGCGAAGTGCGAGGCAAACGCATAGGGCAGCCCCAGTTGTGCCGCCAGTTGAGCCCCGTATAGCGACGAGCCGAGGATCCAGACCGGCACTCTTGTTCCCGCGCCGGGGATCGCCTTGACGTGCTGTCCCGGTTGCGGCTCCTCGAGATAGCTCAGCAGTTCCAGAACGTCCTGCGGGAACCGGTCCGCTCCCTGCATCCCGCGCCGGAGGGCGTGCGCCGTTGCACCATCGGTTCCCGGCGCGCGCCCGATACCCAGATCGATCCGGTCGCCGTGCAGCGTCGCGAGCGTGCCGAACTGCTCGGCAACGATCAGCGGCGCATGGTTCGGCAGCATGATCCCGCCGGATCCGACGCGAATGCTCGACGTGCCCGCCGCAACATGACCGATTACGACCGAAGTCGCCGAAGAGGCGATCCCCGGCATGTTGTGATGCTCGGCCAGCCAATAGCGCGTGTAACCCAGCCGCTCGGCGTGCTGCGCCAGTTCCAGCGAATTCGCGAAACTCTGTTTCACGGTCGCGCCTTCAAGTATGGGTGCGAGATCGAGAACGGAATAGGGGATCATCAGAGCCTCCTCTCAGGATGCTGCCAATATATGCGCGGCACCCTTTTCGCCAATCATCAGGGTCGGCGCATTGGTGTTGGCCGAGGTCACTTTCGGCATCACCGAGGCATCGCAGACATAGACACCCTCGACGCCGTGAACCGCCAGCTCCGGCGAGACCACCGACATCTCGTCAGTGCCCATCCGGCAGGTTCCGACCGGGTGATAGACCGTCGCCGCCTGCTCGCGGATCGATTGCAGGATCTCGTCTTCAGTGCTGACCTCCGGTCCCGGCAGGATTTCGGTCTCGATCAGTTCGCGCATCGGCGACTCGGCATGGATCTCACGGATGATCCGGATGCCGTCGACCATCACCTTCCGGTCGTGCTCGGAGGACAGGTAATTCGGCTGGATCAGCGCCTGCTCGCGCGGATCGGTCGAGCGGATCTCGAGGAAACCGCGCGACTCCGGGTGACATTGCCAGGCCAGCGCGGTGAAGCCCGAGAACCGGTGCAGCGGCACGCCCGGCTTGTCGACCGACAGCGGCATCGCCATCAACTGGATATCCGGCCGGCCATCGGGCGAATGCTGTGAGGCGACGGCGCCGCCGACCTGCCCCGCGCCGATAGTCAGCGGGCCGGTTCCAGCGAAGACCCAGCGCAGTGCCATCTTCGCCAGTTCGATCGGGTTGCGGACCTGATCGTTGATCGAGATCCGCCGCGTCATCCGGCTGACCGTGCGCATCTGGTAGTGATCCTGCAGATTTCGCCCGACGCCCTTCAGGTCGTGCACGATCTCGACCCCGGCGCGGTTCAGCACGTCCGCGGGGCCGACGCCCGAAAGCTGGAGGATCTGCGGCGATTGCAGCGAGCCCGCCGAGAGGACGACCCGACCGGCGGGAATCGTCTCCGGCCCCGAGGCGCCGAGAACGGAGATCCCGGATGCACGCTGCCCGTCGAAAACGATCTTCTCGACCGTCGCGTCGGTGCGCACCGTCAGGTTCTGCCGCGCCATCACCGGATGGAGGAAGGCCCGCGCCGAGGAGGAGCGCCAGCGGCTGTCGATCGACAATTGATAACGCCCCGCACCCTCGGTCGTCTCGCCGTTGAAGTCGGGGTTCGGTGGCAGACCCCAGGCATTGGCCGCCTGCAACCAGGCCTCGATCGCCGGATTGTCGTCGCGCAGATCACTGACCTGCAATTCGCCGAGTCCGCCGCGCCACTGGCTCTCTCCGCCGCTGTAACACTCGAGCTTGCGGAAGTGCGGAAGCACGTCGCGCCAGCCCCAGCCGGTCGCCCCCAGCGCCTCCCAGTCTTCGAAATCCTGATGCTGGCCCCGGATGAAAACCAGACCGTTGATCGAGGATGACCCGCCAAGCATCCGTCCGCGTGGCCACTGCACCGAGCGTCCCGCCGTACCTTCGCAGGGCTCGGTCAGGAAAGTTCGCGCCATCTTCGGGTTATAGATCGTCTTGTAATAGCCGACCGGCAGGCGCGACCAGAACCGCCGGTCGTGCCCGCCCTGTTCGAGCAGCAGCACCTTGTTCGCAGGATCTGCCGAGAGCCGGTTGGCCAACACGCAACCGGCCGATCCTGCGCCGCAGATGATGTAGTCGTAGCTCTCGGCCATGCTGTCCTCCGTCCGCATCGCACCGTTCCCCGGCATGTCGGCGGCGTCAATCCGGCAGTATGATTTCTATCTCGCTGCCGCTATCTGATGCGCCGAGGAGGGCCGATGGCGACCAAGGCGACAGACCTGATCGAACCGCGGGCAGGCGGGCTCTGGTGCGCGCGCGGCGGGTTTTTCGTCGATCCCGGGCAGGCCGTGGAACGTGCTATCGTCACCCACGCCCATGGCGATCACTGCCGCCCCGGCCACCAGGCCCTGCTGGCAAGTCCCGAGACCGCGCGGATCGCCGAGGCGCGCTACGGCAAGACCGCGTTCGAGCGGATCGAGGTGCTGGACTACAACACGCCGCAACGGATCGGCGACGTGACGGTGTCGCTGGTGCCAGCGGGTCACGTTCTCGGCTCGTCTCAGGTCGTGATCGAGGCAGACGGCGTGCGCGCCATCGTGTCCGGCGACTACAAGCGCAGGGCCGATCCGACCTGCCGTCCGTTCGAACTGGTGGAATGCGATCTCTTCGTGACCGAGGCGACCTTCGGCCTGCCGGTCTTCACCCATCCGCCGGTCGAGGACGAGATCGCCCGCCTGTTGACCTCGATTGCGCGCAATCCGGAGCGGACCCACGCGGTCGGCGCCTATGCTCTTGGCAAGGCACAGCGCCTGATCGCGGAATTGCGGCGCGCCGGATACGAGCGGCCGATCTGGCTGCACGGCGCGCTGAGCGGTCTTTGCGCTGTCTACGAGGAGCACGGCATCGCCCTCGGTCCGCTGGAGAACGCCACGGTGGCGAAGTCCGAGGAGATGCGCGGCCAGATCGTGCTCGCTCCGCCGGGCGCGCTGAACGACCGCTGGGCGCGGCGCCTGCCGGACGTCCTGCCGGTCGCCGCATCGGGCTGGATGCGGGTGCGTCAGCGCGCCAAGCAGCGCGGGGCGGAACTGGCGCTGGTGATCTCGGACCATTGCGACTGGCCGGAGCTGTGCCAGACGATCCACGAAACGAAGGCCGAGGAGATCTGGGTCACCCACGGCGCCGAAGATGCGCTGATTCACTGGTGCGGCACGCAGGGGATCAAGGCGCGCGCGCTGCGTCTGGTCGGGCGCAGCGAGGATCAGCAATAGCGATTACCTCTCGGAGGAAATGCTGTTCGTCGTCGTCGTGTCGCTCGATGAATCCCAGATGGGCTGCCAACGCAGCTTGGTCGGACCCACGCGATCGACCGGCTCGCACGTATCGCTCCCGCCGTCCTCGGCACCGCCGGCCAGGCCGTACAGAGTATCCGTGTCAATGAGCTCTGGTTCATCGCAAGCAGCGCACGCAATGATTTCGCGGTCTGTGATCGAACGTCTCCGTCGTTGAGTTTTGTCCATGTTATCGGTCAGATCGGACACGGTCCGTGGCAGGTGCTACACATCGAGACGCGCGCGCATGTCGAGGGAGCGAAAACATGCAGGAGATCCCGGTCATTGACGTCTCGGACCTCGAAGCCGGATCCGTGCGGCTGCATCAGGAGATCCTGACCGCCTATTCCGAAGCCGGCTTTGCCTATATCGCGGGGCACGGGATCGCGCAGGATCTGATCGACGGTGTCTTCGAGGCCTCGCGCCGGTTCCACGCCCGGCCGCGCGCTGAGAAGATGGCGATCGCCCTGGACCGGAACCATCGCGGCTTCATCCCGATCGATACGTCGACCGACCGGACCTCGACGCTGGCCGAGGTGACCAAGCCGAACCAGTCGGAAAGCTTCATGATGATGCGCGAGGCCGGAGCGGACGACCCGGACGTGGCGGACGGCGTGTTTCTGGCCGGCGCGAACCAGTGGCCCGAACTGGCAGGGTTTCGCGAAGCGGTGACGGCCTATCACGACGCGCTGGCCGGCTTCTCGCAACGGATGGTCGCCGCGATGCTGCGCGCAGCCGGTGCCGATCCGCACGAGGCCGCGCCAATCTTCGAGCGTCCGACCACCTGGCTCCGGCTGCTGCACTATCCTCCGCGCCCGTCAGCGCCCGAGGATCTTTACGGCTCGGCTCCGCACACGGATTTCGGCGCGATCACCGTTCTGGCCCAGGACGACATCGGTGGGCTGCAGGTCATGACGCCAGATGGCGCGTGGATCGAGGCACCGCCGATGCCCGGCACGTTCGTCCTGAATGTGGGCGACATGCTGCATCGGATGAGCCACGGCGCACTGCGCTCGACGCCGCACCGCGTGATCAACCGGACGGGGCGCGAGCGTTATTCCTGCCCGTTCTTCTTCGACCCGTCGGCCGCGCATGTCGTTCGCCCGCTCGCCAGCGTCCCGCCGGATCTGCGGCGCGCGGAATTCGAACCGATCCATTTCGGCGACTTCCTGCGCGCCGAGCTTGGCGCGAGCTACGACCAGCACGCAGATCCTTGAATGCTTAGCGCGCAGTTAGGCCCCTTGCGGATTTGACGGCTCGGTCCGGCCGTTCGATCGGCAGGGTCTGGAACTCGGCACGCCCGGCCCCCGGCGGTTCGCAGGTGTTGTCACCGCCATAGGGCTCGCAGGAATTGTGTCCGCCGTAGGCGCCCGCGCTCAGGGACTCGAGATCATCGGTGTCCAGGAACTCCGGCGCGTCCTGCGCGGCGGTCGCGACGATATCGGCTTTCTGCGTCATCTACTGGTTCCTTATCGAGAGAAGTTCGCGTCTACACAGGCTGTCCGGTAGGGCCCGATGACAGGCTCCGACGAGCCATCTCAACACGCGCTGTTCAGCGCTTCGAGAACGTGTCGGCGCGGTCGAAACTATCGACGGACAAGTCGTACGTGTTCTCGATCTTGGTATAGCCGAAACTGACCGTGGGCGTCGGCCTCGGCGTTACCGGCTCGCAGGTGTTGCTGCCGCCGTACTGTGTGCCGCCTGCCACTCCATCCAGTGCATCGGTGTCCAGAATTTCCGGCGCGTCATCCTCGGCGCTGGCGATGATATCGGGCGTGTTGGTCATCTCATCCTCCATATCCACTGTCCAATTTCGTAAGGGCCCGCGTGGCTCCGGTCTGTAGCGGATGATACACTCCCGGTTGGCGCCCCGCCGGTTCTGGACTCGCCGAGCCGCACCCCGCTATAGCTTCGACGAAGGGGAGGGCCGATGGCCGACGACTCAGACATCACGACCGGGACGACCGCCTATCAGGTGCTGGCGCGCAAGTACCGGCCCGGCCATTTCCGCGACCTGATCGGGCAGGAGGCGATGGTCCAGGTGCTGACCAACGCCTTCGCCTACGACCGGATCGCCCACGCGTTCATCATGACCGGCGTGCGCGGGGTCGGGAAGACGACGACGGCGCGGATCATCGCGAAGGGCCTGAACTGTCAGCGCGATGACAAACCGACGATCGATCCCTGCGGTGTCTGCGAGGCCTGCACCTCGATCGCCGAGGGGCGCCATGTCGACGTGCTCGAGATGGATGCTGCGTCCAATACCGGCGTCGGCGATGTGCGCGAGATCATCGACTCGGTGCGCTACCGGGCGGCTTCGGCGCGCTACAAGGTCTACATCATCGACGAGGTCCACATGCTGTCGAACAGCGCGTTCAACGCGCTGCTGAAGACGCTGGAGGAACCGCCCGAGCACGTGAAGTTCATCTTCGCCACGACCGAGATCCGGAAGGTGCCCGTGACCGTGCTGAGCCGCTGCCAGCGGTTCGATCTGCGCCGGATCGAACCCGAGGTGATGATGGATCACCTGCGCGGGATTGCGACCAAGGAGGGCGCCTCGCTGTCGGACGAGGCCCTGGCCCTGGTGACGCGCGCGGCCGAGGGCTCGGTCCGCGACGCGCTCTCGCTGCTGGATCAGGCGATCGCCCACGCGCAGGACGGCGAGATCGATGCCGAACAGGTTAGGTCCATGCTGGGCCTCGCCGACCGGGGCCGGGTGATTGATCTCTTCGAGGCGATCATGAAGGGCGACACGGCAGGCGCGCTGGAGGAGTTGGGACAGCAATATTCGGACGGCGCCGATCCCGGCGTTGTTCTGCGCGATCTCGCGGAACTGACGCACTGGATCTCGGTGCTGAAGGTGAACCCTGCGACGGCGGACGACCCGACCGTGGCGGCGTCCGAGCGCGACCGCGGACGCGATCTGGCCACGCGCCTGCCGATGCGGGCTCTGACCCGGTCCTGGCAGATGCTGCTGAAGGCGCTCGACGAACTGGCGCTGGCCCCGAACGCGATGATGGCCGCCGAGATGGCGGTGATCCGGCTGACCCATGTTGCCGATCTGCCGCCGCCGGAGGAACTCGTGCGCAAGCTGACCGAGGGCGGGAGCATCTCGCTGCCCGGTGGAGCGCCTTCCGGCGGTGCGCCGCGTGGCGGTCCCGCCGCGCAACTGGCAGTCCATGCCAATCCCGCGCCGTCGCCTGCGCCTGCCGCGTTGCCGTCCGAAGCGCCGAGCGCGTTTGCCGGTTTTGCCACGCTCGACGACGCTCTGGCCGTCGTCAAGCCGTTGGATTTCAAGCTCTTCGACGATTGCGAGGCGTTCCTGCGGCTGGTGTCCTACCGGCCCGGTATGATCGAGTTCAATCCAGCCCCCGGAGCGCCGGGCGATCTGGCGGGCCGGCTCCAGCAAGTCCTGTCCGCTGCCACGGGCGCGCGCTGGTCGATCCTCGTCTCGGATCAGCCGGGCGCTGCGACCGCTCGGGACGTCGCTGCGCGTGACGCCGATGCGGCAAGGACCGAGGTCCGCAATCACCCGCTGGTCGCTGCCGCACTGGCGATCTTCGAGGTGCCGGAGTCCGAGATCGACCGGGCGATCAGCGTGAGACCCTTGCGCGAGGCGGACGCCGCCGATGAATTCCTTGCGCCCGCGCCGGAAGACGACGATATGGGGATCGAGATCGAAGGCGATCTGGTTGACGGCGACGATCCCTTCGCGGAGGAGTACTGATGGTCAGGGGAAGACGGCATGTTTAAGGGACTGGGCGACATGGGCAAGCTGATGAAGCAGGCCCAGGAGATGCAGGCCAAGATGGCCGAAGCCACTGAAAAGATGGCGGAAATGACGGCCGAAGGTTCTGCCGGCGCGGGCATGGTCAAAGCCACTGCGACCGGTCAGGGCGAGGTGAAATCGCTGACAGTCGATCCCTCGCTGCTGGAGAGCGCCGAGGACAAGGAAGTGCTGGAGGATCTGATCGTCGCGGCAATCAATGACGCGATCAAGCAGGCGCGCGAGGCCGGACAGGCCGAGATGGCGAAGGTCACCGAAGGTCTGCCGCTGCCGCCAGGCATGAAGCTGCCATTCGGCTAGACAACTGGTTTTCTCATAAGATGTCCGGCGCTCCGGAGATCGAGCGGCTGATCGATATGATGGCCAAGCTGCCGGGGCTGGGGCCACGCTCGGCCCGCCGCGCGGTTCTGCATCTGGTCAAGCGTAAGGACCGTCTGCTGGCGCCGCTCGCGGCCTCGATGGACGAGGTGGCGCGGACCATACGAATCTGCCCGATCTGCGGAAATTTGACGACCTCGGAGATTTGCGAGATCTGCGCGGACCCCCGCAGAGCGACAGGCGTTATCGCCGTGGTGCAGGATGTGGCGGACCTTTGGGCGATGGAGCGCGCAGCCGTGTTCCGCGGGCGTTACCACGTGCTTGGCGGATTGCTGTCGGCGCTGGACGGGATCACGCCCGAGACACTGCGCATTCCCGAGCTCGCCGCACGCGTCCGGCAGGAGGAGATTTCCGAGGTAATTCTCGCACTTAGCGCCACAATCGACGGACAGACGACAGCCCATGTGGTGGCTGAATACCTGGAGGGGACGGGCTGTGCCGTGACCTCGCTGGCCAAAGGCGTGCCGATCGGTGGTGAGTTGGACTACCTGGATGACGGCACGATCTCGGCCGCGCTGACGGCGCGCAAAGCGCTGTGACGGAGCTACGCGTGGCATAGGAGCAGAGCACCGCTTACTCCCGTATTGGCGATCATTCACGGTCCCGCAGGAGAGTCTTAACCCGCTTCGCCTAAGAATCGTGCTACCGGTCACATCAGGTGGGGGCTGACGATGGACGGCGGCGGGTTCGACGAGGCCGAGCGCCTGTTCGACGCGCGCGCGATCGTTGCTGAGAGCGTTCTGCGCGAAGGGTCAGAGGCGGTCACCGAACTCAGCCCACGCGCGGCCGAGGCTGTTAGCAGCTTTACGAAGCGACGCGTGTCACCGTCGATTCTGACGGCCGGGCTTCGGGGATTCGACCTGCTGGTCTGCGTCGGCGGCGCATTGATCACATCCGCCTTTCTCGGCCCGCGTGGCGGCACGACGGAGGCGGGCCTGCTATTTGGAGCGATCATTGGCGGCGTGCTAATGGTGCTGCTGATCCAGGCGCTCGATGGCTATCAGATTGCAACGCTGAAGCGACGCTTCACAAATCTTGCCCGAGGTTTGGGCGCGTGGTGTGTTGCTTGGGCGCTCGCATTGAATATCGTTCCTCTCGTCGACATTGCGCTCAAGGTCCCTCGAGATGTGGCCTTGGGATGGCTGCTGGTCACGGGCGGTGTGATGTTGGTATCCCGCTTCGTCATCTCGATAGCGGTCCTGCGCTGGAGCCAGGCTGGAGCGCTGAACAGGCGGGCCGTGATCGTTGGCGGCGGTAGCTCCGCGGAGGAGTTGATCCGCGAAATGCAGGCGCAGCCTGACAGCGACATCACGATCTGCGGGATTTTCGACGACCGGAGCGACGAGCGCTCGGCGCCGATCGTGGCGGGTTATCCGAAACTCGGCAACATCGCGGAGCTTGTCGAGTTCGGTCGGCGCACGCGCCTGGACATGCTGATCGTATCACTGCCACTTTCAGCCGAGAACCGGGTTCTTGAACTTTTGCGCAGACTGTGGGTGCTGCCGGTGGACATTCACCTGTCCGCGCACGCCGATCGGATGCGGTTTCGCCAACGTTCGTTGCAGTTCGTCGGCACGGCGCCACTCCTAGACGTATTCGAACGGCCACTGGCGGATTGGGATGCTCTGATGAAACGGGCGTTTGATCTGTTTGCCTCGGTGCCGTTGCTGATCGCGCTGTCGCCGGTGATGCTGCTGACGGCTCTCGCGGTGCGCCTGGAGACGCCGGGGCCGGTGCTGTTCCGCCAGAGGCGCACGGGCTACAACAACAGTACGGTCCAGATCCTCAAGTTCCGTTCCATGTATGTCGACCGTGCAGACGCCGACGCAAAACATGTGGTGACGAAGGGTGACGCCAGAGTGACGCGGGTCGGGCGGTTCATTCGCAAGACCTCGATCGACGAGCTGCCGCAGTTGGTCAACGTTGTATTGGGCGATCTGTCGCTGGTCGGGCCGCGACCGCACGCGGTGCTGGCGCATACCGACAACCGGCTGTGGGCCGAAGCGATCGACGGCTATGTCGGGCGGCATCGGATCAAACCCGGGATCACCGGCTGGGCGCAGATCAACGGCTGGCGCGGCGAGGTCGACACCGACGAGAAGATCCGCCAGCGCGTGGCGCATGACCTTTACTATATCGAGAACTGGTCGATCCTGTTCGATCTTTACATCCTGTTGCGGACGCCGCTGAGCCTGTTCAATACGAAGAATGCCTATTGATCGCCCGCACGTGCCCTAAGCAGGTCACGCGTACGGGTTCTTGCCCTTGCGCAGCATCAGGCGGATCGGCGTGCCCGGCAGGTCAAAGTCCGTGCGCAGACCGTTGACCAGATACCGCGTGTAGCTGTCGGGCACGTCATCGGCGCGCTGGCACATCACGACGAAGCTGGGCGGGCGGGCCTTGACCTGGGTCATGTAGCGCATCTTGATGCGGCGCCCACCGGGGGCCGGGGGCGGGTGCGCCTGGGTCGCGCCGAGCAGCCAGTCGTTCAACTTCGAGGTCGAAACGCGGGTGTTCCAGGTGCGGTGGGCGCGGATGATGGCGTCGGCGAGCTTGTCGAGGCCGCGCCCGGTCAGCGCCGAGATCTGGATCAGCGGCGCGCCTTTCAATTGCGGCAGCAGGCGCAGCAGTTCCTCGCGCAGTTCGCGGATGCGGGCGTTCTTGTCTTCCTCGAGGTCCCATTTGTTGACGGCGAAGACGACCGCCCTGCCCTCGCGCTCGGCGAGGTCGGCGATCCGCAGGTCCTGGGTCTCGAAGCTGCGGTCGGGCTCGATCAGGACGACGACGACCTCGGCGAACTTGACGGCGCGGATGGCGTCCGAGGTCGACAGGCGCTCGACCTTGTCCTGGACCTTGGCCTTCTTGCGCAGGCCGGCGGTGTCGAAGATGCGAAAGCGCCGCCCGGCCCAGTCGGCCTCGACCGCGATGGCGTCGCGGGTGATGCCGGCCTCGGGCCCGGTGAGCAGGCGGTCCTGGCCGAGAATCTTGTTGACGAGCGTGGATTTGCCGGCGTTCGGGCGACCGGTGATGGCGATCTGGAGGGGGCGGTGCTCGGCCAGCGGGTCGTCGTCGGTGTTGGGGTCGAAGGCGGTGCGGTCGGCTTCGGCGGCGAATTTCTCCGAGAGCGGCAGGAGCGCGGCGTAGAGGTCGCCCATGCCCTCGCCATGTTCGGCGGAGAGCCCGATCGGATCGCCGAGGCCGAGGCCGTAGCCCTCGAATATCGCGTCCTGGCCCTGGCGGCCCTCGGCCTTGTTGATGGCGAGGATGACCTCGGCGCCGGAGCGGCGCAGAAGGTCGGCGAAGATCTGGTCGGCGGGCGTGACGCCGGCGCGGGCATCGGTGACGAAGAGGCAGACATCGGAGTTGGCCACGGCGTGTTCGGTGAGCTTGCGCATGCGGCCGGGCAGGCTTTCGTCGGTGGCCTGTTCGAGGCCGGCGGTGTCGACAACGGTGAAGCTGAGATCGCCGAGGCGGGCCTCGCCCTCGCGCAGGTCGCGGGTGACGCCGGGCTGGTCGTCGACGAGGGCAAGGCGCTTGCCGACGAGCCGGTTGAACAGGGTCGACTTGCCGACATTGGGCCGGCCGACGATGGCGAGGGTGAAGGACATGGGGCGGGGCTATAGCGAAGCGCAACACCCCGGGCAAGCACACGATCACAGCGATTTGAACTCGAATTTAGATTTCATAATGAATTTTATCTTGCAAACTTTACGCGCGTTAAATATTTCGCTCTCCAGAGCTACTGAGAGACTGGAGAAGGAGATCATCCGCAGCACGGCAAGCCCGCACTTTCAGCACGAAGCCTGGCGCGAGAGGCGATCTCGCAGACCAACCGGCACATCAGACAGAACTTCCAGAACTCTCTTAAATTCAAGGAGATAAGTCATGTCCACGTTCGTCATTTATCAAGGCCCGGACGCACTGCACCCGAACGATTCCCACAAGAACAGGGCCGAGTTGCTCGCCCGTCACATTGGATCGACCACGTCCGACATCAGAAACATGGACATGAACAACATTCCCAAGATTATCGGCCTGAAGAAGCTCGTGTTCTGGGGACACGGCACGCCCAACAAGTTCTGCACGCTGAGCAGCCAGAAGTTCGTCGAATTGCTGCAGAAGATCCGGGAGAAGAACGAGGGCCTGGAAGCGGTCGACATGATTACGTGCAATATCAGCCACGGCGGCCTGGGCAATACGCCCTACATCAAGAACGTGCTGGATCTGACGCGCGGGTGGGCAAACCGGAAGAACAGAAAGGTCAAGAAATTGACCATCCGCGTGCCGCCAACCCTGACCGCACCCAACGGCAAGCTGTGCAAGTGGTCCGTTCTGGTCTGGTGCGGGACATCTCATACATGGTGCTATGTCGCAGCAACTTCGCCGAAAAACGGGAGCGACAACAATCTTCTGAATGCGCGCGGCGCGATCGAGGCAATGAAGTACCAGGGCGGCGCCGGATCGTTTCCGAAGGCCGAGGTCAAACTGAAGCGGATTCAGGCGTTCCAGCGGCAGTCGGCCTTTCACCACCAGGTCAACCCGACCGATGACTTCAACCTGTTCCGCCAATGGGAGGAGAAGATGCGCATCGTAAAGCAGGAGTCGGTGTTCATCAGCGGCACGGTCGCGACGCTGGATCGCCTGCTGGTCAAGGTGAATGGCTAACCTCGCTTCGGACTGCGGCGGGGCCAGGGAAGCCTAGTTAAGCAAGTTCGGGTCGCGGGTTGCGCCGGGCTGGTTATCGACGAGGACGAGGCCAGTGCGGAAGGTGTGCGCAGGCGGGACCAAAGGGCAGGACGCCTATCGCTCGGCGGATTCTGGGCGTAGTATCGTCGCGTGTTCGTTCGCTGGAGTTTTCCGCCATGACCACCGAGACCGAGACGCGCGGCGTAACCGCCGCCATTGCTGCTGGTTGCGTTGTCGCTTTTGTCGGGTTCGGCTTCTCCGCGACATTCGGTATCTTCCTGCGCCCGATGTCGACCGAGCTGGGTTGGCCGCGCGAGGTCTTCTCGCTGTCGATGGCGATCCAGGCTTTGTGCTGGGGTCTCACACAGCCGCTGGCCGGGATGGTGGCCGACCGCTACGGCACGGCGCGAGTGCTGGGGTTCGGTGCCATCGTCTCGGCGCTGGGCTTCTGGCTCCGCGGCACGGTGATCGACCCGGATGTGTTCATATGGTCAGGTGTGATCGTCGGGATCGGGACGGGTGCGGTCTCGTTCCCTGTCGTGATCGTGGCACTTGGCAAGATCGTTAGCGCGGCGCGGCGCAGTTTCGTCCTGGGCCTGGGGACGGCGGCGGCCTCGACGGGCATGTTCGTGGCGGCGCCAGTCTCGCAACAGATGATCGCGGTCTTCGGCTGGCAGGTCTCGATCCAGATCATCGCGGCAAGCTTTCTGCTGATCCTGCCAGTGCTGTTCTTCATTGCGCGGGTGTCACGTCCGACGGCTGCATCTAGCGGGGGCGGGTTCGGATATGCGGTGAAGACCGCCTTCGGCGAGCGGGCCTATGTACTGCTGTTCTTCGGCTTCTTCGTCTGCGGGTTCCACGTGGCCTTCATCCAGACTCACCTGCCCGCCTATATCGAGGATCGGGGGCTGGCGGCGTGGATCGGCGGATGGTCGCTGGCACTGATCGGGCTGTTCAACATCGCAGGCAGTTTTCTGTCGGGGTGGTCGGGACAGGTGCTGTCGAAGAAGAAGTTGCTGGCGCTCATCTACACGGCGCGGGCGATCGTGATCACCGTCTTCATCCTGACGCCGTTGACGCCGGTCTCGGTTCTGGTGTTCTCGGCGATCATGGGGCTCTTGTGGCTCTCCACCGTGCCGCTGACCACCGGGCTGATCGCGCAAACGCAGGGACTGGCATTTCTCTCGACGCTGGCTGGTCTGATCTTCATGAGCCATCAGACGGGCAGCTTCATCGGTGCCTGGATGGGCGGGGTGATTTTCGATGCGTATCAGGACTACACGCAGATGTGGTGGGCCGCGGTGGCGTTCGGGCTGCTGGCGACCTTTTTGCACCTGCCGATCGACGAGAGACCGGGCAGGCTGGCACGGGCGGCAGCGGCCTGAGCACGCGGGCCCGCTCCGAAGCGAACGCACTGAAGGCCGCTAAGCTCACATTCTGTCGGCATATTGATGAAAATCGGCGCTTTCTTGCGCGACCAGAGCGCAAACCGGACTGGCCGGTTGCGAAACTGTCATCTATATAGCCGTTCATCAGCGCCGCTCTGGTGCTGTTGACTGTGAGAGACAGGGAGAAATCACAATGGAACGCCGTAAGTTTCTGACGGGCGCCGCGCTGGGTGCCGCGGCCACCGGTCTGGCCGCTCCGGCCATCGCACAGGGTGGCAAGACGATGACCATCGTCTCGACCTGGCCGCGCGACTTCCCGGGCCTGGGCATCTCGGCCCAGCGTCTGGCTGCCCGCATCACCGAGCTCAGCGAAGGCCGGATCACCACCGAGTACTTCGCCGCCGGCGAGCGCGTCGGTGCCTTCGACAGCTTCGACGAAGTCGCAAGCGGAAACTCGAACGCCTACATCGCCGCCGACTACTACTGGGTCGGCCGTCACCCGGGCTTCGCCTACTTCACCGCCGTGCCGTTCGGCATGACCTCGCCGGAGTGGAACGCCTGGATCAAGTTCAAGGGCGGTCAGGCCCTGTGGGACAAGATGTCGGGCGAGTTCGGCCTGAAGGCCCTGCCCTGCGGCGGCACCGGCACCCAGATGGGCGGCTGGTTCAACAAGGAGATCGAGAGCGTCGACGACCTGAAGGGTCTGAAGATGCGTATCCCGGGCCTGGGCGGCACGGTGATGACGAAGCTCGGCGTCTCCACGGTCTCGCTGCCGGGCGGCCAGATCTACGAGAACCTGGTCTCGGGCGCGATCGAGGCGACCGAGTGGGTCGGTCCGTACAACGACTACTTCATGAAGTTCTACGAGGCCGCGAAGTTCTACTACACCGCCGGCATGCACGAGCCGGGCGGCGGCCTTGCCCTCGGCATGAACGCCTCGTGGTGGGGCGGTCTGAGCGACTGGGAGAAGGCCGTGATCACCGCCGCCTCGATGGAAGAGCACGCCGCTCAGCACGAGGAAGCCTCGGCCAACAACGGTGAATACCTGGCTCGCCTGATCAACGATCACGGCGTGCAGACCCGTTCGTTCGACGACGACACGTGGGATGCGTTCGGCGAGGCAGCCGAGGAGGTCTACGAGGAGACCCGCGATCACTCGCCGCTGGCCGCCGAGATCAACGACGCGTTCCAGGCGGCCCTGCGCGAGATCGGCGCATTCCGCGCGATCGCCGAGGTCGAGTTCTCGAACCAGCGCAACCGGGTGCTCGGCATCACCGGCTGATCCTCTCGGGATCGGTGAGAAATCGGGGGGGCGGCGCTGGTGCGTCGCCCCTTTTTCTTGTTCGGTCAGCCGCCAAGACGGCCCTGAATGCAGCCGGTCTGGCGGTCGATCCTCGACGTGACGGGCGCGGTCAGGCGCGACAGGTCGTTGAACTTTCCGCACAGCTCGAATTCCTGATCGGACTTGCGGTTGTACCGGATGGCACTTGGGCTCACCGCCGCTTGGCCATAGTGCATGACGATGCCAACCTCGTGCGCGCAGTAGGACCGCAGGTCCGCATCGTCGAGCGTCGCCGGTAAGCGCTCGGGACGTTGCTCGTGTGAGCGGCATTCGAGTTTTCGGACGAAGCTGTTCATCGCGGCAACGGTGCTTCGGTCAAGCCGTTCCAGGCGCGCCTGGCCGGGGCCGCCGATCGTGGCGAGACCGGCGACAACCGCGAGGACCACGATCGAGCCACCTGCGAGCGCGAGGGCGCTAACCCGCATTCCGGGTCTCTTCGACGCCCCGCAGATAGAAAACGAAGACGCCACCGGCGATCGCAGCGACGCTGCCGGCCTTGAGCAGGAAGCGCAGCGTGATCTCGCCGTTCAGGAACGCATAGATCACGTAGGTCAGGTCGCCGAAGACGACCATCGCCGCGATGAAGAGCGCGACATAGGTCAGCCATTTGCGCACCGGTGAGCGGGCGTGGCCAGGATCGGTGCGGGCCTTGCGGTCAGCGACGACGCTCAGCCAGACATAGACGGGGGCCGCGACGACGAGGATCGCGATGGCCCAGCGGATCCTGCCTTCCGCGCGGTTGGAGACAAAGGCGCCGTCAGCCGGGTCGGGCAGCCAGATGTTGAGCAGGTTGTGGATCAGCGAGACGAGATAGCCGGTCGTGAACAGCAGCGCCGTGAACAGGATGGCATAGAGAAAGGCGTCGCGTGCCGTGACGTTGCCACGGGGACGCGGGACGGGCGGCGTGAACGGCGTCTCGGCGAAATCGCCCAGTGCCGTTTCGATCTCGCTACTGCCCCAGCCCGCATCGCGCAGGGCCTCGCCGATCTCGGCGCGGCTGCGCCCGGCGACGAGCGCGTCGCGCACGAAGGTCTTCAACTCGTCGCGTGAACTCATGCAACTCTCCGATCCGGCGACCGCCAGTATCTCTGATGCCGCGAACCGCGTCCATGGCTGTGACGAATGAGACAGTCTTGCGTTCCACGGGCCGCTACAGAAGGGGGCGACAGACGGAGAAACCGGCGGGGAGCGACGGACGATGACGGATCAGACATCCCTCTTGCAGCGCGTAAAGGGCGCGCTGCTGAAAGCGGCAGTGACGGCGTTGGGGCTGCCCTGCCGGACCTATCTGCCTTACGTGCTGCTCGGTGCCTGGAACCGGACGGTCGGGGGCTGGTTCTCGGTGTTTTACTGCTATGCCGGGTCGCGCGCCTTCATCGGGACCTACGCGCCGAAGCTGTTCGTCGAGGCGTTCCGCTGGTTCCCCGTTCCCATTGGTGTGCTACGCCACGAGGGAAAGCTGGGGCTGGTCATCGCCTCACCGGTGTTGGAATCTGAGTTCCTCGATCCCGCAAACGCAGCGGCGTTTCGGCGGCTGCAGGAACGCGTCCGGCGCGTCGCGCGGATCGTCGGCGCCGAGCGGATCAGCCTGACGGGTATTCTGCCAAGCGTGATCGCCGATGATGGCATCCTGAACCTGCCCGATACGCGGCCGATCGTGCAGCGCGCCGTCTGCGGCGCTGTCCGGCGGGTTATGCGCGAGAGCTTTCCCGGTGGTCCGGTGCCGATCCTGCTGCTCGGCGGTGCTGGCCATATCGGCGTGCCGATCGCGGGGGCGTTGCGCGAACACGGGTTTGCGGTGCATGTGATCGACCCGCGGGCCGGTCAGAGCCGGTTTCCGGACAATCTGCGCGGGCGACCCTGCCTGGTGCTCGATTGCTCGCGACCGGGCGTGCTGGAGAGCTATCTCGACCAGATGTGGCCGGGCATGGTGCACCTGAACGAGGTCTTCCCACGCACGCCGCGACGGGTGATCGAACCGCTGACCGCCCAGGGTATCCCGTGCTGGCACCTGTCGGGACTGGCCGGATCGATCTTCCCGCCGCTCCCGCACGGCTACGAGGGTGCCGTCCCCTGCTGTGCGGCACACGGTGCCTCGGACGAGCCGGAGGTCGTGCTGGTGCGTTTGAACCCGGAGATCGATGTCGCGGCGGATGGAGCCACGGCCGCGCAGGCGGCCTGAAGCCACCTGCATCTGCGCCCCGGCCCCGTCCGGCCGGTGCTGTGTAACTACTGATCAGATCGGTTGGAAACCCGTCCCCGGCGCATAGACGTGCAGCGATCCATTGGCGATATCCAGCCAGGTTCCGTGCAGGGTAAGCGTCCCGTTCCGGATTGCAGTCTCGACGAAGGGAAAGCCGTGCAGGTTGCGCAGTGAGGTCAGCACCGCCTCGCGCTCCATTTCGGTCTTTTGTGCCGCCTCGCCTTCGACGCGGGCGACGACCGATGCATAGGACGGGCGCAGGATGTCCATCCAGCGGCCGATGAAGCTGGAACTGTCCTCAAGCTCCGGCGCGTTCCCGGCGCACATGTTGTAGCACGCATGGGCGCCGCCGCAGTTCGAGTGCCCGACGACGACGATGTGGGCGACCTTGAGCACGGTCACGGCGTACTCGACCGCGGCCGATGTTCCGTGGTGCTGGTGGTCGGGATTGTAGGGCGGGACCAGGTTCGCGACATTGCGGACGACGAACAGGTCCCCCGGTTCCGCGCCGAACATCTGGACGGCGTTGACCCGGCTGTCGCAGCACTGGATGACCATGGCGCGCGGGCGCTGGCCGACTTCGGCGAGGTGAGCGAACCAAGCTTTGTTGTCGGCGAAATCCGCCGAGAGCCAGCGTTGGTAACGCTTGTGCAGATATCCTGGCAAAGGCGCAGTTTCGGGCGCCGCCGTCACGTCGGTCATGCTTGGGTCCGCATCCTGTCGTCTGGGCGGTGCAGATAGAATCCTTTGCAATCCAGCGCAACACGTTCCGTCATAGAAATGGAATTGCCGCCGTGCGAGGCCGGGACGCGGTCCCCGCACTCGGCACGTTATTGGCGCGAGCGCGCGTATCCGACCGTGTCTTCGGTCTCTTCGTCATCGCGGTTGAGCGACGTGGCGAAGGTCATGTCGGCGGCGCGGCGTCCCGCCCGGCGCATCCGCGTCAGCCGTCGTTCGAGTGCCCACCACAGCAGAGCAGATATGGTCGGCAGCGCATAGAACGAGAAGCGCCGGAAACTGTCGGCGTTCAGGAACTCGCCGCTGATGATCTCGCGGACGAGAAGTTCGATGAGCAGCAGGTTCAGCAGGCCCGCGAGGATGACAATTGCCGCAGCCGCGATGGTCCCGGTCTCGATCCACGCGATCTCGTCCACGGTCGGGCTGGTGCGGCTCGCGACATTGGCGAGCACGGCGCCCACCAGCGGATAGACGATCAGGACCCAGATCGGAACCGGTTCGTCGCGGATAAGAAGGATTGCCGCCATCAGAATGGCGATCGCAATCGAGAAAAGCAGGCTCCACAGGCTATCGCGTGACAGCATCTTTCTCACATCCTGAAGCCCGGCACAGAATGCCGGATCTCGTGACGCCCCGCCCGACCCTGAGGCTGACGCGCAGCCCGGATCACTCCCCATGGTTGAGCTAGGGTTGGAATATGGCTGAAATACGGCGCAGGTATTCAAGCCGAAGGGAAAAGTCTTTCTGCGTGCGCAGCGTGTCGTTCGGCACACAACGCAAGAAAGGGCCGCAGAAAAAAGAGGCCGGGCGCGAAGCCCGGCCAGTTCAACAGGGAGGTATCAAGAAGCGATCAACGCTTCGATGCTCGAAATAGAACCGGGCTCCGACTTTTTCAAGCAAGAGCCCGGTCAAGGGTCAGCAAACCGGCTATGCAGCGGACGCATACGGCGCCCCCCGGGATTGGTCTCAGGCGAACAGGAAGTCGTCCGCAGTGAGATCGCTGACGGCCAGATCGCCGCTGTCGCGGATCTTGATCTTCTCCTCCGCGCCGAGGGAGTTGGTGTAGGTGATGACGATCTTGTCATTGCCCGCGCGGATGTTCAGGTCGTCGAAGGTCAGCCCTGCGGTCGAAGTCAGATCGATGACGTCCTCGCCGTCGACGAAGCCGCGGATCGCATCGACGCGACTGTCCTCGAGAAACACGAACGCGTCCGAGGTGCTGTCGGTCCCGATGAGCTGCGAGAAGCGCGCCTGCGTGTCGAAGACCGTGTTCGTCGGCGCCGGCGGTATCGCCGCGGAGGATACGGTGAAGTTGAAGTCCGCCGCCGTCAGATCAGCCTGGCTGAGCGAGCCCGAGTCCTGGATCTTGATCTTTTCCTCGTCGCCGTTCTCGTTCGTGAAGGTGATCACGACCTTGTCGCGGCCGTTGCGAATGTTCAGATCCTCGAACGCCAGGCCCGAAAAATTGCTCAGATCGATGACGTCCAGACCGTCCTCGAAGTTGCGTATGACGTCGACATTGCCATCGACCGTAAAGATGAAAAAATCGGCTTAGTTATCGTTACCGATGAGCTTGTTGAACCGGCCGAGACCGTCGCGAATCCTTGCCATGGAGCACCCTTAACCAAATTAGAATAGGGCAGAATTATGGCAACTTAGGCAGATCGAATCAATCTCAATCAATCTTTGTCTGAAATTGTGACAAATCTCAGCTATACTTTCGCTGACCAAGTCGTCAGGGGCTCTCCCCCCGATTGAAGGCTTCGACTTCTGCAAGAAGAAAGTCGCGAAAGGCAAGTACGCGGCGCGACCGGCGCAGTTCAGGCGGATAGCAGAAATACGCCGTGAACGAGGGCGAGGTGTCCTCGGGCAGCACGTTGATCAGTTCGGGATAGCCGCGCGTGACGTAATCGGGCAGCGCTGCGATCCCCAGTCCGGCGAGCCCGGCGTTGAGGATGCCGAAATAGCTGTTCATTGTCAGGTGCGAGACCCGCTCGGAGGTGAACTGCGAGGCGACCCAGACGCGCGAGGCCTCGGGCTGCGGTGCGTCCGGGCTGAAGCTGATGAAGCGGCGCTTGACCAGATCCTCGCGGCTTTCCGGCGCGCCGAACTCCTCGATGTATTCGGCCGATCCGTAGAGCCGCATGCGGATCGGCATCAGCGGACGGCGCACCAGATCGGCCTGCGTCGGCTCGCCGAGCCGGATCGCCACGTCGGCCTCGCGCATCGACAGGTCCAGCGTGGTCTCGGTGAGGATCAGGTTGACGCTGAGATCGGGGTGCTGGCGGAACAGCGCCGAGAGTCGCGGCGCAAGCCAGGAGGTGCCGAAACCGGCCGTGGTGGTGACTCGCAGGTCGCCGAAGACCTCTTCCTTCGAGTCCTTGATCCGGGCCGCCGCCTGTTTCAGCCGTTGCGACATCTCGTGGGTGGCGTGATAGAGCAGCTCGCCCTGTTCCGTCAGCAAGAGGCCGCGCGCATGGCGGTGGAACAGCGTCGCCGAGAGCTGTTCCTCGAGCCCGCGGATCTGCCGGCTGATCGCCGACTGGCTGAGATGCAGCTGGTCGCCCGCATGCGTCAGCGATCCGGCATCTGCGACCGCGTGGAAGACGCGCAGCTTATCCCAGTCCATCTACCGCCCCAGTTCCCGTTGTTTTTGTTGCATCGTAAGGATTTCCAAAAGAAACGGAAGCGGGGTCGAAGCCGCAGGGGCCGGATAAGCCGGACAGCGGATTTGAAGCGCAGGTCCGGTCGGCGTATGGTCGGCCGCGTGTCGAGAGCAGGAGAGGCGCATGCGGGTGTTCTTGGTTGCCGTGCTGGCGGCGGTGCTGTCGGGGGTGCTGTTTCCCGCGCACGCCGCGGACCAGCTGAACGGATCCTATTTCGGCGTTGACGACGCCAGCGGCGCCTCGATCACGATCGAACCGGATTCGGGCGGATTCCAGGGCGTGTTCTTCGACCGGCTCGGCAGCAGCCAGCGTTTCGAAGCCGATCGTGCGGGAGAGCTTGCCGAGGCGATCCTCGACATGGACGGCCGCACCGTGCTGATGCGGATGTCGCCCCTGCCATACGGCGCCGAAGTTGCAATCATTCCGTTCGACGGCAGCGGGCAGCTGATCCTCGAGGCTTCGCGCATCCTGAATTTCGTGCGGCAGGGCGTCGGCATCCCGGACCTCCCGGAGGAGTACCGCGAGGCACCGCGTGCGCCGGGCGAGCGGATCGCCGCGAACAGCTTTCTGGCGAGCTATCAGTTCTGGGAGCCTGTCGGCGTGGTCAACGGCTATCTCGGCCTGCCCGAGCGGTTTCATCCGCTGGTCCGGATGTTCCCGGCGGTGCAGCTCGATGTGATCTGGAAGCTCTGTCTCGCACCGTCGGCCGACAGCGCGTTGGCGCTTGCGTTGCGCGGTCAGGGCGTGGCCTGTCCCGAGGTGCTCGACACCATCGCGCAGACGCAGCGCACCGGCCGGTTCAGCGACTACAAAGCCGAGGTCGAGCGCGACCGCGAGACCCTGCGCATGGTGGTGCGCTGCGCCGACGGCTACGTGCAGACCAAGGACGAATGCGACACTGCCTCCACCCGGCTGTCGCAGGCGGCCGTATCCTTGCGCACGGCCGCGGGCGTTCTGGCGAAGTTCCGGTAGCCCCGGTCTACGGTTCAAGCGGTCAGCCAGAGGGAGCCGCGCATGTCGGTCGAAGGCCTCAGAATTCTCGTCACCGGCGCTTCGAGCGGGATCGGAGAGCATCTCGCCAGATTTTTAGCCGATGCAGGGGCGCACGTGGTCGCGGCGGCACGCCGGATCGACCGGCTCGAGTCGCTGGCCGCGAGCCATCCGGCGATCTCTCCGGTCGCCCTCGATGTCGGCGATCCCGACAGCGTGAAGCGCGGTGTCGCGGCGGCGGCCGAGACGATGGGCGGGCTCGACGGCTTGTTGAACAATGCCGGGGTCGCCTGGGGCGGCCATGCGCTGAAGATGGCCGAGGACGACTGGACGCGGGTGATTGACATCAATGTGAACGGCGTCTTTCGCGTTGCCACGGCATGCGCACCCGTCATGGCCGAGGGCGGCGGCGGAGCGATTCTCAACACCGCCTCCGTGCTGAGCTTTCGTCCCGGCGAGAAGGTCGCCGCCTACTCCACCTCGAAAGCGGCGGTGGCGCACATGACGAAGAACCTGGCACTGGAGTGGGCGCACATGAATGTGCGGGTCAATGCGATCGCGCCCGGCTACTTTCCGACCGAGATGACCAATCCTTTCCTCGCCACACCGAAGGGCCGGGCGCTGGCCGACAACGTGCCGATGCGCCGGTTCGGTGAGATGCACGAACTGGAAGGGCCGGTCGAACTGCTGCTCGGGCCGCGCGGGTCTTTCATCACCGGCGCGACCCTCGCAGTCGATGGCGGGCACCTTTGCCAGTCGATCTGACCCGACCGCGCGCCGTCAGCCGAAGTCGATCAGGTCCGTGCTGTAGACGATCTTCTCCTTCGCGGCCGCGCACCATTGGTGGTTCCAGGTCGGCGACGCAGGATGATCAGTCACGAAGATCAGCTCCTGTTCGTAATGCGTTGTGGCGAAGTGCTTGGTCTTGCAGCGTTCGACCTTCGAGGGGCCGTCCGCCTTGCCGGACTTCGATCGTTTGACTTCCAGCCTGTTGTCGCCGCGGCAGAAATGCTCCTTCCAGCGCACGGCCTGGGGATGGATCGGCCAGGGATCGACAACGACGACCTGATCTTCGGAATCGGTCTCGGGATTGCCGATCGTCGCGAACGAGTGCTTGGTCGCCCAGGCGACGCAGTATGACACATTGGCCGCCGAGGGCAGACGGTCGCGCAGGCAGAGATAGGCAACGGCCGCCTGGTCCTGACAGTTTCCGGATCCGTACTTGATGGTGGCGGCCGCATTGCGCATGGGCCGGTGCCAGTCGGGGCCAACGAGCCGCTGCGCCATGCCGGTCAGACGGTCCGCGTGGCCGGACGTCCGCTTGACGTCGTCGACCTGGTTTCCGGCTCCATGGGGAACGAGTTTTTTGACCTGCTCGATGACTTCGTCGCCAATATCGAGATAGCCCTTAACGGTCGGATCAATGCCGATAATCTTCATCTGTGACCTCATTCAATAAAGTATCAATGCGCGTGATTTTACCAAAGCGTCTGGGCTGTTTCAACGAAGCCCGAGGACGTGGCGATCTGCCGTTGTATTGAACCGGCCACGCGATTGAGTACGCGCGAACCCCTTGCGAAAGCGCGGGTCGGCTCGCGTCATATCAAATCCACCGCATCGACCGGTTGACAGGTCCCGGCGGCAAACCTATCCCCATCGGCGGGCAGGTGGCCGAGTGGTCGAAGGCGCTCCCCTGCTAAGGGCCTGCGGGTCCACACTAAGTCTATGATTTTTATTAAGAAATCAGCCCCGCCTTTTCGCTTGGAGCGGATTTGGGGCGCATGATATCGTCCGGCCCGAAATGGCGTAGCGCATGGGGGCCGAGATGGCGGATCCAGAAGAGCCGAATTCTGTCGAGGCCATCACCGACCAGGTCACCGATGTCGCCGGCGCGGTGCAGGAGGTTGGCAAGGCGGCGCAGGAGGTTGGCAAGGCGGGGCCATGGTCTCTTCTGCTCGGGCCGAGTTTCAAACTGATCGGTGAACATTGGGGCGAGAAGGTCCAGGCGTGGCTGAAGCCGGAAGAAGTCGCCAACATTGAGGGGCACATGGATGCCGTGCGCAATCGGTTACCGCCGCCAGGGGAAACAGAGCTTTCGCCGTCCCTTGCTGCTGCTCTGATGCAATGGCAGGACGGGGTCAAGGGCATCGAGGCGAAACGCACCGATGCTGAGGCCGAGGCTTGGCGCGAAGCCTTGGTCAAGGCCTTCGAGGGCAATCTCGAACTGCTCCACATCATGCCTCAGCTTGACATGGACATGGTTCATGCATTGCGACACGCAGATTTAAGTATAACCTCTGCCAGAAAAGATCTTATTGAGATTGGCCTTGTCACAGAAGAGGAGGACGATTACATGTCCGAATGGCCTGTAATTTGTGCATTAGGTGGACTAATTGGCTTTATTATACTAGGTATTTTAAGTATTTTCATTGTGAGCGAGTTAATTAAATCAGCAATTTTTACTATTTCCATGGCACTGATTGTATCAACGGTCGTCATTGAATTCATATTTAGAAAATTTTTTAGACCAAATAATGTAAAATTATATAGATTTACAAAGAAGGGTGAGTATTTATCCCATCTTCTTGGAAGAAACGAACCATTTTTTGTGCCGTTCAGAGTGAAAGAAAAATAGTATTTCGACTGAATTCAATGTCGTCTAAACGCCCCTGAGATCGTGAGTTGATCCGGCCCGGTTTCTGCTCCTGGGCCGGACTTGAGGCGCGTCGGTGATCCGGCCCAGATCGCCGGCGCGCCCGGCTTTTTCAGACAGTCAAACGCAATCACCATTCGAGGCTGACATGACTTTGAAAGGCAGCGAGATCGCGCGTGCGGCCGGCAATCGTGAACACGCCGACGCAATCGAGGCAATGCTCCAGCAACTGTTGATCGCGCTGGTCAAGCGCGCGGGCGGTTCTCTGACCGTGTCGGTTGCCGAGATCGACGACACGGCCGGCGACATGCTTGCGCTGCAATTGTCAGAAGATCGGACAAGTTTCCGGTTCATGGTCAAGGCAAAGCAATGAGCGATCTGAGTGGTGCGGCGCGCGCGGGCGATTGGATGCAAACGGCCGGCGGCGCTTAGGCAAGCCTGACATTGCGAGATGATCCGCCGCGGCCTGGACAACCGCGGGCGGATCGGTGCGCGCCCGGTGCTGTCCCTGTCCCGGTGCGCGCGCCTCCTGTCCTGTCCAATGTCCAAAAGGATGCAAACATGACAACCGAAGCCGTCGAAGCCATCATGGGCGCGGTGCTTGGCGAGGCGATCGCTGACACTGTAATCAGGACCGGAGCCGATCAAAGCGCGGCGACGTTGCTTGTCGCAATGGAGGCGATGCAGTGGGCGCGCGTGCCGGCGCCGGAGGCCTTTGACGCCTATCTGGCAACTTATATCGAGTGCCGTGATTGCACTTCCGGCGGCGAGACAGCGGACGCGCTCGAGCGGACGCTCAGGGCGCGCGGCGACGGCTATCTCGATCAAGCGCGGACGTTTCTCGAGGAACAAGGCGACGGGAGGGCCTGAGCGATGGCAAATCAAGCCTTGTCGCTGGTCATGGCCAGCGAAACCCGCGCCGAGGTGCGCAATGCCGTCGGCCTGGTCGTGGTCCTGCTGATCAGCGATGCGTCGGACGTCTGGCGGATCTACTATGCCAACGGTCTCGATCTGGTGACGCCGGATGAGTTCGCCGATTGCCGCAGCGCGTTCGAGTGGGCCGCGCTGCGCGTGGCGCCGGCGCCATTGCCGGCGCACATTGAATGGATCAATCCCGTCGCTCAGATCGACATTCCGTCTCCGGCCGATGTCGATGGATATGTCCCTTTCTGTCAGTCTTCAATGAGTTCGGCGTAAGCCTCGATTTGCTCTGCGGCTGACTCCCACGCGGCCTGCATGGCGTCTTCTTCGTTGTCAAGTTCATGCTCACCGAAATCAGTTTCTGATCCGGCAATCCATCCGCAATTTGCTTTCAGCAGGTATCTCGGCATTATCCGTCCGCATATGAAAGGATCCCGATTCAAACTTGTGCATCCAAGGCGTTTCTCGATACTCAGCACGTGTAGATCTCGATGTTGGTGGCGATGACTAGTGGGTAATGCTGGAAAAAATTCGGAGGAGCAAGGCCACGCGGAAGAGTCTCTAAAGGCTTGGATGTACTGGCTTCAAGGCTTTTGGTTCGTCAGAGGTATCGCCGGAGTTCTGGCAATGCTCGCGACTATACCTGAGGTCACGGGGCTAAACTACAAAGAAGCACTAACTGGACTACACAGTATCATTATCGGATGGAATTACTATATTTCGAAACTTGGAGTCATTTTAAGTTTTATTCCGTATATACCGAAATTATCAAGTGATTTGATAAACTCGTTCGCTCTGACAATTTTTATAATACCAGGTTTTTATAAATCATTGTGGACTAATTATATTTTTTTGAGAGCGTCTAAGAATAGTACGCCTACCGGATTCATCCTCTCATTTCATTTTGCCGTTACTTACTTGTTCTTTTTGTCGGTCACGTTCTTCGTAATTTATGCTTTCAATAGTGTTCCAGAGATGCAGCCAAGGCTTGAAAATATGACCGAAGATGAGCGTCCTAAAACATCTGCTTTATATTTTGCATTCAGCTTAGTATGCCTTATTGCGTTTATTTATGTGCGATCCGTTGCTATTCAATATAGATCGTCAAAAGGATTCAGAATCTCTATTTGGTTCTTGTTCGGTGTAATTCTATCTGTAGAGATCCTTTTTTTCTTGAATGGGCCTGGCTTTGCACGTGGGTGGATGGAGCACTCATGTGCGGCACTCGAGATCCCAGCGGATGAGTGCGCACCGGACTAAACCGATCCGCCGGAACTAGGCTTGGCCGCAAAGAAGAGTCGTCGACGACAGCACAGAGTTGATCCCTGCGGATCGGCAACGCTAAAGGTCCGGTCGACGTGCCGCTTGATCAACTGGACGATGGAAAAAAATGACCAAAGAATTCGAAGTCGATGACGCCGTTGAATACGGTCAAGCGGTCTTGCCTTCCTTGAAGCTTCAGCTCGCTATATCAGGCGCTCCCCTTGTTCTTAGTGTTTCGAAGATTGAAACATTTGGAGCGTGCGACGCGGCATACATAAAAAGTTATGGTAAAGCTCGCTTTCACGATTTTGACGGCATCGGTTCTTTACATAGGACTATTGATAGCCATCGTGACCGACATTCCGGTTAGCTCAATTTCGATAAGATCGTCGGAGACCGCTGAAGAGCGGTCAAGCTCTTACGTAGCTTTCCTGCTTCGTGTGAGAGAATTTGATGATCTCATTTTGCGGTACAGGGTTGTTGCTGTGTCGCTCGGATATTTCTTGGTCGTGGTCTTATCAATGGTTCTGATTTGGGGCGACCCATGTTCCGTTCCCGAGCCAACGAAATAAAGGAGACCTGATTTGAACTCCGTCGCGATTAGAGGCGTTACCTATAAAAGCTATACCGAGGCCGGAAGAGCGCTTGGGGTGTCCGCGAGTGCGGTTCGAAAGGCAAAGCTGCGCGGCACTCTGGATGGTGTTGGCCTCGGACGGCGGATCTCTAACGCACAAGTGCTACTGGATTGGATGACGTCTCACCATCGCCCACTTCAGCTTAGGCGGGCCGCAGATGACGATGGCGGATGCTGGATCGTCATCGACGCGTCGGATGATAGCGTTCGGGGGTCCGGCGGTTCAGCGCATGATGCTCTGGCAGAAGCTTATCGGCATGACACAACGGAGGCATCGAGTGACTGAGTATCACGGCCACCTGACCCACGTTGACGGCTCACATACGCCGCTGACCGAGGATGCCGCAAGGGCGATTTGCGCGAGTGTCGAGGCTGCGAGAAAAAGGTCTGCGGAAGAAATGCCGGACACCTACTCCGCATTGAATGCGCGTAGTAGAGCCAACGAAAGGTTGTCAGATCTCGGATGGCGCAGCGGACACTTTGCGCCGCGTGATGGGTCAGTGTTCGCGGTCATCGAGCGCGCCGCGCACGGCTGCGGCATCTTCGAGGCGTACGCCGATGCCGAATATCTCTGGTATTGTGGCGACCCTCACCAGCACGACAAGTTGTTGTGGAAGCCGATCGCCGATCTGTCTGAAGCTGACCGCACGCACATGGCGGTGTGCATGGAGAAAGATCGCGAGGCACATGACGCTGAGATGGACCGGTATGCTGCCGCATCTGAGGCTTCCTACACAATGGAGACCTCAAATGGATCCTAGTTGCATCGCTGATAGCACTAAGGGTTCAAAGTAACGTTGCAGAGTAGACTATCTCTTATGGAAATCACCGAAGAAGACAGGCTTAGGATCGTCGAATGGGCGTCAAGGCACCCTGAGATCCGAGAGGTTTGGTTGTACGGAAGTCGAGCGCGAGGAGACAATCGGCCTGACAGCGACATCGACTTGGCGATTAGGACGTGGCCAGATGAAGGGCGGAAAAACTCTTACGCCGTTTGGATGTTCTGGGAAGAGAAGAAAGATCCCGATCTTCGCCTATCGCACGATGTCCATTTGGAGTGGTACGATAAGGGCGCCGACCTCCAATACGTTGGCCCTGGGGTCGAGCGAGACGGTCGTTTGATTTACGCAGACGACGCCAAAGAGGAGTGAGCATGGCAAGTTACCGCGCTCTTTTGGCGACTTTGATTTTCGTGAGTGCCCAATCTTCGGTTTCAGCAGAAGCACTCAGGTTCCAGTGCCGATTTGATATGCACAGCACCATTGATGGGCTGGAGTTCGACGAACAACCGTTCAAGTTTGACATCCACTTCGACGAAGTTTCACACGATGCCTTCATCAAAGGAAACGTTGGCATTAGTCCTCTCGAGGCTGTCGTAGGCAGGGACGGGATATCCTTTGTGGAGAAGCTCGGCACTGGCGCACTACACATAACCACGATCAACCAGCGAGGATTTGCCGTGCACTCGAGACATCCGCTTTTCGGTGGCGGCATCTTAGCCTCGCAGTATTACGGGGAATGCCCGACATCCAGACAATAGGGAGGGCCGGTGATGCAGATTGACTGGCGCAATGTGCCAAGCCCGCTGGATTGTCAGAAGCAAGTCACCGACGAAAAAATTGCCGCTGCCGTAACATTCGCAAAGAGAATGCGTGACGAGTTTGTGCGCGATGTTGCCAGCACAAAGGAGCCGAAATGAGTAGGTCCCTTGGCGCGGCAAGGCTCGCGCGCCGGAAGGGCGGCGCTACAAGGCGATCGGAAACAGCATGGCAGTCAACGTCATGCGTTGGATCGGTGATCGCATCGCGCTGGTCGATGCCCTGATCTGAGAACGTCCGGCGCCATCCCGCCCGGTCGATCGATTGGAGATCAACGAAATGCGAAACACTGTCCCGCGCGCCATGCGTGCGGCCTATTGCGCTGGTCGACGGTTCGATCGCGCAGATCTGCCGAGGCCGGCCGGCGGCCTGGCCGCGCGCCTGGTCGACCGGGTGCGCGATGACCAGATCGACCGGGTGCCGGATCCGGCCGTGCGGATCGACGTCGATCTCGGCCAGGCCGGCGGCGATTTCTCAGTCGATATCAGCGTCAGGATCCGCGGCCGATGACCGGCGAGGTATTCGAGGCGCGCGTGCTCGCGTTTGCAAGGCAGATGGCCGAGCTCGGCGCGGCGCCGGATGTCGCTTACGCCTCGGTCTCGGTCATCCGTGAGGCGATCCAGGATCTTGCCGTCGATCTCGAGGATGACGCCGCCGATCAGCGCGTGCTCGCTCAGATCTTTGCCGAGATCGCGCGCCTGGCGCTTGCCGGTGTGCGCCATGTCGGGGCCGATCGTCCTGGCTTGGTCGAGGATGTGGCGACAATCGAGAACGTCTGAGACGTGCGCGCCGGCGCGATCCGGCACATCGAAAGGGAAACTGATCATGCGAAACCTGCTTACCATTGGCGATCGCCGGCTCGCGTTCTTTGCGGCGGGCGGATTTGTCCTGCTTGTCGGCCTGGTCGTGCTCTTTGGCGGCGATGTCGTCCAGGTCTGGATTGAAACGGTCGCGGCCGCGGTGCTTGGCGATGGCTGACGTCGACGGCTGGCCGGCCCCGCGCGATCTTTATGTCACGGCGAGAACCGATCCGGTTTTCGAGATTGATCTGACGGCCGATGCGGCGGGGACGCCGGCCGATCTCACGGGATACAACGTCGCGGCAACGGTGACGGGTCGCGACGCCGTCGAGCACGCGCTGACGGCCGAGCTCGACGGCGCAACCTTGCGCCTGACGCTCACGCAAGCCGAGATCGCCAGTTTCGGGCCAGATCCGAAATGGTCGGCGTTTTTGATCGAGCCGGGCGGGCGCGTGTTGCCGGGCCTGGCCGGATCCGTGCGGGTCGCGGGTCTCTGAAATTCAGCGCGTGACGCGCTGATCGCGTCGCAAGGCGCAATTCACTGTGATCTCTCGGATCGGAAAGGAAATCCAAATGATCAAACAACGCACTCTGATCACGTTTGCATCGGCGCTATTGCTGGTCGGTGCTCCGGCGCTCGCGGCCGATATCTCGGACTATGGCGAAAACGCCGCGCTCGAGGATCTGCTCGGGTCGGGAACCTATCACGTCGCTTTGCACACGGGCGATCCCGGCGAGACGTGCGCCACGGCCGAGCTTGCGGCCGCCAATGGCTACGCGCGCCAGGGCAGCACATACACGGTCACGGGCTCGAGCGCGAGCAATGACGCGGCGCTGAGCTTCGGGCCGGCAACGGCCGATCAAGGGACCGTGACGCATTTCTCGATCTGGGATGATCCAACGGCCGGCAACTGCATCGCGAAAAGCGCGCTCGGCACGGCGCGGGCCTGGCCATCCGGCACACTGTCCGCGGCCGGGGGTGCTTTCACGGTGTCGATCGATTGACTGTTCGGCTCGCTCCGGTCGTCTTGCATGAGACGATCAGGCTACAATCGGTTTTCGTGCCTGGCCTCTTTGCCGAGCAACCGGAAAGTGTCGCGGGCGCGGCTGCGGGATCCGGCCAGGCCGCCGGCGATCTCGGTCTCGACCAGGTGATCGATGGCGCGGCCGCAGGATCCGGCGAGGCCGCCGGCGCGGTTTCCGATGGCGCCGGCCAGGTGATCGATGGCGCGGCTGCGGGATCCGGCCAGGCCGCCGGCGATGTCGATCTCGACCAGGTGATCGATGGCGCGGCCGCGGGATCCGGCCAGGCCGCCGGCGACGTCGAGCTCGGCGCAGCTCGGAGTTTCTACTCGCCATGTCACTCACTGACCGTGCACGCGGCTCATGCGGAATGGGACAACACGACGTGGAACCGCACGTCTTATCCGTATTGGGTGCAACAGTTTGTCGATGCCGATGGCGACGCCTGGCAGTTCAACGGAACGTTTGGATTTGTTTCGGAAGAATGGGCGGCCGGTGTGTTCGACGTGGCAAATAGCCGGTATTTGCCGCCGGATCCGTTCGGGATATTTCTCGGCGAAGCCGATCAGAAAGACGGAAATTCATTCAACACCTGGCCGGAATTTGTGGCGGCCGGTTTCAGCGACATCGTGATCGGGAACGTTCATAATTTCATTTACGCGTCGGATCCCGACACGGTCGGCCAGCTTGGGGCCGAGGGCGTGTCGCCGGTCGATGCTGCGTCAAACCTTTACGTCGGATATGAGACGAACGCGCCGGGCTCGGCCTATCACTATTATAATCACTGGATCCAGGGTCATCTATACTGGTCGGCGCCTGCCGATCCGACCGGGCCGGAGCGCGATGCATGGAACGCCGACAACGGCGGTCTTTATGCGCAGTGGCACGATGACGTGATCCTGCACGTTCGCGAGGACAACCCGGCGCTGACGATCGGTTACATCGATGTCGCGCGCGTGATGTCCAACGTGCTGGCGCAGGCGCCTATGTCTGCTGTTCCCTCAAGCGATCTGTTTGACGACAGCGCGCCGCACGGCGAGCCGACGCTTTACTGGCTTGCGGCCGCGATCTGGTATCGGTTTGTCTATGGTGCAGATGCACCTGCGATCTCTAACGCCGACCTGGTGCTGAGCGTAAGCGATCAGGCAACGGTGGTCAGCCAGATCAACGCTAGGGTGACGGCGCTATCTGCCTCGGCGGTTCTCTCCGGTGCCGCGGATGACGCGAACGGTGCGACGGCCGCAACCGCGTCCGTTTCGACGACAGTCGATAGCGGCTGGCTGCAATGGGTGGTCACGACGTCGGCGACGCAACCTACAAGCGCGCAGATCGCGGCGGGACAGGATCACACGGGCGCCGCCGCGTCGGCGAGCGGCCGGCAGAACGTGACGGCGACAGGTGTCCAGAACATCGCGGCGGGCGGCCTTACCGCGAGCACAAGCTATTTTACGCACTTTGCGCATTTCACGGCGCACGGGCAGATCACCTTGGCCTCGGCCGACGGTTTCACAACAGACGGTGCAGGCGCGGCGCTCGAATATGTCCAGTTTGATGGCGCGAGCGATTACGTCTCGGCGATCGGTGGGTCGGGCCTGGATCAGATGACGCTCGCGGCGCGGTTTGTGATCGAGGACATTGCGGCGGGAACGGATATATTCGCTGGCGGGATCGCGGCCTTTATCAACGGTTCCAATCTGGCGCTTGCTGGGTCTGGGATGTCGTTTACCCAAGCGAGCCTGGCGTCGCTTGGGATTGCCGTCGACGCGGAAATAACAATCGCGATATCGCTATCGAAAACGACGATCGGTGCAACCGGCCATAACGTGCAGATCTATGTCGATGATGTGGCGGTGACGGAACAAGCGGCGACGGTTACAGGGATCAACGGGCCTCAAGTATTCGGGGCCAACGCCTCCGGCGGTGACGCGATTGTCGCGCAAGTCTTGCGGGTCTGGTTCGCAAGCTCGGCCGTTCTGGATCTTAGTGACGCCGGCGTGCGCGCGGCGCTCAGATCAAACACGCTGAGCGCATCGGGCGGCGTGATCAACTCTGTTACGCCAGATGTCTTTATTGAGGGCGACGCCGCGCACTGGAATGGCGGCGCTGGCATCGAGGGAACGTTTACGATGAATGGAAGCGTTACAGACGTTTGACCGGATCTGACGGATCCGCGCGGGCATGCTGCGCTTAGATTGCTGCATTCATGATGCCGGCGGCCGTTGGGCCGCCGGTTTTTTGTGCCTGGTCAGGTGGTGGTCGCCAGACGCATCGGCCGGGCGCGGCGATCCTGGATCGGCCGTGCGGCCTTGGTGAAATTCCAGCCGAGATCGAACAAGCGCGGGCCGAGGTCATCGGGCGCGGCCTTGCGATAGTGCAAGGCCATGTCGGCCTTTGACCATCCGCCGAGATCCATCAGCTCGGCCAGATCGCCGGTCTGGGCCGAGTGCCAGGTCGCCCATGTATGGCGCAGCGTGTACGGCGTGACATCGCGGCCGAGGCCGGCGAGATCGCAAGCCGCGCGAAACGCGGCCGAGATCTGGCCGCCGCGATGTTTGGAAACGATGTAAGCGCGACCTTTCGGTGTTGCGAAAACTTCGGGGATCTCGCGTTCGGGCATGGCCTCGAGGACGGCGGCCGTGCGCGCGGGAAACCGCACCATGCGCGGGCGGTCTGTTTTCGTCTCGGTCAACCAGGCTTGACCGGCCTCGAGGTGCAGTCGGTCGCGGGTCAGGGTCAAGGCCTCATTCGGCCGTGCGCCGGTGCCGATCAGAAACATCAGGATCGGCAAGAGATGCGGTGCGGCGGCCTCGAGCAATCGCTCGGCCTCGAGCGGATCGAGCCATCGCGTGCGCCGGCCTTTTGGTTGCGCGAGCTTTCGAAACCGGCGCGGCGGCACGATGTCGTCGAGGGCCGCGCGCATGTAGACGGCCGAGATCGGCGTGATCACCTGGCGGTTTTGCGTTGCCGGGGCGGCGTCGGGATAGAGCGCGCGTGCAGCGGCGTGCGCGCTTTCGTTCGTGATGGTGTGCAACCGGCGCTCCGGCCCGAAATGCGCGAGGATGCGATCGAGAAATCGCCGGTCGCCATTGGCCTCGAGATAGGCGATCACGGCGTCGGCGAATGTGTAGGTGGCGCGCCGGCCGAGCGTGATTTCGTCGAGGATCTCGCGCTCGCGCTGCGCGCGGATCAGCTCGGCGTCGGCTTTCCGAGTAACTCCTGTGCTCTCGCGTATCTTGCGCCCGGCGAGGGTGCCTCGGATGTACCATGTCGGCCGGCCTGGCCGGCGCTCGAGATTGAGGGGCATGGCTGGTCGATCCCTTTGAAAAACGCGGCGATCAGATCATCCGGCAGATAGACGATGCGCACGCGTCCGGCCTGAATATAACGGCGCAGCTTGCCCGCGCGGTGCATGTTGTCAAGCGTGGTGCGGGAGGTGTGCACGCCGCGCTCGGCAAGCCAGGCGATCGCCTCATCGCTCGACAGGCGCCTCACTTCGGCCAGTTCGGCGGGGGTCAAGGGCGCAGTGGTCATGAGCTTTCCAGTGCTGTTTTGGCGAGCATGAAATCATGCGCGCGGTTCGCAATCCGTGCCAGGTGTTCGCAGTATTCGCGGCGTCGCTTCGATCGCGCGTGGCCGAACGCGCGGCCGTGCAGGGCTCGAAAGCTCGGCGCAGCGGCCGCGCTCGCGGCCTTCAAGAGATCGGAGAGAAAGGCGATCTCGGCGCAATCGGGCGCGGCCGGATCGTAATCGATGCGCTCGATCATTCCCGTGACGGTGGTAAACGCCTGCGCCGATCCATAACAGATGGCCGGCACGCCGGCGACGATTTCGACCCGATAGACGCGCCGGCCGGTCATGACAGAAGAAAGAAAAGCCAGCCGATCAGGCTCGGGCATGCCAGGAAAAGCGCGAGGGCCGGCCAGAAGCGCGGCGAGAAACCGGGCTCGGCGGGGCGTGGCATGATCTCGGGATAGATCGCCTCGCCGAGTTCCCATCCGGTGACGCCTGGCGCGGCGGCCTCAAGGTTGACCATGCGGGTGAGATCCTCGGCGGTCGGGTCGATGATGACAAAGCGATTGTCCGCGCGGCCGACGCCGATCGGCGCCAGGCATTCGGGGCAAGGGCGCACGCCGCAACGCGGGCGCAGGATTGCCCTGTTGCACGCCGGGCAGGTGATCAGCAACGCATCCGTAAGCGTCATTCGGGCCTCCATCGTGGATTGCGTCTCAGTTGGCGAAGGATCTCGGGATCGATGCGATCGAGCATCGCGACGACGTGACGCCGGGCGATCTCCGGCGCGCTCGAGGGATCGAGGCCGAACACCTCGACGGTGTAGTCGAGGCCGCGCCAGGCCTCGACCAGTGCGCCGATCAGGGCGGGATCCGGCCGCTCGGCGCTCATGTTTCTGGATCCTGCGCGGCGGCCTCGGCGGCGCGCAGCGTTGCCGCGCCCGCGCGCCCGCGCCAGTCGAAGTCAACGATGATCAATAGGATCTCGCGGCGCATGCGTTTCGAGATTTCGTCGACGTGCTGGCCTTTGCGCCGCGGCCGACGGCGGCGTTCTAGCAAAAGGCGCGGGACAACCTGGCGGCCGACGGACAAGACGAGCTGATAGAATTGCTCGCGGCACGAAAAGCCCCAACGGTCAGGGCAGAACTTGGCGCCGCGGCGTTTCAGCTTCTCGCCGCATAGTTCGCAATATCCAGGGACAGATGGCGGAACCGGCCAGGGCTCACGATCCATCGGCGGAAGCGGGAAACGCTTGTGCGGCGATTTTGGCGGGTGGGTGTTACACCCTTCAGATTGTGGCATGGTGGACGCTCCAGCGGGGGGAGATGCTGGAGAGGAAGATGTTGGAAAAATTTTCTAATTTCAACAATGGAATTGGAAAATTTTTCTAATCATAGGTCGCGAGCTATACGCCGATTGCGTAAAATCGGTAGAAATATCTCGCGTGCACCCGCTTTACCAATCAACAGGAGCGAAACAATGAATAGCCTTGAATTGGCGCGAGGTATCTGTCGCCTGGATGCCTTTCTAAGTGAATTCGGACTGCGGGCGCAGATGGAATGCGATCTGACGCGCGCGCTTGTTATTCTTGATCAATTGGGCGTTGCGTCGACCGATGCCGAAGGCAACCAAGTCTATTCAACAAAACTTTTACATCCCGAACGGTCCGGCCTTCGAAACGGCGAGTGCTTTTTTCTGTTTCTCTTTGACGGCCCTAACGTTGTTGGAAAGATCGCGGCGCGTCGGGATTGTCTCAGCAATGGGGACAACTGGAAAACCTACGGAAGCCGCTTGCTAAAGGCGCTCTATCCAGAGGATCCGGCACCAGTCGCGGCCGATCGTTTTCCGCCGATCACCGAACAGATCACCGGCAATGTCACCTATGCTGGCGATCTCTATTTGCGGAAAGGGACTTACGGCGGCGCGCCGGTGCGGGCGTTCGTCCTGATGCTCTACTATCTCGTCGCGGCCTGGTGGAGCGTGCCCGATTGGCTGGTCTGTTACGTGCGCGCCCGGCAAACTGAAAATCGGTCGTGGATGGACGGGCCTTGGCAGTTCATCCCCGAAGCGCTGTCTTTTTCGCACCCTCCATCGGCGACCGATCGCTCGACGTGGATGGGCTATCTCGACAAGCCCGGCTTCACCAGCCTTTTATGTCAAATTGATGATGTGACATCATGGTCGGGACGAGCCGAAGGTTCTCAGATCGGACGCGCTCCGGGTCCGGCCGCCGCGTGATCGCGCGGACGAAACTGTAATGCAGGATCACCTTCCGGCCGCGCCAGATCACCGGAAACAGGCGACGATCGAGCAGGAATGTCAGGAAGTAATAGGGCGGCAGAAAAACCATAGACTGGCGGCGATCGCTTGTAACCGGCGCCTTGGCCGCGGCTAGGTGGCCGCGGGCAATCTCGCGTGACGTCTCGGGCGGCGAGTTCTCGAGCAGTCGATCGATGGCCTCGGGCGTGTCGATCCCGGTCTCGACGGCAAGAGCGGCGTGCCGGCCGATCAGCTCGGACACGGGAACGAGCGTCGCGGGATCCGGGATCCGCCAGATCTCGACCAAATCGAGCAGTTCGTCATCATCGTCAATTTGGCCGGCGCGCTCGGCGAGTTCCCGCTCGAACACGTCGGCCGGCGGTCGGTCGATCGATCTGAAAGGCGGCGGCGCGGCGGCATCGTCCGGCCGGTCGCCGCGCACGATTGCTGCTGGCCGCAACAGTTCATCGCAGCTCCGGCCGGTCAGCCGACTAGCCTCGATGATCGCCTCGAGACCGCGCGCACGAGCGCGGCCGCCGACGATCTTGGAAAACGTGCCGGGCGTATGACCAGCGGCGCGGTCGACGTCGAGAAAGGCAAGGCGTTTAGTCCGCCGCAGTCTGTTCGCGTTTCGCGCCAGGGCTTCTAGTCGGTCGGGCATGATCTCTCCGAATGGCATATATGCCATCGTTAACCAACCGCGTTGCGCCTGGCAAGGCGCCTTGCGAAGTCTTCAACCATGAAGGGTGTTTCATGACTGAAAAGTTGATCCAGTTACCAGTACGCGAGCGAAGTGGTGCGGAGCAAAGCTCCGATCCCATAGATCAGCGCCTTAGCCTGATATCCGAGTTCTGCCTCGAGACGGGGATTTCAGCCGACTTCGTGTTGCCGTTGTGTGATCTCGAGAGTGCGCAAGAGGTCGCCGAACAGTTGGACAGGTTGCGCCGTGTTCCGCTCAAGTTCCGTGCTGCACTGGCGGCCGAGCGCTAACTCCCGGCGATCCGTGAAACCGGGCTGGTGACGTGATCGTCATCCTTGACGCCGTCGCCGCTCAGCAAGTCGCGCAGGCTCTTTTGCTGATTGACCGTCAGGCTCCCCTCATCGCCTAACAGAAGATAATCGGCCGAGATCTTGAAAACGCGCGAGACAGTAATCAACGTTGCCGGCTGTACGGCAATCTTGCCGGCTTCTTCCTTATAGTAGTTCGCTTCGTTCAAACCGCAGTGCTCGGCGAAGGCGCGGCGGCTCTTGAAACCGTGCATGAGGCGCACGTTGCGCAGTCTTTCCTGCGCAGTCGCCACCAGGTCGTTTGCTGTTTCCCCTATCATCTGAGTTGTTTTCGCAGATTGCGCATAGAATGCCATGACTGGAATTTCCCCTTTACGAATTAGAAAAATTTTCTAAAACTTGCGCCCGCACGAAACGGAGGCGCAAGATGTTGTACCGGACTTGCAGGCATTCTCGGTTCAACGGGGGATGTCGTGTCGACTAAGGCGCTTGGCATCACGCACGCTCGCTCCGGGCTAACTGCACAAATCCCCGCAACTATCTCAAAACTTGACCAAAATCGCAATCGTCGATCGAGCGGCGCCCGATCATGAGCGATCTGCCGCATCCGCTCTGGTCGAGCGACGTCAATCTCGGATGCTTCGCAGATCTTGAAATTCCGGCGCGGTGGATCGGCGGGCGCGAATTTGCCGGGATGTCCGATCGCGCCCGGTGGGCCTTGCTGCGGTGCTTGAAAGTGGCCTGGCATGAGCGCCCGGCCGGATCCCTGCCCGCAGATCAATTCGCGCTTTGCGAGATCGCAGGGCTTGGCGATCAGCTCGAGGCGTGGGCCGAGATCGAGGCCGATGTGTTGCGCGATTGGATCCTGTGCGCGGATGAGCGTTTCTATTTCCGGCCTTGGGAGGAAACAATTCTTGCCGCTTGGGATCGTCGCACAAGGCGGCGGTCGACGGCGCAGCAAAGCCAGGCGCGGCGGCGCCTGGTCGATATGCTGCAAGAGGCTGGCGTGAATGATGCCGCACGGATCCCGCGCCGGCGCCTCGAGGACGTGCTCGAGGCCTGGGTCGAGCGTGGCGGGCCGGAGCTCCGCGGCGAGACGCGCCGGCGGGCGGCGGTGCAGCTCGCATCGGATTGCGGGCTTTTGCCTGGCGATGAAATGCGCGCGGGCCAGGTCGCCGATGTGCGCGCTCACCTGTCGCTTAAATCCTTCAAAAACTAGGGAGGCGGTTAAGTGTCAACGTCAACAGATGTCAACAGAACTGTTGACCGTAGGCAGGACAGGCAGGCTTACCCCTTAAAAGACCCCTCACAGTGCGATGTTGCAGGCGACGCAGGCTATAGAACGCCGGGCGGGTCGATTTCGGCCGAGGCGCGAAACAGGGTGCGCGCGGGGATCATCGATCCGTTGATTGCCAAGGGAATGCGAAAGCCGCGCAGCCGATCAGCCGAGGATCACGAACGCTGGTTGCATGATTTGGCCGGGCGCCTGGCCTATCTTTCCGAGGATTGGCACGCGGCCTTGCGCGAGGCGATCGAGATCAACGCCGAGGGTCGGCGCAAACGCACCTGGCCGGAGACGATTTCCATTTGCAATTGGGCGCGGGCCTTCCAGAAACCGCCGGCGAGCGTGTCGCCGATGATCACGCGTTATATGCGCTCGGCGCCAGGTCAAGCGGCGTTCGAGCGTTTGGATCTCGAGGCGGTCGCGTTGTTTCTCTACTTGCGCCGCGTGGGCCGGCCGCCAATGACGCCGAGCGCCTGGGCGAGCATAGACCGCCACGCCGGCGAGATGGCCGATCGCCGCGCGTTTCATGCGCTCGAACCGGTCACGGGGCGCGATCAGGCCGCGCTCGAGGATTTCGCCGCGCGCGTCGCGTTCGTGCGTGGCCTTGTCTATCCATCGGAGAAGGGCGACGAAGATGCTTGAAGATGTGATCCGTCAAGTAGTCGTTTTGCGGGCATGCGAGATCGCGCTCGAGGACGGCACCGGCGACGCGGCGACAGTCGAGGCCGCGCGCGCCGAGATGCAACAACTCGCCTCGGCCTTGCCGCCGATCGTCAGGGGCAAACGCGGCATCGCGATCACCGGCCGGATCAAGCTCACGCCGGCCGACAATCTCGATGCACCGATCGCCGTCTTGCGCCGTCTCGATCGTGCGCTCGAGCGAGATCTCAAACGGCTTGGCTCGAGCGATCCGCGCCGGCGGCGCATGACTGAGAAACGGCGTGCGGTGGTCGTGCGCCAGATCCACGAATTGCGGCGGATGGCGGCGGTCGCGCCGAGGTCAGGATTTCGCGGCGGCCAGGTCTATGAGCGCGCGGCCGTGGCCGATCTCGATCGTCGCGGCATCGAGGGCGATGCGCTCGCGCGGCCGCGGCTTTCCGTGCCGGGTGGCGCCGAGGTCGTGCCGATCCTGGCGCTCGCGATCTCGCCGGATCTCAAGGCGGTCGCGTCGCTTTACGCGGCCGATGTCGACCTGGTTGCGTCGGGTCGGATGCGCGGCGTCGATCCCGCAGCGTTGCGCGTGGATGGTGGCGGCGCGTCGCGCAGCGATCCGATGATCGGAATGCTCGAAGCGAAACGTCGGATCGAGGTCGGCCGAAAAGCGCTGATGCGCGTCAAGGGATTGCGGCCAGCGCGCACGCGGCCAGGCGACAAGCGCAAGCGAATTGCCGCGCGGCGCCTGGTCGATATGATGGCGCTCGATGGCGAGACGCTGGCCGCGGTTTTGCGCGCGCATGGCTGGCCGAATAGTCCGCACGCGCGCGGCCAGGCGATCGAGGTTCTCGAGGCAGCCTTGCGCAAGATGCGCTAAATTTGCGCTTGACTTTATGAATAGGCTCCGGCCTTTTAGTCGCCACGTTGGGAAACCGCGCCCGAAGCCTTAGAGCTCTCGGGCGCGTTTCGTTTCAGGTCTCAGGAAATCTCGATCATGCGAAAGATCTGCACCGCGCCGGGATGCGCGGCGCTGGCCGAGCCGGGCAAGTCGCGGTGCCAGGCGTGCGCCGAGGTCGTCGCCACGGGACGGCGCAAGTTCGATCGCGGCCGGCAAGCGGATCCAGGTCGGCGCATGGCAACGTCGCGGATGTGGCAGCGCACCTCGAAAGCGTTTCTCGCGGCGCATCCGTTCTGCGCATGCGGTGCGCCGTCCGAGGTGACGGATCACATCGTGCCGCACAAGGGCGATCCGGGTCGGTTCTGGGATCAATCAAACTGGCAAGCGCTTTGCAAGCGCTGCCACGATGCAAAAACCGCGGTCGAGGATGGCGGTTTCGGAAATCCTGCGAAGGGGGGCGGGGGTAAATATATGCGGTCGCTGCTGTAAACCGTGTGTGTCCCTCTCTTTTCCCCGCGGGTGAAATTCAGAGGAAAAACCCGGATGGCACGGCAGGGCAAGCTCGCGATCGCGTGTTGCGATCAACCGAAAAATCAACGGGCCTGGCGCACGGCGTCGGGGCCTGGCGTTTACTGCAAAAAGTGTGGCCGCACCTGGCGCGGCGTGCCGGCCGAAACCGATGCGCCGGCTAAGGTCAAGGGTGACTGATGTCGGCCAATCGCGGCCGCCGGCCGGACTTGCCGGCACGGTTGCCGATGAAAGAGGATCCCGCCGAGACTGAAATCCTTTTGCTGGATCCGCCGGACTTTCTGCACGAACGCGCGGCCGAGATCTGGCGCGAGATGGCGCCGGAAATGGCGCGGCTCGGCCGGCTCGATCCGGTGCACCGCGTCCAATTTGCAAACTGGTGCACCTGGCAAGCGTTGTTCAATCTCGCCTCGGCCGAGGTGATGAAGGAAGGTTTCGGCGGTGTCACCAATGCCGACGGATTGAACGCCGACCAGGCCGCCGATCTGCGCAACGGTGTCCAGGTGAAAGCGTCGGACGCCTGGCGAAAGATGATCCAGGCATCCGATGAGGTGATGAAACTCGGCGATCGGTTCGGCACCAATCCGAAAGCCGCAAGACAGATCGACGACAAGGGACAGTTGAATATGTTCGATCTATTGTTCGACGATCTCGAGAAATGCGCTTGAGGTGCAGCCGATCGATCATCCGGTCGCGACCTATGCGATCGACGTTCTCGAGGGTCGGATCCCGGCCGGGCGCTTGGTGGGCCTGGCATGCGAGCGTCATCTCGACGATTTAGAAAACGGAGCGGATCGCGGCCTTGTTTTTGACTGCGCGGCCGCCGACCGACATCTGAAATCGATCCGGTATCTCAAGCATTCGACCGGGCCGCTCGGCGGTCAACGGCTCGAGTTTCAACCGTGGCAAGTGTTCCGGCACGGATCAATTTTCGGCTGGAAAGGGCCGGACGGACATCGCCGGTTTCGAACCGGCTATAACCAGATCGCGAAGAAAAACGGCAAGACAACCGACGCCGTCGCGATGGTCTATTCGATGCTTTGCTGGGACGGCGAGGCGGCGCCGCAAATCTACTCGGCCGCGACGACGCGCGACCAGGCCGGGCTTTTGTTCAATGAAGCGATGCGCATGCGCGATATTTCGATCTATCGCTCGAGCGATATCACGCACAAATTGAAAGGCGAGATTTCGTGCCCGCGCACGCAAGGCGTTTTCAAGTGTCTCTCGCGCGACGGTGACAGTTCGGACGGGATCAACCCGCACCTGGCCGTCAAGGATGAGGTGCACCGCTGGACCGATCGCGAGCTCGCCGAGGTCATCACGCAATCGATGATCGCGCGGGCGCAACCGCTCGATTGGCTGATCACTACCGCCGGCGAGGATCTCGCGACCTATTGCGGAGAGACGCGGCTCTACTCCGAGAAGGTGCTGACCGGCGAGCACGCTGACGACAGTTTTTTCGCCTATGTCGCCGAACCGCCAGGCGATTGCGCACCGGATGATCGCGACGCCTGGGCGATGGCAAATCCGAACCTCGGGATAACATTCGGGCCGGAAGTGATCGCCGATCTTTGCCGCAATGCCGAGGTCATCACGGCGCGCATGCCGAATTTTCGGCGGCTGCATCTCAATCTATGGACGGCCGGCGCGCTGCAATGGATTTCCGATGCGGCCTGGTCGCATCTCGGTCCAGCGTTCGATTGGCGCAAGCTCAAGGGCCGGCCGGCCTGGATCGCGATCGATCTCTCGAGCACGACGGATCTCTCGGCCGTGGTCGTCGCGGTGCCGGTCGGCGATGTGATCTACCTGATCACGTTCTCGCACATTGCCGTCGGCCTCGACGGACTGGCCGGCCGCGCCGCGCGCGAAAAACGCGAGTTTACCGGGTGGGCGCAACAGGGATTTCTCGAGGTGCATCCTGGCGCGATCTCCGAGGATCGGATCATCGAACAGGTGCTCGAGCTGTCCGAAATTTTCGAGGTGATCGAGGTCAGCTTTGACCGATGGGGGATGCAGTCGATCAAGAAAGCCTTGACCGATGCCGGCGCGCCGATGGTCGATCACGGTCAGGGATACGGCGGGATGTCCGCGCCGATGAAGGCATTTGAGGCCGGCGTGCTCAATGAGCGGATCCGGCACGGCGGAAATCCGGTGCTGACATGGGCGGTCAAAAACGTGTTCCGCGATCAGGATCCGGCCGAGCAAATCAAGCCGAACAAGAAAAAATCGAGCGGCCGGATCGATCCGGCGGTCGCGGCGATCATGGCTTACGGCGGTGCTGTCATCGAGCGCGGCTTGCCGCCGCGGCTCAGTTAACAAGCGAGGCAACATGGCAAAGGTGATCGATTGGCTGTTCCGCCGGCGCGCGCATCAGGATCGAATTGAACCGGCCGCACCGGCGGCACCGGAGATCTCGGCGCTCGGCGCCGAGGATTTCGGATTGCACATGGGCGATTACTGGCCGCACCAGGTCCAGGGCGCGACACTGCCGGCCGTCACCGATCGCTCGATACAGCGACATCTGACGGTATATGCCGCGTGCAATATCATCGCGCAGGATATGGCGGCGTTTCCGTTGAACGTGATCCAGCGCGAAGGCGATCAGGTGACGCCGCGGCCAGATCATCCGGCGCAACGTCTCTTGAACGCCGCGTGCGCGCCCGATGTGCCGGCGATGGTGCTGCGCGAAATGATCACCTGGCGGCTGTTGCTGCGCGGCAATTCCTACGCCTGGCCGGAGCGCGATGCGCGCGGCATGTTGTCGGCGATCTGGCCGGTTGAGGGGACCGTGTCGATCTCGGAGTTCGGTCGGCGCCGATTCTATGATTTCATCGATCCCGATCGCGCGCACCGGCGCGTTGCCGCCGGCGAGATGGTGCATGTTCGCACACGCTCAGATGATGGCTATCTCGGCGCCTCGCCGATCCGTCTCGCATCGCAAGGCTTTGGTGTGGCGCTCGCCGAGCAAGATTTCACGGCGCGCCACATTGGCAACCGCGTGCCGCTGCGCGGCTTGCTCGAGGCCGACACGGCGTTTCGGCGCAACGAAGAAGACGAAAAAAACATCTCGAACCGTGTGCGCCAGGCCTTCGACAATCCAGACAGTCACGGTCTCCCGTTCATTCCGAACGGGCTCAAGTATCGCCCGATCGGGATCTCGCCGGCCGATGCCGAGCTGATCGATCAGCGCAAGCTCACACGAAACGAGATCGCCGCGATTTTCCGGGTGCCGCCATCGAAACTTGCGATCGCCGACGGTGTGCAGAAGTCGACGCAAGACGGCCAAGATCGCGAATACGTGCGCGGCTGTCTTTGGTTCTGGGCGCGCCTGGTCGAGCAAGCGATGACGAATGTGCTTTTCACCGAGCGCGAACTCGGGGCTGGCTATGGGCTCAATCACGATTTCGGCTCGCTGATCGAGGCGAGCTTGCCGGAGCTTTATGCGGCGCTGGTGACGGCCGTCGGCGGTCCGATCCTGACGGCCAATGAGGCGCGGCGGCGGATCGGCGCCGGCGAGACGCCGGACGGTGAGCGCCTCAATGCGCCGGCGCACGGCACGCGCGAGCAATCCGAACAAGGGGAGAGTGCTAATGCCTGAAACTCAGATCAATCGGTCAACCGTTGCGGCAACGATCCGCAACGGTCAGTACGCGCTCGACTGGCAGGCGTTCCAGGCCATGCCGCTTGCGCTCGAGGCGCAGCCGAGTGCCGTCGCGCGCCTGGCCGCGATGCGCGGCCGCTCCGCCGACGGGGGTGCCGAGACCTGGTTGCTCGAGCGCGGTGTCGCGATCGTGCCTGTGCATGGTCTCTTGATGCGCGAGCCGAGTTTCATCTCGGCCTATTTCGGCTGGTCGACCTATCGCGGATTGCGCCAGGCCGCGGCCGAGATCGCGGCGCGCGACGATGTCAACGCAGTGGTGTTGCACATCAGCTCGCCTGGCGGCCAGGTCTCGGCGCTGCGCGAGACCTACCAGGCGTTCGCAGCGCTCGACCTGCCACGCTATGCGGTGGTCGAAGGCTTCGCGGCTTCGGCCGCCTACTGGATCGCCGCGGCGGCCGGTGACATCACGATGCCGGAGACCGACGCCGTCGGATCGATTGGGATCATGGCGCGCGGCTATGATCCGGTCGCGCCGGATTTCGAGGGACTTCAAGGCTGGGTGATCCGGTCAAGCAACGCGGCGGGGAAAAATCCTGACGGCACCACCGAGGACGGTGCAACGCGGATCCGTGCCGATCTCGACACGCTCGAGGCGATGTTTCATGCCGACGTTGCCGCCGGCCGCGGAATGACGGTCGAGGCGATCATCGCGCTCGAGGGCCGCACGATGATGGCGGCCGAGGCGATCGCGGCGGGCCTCGCCGATCGCATGGGCGATCCCGACGCGAGGCTCGATGAAATCATCGAAGACTATGGCACGGCCGAGGCCGGCGGTCAGCCGGTGCGCCGGCGCGCGGCGAGCGCGCGGGCGCGTGCCAATGTTGCGGCCGCACGGCTGCGGCTTGTTACATCTTAGGGGCGCGCGTCCCTGATGTGCGCGCACGCCGGGCGGGCGGCGCTCGCGCATTCCTCAACCCGCCAAAAGGAAGGCAAACGCATGTCAAAATTTGACGTAAACGACGCGCGCCAAGCGCGCAGCGCGGCCGCGCAGGCGATGCAGGAAACGGCCGACGAGCTCGCCGAGCTCGAGGGCGCCGAAACGCCGGACGCCGACACGATCGCCGCGGTCCTGACGCGCCATGATCAGGCCACGGCCGATTTCGAGCGGCTCGATCGACAAATTGCGCGCCATGAAGCGGCCGAGCGGGCGGCCGCCACCGCCGCGGTGCCGGCACCGTCGGTTCCGGTGCCGAGCGCACCAGGTGGGCCGGCGCCGGGTGCTGTGCCGGCCGTGGCCGTGCATGCCGATGACAAACTGGTGCCGTCGGCGCTGATGATGGGTGCGCTCGCTGCGACGCGCGGTGTCCGCGCCGAGGCGGTCAAGGTGCTTGAGGCGGCGGGTCATTCGGAGATCTCGGCCTCGCTCGAGCTTGCAACGCCGGCCGCGGGCGGTTTCTTGCAGCCGGAAGGCTGGACCGGAAATATGATCGAGGCCTTGCGCGCGCGCACGGTGATGCGCCGGGCCGGGTGCGATATCGCCGACATGCCGGCGGGGCGGATCAAGGATATGGTGACGGGATCCGAGCCGGTCGCGACCTATCGCGCCGAGGGGGCGGCGATCACGGTTTCCGAGCCGACGTTCGATAACCGTGATCTCGATTTCAAAAGCCTCGCGACGATCTTGTCGGTCACGTATGAGGCGCTCGAGTTCACGTCGACATCGCTCATGCGCCGGCTTGGCAATATGCAGGTCAACGCGATCGGCCAGCGCGAGGATATTGCGTTCATCCGCGGCGATGGTTCGGCAAACACGCCGATCGGTCTCCTGAATTGGGTTACGGCGGGCAACACGATCGCGGCCAATGCAACAGTCAACGCGGGCACCGTCGAGCTCGATCTTTTGCGCTGCAAAGGTGCGCTCGATCGCGCGAACCTGGCCTCGATGCTGCAAACAGGCTGGATCATGCATCCTGACACGAAAACATTCCTGTCGAGCCTGCGCGATGCCAACGGCAACCGGCTTTATGCATCGATCGATGGGGGCGTGTTGCTCGATTGGCCGGTCTATACGACGACGAACATCCCGAACAATCTCGGCGGCGGTGCGGATGAGACCGAGATTTATGCGTGCGTGTTCCCGGAAATGACCATCGGCGATGCCGGGCGCATCATCATGGCGACATCCGATGCCGCGGTCGTCGGCGGCGAGAGCATGTTCCAGAACCACAAGGTCGCAATGAAGATGGTCGCGCAGCACGATTTCGCGCCGATGCATGACGTCGCGATCGCGGTCATCACTGGCGCGGCCTGGACGCTCGGCTAGTCCCGCAAATCCTGATCGATCCGATTGACAATTAGCGCCGGCGTCCGCGCCGGTGCCTCACCTGTCCAAAAAGGGAAACTCTCAAATGGCTAAAATTCTGATCGCGTTCAACAAGACGTGCGCGCCTTATCATTCCGGCGATTTGGCCGGGTTCGATCCGACCGTTCCTGCCGATCTCAGGATGCTGCGGCAGATCGCGGCAGATCGCGCCGGCGTTCCGGTCAAGGTCAGCAAAGCCGGAAAGGCAACGCCGATCGGGGTTCTCGCGTCCGATGGCAGTGTCGAGAAGGCAACGGCCGCGCCGGCGGCCAAGCCGACCGAGCCAGCGCCGACCGAGGCCGGTTCCGGCGCGGCCGGGCCGACCGATGCCGGTGCGGGCGGCGACGGTTCTCTCGCAATGCCTGGCGTCTCGTGATCAATCTTGACGTGCCGCCGGCGTTCCTGACGCCGGCGGATATCAGAGAGCACGCGCAGTTCGACCAGCTCGGTGTGATCAATGGCCAGGATGATGCCGCGATCACCGACTATCTCGCCGCGGCCGTGACAGTGATCGAGGGCGCGATCTCGCGCGCGATCATGCGCCGGCGCGTCCAATTCACCGTCGACGCGCCGTTCGCGCGCTGGCCGTTCCCTGTCGGTCCGGTCGTGTCGCTCGACGCCGTGCGGGTCACGGCGCCGGATGGGACGGTGACGACGCTCGAGGCGGCCGACCTTATGCTTGTCAGGCCGATCGATGCGCCGATGCTCATTCCGGCGGCCGATTTTACCTGGCCGGACAAACATCACCTTATTCCGATCGAGATCGATGCGACGTGCGGGATCGGCGATAACGATCAGACGATCGACGATTTCGATCCGCGGATCCGCCAGGCCGTGCGCTATCTCGCAACGCATTTCAGCGTCAACCGCGAGACCGTGACCGAGGTCGACCAGGCGGTGCGCATGATGCCCTATTCAATGGCCGCGCTACTCCAGCAAGCGCGCCTGGTGCCAGGGCCGCCGGTGATCTGGTGTAAGGGCCGCGGGTGATCTGATGCTGATCGCCGAGTTTCAGGCGCCGAGCCAGGTCGCAACACCTGGCGGCGGCCGGCAAACAACCTGGCAAACGCAATTCAGCCTTGCCGGCGTCTATCGATCGCTCGGCCAGGGGAATGAGACCGAGCTCGCCGGCGCGATGGCCTCCGAGGGGCTTGCCGTTTTCAAGGTGCGCCGCACCGCGAGCGCACGCCAGGTCGATCGCACCTGGCGCCTGGTGCTTGACAATCGCACCTGGAACGTTTTGCGCGTGCCGCCGATCAACCTGCGATCGCGCTGGATCGCGTTTCACATCGCCGAGGGGGATCCGACGTGAGCCGAATGAAGGGGATCGCCGCGGCGCGGCGCCGTCGTGCCAGGGCGCCGGACGTGCTGCGCGAAGCGGCCGCCGATCGGATCCGCGAGACCGTCACGGCCGGGCGTAAGGCCGGGCGCGAAAACATCGATCAGATGGTCGATCGGCGCACCGGCGTGCTTAAGCGGTTCTATCGCTCAAGCGTGTCGGCGATCACGCTCACGGGCCGGTTCGGTTACATCAGCCGAAAGGGTCAGCGCGCGGCGTTTTACGCGCGGTTCTTGAACGATGGCACGCGCCATCTCGCGCCGCGACCGTTTCATGACAACGCCGTCGACCAGGTCGAGGCCGAGCATGCGCGCGGAATGCTGGCCGCAATGCGCCGGGCGGTGCGCGGGCGATGACGTTTAGCGCGGGCTCGGCGCTGCAAATCGCGGTGGTCGATCACCTGACGACGGCGCTTGCGGCGGCCGGCACGGACGGCGGCGCGATCAGTGTTTTCGATCATGTGCCGGACGATCCCTCGGGGGCGCATGTGCGCCTCGAGGGCCAAGCGTTCGTTGCCGGTCCCTACAAGGATAGCACGCCGGGCAATCATAATTTCTCGCTGCGATACTTCGACGGCGACGGCTCGGCCGGCGCGCCGGTGCGGGGTCAAATGGACGTGCGGCGCGTGCTCGATCTCATGATCGCCGCGCTCGATCAATGGCGGCCGATACCTGGCGGGGCCGTCGTCACCTTGAGGGGTGCTGAAATCCTGCCGGGCGACACGGCGAGCGGCTTTGAAGGTCGCGCGCGCTTCACCTACCCGACAAGCTAAGGAGGCTCGAGCATGCCACAAGGTCAAGACTTTCGGCTCTACATCGCAAACGCAACCAATGATGATTGGTTGCTGATCGAGAATTTCGGCGACAGCACCTATGAGCGCGGCAAGACGGCGGCGGTCGAGGTCTACAAGGGCAACGATCAGCAGGCCTATATCAGCCGCTCCGGTCAGACGATCACCGGCCAGGTTGGCATGACGTCGCCGCGCTCGACGGCGCATGCGCGCGTCGAGGCGGTCGCTGCATCCGAGGAAGTGATCCGCGTCAAATATGAAGACATCACGAACGCCGGCGGCTTTGCCGTGCATGGCAACGCGCGGCTGACGCTTGGCTCGCAGTCGGATCCGACAGACGGGATTTCGTCGACCGAGATCTCGGTCGCGTTCGATCAACCGCCGACCGAGGCGGTCTCGCCGGTTGCGTTCTAACGTTCATGGTTCACGTTACCAACATGACGCTGAGCGACGGGCGGCAATTGCCGCTCGCCGCAACGTACGGGGCGATGTCACAAATCGAGGCCGGCGATCTCACGGTCGACGAATTGATGCAGGCGCATGTGATCGGACGCATGAAGCTCGACGAGGGCGCGTCGATCATGCTGGCCGGCATAAATGCCGCGAAAAAAGATGTGATCGGGGCGCCGCAGGACAACTACAAAATGGAGGACTGCGCGCGGCTCTTGTTCGAGGCGCGGTTCGGGACCAACGAAGTTCTGCGCGAGGAAATGGGGACTTATCTGCTTTCCCTACTTTGGCAGCCGGCGGACGCTAAAAAAAAAGCCGAGCTGATCGATTGGGTGATACGTCCGAGCTATATTCCGTTCGATTGGCCAGAAAACGCCGATCAACTTTTTACCGAGATCTCGCTGCCATAGCGATCGTCGATCTCGGTCTCGATTACGCTCAATTCAACGCAATGCCGATCCCGATTTTCTGGGCCGTGCTCGCGCGGCGCCAGGAGATCGAGGCCGCAAAAGCGGAGGCTCTGAACAAGTGACACGCGAAACCCTGGAAACGGTCTATACGGCCAATCCAAAACCATTCATTCGCGGAACGCAGCAAGTCGAGGGGCGGCTCGCGCGTCTCGATCGAGTGACGTCTGATCGGTTCGATCGCATCGATCGGCGATGGGCCAGGTCGCAACGCGCGATCGACGGCGTGCGCAGCTCGATCGCCGGCCTGGTCGCGGCCGCCGGCCTTGCCGCGTTCGGGCGCCTGGCCGTGACCGTGAGCCGGGATTTCGAGGCGGCGTTAAACCGCGTGCGTGCAGCATCCGGCGCCTCGGCCGCCGAGATCGAGGCGCTCGCCGATGCCGCGCGCCGGCTCGGCCGCGAGACATCGTTCTCGGCTTCTGACGCGGCGGCCGGGATCGAAACGCTAGTGCGCAACGGTCTCAATGTGTCGCAGATCCTTGGCGGTGCGCTCGATGCCTCGCTCCGGCTGGCCGAGGCAACCGGCGGGGATCTCGCGTCGGCCGCGGATCTCGCGACCGATGTCATGGGGCAATTTGGGATCGAGGCGGCGCAGCTTTCGCGCGTCGTCGACCTGGTTTCGGGCGGTGTCGTCAATTCGAAATTCGGTTTCGATGACTTCACCGGAGCGGTTGCACAAGCCGGCGGCGTCGCCGCGACGGCCGGCGTCGAGTTCAACGATTTCGTGACTGCGGTCGCCGGCACGGCGCAGGCGTTCGCGTCGGGATCCGACGCCGGGACATCGTTCAAAACGTTTGTGACATCGCTCTCGGGCAGTTCGGCGCAGGCGCAAGGCCGGATCGAGGCGCTCGGCCTCGAGTTCTTTGATGCGGCCGGCAATCTCCGGCCGATGCGCGAGATCGCCGCCGAATTGCAGGACAGTCTCGGCGGGCTCAGTGAGCAAGCCAGGACAACCGAGCTCAGAACGATTTTCGGAACGGATGCGCTGCGCACCGCGGCCGCGCTCACGCAACAAGGTGCCGAGGGCTTCGATCGCCTGGCGGCGGCGATCGGCGGGATCTCGGCGGCCGACCAGGCCGCGGCGCGCATGACCGGGCTCGAGGGCGCCACAAAACGCGCGACGGCTGCATTCGAGGGGCTGTTGCTCGAAATCGGATCTCGCGGCGGCCTGTCGGCTGCAACCGAGGCAACCGAGCTTTTCGCCGATGCCATGGTCGCGCTGACGGAAAATCTCGGCCTGGCCGTCGGTGCGGCCGGCACGCTCGCCGGGGCGCGCGGGATCGGGGCGCTTGTCCAGGCGTTGCAGGCCGAGCGGGTGGCGCGCGCCGGCGTCGTCGCGCAGCGACAAGCCGAGCTCGCAAGCGCTGGTGAAGCTCGCCGGGTCGCGCAGGTCGAGCTCGCCAGTCGTCAGCTCAATTTGCGCACGTTGCAAGCTCAAGGTGCAACGCAAGCGCGGATCGCCGCGGCGCAACGAGCGCTCGAGACGGCGACGTTGCGCTCGAGCGCTGCGACGCAGGCCTATGCGAACGCGGTCGGCGCGTTGTCGGTGGCAACCGGCCGGTTGACCGTTGCCGCGACGATCGCGACACGGGTCATGACGGGCCTGCGCGGGGTGATGTCATTTTTCGGCGGGCCGGTCGGCCTGGCGATTACGGCCGTCACGCTCGGCATAGGCGTGCTTGCGACGCGCTCGGCCGAGGCGACGACGTCGGTGGACGGATTGCGCGCAAGCTATGGCGAGCTGACAAGCCAATTGCAGCGCGTCCAGGATCTCGATCGTCAGCTCGCGAACGATCAGGATCTCTTGCGGCGCAAAACCGAGGCGCTGAGCGGTGCGATCGCGGCGCAGGGTCCGGCTGCCGGCGACGCCGCGCGCCTCGAGATCGATGCGATCAATACGCGGATCCGTGCAAACGAAAAACTGCGCGAGGAATACGCGCGCGTCCTGCGCGCGCAGCTCGCCGTGTTTCAGCGCGATCTTGCAACGGGCCAGGCGCAATTTCGATCTGACTTCGGCGGATCCGGTGTTACGCGCAGCGAGGGCCGGCGCGCAGCGCGCACCGGGCGTGCCAGGCCGCCGGCGGATTTCATTCGCGAGCGCCAGGATGCAGCGCTCGCCGAACGCGAGGCGGCGATCGTCGCAGCGCAACAAGCCGGCAATACGCTTTCCGACGCCGATGTCGCGTTTCTCAAAACGCGCGCCGGCCTTGCCGAGCTCGAGTTGCAGGCGCAGCAAACGCGCGACGCGCTTGACAAGCTCGCCGAGCCGGCCGAGGCGGCGCCAGGCGTTGCAACAGTGCCGCCGCCGGGTTCCAGTGGCGGCGGTGGCGGCGGTGGTGGTGCGCGATCGCGCGGCCAGGATCCGCGCAGTCTGAGCGATGACCGGATTAGCGCGCTCGAGGCCGAACGCGCTGCGATCGGCAAGGTCGGGCTCGAGCTTGCATTTCTCGAGGAACGCGAGCGCGCGCTCGGTGATCTGCGCCGCGGCGATCAACCGCTCACGGCACGCCAGGTTCAACAAGCCACTTCGCGCGCCGTCACGGCCGCGACGCTGCGCCTCGAGATCGACAGGATGCGCGAGGCCGAGCAATTGCTCGCGCTCGCCAAAGAAGACGGCTTGAGCGCCGATGAGCGCCAGGTCGCGCTGATGGAGCGCCTCGAGCAATTGCGCCCGGCCTTGATCCAGCTCGCTGGATCCGAGGAAGCGGCGCAGAACGCAATCACGGCCGCGATCCGCCGAACGAATGATGAGCTCGAGCGCCAGGGCGATATTGGCACGCGCGTCGCCGACACGCTGGTCGACGGTCTCGAGAACATCGCCACGAATTTCGATGACGCCGGCCAAGCGGCCAGGCGGCTCGGATTGGAGCTCGCATCGCTGGCGCTGCGCAACGTCGCGCAACCGCTCTTGCAAACTGCCTTCACGGCGATCGGGTCGGCCTTTGGCTTCAACACGGGCGGCTATACCGGCGACGGGCCGGTCGATCAAATCGCCGGCGCGGTGCACGGGCAGGAATTTGTCGTGCGCGCGCCGTACGCGACCAGATACCGGGCGCAGCTCGAGGCCTTGAACCGCGGTGACGGGGCGGGGTTTCTTGGCGGCGGATCCGGTCGGCCGGCGCCGGTCGTGGCGCCATCGGCGCCGCGCGTCGCGCCAATGGTTGCCGGCGGGATGACGTTGATCTCGAACACCTCGATCAGCATTGAAGGCGAGGCCGCGCAGGATCGCGACGCGGTGCTCGATGCCTTGCGGCCGGAGCTCGATCGCCGCGATCGCCAAGTGCTGCGAAGCGCGGTCGACCAGGTGCAGCGCAATCACAGAAACAATCCGAAATATCTGGGGACGTGATGACAACGCATGATTGGCCTGGATTTCGCTCGGTGGTGTCGTCGGCGTTCTTTCCGGTGCGCCGGGTGTCGCGCTCGCGCTCAATCTTCAACGCGGCGCGAAAGGTCCAGGATCTCGGCGTGATCTGGCGCGCAAGCGTCGTGTTGCGCCCGGCCGACAAGGCCGAGCGATACGCGATCGAGGGTTTCATTCGCCGGTTTCAGGGCGGCGATCTGTTGCGGTTTTATGATCTCGACTATGTCAACTGCGCGCCGATCGGAACCGGGCGCAGTCGCACGGATCTGCTTGCCGGCGCGGATCCGCGCGCGACCTGGTCGGGCGGTGCGACCTGGACCGGCGGCGGCGCCTGGTCGGCGGCGCTCGGCTTGCGGTTCGGTCAATCGGTGGTGCCTGGTCAGACATCGGTGAGGATGCGCGGCGGCTATCCAGGCGATCAGGTCGTCGCCGAGGGTGACACGCTCGCGCGCGACCAGGACGGCGCCGCGGTCGCTATGATCGCAGCGGCCAGCGCTGCGGATCCGGCTGGTCGGTTTCACGTCACGCTCGAGGCCGATCACCAGATCACGGCGCCGATCAATGCGCTGGCGGTCGTCGGCCTGCCGATCCTGCGCACGTTCGAGATCGTCAATCTCGACGCTCTGAGCAACAATCGCCGCGCAGTCAACGCCTTGCCGAATTTCGAGTTTGATCTGATCGAGGCGGCCTGATGCGCGACGTCGATCCGGCCTTGCTGGCCGAGCTTCAAACAGGCGTCTTTCGGCCGATCGCCGCGATCGTTCTGGACTGGCCGACGGGAACCGTCCGCTATCACAGTCGCCGCGGATTGATCATGCTCGACGGTGAGGCGTTCGAGGGCGTTGGATCCCTTGGCAATGCCGAGGGGATTGCCGAGGCGCCAGGCCTGGCCGTGCGCGAGTACACGCTCACGCTCACCGGGTTTCTGGCCGATCAGCTCGAGAAGGTGCACGGCGTGCGCGTCCGCAACCGCGCGGCTGAGATCTTTTTCGGCGCGGTCGACGAAGCGGAACAACAGATCGGATCGCTGATCCGCGTGTTCCGCGGCCAGATGCGCCGCGTCGATTTCGAGATCCAGGATGCCGGCGTCAACGGATACGATCATTTTTTGCGCGTGCTGGTGCAGAACCATCTGCAGGCCGGCCGGCGGTCGATCGAGGTGCGCCGCGAACATCCGCGCTTTCCGGCCTTGCGCGCACAGGATCAATTGACATGGCCGGCCTAACGCCGGCCGAGGTGTCCGAAATTCTCGGAACCTTCAAGGGCAGCAAAGCATTCATGACGCGCGATTGCGTCGTCGCCGTCTCGGCGGTCTATCGCGCCGCGGGTATGTATCCAAAGGTCGGGCCGGTGCTCGATCTGCGCCGCGCGACCAGGCTTGCGCGTGCGGTGCGGTCTGACCTGGTGCAAGCAACGCGGTTGCACCTCGGTGACGTCGGGTGGTGCGAAATCGATCCGGCCGCGGCGCAATTTCTCGATTGCGGCGTGTGCGAGCATGCCGATCAGCAAACGCTCGCGATCGCGTCGGGGCGCGGGCGATGGCTCGCACCTGGTCCCGCCGGCGTTCTGAGCTTGGGCTCGGCCGCGGCGGCCTGGCGGCCATCCGGGGGATGTGATGGGAATTGAGCTGGTCGTGCTCGGCTTCACCGTGTCGATCAATCTTGCCGCGGTGGCCGCAACGGCGGCGGTGTCGGTCGGGCTGAGCTTCCTGTCGCGCGCGCTATTCAAGCCGGAGCGGCCGCGCCTCGGCGCGTTTGTCTCCGAGCGGCCTGGCGAGCGGCCAAAGGCAAAGCTAAACGCGATCGATGCGGCGCCGGCGCTGCGGTATGTGTACGGAGATGTCCGCATCGGCGGTTCGATCACCGAGCGCCGTGTCAACGGTCAGAATTTGATCTTGCAGATCTTGCTAAACTCTCGGCCGAGCGCCGGGCCGTTTAAGATTTTTCTCGACAATACCGAGCTCGCGTTGTCGGGCGATATGTTCGATTTCACCGGCCTCGGGGCGCTGACCGTTTCCGATCCGCAAGTCGAGCGCTCGGCCTCGCTGGCCAATACGGTGCGGGTCTGGATCGGCACGGGCGCGCAAACGTCGGCGCCGGATTACTTGCTCGACATCGAGCCATTGCTCGAGCAATCGGATGCATTGAACGGATCGACCTGCATCTGGGTCATTTGCAGTCGTGGCAACGAAGAAGACGAGGCGCAGCGCTGGCCGAACGGGCAACCGACGGTGTTGGTCGAGGGGCCGTTCTCATATCTCTATGATCCGCGCGACCCGGCGCAGGATCCAGACGATCCGGCAACCTGGACCTTCTCGCAAAACCAGGCGCTCGCCGTGCTCGACATGGTGCGCCATGAGCATTGCTTGAACGCGCCGAACACCTGGGATCCGGCGACGTTTTCGACGGGTGCGGATATCGCTGATCTGCCGGCGGCGATCGCGGGTGGCGGGACGGAACCGCTCTACCGGGTCGGCGGGGTTTGGTACACGGACGGGGCGACGGCGTTCGAGATGATAGAACCTGCGCTCGAGGCCGGAATGTCCGAGCTTGTCGAGGTCGATGGTCTTTGGAGCTTCATTCCCGGCCGATACCAGGCGCCGGAGATCTCATTCGCCGAGGACGTGATCATCGGCGAGGCCGCGTCATTTCGCAATGAGGCCGACCCGGCCGAGATGTTCAACGGCGTCGACGTGCAATTCATTTCGGCGGCGCGCAATTGGGAGGTGCAACCGCTCGAGCGCCTGGTCGACGATGCCGCGCTCGCGGCCGACCAGGGCATTCCCTCGATCTTGCCGCTCCGGCTCGATTGGGTGCGGTATTCCGGCCAGGCCTATCGGATCGCCTGGCGCTCGATCCAGGTCTCGCGGTGCGAGCGCCAGGTCAAGGCCGAGTTTGATCCGTCGGCCGCGGTGTTGCACGCCGGCGCGACCTGCGCGCTCGATCTCTCGACCGTGTTCGGCGGCGTGATCGAGTTTCGCGTGACCGAGTGGCGGTTCGTGTTCGAGCCGGTCGACGAACAACTCGGAACGGCACGCTTGACCGTCGGCGTGACACTCGATGAGCACGCGGCAAAAATCGACGATTACGATCCAGACGCAGAACCGCCGCTCGCCGATCTGATCGGCGATGATCCGCTCGGGCCGGTCGATCCGCCGGACGTGATCGACGTCTCGCCAGTTCTCGAGGTCACGGCCGGCGCGTCGCTGATCTATGCCGATATCGAGATCGCGCAATCTGACACGGAAAGCACGCGATCCTATCAACCGCGGATCCGCCAGGTCGGCCAAGCCTATCAGGTGCTTTCAAGTGTTCCGACCGTCGACCTGGATCCGCGCCCGGCGACATTCATGGTGCGCGTGGGGCCGCTTGTGCCGGATGTAAGCTACGATTTCGAGGTGCGGGCAAGCTCGCTGCGCGGCCTGTCGGCCTTTGCGGTTGAAACCTTCTCGGTCTCGACGCCGGGCCAGGCACCGGCGGCGCCGGTGCTGGCCTCGGATCCAGTCGGAACCGATCACCGGATTTCGTTCGATGTGCCGAACGATTTCGGCACCGAGGCGCTTGTGATCTCTCGCCAGGAAGGGGCAGACCCGGCAACGTCTGAGACGGTCGCCGTCGCGCGCGGCTCGACTTACGAATATGTCAGCGACGGGCCGTCCGGTGTCGCCGTGACTTACTCCGCTCAAACGCTCGACATCTGGGGAAATCAAAGCGTTTCCTCGGCTGTCGCCGTTCACACGTCACCGTAACAAGAAAGCGAGGCGCTATGACCTTTCAGGAGCGGCCGATCACGTTTCTATTGCCGGCGTTGTCTGGCGCAGATGTCGAGCCGGGCGAACATCTCGAGTTTCTCGAAGCACTCGAGGCCGAGCGGATCCCGTCTTTGAACGATCTGCAAAATTCGCCGAATTGGTCGGCCGGGATCCCGGCGCGGATGCAGCGCATTCGCGTGCTCGGCGACCAGGTCGAAGGCGATGGGCCGCCGCTGTACCTGGTGCGCGTCGACGCTGAGCCGGCCGACATCTACAAGGCGCGCTCGCAGGATCGGGAATTGCCGAACAATGGCGGCGTGCACGCCGGCAACGGCGGCTGGTGGGCCTTCGAGGGCGGTCCGGTGACGGTGACGGCGGGAACCTTTGCGGCCGCGCTCGCGATGTCCCTGCCCTGGTATGTCGGCCAGGTCAAAACGAGCTTTCATCATTCGATCGCCTACGGCGGTGGCGCGACCTATGAGGTCGTCGACGCCGAGCCTGATCGCGTACCGCTTGCCAAGGGTCAAACCGCCAACGGCCGGTGGCTGGCGCTCAAGGTCGAGGGTGGCGCGCGCTACATGTCGGCTTATGGGCTCGAGGGTCGCGGATCCTTGAATAACGATAGCGACGCCTGGCAACAATCGATCGATGACTCGATCTATTTTCTGCCCGATGACGGTGTCGCGTCTCCGGCGTCGGTAATCATCGATCGGCCGCGGCCGTACCTGACCAGGCCGCATTTCAACGGATACGGCAATTCGCAGTTCAACGGGTGCCGGGTGATCGCCAATTTCGCGGCGCGCCGCGGCGACAGTCGCAATGCGGGCGTGCATGTCGAGCAACCGGCCGGGCCGGAGTTCGGGCTGACGATCAACGGCGCGCGCGGCTCGAGCTATGAGCATTTCGATTTCACCGGCGGGCTCTATGCGTCGATCTATAATCTGATCGAGACGACGCACGACATCGAAAACGGTCGCGGGCCGGTCGACATCGCCGAGTTTCACGCGCTCGGCCAGGCCGGGCAATTCGGTGCGCATTTTCTGTTCGGTGTCGATTGCTATGTCGGCTCGGCCAGTGCCATCGGAACCGGCGAGGAATATCCGCGACCGATCACCGAGGCCGAGGCCGCGACGCAACGCGCGGCAAATGTCTCGCCCGATGCGCCGCTCGGATGGTCCAACGCCGTCGAGCCGGACTATCTGACCGAGGCGATCGTCTACTATGCCGGCACGGATCTAAACCCGTCGGCCGGCTCTTTTCCGAGTTCCGAGTTTGGATTTCGCGGCTTGCGTGGGCGCGGTGGGCAGGGCTCGATCGTCATTCAACCTGGCGGCGGCCAGGCGAATGCCGATTTCATGGATTGCCGCGATTGTTCGTTCGAGTATGTGACGCTTGGGCTCGGGATCTTTGGCGGCCAGTCGCGCAATATGCGGGTTGATCGTTTCCAGCTCAATCGCGCGCACACGGCGATGTCTAATCGCATGTTCGGCGCCGGTAACGGTCGGTTTGGCGGCACCATCACGGATTTCTCGGCCGGTCGGTTCATCGCAGAGTTTTTCGATTTCTCGAGCTCGGCGGTGCTTGGATCTCCGGTGTTCGTGACGCCGTATTGCGAGCGCCTCGAGCGTCTCGGATTTATCGGCGGCGGATCGGCGGCCGATGGGCAAATGGGCCTGGTGATCGGTGGCACGTTCACGTTTCGCCATAGCCTCACGCGCGGCGTGCCGGCGACCGTGCTCGATGGAACGGCGCGCGGCGACTTCATTTTCGAGGGTACGCGGTTCGCGTTCGCGCACGGTTTCAGCGTCAAGGCGCCCGGTGCGTTCTTCCGCAATTGCACCTCGAGCAACGGCACGCGCCAGGCCGCCGGCGTGGCCGAGCCGATCGAGGCGTTTTTCAATAACGGATGCGCCTCGATGTCGTTTCCACTCGGGTTTAGCGGCCGGCAAAGTCAGTTTATCCGGTTCGCGCAGTTCGAATTGCCAGATGACGGGATCGGGGCCTCGGCGATCCAGGCGGCCGAATTGCCCGATGAGCGGCACGCAGGATCCGGGCGCGATCGATGCTTGCCGGGTCACGCGGGACAGTTCCGCCGGCAAGGGGCGGCGCAGATGGGCGCGATCGAGTATGCCAGGCACGCGCATTCCGAGCGGACGATGTCGAGTATCAATTCAATCACGGTGACAAATCGACAGGTCGTGATCGAGCTTACATCGCTCACCGATGGTGCGGCGTTTGTCGGCGGATACTTGCCAGGTGATCAGATCCGCGAGGATGAAACCGGCACGCTGATGATGATCTGCGATCGGGTCGGTGCGACGATCACGGCGCGGCTCGAGACAAATTTCGAGGATGATGGCGCCGGCGGTTTCAGAATGCCCGAACCGTTCCCGGCCGCACCCAAGTTTCAGTTCACAAGCTCGCGGCTCTATGCGCCGGCGGCGGTGATCTGGGGGCGGCGTCGGCCAGGTGATGCAAACATCTATGATTGCCGCTCGGAAAACTCGAATGCGACGTCGGGCGCGACGCCGGAGCTCGATGAATTGCGCGTTGGCGATTACGTGATCGCGCTCGATGGCGGGTTCGTCACGCTCGACAGTCTCGACGGTCGGATCGACGGGATCAACACGGCCGACCAGATTATCGACACGGCCAATTTCCGCGCGGGGTATCCGCCGCCGACGTCGACGGCGACGGCGTTGCAGGCTTTCGAGGATGCGGTCGAGGCGATGACCGACGAATTGGAGCTGGTGCCGGAGATCGCCGCGGTCGGCGATGCAGTGACGGCGTTGCAGGCCGTCGCGCCGGCGATGCGTGCGGCGCTCGATACGGTGATCCAGGACCAAGGCGATCGGATCCCGTTGCGGCTGTTCATGCGCGCGCCGCCGCCAGGCAACGCCGCGCTGGCGCTCGCGTAGCGCTCAAGGAATTTGAGCGGCCGCCCGGCCGTTCAAAGTCTGGCCGGCCTCGCCGGCTTTCGTCCAAGGAGAAAACCATGAAACGTCTATTCCCTGGCGCGGTTCGCGTCGGCCTGGTCTCGGTTGCCGCGATCGCGCTTTCCGGCTGTGAGGCTTTGCGCAAGGTCGCGCCGACAACCGTCGCGGCCTATGAGAACGGCGGCGTGGTCTCGGCCGTCGATGTTCTCACCGATCAGATCGAGCTCAAATGCGCCGGGATCGACGGCGCGGCCATCACGATCGATGTCACGGCCGAGGCGTTCAACGCGGCCGACACGGTCGAGAAGGCGCGCGCGGTGCGGTCGGGCTTTTGCGCGCGCGCTGAAGCGATCAACGATCTCAAGGCGGCGGCTGCCTCTGATGGATCATAAGCTCGAAATCGATCCGGTGCCGGTGCGCGCGCTCCTGATGGGTGAGGCCTCGGCCGTGGTCGTCAAGGATGCCGCCGGCGCGATCCAGCGATCCGATCGGGTGACGCTGGCCGAATTGCCGGCCGATGGTCTCGATCTCGGCGATCCGCCGAGCTTCTGGACCGTGCGCCGGGTCACGCCTGGCACCGGGCCGAAAGGCAACGGGATCGTGCCAGGCTTTGCCGTGCTCGAGCTCGGCGCCGGCGACGCGGTGATCGAGCATCGTCTGATCGAGACGGCCGAGATCGGTGATTGAAATGGCGGCGCGCCGCGAGGTCATGGCGCATGCGCGCGGCGAGCTGGCCGATCAAAAGCCGGAGTGCGATCAATGAACACGTTCAACGATCTCAAAGCCAAAGTCGCCGCGATTGAGGCTGGCCATCGTCAGAGCATGCCCGATCTATCGACTATCACCCAGATTGCGGCGGCAAGGCAAAGAGCGAGACCGATTGCGTTTAGTAACTCGGGGACCACTGCCGTTCTCCTCACTTAACGAAGGTGAACAGAGCGTTAACATCCAAAGGTTTAAGAAGTTATAGCGGCTCTATTGTCTCGGTCTGCCAAAGGCGCGAGCGCCGCGACATCCGCTCTATGTGCGCGGCGACGCCGCGATGATCGACTACTAGAAAGGTTCATGATGCCGTGGTCGCCGACCGTCTCTATGCACTATGTCGCGGCCGCGCAAATCGGGGTGGCCGCGTCACTGCCGATCGAGATGCTCGAGGAAAAGCTCGCCTATATGGCGTGCGGTTTTGTCGGTGCGGTGATCTCGCTCGGCTTTGCAAAGTATCCGAACGTCTGGCACCGGCTGATCGCGCTGATCGCCGGTGCGGCGTCGGGGATCCTGCTCGCGCCGCTTGTGCGGTCTTATCTCGCGCTGTCGAGCGATGAAGCCTATGCAATGGCAATGGCACTAGGGCTGGTGTCAATGCCGTTGCTCGGCGGTGCGCACGCGCTGGCGATGCGATGGCGAAAGGATCCCTTGCAAGTGATCGAAACGCTGCGCGGGGGTGGCAAGAAATGATCGATCCGTTTGGCCTGCCAATGGCCGAGCCTCACTTGACGTTGCGCGGGATCAACGCGCTTTTCTCGTTCGTGTTCGCGCCGGCGGTCCTGTATGCGATGCAGATCTCGCGCCATCATCCGTCGATCTTTTACCGCATCGGCATGGCGTCGGTTGCTGCTGGCCTGGCGTCGAATGTGTTCATGGTGGCGGGCGTGATCCCGCTCAATCTCGAGACCTGGTTGCTGACTGATCTCGGGGTTTATCTGGTCGTCGCGTCGCTGGTTCTGGAAGATTGGAAAGCGAGAACAAGGCCAGAACGCTTGGGGCGCATTTGGGGCGCTTTGGGGCGGATGTTCGCGCGACGTTCGCACAGAACGAAAGAAAACGCAGGAAAATCCGGGACTTCTGCGGAGGCAAAAAATCCCTTGAAATCATAGGGATTTAGAGGGTACGTCCTGCGGCGGGCAGGTGGCCGAGTGGTCGAAGGCGCTCCCCTGCTAAGGGAGTAGGCCCCAAAAGGGTCTCGTGGGTTCGAATCCCATCCTGCCCGCCACGGATCTTCGTTGACAACGGTGGGACATTGTCGCGGGTGCGTAACCGTTTAGCTGTGTACCGCATCACGGGCTTCCAATGAGGCACCCACATAAGGTCGAGTCGAGGCGCACTGATTAGGCTGATGCAGTCGATAGGCCTGGTTTTTTGAGGTCGCGCCACGGTGTCTGTCGCGAGAGCAATGCGCTAATTTTCCTACTGCAGGTCCTGTTTCCGGTAGATATAAGGGAAGTAATGGAACCCGCTTGCGACGAAGCGTTCCGGAAATCTGGTTTCCTTCTTGTGAACGAACCAGTTTTGCTCATTGCGCCACAGTGGCAGCAGGTAGGTCTGCCACTGCATGATGCGCTCAAATGCGCGGCTTGCATCCAGGATCGAGGCCTCGTCCGTGCTCTCGTTCATGGCCTCGATCGTGGCATCGAGCGCCGGGTCCTCGGCGCCTGCGAGCGCGTATCCGGGTTCGCGCGCGCGTTCGCTGTGCCAGTAGATGCGCTCGTCGCGTCCTGGCGGAAATCCGCTGTGAAAGGTGGTGATGGTCAGGTCGAAGTCGTGGCTCAGGATCACATCGCGCCCGACAATGTAGTCGTATATGACCATCTCCAGTTCGATACCTAGACGCCCGAGCGACGCCGCGTAGGGCGCGAGGACTCGGTCGACCGATCTCCGCGTCCCGACGAAGCGCAGGCTCAGTTGGTCGCCGGACGACGGGTCCACTCGCTGGCCGTCGACGACTACCAGTCCGGCATCGCGAAGGAGCCTGTCGGCGCGCCGCAACCGGTCACGTCTGGTCAGGCTGTCAATTTCGGTGGGGCCGGGGGCCTCTAAGATGCCGCCTGGAAGATCGTCCAGAAACGGTTGAAGCAGGGCGCGCTCGCCTGCGCCGGCCGCACCGCTCGCTGCGAGATCGGTCGGCCCGTAGAGGTTTCCGGGCGGGCCGTAGAGTCCGTGAAAAAGCGTTTCTCGGGTCCAGGCCCCGTCAAACGCCAGCGTCAGTGCCTCGCGCACCCGCCGATCGTCAAGTGGCGGGTTTCGGAGATTGAACGTCAGCGCGGTGAGCCGCCCGCCACGCGGATCGGGGAACGTCGACCGAACGAGATCTCCGCGGTCGAACGCGGGGCCGGAATAGAGCCCGTGCCACGCGCTCGCATCGATTTCCCGATGCGCATCAAGAACGCCGGCATTCACGGCCTCGATCATCGCCGTCTGATCGCGAAAATACAGGGTCTCGATCCTGTCGAAGTTCCAGAGACCGCGATTTACCGGCAGATCGCGCGCCCAGTAATCCGGCACCGCGTCGAGAACGACGGCGTTGTTGGCATCGAGCGAGACGACGCGGTATGGGCCGCTGCCGAGCGGGATCTTGGCGGACAGTCGGTCCAGGGGCTCCGAAGCCCAGTGGTGCTTGGGGTGTATCGGGAACGTCGAGACCAGCTCGAGGGGACGCCAGTCGCCGGGCGTCGATGTCTCGATGACAACGATACAATCACTGAGCGCGGTCAGCGAAACCGTCTCGAGCGTGCTCCTGTAGAGCGGCAGACCGTGATCGCGCAGGGTCTCGAACGTAAAGACGATATCTTCCGAGGTAACGCGAGACCCGTCATGCCAGCGCGCCTCCGGTCGCAGAACGAACTTTGCTGTCGTGAAGTCCGATGCCACGTCGACGCTTTCGGCAAGCAGGCCGTAGAAGGATGCCGGTTCGTCGAGCGCCCGAACCATCAGCGTGTCGTAGACATAGGTCAGTTCGTTGGGCGCCTTGCCGGGGAAGCGCAGGCGGTTCGTCGTGTTGAAAGTGACGGTCGTGCCCTGTCGGAAGGTGCCGCCCTTCGGGGCATCCGGTTCGACGTAGGAGAAGTGGGAAAACCCAGCGGGCCGTGCCAGATCGCTGTAGATCGAAAAGCCGTGGCGAGGCTGCGCTGAAGCCACGCCTGCCAACAGCACGAGGATCGCCGCCAAAATCGGCGGCAGAAGCCTCGATGCAGCGCCGGCGCCGAAGACTCCGGCGATAGCAGAGCAGCCTTGTCCGGCTTCGCTTGAGGTCGGCAAAGGCTGCCCGGCGTCCGTCTAGAACTCGGCCGAGTAGGTCAACCCGATCTGCCGACCGGGCGCAAGGAACCGCCGGTTGTTCGTCACGCCGAACCGCGTCTGGCTTTCCAGCGGCAGGTACTCATTGTTGAGCGCGTTCAGAACGTCCAGCGACAGTGTTCCCGGACCAAGATCGTAGCTGGCGCGGAGATCCACGGTGGCGTAGCCGTCGATTGGCGCTCCGTCGACGCCCTCGTCAAACGCCCTGTCCCGGTTGCCGACGTAAAGCACCGACATGCCGAGCCCGAGATCCGGCATCGGGTTCCAGTCAGCGGAGAACGCCAGTTTGATCGGCTGCACCGTCAGGCTCGACAACGGCTGGAAGTCGCCCGTGTCGTTCGGGTCGTTGTCGCCTTCGTTGAACGAGGCATCGAAGCCGAAGCGCAGATCATCCGAGACGTTCAGCCGTGTCGACAGCTCGACACCGTAGTTCCGCTGCGGCGACCGGGTCGTGACACCGAAGCCGGATGCCGGGTCGACACTGACGGCAAAACCGTTCTCGGACTTCGCGAAGAACCCGGAGAGCTGGTAGTCGAGCGGACCGAGAGAACCGCGAACGCCGCCCTCGAAGCTGTTCACCTCGATCGGTTCGACAAACGCCGAGCCGCTCAGCGAGGTTCCGGGCGGGATCTGGTTCGTCGCAAGCGTGATGTTCGGCAGCGAGAACCCCTGCGCGAAGCTCGCGAAGAGGGTCGTCTCATCGGTCACCTGGTAGGTGGCGCCGACATTGAAGGACAGACCGTCATTCGAGCCCGACCCGCCGAGGCGCAGTCCCGGCGGGAAGCCGAAGGGCGGGTCGTGCGGAAGCGCCTCGAACGAGAAGCGGTCATAGCGAACACCGCCAGTGACGGTGATCTCCTCGGTGACGTCGAAATCCGCTTGCGCGAACAGACCGAAGGTTTCGATTTCGGTCGGCGCGAACTGCTGCTGAACTGCACTTGCATCGAACACGCCGGTCGCCGCGAAGACGTTCGGATCGGAGATGAAGGTCGGGAGCGAGTTCGACTCGTTGAGATAATCGCCGCCGACGGTCAACTGTGCCCGATCGAAGAAACGCTTCGTGTAATCGCCCCGGAAGCCGAAGGCATCACCGTCGAAATTCGTCTGAAACAGCACGGGGAAGAACGGCGGCAGCGGCAGGCCGCGGATGTCCGAACCAATCTGGGTCAGTTCCTCGTTGCGGTAGTAACCCTGAAGCCGCATCGAGCCGCCGAAGAGGTTTTCGTGCTCGTAGGTCAGGTTGGCGAAGATCGCCTCCTGTTCGGGTTCCTCGGCATAGATGATCGGGTTGAAGGTCGCCACGGCATTGCCGTCATTGCCTGGAATGCTGGCAAAATCCGTCCGGTTGGAGGCAAGGCGCGTGTAGTTGATGGTGCCCTGGATGCGTTGATCACTGTCGATGTTGAAGCCGGCCTTGCCGAAGAACGTGAAATCGTTGGTGTCGTCGAGGCGGATGCCCGGCGCGATGCGGTCGCCGTCCGGCTCGAAAAACCCGTTCGTGGACTCAAAGCTCACGCTTGCGAGATAGTCGAACTGGTCCAGCGTCCCGCTGACCTCGCCGAACACGTTGTAGCTCGTGCCCTCCGTCGTCAGGAACTCGCCGGACACGGCCGAACTGCGCACCCCGATGCGAGATCTGAACTCGACCGGCTTCTCCGAAGGCTCGCGGGTGAAGAACTGGATGACGCCGCCCGCGGCTCCGTCGCCGTAGAGCGCCGTCGGGCCGTAGAGCACCTCGATCCGATCGATCGTCAGGGGATCGAAATTCCCGAGCTCGACGCCGAATTCGCCGGCGCTGATCGGGATGCCATCCAGCAGAAGCAGGGCTTCGCGGCCGCGCAGGCTGAGACTTCGCGTCGAGTTCTGGAAGACCGGCGTGCCGAAGCCGGGAATGATCTCTGGCAGCGTTTGCGAGAGGTTCGTGCTCTTGCGGTTGGCCACTTCAAGCTCTTCTTCGTCGATGATCTGCACGGCACGGGGGACATCCTGCAGATCCTGGGCACGCCGGCCCGGGGTCGTGACGACAACCGGGTCTGTGAACAATTCTTCGCTGGCAGAGGGTAGCCCCGACTGACTTGCCGAATTCCCGCCCGAGGTCAGCTCCACCAGTTGTGCGAACCAGGACAACTCTTCGGCCGTGCTGGAGGGCTTGGCACCGCTGGACTGTGCGAGCGACAGCGCGACCGTTCCGCCGGACGTCTTCCTGTAGGTCACGCCGGTGCCGGACAGCAGCCGATCAAGCGCGACATACGGCGTGAGCGTCCCCGAGGCGCCGGGGCTTTCGATTCCGTCGAGTTGGCTCGTTTCATAGGCGAAGGACAGGCCGGTGTTGAGCGAAAGGTCTTCCAGCGCACCGCTGAGAGACTGCGGCGGTATGTCGATGACGCGTGGCGCCTGCTGCTGCACGAGTGTCGATGCGGGTTCGACCGACTGGCCCAAGGCCGGCGAAACGGCGATCGACGCAGCCGTCGCCGCAAGCAATGCGCGCTTGAGGGCGCGTATTTTCCGCGCCCGCGCAGATTCGTCCAAACTCTTCGCTGAAACAACCATGTCCGCCCCCCGGGGTTCGCCATCGGACACCTCTGGTGAGCGTCCTGCTTTGGCCTCATCACCCGTAAGACGATCAGGGCGCGCGGACTCGGTGCATTTGCCCGAAATTTTTTTTCGGATCGTCTCAGCTAATGACGAATATCAGGTCGGCGACGCGGGTGACGGACAGTCCCTGGGTTGCGGCGAGTGCCTCCAGGCCGTCAACGATCTGATCGATGGACAGTCTGGCAGTAACCGATCCAAGCGCGCGATCACCCGCCACGAGCACGATGTTCCCCGGCAGGTAGCGGTCGATCTCGGCGACCGCCTCGGCAAACGGTAGATCGTTCAAGACGATGTGGCCGCCGCGCCACGCCAGATCGTCCTCGGCGACCGAGGGTTCGATCATGTCATCGCTGGCGACGCGGTCGACGGTGATGCGCTGCGCGGGCTTCAGGATCGCGGAGGCAGCGGAGGCCGAAATCGGATCGCCTTCCGGTCCGGCCGTCACCTCGACCGTTCCTTCCGTCACGGTCACGGTCGTCCCGAGCTCGCCGGCGCGCACTGCGAAGATCGTGCCGAGCGCCGTGGCGCGCGTCGATCCCGTGACCACGGAGAACGGCCGCGCCGTGTCCTTGGCGACGTCGAAGATCGCCTCGCCTTGCAGGAGGACGACTTCCCGGCTCTGTTCGGTGAAGCGAAGCTGGATCGCGCTGTCGGTGTTCAGCGTGACCACGGATGCATCGGGAAGCGTGACGCTATCCTGTTCACCGGCTTTCGTCAGGAAATCGGCGGTGAGTTGCAGTTGGAGGGCCGGAGCGAAGACCAGAACGGCCGCGACGCAGGCGACCGCAGCGAGGGCCATGCCGGCCGCACGCCAACCCCTGCGCGCTTGTTTCGCCTGCGTGCGGCGCGGCAGATGGCGCGGATCGCGCGCCGGGCGCGTCCGGGCCCCACCGTCCTGTGCGCCTTGCAGGAGCGCGCCGGGGCCGATCTTCCCGAGATCCCCCCAAAGCGCTTTCAGATCCTCGAATGCGCGGCCGTGCCTGTCGTCCGCATCGTACCAGCGATGAAACCGGTCCAGGTCCTGCTCGGGCGGATCACCGTCGAGGAAGCGAAGCAACCAGTCCTGCGCCTCGTCCTCGATCGCGGCGCTCTGCTTCTGGCGGTCTTCCGGTCCCACGTCGTCACTGTCGGTCATCGTGCGATCCTGATCGCTGCGATTTGCCGTGATGAGTGTGGCAGCATCGCTTGCTTGGACAAATTCGGTTGCGCAGTCTCTCTCCTAACTGAGACGAGTGAACAAGCCGAAACATTCACTTCATATCAGTCAGGGGTCACTGCGGAACCTGCGCCGTGCCTCGCTGAGCACCGACATTGCAAGTTTGAGATCCTTGTAGACCGTTGTGATACCGACCCCGAGATTGTCGGCGATCTGCGCCTGGGAACGCTCCTCGAACCGGTAGAGGTAAAGCACCCGGCGGCATCTTGCCGGCAGGTTCGCCATCTCGCGCTCTAAGAACCGTAGTTCGGCACGCGCGATGGCGTGTTCTTCCGGCGTGACCTGCTCGGCGTCCGGCCAGACCGTGCCCTGCGCCTGATCGCGGATCTCCGAACGGCGCCGTTCGACGCGAGTGTAGTCCCTTGCGAGGTTGGCGGCGGTCTTGAACAGGAACGCGCGCGGATTGCGCACGAGTGACGGATTTTCGAGCTTGTAGATCTTCAGCCAGACATCGTGCGCAAGGTCTTTTGCCAGACTGGCACACCCCAATTGACGGCTGAGGAACTGCAGAAGCTCAGCCTCGTGTCGCGTGTAGGCGTCCAACAGGATTGCGCTTTGCAAGGCCCCCTCCAGGCAGATCGTCGCTGGGGATCCTTGCGTCTTTGGGCGGGCTACCGATCTCAGCAATGGCGACACTAGTGCGACCACACCGGTCCGACAACTAAACGAGCCGTGAGGTCTAGGCAGCCGGGATCGCTTTTGGCACTCGCGTCCGCAGTGCCACGCCGCTCGCCGCTTGCGCGGCACCAGGGGCAGAGAACGTTCGGTTAGCGCGAGTGGAAGTACCGGCGCATCCGTTCGCGCACCCGCAAACGCCCGGGGTATTCGGCGCGGAACTGCTCTGCCGATTTGCCCTCCCAGACCTGCGCGAAGACCCGCATCTTGTTGCCGCCATAGATCTTGGCGAGGTCATCGTTCGTATAGCCCCGCGCCCAGAGATCGTCGGTCATCGCAGCGAGGATCTTGGCAAGTTCGCCGTTGCCCGTCGCGCCCTTGTTGAAGGCGTCGATCATGTAGCCGCCATCGTTGTAGAGATCGGCATTGGCCTTGGCGAACTCGACGACCAGTTCGGTCGAGAACATGTCGTCGGTCGCGATCCCAACATGATCGACGCCGACGAGCTTGACGTAGTAGTCGATCATGTCGGCGGCCTGCTTCGGCGAGATATCCTCGGGCCAGATGCCGTCCAGCATCCACTCGGTGAAGGTCGGCGAGACGTAGCCGCCGGACTTGGCGGCGCGCAGGGCCTCGTCATCCGGGATCGTGCGGTAACAGCCACGCGGCGTGCGGTCGGGTTCGCTCTTGTAAAGCCCGGCCGGAACCGAGTGGGTGTAGACGTAAGGCACGCCGGGGTAGTTTTCGTCCATGTAGTCCATGGCATCGTTGGCGGTCTTCGAGCCGGTGTGGCTGAGGTCGAGCAGGATGCCGAAGCGCACCAGCTCGTCGATCACGCGCTTGCCGTAGGGCGTCAGCCCGATATCGAGGCCGTTATAGGCCGAGAGCTGACCGGACCCGGTGCGGAACGTGTCATTGTACGCCAGGATCATGCTCTTGATCCCGACATCCTTGAGCAGGGCCATTTTCCTGAGATCGCCGTTCAGGACTTCCGCTGTCTGGCTGTTCCAGATGACCGCCGTCTTGCCGAGCGCGTGCGCGGCTTCGATATCGCGGGTCTCGTTCACGATGATGAACTTATCGGGTTGCTCGGCCATCGCCGCGCGGAAGTGATAGTGCTGTTCGAGCAATGTCTCGAACGTCATGTCGGCCGCTGCGATGGTCATCTCGTGCCGTGTGATCCCGTTCTCGCGCGCGCGGTCGAAATAGGTGTGGAGTTGCTCATATTCCGTCCAGCCGGTGCCGTACGGGCTCGCCAGCATGCCGATGACGATCGTGTCCTGCACGAATTGCTTCGCCTTGTCCGATGCCGGCCAGGTCTTGCTTTCCTCACTCGCCTGCCCTGACGAGATCAGCAGGGAAAGTGCTGCGGCGAAGAAGAGCATGAGGCGCATGGAGAACTCCTGTTTCCGGCTGGCGCTGTTCAGTCTTCGCCGGACGTTGCGCGAGCCCCCGGGGTGCAGTCAACAGTGTTCGCCGGGAACGCGGGACCGCGAGAGACAACGCGGCGGATGCCGCGCGTTCAGCGTGCGCCCGTGTTTTCGCGCCGGTAACGCGAGGGCGCCATGCCGACATGCCGGCTGAACGCGCGCGAGAAGTTGGACGGGTCGGCATAGCCCAAACGCGTCGCGATCTCCTCGATCTCGAGCGCGCTGTCGCGCAGCTTGCCGCGTGCAAACACCAGCTTTGCGTCCATGATCTCGGCGGAGATGCTGCTGCCCTGCGACGCGAGGAACCGCGACAGCTTCGATTTGCTCATGTGCACCAGCCGGGCCGCGCGCGCGGCATCCAACCCGCCGTCTCCGATGTTCTGCAGCAGAAGCGCGCGGAAGCTCGACATCAGGTCGGTATCGATACCCGCGACCTCGCCCGGCGGCGCGACGCCCGATCCTGTGTCTTCTCCTATGACGAATGCCAGCCACTCGGAGGGAAACTGGATCCGAATGCCGTTCCTGTCTCCGCCGATGACCTGAAATCCCTCTGACAGGAACGGCACCGCCGAGGGATCGCTGACCACGACGAGGGTCTGGCGCGGGTCGAGCCGGTCGCCGATGCAATGGCGGATCATCGAGATCCCGAGCGCAGCGCTGAAGCCGTCATTCTGCGCGGGCACGATGGTCGGCGGAAAGCGCCTGCGCTGGCCGAAGATCGCCTGCTTGCCGCGGATCTCGAGAAAGACGTCGGACGAGGCCGCCAGATCGGGCGTCCCGGACACGAAGATCGTCATGAAGTCGCCGAGGGTGCGGGCGTGCTGTTTTGCACGGCCGATCGGCGGCCAGCCGGATTGATCCAGCTTCGCGCCGATCTCGGCGCAGAAAAAGACATTGCCGGTCGCCGCGGCGCAATCCTCGAGAAACTGGTGGATCAGCATGACATGCGCGACGGCATCGTCCTGAAAGATCGCTGCGACGGACAGCCCGGCGTTCTCCGCCAAGACATCCGGATCGACGGACAACGCCTTCAGGCCATCAATGAACGGCCGCAGAACGCTCAATTTCACGACGGGCAGACTGGTTTTCATTCGACGTACCGGGCAAGCGCGCAACGCGCGGTCACAGAGCATACCAGAACGCCCGAGATGGTGCCGCATCTCGGGCAGTCAAGATCGCGCAATTTTCGGTGCAGGCCCGCCGAAGATGACTGGCAGCGCATTCATTGATCGGTCATACAACTTCTCAGCGAAGTGTTTGGGTTGGGCGTGTGTCCCGCGCCCGACCCGTTTCGCTCAATGATGGGGAGAACAAACATGCGCAGCCTTATCGCAGCCGCACTCGTTTCGTGCGTTGCCGTCTCTGCATTCGCGCAGGACGATGCGAAGCCACGAACGCTGTTCACGAACGTTAATATCTTCGACGGTGTCAGCGAGACGCTGACCGAGGGCGGCAACGTCCTTGTCGAAGGCAACCTGATCGTCGCAGTGTCGGCAGACCCGATCGAGGCCGACGGCGCCACGGTCATCGACGGCGGCGGCCGCACGCTGACGCCCGGATTCATCGAGAACCACGCACATCTCATGCTGATGGGACCAAGCCTGCCAGCGATGGAAGCTAACGTGACCTGGGAGGATTTCGGCATCCACGGCGCGCGGATGGCCGAGATGTATCTGATGCAGGGCTTCACAACCGTGCGCGATGCTGGCGGCGCCAACGGTGGCTTGCGTCGTGCTATCGACTCGGGCCAGATCCTCGGCCCGCGCTATTTCCCGTCCGGCGCGTTTCTCGGCACACGTGGCGGACACGCTGACTTCGCGAACTTTACCGCGCCGCCGGGCAGTTCGACGAATTTCAGCCGCTTGAACATGGCGCAGGAAATCAGTGGCATCGACGACGTCTACAAGTATGGCCGCAACAATTTCCGCATGGGGGCAACCCAGCTCAAGTTCATGCAGTCCGGCGGCGTTGTCTCGGCCTTTGACCCGTGGCAACTCGTAGCCGGTTCCAAAGAAGAAATCGAAGCAGCCGTGCAGGTGGCCAGCGAGTACGGCAGCTATGTGATGGCCCACTCCTACCGTAAGGAGGCTATCCTCAACGCGTTGGACGCTGGAGTCATGTCGATCGAGCACGGCTTCTCGTTCGATTGCGAGATCGCCGAAGTCATGAAGGAAAAGGGCGCCTTCATCACGACCAACCTGACGGCGTTTGACCCGGGCCTGCTGAGCATTCCTGCGATCGCGAACGTGCCGGCAAGTCTCGCCAAGGCGAAGTCGGCGTCTGCAACCTTCGCGAATTACGTCCCGAACATGAAGGAGTGCCCGGTGCCGCGCGGGTTCCAGACCGATTGCGTCGGCTCGGTCGAGGCCTGCAACATCCAGATCGCCTATGAAAAGCACCTGAACAACGAGTTCTTCGGGCCGCATCAGTCGATGGTCACGCTGACATCGATCGGCGGGCAGATCGCGGAGCTGTCCGGTGACTTCATGAACCCTTACCCGAACGGAAAGCTCGGCGTGATCGAGGAAGGGGCTTATGCCGACATCCTGCTGATCGACGGCAATCCGCTCGAGGACTTCTCGGTCGTCGGCACAGGCGACAAGTGGTTCGGCGCCGATCTGCGCCCCGAGAGCCCCGAGACGATCAACCTGATCATGAAGGACGGCGTGATCTACAAGAACACGCTCTGATCGCGATCCCGGGGGCGGCATCCGCCCCCGGCTTCAACCGTACATGCGGAGATTCCGGATGAGATGGCTCATAGCATTCGCGCTTTCGATGATGTCGGGTCTGGCGGCGGCCAGCGAGGCGCCGAAGCAGATCGACTGGGCGGCACTGATTGACCACACAAAGCAGCAGTTCGAGGACCCCTACCGCGACCTCGACCCCGAGAAGTTGCGCGAGCTGGTCGAAATCGCCCGGATGCGGGCGGAATTGGAGAAGGCCGCGCCAGAGAGCGAGGCGCGTGCGAGCCTCGAGACCACGCTCTCGCAGGCCGAAGCGAAATTGACGGCCGAGGGCATCGACATCGATCATCTGATCGCGCAGCGCTGGGTCGTCGCCGAGCGCAGGCGAGAGGCCGCGCACGCCGGAAATCCTGAGCTGACGCGCGCCGATGTGCGGATTTCGGGCTTCGTGATCCCGGCCCCACCCGATGCAGACGGCAGGCCGGTGGCCTATCTGGTGCCCGAGCGCGGCATGTGCAGCCATATGCCCCCGCCGCCGCCGAACCAGATGATCCGCGTGCGCATGACCGACGGCTGGACGCCGTCCTTCATCTACGAGCCGGTGACGCTGACGGGGGAGATCACGATCGCTCCGAACGTCGAAATGGTCATGGTGGTCGACGGCCTCGTGCCGATGTCCGTGACCTATCAACTGGATGCCGTCGCCTCTGAAACGATCACGAAGCTCGCCCGTGGGCTCGGGCTTGGAACACGTACCCCGGTTCATGGCACAGGCCTGCCACGGACCCGGGCCTTTGACTGAACCTGGAACAGACATGACATCACGCACCTTCTCGATGCTCGCACTGGCGGCATCACTCGCCCTTGCCGCTGCTCCTGCCGCGGCCGAGCAGGACGCGAACGCCCTGGCGAACGAGTTGTCCAACCCGGCGACGTCGCTGGCGAGCCTCGGCCTGAAGATCGAGCACCGGAGATACGACGGCAACCTGCCGGGTGCGGAAGACCAGAACGGGTTCACCTTCACCTTCCAGCCGGTGCTGCCGTTCATTCTGGACAGCGGCGACAAGATCATCTTCCGCCCGGCCTTCGCCTTTCCGATAAATGAGCCGTTCTTCGATGGCACAACCGGCGCTTTCGACAGCGGCGGCGGGCTCGGCGATATCGGCTTCGACCTCGCCTACGCACCCAAGACGGACGGCAAGTTCTCTTATGGGATCGGCGCGGTCGGCGGTATCCCGGCCGGGACGAACAGCGACCTGCGCAGCGGAAACTGGACGCTCGGCCCGGAATTCTTCGGCGCCTATATCGACGATTGGGGGATCATCGGCGGGCTCGCCACGCATTCCTGGAAAATCGCCGGCCATGGCAACGACACCAATCTGAGTTCGCTGCAATACTTCCTGTTCTTCAATGTCGGCGACGGATGGCAGGTCGGCGCCGGGCCGACGATCACCTATGACTGGAACGGCGCGACGGGAGATCGCTGGAACGTTCCGGTCGGGCTCGGGATCTCGAAGACGACGCGCCTTTTCGGGCTGCCGATAAAATTCAATGCCGAGGTCGACTACAGCGTCGTGCGTCAGGACACGTTCGGTCCCGAATGGCTGCTGAAGTTCAACGTCACGCCCGTCATCGCCAACCCGTTCCAGTAAGGCAGCGCCATGGGGTCATACGCGAAGCACACCACCTTCACGCTTGCCGGTGCGCTTTGCGCCGTGGCCGTCGCGACGGGCAGCGCCGGAGCGCAGACATTCGGAGGCCCGGACGCGGTCGAACGCCAGATCGAGCGTGACGGTGAGCAGGTCGGCCTGCTGCCCGAACCGGGCCTTCTGGAACAGTGGCAGGCAGGCAAGAAAGAACTGACGGACGATACCGGTCTCTCGTTCAGCATCGATTACACGAGCCTCGCATTCGCCGCGACCGAGAGCACGGGCGACGACTTCGCGGCCTCCGGCATGGTGCGCCTGTTCGGCGCGTGGGAGTTGATCGGGTCCGGGACGCCGAACACCGGAGCGCTGGTCTTCAAAGGCGAGCACCGCCACGCCTACACGGACGTCGCGCCGAGCGGGCTCGGCTTCGATATCGGATATGTCGGCATTCTCAACGGACCCTTCAGCGATCAGGGCGCGCGCCTGACCAACCTCTACTGGCGCCAGCGCCTCGGCGATGGCCGGGCAACCGTCACGGCGGGTCTGCTAGATGTCACGGATTACGTCGATGCCTACGCGCTCGGCAGTCCGTGGACGCACTTCTCGAACCTCGTGTTCTCGACAGGCAGCGGGACGATCGGAGCGCCCAACGAGTCCGCGCTCGGCCTGGCAAGCGGGGTTTTCCTGACCGATAATTTCTACGCCATCGCCGGCATAGCCGACGCCAATGCCGACCCTACGGAACCGTTCCACAGCTTCGGCACCTTCTTCGACGAGAAGGACTTCTTCACCTCGTTCGAGATCGGTTGGACCACGTCGCCCGAGCGGCTGATCTTCGACAATATCCACGCCACGTTCTGGCACACGGACGGTTCGCGCGAGTTCGGCGTGAACGACGGTTGGGGTGTCGCGGGATCGGCCTCGTGGTTCATCGAGGATCAGTGGCTGCCCTTCCTGCGCGGCGGCTTTGCCAACGATGGCGGCGCACTGCTGGAAGCGAGCGTCAGCGCCGGTGTCGGCTGGCAGCCTGAACCAGGCCCGGGCCAGGATGTTCTGGGCTTCGGGCTGAACTGGGGTCGGCCAAATGGCGACAGCTTCGGACCGGGCCTCGACGATCAATGGAGCGGCGAGCTGTTCTACCGGCTGAACGTCAGCGAGACGCTGGCCGTCACCCCGGATGCGCAAGTGGTGGTGAACCCCGCTCTTGACCCGACGAAGGACCTGATCGGGATCTTCGGATTGCGCGCAAGGCTGGCGCTTTGATGGTTTATCTGAGATGGTTCACGCGTCGTCGTTTTGACAAAGGGGGCCGAGCCAAAACGATACTCTGAGCTTTCCAGAAAGCCAGCGCGCGCAGCCGCGAAAGATGAGGCCCTCGTCCTGAGTGGTTTGCGCGAAAGGAGCCGGCACAAGATCGCGATCAACAAGCTTTCACAGAAGGGGAGAAACCCGATGAACTTGCCTTACGGGAAACGAGCAGCGGCACTCGCGCTCTGCGGAGCCGTTCTCACGGCACCGGCCTTCGCAGCCGAGGAAGAGCGCTTCCTGATCGACACGACCGAGGATCTGGCGACGCTCTGCGCCGCGGCACCTGTCGCGCCGACCTACGCGGCGGCCATCCACATGTGCCAAGGCTACATCATTGGCGTCGCGCACTTCCATCAGGCGCTGACAGCCGAGCTCGACGAGGGCGTCTACTGCGCGCCGACCGGCGACGACCGCCCGTCGCGCAATGAAGCTGTCGCGATGTTCGTCGACTGGGTCGGCAAGAACCCGAGCGTCGGCGAGACGGAAGCGCTGGACGGGCTTCTGCAATGGGCCGCTTCGGCGTTCCCGTGCAACTGACGCCACGAGAAAGGACATAGGGACATGAAGAAGACAATCATCGTCGTCGTTTCGCTGGGGCTTCTTTCGGGCTGCGCGGGACTTTCCGATACCGAACAACGCGCCATCACCGGCACGGTCGCAGGCAGCGCCGGCGGCGCCGTGGTCGGGGCCATCGCCGGGAACGCGGGCCTCGGGGCGGCCATCGGTGCCGGCGCCGGACTGCTCGGCGGTCTCGTGGTCGACAAGGTCCAGAAGGACAAGGAAGCCGCCTATCAGCGCGGGTTGCAGGACGGAAAGTCGTCGAACTGACCCGGGCGGTCGCGACGGACTTCTGTCGCGACACCTACTCCTGTGCTCTCAAAGAGGCCAGATCTGACATGAGAAAACCGAACAGTGTCGTCCCGGTTGCTAGAGCGATGCTCGCGGCAGCGACTGGTCTCGTAGTGTTCCAGGGCGGCGACGCGCTTGCCGACAACTGGTTGACCGATCCGGTGACGGATTGCCAGATCTGGACGTCCGGCGACGGCACGTCAACCGAAGGGGCGACGTGGACAGGCGCCTGTCTCGATGGCAAGGCCAGCGGGCGGGGAACGTTGATCTACTGGGACTCGCAAGGGTTCAAAGCCCGCTATGACGGGGATGTCGTCGCCGGTCGAGCCGACGGGGCGGGCAAGGTTGCTTTCCGCGCCGCGGATGGCGGGATCGACACCTTCGACGGATCGTTCGCCCAGGGTGTACCAGAGGGCGAGGGTGTCTACGTCGGCGCCAACGGCTATACCTTTGAGGGCGAGTTGATCGATGGCCTGACCCACGGCAGGGGCCGCCTGACCACGCCCGAGGGTTGGGTGTTTCGAGGCGAGATCAAGGACAGTGAAATGGTCGGCCCAGCCCTCGTTTATTACGAAACCGAGGCCGACGAGATCTATTTCGGAGAGGCTGAAAACGATGTCCGCCACGGCTTTGGCACACTGATCCAGTCCAATGACGACACCTATATGGGAATGTTCGCCGACGACGATCCGGAAGGTCCAGGCATACTCGAGGCATCGGACGGGCGAACGTTTGTCGGCGTGTTCTCCCGCGGCAGCCCGAACGGGCCGGGTTCGGTGATCGATGCCGAGGGCAAGATCTATCAGGGACGCTTCATCGACGGGAAACCGGACGGACAGATTCTCGTCACGGAGAAAGACGGGTCGCAGTCGATTGAGACCTGGGAGAACGGGAGCAAGGTGCAATGAGAATCACTGTGCAAAGGGTGATGATCGTGGCAGTCGTGTTCATGGTCTCGACCGGCGCTTTCTGGATCGGTCACGAGGAGGCAAACGCCGGGCCAGTTGCCCGCAACGCCGCGCGCGGTGCGGTTGCCGGAGCAATCGTCGGCGGGATCGTTTCCGGCCGACCGGGGCGCGGCGCGGCTATCGGTGCAGCGATCGGAGCAACGGTGGGCGCGGTCAAGAAAGCCCGGAGGCGCGACGCGGTCCGCCGGCACCACCGGAAACAGCGGCGCGGTCGGCGGTGGTAGTCTCGCGCACCTGCAAACGGAGTAACCTAGACGGTCGGAAGGGCAGAACATGCGCTCGATAATTTCCCTATTGGTAACGCTCATGCTTCTCGTGGCATGCGCCGACAAGCCGACCTTCGAGGCGAACTATGACACGTCGCGGGATTTCGGCGTCTACCAGACCTTCGCCTGGGCGCGCGACGAACCGATGGACGTGTTCGGGCTGCTCGGGCCGACACCGCGAACAGCAGCCAAGCTGCTCGACGGGATCCGCAGCAATCTCGAAGGCAAGGGATACACGTTTCTCGAGAGCCGCGACGGCGCCGATTTCCTCGTTCAATTCACCATCGGCGCGCGGGACGGCGTCGAGGTCTGGAACGTGCCAAGCTCGCTCAGCGGGCCTTGGTGGGGCCGCGGATACTACGGCACCGAGTCGCTCACCGAGCGCTACACCGAGGGCAAGCTTGCCATCGACATCATCGACAGAGTCGAAGCGCTGCCGGTCTGGCACGGGTTCGCCTCCAAGCGGCTGACGCCGGACGAACTCAACAATCCAGACCCGAACGTGCAGCCGGTGATCGACGAAATTCTGTCGACCTTCCCTCCGGGATAGCTGGCGTCAGCGCGGTGCGCCCGGGGGGAAGCAGGGCGACGGCAAAACGAGGAAATCGCCGACGTGTTCGCGCATCTCGCAAAGAAGATGGCGACACCAGCCTGTACAGCAAAAAAGCTCGGTTCAGGCCCTGACCCGCAGGCTGAAGCCGTTCAGAAGGCGCTCCCCGAGCACGTCCGAGAGATCCTTCGCGGCACCGAGCAGGCTGTCGGTCTGATTGCCCTCGCAGAGCAGCATGGCATGGGTTCGTGCCTCACTCATCTGCCGGCATCTCGACGCCACCAGCACCCCAAGCAACTGGCGTTCGTGCTCTGTCAGCACCTTGGCGCAGTCCGGGCAGTTCGGCGAACTGAACTGGAAGCAGGACCGGCGGCTGATCCGCATGCCTTGGATCAGCTTGAGAGTCTTCCACGCGACGTCCGCCGCGATTTCGGGCGGGAAGATCTCCTCGGCCCGTTGAAACGCCCTCATCCAGCCGTGGCACTCGGGCTTGGCGAAGCCCTGAAACAGGTGGCGCGCCATCTCGAGGATCGCGACCTCCCCGATGTCGAGATGCGCGTCGGCGACCTGCATCTCCTTGCCGAAAGCAGAGTGCCGGTGGCAGCCGGTCCGGTTCGACGTACTCATGCGATTGATCCTGTCATCGAAATACGGGAAGGCACCGGCCGCCTTCAGGCGCGGCTGACATTCGCGGCAATGCGATCTGCTTCCTCCGGTGACAGGCGCGGCGGGTGCCAGCCCTGCCCCGGCGCCGCTGCCAGCAGCTTCTTGGTGTATTCGTGCTGCGGATTGTTGAAGACCTGATCGGCGGTGCCGATCTCGACCATCACGCCCTTCTCCATGACCGTGATGTAGTCCGAAATCTGGGCCGCCACGCGCAGGTCGTGCGTGATGAAGATGATCGCGATGTTCAGGCGCGACTGCAGGTCGTTCATCAGACGAAGCACCTGCTTCTGCACCGAGAGATCGAGCGCCGAAACGCTTTCGTCCGCGATCACAACTTCTGGCTCCATCGCGAGCGCGCGGGCCACGCCAATGCGCTGGCGCTGGCCGCCCGAGAAGTTTCGCGGGCGGCGGTCGAAGGCCTCGGGGCCGAGGCCGACGAGCTTCAGAAGTTCATGCGTCCGCGCCTTGGCCTCGGCGTCGGAGAGCCCGGCAAGGATCGCGCTGCGCGAGATCATCTGCCCGACCGTGTGGGTCGGATTGAGCGACCCGTACGGATCCTGGAAGATCATCTGGATGTGGCGCCGGGCCTCGTCGAGGCTGCGCCCGTTCAACGCGAGGAAGTCCTGATCGTTGATGAAGATCGCGCCTTCGCTCGGCTCGGTCAGGCGGATGAGCGCCTTTGCAAGCGTGGACTTTCCGGACCCGGATTCGCCGACAACGCCGAGGGTCTCTCCCGGGCGCAGCGAGAAGTTCGCGTCGTTGACCGCGTGCACCGACCGCTTCGAGTCGGAATAGACCTTGTGCACGCCCTTGGCGTGAACGACGGGCGTGTCGTTGCGCGAAAGATCCGGCGTCCTGGTCGTCTCGAGAAGCGGCATCGCGTCGACCAGAAGGCGCGTGTAGTCCTCCTTGGGGTGGAGCAGCACTTCCTCGGTCGTGCCCTCCTCGACCATCCGGCCCCAGCACATCACGGCCACGCGGTCGGCCACCTCTGCGACCACGCCGAAATCGTGGGTGATCAGGATCGTCGCGTTGTCATAAACGTCCTTGAGCTCGTTGAAGAGGTTCAGGATCTCTTTCTGCGTGGTGACGTCGAGCGCCGTCGTCGGCTCGTCGGCGATCAGGATGTCGGGTTTGCACGCCAGCGCCATGGCGATGACGACGCGCTGGCACTGGCCGCCCGAGACCTGGTGCGGATAGCTGGCATAGATCCGCTCGGGCGACGGCAGGCGCATCTGCTCGAACAGCTTGAGCGTTTCGACCTTGCGTCCCTCGGCGTCGATGTCCGGGCGGTGCAGTTCGAACACCTCGTCGACCTGCGCACCGATCTTCATCGACGGGTTCAGGGCGGCCATCGGCTCCTGATAGATCATCGAGATCCGCGCGCCGCGAATGTCATTCAGTTTCGCGCGCGAGAACTTCAGCACGTCCTCGCCATCGAACAGAACCTCGCCGCTTTCGATCCCGAGCCGCGGCGGCACGTCGTTCATGATCGCGCTCGTCATCACCGACTTGCCGGAACCACTCTCTCCGACGACGCAGAGGAGCTCGCCGCGGCGCAGCGTGATCGAGATGTCCTGAACAGCGTACTTCCGGTCGGACCCGACGGGCAGGGTGATCGACAGATTCTTGATTTCGAGAATCTCGTTCGCAGATGCGTTTTGGCCGTCCATTGCCCGCCTCCATCAGTCGCATTTGGTGCTGTCGACGCGAGGCTGGGTTTCTTTTACCTGGCTGCGTATTTGCCGCTGTCCAGCGGCCGTTGCACTGGGTTTACACTCATCGGACGTCCGATCAGTTGACGCCGACCCTCGCAATTGTCGATCTAATTTGTCAACTAACGAGTTGGCTTCGAGCCACGTTTCCGACCGTCTCCCGCGTTGCCGGGCCGGGTCTTCCGAGTGACGCGCCCAATCCGCTCAGGCCGAGCGTCCGCGCAGCGAGATCACGACCGCTGCAGCGTAAGGACTGTAGGCGGTCAACGCGCTCGATGCGGCCAGTTTAGACTTATGATTTTCTGGAACAGTTCCCAAGGGACGCCGCTGCAAGGCAAGACTGCTTACAACCAGTGAGCTATCCTGACGCTGGACGTGCCCCTAGGAAATCAGATTGCCCCATCATCGGACAAACTGACTTTAGTGTTGTTTAGTCGATAGTCTTACACCTGATCAGTCGCCGTCCCCCAACGAGACTCTTCGATGGAAGCTCCGCATGGGTCGAAGCCCATGCGCGCGCGATCAGGTGCAGACTATGTTCGTCTGGACGTCTCGCCGCGGCCCTAGAACTCCAGAGCCACGCCGCCGCCGATGATGAAACCGTCTACGTCATCACCGCCAGCCGTGCCGTCATCCGAGAACTCTTCATCGAAATCGACATACGCAGCGAAGCCGCCCACGGCGACGCCCTCGGCGAGCTCGTAGGTCACACCGGCGACGAATTGCTGCAATTCCTCGTCAGAGCCATTCGCAAGTTCATCGTCGACATTCTGGCCATACTGGTAAGTGAATGACACCGCCCAAGGACCGGTCGCATAACTCACCCCGACGTCAAAGGCTTGCCCGTCAGACAGAACCGTATCGTTCTGTTCCGCCCACGATCCACCGATCGTGAACCCCCCGTAGCTGACGTTCGCTCCAAAGCCTAGAATGGTGGGGTTGCTCGACTGACCTGCCGCGACAGCGTCTACTGGAGCAAGCACGACAGTGTCGGTCGCCTGGACATCCGCGGTCGTCGCGCGCACGACGGTCGCCCCTGTGCCGTCAACGACAAGACCGGACGAACCGGCGACTGCCGCCGAGCCTTCCAACGAGGCAATGCCCCATCGCCCGGCTACCGCGACCCCAACGTCCCCGAACTCTGCAACGTAGTTCAGACCAACGTCGAACAGGTCATGCAACCCACCGGCAGCGGTGATATCGACCTGCGCGTTACTGGAGGCGTTCGGGTCGCGCGCGTACGACACGCCGAGTTGAAAACCAGCGATCCTGGGAGTGTAGTAGTTTATGCGGTCAGCATTATCGTTCGCATTCGCTCCGTTCTCGATGAACGTTGAGTTGAGCGTCCCCAGACCTGTGTCATTGCCGACCAGCGCCGACCCTGCTTCTTCATCAAACGGAATGAAGTCGCCGGATGATCCATCATTCGTTCCGAGGATGGATTCATCAGGAGCACTGTAGAACATGTTGTAGCCTGCGGACGGGCGCGAACCGAATTCGACCGTACCGCCAGAGGAGTCGATGAACAGGAAGCTGTCACCGATATTGCCCTCTTGGCCATCAAGCTCAACGACGGCGCCAAACTGCAGGCCGTTTTCCAGCGTGATCTCCGGCGAAAAGGCAATCGTCACGTCGCTCTTCACATCAAAGCCGTCGAAGTCCACGCTCGGATCAGTGCTGACGTCGGAACTTGCGTAGCCGAAGTACGACACGAATTCTCCACCGACGCGTACGTCCCATTCCGCAGCCATGGACGGACCCGCTGCGAAGGCCAATGACAAGGCAAAGATAGATGCCGAAGTTACTCGATGCATGTTTAGTCCCCCGTGATCGATCACGTCGTAGGTTGGTGATCGTCGTGTCATTGTTACAATGTAACAGCATTGATCACTTTACCCTTAGGGTTGTCAATTGCGAGGAGCGTCCTTCATGACGCAGATGCGAAGAATTATGTTGCGGTGCGACCCCGAAGCGAGATCACGACCGCTCCGACGACGATCAGGCAGGCCCCTGCAACCGCCTGCCAGGTCGGTATGATACCGAAAACGGCGAGGTCGAAAACCGCCGCGAACACCAGGATCGTGTAGAACATCGGGACGGTCAGGCTGGCATCCGCGCGTTTCATCGCCTGAATGAACAACGCCTGCGCGCTGATCATCGTGAAGCCGAGCGCCGCGAGGTATCCCCAGCCGGTTTCGCTCGGCCACTGCCAGACGAACAGCGCCGCCGTGACCGACAGTGCCACTCCGATCGAGTTGTTGATCAGCAATATGCGCACCGGCGGCTCGGTGTCGCTGAGCCGCTTTATGAACATCGCCTCGATCCCCATGAACACCGCTGCCGCGATGGCGATCAGCGCTGCGGGCTGAAAGGTCTCGGTCCCCGGCGCCGTCAGGATCAGCGCGCCGGTCATCGCGATGCTCGCCGCCGACCAGCGCCACGCGCCGACGCGCTCGCCGAGAACGAAGATCGACAGGAACATCGCCACGAGCGGGCTGAGAAACGACAGGGCGTTGGCGCTCGCCAACGGCAGAACGCCCGCCGCTGCGAACAGGCAGGTCGCCGAACCCCAGCCACAGGAGGCACGCGCAAAGTGCCATCGCCAGTTCGCGCCCGAGAGCGACGGAGGCCGCAGCGCCGCAATGGACGCGATGGCCAGCCACGCGAAGAAGAACCGCCCCGCGCTGATCTGCAGCGGGTGAAGACCGAGCCCGTCCGGCCCGGTTCCGAGCAGCTTTGCGAACAGCGTCGTGGCCGCCAGCAGGGCGCAGACCACGAGCATGATGGGGACGACGTTCATGTCGCTCCGGTAGCGCAAGGTGCCGACGAATTCACCCGTTCAGATCACCGATCACGCAGGGGATCGGCGGGCGAAGCAATCTACTACGCCCGCCGGAGTCGACGTCAGACGAAATCGAAGTGGCTTTCGTCAAGCTCGCTCAGCCGCGTTCGGTTGAGCGTGAGACTGTCCTCATCGGAGAAGGACAGAACCAGATCGTGCCCATCCTGAGAGGCAGCGGCTTCGATATCGGCGAACGTCGTGACGCCCTCGATCGAAATCTCGATGGTTTCGCCCGGTCGGCGCCAGAACCACCAGCCACCGCCGGCATCGAAGTCGACAATCTCGTCGTGCCCGCCGTTGAAGACGAAGGTATCCTGGCCGAACCCGCCGCGCATCTCGTCATTGCCTGCGCCGCCGTCGAGCCGGTCACGTCCGAAACCGCCGCGCAGATGGTCGTCGCCCTCGCCGCCTTCGAGATGGTCCCGGCCAAAGCCGCCCCGCAGATCGTCGTTGCCCGCACCGCCGAGCAGGTGATCGTCACCGAAGCCGCCGTGCAGTCCGTCATCGCCGCCAGCGCCCGACAGGATATCGTCGCCGAACTTACCGCTGATGTGGTCGTCATCCGCGCCGCCCCGGATCAGGTCGGCCCGGAACGTGCCGCGCAGATCGTCCGGCGAGGCCGCGGCAATCTCGGAGAAGGTAAAGTTGAAGGTGCTGGTATCGCCCACGTCGATCCCGGCATAGCTGTCCCCGTCCGCTCCGACGAACGCACCTGCATCGATTTCCACGGCGTAGCGTGCATCGGCAACCAGGTGCTCCGGCGGCGTAACGGTCACGGTCGCGCCGTCGAAGTCGACCAGGAGATGGTTGTCGACGTCGATCTCGGTCACCTCCCCCGAGTCGCGATTGACCAGCCGGATCGCGCCCTCACCGGCGAAGACCGGCTCGGTGAAATTGAGCGTGATGCTCGTGTCGTTCGAGATGTCGCGACCGTTGTCGGCCGGATCGGCCGAGACCAGCCACGGAGCGATATCGGCCTCGAGCTCTATCTCCTGCGGGAAGTAGACGGTCTCGCCGTTGCTGTCGAAGCCGAGCCGCCCGTCGCCGTTTATGCCCCAGGTGAAGATGCTGCCATCGTCCGCACGGGCGACGATGGCATTCGGGCCCGTCTGGATCTCGACGATGTTCGGGTCGTCCAGTTCGGCGATCTTGACCGGGAAGAAGCTAAAATCGCTCTCGGCCGCAGGATCGCCGTCCAGACCACCCGTCGGACCCTCGTCGTTCGGTCCCCAGAGCCAGACATCGCCCTCCTCGGTCAGGGCCGCGCCCCAGCGCGCGCCGCCCTTCACGTCGATGACGCCGGGCGGCAGTGCCGTCAACTCGATCGGCACCAGCACGTCCGTGGTATCGGGATCGAACGTGCCATCACCCTGATCCGCGCCCTGCAGCAATTGTCCGAAGCGCGACTCGCCCCAGCCGAAGACGCGGCCGTCCGAGGTCACGGCATAGGACGTGTTGGTGTCCGCCGTGATCGCGACAATATCGCTCGGCAGGCCTTCGGCCAGCACCGGCGAGAGCACGCGGGTCATGGTCGAGCCATCGTCCTCCAGCCCGTCCGGCGAGCCAAGCTGCCCGTCCCGGTTCGTGCCGAACCCATAGACCTGTCCGTCGGCGGTCAGGGCCAGCGTGTAGGACGTGCCGCTCGACACGCTCACGACGGTCTCGTCCGACAGCGCCTCGACCAGGGTCGGCACCAGCCGCTCGTCGCGGTCGCCGAGGCCGAGCTGACCGTTGGTGTTGAAACCCCAGCCGTAGAGCGCACCGGTGTCGGTGATCGCATAGGAGACACCGTTCCCGGTCTCGACCGCGACGACATTGACGTCGTCCAGAGCGGTGACCTTCTCCGGCACCGGGCGGTTTTCCTCGTCGCCGAGCCCGAGCGAGCCATTGTTGTTGAAGCCCCAGGCATAGACGTCGCCGGCATCCGTCAGGAAGGTCGAATGAAGCTGGCCGACCGCGACCGAGGTGATGGTCTCATCAAAGCCCTCCGGCAGGGTCACAGCACGCGGCTGCTCGATATTGAAGCCCTGCGCACCGTTGCCGAGCTGCCCGAAGAAGTTCGCACCGGTCGTGTAGAGCGTGTTGGTGTCGGTATCGAGAAAGGCCGAGAACTGGTTGCCCGTGCCGACCAGGCTTGCAACGGGCTGCGGTGCGCCCTCGTAGAACGCCAGTGCGCGCGGCCGGTCGATCGGGTCGCCGAAGTCCTCCGAGGCGGCGATCACCGTCTCGCCGTCGTCCAGGTAGTCGCCATCTCCGTTCACGTCGGTCAGCGTGATCACGCTGTCATCCGAGGTCAGCGAGAGCGTGCCGTCCTCGTCGGCGGCCAGCGAGAACGCGACGAAGGTCTGGAAGGCAACGTCCAGCGTCGTGGCGTTCCAGATCTCGACCGCTTCGTCGGCGGCGTCGATGCTGCCCGAGCCGTCCAGATCCTCGAGCCGGTAGATCACCGCCGGTCCCGGATTGGCGATATCGGTCAGGGTGAGCAGCGCGCCGTCGGGCGCCACCGCATTGGCGAAGCCGACCGGAGCGCCGAAGGGATTGTTCTCGCTCAGGAAAACGGTGACCTCGTCGGCGGTGATCGCGCCGCTGCCGTCGACATCCTCGATGCGCAGCACGACGTTGTCCTCGGCGCCTGCGGTGTCGTTCACGTAGGCAACATCGCCAAAGAAGACGATGTCAAAGGCCGATGAGGTCGGAACGATCGACGCCAGATCCAGCCACAATGTCGCCTCGCCCACATCCTCGGCATCACCGTCGCCGTTCAGATCTTCGGTCCGGTAAACCGCGTCGGCCGGCAACGAGCCGGTGCCCGCGTTGGCGACGTAGATCGCGCCGTCGCCGCCCTCGTGAACGCCGTTCGGCGTCGGCAGGGTCAGGCCGCCCGCGTTTGCAGTGGAGAACCAGACCTTCGCCTCGTCGGCATCGTTCGCGTCGCCGTCGTTGTTGAGATCCTGCAGGCGGTAGACCGCGTCGCTGATGCCGTCGCCGACATAGACAGACTTGTCCGATGCCTGGTGCACGTTGAAGACGTTGTTGGTCGGCGTTGTCAGCCCGGCGGCATTCGTCTCGTCGAAGAAGACCGTGATTTCGCCCGCGTCCCGGCTGTCGCCGTCGCCGTTCAGATCCTGCAGCAGCAGAACCTGATCCGTCCGCTGATCGCCCAGCAAGACACCCTGAATCGTACGTGAAGAAATGCGCCCCATGGCGAGCCCCCGTTCTGAGTGGAATCAGCTCGCGTATGCTGGCTATGATCGTTCGTGGGCGGACTACTGCCTAAGGTTGATCGCGCTGTAAAGACAATTCGATTGCAGCCCGGCGAGCGGCACCTGCCGCCCGCCGGGAGCGCTCAACTTCCGGTCTAGAATTCGACCTGCCCGATGGCGCCGAAGGTCAGCGGCGCGCCGAGCGTCACCGATCCCGGGTCGCGTTCCTCGGCATAGGTGACGTCCGTGACATTGTTGACGAATGCCGTCACGGTGAAGTTCTCGATCTCGAAGCCGCCACGCAGGTTCAGCAGGAACCGCGAGTCCGACCGCAATGCCGGATCGTTGAAGGCGTCGCGGAACGACGCCGACGTGTAGGAGGCATCGGCGCCGAGGAACAGTCCGTTGTCGAAGAAATAGGTCCCGCCGACCCCGCCGGTGAATCTCGGCGCGCTGCGGAACTCGTTCCCGGCAAGCTGGATGCCGTCCGAGACGAAGTCGGTGAATTCGGTCTCGTTGTATCCAAGCGAGCCGTAGAGTTCGAGTTCATCGATCGGCCGCGCCCGGACCTCCAGCTCGCCGCCGAAACTCTGCGACTCACCGGCGTTGACGGTCTGCACATCGAGAGGCTGGTTGCTGAGCGGGATCACCACCTGCTGGTCGCGATAGGTCACGTAATAGGCGTTGGCGTTGACGGTCAGACGATCGTCGAACCACTGCGAGCGGAACGACAATTCGTAGTTGTTGGAAAACTCCGGGTCGAATTCGAACTGCTCGCCGCGCACGACGCTAAACGCAGCGCCACCGGCTCGGTAGCCGCGCTGGAATGTGAAGCCGAGGCTCACGTCGTCGGTGAAGTCGTAGACGACACCGGCTTTCGGCAGGAAGGCCTGGAACAGCGTATCCGTGGGCGTGATCTCGTTCGCCGGCAGCAGAGATTGCACGAGCGGATCATTGGTGCTCGCCATGCTGATGTTCGACGAGGTCTGCCGCTCGCGGTCATAGCGACCGCCGACGATCAGGCTGAGCCCGCCGAACACCTCGGCCTCGACCTCGCCAAACAACGCAAAGTTCTGCGACTGGAGTGTCGAGAACGCCTCGGTGTCGATCGACGAATTCGGTTGCAGAAACGGCACGAACTGCGGCGGTGCGATGAACGTCGACAGGACAACTCCGCCGGTCGTGCTGCTGCCGCGCGTCTGATTATAAAACGCGCCGAACACACCGCTGAACCGCTCGTCCTCGTAGTTCAGGCGAACCTCCTGCGAGAACGAACTGTCCCGGTCGGCATCAACCGCGAAGGCCAGCGCCTGCGGACCACTATCGAAGTCGCCGCGGAAGACGAACTGTCGGTTCGAGTAGACCGTCTCGGTCTCAAGCGTCAGTTCATCACTAAAGTCATAGGTGAGCCGCAGGTTCGCAGTGCGGTACTCGAAATCGTCCTCGGTGATCTCGTTGGTATCCACGATGCGGCTCGGCTCGAACTGGGAGAAGCTCGACGCGAAACCGTCGGTGCCGTCGATGTAGCTCAGCTTGAGGACCGCCGAGAAATCCTCAGTCGGCTCGAATCGGAGGGAACCGCGCAACGTCATGTTCTCGGTGCCGCCCTCGTCATTCGCGCCGGTCGTGATGTTGGTGATGAAGCCGTTCGTGGTGTTCAGCTCGGCCGAGAAACGCGCCGCGAGCGTGTCTTCGATGATCGGATAGTTCGCGGCGACGGCGGCCTGGAAGGTTCCGAAGTTCCCGGCCACCGTGCGCAGCTTGAATTCCTCGTCGAAGCTCGGGTCTCTCGAGCGCACGACGACGGCACCGGCAAGCGCGTTGCGCCCGGTCTGCGTGGACTGCGGGCCGCGCAGGAACTCGACCTGCTCGAGATCCCAGGTCGACAGGAAGGTCGTATTGATGCGGCCGAAGTCGGTTATCCGCACGCCATCGACGCTGGTCGTGATCGCGGGCGCCGATGGGCCGTTCTGATCGACGCCGCGTTCGTCGAAACCGCGAATGACAAAGCCAATGCCGCGTGAGCTCGTGCTGACGCCTGCGGTGCGCTCCGCAACGGAGCGCAGGCTGGTGTCGCTGCGCCGCTCAAGCTCTTCACCGGTGACAACGGTCACGCTGGTTTGCGTTTCTTGCAGAGTACGATCCTGCAGCTCGCCCTCGACGATGATCTCGTCCACGACGAAGCCCTCATCGCCCGACGTTTGTGCAAGCACGGATGTCGTGCAGACAGCCGCTGTCGCGGCCACGATAGACTTTCTAACCATGATTTTCCCCCGGAACCGAGGCGCGCTCGGAGTGGTCGTGTTCGCTGCCGTCAGTGTCTGGGGTCGCTGGCGCAGGGTTTAAAAGGAGGCACGCTCTGAACAACACAGCTTTTCGTGAGCGATCCCGTGCATGCAAAAATCCGGAGCCGCAGAGGGTGGCTAAACGCCTGAATTAATTTGGTTAAATTTGATCGATCCGATTGCCACAGGGCGTAAACTATTCCGCCATATGGAATACGGTACGCGTGATCGTTCAGGGAAGGAGACGCGTTGCACCGCAATCGCGCCCTGATATCAATTCCGTGCACCGACCCGAGCCGCGCCATGGCAGTCCTGCGAAAGCATCTTCTTGCGATCTTGAACGTGGATTACCGCGCGGGCGGACTGTGGGTATCGTTCAGCCAATCTGCCAGTGGTCCGGCCATCTTGTACTGGCTTGGACCGTCGGATCGCGACGGCGAAGGCTGCTTTCCCTGCGAACAACCGGCGAGCACAATGACGGCTGCAAGACCGCTGAGCCAAAGCATCAAGGATCGTCGAGGGCTTCTGCGCATTCCACCGTTCTCAAGACCGCCATCTAAAAGTGAGGCTTGAACAGACATTAGGCTGGGTCTCAAGCACGGCAAGCAACAGCCTTTGCCGTGCTGCGGTCGAGCGAGCGTCGCATGTCTGCATCCAGATCCGCAGCGGCTGCTGATCCGACTGCCGTCGCCTTTCTCGCGACCACCTCCGCGACGAGCTTGGCAGTTCGTGGGGCGAAACCAATTCGTTCGAAGCAAACACCTGGTTTGCAAGGAATTGACCGCACAGCGGCGGCATCTTAACTCTCCACAAACTGGATAGATAACGCCGGGGAGGAGCCATGAACATCGGGGCTGCATCGAAAGCGTCGGGACTGCCCATCAAGACGGTCCGGTACTATGCCGACATCGATCTGGTCGTCCCCAGCGCGCGCACCGAGGCAGGATACCGCCAGTACACGCAGGCCGAGCTGTCCAAGCTGATCTTCGTGCGTCGCGCACGGGCTTTTGGCTTCAATATCGACGCCGTCCGCGAGTTGCTGAGTCTCTATGAGGATCGCAACCGGTCCTCGGCCGACGTCAAGCAGATCGCTCAGGCGCGCCTCGATGACATCGACAGCAAGATGCGGGAACTTCAGGCGCTGAAGGACGATCTGTCACATCTGGTCACGTCCTGTCGCGGCGATGACCGGCCCGACTGTCCGATCCTGTCCGGATTTGCCGGGACCAGCTGAAACGGGGGCTGAGGCCGGAACTTAGAGAGTGATCCGGACCTGCCAGCCTTGAACGCCGTTCACGGTGAGTGATCGAAAGCAGCCAGGACGAACGGCCATGGGGAGGTTCGCAACGCTACGCTCACGTTCCGCGGGTAGATACGCACGCATGTTACCGCTGCTTTCTCTGGTCCAAGGCGAAAACGGTGTAATGGCTTTGTCCCTGCGTCGTGAACCAGCACGAACCACGCGGCGGACGTTCGTGAGTTCGCATGCGCGACCTCCGATTCCTGAAAACTCCCGAGCCCGCACCGCTGCCTCGCGGGTGAAGCGGAGTTAGCCCGTGCCTCATCCGGGAGCGTCCGAATCGCGTTGACGCTCGACCATCGAACTGTCTAACTCCGCGCTTGGAGCCTGAAGGGACATCCGTGATGCGCGACACGCTCACCATCGCGACACTGCGACGCTCGACGGGGTGTGACCTCGTCGCCTGACGCAGAAATCCGGCGCCGCGCGCCAGTGATCCGACGTTTCTTTCTCCGACCACACACCGAACATGACCGCACCTGACGACTTGCGTCTCGCCATCGATATCGGCGGCACCTTTACCGACACCGTCCTGATGGACGGCGCTCAGGATATTCTCGCCACGGCAAAAACCGCGACCACGCCGACGGCCCCGGCGCTGGGTGCGCTGGCAGGCGCGCGCGATGTTCTGACCTGTGGTGGCAGGCAGTGGAGCGAGATCACGGGCTTCATCCACGGCACGACGCTCGCCACGAACGCGCTGATCGAGCGGCGCGGCGCGCGGGTTGCGACGATCACGACCGAAGGGTTTCGCGATATCCTCGAGATCGCCTACGAGCGACGCTACAGCCAGTACGCCATCAACCTCGAGAAACCCGACCTGATCGTTCCGCGCAAACACGCCTTCACCATCGCCGGGCGGATAGATGCGCAGGGGCGCGAGCCGAACCCGCTCGACGACGCGGCCGTTCCCGATCTCGCCGAGAAGCTGCGCGCCGCACGGATCGATGCCGTAGCGATCTGCCTGCTGCACGCCTATGCCAATCCGGCACACGAGCAGCGCCTGCGCGACCTGCTTGCAACCGAAATGCCGGATCTCGTCATTTCGCTCAGCCACGAGGTCAGCCCGGAGGCCCGCGAGTTTGACCGGCTCTGCACCACGATCGCAAATGCCTACATCCAGCCACTGATGGCGTCGTACCTGAGGGACTTCTCGCAGCGCTTCGAGGCCGAGGGGCTGACCTGTCCGCTCCTGATGATGACCGCGGGCGGCGGGATGACGACGATCGAGACGGCGGCGCGCCTGCCGATCCGCCTGGTCGAATCCGGCCCGGCTGGCGGAGCGATCCTCGCCGCCCGTATCGCTGCCGAAACCGGTTCGGATCAGGTCCTGTCATTCGACATGGGTGGCACGACCGCAAAGCTCTGCCTGATCGACAACCAGCGGCCGCAGACCGCGCGAACCTTCGAGATCGCCCGCGCGGCGCGCTTCATCAAGGGTTCAGGCATGCCGGTTCGGATTCCGGTGATCGAGATGATCGAGATCGGGGCGGGCGGCGGCTCGATCGCCGCCGTCGACCGGCTCGGGCGCCTCACCGTCGGGCCGCACAGCGCAGGCTCGGATCCCGGCCCCGCCGCGTTCGGCAAGGGCGGCACGCAACCGACGGTCACCGACGCGGACATTGCGCTCGGCCTGATCGATCCCGAAAGCTTCGCCGAGGGCCGCCTGGCGATCGATCCTGACGCCTCCGCCACGGCGCTGACCCGGGATGTCGGCAATGTTCTCGGGCTGGAGGCTGACCGCGCCGCCTTAGGTGTGTCAGAGATCGTCGACGAGGCCATGGCAAGTGCGGGCCGGATCCACGCGGTCGAGTCGGGCAAGGATCTCGGCACCCGGCTGATGATCGCCTTCGGCGGCAACGGCCCCTTGCACGCAACCCGCGTTGCCCGCCGCGCACAGGTTCGCCGCATCCTGATCCCGCGCGACCCGGGCGTCGGCTCGGCCGTCGGTTTCCTTTTTGCGCCGGTCTCGTTCGAGATCGTCCGTTCGCGGTATGCGACCCTGGAGCAACTCGACCTCGACGGGCTGAACCGTTTCCTCGATGCCATGGCGCAGGAAGCCCGCGACGTCGTGCGCAAAGGCGCACCCGCGGCAGAACTCACGACCCGGCGCGTCGCCTTCATGCGCTATCACGGTCAGGGCCACGAGATCGAAATCCCCCTGCCCGATGGCATCATCTCCGGCGACGATTTGCCCGCGCTCCGGGACGCGTTCGAAGCCGAATATCGCCGCCAGTTCCGACGCACGGTGCCCGGCATGACGATCGAGATTCTGAACTGGGCGCTCTCGGTCTCTGCGCCCGCGCCGGACCATACGGCCAGCCGGTCGAGCACCGAATCCACTCTGAAAACGACAACGGTCTCACGCCCGATCCTGTGCGACGTCACCGGCGCATGGCGCGAGGCAGCCATCCATGAGCGCGCCGCTCTCGCTTCGGGAGATCGCATCCCCGGCCCCGCCCTGATCGCCGAGCCGCAGACCACGACGCTGGTCAGCGCCGATTTCACCGCCACAATCGACGCCCATGGCAACATCTGGATGATCCGGACCGAGGAGCCCGAGACATGACCTCCAACACCCGCCTGCATGTCATGTGGAACCGCCTGCTCGCCGTGGTTGAGGAGCAGGGCCAGGCCCTGATCCGCGCGGCTTTCAGCCCGATCGTGCGGGAATGCGGTGACATCTCGGCCGGGATCTTCGATGCCCAGGGCCGGATGCTGGCGCAGGCGGTCACGGGAACGCCGGGGCACATCAACACGATGGCCGAGGCCGTGAAGACCCTCGCCGCGCGCTTTCCGACGCAGACCATGCGCCCCGGCGACATCTACATGACGAACGATCCGTGGATCGCGTCGGGCCACCTCAACGATTTTCTGCTGATGATGCCGGTGTTCCACGGCAACCGGGTGATCGGCTTCACCGCGTGCACCTCGCATCTCGTCGATCTCGGCGGGCGCGGCATGGGACCGGAGGGTGCGGATATCTACGATGAGGGCCTGCTGATCCCGCCCTGCAAGCTGGTCGATGCCGGCGAGGTCAACGCGCTGCTTCTCGACATCGTGAAGGCCAACTCCCGCGAGCCGATCGCCAACGAGGGCGACATCTACGCGCTGATCGCCTGCTGCGAGACCGGTGCCGCGCGTCTGACCGAGATGATGACAGAGTTCGGTCTCGAAACTCTCGACGCGCTCTCGGAGTTCATCATCGGGACATCGCGGCGCGGCACGCTCGACGCGATTGCCGGTCTGCCCAAGGGAACCTGGCACAACATCCTGACCGTCGACGGTTACGAGACGCCGATCGACCTGCACGCAACTCTGACGATCGCCGACGATCACGTGTTGCTCGATTTCGACGGCACGGCCGCCTGCGTTGGCAAGGGCATCAACGTGCCGCTGAACTATGCCGCAGCCTATTCCGTCTTCGCGCTCCGCTGCATTATCGGACCGGACATCCCGAACAATGCCGGTTCGCTCGAGCCGTTCCGCGTGACGGCCCCCAAGGGCTGCATCCTCAACGCCCAGCCGCCGGCACCCGTTGCCATGCGCCACACGCTCGGCCAGATGACGCCGGATCTGGTCTATGGCTGCCTGTCGCAGGCCCTGCCCGACGCGGTGCCCGCCGAGGGCGCGTCCTGCATGTACGACCTGCCGCTGCGCCACGCACCCGACGCCGCCGACAGGGGCGATCGGCAATTCGCGCTCGAACTGGTCTTCAATGGCGGGACCGGCGCCCGTCCGGGCCTCGACGGGCTTTCTGCCACCGCCTTCCCCAGCGGCGTCTGGGGCAGCCAGATTGAAACGACCGAGGCCGTCGCGCCGGTTCTGTTCCACCGGCGTGAATTGAGAGCGGATTCCGGCGGCGCGGGCCGGATGCGCGGCGGTCTTGGCCAGAGGATCGAGCTTTCGTCGAGAGACCAGGATATCCTGCTGTTTCTTTCGGTTGAACGGGTCCGGACGCCGGCGCGCGGTCGTCATGGTGGCCTCGACGGTGCGCCGGGGCGTATCCGTCTGGGGCATGACGGTCCCGACCTGCCCGGCAAGGGCGAGATCCGTATTCCGGCGGGCGAGACACTGATCTTCGAGACACCGGGCGGCGGTGGTTTCGGCCCGCCCGAGGATCGCAATCCGGACGCCATTGAACAAGACCTTGAGGCAGGTCTGACCACGGAGGCAACGCCATGAAACAATCCCGCGGTCGCGCCCGGCTGGGTGTTCTGGTCCCATTCACCAACACCAATCTGGAACCCGACCTGGCGCTGATGTGCCCGGACGGTGTTGCGATCCATACAGCGCGCCTCGGCGGTTACGATGAGGACGAGATCCCGGACGAGGCTCAGATGCAGGGTCTCGGAGCCGCTGATCTCGACGATCCGCTGCACCTACTGATGGGGGCAAGACCGGACGTGGTGCTGTACGGCTGCACGTCCGCGACCCTGACCCACGGCCCCGACTTCGACCGGGCACTGGCCGAGCGCATCCGATCAGCCAGCGGTGCCGGAACCGTGACAGCAGCAGGGGCGCTGGTGCGTGCGCTGGCGGCGCTGGGCGTGAACACCATTGGCTTCGCCTCGCCCTATGTTCCGGCGATCAACGACATGGCCGTGGATTTCCTCGCGCGCATGGGGTTCCGAACCGTCCAACGGTCCGAGGTAACCGAGACACTCGACAACACTGGGCAAGGCGCCCTCGACCCCGAAGCCGTGTTCCAGCTTGGGATGGGCGCCGATCACGTCGCGGCGCAGGCGCTGGTTCTGTCCTGCACCGATATGCGTGCGGTAGAGGCCATCGCGCGGCTGGAGACGGCCACGGGCAAGCCGGTCATCACCTCGAACCAGGCGATGCTGTTCCAGGCGCTTCAGCACTTGAAGATCGCCGATCCGCTCCCCGGCTTCGGCCGCTTGCTGCAGGATGTACGAAGATGAGCCGACCAAATCCCAGGGTCCTTCTGCACAACTCCGAAACAGACTCGCTGGCCGACGCCTTGCGCACCCGGTTTCCCGATGCCGCCTGCGCGGAATGTCGAACTTATGAGGACCTGCCCGACACGGTCGCGCAGTTCCGGCCAGAAGTCGTCTACTCGGTCCGGTTTGCGGGGACGCCCGGTTTTCCGCGAGAAGCCTTATTCGACGAAGGCGGCCCGAAGTGGATTTCGAACGGCGGGGTCGGCACCGACCATTTCGGCACCTGGGATCCGGCACAAACGACCGTCACCAACGCCGCCGGCGTCGCAGCCGAGATGATGGCTGAATACATCCTCGGCGGCTTTCTCCACTTCACACTGGGCGTCGCCAGTCTGCAGACCGATCAGGCGGCACGGCGCTGGGATCCGCGCCCGATGCGCCCGCTCAAGGGCCAAACCATGTTGATCATCGGGCTCGGCCATACCGGCCGGGCCATCGCGGCACGGGCAAAAGCGTTCGGCATGACCGTTCTCGGCACCCGAGCAACGCCGCGTCCGATGGAGCATGTCGACAAGGTTCACGCCGCAGCCGATCTTCCCGCGCTTCTCCCGCGGGCCGACTTCATCGCCATCTGCACGCCGCTCACGGCTGCGACGCGTCATCTGATCGGTGCGAATGAGATTGCCGCGATGAAACCGGGCGTGATCATCGGCGACGTGTCGCGCGGCTCGGTCGTCGATCAGACAGCCCTCGCGGCGGCACTCGACCGCGGGCATGTCGGCGCCGCAATCCTCGATGTGTTCGAGACCGAACCACTGCCGGAGAGCAGCCCGCTCTGGCCCATGCCGAACGTTCTGATCTCGCCGCATTCCTCCTCGGTCTACGACGGCTGGGAGGGCGTATCTTTCCAGATGTTCCTCGACAACCTCGAGCGCTGGATCGCCGGCGAGCCGCTGGTCAACGTCGTCAATCCCGTCCGGGGCTATTGAGCGACGCGTCAGCCGCCCCGGATCTGGCTGAGCGTGGCGCGCGGCGTGATCGCCTCGGGATCGATCATCAACTCGAGCACCGCACCGGTCGCCGAAGCCGTCGCCCGCGAGAACGCCGGTGCGAATTCCTCGGTCTCGCTGACCCGCTCGGCGTGATAGCCGAATGCCTGCGCGAGCTGCACGAAGTCCGGGTTGGTGATCGCCGTTCCCGCGGTCCGGTGCGGGTATTCGCGCTCCTGATGCATCCGGATCGTACCGTACATGCCGTTGTTCAGAACGAGCACGATGGGCTGGCAGCCCGATTGCAGTGCCGCGCCCAGCTCCATACCGGTCATCTGGAAGTCGCCGTCACCCGCAAAGCAGACCACCGTGCGGTTTCGGTCATGCGCTTTGGCAGCCACGGCCGCCGGCACGCCAGCGCCCATGGCGCCGGACTGCGGGCCCAGAAGCCGCTGATTGGGCCCAAAGCGGAACAGCTTGTTCGGCCAGATGGCGAAGTTCCCGGCCCCGTTCGTCAGGATCGCGTCTGCGGGAAGGACAGCATTCAGGTGCCGCATCACGGCACCCATATCCAGGGTTCCAGGCTGTGCGGGAAGATCGAAGGTCGCCTCGTAACCGGCCCGCCCCTGTGCCGTCCAACCATCGCGAGCATCCGTTGGCGCCAAGGGCCTGTCGGCGATCGCCTGAAGGAAACTCTCCGGGTGCGCATGGATCGGCAGAACCGGCTGATAGATCTTGCCGATCTCACGGTCCGAGGCATGGACATGGATCAGCTTCTGCACCGGGTCCGGTGCAGTGAACAGGTTGTATCCGTCCGTCGTCGACTCGCCGAAACGCGGGCCGAGCGCCAGGATCACATCGGCCTCGCCGATCATCTGCTTCATGTGCGGCGACATCCCGACACCCGCATCGCCGACATAGTTCGGTGAGTGGTTGTCCATCAGGTCCTGAAAGCGGAAGACGCAGGCAACGGGAAGACCGCTTGCCTCGGCAAACCCCTTGAGAAGCCCGCGTGCCGCGTCGGTCCATCCGCCGCCGCCCGCCAGAACCATCGGGCGTTCGGCCGCGGCCAGCATCGCCAGCGCATCGTCCACCGCCGCCGCGTCCGGCGCCGGGCGTGCGACACGGACCTTCGCGCCCTTCGCCGCTTCGGTCGCAGCCGAGATCATGTCCTCCGGCAATGCGACCACGACCGGACCGGGCCGTCCCGACAGAGCCGTTTGGAACGCACGGCTCACGACCTCCGGCAGGCGGGCCGGGTCATCGACCTCGGTCGCCCATTTGGCGATCGGCCCGAAGAACGCCCGGTAGTCGATCTCCTGAAACGCCTCGCGATCGCGCATCCAGGTGGCGATCTGGCCGACGAACAGGATCATCGGCGAGGAATCCTGCATCGCCGTGTGAACTCCGATCGAGGCATTGGTCGCGCCGGGGCCGCGTGTGACCATGGCGATGCCGGGCTGGCCGGTGAGCTTGCCGTGCGCCTCTGCCATGAAAGCCGCACCGCCCTCGTGGCGGGTCAGCACGAGCTCGATGTCGTTCGCGTCGTGCATCCCGTCGAGCGCGGCGAGATAGCTTTCGCCCGGCACGGCGAAGACCCGCTCGACGCCTTGCTCGCGCAGGCAATCCACCAACAGCATGCCCGCATGACGACCCGTCTCGCCCATCTGCCTGTCCTCCCTTGAGTTGGCGGCATGTCAGGCAGAGCACTCCGGCAAGTCAAGACGGTACGCTTCGATATCCGCGGGTGATTGTTCAGGCAGGATCGAACCGCTGACAGTCAGGCAATACGGCGTTGGACGATCCGCGCTCGACGCGTCGTTCCCTAGTCAATGCGGCGGGATCTGTGCAGCGGACGATCAGAAGAACAGCAGCCATTGCCGGACGACCCAGATCTCCGCGAGGCAGGCTGCAAGCACGCCGATGCGGACGGGCCATGATTGCCAGCGCCGCCAGATCACCACCGCCGAGATCAGCACGACCAGCAGCGTGACCGGTGCGACCCAGGCGGCGTGATGATCCGAATCCCAATAGCTCAAGGGACTCTCGTAGACCCAGTCGCTCAGCGGCCAGAAATGCGGCCGCGCGTCGTCATTGTGCAGCGGAAAGTCCGTCGCGAGATGCAGGAGCCCGGCGCTGGCGAACGCCGTCAGAGGCACATTGCGCAGGGCCAGGGCCGCCAGCAGAACGGCGCCCCAGACGATGAAACTGTTGTCCACCGCGAAGACCGCCTGCCAGGCCGGCGAAAAGTACAGTTCGCCGAAGATCCGCGCGGGCGGGATCTGCAGAATGAACAGCGACACGCCGGCCATCACGTAAAGCGAGAGATCCGGGACGAGACTGCCGAACCCCGCCCACGCACCACTGCGCGGAGCCGCGCGCCGGGAGCAGAGCGCGACCCCAAGCAGAAGGTGCGCGGGCGTATTCACGACCGCGTCTTCTGAACACAGCCTTCGCTGACGAGCGCCGCCCAGCAGACGGGGTTACCTTCCCCTTCACGTGCCAAAAGACTCACGCCTTGACCCGCAGGGCGGATCTGATCATCCGGTCGAGCGTATCGAGAAATCGCGAACGATCCTGCTTGGTGAAGCCTTTTCCGCCGCCACCCTGGTTCAGCGGATTGGCGGCGCGCAGATCCGCCATCAGATCGCGCGTCGCCAGCGCGTTGCCGATATTGCGCGCAGTCAGGCTCTCGCCGTTGTGCTTCAGGACCGTGCCGCCGTTCTCGATCAAGCGGGCGGCCAGGGGTATATCTCCGGTCACGCAGATGTCGCCCGGCTCAATGCGGTCGGCGATCCACTTGTCGGCCTCGTCAGCGCCATCGGGGACGATCACGGTCTCGACCAGCGGGTGCGGATCGGGACGGATACCGCCGTTCGAGACGACGAAGACCTGCACCTTGTGCCGGTCCGCGACCTTCAGGGCCTCGCCCCGCACCGGGCAGGCATCGGCGTCGATGAAGATGCGCGACACGGGGTTACCCGCAGAATGGGGTCTGACCCACCCTACAGCACATACCGGCTGACATCGGTTGAGCGGGACAGATCGCCGAGGTGCTTCTCGACCATCTCAGCGTCCACGGTCACGCTTTCGCCGGCACGATCCGGCGCGGTGAACGAAAGCTCCTCGAAGACCCGCTCCAGCACCGTGTGCAGGCGCCGCGCGCCGATGTTCTCGACCTGCGAATTGACCTCGGCGGCGATCCGCGCGAGGGCCGCGATCCCGTCCTCGGAGAATGTGACCTCGACGCCCTCGGTGCCCATCAAGGCGGCGTACTGGCCGGTCAGCGCATTGTCGGTCTCGGACAGGATGCGCCGGAAATCCTCCTCGGTCAGCGCGCGCAATTCCACGCGAATCGGCAGGCGTCCCTGAAGCTCCGGCAGCAGATCCGAAGGCTTGGCGACGTGAAACGCACCCGAGGCGATGAACAGAATGTGGTCCGTGTTCACGGCACCGTGCTTGGTCGAGACGGTCGTGCCTTCGATCAACGGCAGCAGATCGCGCTGCACGCCCTCGCGGCTGACATCGGCACCGCGGGTTTCGGCGCGGGCACAGACCTTGTCGATCTCGTCGAGGAAAACGATGCCGTTCTGCTCGACTGCCTCGATCGCCTCGCGGGTGATCTGCTCCTGATCGATCAGCTTGTCGGCTTCCTCGTCGATCAGGATCTTGTAGCTGTCCTTAACCGTGGTCTTGAGCGTCTTGGTCCGTCCCGAGAACGCCTTGCCGAAGAGATCGCCAAGATTTGCCATGCCGATCTGCGAGCCGCCGCCGGGGATCTCCATGAACGGCATCGGGTTCGACGCATCCGCGATCTCAAGCTCGATTTCGGTGTCGTCGAGCTCGTTGTTGCGGAGCTTCTGGCGGAAGAACCGCCGGGTCGCGTCCTTCGAGTCGCCCTTGACCAGCGCGTCGATCACCCGGTCCTCGGCCGCGTCGTGGGCGGCCGCGCGCAAGCCCTCTCGCTTGGCGTCGCGGATCATCACGATGGCATGCTCGACCAGATCGCGGACGATCTGCTCGACGTCGCGGCCGACATAGCCGACCTCGGTGAACTTGGTCGCCTCGACCTTCAGGAACGGCGCATTCGCGAGCTTGGCGAGGCGGCGCGAGATCTCGGTCTTGCCGACGCCGGTCGGGCCGATCATCAGGATGTTCTTGGGGTGAATTTCGGCCTGCATCTCGGCGTCGAGCTGCTGGCGCCGCCAGCGGTTGCGCAACGCCACGGCAACGGCGCGCTTGGCATCCGACTGGCCGATGATGAAGCGGTCGAGCTCGGAGACGATTTCCCGGGGGGTCAGATTTGTCATGCGCGCCGATGTAGGCGCTTGGACAAAACCTGACAAGCCGAACACACGCCATTCCGGCCGCGTGATCAGCGTTGATTTGTTCTCCGAGGTCTTCGCGGCGACGTTCCGGCGCACGGATAACGGAAAGGACCCTTCTCATGATCAAACAAGCCATGGCACTTTGTGCAGCAGCCTTGCTCGTCGGCGCCTGCGCCCCGGCAGCACAGCAGGCCAAACCGGCGGCCCCGACGGTCACGCTTGCGCAGGCCGCGGATGCGGCGGTGACGGCGCGCGGCACCTTCGAGGGCAAGAGCAAGCACATCACCACCGGCCATGCCTCGATCGGACGGGTCGGCAAGCAGTGGGTTGTGATCCTCGAGGACGACTTCACCTTCGACGGGGCGCCGGACCCGCGCGTAGCACTCGGCAGCAACGGCTACGACAAGAACGCACAACTCGCGCTGCTCTCGTCCAATGCGGGCAAGCAGGTCTATGCGATCCCGGCCGGTCTGGACGTCGCGAACTTCAATGAGGTCTGGATCTGGTGCAAGAAGTTCTCGGTTCCGCTCGGCCTCGCCAAGCTGACCCTGACCTGACCGGCGTTCTGGCGCTCAGGCGTAGGGCCAGTAGCGCCAGACCCACCCGTCGCGTTCGCGCGGAACGCGGCCACCCGGACCCAGCGTCCATCCCATCGAGAGCGACAGCTGGTGCAGGCGCGGCCAGACCGCCATGTCAAAGATCAGAATGACCAGCACGATCACCGACCATTCGCTCAGATCGGGCCGCCAGCCGACCGGGCCGGTCACCGCCAGCACGAGCGGCTTCATCAGTGCCAGATGGATCGCGCAGAGCACCGCAACCCGGTTGATGCGCAGCGACCAATAGAAGGCCGCGATCCAGACGATCAGCAGCGTGATCAGATCGGTCGGAAACGGATAGATCGCGAGCGCGCGACCGATCACCAGCGCGAGCACGCCCGCGCCGATCAGGTGCAGCGGCCGCGCCGATGCCACCCCGAAATCGTCGCCCTTCAGGTCCAGCCTGCGCGCCAACAGGACCGAACTGAGACCAAGCACGCCGAAGGCCGCAGCCCAGAGCGGCGAATTCATCAGCGCCGACAGGATGCCGCGCGCACTGAGCCCCTCGACCTTCGCGAGGCTCTCCTGATCGACGCCGTAAAGACCGAGGAACAGCGCCACCACCAGAAACGTGATGATCGGAGAGACCAGACCCGGCAGCCGGAAGCGCGCGAGAAAGGCCAACATGGCGATGGCCGCAACAGCGGAGATTGTGGCGAGCGCATCGGAGGGTATGGCCGCGCGCATCTCGGGCGTCGACATGCTGACGCCGAAGCCCAGCGACAGCGACCCGACGATAGCCATGGCGCTCGCAGGCCAGACCTGTGCCCGCCACGTGCCGACCGCCTCGGCCCCGAGCCAGGAGACACCCGCAAGCGAGAACATGAAGACAGATACGATCGAGCGGTCGGCGCCTCGGGTGGCCCAGAAGAACAGGGCGAGGATGGCAAACCAGCAGAAGAGGATTGCGACCGCGACCAGCGCCTGACGCATTCGGCCTTCCAGAGGGCGGCCCGCAGGATCAACCCGCGGTTTTCGAATACTCTCCACAGATCCAGCCACGCACACTCCCCGACTCGGTCAACATCCGTCCCCCGGAGAATTTCAGAATGAGGCAGAAATGTGGCCGCGGTCAACCGCCGATCTTTTTTGCCAGGCGGTCGTGTCGCCGCACGTCGACCTCATCCGCCGATCACATCCACGACTGCATTGCCGTTGGTGTAGACGCAGATCGAGGCGGCGATCTCGAGCGCCTTGCGCGCCATGGTCTCGGCATCCAAATCCAGATCGGCCATGGCCCGCGCCGCCGCCAGCGCGTAGTTTCCGCCCGAGCCGATTGCGGCGATCCCGCCTTCCGGCTCCAGCACGTCGCCTGCGCCCGTGACCACGAGAAGCTCCTTGCCATCGGTGACGATCAGCATCGCTTCGAGATTGCGCAGATACTTGTCGGTCCGCCAGTCCTTGGCGAGTTCGACGCAGCCGCGCGTGAGTTGACCCGGCGCCGCCTCGAGCTTGCTTTCCAGCCTCTCGAGCAGCGTGAAGGCATCGGCAGTCGCGCCGGCGAAACCGCAGATCACGTCATGCCCGCCCGGTGACAAACGCCGGACCTTGCGCGCATTGCCCTTGATCACGGTCTGGCCGAGGCTGACCTGCCCGTCCCCGGCGATCGCGACCTTGTCGCCCTTCTTGACTGCGACAATCGTCGTGCCGTGCCAGCCCGGAAACTCGTTTGAGGTCACGATCTTCTCCTCCTTCGCAACGTGTCCGGCACGTATTGCGCCTGCCAGCCTAGGGCAAGGGGCACACTCTCGCCACCAAAGCGCCGACTTCGCCCCGCACCGATCAGCGCGTGAAGCTTTTTTAAGTGCGTTCGACAAGATTGCGCGTTTCCGAATTGCAGACCGGTTTCGATTGAAGACGGTGAGGGGATTTTCATGCCGGACACATCTGACGTGTTACTGGATTTCGGCCTACCGACCGGCGTCGGCGATCCATCCATCGCGATGACCGTTCCAGAGAACGTCGCGCCGTTCATCCCGGAACCGCACGTCTACTTCGTCGAGGAAAACACCGTTACGGCCGCGTTTTTGACGGCAATCGACCCGGAGAACGATCCGATCACCTTTGCGATCAGCGGTGGGGAAGACGGCGCCCAGTTCTCGATCGATGCCGTCACCGGCGAACTTTCTTTCTTCGCCCCGCCGGATTTCGAGACCCCGGCAGATTTCGATCAGGACAATGTCTACGTCGTCGACATCACCGTTAGCGATGCGCTTTCGAATTCCACGCAGACCATCGTGGTGCAGGTGGTCAACTCGGATCCACCGCCGCCTGGGCCCATCGTCATCGATCCGGCGCCGACCGAGCCCTTCGCGCCGGTCCGCGGGTACATCAACCAGAACTCGGTCAATGTCCTGCACGATGTCGCGCTCGCGGGCGACCCGGCACCTGACGGCTTCACTTTTGCGCTGTTCGGCGAGGACGCGGGCAGCTTCGAGATCGACTCCGCGACCGGCGAGATCACGCTCGACCCGGCAGTCGACATCAGCGGCAGTTTCGACGGCGACCTGATCTACGAGGTCATCGTCCTCGTCGACAACGGGTTTGGAGACACCGCGACGCTCGAGATCGACTATCTCATGTTCGTCGGCGGCTGACCGGTTGAGCGATTGCGGGGGCCAACCACCTGCCCTATAGAGTGCCGCGACCGAAGAGGGCACTTGGATGAGACAGGCGAAACGCACGCGCAAGACGGCCGAGACCGAGATCTCGGTCACGCTCGATCTGGACGGCACGGGCCGCTACGACAACCAGACCGGCGTCGGCTTTTTCGACCATATGCTGGACCAGCTTGCGCGCCATTCGCTGATCGACCTCACCGTTCATGCGACCGGAGATCTGCACATCGACGACCATCACACGGTCGAGGATGTCGGCATCGTGCTCGGCCAGGCACTGACCGAGGCAATGGGCGACAAGACCGGGATCCGGCGCTACGGGTCGTGCCTGCTGCCGATGGACGACACGCTGGTGCGCGCAGCCCTCGATTTGTCGGCGCGTCCGTTCCTCGTCTGGAAAGTCGCCTTCACCGCACCGAAGATCGGCACCTTCGACACGGAATTGGTGCGCGAGTTCTTCCAGGCGTTCTCGACCCATGGCGGCATCACGCTGCACGTCGAGCGGATCGACGGCATCAACAGCCACCACATCGCCGAGGCGGCTTTCAAGGCGGTCGCGCGGGCGCTGCGCGAGGCGCTGGAGACCGATCCGCGCAAGGCCGATGCGATCCCGTCGACCAAGGGTGCGCTCTGATGGAGACCGCGGTCTACACGATCCACCACAAGCCGGGGCGCGATCTGGAAGCCGTCACCGACCGGTTCGACATCTTCGCGCTCGCAGTCCCGCTGATCTGGGCGATCTGGCACGGTCTCTGGCTGACGCTGATCGCGCTCGCGGCGGTCATGGGGCTTGCCTGGCTCTGGTCACCGGCGGCACCGCTTCTGGTGATGTACGCGATAGGCTTCGTCTTCGCCTTCGAGGGCGGCGCCGTGCGCCGGACGGAGCTTCGGCTCTGGGGCTGGCAGGAGCGCGGCGTGGTCGAGGCCGCAACGCCCGAGGGCGCGGAAGAGCAGTTCCTGAACGGCAAGGCCGCGTGAGCCCGCGCCCATGACCACTGCGATCATCGATTACGGGTCGGGCAACCTGCGCTCCGCCGAGAAGGCGTTCGAGCGCATGTCGCGCGACCTCGACGGCGGCGAGATCGTCGTCACCTCCGATCCCGGGGCCGTCGCGCAGGCCGACCGGATCGTGCTGCCGGGCGTCGGGGCTTTCGCCGACTGCCGCCGCGGGCTTCTGGCCGTCGACGGCATGTTCGACGCCATCGCGGAGCGCGTCCGGGCAGGCGCGCCGTTCCTCGGCATCTGCGTGGGCATGCAATTGATGGCAACGCGCGGGCTCGAGCACGGCGAGACCCCGGGCTTCGACTGGATCGGCGGCGATGTCGTCCGGCTCGCACCCTCCGACCCGGCCCTGAAGATCCCGCATATGGGCTGGAACGATCTGACCGGGGTCGCGGCGCACCCGGTCCTGAACGGCATCGCGCCCGGCGATCATGCCTATTTCGTGCATTCCTATCATCTGGCGCTGACAGATCCCGCGCACCGGCTGGCCTCGGTGGAATACGGGCAGCCCGTCACCGCGATTGTTGGCCGCGACAACATGGTCGGCACCCAGTTCCATCCGGAGAAAAGCCAGCAGACGGGCTTGCGCCTGATCGGAAATTTCCTGAAATGGTCGCCATGACCGAGACATCATCCGACGACACTCCGCACGAACTCACCGAGCACGAAATTCGTCTCAAGCGCCTGCGCATCCGCTGCTGGCGCCGCGGAACCAAGGAGATGGACCTGCTGTTCGGGCAGTTCGCCGATGGCGCATTGGCGGATCTGTCCGAGCCCGATCTCGACGCGTTCGAGACACTGATGAACGAAAACGACCAGGACCTCTACCTCTGGATCTCCGGCACCACGCCGGTCCCCGATCCGCTGATGCCCGCCGTCCAGATGGTCCGCGAATTCCACAAGATTACCTAGGGCACGTCTGCCCACTCCGGGTTTCGAGCAAGTGCCCGCAGGCTGACCGGCGCCGTGGGGAGGGTCGATAGCGGAGTCCGCGAACTTCGCCGTAATGCGCCCCGCCCTGCAACATGCATCGGAACAGCGACCAGCCGTCGCGTGCGCGGAGACGTGCGACAAAGATTCTCTCTAGCCAACAAATGAACAATCGTTTAAATGTTTGGCATGACACAGCATGAACTGCATCTCGATCAGACAACAGAACTGGCCGAAACCTTCGGCCTGCTCGCGGATGCGACCCGTCTGTCGATTGTGATCGCCTGCATGGATCACGAACGCGCGGCCGGCGAAATAGCCGAGATCATCGGCTCTTCGGCCTCGCTCACCAGCCATCACCTCAGATTGCTGCGGTCGGCCCGGATCCTGAAATCCGAACGGCGCGGCAAGCAGGTGTTCTACGTAATGGCGGACGACTGCGTGCACAGCGTCCTGAACATCATGATCGATCACCTGTTCATGCACAGCCACGACGACACCAACGAAACCTGAAGGAGAGAACCATGCCAACCGTGACCCAACAGAAATGTGCCTGCGACTCCTGCGTCTGTATCGTCGCAATCAGTGACGCCGTGAAGAAGGACGACAGGAACTACTGCAGTTCGGCCTGCGCGGACGGCCATCCAGAAGGCGCCGGATGCGGACATTCCGGCTGTGCCTGCGACAGCTGATCGGGAATGTGTCCGGGTGCCCGCCTCTCTGAAAAGTCGCGGGTGCCCAACTCTTCTGCCCGTCACTTCAGCTTTGAACATCAGCCTGTTGTCTTCCAGATGAAGCAATCCGTCGGGCGCAACGCAGCCAAAGCTCAAGGTTGCTGACCGATCCCGGCGCTCGTGTTCAATTCATGATCAACTCGGTGCGGCGCCGAACGTCGTCTTTCCGCGTCCCCCGGCTCTGCGCGAAACCGCAATTTCCTAAGCACTGAACGCGGCGTGCCGACTTCCGGTCGACACCGCGCCCGTCGTCGTCACATCACTTCCATCCGGACGCTGTCGTCTTCTTCTAACATGCCAAATCCCGCCAATGCCGACACGCGCGCCCGCGCTCCGTCGATCCTCGCTGACATCGGGACCGAGACGACCTAGAAGACAGGGAATCAGATGCGGGAGGGACTGATGGCGAAAATCGGCTTCATCGGGCTGGGCAATATGGGTCTGCCCATGGCGAAGAACCTGCTCGCGGCGGGGCACACTGTCAGCGGCTTCGACCTGAACGCCGAGGCGCTCGCCGGGCTGGTCGATGCCGGCGGAAAAGCCGCAGAACTGCCCTCGGACGCCGTCGCCGAGGCCGAGATCGTCGTCACGGCCCTGCCCGCGGCGAAGCACGTCAAGCTGGTCTACTGCGGCCAGGGCGGCATCCTCGATGCCGCACCGAAGGGCTGCGTCTTCATCGACTGCTCGACCATCGACACGGCATCGGCGCGCGAGGTGATCGCCGAGGCCGGGGAACGCGGCCAGATGATGGTCGACAGCCCGATGTCGGGTGGCATCGGCGGCGCGACGGCGGGCACCCTGACCTTCATGGTCGGCGGCTCGGACGAGGCCTTCGCCGCCGCCAGACCGGCGCTCGAGGCGATGGGCAAGAACATCTTCCATGCAGGTGGCGCGGGTGCAGGCTCGGCCGCGAAGATCTGCAACAACATGATGCTGGCAATCCAGATGATCTCGGTCGCCGAGGGCTTCTCGCTGGCCGAGCGCCTCGGGCTGGACGCGCAGAAGCTCTACGACATCTCCTCGACCGCCACCGCGCGCTGCTGGTCGCTGAACGATTACTGCCCCGCGCCCGGACCCGTTCCGACCTCGCCCGCGAACCGCGATTACCAGCCAGGTTTTGCCGCTGCCCTGATGCTGAAGGATCTGCGGATCGCCATGGAAGCGGCCCAGGGCGCCGGAGCTTCGACGCCGCTCGGCGCGCATGCGACCCAGATCTACGGCATGATGGATCTGGCCGGTCAGGCCGACCTCGATTTCTCCGGGGTCATCCGATTCATAAACGGTTCACGGTAAACCGACTGATATTGCGAAAAATTTTCGAGGATTAACCTCCTGTTTGCAAAAGGCGCTCAAGGTCATCGTCGTTCCATTGACGGTTCGGAGTACATCATGAGCATGACCGCCGAGGTTGTCCCCTCGTACGAGGACGAAACCGGCCACGACATATTGTCGGGCTATCTGGAAACCCTGGCGCTGATCGAGCGCCTGCACCGGCTGTTGCTCGATGTCATCAAGGATGAATTCGAGCGAGTCGGCCAATTCGACATCAACTCGGTCCAGGCCCTGTTGCTGTTCAATATCGGCAACAAGATCATGACTGCGGGCGAACTGAAGAACCGCGGTTACTATCAGGGGTCGAACGTATCCTACAATCTCAAGAAGCTTGTGGAGCTCGGCTACATCAACCATCAGCGCTGCGACGTCGATCGCCGGTCGGTCCGGGTCCGGTTGACGGAAAAGGGCATGGATGTCCACCAGATGATCGCCGACCTGTTCCAGCGTCACGCGGACGAACTGAGCTCGTCCGACCGGCTGCGGGCGCAGGGGATCGACGGGATGAACAACGACCTGCGCTCGGTCGAGCGCTACTGGACCGAAGAGATCCGCTACATCTACTGAGCGCGCGGCGCGCTCAGCGACGGAATGAGTGCCGGGACGCGCGCCCGGTACGAGGCTAAACCGGGACGCGTTGCCGAGAGGTGCTCCTCGAGCAGCGGAATGCCGGAGACCTTGAGCAGGAAGACGGTGATCAGAACGGGCGACAGAAGCCCGAGCCATGCACCGCCTTCGACGCAGATGCAGGCGATACCCGTCCAGAAGACGATTTCGCCGAGATAATGCGGGTAGCGCACAACGCTGCGCAGCCCGCTCGTCAGTAAGCCGCCGCTGCGGTTTTGACGTTTGAACTGATCGAGTTGCAGATCAGCGACGGTCTCGAGAACGAGGCCCGAAACCGCCAGAAGACTACCGATCCAACCGGCCAGCCCGAGAGCTGCAGCCGGTTCCGTAAGAACCGTGATGGGGCCGACGATGATCAGCCATTGCAGGAAGGACTGCAGCAGAAAGACAATGAACAGGCTCTTCCACCAGAAGCCCGCACCCCAGCTTGACCGCAGAAGCGTGTATCTCGGGTCCTCGTGTCCATCTGTCAGCCGACGGCGGATCAGGGTCACGCCCAGCCGGGCGGACCAGATGCCGATCAGGCACAGCAGGACGAGCGGACGGCCATCCACCGCGCCCGACATTGCATACGCCACCGCAAACTGCAGCAGAAACCCCGGCCCCCACGCAAGATCGACGAGGCTCGCGTCGCTCCGCGCGATGCTGACGGGCCAGATCGAGACGAACGCGACCGCGGCGACCAGCCACGGCACAACGACCACATCGAAAGACCATGCGGCAATCAGTGACTCCATCTCGACGCAGGTTCCCGGTTGATGACTGGATGTCGAGGAGATAGCGCTGTCAGCGCAGGGAACAATCCGCCCCGGGAAGCGGGCAAATCTCGATGCAACCGATAAAAAAGGTTGCGTGAAAGGACTGGATGCACCCCATGGGAGAGCGCTTTGAAGGTTTATACGGATACACTCGTCAATCTCGCCGCAAATCACTCGAAAACCGAGCAGATTATTGAAAATATGCGCAGATTCCGCATGTATTTACGTTGAATTGTACTTTGCTTTGGGCGATAGTCATCGTTAAGAGGCCTGTGGATAACTGGTCTCATCAAGGCCGTGGGCAGTGAGCAGAGCAGGAGCCTCCCGAATGGAACTTCGGGGATTTGACTCTTACGAGGTTTGTCTCGGCGATGAGATGCGCGGCGAGCGTGCCTCGCTGGGCAAGACCCTTGCGCAGGCCGAAGCGGACATGCGCATCAAGGCTCACATCATCGAAGCCATCGAAAACTGCGACCTCGAAGCCTTTCCGAATCAAAGCGTGATCGCCGGTTACGTCCGGTCCTACGCCCGCTACCTGGGCATGGACGCCGAGGATTGCTATCGCCGGTTCTGTCTCGAATCCGGGTACCAGTCGCCCTCCGCCCTGCAAGGCTTGGACCGGGCAAGCGGACGCTCGACGCGGAACGGCGAGAAAACCTTCGGCATTGGCTCCGAGATCGCCCAGTCGCGGTTTGCAGCACCACCGGCGACGAACCGGTTCATGACCCGCGTCTCGCTCGGCGCGCTGACGTCTTCCTTTGCCCTCATCGCCCTGATCGGCGGCTTGTCCTATGGTGGCTATGCGCTGCTGCAGGACATTCAGCGCGTCGGGTTCGCGCCGCTGCCCGAGGCTCCGTCCGTCGTGGCCGATGCGCCCGAGATCGATGCCCCGGCAATTGACATGCAGGCGCTCGAGCGCCCGCAGGCCGACGACTACCGCGGCGGCGGCGTGCTCGCGGCGGCCGAGCCGCTCGCCGACCTGCCAACGCTGAGCCAGGCTCGCCGGGACGGACCGATTTCGGCGATCAACCCGGAAACCGCCGGGATCTTTGCCCGGATCCAGGCCAATTCGCGCCCCGTGATCGATGCCCCGAATGACGATCTGATGCTGGTCTCGGTCAGTCTGGAAGGCGAAGTTCCGGTCGAGGCGCCTGAACCCGTGGTCGAGACCGAGCGCGGCGTCCGGGTCGTCGCCGCGGAAGAAGCCTGGGTCCAGATCCGCGAGGCCGACAACACGATCCTGTTCACCGCGACGATGGCGGCTGGCGAGAGCTTCGAGCTGCCGACGCGCGTCGACTCGCCCAGCCTCAAGGTCGGCAATGCCGGCGGTGTCTTTGTCTATGTCGACGGCGTGGCGTTCGGTCCCGTCGGAAAGCGCGGTCATGTCGCCCGGAACGTCTCGCTGCTCGCGGACGATGTCCGCGGCGCGATCCCGCGGGCCGACGGGCTGATCACGGCCGGGACGCCAGTGACCGACGAACAGCAACGTGCGGAAGCAAATCTGGACAACTGACCGGGCGTCGCGGATAACGGCCGCAAAGCATCACGCCAGCATCACTCGACAGTTGCCCCCGGACACCCTACTTTCGCAGGCAACTTTACTGCCCGGGATTCTCGCGCAATGAACCACATCCGCCCGTGGCGGCACATCGAACGCCGCAAGAGCCGCAAGATCCATGTCGGATCCGTCGAGGTTGGCGGCGACGCGCCGATTTCCGTGCAGACGATGACCAATACGCTGACCACGGACCCCAAGGCGACGCTGGAGCAGATCGAACGTTGCGTCGAGGCCGGCGCCGACATCATCCGGGTCTCGGTGCCAGACCCAGACAGCGCCGCCGCGATGCCCGAGATATGCCGGCACTCCGAGGTGCCGATCGTCGCCGACATTCACTTCCACTACAAGATGGCGATCGAAGCGGCCAAGGCGGGTGCGGCTTGCCTGCGCATCAACCCGGGCAACATCGGTAACGAGAAGCGCGTTCACGAGGTGATCAAGGCTGCCCGCGACCACGGCTGCTCGATCCGCATCGGCGTGAACGGCGGATCGCTCGAAAAGCACCTGCTGGAGAAATACGGCGAGCCGACGCCCGACGCGATGGTCGAGAGCGGTCTCGACCACATCAAGATCCTGCAGGACAACGACTTCCACGAGTTCAAGATCTCGTGCAAGGCCTCGGACGTGTTCATGGCCTCGGTCGCCTACCAGATGCTGGCGGAGCAGACCGACGCGCCGATCCATCTCGGCATCACCGAGGCGGGCGGCAAGACGAGCGGAACGATCAAGTCGGCGATCGGCCTCGGCCAGCTTCTCTGGTTCGGCATCGGCGACACGATGCGCGTCTCGCTTTCGGCGCCGCCGGAAGAAGAGGTCAAGGTCGGCTTCGAAATTCTGAAATCGCTCGGTTTGCGCCATCGCGGCGTCAACATCATCTCCTGCCCGTCCTGCGCGCGGCAGGGCTTCGACGTGATCGAGACCGTCGCAATCCTCGAGGAGCGGCTGGAGCACATCAAGACCCCGATGAGCCTGAGCATCATCGGCTGCGTCGTGAACGGTCCCGGCGAGGCACTGATGACCGATGTCGGCTGGACCGGCGGCAAGGGCCACGGGATGGTCTATCTCGGCGGGATGAAATCGCACCGCATGGATAACTCCACCATGGTCGAGCACATCGTCGAACAGGTCGAGGCCAAAGCCGAGGAACTGGAGGCCGCACGCCGCGGCGCCGTGGCAACCGCCGCCGAATGAAGCGCGTGGCGCTCTGGCTTCTGGGGCTCGCCGCGCTGGCGGCGCTTTCTGCCGCGATCTATTTCCGCGTGGTGCCAGACGACCCGGCGGTCTGGCATGTCGACCCCGCGACCGCCGAGCGCACCGGACGCCCGAACGACTACGTGATCGCGCCGGAGAGCCTGTCTGACATCGATGCCGACCTCGCCTCTCCGGTCTTCGCGATACCCCCGCGCGATCTGATGTTCCTGTTCGACTCGGTGGCCTCCGCCGGCGGCATGCGGATCGCGGGATCGGTCGACGAGATGCACGCGACCTATGTGCAAAGGTCGATGGTGCTGGGATATCCGGATTACATCTCGGTGCGCGCGGTCGAGGTCGAGGGTGGCTCGGCGCTCGTGATCTACTCGCGCTCGCGCTTCGGCTATTCGGATATGGGCGTCAACAAAGCGCGCATCGACCGCTGGCTCGCACAGCTCGGCTGATCGGTCAGGCCGACGGGCACCCCTCGGACATCTTGCGCCAGATCGTGTTGTTCAGGGATTTCGCGCAGCGTGCCGTGAAGCTGCGGCTGCCGATCGTGAGGCAGGCCACCCGTCCGACATCGACGCGCGACCCCGTGCTGTCGGTGCAGAAACAGTCGGGATAACGAAAGCCGTCCTTCGGCTTCGGCGGGATGAACTCGTTCGATATCTGCCGCGGTTGCGGCTGCGAGGCGTCATCCGCCATCGCCATCCCGGGGGCCATTGCGATCAGGGCGCAGACTGCGATGCGAGCAAATGGTGTCATGCACTCTGAAATACCCGAATCCCCGTTAACACTCAATCACCCCTGCTTGAGCGCGGCTATCGCTTGACCGGCGCTATCCGGAATTGCGATGCAGTCGCATGATCCCCGTCCAGCGCCTTCAGGAAATCCTCGACCGGTTCGCCTTTGTCGAAGCGAAGATGAACGAGGTCACGGATGCGACCGAGATCGCCAATCTCGGGCGCGAGTATGCCGGGCTGCGCGGCGTCGTCGAGACGATCCGGTCATGGCAGGCGGCGCAGGCGGATCTCGCCGCGGCCGAGGAAATGCTCGCCGACCCGGAAATGGCGGAACTTGCGCGCGAGGAGATCGCCGAATTGCAGGCAGCGATGCCGGAGTTAGAGGAAAACCTCCGCATCGCGCTGCTGCCGAAGGATGCCGCCGACGACCGCCCCGCGATCATCGAGATCCGGCCCGGAACGGGCGGCGACGAGGCGGCACTGTTCGCCGGAGATCTCTTCAGGATGTACCAGCGCTTTGCCGAAGCGCAGGGCTGGCGCGTCGAGATCATCGAGGAAAGCCCGTCCGAGCTCGGCGGATACAAGGAGATCGTCGCGACCGTTCGCGGCGATGGCGTGTTCGCCCGGCTGAAGTTCGAAAGCGGCGTCCACCGGGTCCAGCGCGTGCCCGAAACCGAAAGCCAGGGGCGCATCCACACCTCGGCAGCGACGGTCGCGGTGCTGCCCGAGGCCGAGGAGATCGACATCGACATTCCGAACACCGATATCCGGATCGACACGATGCGCGCGTCCGGCGCCGGTGGGCAGCACGTCAACACGACGGATTCGGCGGTGCGGATCACGCACATCCCGACGGGCATCGTGGTGACGTCCTCGGAGAAGTCGCAACACCAGAACCGTGCGATTGCCATGCAGGTGCTGCGCACCCGGCTGTTCGACATGAAGCGCCAGGAGGCGGACGCCTCCCGAGCCGCCGACCGCAAGGGGCAGGTCGGGTCGGGCGATCGCTCGGAGCGGATTCGCACCTACAATTTTCCGCAGGGCCGGGTGACGGATCACCGCATCAACCTCACGCTCTACAAGCTCGATCAGGTGATCGGCGGCGATCTTGCCGAGATCACCGATGCGCTGATCACCGCCGACCGGGTCGAACGGCTCGCGGAAATCGACGCGTGAGCGAAACCGCCGAGGCGCTGATCCGGCGGTCAGTGCGGGATCTTGAAGCTTCTGGCGTCGAGAATGCGCAGCGCGACGCTCGCCTTCTGATGCGCTGGGCTCTGGATGTGGACGGCGCGGCGCTGGCGGCCCGTCTTGCGGAGCCGGTGCCCGATGACGCTCGAAAGCGATTCTTGGAGGCAATTGCGCGGCGCAGCGCGCGCGAGCCATTGAGCCACATCACCGGATGCCGCGAGTTCTGGCGCAGGCCGTTTCGGGTGACGCGCGATGTGCTCGACCCGCGCCCCGAGACCGAGACCCTGATCGCCGAGGCCCTGCACCGCGGCCCGCAGCCGCGCATTCTGGATCTGGGTCTGGGCACCGGATGCATTCTGCTGACGCTGCTCGCAGAGTGGCCGAATGCGCAGGGAACGGGAGTCGAAATCTCGGAAGCGGCGCTGGCGGTTGCCCGGACGAACGCGCAGGATCTGGGCGTCGACGGCCGGGCGGACCTGCGGCTCGGCAACTGGTATGACGGCATCAACGGGCCGTTTGATCTGATCGTCTCGAACCCGCCCTATATCGCCGCAGACGAGATTGAGGGCCTGTCCGTCGAAGTGCGCGACTTTGAGCCGATCGAGGCGCTGACCGACGGGAGTGACGGGCTGGACGCCTATTCCGCCATCGCTCAAGGCGCGCGAAACATGCTGACCGAGAGCGGTACGCTGATGGTTGAGATCGGCGCGGGCCAGTCTCACGCAGTCGCCGGATTGCTCGCCTCGGCCGGGCTGCTGGTGCAGGCGATCATCCCCGATCTGGACCAGCGTCCGCGCGTCATAATTGCGCGCCCGTAAAGAATTTGATCAGGAGATCAGATATACAGGTTGGAAAACGTGAAAAACCGGCTATACCTTACGGTGTTTCGGCTTTAGGTGGATTGCGGCCTCGTTGCGAAACGGACGCTGAGACGCAGTATCCAGAGCGCTCCGCACCAAAACAGGGTTCGCCCCTGACGGGCGCCGGATTGGCATCGGCAAGCAAACGTGCAAGACCAATAGAGATCGAGACAGTATGAGATCAGCACAGAAATCGAACCGCTCGCGTGGTCGGGGCAACCGCAAGGGCGGCGGTGGTGGCGGCAACAACATCAACCGCGTCTATGACAGCGCCGGCCCCGAGGGTAAGGTGCGCGGCACGCCGCAGCAGATCATCGACAAGTATTTGTCGCTGGCGCGCGATGCGCAGACCTCGGGCGACCGGGTCGCGGCCGAGAACTTCCTGCAACACGCCGAGCACTATCAGCGCATCCTGATCCAGGCGACGCAGTCGCAGGAGCAGGCGCGGCGCGAAGCGCAGGAAGCCGCGACCGACCAGCCCGTCGACCGCTCGCACGACCCGGTCGCCGTCGCCCAGCCGCAAGAGCAGCCAGCCGTGGCTGTCGCACCGATGACCGAGATGTCCGATCCGTCGGCACCTGCGCAAAGCGCACCGATCAGCGGCATGACGACGATCGACTCGGGATCGGAAAGCGCCGGTCTTCTGGTCGATGGTGAGGAGATGACCAAGAGCCAGCCGCGCCGCAATGGCGACGGGCGGGGCCGCAGGTCGCCGCGTCCGCGCAAGGATACATCGGCGCCGGATGCAGGTGCGCCCGAGGCCTCCACTGACGAGGCGCCGGTAACGCCGCCGGCACCGGCAGCACCCGCCGAGGGCTGACGCTCAGAACTCAGACGCCCCTCCGGACCTCAGGCCCGGATCTAGACCGAACCAGCGCGCCGCTGTTCCAGCAACCGCGCCAGCGCCATGAATTCATCGAGCGTGAGCGTCTCTCCGCGACGCGTTCCCTCGATGCCCGCCTTTGCCAGCAGGCCGGCGGCATCCGCATCCACGGATTTCAGGGTCTGGCGCAGCATCTTGCGCCGATTGCCGAACGCGGCTGAGCTGAGCGCTTCGACCGATTTCAGTTCGATCCCCTCAGGTTGCGCCGCCGGTCGCAGATGGACCAGCGCAGACGTGACCTTGGGCGCAGGCGTGAAGGCCTGCGGCGGGATATCGAACACTGTGCGCGCGGTGCTGCGCCATTGCGCCAGAACCGAGAGACGACCATAGGCCTTGCTGCCGGGCTGCGCCGTGATGCGCTGCGCGACCTCTTTCTGGAACAGCAGAGTCAGTGATTGCCACCACGGCGGCCACGGTTTGGAAGTGAGCCAGCCGGTCAACAGCGCCGTTCCCACATTGTAGGGGAGATTGCCGACGATCCGCGCCTCCGGCCCGACATGCTCGGCGAGATCGATCTTCATCGCGTCGCCCTCGAGCACCGTGAGCCGACCCGGGTAATGGCGCGAAATCTCGTCCAGCGCATCGAGGCAGCGCGGATCGAGTTCAACGACAGTCACCTTTGCCGCGCCTTCCGCCAGCAGGGCCCGCGTGAGCCCACCTGGTCCAGGTCCGATCTCGACGACTTCCGCGCCCGCGAGCGGCCCGGACGCGCGCGCGATCTTGGCGGTGAGGTTCAGATCCAGCAGGAAATTCTGGCCGAGTGCCTTGCGCGCGCTCAGCCCGTGGCGGGCGATCACCTCGCGCAGCGGCGGCAGACCGTCGAGAGCGCTCACCCGGCCCGGGCCCGGCTCATTTCGCCCGCGACCCGGATCGCCTCGATAAGCGACGTCGCGTCGGCCTTGCCGGTGCCTGCGATATCATAGGCCGTGCCGTGATCCGGTGAGGTTCGAACGAACGGCAGGCCGAGCGTGACGTTGACGCCGCGGGCAAAATCGAGGGTCTTGATCGGGATCAGCCCCTGATCGTGGTACATGGTCAGCGCAACATCGTAGCTTGCGCGCGCCTGCGGATGGAACATCGTGTCGGCAGGCAACGGTCCACGGATTTGCATGCCCTCGGCGCGAAGCGCAGACACGGCAGGGGCGACGATCTCGATGTCTTCGCGTCCCATAGCGCCACCCTCACCGGCATGCGGATTGAGCCCGGCGACGGCGAGCCGCGGTTCGGGTATCGCGAAATCACGCATTAGCGCTGCATGGGTGATCCGCGCGGTCTCGACGATGGTGTCCGTCGTCAATTGGGCCGGGACCTCCGCAAGTGCGATGTGGGTGGTCACCGGAACGACCCGCAAGCCCGGGGCTGCAAGCATCATCACCGTGCGATCCACTCCGCCGAGATGCGCGAGATATTCGGTGTGTCCGGGCCACGAAAACCCGGCGCCGTCATAGAGTACCTTCTTGTTGATCGGGTTGGTGACGACCCCCGCAGCGTCGCCGGAAACCGCAAACGCAACTGCACGGTCGATCGCGTCGACGGTGGCCGACGCATTGCCGGGATCCGGCGTGCCCGGAACGGTCGGCTCCGGAAAAACATGGCGCAGAACCGGCAGTCCGGCGTGGAACGCATCGGTCGCTTCCCCGGGCGTATCGATCTCGACGATTGGCGGCGCTCCGGGAACGCCCGCGAGACGCGCCGCGTCGTCGATCACGAAAAACGGCGGAAGCCCGTCGCGTTGCAACCAGGCCTTGGCCGCGATCTCGGCTCCGATGCCAGCCGGATCGCCGGGCGTCAGCGCGAGGGGCAGTCTCGACTGCACACCCTGCTACCGGACTTCGATCAACGCATCGCGGCGCATTTCCTGCAACAGACCATCGGCGAGGCGCGCGCTCTGAATATTGATCAGGCGCGACCGGACGCGCTCGCGCACCTCCGGGCTTGCGTTCTGCGCCTCGCCCGTACTCCGGCGTCCTTCCATCTTGATCAGCGACAGGCCGCCTGCAACGTCGAGCGGGCGCGAAACCTCGCCGATCTGCATCGCGCTCAACGCATTCAGCAGGGCCGGCGGCATCTGCTGGGTCGGCACCCAGCCCAACTCGCCGCCACGAACGGCACTGGGCGCGCGCGAGAACTGCTGCACGGCATCCTCGAACGAGCCGCCCTGGTTCAGAGAGTTGAAGAGCTGTTCGGCAAGCGCCCGGGTCTCGGCCGATGTCCGTCCGTCAGAATCGAGCGGCAAGCCGATCTCGCGCAGCTGGTACTCGAGACCGCCACGCTGATCGAGCAGTGCAAGCTCAGCATCGATCTCGGCCTCGCCGGGCTCGACCCGGTCGGCAAAGCGCGCCCGGACGACCTGGATCCAGATGATCTCGGCTGCGGCCAGATCCTCGACCGCCTGGTCGGTCACGCCCTGGGCGTTCATCAGCGCCTGGAACTCTCCAGCACTCAGGTTCGAGCGCTGGGCGATCTGCTCGATGCCGGTTCCGACGATCTCCGGCGACGGCGTCAGGCCGATCCGCTTGCCTGCCTGCAGCTTCAGGCGGTCTTCGACGAGCTGGTCGAGCGCCTCGTTCCTGAGCGCATCGGCGCTGGCCGAGGAAAATCCGAGAGCAACGAGGATCTGGGCCCGCTGCGCCAGATCGAACCCTGTGATGGCGCTGTCGTTGACGACCGCGACGGGCCGGAACAGGGTCTGCGCCGATACTGGGCTCGCCAGTGTCAGAACGGTCAGGACGGCAACTGCAAGTCTTGTCAGCATTTTGCGTCTCCGCTTTCCGGGATCGTTCCCCTTGTCATCAAATCACCTCTCCTCACCGGCGCCCAAAGTCAACAGCCTGACGGTCAGACCCGTCGCGATCGAGGCGGGCGAGGTGTCGGAACTGTTGAAGTCGCGGTTCAGGAACAGTTCGATCTCGCAGCACTCGTTGCGATAGCGGATCGACCCGCCGACATTCACGAAGTCGTCGGCGACGAGATCGCGGCGGGCATAGGCGCGCAGCCGCCACTCCTGATCGACCAGGTACTGCGCGCTGAGGAAGAGTTCTTCACGATCGATCGGCGCGTTTGCTTCGGGATCGGACTCGAAGAAACCGTATGAGACACCGAAGGAAAACGGCGCGAGGTTCACACTGGCATCGATCTGGTTGCGGGTGATGTCGCCCTCGTGGTCGAAACGCGCACGATTGCGGATGAAGACATACGGGCTCCACGCGAGACTTGAAGCAGCAACGTAGTCGCTTTCGGTGCCGTTCAGGCCCGAACCCGAAGAGAAAACGGACGTATCCTCGAAGCGGAAGACCCGCCCGACGCTGGCTTCGAGACGCAGTTTTTCCGAAAGCTCCGCATCGTAGCGCACCATCAGGTTCACGCGCGGCCCTTCCTCGAAATTGTCCAGGCCCGAAAAGTGGTTCCGGTCGATCACGTTGGTTTCGTCGAATTCGGTGACGAGGCTGTCCTCGAACGGAATGTCGGCGCCATTGCCGCCGGTGGGAGCCATGATCGCCTGAACGACGGGCTCGATGATGTGCGTGTCACCGGCCTCGCGCGCCCAGATCAGGGGGTAGCGGGCCTCGACGCCAACGTGACCGGTGATCCGCGTCGTCAGGTCGTCATCGATGGTTGGGTCATCGAAACTGGTGAAGAAGTCGCCGCGTCCCTCGGCGAAGGCCGTCAAAGCCAGACCGAAGGGCAGGATTTCCTGACGCTCCCAATCGACGCCAAAACTCAGGCGCGAGGCTTCGCGTCCGTTGGTCCGTGCCAGGGCGTAGCCCGAGGTGAAAAGACCGATATTGCCACCGGCGAGTTTCTGGTCGAGATCGTAGCGCGCGTCGAAGACCGGCAGGACGACCGGAATGTCGCCAGCGGGCTCATTCGAGCGCAGGCTCTGAAAATAGAGGCCCGAGACATCGAAGTACCCGTCAGGGCGGTATCGCTGGATGAAGAGCTCGCTGTTCAGCCGGTCCGGGTAGTCGTATTCGAACACTTCGAGATAGAGATCGTCCGAGGCGGCGGTGACGTCCCAGCCCCAGCTGATGTCGTTGCCGATCCGGAATTCACCCTCGGTATCGAGATGGCCGCGCACCGGGTGGTCGGTATCGGTATCGTCCGGCGTGATCGAACCGGATACGCGCAGCGACCCGCTGTCGAAGACGCGCCGGAACTCGCCTTCGAATATGAAATTGCCATCCGTGGTGAAGAACGGCGTCAGCGTTGCGTCCGAACTGCCGTCGATCACCCAGTAGTAGGGGATCTTTGCGCCGTAGCCGAAGTTCGACGAGGACAGGAAACTGGGGGCCAGCACGCCGCTGGCGCGGTCGACCGTCGGGTCGGGGTGCTGGAAGTACGGGAGCCAGGCCACCGGAAAGCCGAAAACGTCGAAATAGGCGTTCTCGTAGTGGATGATCTTCTCTTTTTCGTCGTGGATCACGCGCTCCGCCCGGATCCGCCAGAGCGGTGTCGGAGAATCCGAACAGACCTTGCAGGGCGAATAGACCGCTTTCGAGAGCGTGTTGTACTGGTTGTCGATGCGTCGGGCCTCGACCGCCGCCATCTTCGCGTCACCCGCCAGAACCGACTGCGCGCCCTGCACCAGACCATCCCTGAGTTCGGAGTCGAGATCAGCCGCATCGGCAAAGACGGTCGTGCCCTCCGGATCGCGCAGCACGAGGTTTCCGCGCGCCGTGATCCTGCCGGTCTCGTCATTGTAGGTGATCTCGTCCGCGGTCAGCGTCCGCTCGCCATAGTATACCTCGACCGATCCGCGCGCGGTCACGGTGCCGGTCTCGGAGTCGAAGTCGATCTGGTCGGCGATCAGCGCGACGGGAAGGTCTGCGGGCGGACGCTCGAGGTTCTGCGCCTGGGCGACGCCGAGGCCGCAGAATATGCACGCCGCGAGAAGAAGCAGGGCCGCTATCGCCCCTTTCAGCTTCCGTAGAATCATCGCGGCAGTCCCCAAGCCCGTGCGCCCCTGTCGCTTTTAGCCGTCCTCGAGATGCAGCAGCAAGCCCACAGAGAACAGGACGGCCGAGACGGGTGGAGCCCAGGCCGCCAGAGCGACCGGAATCGAGCCTGAAGCACCAAGCGCGCTGGAGATATCCGAGAGGAAGAAATATCCGAAGCCGGAGAAAACGCAGCCGAGCGCCATGATGCCGAGACCGCCGAAGCGCGCGTGCCGCATCGAGAACGCACCGCCGATCAGCACCATGGCGACGAAGATGACCGGGGCGGAAAGCAGGCTGAACCAGTGCATGCGGTGGCGGTTCGAGGAGAAGCCCGAATCCTCGAGGATGTCGATGAAGCCCGGCAGTTTCCAGAAGCTGATCGTCTGCGGTGCGGCGAAGCTGTCGTTGATGTGCTCGACGGTCAGGTCGGTCGGGATGCGCATCTCCTCGACGGCGATGGCCACTGTTTCGGTCACGGCGGCGTCGCGATCCTCGTCCGCGCCCTCGATCAGATCCCAGCGGCGCACCCCGTTCAGCCGCCAGGCACGGTCTTCGAGCACGGCCGAGCGCGCATTGAGGCGCCGTGTCATCTCGTCATCGCTGTCGAACTCGAAGATCGCGAGGTCCCAGAGCCGCTCGATCGACGCGCTGGCGCGCCGGGCGCGGATAACGGTCTGCCCCTCGCTGCTGCCCTGCCGCAGCCAGAGACCGCCGGAAGACACAGCGAGGCGTGCCGAGGTGCGGTCGAAAAAGCGCTGCTCAAGCGTCTCGAAGCGGGCCGCGAACGCCGAGGCGATCGGGTTGTAGACGGTAAACGAGAAGACCCCGAGCAGGATCGAGACGACAATCGCCGGCGACATGATGCGCCAGGCCGACACGCCGGCGGCGCGGGTGACGACCAGTTCCGATGACCGGGCCAGCATGGCGAAACAGGCCATCGAAGCGAGCAGCACCACAAAGGGCGCCGCGGTGATGGTGACAGACGGTGCATGCAGGAAGGCCATCCCGAGGAGGTCGGCGAAGCCCGCCGAACCCTGCTTGTTGGCGCGCAGCAATTCGACGAGATCGACGATGATGACGAGCGTGAGCACGGCAAGAAAGGTCGCGAGCACCATGCCGAGAAAGCGCCGCGCGATGTACATCCAGAGCGTCAACCGCATCAGGATGCCTCCGCCGCGCGCCGGCCGATGCGCAGACGCACGCCGGACAGGAGCATGAGCGCGATGACGATCCCGAGAAGCGGCGGGATGTACATGATCGGCCAGAGCGCTGCCGCACCCGATACCGCACTTTTCGCGCCGAGGCCCGCCAGGCGCAGCGCGAGGCCCGCCACGGCCGCACCGATGATCCGCCCCGTGAAACCCTGGCGGCGCATCCCGGCGCTGAGGATGAAGGCGACCGCGAGCAGTGGCAGCGCGATCACGTAAAGCGGTGCGCTCAGCGCTTCGTGCGCCTCGGCCCGGTAATCGCCGACCGGTCGCGGGCGTCCCTCTTCCTCGGTGATCGTCAACAGCCGCTCGACATACATCTCGGACGGCTTGCGGGCGCGTTCGCGCGCTTCGGGCCCGAAACGGCTGAGATCGTAGGCGAGCTGATCGAACCGCAGGATCGAGAGATTGTCGATCACGCCGCGTTCCGCCGACTGGGCAATGCCGTCGAACATCACCATGCGCGTCTCACCGGCGTCGCGGACCAATACGGCGCGCTTGGCGGTGTAGGTCACCGTCTGCTCCGGGTCGCGTTCGTCCTGCACGAAGACGCCGAACATCTCTCCGGCAGCGCCGGCTTCCCGCAGGTAGATCGTGACGCCCTGCGTCGGCTCGAGGAACTCGCCCTCGCGCAGCAGCGCCGCCGCGACATCACCGCGGATCTGGAAGATGCGGTCGCGCATCTCGCGCTGCGCCGTCGGCATCAGGTAGAGCGTCACGACGAACATCATCGCCATGACCAGCGTCGAGAAGATCAGCGCCGCCCGGGTAAGCGACGTGCCGGAAAGCCCGGCGGCAAGCATCACGACGATTTCGCTGTCGGTGAAGAGCCGGTTGACCGCGTAGAGCACCGCGGCAAACAGCGCGACCGGCAGGACAATCGACAGCACCATCGGCAGCAGGAGCGCCGTGAACTCGAGGAAGACCCGGGCCGACTGACCGTTGTTGACGACTGTGTCGATCACCCGCAGCGACTGCGTGAGCCAGATCACTCCGGTGAACACGAGCACGAAGAACAGGAACGGCCCGAGGATCTGGCGAAAGACGTAACGGTCGAGCTTGCGCAAGCGATCCTCCCTGACGGTCCCCGTGGCCTGCCTGACGGACGCTGCCGGGTCAAGTGTCTGGGCAACGACTGTTGCTCCGGTCTCGCCCGGTGCGGCGCGATCAGGTCGCACTAACGCTGCGCCGGTACTCGGGCTAAGTTACGCGCGAATCGCATCAATCCGTTGGAGACCCCGATGACAATTCCCGCAGCAGTCGACTTCGCCGAGGAAGATCTGGCATCGCTCTCCTCGGCAGCCGGGACCGTCGTCGTGTTCGTGGACGCCGACAACGTGCTCTCGCAGGCTGGCGATCATGCCGACGGTCTGACGGGGGGCAACCTGCGCCGGGTGATCGGGGCTGAGGGTTTCAAGCCGTCTTCGCGCAAGACGCAATCGATCGCCTGGCCGGCGGGCATGGCGGCGGAAAAGCTGGTTCTCGCCTCGCTCGGTTCGAACCCGGATCGGGACTCGGCGCGACGCGCTGGCGGCGCGGTCGCCTCGGCGCTGGCCGAGGGTCCGGTGACGATCTGCACGGCCGGCGTGGCCGATCCCGAGATGGTCGCCGAGATGGTCTTCGCGACGATCCTGCGCCTCTACAGTTTCGACGATTACCGGAAAGCGACAGCAAAGAAGGAGCGCAAGGCGCGGACCATCAAGGTAACGTCCGATGCGCCCGAGACGCTGGCCGCCGCCTCGGCGCCGTTCGCCGCGCTCGCCGAAGGGATCTACTTCACGCGCGATCTGGTGAACGAACCGGCGAACACCCTGAACACCGACGAGTTCGCGGCACGGCTGGCTGCCATGGGCGAGATGGGTCTGGAGGTCGAAATCCTCGGCGAGCCCGAACTGGAAGAGATGGGCGCGCGCACCCTGTTGGGCGTCGGACAGGGGTCGAACTGCGAGTCCAAGCTCGTCGTCATGAAGTGGATGGGCGGGGGCGATGAGGCACCGCTCGCGCTGGTCGGCAAGGGTGTCGTCTTCGACACCGGCGGCATCTCGCTGAAACCGGCCGGCGGCATGGAAGACATGACCATGGACATGGGCGGCGCGGGCGTTGTCTCCGGCGTGATGCGGACCCTCGCCCTGCGCAAGGCGAAGGCCAACGTGGTCGGCATTGTCGGCTTGGTCGAGAACATGCCTGACGCGGCAGCACAGCGTCCGGGCGATATCGTCACCTCGATGAAGGGCGACACGATCGAGATCATCAATACCGATGCCGAAGGCCGCCTCGTGCTGGCCGACGCGCTCTGGTACGCACAGGAGGAGTTCAAGCCGTCGGGCGTGATCGATCTCGCGACGCTGACCGGCGCGATCATCGTCGGCCTGTCGAAGTCGATGGCCGGGCACTTCTGCAACAACGAGGATCTGAATGCCGAGTACCTCGCGGCCTGCGAGGCGACCGGCGACAAGACCTGGCGGATGCCGCTGGACGAGTCCTACCACGATCAGATCAAGTCGACCTTCGCCGACGTGAAGAACACCGGCGGGCGCAATGGCGGCTCATGCACCGCGGCGGCTTTTCTTGAAAAGTTCATCCAGGACGACATGCCGTGGATTCACATCGATATCGCCGGTGTGACGACGACAACGAGTTCGACGCATCTCGCGCCCAAGGGTGCCACGGGATGGGGCGTCGCAGCACTCGATCAACTCGTGAAGGGCCGCGAAGGCTAGCCGTCTGCGCTCGCGCGAAACTCGAACACCGACGCACGACCGCCCGGCGCAAGGCGATCCTTGTCCGGCTGGCGTGCATTCGTTTCGGGAAGGGGCTTCGGCGCCCCGGCACTGTCATTGGCATCGCTCGGATGCTCAAGTGGTGGCAGGCCTGCCACAACCCGGCAATCCGCGGTGATCCCGGCGGGCGGAGGACAACTTTCGCACATGTCCCCGGCCCGGCCAGGCGCGGCTCGCCTCGGTCTTTCGGCCCCGGGAGGGACCGCGGGATCCCGGTCGGGGCGCTACCCCCGGCGCGATACCGCCTGATCGATCTCGGGCCCTCTGTGCCTCCCAGCGGGAGCCCGGCATGCGCGAGCGGTTGTACGGGCGGATGCTTAAAATTCGATGAAAATCCAATCCAATGTCGGGCTGTCGCCCGCGAGCGCGATGATCATCGTGGGGCCGGGTCCGCGAAAGAGCAGTTACAGTCCGGCTTGCGGCGCTTCGATATTGGACGCGCCACCCGTTGCGATCTCCTCGACGAGATCGGCAAGGCGTTCTGCTGCATCCGGATTGCCCTCGCTCAACGCAGCCTCGGCCATCTCAGCGGCAAGATCGGGGTTCTCGAGGATCGCTGCGACCGCGGCGCCGAGAGACTCGGGCGTAAACTCGGGCTCGCGGAGCATGATTGCGCCGCCCGCGTCGACCAGACCGCGCGCGTTCGCCTCCTGCTCGTTTCGCTTGGCGATGGCAAGGGGCACGAGGATCGACGGCCGCCCGATCGCGGCGATATCGGCGACCGAGGATGCGCCGGAGCGCGAGATCACGAGCTGCGCCTGAGCCATCCGTTCGGGCACATCGTCGAAGAAAGGCTGGACCGTCGCCTGAATGCCGAGCCGGTCATAGGCCGCGACGACCGTTTCATGATCCGCCGCACGCGCCTGATGCGCCACCGTCAGACGCGCGCGCAGCGCGTCCGGCAACTGGCCCAGCGCCTCGGGCACGACCCGGCTGAGGATGCTGGCGCCCTGGCTTCCACCGATGATCAGGATGTCGAGCGGCCACTCGCCGGGCGGCGTGTAGGGTGCGGCGGCCCGTTGCAGGACCGCGGTGCGGATCGGATTGCCGGCATGGGTTCCGTCGACCCCGTCTGGCAGGGATGTTGGCCAGGTTCCGCAGACGATGCGGTCAACGCGCTTGGCAAAGAGCTCGTTGACGCGCCCGAGCACGCCGTTTTGCTCGTGGATCAGGCGCGGGCGCTTCAGGAGCCACGCAGCCATCATCGCGGGCAGGGCCGGATATCCGCCGAAGCCCGCGACGCAGGAGGGCGGGTCGCGGCGCATGCGGAGGATCGCCGTGACGATCCCGGTCGCGATCTGAAACGGCGCGATCAGCTTCGATACCAGTCCGCCGCGCTGGAAGGTACCGGCACTGACGACCGAACGTTCGACCTCGGCCGGGAAGCCGCCGGCATAGCGCGCGCCCCGTTCATCTGTGGAAAGCCGGACGCGCCAGCCGCGCACCAGCATTTCCTCGGCCAGTGCCTGCGCGGGAAACATGTGCCCGCCGGTCCCGCCAGCGGCGATAATCAAAAGCGGCGAGGCCATCAGCGGATGCCGGTTCGCGAGATCGGATCGTGCGGCCGCGTGCGGGTTAGCGCCAGCAGCGTACCCATGACGATTGCGCCCGCGATCATCGACGATCCGCCATAAGAAATGAACGGTAGCGTCATGCCCTTGGCGGGCAGAAGCCGCGTCGCCACGCCGAAGTTCACGAAGGCCTGCAGACCGAACAGCACCGCGAGCCCGGTCCCGCCAAGGCGGATGAACGGATCGCGCTCGTCCAGCAGGCGGGCAAGTGCACGGAGCGTGATGAACAGATAGAGACCGATGATGCAGATGGTCAGAACCAGCCCGAATTCCTCGGCGGCGACGGCGATGATGAAATCGGTGTGGGCGTCCGGCAGCGCCCATTTCACCTGTCCCTGCGCGGCACCTGCGCCGAAGAAGCCGCCTTCGCGGATGGCCGATTGGGCATAGGCGAGCTGCGAGTGCGGGTCGACGCCCTCGGCGAGATAGCCGTCGATCCTGCGCCGGACGTGTTCGGAGTTGAGATAGGCCATCGCGCCGCCAATCCCGACGAAGGCAGCGAACCCGACCAGCAGGAGAACCGGCGCGCCCGAGATGAAGAGCATGGCCGCCCAGACCGACAGGATCAGCATCGCCTGCCCGAAATCGGGCTGCATGGCGAGCATGATCGCGATGCAGACCACAATTGCTGCGGTGATGGTGCGCCCCGGCGGGCCGTTGCGCTCCATCGCACCGGCCATGAGCCATGCGGCAGCGAGCGCGAAGCCGGGTTTCAGGAACTCGGAGGGCTGCAGGCTGATCACGCCAAGGGAGTACCAGCGGGTCGCGCCCTTGCCGAAATCGGTGCCGAGCCAGGGCAGTGCCGCCGTCGCCGCGAGGGCGATCACGAACAGGACCAGTCCACCGCGGCGGATCGCCAGCCTGCTCGCCATCGAGAGGAACACGATCACGCCGAGCGCGACGATGGCAAAGACGATGTGGCGGACGACGTAGTGATAGGTCCAGAGCCCGTTCTTTTCGGCCAGCGGCGGAGACGCAGCCAACCCGAGAACGAGGCCCGTCGCAAAGAGCGCCAGCACGGCGCCGAGAATCCACTTGTCGATCGCATGCCACCAGTTGCCGACCACCGATCCGGACGGGCGCGACATCATCATCGCGCGGAACGTGAGTTCGGTCATGATGCGGTCTCCTCATCCAGCAAGGGTTGCACCAGCGCACGGAAGGCGTCGCCACGTGCCTCGAAGCTGGGGTACTGGTCGAAGCTGGCGCAGGCGGGCGAAAGCAGGACCGTGTCGCCCTGTGCTGCGTCGGCGCGCGCGGCCTCGACCGCCGCTTCGAGCGTTCCGCAGATCTGGTGCGGCGCGTCGCCAAGCGTCGCGGCAAAGGCCTCGGCCGCATCACCGATCAGGTAGGTCTTGGCGATGCGGTCGAACAACGGTTGCAGCGGCTCGATACCGCCTGCCTTCGGCAAGCCGCCGGCGATCCATCGGATCTTCTCGTAGGACAGAAGCGCCTTTTCCGCGGCATCTGCATTGGTCGCCTTGGAGTCGTTGACGTAGGCAACACCGTCGGCCGTTCCGAGCAGTTCCATGCGATGCGCCAGCCCGGGAAAGGTGCCAAGTGCGGCTTCGATCTGGCGCGGGGCAATCCCGATGGCCCGGCAGGCGGCCCAGGCAGCACAGGCGTTCTGGTGATTGTGCTTGCCGCGCAGGTTCGGCGCGTCGCGCAAGTCGACAGCCGCGATCTGTTTGCCGCGCCATTCCGTCAGATGATTGCGGTTCATGAAAACGCTACGGGTCGAAGATTTCGGCTTCTCCACGACCGAGACCCGCACCGGGTCGTCCAGCAGACCGGTGAGGTATCTGCCCTCGGGTTCATCGATCCCGATGATCGCGTGCTGCGGCGCGCCGATCTCGAACAGGCGTTTCTTCGCCGCGAAGTAGCCGCCCATCCCGCCGTGCCGGTCGAGATGATCGGGCGAGAGGTTCAGGAACACGGCCACGTCAGGCGCGAGAATGCCCGCAAGATCGGTCTGGTACGAACTGAGTTCGAGGACGATGACCTCGCCCTCCTGCGGAATTTCGAGGTCGAGGACACCGACGCCGATATTGCCGCCCATCTGCGTCGGGCGTCCCGCTTCCTTCAGGATGTGGTGGATCAGGGCTGTCGTCGTGGATTTTCCGTTCGATCCGGTGACGCAGATAACCTTCGGCGGGCTGTCATAGTCGTCGAAATCCTCGGGGTCCTGATCCAGCAGCGCGCGGAAGAACAGGCCGACATCGTTGTCGACAGGAATGCCGTTCTCGCGGGCGAGGCGGATGGCACGATGGGGTTCCGGGTAGAGATGCGGAATGCCGGGCGAGACGATGAGAGCGTCCAGGGTCGCCGCCTCGCGCGGACGGGTGATGTCGGCAAGTTCGTGCTCGATGACCGGCAAGCGGTTGACCTCGTTGTCATCCCAGCAGATCGGCGTCGCGCCACCGGCCTTGAGAGCCTTCGCAGCAGCAACGCCGGAGCGCCCGAGGCCAAGCACGCCGACCCGCTGGCCGGTATAGGAGCGCACCGGGATCAAAGGACGATCCTGTCGCTCAAGAAGCCGGAGCACACTCGAACGGCGCCCGCCATCGCGGTCGCGAGGGCGTTCTCTCGAAGCTGGCTCCGCAAGTCGGTGCGCAAGGGCAAATCCTATCTCAGCTTCAGGGTCGCAAGGCCGATCAGCGCGAGGATCACCGAGATGATCCAGAAGCGGATGACGACGGTCGGTTCGGCCCAGCCCTTCTTCTCGTAGTGGTGATGGATCGGCGCCATCCGGAAGACCCGCTTGCCGGTCAGCTTGAAACTGGCGACCTGAACGATCACCGAAACGGCCTCGAGCACGAAAAGGCCGCCGATGATGGCCCAGACGATCTCGTGCTTGGTCGCAACGGCGATGGCACCGAGGCAGCCGCCGAGCGCGAGCGATCCGGTGTCCCCCATGAACACCATGGCGGGCGGCGCGTTGTACCAGAGGAACCCGAGCCCTGCGCCGATGATCGCGGCGGCGATAATCGTGATCTCGCCGGTGCCGGGGACATAGTGGATCTGCAGATACTCGGTGAAATCGACCCGGCCGACGACATAGGCGATGACGCCGAGCGCCCCGGCCGCGATCATCACCGGCATGATCGCCAGCCCGTCGAGGCCGTCCGTCAGGTTTACCGCGTTGGCCGATCCGACGATCACCAGCATCGCAAACGGGATGAAGAAGACCCCGGCGGACAGCAGCGCGTCCTTGAGGATCGGCATCGCGATCGCGTTCTGCAGGCCCTCGGGCTGGACCACCACCATGCCCCAGGACGCCGCCAGGGCGATGGCAAAGCCGATTATCAGGCGCAAGGTGCCGGAGAGCCCCTTGTTGTCGGACTTGGTGACCTTCTTGAAATCGTCGGCGAAGCCGATCAGGCCGAAGCCGAGCGTCACTGCAAGGACCGCGAGCACGAACGGATTGCTCAAGCGCGCCCAGAGCAGAACCGAGACGACCAGAGCGCCGAGGATCAGAACGCCGCCCATGGTCGGCGTGCCGGCCTTGGTCCGGTGCGTATCCGGCGCGTCCTCATAGATCGGCTGTGCTCCGCCCATGACCCGGAGCTTGTTGATCAGCGGGCGTCCGAACAGGAAGGCAAAGACAAGTGACGTGAAGAAGGCCCCACCGGCGCGGAAGGTGATGTAATTGAAGAGGTTGAAAATATCGCCGCCGTCGCTGAGCGGGGTAAGCAGATAGTACAGCATTCAGGCGTCCTCGCGTTCGCTCGTGTGGCTATCGGACAGAGGCGTCCCGAGCGCCCTCAACGCCGAGACCACGTGGCGCATCGCAGCACCGAGCGAGCCCTTGACCATGCACACATCGCCCGCGTCAACCACCTTCTCGACCGCATCCGCAAGTTGCACGCTATCTGCGCAGAATACCCCGCGCTTATCCACAGGCAGCGCGTCGTGGAGCGCCTTCATGCGGGATCCGCAGGCATGGATCTTGTCGATCCGGTCGATCGCGTCGAGGCCCGCGAGCCCCTCATGCAAGGCGATCTCGGTTGGCCCGAGTTCGAGCATATCGCCAAGAAAGGCTACGCGGCGACCGGGGCGATGCGGTCCCCTGCCCGGTTCGGACGCGGCGAGGACCGCGAGGGCGGCCCCGACCGAGGCGGGATTGGCGTTGTAACTTTCGTCGAGGAGGAGGATCTCGCCGTCCGGCAGTGCGAGCCTGACGTGGCTGCCCCGGCCATCGGGCGGCGACCAGCTGCCGAGATCAAGGGCCGCGCGGCCGATGTCGGCACCCGCTGCCTCTGCCGCGGCAAGAGCACCGAGCGCGTTCAATGCGAAATGCGCTCCGGGCGTGCCGAGCTTGATCAGCGTCGCATTGCCCCGGATATCCGCGGAGATCGTTGTCGCCTGCCCGCTGGTCTGCACGTCCTTGAGGTGGAAGTCGTCCGAGGCGCGCCCAAAGCTGGTGATTTTAGCTTTGGCGGCCTGTGCTGCAGTTGAAAGCCTCTCGAAGTGGGGATTGTCGGCGTTCAGGATTGCCGCGCCCCCCGGCACGAGACCTGCGAAGATCTCGGCCTTGGCATCGGCGATGCCCTCGACGGAATCGAATGCCTCGAGGTGAACGGCCTCGACGGTCGTGATTAGCGCGACGTCAGGCCGGCTCATCTGGGACAGCGGCGTGATCTCGCCCGCATGATTCATTCCGATCTCAATCACCGCGAACTCGGTGTCTGCCGGCATGCGGGCCAGCGTCAGCGGCACGCCCCAGTGGTTGTTGAAGCTGCGCGTCGCTGCGTGGGTCCGGCCCTGCGGCGCCAGGATCGATCGCAGCATCTCCTTGGTTGACGTCTTGCCGACCGATCCCGTGACGCCGATGACCTTTGCCGCCGCACGCGCGCGCCCTGCAACGCCGAGCGCCTGCAGCGCCGTGAGCGTGTCGTCGACGACCAGCAGGTTCGCGCCCTCGCAGCCATCGGGCACGTGGCTGACCAGTGCGGCACCGGCACCGGCATCGAGCGCCTGACGCACATAGACATGACCGTCATGGGTGATGCCCTCGAGAGCCACGAACATGTCGCCCGGCACCAGTTCGCGCGTGTCGATGGAGAGCCCCGTCACGCCGTCCCAGTCGCCCGAAATCCGGCCATTCGTGGCCACGGCAGCATCCTGCGCCGTCCAGAGCACGGTCATGCGTTACCCCTCGTCCAGGCCGTCGAGCGCCGAGATCGCGGCGCGGGCCTGCTCTGCGTCGTCGAACGGGATCGTCGTTCCACCGACTTCCTGCCCCTGTTCGTGCCCCTTTCCGGCAATCAGCAGGCAGTCACCGGGCGATCTGAGGGCATCGACGCCGGACAGGATCGCCTCGGCCCGGTCGCCGATATTGTCAGCCTCGGGCGCGCCCTCCATCACGGCGGCGCGGATCAGCGCGGGATCCTCCGTGCGCGGATTGTCGTCGGTGACGATCACGGCGTCGGCGCCGTTGTGCATCGCGTGCCCCATCAACGGGCGCTTACCGGGATCGCGGTCGCCGCCTGCACCGCCTGCCACCACGAGACGACCCGAGACGTGCGGGCGCAGGGCCGCCAGCGCGGTTCTGAGCGCGTCGGGCGTGTGCGCATAGTCGACATAGACCGCGGCGCCGTTGGCGCGGCGCCCGGCCAGTTCCATGCGCCCGCGCACGCCGGACAGATGCGGCAGCGTTGCAAAGACCTCGTCCGGTCGGTTTCCGGTCGCGATGGCGAGTCCGGCGGCCAGCAGAACGTTGTCCGCCTGAAAATCGCCGATCAACGGCAGCGCTGCCGTGTAGACCTCGTTCTTGAAGACGAAGGAGATGTCCTGCCCGTCGGCGCGGTAGTCTGTCTTGGTCAACCGCAGCATCGCGCCTCCGGAGTGTCCGACCGAGATCATCGCGCGACCGGCCAACGCCATCCGCGCGAGAGCGAAGACCGGGTCGTCGCAGTTCAGGACTGCCACCCCGTTGCGCGGAAGGATGCTGTGGAAGAGCCGAAGCTTTGCGCCGACATAGTCGTCATGGTCGGAGTGATAGTCGAGGTGGTCCCGGGTGATGTTGGTCAGTGCCGCGGCCGCGAAGTTCACGCCATCGACGCGGTACTGCGCGAGCCCGTGGCTCGATGCCTCCATGGCAGCGTGCGTGCAGCCCTTGTCCGCAAGGCGCGCCAGCAGCGCGTGGAGAGCCACGGGCTCGGGCGTCGTCATGCCAAGCGGCTCTTCGAAGCCTTCTCCGACAACGCCGGTGGTGCCGAATGCCGCGGCCGGGTGACCGAGCGCGTGCCAGATCTGGCGCGTGAACTCCGCCACCGAGGTTTTGCCGTTGGTCCCGGTGATCGCGACCATCGTCCTCGGCTGGCGACGATGATAGCGCGCTGCGAGGAGCGCGAGATCGAGGCGCGGGTGATCGGAAATGAAGAACGGGATCGGGAGGTTGCCGATATCCGCCTTGGCCTTTTTCAACCCCTCCGGCGTAATCAGGACGGCGGATGCGCCCTGACGCACCGCGAATTGTGCAAACTCGGCGCCGTCGAGTTTCAGACCGGGTATGGCGACGAACACAAAACCGTCGCGAACCTCGCGGCTGTCCACGGCAAGACCTCTGACCGCAGTCGATGGATCCGGTGCGGCACCGGCATGGTTCATCTCGGCGAGACCCAGACTTGCGAATGTCGCGTCCCCGGCCATCGCAGCTACTCGATGCCGGTGCTCAGGGTGTATGGACCGTCGCTGATCGGCGCGAGGCGCGGGCGCATCCCGAGGAGCGGCGTGACCCGCCGGACGATCTCGGCCGCCACCGGCACCGCCGTGCGCCCGGCCGTGCGCACAGGCTTGCGCCCCGAGCGGTCCGTTGGCTCGTCGAGCGAGACGATCAGGACATATTCCGGCGCCGATGTCGGGAACACCGAGGCGAAGGTCGAGATGACCCGGTTGCGGTCATAGCCGCCGCGCGCGCCGATCTTCTCGGCCGTTCCCGTCTTGCCGCCGATCTCGAACCCCGGCACCTCTCCACGTCGCGCCGTGCCGCGCGTGACGACCTCGCGCATGATCCTGAGCATTTCGCGGGAGGTCTCCTTGGAGAACACCGGCTCGCCTTCCGGCTGCGGTCCGGCCAGAAGCGTCGGGCGTACGAGCTTCCCGTCATTTGCCAGGGTCGCGTAGGCGGCGGCAAGATGGATCGGGGACGCGGCAAGACCGTGACCGAACGAGATCGTCATCGACGAGAGATCAGTCCAATAGGGCGGCAACAGGGGCTTTGCCTTCGCCGACTCGGCGAGTTCAAGACCCGAGGCGTCGAACATTCCGAGCCGGTCGAGATAGTCCTTGAAGCGGCGCGTCCCGAGCATCATCGAAAGCTTGGCCGATCCCACATTCGACGACTTCACGACGATATCCTCGACGGTCATCTGCGCCGGCATCCGGTGCGACTCTCCGATCCGGTGCCGACCGTACTTCAACTGCGACGGCGTCTGCATCATCGTCTCGGCATTCACGATGCCGGCCTCGATGGCCATCGCGGCGGTGAGAACCTTGAAGGTCGAACCGAGCTCGTAGCGACCCTGGGCGGCCCGGTTGAAGCGCGGGCTGTCCTCGGCCTTGCCACGGAAGAAGATCGGCTTCGCGTTCGGATCGAAATCGGGCAGCGAGACCATCGAGACGACCTCGCCCGTCCGGACCTTCATCAGAACCGCCGCGGCGCCCTTGGCCGTGAGGCGTTCCATGCCGTCCCGCAGCACTGCGCGCATCGCCTGCTGGACGGGCAGGTCCAACGATAGCCGGATCGGCTGACCCGCGAAGTCGGGATCGCGCAGGCGTTCGTCGAAGTGCTTCTCGATCCCGGCCGAGCCCGTCAGTTCGGTGTAGCGCACGTCCTCGCGGGCGGCGCGGACCGATCCGACGATGTGCGCCATCGCGCGCCCGGCCGGATAGATCCGGATCTCGCGATTGCCGAAATGAAGACCCGGGAAACCGAGATCATGCACGAGCTGGCGCTCGCGCGGGGTCACCGGGCGCTTGATCCAGGCGAAGCGGCGCTTGCCGGTGAGCTTCTTGAGCAGCGTCTCGCGATCGATGTCCGGGAAGATGCGGTCCAGCGCATTCGCGACCTGGATCGGGTTCTTCATGACCGGGGGATGCGCGTAGAGCGACCAGGCCGGCAGGTTGGCGGCCAACAGATTGCCGTCGCGATCCGTGATCTCTCCGCGGATCGGCCGGCCATCGCCGCCAGCGCCGCCAAGCACCGGCTCGGTCGGATCGCTCGCCGCCAGAAGCCCCATGTTCAGCACCACCGCAGTATAGCAGAGGCAGAAACTCGCCATCAGCAGCATCAGCCGCCATTCGCCGCGCTGACCGGTGCCGGCCCGAACGTTCCGTGGCGCCGCGAAATCGGTCATTCCGACCTCCAGGCGGCCGGTCGCGGGGCCGGAACCGGCACAAGTCCTTCGCGGTCGATCACCGGGGCGATTTCGATGACGTCCTCGGGATCCGACGGGAAGGGAACGACGGCCGTGTGTTGCAACACATCGGGGACCAGCGGGACCAGCTGGAGTTGCGGCGCGAACTGCGCGGTCAGGCGTTCCAGACGATCGGGCGCATTCAGCCACGCCCATTCCACGCGCAGCACCTGCAGGGCCTCGCGTTCGGCGGCAATCTCGCTGCGCAGATCACGAACCCGGTCGAAGGCCGTCATCGTGTTGTAGTTCACGTTGTAGGCCCATCCAGCGATCGCGATGATCGTCAGGGCGAGCAGTGCGAACCCGTGCCGGATCATGCCCGGCCTCCGCGAAGACGGTCGGGAAGCTGGACCGGCGGCAGTCCGATCGCCCGCGCTTCGGGGATCAGCGGCGCTGCGTCGGTGCGTGTCGCACAGCGCAAACGGGCCGACCGGGCGCGCGGATTGCGGACGACTTCTTCCTGTGTCGGCTCGACCGGGCGCCCCGGGCGCTCGAATCTGGGCGGCGGGAGGGTTTTGCGCGGACCGTGGCGCGAGCCGCCCGCGGATGTGGCCGATGCTTGCTGGAGGAAGCGTTTCACGATCCGATCTTCCAGCGAATGAAACGTGACGACCGCAAGGCGGCCGCCCGGTGAGAGAACCGCCTCTGCCGCGTTGAGGGCGCGGACGAGTTCGCCGAGTTCATCGTTCACGGCGATGCGCAACGCCTGAAAGGTCCGGGTTGCCGGATGGACCTGCCCCGGGCGCGGTTTCGGCAGCACGTCGGCAACGATCTCGGCCAGTTGCAGCGTCGTCTCGATCCTGCCCGATGCGCGAACCCGAAGAATAGCCCTCGCGATCCTTCGCGCCGCCCGGTCCTCGCCGTAATGGAAGATGATGTCAGCGAGCAGCTTTTCATCGGCATCGTTGACGAGGTCAGCCGCGCTGAGACCGTCGCCCGACATGTGCATGTCCAGTGGACCATCGCGCTGAAAAGAAAATCCCCGCAGAGCCTGATCGAGTTGCATCGACGAGACACCGATATCCAGCACGATGGCACCGACCGGTCCATCTGCGTGCACTTCGGCTGCGCGATCGAGTTGGCCGAAGCGGCCTTCGACCAGTTTCAGACGGTCCTCCCCGGATTCCCAGCTCCGCGCCGCGTCGAGCGCGCTCGGGTCTTGATCGATGGCAATCACCTGCGCGGCCTGATGTTCGAGGAACGCACGCGTGTACCCCCCGGCACCGAAGGTCGCGTCGATCACGATCGTTCCCCGAATGGGAGAAACGGCGCGACAGACCTCGTCGAGCAGCACGGGGATGTGCGGCGAGTCCTTTCGGGGATCGCGCGCCAGGGCCAGCATCAGTGCAACCCGCGTCGGTCGATGAACGGGTCTTCGCCTTCGTCGAGTTCTGACAGCAGTGCGTCTTCGAAGGCGTCGCGGGCGGCCGGCTCCCAGATCTCGAAACTCGACGCCACCCCGACGAAACGCACGTTCTTCCCAAGCCCGATGATTTCACGCAACGGCTTCGAGACAACGATGCGACCTGAATCGTCGACCTGAACCTGGCTCGCGCGGGTCACGACCTTCAACTCCATGCGCTGCTGGGCGGCGTAGGAGGAGTACGCTCGTGTGTTGTGGCGCTCGATCAGGTTCGAGTAGGCCTCGGTCGTGAAGACGACGTGGCTCTTCGGGTTGTCGAGCTGCGGCACGATATAGAGTGCGCCGGACGACCCGACAGCGTCGAGCACCCGCCGGAATTCCGTCGGCAGGCTGACACGTCCCTTGTCGTCCACCTTGTGGTCGTGGGTGCCTGTGAAGTGCTTCAGCACGGCCCGCAACGCCCTTTCGACTACCGCCCTGACGCGGGGCCTAAACGAGGAACGGGCGAACCGGGCATTCTGGTCCCGATCCGCCCGCCGTCCCTCGGAGAAGTCCGCGGCCCGTCCTGTTTTTCGGACTTGGTGTGTGGTGCCGCTTCGTGCCTCGCGCCGTCTTTGTGTTTCTTTCGGGACACCCGACGAGCCTGTATGAACCTGCTCATTTTTTGTTTGAACCGCCGGGTGTCCGTGGAGCATTTATACACAGCCACTTTGCCCCACTCAACTCCATTTTACACCACTCACTATAATTTTCGGCCCGCTTACCACATATTGCGCCTAGAAGGCGCGCAGGCACAAATAACGCCAGCATGATGTCCACTCGAATGCCTTGCTGACCGGGAAAATCGTGTCAGACAGGGGCCATACCGGCACGAATCGGCGCCCGGTGGCAGCGCAGGGGGACGAAATGGAGCATTTCAAGAACGGCGATCGGCCGACGAAATACGGGCCCAAGGAGTACTTCGTGGGGACCGTGCTGCAGGACCCCATCGTCGAGGCGCCGGACCCCGCGAGGATCCGTGCCGTCCGCGTCACCTTCCTGCCCGGCGGGCGCACAAACTGGCACACGCACCCGCTGGGCCAGACACTCTACGTTGTCTCGGGCGAGGGCCGGTATCAGACCGAGGGTGAGAAGATCGTCGCGATCAAAGCGGGCGATACGATCTGGATCCCGCCCGGCGAGCGCCACTGGCATGGTGCGGCGCCGAACCAGATGATGTGCCATATCGCATTTCAGGAGGCGTTGGACGGGAAGCACATTGCGTGGGAAAATCCCGTTTCGGAGGAAGACTACACCGCCGAACCCTGATCCGAGGCCCGGAGAGATCATCGCGATGGACGAGGATGCAACCGGCTTTCCGACGATCAAGACGTCCCGCGACCGGCAGGCGCTTCTGACCTATTTCGCGCCGACCGTCGTGCCGGTGTTCAAGGCACGATACGAGATGGCCAATCGTGACGCCGTGATCGCGCACTTCGATGGAATGCGGGCGGATGGCGCGCCGTCCCTGAAGACCAATCTGTCCTGCTGGCATTCGGAGTTCGATCTTCACGAGCTTTATCCCGATCTTCTCGGTGCCTTTGCGACCGACATGATCAGGATCTGCAATCAATGCCTCAACTCGGACCGGCGGCAGGACGCGCCCGTGCCGCAGATCGAGCTCTGGTACGCGGACTATGACGAGGGCAGCTTTGCGCGGGAGCACGCGCATGGCTACACGGTTCTCTCATTCGTCTATTATCTCGAAACCGCGGCGGGAGCGTCGGGTCTGGTCTTCCATGAGAACGGGTTGGAGATCGGCCAGCCAATCGAGCGCAGCCGCACGCATGTTCCGGTGTCGACCGGGGACCTGCTGATGTTTCCGGGATTTCTGAAGCATTCGGTGCCGCCGACCGCAGGCACGCGCAAAATCCTGGCCGGGAACATATTCGACCCCGGCAATTGATCCAGCCGCTAGGACTTCGTCTTGTCCGGATAGATCCGGTTGGTCGCCAGCCGACCAGCCTGATGCGTATTGATCATCACGACATCATCGTCGAGATCGAAGGCGCTTAAGCCCTTCATATCCGTCGTAGCCGGGCTGATCTTCATGGCCCCCGCGCCCTGCGCCTGATCGAGATCGGCGTCGTCCAGTGTCTCGGGCGTCTTGTCCTTGGTCATCGTCACGCTCCCTCGGCGCCTCAGCGCCAAGGATACCAGCATCCGCGCCGGGCTCTAAGCGGAAATGAAGGCCGGGAGTAAGTGCGGATGGCCTGTAAGCCGGGTTCTGTCCTGATCGCTCAGGGATGGCCATTCATCTGGGACAGCGGTTGCCCGCTGCCTCGAGCAGTCTACCCGGGGACCGGGCCGGAGCGCCCCGGACCGCAGTCCTGCGATCCCCCTATCTGACCTTGCTCCCGGTGGGGCTTGCCGTGCCGGTCCTGTTACCAGTCCCGCGGTGAGCTCTTACCTCGCCGTTTCACCCTGACCCCGACGAACGGGGCGGTCTGTTCTCTGTGGCGCTTTCCCTGGGGTTGCCCCCGCCGGGCGTTACCCGGCACCGTTTCTCCGTGGAGCCCGGACTTTCCTCGACACCCCGGAAGGCGCCGCGGCCATCCGGCCATCCGCATGGGCGCCTTACGTGTTCGCCAGGGCAGGGTCAATGCAGGGCCAACGCTCTGCGATTCTCTTTGCGTGTGCCACTCCAGTTGCAGACGGCTCCCTGCCCGCCTGCCCGGGGAGGAACCGCATGGCAAACGCCTGCCAGACATCCAGCAGCTCCGGCGACCATTCCGATTGATCTGGAACAGCATAGCCTATTCGCTCGGCGGCTGCGCGGAACAAATCGCTCTGGCCGGTAGCGTCGGGAGCGGAATTGTCTTCGATCAATGGGTCAAGCCAGACGGCGAGGCCTCGCTGCGCCAAACGCCGCCAGTCGAACTTCTCACCGGGGTCAATCTTTCGGCCAGGCGCTATGCAGGCATGCCCGACGACGCGCTCGGGTGGGATGGACCATCGCTCCATGATCAGAGTGAGACGGATCTCGACGGCTTGCATCTGAGGCTCCGGGAATGGCGGATACCCGAGCCCATGCCCGGGATTGACGATTTCAATCCCGATCGAGTGGGAATTGACGTCGACAACGCCACCCCAGGATGAACGACCCGCGTGCCACGCGCGCTCGTGCTCATCTACAAGCGCGAAAGTCGTACCGTCGATATCGACAACGTAGTGCGCGCTGACTTCGGCAGCAGGATCGCAAAGACGGGCAATCGCTGCATCGCAGCTTTCCATGCCGGTATAGTGCAGAACGACCATGTCCGGCGGGTCGACGCCGCGCCGCTCGGTGTGATTTGGCGAGCGATGCTGAGTGTCAGGCGGCTCCTGACGGGGAACTTGGCGCGGCATGGGGCTGGCACTCTCGCTGATTCCATGCAAAGTCTATCCCCGGCAGTACAGAGGGTACAGGGATTGCATGAGATTTTGCCTTAACGTTTTGGCGTAACCATGTTAAATGCCTGTGGAATTATGGGCTGATGCTCGCGGGGAGAGCGGAAATGAAGCTAGGACGGCTGGCCGGAACAATCGGGGTTGGAGCACTGCTGATCGCGGGCCTGTCGGCTTGCGGCGTCGTCTACACATCGCCGGGCGTGAACGATGGTTCTGTTTTCGGAGACACGAGTTCAGATCTGAATGTCGAGATCGTGCCACTGACCTACGAGAGCACGTCGGCTGCCAACCTGACGCCCTACGTCCCGGCGCGGCTGCCTCTGGGCTTCCAACCGGACGCGGTGCAGAAGATCGCCGCCGCCAGCGGCGTGAACATCCCGAACCTCGGTCCCCTTCCAGCGCCTCCGACGCAAAGCGCGCTCCGTCCGGGCTTCGTGCCGGACAATCTGCCACCCATCGAGCCACCGCGCCCTTACATGATCGGGATCGCGGACGTTCTGCTCCTCTCGGTCAACGGTACCGCGGCGTCCCTCGACGCGTTGCCGGGCCTGATCTCGGCCCAGTCGAAGCGCCAGGGTTTCGTGGTGCAGGATGACGGTGCGATCGCGATTCCCGATGCCGGGCGCGTTCGTGTCGCCGGACTGACCCTGCAGGATGCCGAGGCGGAGATCTTCCAGGCGCTGGTGAGCGCCGGGATCGACCCGTCGTTCTCGCTTGAGATCGCCGAGTTCAATTCGCAGCGCGTTTCCGTCGGCGGAGAGGTTCGCCAGCCTGCGCTCGTTCCGATCACGCTGAAACCGCTTTACCTGCATGAAGCGGTGAACGCGGCCGGCGGCCTCGCCGTGACCGACACGGACGTCGCGAAGATCCAGCTTTTCCGCACGGGACGGACATTCCAGATCAGCGCACGTCGCTTCGTGAACGATCCGGCCGTCCGGCAGATCGTGCTGCGCGACGGTGACAGCATCTATGTCGGGTCCGAGTTCAACGAGGATCGAGCGCGCAACAGCTTCCTCGAGCAATTGCAGCTGCGTCAGCAGCAGCAGTCGCAGATCAACTTCAGGGTTCAGACCGAAACCGCTCGCGCGCAGTTGCAGACCCAGCGCCAGACGCTGGCGGATGCGCGGATCGCGAACGAGCGCGCCTTGTTCAAGGATCGGCTCGAACTCGGTGCCGTGAAGCGCGACTATGCCTACCTCGCCGGAGAGGTCGTCCTGCCCCAACGTGTCGAGCTTCCGTTCGAGACCAAGGCCAATCTGGCCGACGTGCTGTTCAACGAGCGCGGGCTGAATATCAACTTCGCGGATTATAGCGAGATCTACGTTCTGCGCCGCGCCAAGAACCCGGCCGAGTTCGGATCGGTGACCGCTTACCATCTGGATGCGGAAAACGCCGTGAATCTGGCACTTGCCGATATGTTCGAGATCCACGCGGGCGACATCGTCTTCGTGGCCGAACAACCGATCACGGCCTGGAACCGCGTTATCGGCCAGATCCTGCCGAGCCTGTTCACCAGTATCGCGAACGCCGCAGCGGGCTTCTGAGCGATCTGAAAGATCGGCGCCCGTCACTCTCGGGCGGGCGCCCAGCAACGGCTTGAGCAGCCGATTTCAGGATCAGTCTGCGTAGTCTTCGATTTCCGAAGCGGCCACTCCGGTCTCGATCAGAAAACTCACATCAGTGCCGACGACCTTAAGGGCAGTCAGACGCCCGCTGCGATACGCGCCCGTGTCGATCGCAATACGCCCATCATGCACGGTTGGCTCTTCGACGATCGTGTGACCGTGGACGACCCAGAGTCCGTCCTCGCGCGGCGTCTGGTAAAACGTCGGGATACCCCAGACGAGCGCCTCGATCGTCTGCTGCGTCGGCGGTACTGCGGGGTCGGCGCCGGCATGGGTGATCAGGAGATTGCCGTTCACGTGCCACGGCTTCAGGTTCTCGACGAACCCGAGATGCGGGCCTAATGCGAGGTGCAGGGCCTCGGCGATGCGACACAGTTCCTGATCGTCGCTGAGATCACCCACGCGGCCAATCTCGTAGCTTTGAATGGTCTCGTATCCGCCGAAGCGTAGCCAGCGCCGCCCCATGACCGGGTCGTTTAGAAACTGCAGCATCATGAGCTCGTGGTTCCCGACGAGGAAATGCGTGTCGAGTTCAGGCCATTCCTGCACGGCCATCAGGAACTCGATCACGCCGCGGCTGCCTATACCCCGGTCGATTATGTCGCCAACGAAGATCAGTTCGGGTTTTTCCGCATCGGACGCATGCGTCGCGACATCCTGCATGATCCGGTCGACCAGCGGGACGAGAAGATCATCGCGCCCGTGCACATCGCCGATCACGTAGAGCGGACGATCCGCCCGAATGGGTGGCAGCGCCACGGCACGCCTTCCAAAAACCCGACCACCAAATAATCCGCCGAGCAAGTGCTCCCTCCTCCATGCGTGCGGGGCATATAGTCGATCCGGCCAGCCGTTGCAAAACGAAGCCCATCCGCATGCCTCAGGTCGCAATGCGAATCGCTGTCAGAGGGGATTCGGACGCATCCTTCGCTGTTTTTGCGTAGCGGTACTTGTAAAGTGGCGAGATCGTGGCACCAAAGTCTCAAATTTAACCGTTTGAACCGCTTAGAGATTTTTTGTGCACCGCAGCATTTCAACCTCAGGTTTCTGAGTCCGGTTAACTTCGAATTTTCTCTCAAATCTCTGTAAAACTTGACGTATTATGCTTCGGTCGGTACCCAGAGCGCGGGTGATACGATTGCGACGCAGCAAAGCTGCTCAAAAGGTGTGGTGAATATAGGGTTCATCATTCTTTAAGATAGACGTTTTTTGGTGGGCTTTGCGCCTTTTCATCGCGGACTAGGTCAGTATGGACGGCAACATTCATCTTCTGTCTGAGGAGCTTCCAGACGAAGCAACGCGACGGCGCAAGGCGATTCCCAAGGGCTACTTGGGGGTCAAGCGATCCTTGGATATCGCCGTGGCCGTGGCGGCTTTGCCCGCGGTCCTGATGCTCGGTGCGGTACTGCTTGTGCTCAATCCATTCTGGAACCAAGGACCACTGGTCTTCGCGCAGACCCGGATGGGGCGCCGGTGTAAACCGTTCCGAGCCTTCAAATTCCGGACGATGAAAGCGGCGCCGGAGATCGCGCGCGGTCCGAACGATCCGCTTGAGACTCACCGGATCACCAAGCTCGGTCAGTTCCTCCGCCGGACACGACTCGACGAATTTCCGCAGTTCATCAACGTTCTTCTCGGCGAGATGAGCGTAATCGGACCTAGGCCCGATTATTGGAACCACGCGGTGCACTACTCTGAATCGATCCCGGGATATCGCCGGCGCCATGCCATGCGGCCGGGCATCACCGGTCTCGCGCAGGTCTCGAACGGGTATGCGGAGGGCGTCGACGCGACGATGGTCAAGACGCGGCATGACCTGAAGTACATCGACACCGCAGGCTTTGCGACCGATGCGTGGATCTTCTGGCGCACGATCAGGGTCATGCTGACGGGCTTCGGCGCGCGCTGACGCCCAACGCAGGCGCCTGCCTCCCTAATAAACCAACAACGAACCGCCGAACTACTGGGTTCTGGTCGTCCGGGCATCCGTTGATCGGATCGATTTCGGCTGATTGAACTCGGTCAGATACGACGAGACGAGATCAAACCAGGCTCCAGACTGCTGCAGCTTGCGCAGACCGTCATTAAGTCGGGCAACAAGTTCATCGGCATCGGGATTTGCGCGATGAAAGACAGCATGTATCGGCTCGAACGTGCGAAGTGCTTCTATCTCCACAGCCGCGTCGGGAGCGGGATCAGAGTTTAGAAACGGCGCTGGTAGCGAGACGGCATCAACCCGCTTCGCCTCCAGATGTTTCCAACAGGACCGCGCATCGTCCTCAGAGACCACGCTTGACGCGGCATATATCCGTTCAAGATCGACCGCCGCGAAACCGCCTGGGCGGCAGATAGCCTTCCCGGCCATGTCATCTGACGTCCTGCTTTGCCGCAGTGGATCGTCGCTGCGGACAAATGTCCGCATCTCGATCTGAAAGATTGGCGCCGAAAAGAGAAACGACCCACAGAGCTCTGCCGAGATGCTGTTTTCCGCGGCCTGACCTTCGCAATCGGGTGCCGGCCACGGATAGGACATCGCGAACTGTCCCATTGGCAACAACACGTCGAGGTGCGACTGCCGATCATTTACGAAGGCCACGTCGACCGCGGTCGCGCGATCGATTTCGGCGAGCGAGGCCTGAATCAGCGCGCCGATCAAACCACCTTGCGCAAGATCGGGCCCTGCGAGCGGCTCAAGACCCTTGGCACTCAGCAAAAGCAGGCTGTTCGGGATCTCGCTCGGTTCCGATGGGGTCTGCGCAGGAGCCGTCTCCCGACCGATCGCTGCGGTCCGGTTGTCTGATTGGGACGGCGGTGCGTCCGTGATCTCGCCGCCTGTACTGCGCGCGCGGCTCGTCGTCCGCTTTGGAAGCGAGGCGACTTCACTCGGAGTTTCGGCCACGGTCGCCTCAACCGTCGACACTGTTTCCCGCGCCTCAGATTCCTGAGGCTCGTTCCTCGCTGAGTTTCGCGCCCGCCGGGTGCCAACCTGATCCTGCTCCGTGGGTGTGCGTCCTGCGGCGGCAAGAGCCTCGGTCCGCGTCTGGATAGAAGATCCGGCACATGGGAGGTACAAGAGCTGGCCGACCTCGATCCTCGCCGGGTTGGAGATGATGTCGTCATTCGCGTCGAACAGTTCCCGATACCGATCATGGCGGTACGTCTTGACGGTTATCCCGCGCAGCGTGTCACCGGCCCGGATTCGGTAGAAATTCCCGCACTCGTCAGAACTCTGCGCCAAGGTTTCATGTGAGGTCGTGGCAAGCAACGCCCCGATCGCTACGCCAAGCGTCAAGACCGTCTTGCGTCGCCACGCGTCACACCGCATGCATGCTCTCCCTGCGGACCCTCCCCGGATCGATGGACAACCTATGACAGAGGGCTTGAGCCTTCATAGTCAAATCAACGACAGAACTGTCCGATTTGTAGATAATTCTACGCCTCGCACGCGTATTCCGCTTTCAGCTGGATCAGCTTTCAACCACCGGGCAATGGATTTGCCGCTGTTCAAGCAGCTTTTCATTGAACTCGACTATCGGGCTGACGTTCGCCAAGCTTGCCTCTCTGGTGCGCCCATAAACGGAGCATCAAGCGACCGGTCGGGTTTATCCTGCACCCGAATTCGGGAGTCACTGCCGAGGGTCATTTGCCGTTGAGGCAGCCCCCGCTGATCGCGAAAAGCCGAACGGGGGCCACGGTGCGAACCCCGGGGCCTATCCGGTCTGGCTGGGCGTAAGAACGAGAGTCATCCCGTCTGCGTCGGTGATATCGAGCACTTCACCCGGGGCCGGGATAGATGCACCATCGATCATCCGTGCCCGCCAGCGCATACCATCGACATTTACGTTGCCCATCCCACCTGCGGCAAACCCGTCCACGACCGTCGCTTTGCGTCCCACCAGGGCAGCGCCGCGCTTGTTGAGGCTCGGCCGGTCGCTCTCGGGCTTGCGCAGGAAAACGATCTGGCGCCCGACGATCGTGAACGCGATCGACAGTACCGCAAACCAGAGCACCTGCGCCGTTCCGGACATGCCGAGATCGATCCAGAGCAAAACGGCAACGGCGAGTGCCGCGAGTCCCGGCCAGATCAGGAAGAAGCTGAAGGTCAGGACTTCGACCACTCCCAGTGCGAGTGCAAGCGCGACCCACCACCAGGGAGATATGCTCGTCAGAAAACCAAACAGATCAGCCATGGATCAGCCTTGCTTTCCGCCGATCTGCTTCGTCAGTTCGGCAACGCCGGCAACAGCACCGGCAAGTCCGGCAGCGTCCATCGGCAAAAGCACGGTCTTCGAGTTAGGTGCCGCCGCGACGTCGCGCAGGCTCTTAACGTACTCCTGCGCGACAAAGTAATTGACCGCCTGAACGTCGCCTTCCGCGATTGCCTGGCTGACCATGGCGGTAGCCTTTGCCTCGGCCTCTGCCTCGCGCTCGCGCGCCTCTGCATCCAGGAATGCCGCTTCGCGACGTCCTTCGGCTTCGCGAATCTGACTTTCGCGCACGCCCTCGGCCTTCAGAATCGCGGCCTGCTTCTCGCCCTCGGCCGTGAGGATCTCTGCGCGCTTCTCGCGCTCGGCCTTCATCTGGCGGCCCATGGCCTCGGTGATATCGGCCGGCGGCGCGAGGTCCTTGATCTCGACGCGGGTGACCTTGACGCCCCACGGCTGTGCGGCTTCATCGATCACGGCGAGAAGCCTCGCGTTGATCGAGTCGCGGTTGGACAGGGTTTCGTCGAGGTCCATCGATCCGATCACCGCACGAATATTCGTCATCGCGAGGTTCTGAAGCGCCAGTTCGAGGTTTCGGACCTCGTAGGCGGCCTGGCTCGCATCCACGACCTGATAGAATGCGACGGCGTCGGCATGGACCATCGCATTGTCCTTGGTGATCACTTCCTGCCCGGCGACGTCGAGCACGGTCTCCATCATGTTGATCTGGTTGCCGACCGTCTCGATCAGCGGGATGAGAAAGTGCAGGCCTGGGTTCAGCGTCCGCGTGTATCGCCCGAACCTTTCAACCGTCCATTCCTCACCCTGTGGGACCGTCCTGACCGCACGGAAAATGACGATCAGGACAAACAGTGCCAGAATGGCGACGGCGATGCTGAAAATGGGAATTCCCTCGATCACGTTCGACCCTCCAATACTTTTCTACACCATATCATGTGGGGATTTACGTTCCCATGCACAAGATGATTGTTGCCAAATTTCGAATTAAACGCACAATGATTGATTAATTGTGCGATTTATCGCAATTATCGGTCCGCTGCAAACCACAGATCAAGGGAGCTACACGCCACGCTCTCAGTGTGGACACCAAGGACCTTGCTCGCACGGTCTCGACCTGAGGGGTTTCGTTCACTCACCGGGTTTCTAGCCCGAAGAGTCAGAACTCGTTGCTTCCACGCCAATGCGGGTGGCGTTGGCGGCAATCGCAATTATGCGCGGCTGTTCCAAGCCTCTGCGGCGCTTTGAGGCCCAGTACGCCGTCACAGTCCCTCTGATCTTCGAAAGTCTGGGGCTGGTAGATAACCACTGGTCAGATCCGGTGCCGTGGGTCTCTGAACTCGCGCCGATTTTCACTCCAGGTATCTCGCGTTCCTGCGCTATGCGCGGTCAATCATCTTCCTGCTCGAATTCGACACGGTCGAGTGCCAAATCGGGCTGTCACATGCCTCCTGAAAACTGCACAAAAGCCTCCTGATGCCCGCCTTTAAGCGTCCGGGCTACTCCACCGTACACGCGAGCGTTCGGCTGATATGAGCCAAAGGGCGCCCGGACTCGGACCGCCACGCATTGAAGGCATCTTGCGTTGCCCGGAGATCGCGCTGCGAGGTCGGAGCCTTCGTGACAACACCTTCGCTTATGAGCGCCTTCACCACATCACCGCCAAGGACGAAACCGTCCTTTCCCATGAAGCGCAGTGCATACATGCCGGTGTTTCCTCCAACCCGGCTGCCACGTTTCTTCATCAGGGCAATCAGTCCGATGAAATCGTCTTCGGGCCACTCCGCGAAGAATTTCGCCGCACTTCCGTGTTCCTTGGCCAGATCGGCAAAGAAAATCGCGTTGTCGCGCACCGAGAGCAGCTTCGCCGCGTGTCGAATGACCCTCTGATCCTTGAGCAACGCATCGAGATCCTCGTCTGACATCATGGCGCAGCGCGAGATCCTGAATTCCCAGAGCGCCTCTTCGATGCCCGTCCACTTGTTGCTCACGACCTTCCAATTCAGACCGGTCGAGAAAATGCCCTTCGAGAACGTCGAAAGCCAACGATCATCCGGAATCCCGCCAAGATCCTTTGCCGATTTGAGCTCGGGCATCGTCGCTTCAAAAGCGTCCGCACCACCTTTCCTGGCGGCCGCCTGTTCGAAAAGCACGTTGAACGATGTCAGTGGCATGAGCGCCTCCTTTTGAGAACTTAACGTGAACATGGCTGGACGCGATTGTCTAGACGGTTGTTCGCGCCGGCCGTTGCATTTTGTCACAAACCTGTGAGCCGGTCGCCGGATGTCGGACGTGCCCCCCTTTAAAGCGGCAGTAGCGAACCCAAGTTCTTGGGCTCGTACGTGACTGAATCCTTGGAGACAAACATGAGACTATCTTCGATCGGCAAGGCGGTCCTGCTCACGGGCGCGTTGGCTGTCGCGGTCCCATTGACCTATCACGCCACGACATCCCAGCCAGCGACGGCGGCAGTGCCCGCTTCGGTGCTTCCCTCCTTCGCGCCGCTCGTGAAGGCGACGCGCCCTGCCGTGGTCACCATCAAGACGACGGGCACAGCCCGTGGGAATACCCAGATCGACCCGCAGATGCGCGAGTTCATGGAGCGCTTCTTCGGGCGCAACTTCCCGGATGGCCCGCAGCAGCGCAGCCGGCGACCGCAAGGCTTGGGATCGGGCTTCATCATCGACGGCAACGGCACGATCGTGACCAACAACCACGTCGTAGAAGCATCCGACGAGATCACAGTGGTTCTGTCGGACGGAGAGGAACTGAGCGCGACGTTGATCGGCACCGATTCCAAGACCGACCTCGCTGTCTTGCGGGTCGATGCTGGCAGACGACTTCCGACCGTTCCCTGGGGCAACTCGGAAACTGTCGAGGTCGGCGACTGGGCCATCGCGATCGGCAATCCGTTCGGCCTCGGCGGCACGGTGACGGCAGGGATCGTCTCGGCCCGCGGGCGCGACATCCGCTCGGGACCCTATGACGACTTTCTGCAGGTCGACACGTCGATCAACCGGGGCAACTCCGGCGGACCGCTGTTCAGCCAGCAGGGCGAAGTCATCGGTGTGAACACCGCGATCTTCTCACCGTCCGGCGGCAGCGTCGGCATCGGCTTTGCGATCCCGTCAAACCAGGCACGCGAGGTCGTCGCTGACCTGATCCAGAACGGCTCGGTCGAACGCGGATGGCTCGGTGTGTCGATCCAGCCGGTGACCGAGGAGATCGCTGCTGCAATCGGTCTCGACGCGGCCGAAGGTGCGCTGATTGCTGACGTAGTCGATGATGGCCCTGCCGCCCGCGCAGGCTTGCGCCGTGGCGATGTCATCCTCAACTTCGGAACGCAACCGATCAAGACCGTGCGCGATCTGACGCGGACCGTCGCAGACACCGACCCCGGAACGCGCACCGATGTTCGCGTCCTGCGGAAGGGTTCCGAGCAGAAACTGTCGATCAGGACCGGGAAGTTCCCAGCCTGAAGAGCGAGGCCCGCCCGAATACTCGCGACCCGGGCGGGCCACAGCTTTCATCGGTTACATCAGTTATGACCGACGCATCCAACAGCGGTCGGCACTAGTTCCAGTTGCGCGAACATCTTCAGTAGGCTCTACCCCACGTGCGGAGTTTTACTGGGTGTTGAACGGCATGAAATTCGATCCGGATCGCAATTGGCGCGAGGTCAAAGACGGCGGTTTTAACGAGCATCTCGGACCACTGCTCTATGCGAAGATCGACGATGCAATCGCACAGCTCGCGGTGCTGCTCGATCAACGCCACATCAACTTCGGAGGCGTCTGCCATGGCGGCGTCTATATGGCCGCGTCGGATGTGGCGATGGGCATCACTGCGCACCGCATCATGGACCGGCGACCCTGTGCAACAATCGATTTTCGGGGCCATTTTCTGGCGGCGGCGAAGCGCGATCAATGGCTCGTCGTCGAAGCCCGGATGAACCGCGCCACGGTCGATCTCGTCTTCATGGAATGCGAAGCTTGGGCCGGCGAGCGGAAATGCTTCGTAGCGAGCGGGATTTGGAAACTCTTGCGGACCGAGCCCGGACGCGAGCCGGATATGCCGCCATTCGTCGTGGAATCACAGCAGAGCTAACGAATACTTATCTGTTTCCGGTCAGTTTCTGCGGCGAAACTCTAGTGGTGGGTAACGCCTGAGGATGAGCGACCGGGCCTCGGATCCGTCAATTGCCGACATGAGCCGCAAGCTGCGCCAATATGAAATGGCGGAGCACATGGGCGACATCGGTCATTGGTACTGGACCGTGGGGAGCGAGGCGGTCGAATGGTCACCACAGACCTTTCGGATCCACGGATTGGAGCCGTCGGCCCGTTCGGTCGCCCTCGAAGACGCGATCACGTTCTATCACCCCGACGAACGGGAAATGGTCGAGACCAGACTTGCCGAAGCGATCGATCAGAAGTCTTCGTTCGACTTCGAGTCCAGGCTGCTGCTCGCGAATGGTGAAATCAGATATGTCCGAAGTGAAGGCGCATGTGAACTGAGAGGCGATGGCGACGTCCACGCCCTGTTCGGTGTGTTTCAGGACATAACCGAGCGTTGCGAGGTCGAACGCCAAATGCGGTCGCTGCAGAAGCGGCAATCAGACTTCATCGAAGTGTCGACCGACTGGGTCTGGGAAATGGATCGCGAGTTGCGCTTCACCTACATGTCCGAACAGGTCGAAGAGGTTACGGGCGTTCCGGTTGATTTCCATATCGGCAAGACCCGCCGCGAATTGATGGCGAGCAAGGACCTCTCTCTCGAGATGGAAATGCATCTCGCCTGGCTCGACACCCATCAGCCGTTCAAGGACTTCAGGTTCTGGCGCGCGGGTCCGGATGGCAAGCAGCAGTATATCTCCTCGAGCGGAACGCCGTACTACGACGAGAACGGCGAGTTCGCCGGGTATCGCGGCGTTGGCCGGGACCTGACCGACTTCCAGAAGGCCAAGGAGGAACTTCTGGCAGCGAACCGCAAGCTGAACGTTGCCAACAAGGCAAAGTCGGACGCGATGGGACGCCTGAAGGAGGCGAATGCGCAGCTTGAGAGCCGGAACGCCGAAATGCAGACGGTTCAGCGCGAAATTGAGCATCGCGCGATGCACGATCCGCTGACCGGGATCGCGAACAGAAGATACCTCGACACCAAGCTGGAAGAGCTCGCTGAGCAGTGTTCTAAAAATGGCGGATGGATCGGGGCGCTTCACATCGATCTCGACCGGTTCAAGCAGATCAACGACACCTTGGGCCATGCAGCAGGCGACGCCGTTCTGCGCCATGTCGCGGCCGTGCTCGCGCAAAACGTCCCACAGGATGACTTCGTTGCGCGGGTCGGAGGCGACGAATTCGTTGTGATCTGCAGCGGCCACGGCGGCGAGGAGATGCTCGGCAGTCTTGCAGCGCGGCTTATCGACGAATTCAGCCGTCCCGTGACCTTCGAGGGCCGGGAATGCTGGTTCGGGGCTTCCGTCGGCATCGCCACGATGCATGGCGATCTGATCGATGCAAAAGGCTTGCTGGTGAATGCCGATGTCGCGCTTTATCGTGCGAAGAGCCGTGGCCGAGGGTGTTTCACGTTCTTCTCGGACGAGTTGCAGCAGGAGGTTCTAGACTACAAGGCCATCGCAGACGGGATACTCGCGGGTCTGAAACGCTCTGAATTCACGCCCTGGTTCCAGCCCCAAGTTTGTGCTCGAACCTATGAGATCATCGGCGTTGAAGCGCTCGCGCGGTGGGAAAGCGACAAACGCGGCGTCCGCGCGCCAGATGCCTTCCTGTCCATCGCAGAGGACCTGAGCGTCGTCGCCACCATCGACCGGATGATCCTCGAGAAAGCCGTCAGCGCGATGCAGGGCTGGGCTGATGAAAGCCTCAATGTGCCTCGGCTTTCGGTGAATGTCTCCTCCAAGCGGCTGATGGACGACAAGTTGATCTCGAGCCTGCAGGAAATGGATCTTCCCAAGGGCATGATTTCGTTCGAACTGCTCGAGTCCGTGTTTCTCGACGATGTCGAGGAGACGATCAGCTGGAACATCGACATGCTCAAGGAGATGGGCATCGACGTCGAACTGGACGATTTTGGCAGCGGACATGCATCGCTGATCAGTCTGGTCCAACTCGGCCCCGACGCGATCAAGATCGATCGTCAGCTCATCGCGGCAATGACTCTCGACGACGCGAGATTGAATCTCGTCCGCTCAATCGTTGATATCTGCCGATCCCTGAATGTCCGCGTTGTCGCCGAAGGCGTGGAGAACGCACGAGAGGCCGAACTCCTGCGCCAGATGTCGTGCGATATCCTTCAGGGCTACTTCATCGCGAAACCCATGCGCGCATCGGAGTTCAGCGTCTTCCTGCGCAACTGGTCGCCAGGTGCGTTCAGGGAGATGGCCTTGGACCACCGCCGCGCCGCTTCAGGCTAGCTCGGCCCGAGACCGCTCGGCTCGCTTGCCGCATCACTTCAGCAGAGCGCAGAACTGGCCTGATATGTGCCTGACCTGACGCCTGGTCGGTGCAAGCACGACGCCGAGAATGCGATCAGCGCCGATTCGCCTGCATCATTGATCGTGGGAGAGTTTGAGCCGAGTCCCAATTCAAGGCATAGAAAACATGAAAATCATCTCGTCTCGCAAAAATATTCCATGAAAGAATTTGTTGTTTCTCTGAAATGACTTCCGATAAATTGGAACATTTTATGAACAGAAATCTCTAATCACACCAACACTTTAAACCTTTTAAACCAAATAACATAAAATTTTATAAGTAACACGATCTTCAGCACTCCGTCGTCATCTCAGAGAGAGACGTCCGGCGCAGATCAAGTTGAGCAATCTGAAAACGGCGCTTGGACAGTCCCACGTCGCGAGGGCGAACAGGTGTCGACTTACAGGTTTCGGGTCAAACGAGCTGCAGTCTCAGGAATGGCTGCCGGAGATCCATACCCCACAGAGACGGCTTCTTCGGAGGCCGTATTCCCGGTCAGCCTCAAACGTCCGCCGCGCGAAACAGGCTCAACTTGTCTCGTAGCAGAAGGACCGACCTGAAATGATTACCGGAACGAATGCGGCGGAAACACTGCTGGGAACCGGCGGCATCGATATGATCCAGGCTCTTGGCGGCAATGACATGGTCTTTGCCGGCGCGGACGGCGACAGCGTCGACGGCGGCGGCGGAAGCGATCTGATCTTCGGGGGCGACGGCGCGGACACGCTGTTCGGTAATTCGGCTGGCGACGCGATCACCGGTGAGGACGGCGACGACACGATCTTCGGCGGCGACGGTCATGACCTGTTGGTCGGCGGTGCCGGGTCTGACCAGATTTATGGCGGCGACGGCAACGATTTCATGGCTGGTGGGACAGGCACAGACAGCCTGTTCGGCGGCGACGGTATCGACGTTGCTTCGTATGCCTCCTCGTCTGCCGGCGTCACGGTCGACCTGTCGAACACTGCAAACAACGCCGGAGACGCCGCGAGCGATGTGTATGACGCGATCGAGGGTGCTCAGGGCGCTGACGACTTCAGCAACATCCTGATCGGCGACGCGTTTGACAACCGAATGATCGCTGGCGACGCGGGCGATCTCGTCTCCGGCGGCGGCGGAGCAGACGTAATCGAGGGCGGCGCAGGCGACGATACGCTGCGAGGCGACGCCGGAAACGACGTGCTCGAGAGTAACGGCGGCGACGACACGCTCGAGGGTGGGTCGGGCGACGATGTCTATTACATCGACAGCATCGGCGACACGGTCATCGAGAGCGCAGGCGATGGATATGATCGGGTCCTCGCCACATCGAGCGTCGTGCTGGACGACAACGTGGAAGCGGCGACCGCTCTCGGCACATCCGGCTTTAACCTGACAGGCAACGCGCTCGCCAACTGGCTCGTCGGCAACTCCGGTGGAAACATGCTGGACGGCGGTGCCGGACGCGACCGGCTCATCGCACGCGCCGGCGATGACACCCTGGACGGCGGTGCCGGAAACGATGTTCTGCAGGGTGGCACGGGTGCCGACACATTTCTTTTCATGGCCGGGTCGGATCTCGACCTCGTCCTCGATTTCGAGGACGGCACGGATCTGCTGGACGTCAGTGGCTGGGGCGCGTCGGATATCGATGACGTGCGGATCTTCGATCTGTCGAACGGCAACGTCATGGTGACGAGCGAGCCGATAGGCGGCACCGATAAGATCGTCCTGACTACGATCTCGGCAGCGGACCTCAGTTCGAGCGATTTCGTGTTCGTCTGACGCGTGCGTTAGCGAAGAAGACCTGGTGTCGAGCGGTCTCTACGACACCAGGCAGTCGCGTAGCCCCATGCCCAGATTCAGAATGAGCTTCTCGTAGAGCCCTGGGCCACGTTCCAGCGTGTCGCCGAGCGGGTCCAGAACTCCGGTGAGAACGCCGTGCTCGGATGACAGGGTTCTTGCGAGCGTCGCCGGCATCTGCGGCTCGATGAAGACGCAGGAGATCCCGCCATCGGCGAGGATCCGCGATATCGAGCGGACATGGCCCGCGCTCGCCGCAGCACCGTCGTTCGGCAAGAAGGCGGCGACCGAAGTCACGCCAAAGCGATTTTCAAAGTAGTGATAGGCATCGTGCAGGACGATGAACCGTTTCTCCTGAACGGGACCAAGCACGGCGCGCAACATCGACGACGCTTCGTCAATCTCCTGTTTCGCGAGCAATGCATTTGCCTCGTAGGCGATCCGGTTCTCGGGATCGATTTCGGACAACAGCATCGCGATTGCGTCGAGCCATGTCTTGGCGTTCTCCGGATCAAGCCATGCGTGCAGTTCCGAGTCACGGACGAAGTTATCGCGTCCGTTCTCGTCGCGCAGCACCGTGCCAACCTTGCCACCGGATGCGATCGGCTTTTCGTCGGCGTGGTCGTGTTCGTCAGATAGCGTCAGTTTCACCCCGTCAACGGCCTGACCGCCATGTTCCTGCGCGTCATGGTCGATGTGGCCCGCGCCCCGATACTCCAAGAGCAAAGTGCCCTTCACCTCCAGCAACGAGAGATGCCGCGCGTTTGCAGCAAGGGTTTGTACGGAGCCGTCGAGCCATGGGGTGAAGTCCCGACCGATCCAGATCAGAACGTCCGCCTGGGCCAGCATTCTTGCTTCTGACGGCCTGAGCGCATATCCGTGCGGAGATGCTCCGGGCGGCAGAAGGACCTCCGGTGCGGAGATGCCGCGCGTCACCGAAGCCACAAGTGAATGCACCGGCGCGATGTCGGTGACAACACGAGGGGGTTGCGCTGCGACCGCAAGCGGAAGCAGCATGGCAGCCAGCAAGGTGATCAAGCGCATCGGTCGGTTCCGTGGAGTGCGAATAGCCTATTGTTATCACATAACGGTTTTGGCAAGCATTAAGGAGCTTGCGTTGATAAATGGAGTCCTCGATCATACCGGGCGGAGCAAGCATGAACGACAACCCACTGGCCTTCGTTGATCACGAACATGCCGGATGCATCGAGCGGGGTCTCGCCGATGCCGAGGCATTGTGCGCCGCGCGTTCTCTGCGTCTCACGGATGCCCGACGGCGCGTCCTTGAGATTCTCCTTCAGGAGCATCGCGCGATCGGCGCCTACGAAGTTCTGAACCGCCTGTCGACATCAGGTGAGAATGCACACCCGCCAGCGGCCTACCGGGCTCTGGATTTTCTTGTTGCGCACGGTCTTGCCCACAAGATCGAACGTTTGAATGCATTCGTCGCGTGCACCCGGCCGCGGGAAGGCCATGCACCGGCATTTCTGATCTGCCGCGACTGTCGCGGAGTCGCCGAAACGGACGTGTCGTTCGACATGTCCCCGTTTGACTCGGCTGCCGAAGACGTCGGTTTCAGCGTCGAACGCACATCCATCGAAGTGGAAGGGCTCTGCCGATCCTGCCAGCCGGCAACCACTTAGTGACCCTGATCTCGGCCGAGAATGCCGCCGTCCGCTTCGGCGGCAATCAGGTGCTGCGCGATGTGTCGATGTCGATCGGCGATGGCGAGATCGTCACGGTTGTCGGGCCGAATGGATCGGGCAAGTCAACGCTCCTGCGTCTGCTCCTGGGCGCGCTGCAACCATCTCGTGGCGCTGTGACGCGCAAACCGGGTCTCAAGATCGGTTATGTCCCTCAGCGGCTTGCGCTCGATCCGACCTTACCGATCACCGTCGAGCGGTTCCTGTGCCTGCCGATGCGCCATTCAAAGCATCAGATTGACGAGGCGCTGAACCTGGTCGGGTTGTCGGATCGCAGACATTCGCAAGTGTCGAAGCTTTCCGGCGGACAACTCCAGCGCGCCCTGCTTGCACGGGCGCTATTGGCGACGCCGGACATCCTGATCCTGGACGAGCCGACGCAGGGTCTCGATCAGCACGGCGTTTCGGATTTCTATGCGTTGATCAACAGCGTTCGCGAGGATCTCGGGTGTGCCATCCTGATGGTCAGCCATGATTTGCACGTGGTGATGCGAGCATCGGATCGCGTCATCTGTCTGAACGGACACATCTGTTGCGAGGGTGCGCCGACCGATGTCTCCGAAGCCCCGGAATACCGCGCTCTGTTCGGCGATGGCGACGCGCGTTCACTCGCGCTCTACAGCCATCAACATGATCACACGCACCATCAAGAAGCCCATTCGCGCGAATGATCGAAGCCTTTCTCGTCCGTGCGGCACTCGGCGGCGCCGGCGTCGCTCTGGCCGCCGCTCCGCTCGGGTGTTTTGTCGTCTGGCGACGCATGGCCTATTTCGGAGACGCCACTGCCCATGCCGCGTTGCTTGGTGTCGCCCTGTCGCTAGCGATGTCGATGCCGATCCTTCCCGGTGTACTGGTCGCGGCGCTTGCCATGGCGGTCGGCGTCACGACACTCGCGAACCGGGGATATGCGCAAGACACGGTCCTCGGGGTTCTTTCGCACGGCGCGCTGGCGGCGGGCCTGGTGGCGATCTCGCTGCAGGGGGGCATCCGCGTGGATCTCAGCAGCTATCTGCTCGGGGACATCCTGGCCATCGATTGGACCGACGTCGTGCTGATCTGGGCCGGTGCGGCGCTGGTTATCACCGGGATCTCATGGCGCTGGTCTGCGTTGCTGACGGTGACGCTCCAACCGGACATGGCGACCGCGAGCGGCCTTCGCCCCGAGCGTGAACAGATGATCCTCACCCTCGGCCTTGCCATCGTCGTCGCAGTCGCAATCAAGGTCGTCGGAGCACTCCTGATCTCCGCCCTGCTGCTGATGCCTCCCGCCGCGGCGCGGTCTTTCACTCGGACGCCCGAGGCGATGGCCACCCTCGCCGCTCTATTCGGCGTGACCTCGGCCATCGGCGGGCTTGCAATATCGCTGTTTCTCGACACGCCGACAGGGCCGACGATCGTCTGCACGGCAGCCGCGTTCTTTGCGACTTCGGTTGCTCTCCGCCCTTGGCTTGCGACAGCGGACTGAGCGCCGGTCTGGACGCGACGAAGTCCGCGTGCAATAGCCTCAAACCGATGGCCGCGGGAGGTTCGAGTGCCCTTTGACGACAGGATCAGGATCGCTCCGTCGATCCTTGCAGCGGACTTTGCTGATTTCGGCGCGGAATGCCGGGCAATCGAGTCGCAGGGCGCTGACTGGGTGCATGTCGACGTCATGGATGGGCACTTTGTCCCGAACATCACGTTCGGTCCAGCGACCTGTCGGGCGATCCGGCCCCACATCCGAACGGTGATGGATGTCCACCTGATGATCTCGCCCGTCGACCCATACATTGAGGATTTCGCCGATGCCGGGGCCGATATCATCACGGCGCATGTCGAGGCAGGGCCCCATATTCACCGCACGTTGCAGGCAATCCGGGCGTCCGGAGCGAAGGCCGGCGTGGCGCTCAATCCCGGAACGCCTGCCGAGGCAATCGCGCATGTGCTCGATCTCGTCGACCTTGTCTGCGTGATGACCGTGAACCCGGGTTTCGGCGGACAGAGCTTCATCCCGATGATGGACAAGGTACGGACGCTGCGCACAATGCTGGGCGACCGTCCGGTACATATCGAAATCGACGGAGGCGTGACCACAGAGACAGCGCCACTGGTCGCCGCTGCGGGCGCAGATGTACTCGTCGCGGGCTCGGCGGTCTTCAAGGGCGGGTCCGTAGATGCTCCAGAAACCTACGGTGCCAATATCCGCGCGATCCGCGAAGCTGCGACGGCGGCGAAGGCGCCCTAACGAGGTGGAATTGCGGGGAGCGGCGATGCTTCGGGTGCTTCGGGCAGATCCTCCGCAGCCTCCTCGGTCTCGACGGCGTCCGGTGTAGCAACCGTTTCTATGGAACTTGCCAATTGCGATGCTGCTTCGACCTGCTCTTCGATATCGGCGCCAAGACTGTCGTTCGGAATTTCGACCTCCTGCAGAACTGCAGGCGAAGTGTCGTCGCTCGCGGCCGGGAGCGGCACCGGACGAGGCTCGTTCTCCACGACAGGCTCAGGTTCGCGCCTTTCCGATGTGGTCTCGCTTTCGTTCGGTGCGACAGCGATTGCATTTGCCGCACTGTCAGTCGCGCTGCCTGGATCGACAGGAACGGTGTCATCGTCACCCTCTATCGTCGGTTCAGGCGCAAACGCGGGTGATTGGATCAGAGAAACCGCGCCGTCGCGGACCACGATCTCAATTGGGTCGACCACGCTTTCGCTTGGGCCGGAAAGGTCGATGCGATTGGCAACAATCTCACCGTCCGCGATCGCGATGTCGATGTCAGCCAGTGCGAAGAAAACAGTTTCGGAGCGGGTGAGTGTCGTATCGACCGCGCCGCCGGCGAGCGCGATCTCTCCCTGGGTTACAGTCATGCTTCCGGATCCGAGCGCAGTTTCCCACTCGGGATCGTCCACGCGGCCGCTCGCCGTCAGTTCAAGGCTCCCGCCAAGGGTCCCCGTGAGTCCGGTCAGTCCCATGTGCCCCAACAGCCTTTCCGCATCGATCTCGGCTCCCGTTGCATCAATCTCCAGCATCTCGTCCCGCGCGCTGCTCCGGATCTCACCAGCGAGCGTTCCGCCGAACAGATCCAGCCTGTTGATCTCGGCGACGGACCCGAAGGCACTGCGCTTAACCGTTGCGATCGTGCGACCGCCCTCGAATGCGCCGAAATCCGATCTTTCGGCCGAGACTTCGACAACGAGATCACCCTCTATCTCCGCAAGCGCCCTGTTCAGAACTGACCTCTGCGCGCCCCAAGCGTCGATCGTCTCCAGCACCGGAAGACTCTGCACCTCGGTGCTCAGGCTGATTACGGGCCGATCCGGACGCAGATCGAGGGCTGCATCGCCTTCCAGCACGCGATCGCCGAGACCGAGCTTCGCATCCGAGATACCAAATCCATCGAGCGATGCGGACAAACGTCCGCGCAGCGATCCGCGTTTCGCCGTGGTGAAACGGTAGCTTCCGGGAAGCAGCCCCACATCGAAGATCCGTTGCACATCGAGCACTGAAAGCGTCATGTCGCCGGAAATGCCTTGCCCTTCGACGACGCTTCCGTCGAAATACGCCGAATAAAGACCGCCCGACCGGCTGATCCCCTCCAGCGTACCGGCACCGGTCTCGCGCCAGCCGTCGCCACCTGTCAGCGTCAGTTCGAGACTGACCGGCGTCGTATGGAATGAGCCCGACCACTGTGTCCGCGCCAACAGCCGATCATCGAGAGTTTCAATGCGCGACTGCAGCTCGACCTCCCTCAGATTGATCAGCGTCGGGTCTGCTGGCGAGCCGCGCCACCACGAAATCAGCCCCGCCGGATTTCCAATCTTTGCAGTCAGATTTCCCGCGATCTGCGGCGCGGTTGTGAGACCGGTTGGCAGCAGGCGCCCCTGAAACTCCGCTGTTTCATTGTCCAGCGAGACTGACCCGTCCACGTACGTCCAGTCGCCGCGCGCGATCCGGCTCGCGGATGTGAGCTTCACTGCGGCGATAAGGCGTCTATCTCGCCAGTTCCCTGCGACCCGGACCCGAAACGGATCGTTTGCGCCCCGGTAGTCAAGCGCTGCATCGTCCAGATCGAAACGTTCAACCGATGCAGCTTCCGCATCTTGCAATCGGACGGTGGCATCCCGCGCATAGAGCGATGAGATCAGCGGGCGGCCCTTGGGGAGCGGAAGATCGAGACCTCGATCCATCATTCTCAAGTTGATTTCGGCACCATCTACCCAAAGCGCACCTCTCAGCAGGCTTCGGCGCGACAGCGTGAGAACAGCGTCCTTTGCTGAAAGAAGCGCTTGCGCATCAGCGTCGGCGTTTGACCGACGGATCTCGATGGCACCCAGACGCCAGCCCGGGATCGGCCAAAGCTGTGGTTCGAACGTTTCCGAGAGCGTGACGCGGAGGTCGGAGGATTGCTCAAGGCCACCTAAAGCAAGCGGCAGGACCCGTTCGCGGGGAAGGAGGAAAATTGCTGCCACTCCGACCGCGGACACAAGGCAAACAACCAGCGCGAGCCCGGTTAGCAGACGCCGAAAGACGCGCTTCATACCTGGACCGAGACTTCCCCCGGCCTCGACCGGTTCAGCGTGCGTGCGAGAATGGCGACGGGTAGAAGCCCCAAGACCACGATCGCGAGGGCAGCCGGGCCGGCCTCGTCCAGTTGTTCGCGCGACGCGGCATTGTAGACCGTCGTGGCGAGGGTCTCGAAGTTGAAGGGTCGCAGCAGAAGGGTGGCCGGAAGCTCCTTGGCCGTGTCGACGAAAATCAGCAGCGCGGCCGTGAGCAGTGAACCCTGCATGATCGGGACGTGAATCCGGAAAAGGACGCGACGGCGCGTGGAGCCGAGCGTGCGGGCGGCAAGCTCCATCGACGGCGTGATGCGACCGAGCGCGCCATCAATCGCGCCGTGGGCGATTGCAGCGAAGCGGACTGTGTAGGCGAAGACCAGCACGGCACCCGTTCCCGTCAGCAACAAGCCAATATCGATGCCGGTCAGTGCAAGAATGCTGTCCGCCATCCAGTTGTCGAACCAGGCAAATGGCATCAGCACGCCAACGGCGATCACTGCGCCGGGAGCCGCATACCCCAACGCTGTCGCTTGCGCTGCCCAGCGCGGGAACGAAAACGCCGATGACCGCGCGCCGTAGACCATGAACGTGCCGACGAGGCACGCAACCGACGCCGTCGCGCCGGCAAGCGCCGCCGTGCGGATCAACGAACTCCAGAACGTGGCGTCCGACCAGGCCGACAGGCTGCCGAGAGCATGCCACGCCACCACGGTGGTGGGCGCGAGGAATCCGCAGAAGACCGGCAAAAGGCACAATGTGGTCGGCACGAAGCGCTTAAGACCTGTGGGCATTGCGCGCTGGATCGGTCGGTAATGCCGCGATGTATGGTGGAACTTCCGGCCGCGCCGCGCAAACCGTTCGAACATCAGCAGGGTCAGGATCAGGCCAAGCATGACAAGTGCGATCTGCGCCGCGCCTCCGACATTGTACGTGTCGAGCCAGATCGAGAAGACGCCCTGCGTCAGTGTCTGAACGGCGAAGTAGTCGACGGTCCCGAAATCCGCCAGGGTTTCCATGCACGCAATCGCGGTGCCGGCGGCAACGCTGGGCCGCGCCAACGGTAGCCCGACGCGCCAGAACACGCCCCACGGGCCACATCCAAGGGCCCGTCCGACCTCCAGCGCGCAGACCGATTGCTCGCGGAATGCCGCGCGTGCCAGCAGATAGACGTAAGGGTAGAGAACCATCGTCAGGACGAAGGCGGCACTGCCGAGCGAACGGATTTCCGGGAACCAGTAGTCGCGGGCCGAGGTCCAGCCGAAGATGGCTCGCAGCAGGGTCTGCACCGGTCCGGCATATTCAAGCAGATCGACCAGCGCGTAGGCGCCGATATAGGCCGGCATCGCCAGCGGCGCGAGCAGAGCCCATTCGAGCCATCGCCGCCCGGGGAACTCGTGCATCGTGACCAGCCAGGCGGTGCCTGTGCCGATCACCGCAGTGCCGATCCCGACGAGGAGGATCAGCGCAGTCGTGTTGCCGAGATAGACCGGCAACGCGTGCTCGAGCAGATGCGGCCAGATGTTCTCGGTCGGAAAGACTGCGATCCAGATCACCGCGAAGATCGGGATCAGGAGCGTGCCCGCGATCAGAAGCGCGCCGATCGTCCAAAGATCGATCGCCGGTTTGGACCGGATCGGACGGGCTACATGAGTCATGCTGGCTGCAATACCGAACCATCGCCAATCTGTCTCTTGTGTATTTTGTCGTGGTTCAGGCGTCGACGACGTCTTTCGAAACCAGCGCCTCGGTCCCGAAGACGGACGGCGTCGGCCCATGCCTGCGGAGCACCGCGAGCTTCTCCAGGGCCTCCTGACCGTCAGGACGGTGCGTTCGATCAATCGGCCAGATCGCAAGATAAGCCATCCCGAGCGGTTCGAACCATTCGTCACGCCGTAACCGAAAACGCTTGTGGATCGTGTTCCAGGTGAACATTCGCAGGCTCTCGACGTCATCCCAGACAGAGAGTGTGAACGTCATCCGCGGATCGCCCGGAAACTTCGGGGCGTCCAGCCCGTTCTCATCGATCAGCCGCCAGACATAGCCGGGCGAGCGCGCGGCCACGGCGTTCATCCGGTCGATCATGTCCGTGAACTCTGCCATCCGTGGATCCTCAAGCGGCCAGCGGGCGCGGGCGATGTTGAATTGTGCGATCGTCATTCCGGACAGGTCTCGATGGCGGATCTCTTGCGGTCTGCGACGAAACTATGTGAGCAATGCAGCGCATGCAATCGATCGGGGACGTCAATGAGCGAGACATGGGATGCGGCGCGGATCGACGCGTTTCTGGCCGAGGCGTTCGCGCCCTGGGTGCAACTGCTCCGACTACGTACCGGCGACCTGAAATCTGACGGGGCCGAGTTCAAACTGCCGGAGAACGCCGATCTTGCGCGGGGCGGAGGTGAGGGCGGCGGCGTGATCAGCGGACAGGCCGTTGCCGCTGCAGCCGATACCTGTTCGGTGCTGACGCTGATCGCCGTGAATCAGAGCTTCCGGCCCTGCACGACGGTCGATCTGACGACGCATTTCATGCGGCCCCTGCCCGTTGGCGACGTGGACATCGCTGTTTCGGTCCTGTCGAATGGCCGTCGCATGGCGACGCTGCGCGCCGAGTTCCGCGGTGCAAACGGCAAGCTCGCCGCGGTCGCGACACTGGCATTCGCCTATCTCGACATCTGATTGGCCCGGGCCGTGGTGGGCTGCCGCGTCAGACTGCGTCGAAGTCCAGCACGATCTTGGAGGTCTTCGGTTGCGCCTGGCACGCCAGTATGAAGCCCGCCTCCTGCTCCCACGGCTCCAACGAGAAGTTCTGCGCCATGTCGGCATCACCTTCGGCGAGCTTGCACCGGCAGGTCGCACACATGCCATTGGCGCAGGAATACGGAAGGTCCAGCCCGGCCCGGGCCGCAGCCTCGATCACGCCGTCATCGTCCTCCGTCAGCTTGAACGTGCGGCGCGCACCATCCAGCACGACTTCGATCTCGGTGCCCTCGGACGGCCGATCATGCGAGCGCGCGCTGGCGACGGGCGGAGCACCCGACGGCGTGAAGAGCTCGTATTTGATGCGATCTTCCGGCGCGCCGAGATCCCTGAGCGCGGCCGAGGACGCCTCGATCATCGGCTGAGGGCCGCAAATGTAGATCGCGTCGTAGTCGGGCGGCGAGATCACGCCGCGGGTCGCCAGAGTCTCGAGTTTCTCGGCATCGAGGCGCCCGTTGAATAATTCCACGTCCTGAGCTTCTTCATCCATCACATGGGTCAGGAGAAACCGCGTCATGAACCTGTCCTTCAGGTCCTCCAATGCCGTGCGGAACATCACGCTGTCCGTCGTTCGGTTCGCATAGCAGAGCGTGACGGTGCTGTCCGGCTCTCCCTCGAGCACCGAGCGCGCGATCGAGACCATGGGCGTTATCCCAGACCCGGCGGCGAGCAGCAGATAATCATGCGACCCACCCACGGGCGCCGTGAACCGGCCTTGCGGCGTCATCACCTGAACACTGTCGCCGGGTTTCAGCGTCAGGGCGTGGCTGGAGAAGCGCCCACCGTCGATCCGCTTCACGCCGACGTCCAGCGTTCTTGAACCGAGAGGCGAGCAGATCGAGTACGAACGCCGCACATCCTCGCCATCGACGTTGGCGCGCAGGGTCAGGTACTGGCCGGGCGTGAACGCATAGTCGTTCTGCAAGTCATCGGGAATGGCGAAAGACAGCGCCACCGCGTCGGCGGTATCCCGGCGGACGCCGGCCAGCGTCAACGTGTGGAATCGGGGCGCGGCCATGCGAAGCTCCAGTTCAGATGCACTTGAAGTAGTCGAACGGTTCCGAGCAGGTGCGGCAGCGCCAGAGCGCCTTGCAGGCTGTCGAGCCGAACTCGGAAATCCGCTCGGTGTCTTCGGATGCGCATTGCGGGCAAGATACGACGGGATCGGCGAACAGCGTCGCCTTGCCGGCACCCTCGACCGGCGGCGCAATGCCGTAAGCGCGCAGCTTTTCCCGCCCGTCGGCGCTGATCCAATCGGTCGTCCAGGGCGGCGAGATCACTCGCTCGATCCGGACGTCGAAGCCCGCGTCACGCAGGGCCGCTTCGATCGCCAGTTCAATTGCCAGCACTGCCGGGCAGCCCGAGTAGGTCGGCGTCACGCGAGCGACGGCGACCCCATCGACAATCTCGACCGAGCGCAGGATCCCGAGATCTTCCACGGTCACGGCGGGAACCTCCGGGTCCGGCACTGCTGCTGCAGCGGTCCAGGCTCGACGCTGCTCAAGCGAGTGATCCACCGCGGCACTCACCATTGCGCACCGGGATAAGTGCGCTGCATGTACTGCAGTTCAGCGAGCAGAAAGCCCATTTCCTCGCCGTGCCGTCCATCCCGGCCACCTCTGATCGAGGCCCGCGGTTCCTGCAGGTCGATGGTCGCCTCGGCAAAGATCTCGCGGATCTTGTGCGTCCAAGAGTCCCTCAGGGCAGACGGGTCCGGCAGCGTGTCCGGAGCCAGTCTGTCCGTCACCGCGTCAGACGCGAACATCTCGCCGATATACGGGGCCAGGTCCTCGACGGCATCCGCCATGCGCTCGGCGCTCTCCTCGGTGCCGTCACCAAGCCGGATCACCCACTCGGCAGAATGGCGGACATGATAGGCGCACTCCTTCACCGCCTTCGCGGCGATACCGGCGATCTCAGCGTCGTCCGAGGCGCACGCCGCCTGCCACCAGAGTTGCATGAACAACGAAAAGTAAAGCTGCTTCAGCATCGTGTGCGCGAAATCGCCGTTCGGGCGTTCGACGAGCAGCAGATTGCAGTATTCGCGCTCGCGCCGGAGATAGGCGAGATCGTCCTCGGTCCGTCCCAGGCCCTCGACCTCACCCGCATAGGTATAGAGCGCGCGCGCCTGGCCGAGCAGATCCAGCGCGATGTTGGGCAGCGCCAGATCCTCCTCCAGCATCGGCGCGTGACCGCACCACTCGGAGACACGGTGCCCGAGGATCAGGTGATCGTCACCGACGCGCAGCAGAGCGGTCATCAGGGCTTCGTTGCGTTCCATCACATGTGCCCGACATCTTCGGGAATGTCGTAGAAGGTCGGGTGGCGATAGATCTTGGTCTCAGACGGCTCGAACATCTCGTCCTTGTCCGTCGGGTCCGAGGCAGTGATGTCGGCCGACCGGACGACCCACACAGATTGCCCCTCGCCCCGGCGCGTATAGACGTCCCGCGCAGCCTGCAGCGCCATGACCTCGTCGGCGGCATGCAGCGACCCGCAGTGCCGGTGCGCCAGCCCATTGCGCGGACGGATGAACACTTCCCAGAGCGGTACTTCGTCAGTCATGTCAGCCTCCTAGCCGCGGCCGCGTTCGTGTCCCAGACCGGGTCCGGGATCAGGGTTGAGGGCTTGCCCAAACGCCAGCCGATGCCCGTCCGGATCGATCACGTCGAAGTCGATGCAGCCATAATCGGTCGGGCGATGCATCTCGGTCGTCTCGATCCCCGCCGAACGGAACTCCGACATCAGGGCTTCGGCATCATCGACGTAGATATAGCTGTGCCACCACTGATTGCGCGGAAGCTCCGGTGCTTCCGACCTGTCGAAGGCGAGGGTCACGTCGCCCCGCTGGACAATGCAGAACCCCGGAGGATCGCCCCACGCCCCGTGGCTCTCGAACCCGAGCCGCTCGTAGAACGCGACGGAGCCGGGGATATCCCGCACGTTCAGCACAGGCATCGCGCGTCGAAAACTCATTAGCCGGCCCACCCTGCCAAGAGCCTGACCCCACCTCGTTCGATGGGGCGGCCTTCGCGCGCGCGTTGACAACGCGAGAGCACCGTGTTGCGTCTACGCATATCGCCGTACCGGCCGGCAGGACGCCGGACAGTGGGGAGGTTACCAACCGCATGAGCGTGCCCGGGAAAGGACTTCAAGCAGACACATCCGTAGCAACTCCGATTGTCGGCGTTGTCCGCTTCTCGGTGCTGACGGCGGGGCCGTCCGATTTTCGTGGCACCGCGAAATTGACCATCGAAGAACGTGCGCGTGTTCTGTTTGATCCCGCGCATCTCGAGACGCGGTTCAAGACCTTCGAGGCTCTGACGCTGCCGTCCCTGACCTCGCAGACCGTGGATGACTGGCACGCGGTGATCCTGTTTTCCGACCGACTGCCGACGCCGTGGCGGGATCGGTTGATGGACTTGACCGCGCCTCATCCGCACATTCTGCCGGTCGAGATGTCCGTCGAGGCGTCGATCGCCCCTGTGCTGCATCAGACAGCGCTGAGCCTGTCGACTGGCACTGCTGACCGCGTTGCGATGTTCCGGATCGACGATGATGACGGGTTGAGCAGCGGCTTTGTCCGACGCCTGAGAGACGTCGCAGATCACGCGGGACAGCGGCGCGTCGGAATCACCTTTCCGCGCGGATATCTCTTGGGACGCCACAGCGATGGCGAACGCATGCTCGCACTTGCGCCATTCCGCCGTTTCGGCATTGGCTGCGGGCTGACCGTCGTCGGACCGAGCGCGCCGGACTTCGGGGTCTTTGACCTCGGCGTTCCGCATCAGCGCATCGATGAGATCATCCCGACGCTCTCGGATTCGCACGCGCCCAATTACGTTATCTTCCTGCACGACCACAATGATTCCGGGCAGGACACCCGGCGCCACGCGCAGATTCGCAAAGCCGACGCGATCCAGCCGCGCGCCGCGGCACGAAAGCTGGGCGACGATTTCGCGCATCTGCGGCTTGATATGCTGGTGGATTGACAGCACACCGTCACTCGGCAGCGATCTTGGCCGATGCCTTGCGTTGGCGGCGTTTTTCCGCGTGCGCGAGTGCGGCCTCGCGGACCCAGGCGCCGTCGTTCCAGGCCTTTTTGCGGGCTTTCACGCGGTCGCGGTTCATGATTCCGTCGCCCTTGACGACGCGCCAGAACTCGTCCCAGTCGATGGCGCCGAAATCGTAGTGGCCGCGCTCCTCGTTCCATTTGAGATCGGGATCGGGGAACGTCAATCCCAAGTACTCACCCTGAGGAACCGTCGCGTCGACAAACTTCTGGCGCAATTCGTCGTTGGTGAAGCGTTTAATCTTCCAGGCCATCGACTGATCAGAGTGACTTGAATCGGCGTCATGCGGGCCGAACATCATGAGAGATGGCCACCACCACCGGTTCAAAGCGTCCTGAGCAAGCTCTTTTTGATCGTCAGTACCGTTGGCCAACGTCATGACTATTTCGTAGCCTTGGCGCTGATGGAAGCTCTCCTCCTTGCAGACGCGGATCATCGCGCGGGCATACGGGCCGTAGGAACACCGGCAGAGCGGGATCTGATTCATGATCGCGGCGCCGTCGACGAGCCAGCCGATCGCTCCAATATCCGCCCACGTCAAAGCCGGATAATTGAAAATCGAAGAATACTTTGCTTTTCCAGACAGTAATTCCTCGGTCATCTGCTTCCGCGACACTCCAAGCGTCTCGGCGGCCGAGTACAGGTAGAGGCCGTGCCCACCCTCGTCTTGTACTTTAGCGAGCAATGCTGCCTTTCGTCGGAGAGACGGCGCGCGGGTGATCCAGTTACCTTCCGGCAACATGCCGACTATTTCGGAGTGCGCGTGCTGTCCGATCATGCGGATCAGGGTCTTGCGATATCCTTCCGGCATCGGATCGTTCGGTTCGATCTTCTCGTCAGCATCGATACGGGCCTGAAATCTCTCAAGAAATTCAGGCGTTTCCTCGGTCTGGCTGTCAGCGCCAATCAGTCCCTGGGAATACATGCGCACCTCCCTTTGCTCGCTCTATATATATTACGAAATGACTTAAAGCAACGTAATTTCGGTAACATATTAAACACCCCGCCCTGGAAAAACAGGCGTATGGCTCGCGTAGGGCATCTGTATGGCTCGCGTATGGCATCCGTACGTACAGATGAGTCGACCGGGGAAAGGTAAACAGAGGCCCTGCGCGGTTCGGGGGAATGTCAAGTTTCGGCGTGGCGACGGTGGAGAACCCAGGTTGGTGTCGGCGGCACTCGGTGGCGCGCCGCAGACGCAACAGTTCGATGCATATAGAGGCTTTTTCCCCGGCTTTGGAGTTTGCCGCTCAAAGGTCACGGCTCATTTCGTCAAGGTCCCGGGTCAGGCCCCCGATCGAGCCGAGTGGCTACTTCCCGATGTCGGGCCCGAAGGTCGCTTCCAGTTCTGCCAAGGCTAAATCGGCGGGGAAGTGTTCTCGAAGGAGGCCGGCATAGTTCGCAGCACCCTGTTTCGTTTGCGGGTGATCCAAACCAAGTGCTTGCAAATGAACCTCGTGCATCTGATACCAAAGCGGTCGAGCCTCGTCATACCGGCCCATGTCTTCCAGCAGTAGCGCTAGATTGTTGACGAGCGTGGCGTAGTCTGGATGCGTCTCTCCAATTGTGACCTTGCCGATCTCGATGGCCTGGCGGTAGAACGGTTCGGCCTCGTCATACCGGCCCATGTCCCGCAGCAGGAGTGCGAGATTGTTGAGACGGGTGGCATAGTCCGGATGCGTCTCTCCGAGTGCTGCCTTGGTGATTTCCGTGGCCTGGCGGCTGATCGGTTCGGCCTGAGTCAACCGGCCCATATGCTTCAGCAGGAGCGCTAGATTGTTGAGGAGGGTAGCGTAGTTCGGATGCGTCTCTCCGAGCGCGGTCTTGGTGATCTCCAGGGCCTGGCGGTAGAGCGGTTCGGCCTCGTCATATCGGCCCGTGGCCAGCAGCAGATTCGCGAGATTGTTGAGGCGTTTGGCGTAACTTGGATGCATCTCTCCGATCGTGGCCTTGCCGATCTCGATGGCCTGGCGGTAGAACGGTTCGGCCTCGTCATACCGGCCCATGTCCTGCAGCAGGGTCGCGAGATTGTTGAGACGGGTGGCGTAGTCCGGATGCGTCTCTCCGATCGTCGCCAAATCGATCTCGATGGCCTGGTGGTAGAGTGGCTCGGCCTCGTCATACCGACCCATGTCCTGCAGCAGGAGCGCGAGATTGTTGACGTACGTGGCGTAATTTGGATGCGTCTCCCCGATTGTGGTCTTGTCGATCTCGATGGCCTGTCGGAAGAGCAGTTCGGCTTTATCGTATTCGCCTAGTGCCCGGAACTTTAATGCGAGTTCATTGTATCCGCGTGCGGCGAGCGCGCTTGTTTCGCCATGTTCCGCGATAACCAGTTCGAGATAATCTTCGGAGTAGCGGACGGCACGCCGAGCATGGCCAGACCGCCAGAGAAATTCATCGGCTTTCCTAAGATGTTCTGCATTGGGCACAAGGGACGCGGCTCTTTCGAAATGCTCAGCGGCGTCGTGCCAACGCAACTCCTGTTCAGCAATCCTGCCGCGTTGGAAGGCGGCGGTGGCGCGATCAATGCTCTCCTGCTCCATGCGTTGGACTTCTGCGAAAAGGGAGTCGGCCTTCGAGCGGTCACCTTCGTAAAGCGCCTGCTTGGCTTTATCGATCTTCTGCTGAGAGATGCCCTCGCCAATATCGGACAAACGGTTGCGCAGGTCGGTCAGTTCAACGACGGCCCGATCGTAGGAGGATTGGACATCGGCGCGTTGGCCTTCGATGTCGGCGATCTGGCGGCGCAGGAGGTCGTGTTCCGCTGCATGGGCGCGTTCGAGGTCTGCACGAAGTTGGGTTTCGCGCCGGGCGAGCGCGGCCTCGTGCTGCTCGATCGTGTAGCGCTGGATGATGGTGACGGTGCTGTCGTCCCCGGTGACGACGGCGTTGCCAGAGCCGGTGCTGACCGCAGAGCCATCTTCGGCCTTGATTGCTTGGCCCAAAGCAGCGGGCGCAGCAAGGCAGAGCGCCAGCAGGATCCCGCTTAGCCTAATCATTGTTGCTGCCCTGGTTGGTCTGCGTGCCGCCGATGTTGGCGGAAGCGTTGTCACCGGTGACAACCGCATTGCCGCTGCTAACGGCGAAGCTTTGGCTGGCAGTAACAGCTGGAGTGTCGGGCTCGATGTGGAGCTCAAAATAGATGGCGCCCGCCACGGCGGCGACACATACGCCTAATCCGGCCGACTGAAATAACGGTTTCTCGACCATACGCAACCCTCCCGCACAACGCGAGTGTAACGGAGTGAGGTAAGGTCGTCCAGCGATGGTGGGTTGAACCCACCCTACGCATGCGGAGCACGAAGCGGATCGAGGAGCCGGATCAGGTCCGGGAGCGAGCCAGACCCGAGCGACTTACCGAAAGCGGGCGGCGAGAGTCTTCGTTCCCTCGGCGGGTGTTGGCGTCGACCACCAGGTCTCGGAGGTCTCGACAAGTGCCGGGTACAGACCGACGAGGGCCGTGTGGCAGGCCTCGCCAGGCCAGCCGGGGGCGACGAGCCCGGCGGGCGGGACCGGGTGGCGCAGGGTCAGGCGGCGCCAGGCGTGGATCAGCGTGACCCGGAGCGCGAGGGCGTCGAGCGGCGGCAGGCCGGCCGCGCTTTCCGGGCTGACCGATGCGATGAGGGCGGCGAGATCGCGGTAGCCCTGCGCAAGGTCGGCGTCGAAGGCGGCGTCGCCGACCCAGGCAGGCACTTCTCCCGGGGTGACGTCGAGCACGAGATCGCCGGCGGCACGGCGACCGTCGGCATCCTCGGGCGCGATCAGCGTGACCTGGCGGCCGAGCGGCAGGCCGGGACCGTCGGGTTCCGGGCTTCCGGATTGCGCGATCGCAATGAGCCAGGGTGCCGCCGGGTCGGAGAAGCCCGCGCGATAGATCTGGCGCGTTGCCGGGGTGAAGACCTCGCGCCCGCGCGCGGACAGCGTGTAAAAGCTGTTGCGGCCTTCGCGTTCGCGCTCGACCCAGCCGTCGCGCGCGAGGCGGGACATGGCGGTGCGCAGGGCGCCGCCCTCGATCCCCATGCGGTCGGTGATGGCCTGAAGCTCGGCCATGGCGGCGCGGCCTCCGCGCGGCTGGATGCAGTCGCCGAAGATCGTGACGACGATGGACCAGACGCGCAGGCGCCCGGCGTGGAGCGCGGCGATGAGCGGGGTCAGCGGGTCGTCGGTGGCCATGGCGCCTGTCTAGCCGGTTTTGCCGCAGGATCAAAAGCGGCGTGAAGGGCTGGCCGCGGTGCGCGGCGTGGCGTATGGGGCGGCGTCGGGCGAGAGACATCGGGGAATAGGGCGTGCGCGCGGAAGACATCATCATCGGCACCCATGCCGGGGCCGCGGCCGAGGCGACAGGAACGGCGGTGATCATCGACGTGTTCCGGGCCTTCACGACGGCGGCGGTCGCGCTGGGCAACGGGGCGGAGCGGATCGTGATGCTGGACGATCTGGACGAGGCGCTGCGTCTGCGGGCGGCGGGTGCGGGCTCCCGCTGCATGGGCGAACGCGGCGGCGTCGCGCCGGAGGGGTTCGATTTCGGGAACTCGCCGCACGAGATCCGGGACGTGCGCTTCGATGGCGAGACGCTGTTGCAGACTACGACGAACGGGACGCACGGGATTGTCGCGGCGGCCGGGGCGCGGCGGGTCTATGCGGGGGCGTTCGTGACGGCCGGCGCGACGGCGCGGGCGATCCTGGCCGATCCGGTGCTGCCGGTGTCGCTGGTGGCAATGGGCGATGGCGGGCGCAGGCGCACGGACGAGGACGAGATCTGTGCGCTTTATCTCCGGGCGCTGCTGTGCGGGCGGGCGCCGGATGCCGGGGCATTACGGGCGCTGATCCTCGGCATGGCGGATCTGAAGGACACGCGGGATCTGTCGTCGGAGGACGTGGCGGCCTGTCTCCAGGTGGACACGGTACCGTTTGCAGTCCGCGTGCGGCGGGAAGGCGACTGTGCGGAAGCCCTGGCGGAGTATCCGCCGAGCGCATAGCGGTCAGGGCGATAAGGCGCGGCGCTCGGTCGGCCTCGGCTGCGGTTGCATGATTGATCGAATGGTTGCGTTGCATGGGCTGTTACTGGCGCGGCAACGCTGCGACGATGTGCGCAAGCGGCGGGCTGCATTCCGCCTTCACAAAAGCCGCCCAAGATTCCAGAACCCGCGCAGTGCGCAGGACATTGCGGGTGCGCGTTCGCCGTGATACCCGCTGTCGCGCTTGGGGCGGCTCCGCTGCTCCGGATCGATACCTCAGCCGGGACGCGATCTCCTCGTCACGGCGCTTGAGCGGGAAGGCCGAAACACGTGACCGCTGCTTCATCCATCACAGCCGGCGCTGCGGGCCGCTACGCGACGGCGCTTTTCGAACTGGCATCCGAGGCGGGCAGCCTTGATCAGACCGAGACGGATCTTGTGGCCCTTGGAGCCGCGATCGAGGACAGCGCCGATCTCAGCAGCCTGTTGCGCGACCCGATCTACTCGCGCGAACAGCAAGGCAGCGCGATGGCGGCGATCTGTGACAAGATGGGCCTGTCGCCGCTGGTCAAGAACGTTGTCGGGCTGATGGCCACGAAGCGGCGCCTTTTCGCGGTGCCCGAGCTTGTCACGGTGTTCCAGGCGCTGATGGCCGAGCACCGCGGCGAGATCACGGCCGACGTGACCGCCGCCCGCCCGCTCTCCGATACGCAGGCGAACGCGCTGGTCGAGCAGATCAAGGGCGCGATCGGCCGTGAGGTCAAACTGAATGTGAACGTCGATGAAGCGATCATCGGCGGTCTTGTCGTCAAGGTCGGCTCACGGATGATCGACTCGTCGATCCGGTCCCGTCTGGCCAATCTCCAGAATGCAATGAAAGAGGTCGGGTGATGAGCATCCAGGCATCGGAAATCTCCGCGATCCTGAAAGAGCAGATCCAGAATTTCGGTCAGGAAGCCGAAGTCTCGGAAATCGGCCGGGTGCTGTCCGTCGGTGACGGTATCGCGCGCGTCTACGGCCTCGATCAGGTCCAGGCGGGCGAGATGGTCGAATTCCCGGGCGGCATCCGCGGGATGGCACTGAACCTCGAGATCGACAATGTCGGCGTCGTGATCTTCGGCGACGACCGGGACATCAAGGAAGGCGACACCGTCAAGCGGACCGGCGCCATCGTCGATGTGCCAGCCGGCAAGGGCCTGCTCGGGCGCGTGGTCGACGGTCTGGGCAACCCGATTGACGGCAAGGGTCCGGTCGAGTTCGCCGAGCGCCGCATCGCCGACGTCAAGGCGCCTGGCATCATCCCGCGCAAGTCGGTGCATGAGCCGATGGCGACGGGCCTGAAGTCGATCGACTCGCTGATCCCGATCGGGCGCGGCCAGCGCGAGCTGATCATCGGCGATCGCCAGACCGGCAAGACGGCCGTGGCGCTGGACGCCATGCTGAACCAGAAGACCTACAACGAGGCGGCGGGCGACGACGAGAGCAAGAAGCTCTACTGCGTCTACGTCGCCGTCGGACAGAAGCGCTCGACCGTGGCGCAGCTGGTGCGGCGTCTCGAGGAATCCGGTGCGCTGGAATACTCGATCGTCGTCGCGGCTACGGCGTCCGACCCGGCTCCGCTGCAGTTCCTGGCACCCTACTCCGCCACGGCCATGGCCGAGTATTTCCGCGATAACGGCATGCACGCGCTGATCATCTACGATGACCTGTCCAAGCAGGCCGTGTCGTATCGCCAGATGTCGCTGCTGCTGCGCCGCCCGCCGGGCCGCGAGGCTTTCCCGGGCGACGTCTTCTACCTTCACTCACGCCTGCTCGAGCGGTCGGCCAAGCTGAACGACGACAACGGCAACGGCTCGCTGACGGCACTGCCGGTCATCGAGACCCAGGGCGGCGACGTGTCGGCCTTTATTCCGACCAACGTGATTTCGATCACCGACGGTCAGATCTTCCTCGAGACCGAGTTGTTCTACCAGGGCATCCGCCCGGCGGTGAACGTTGGTCTTTCGGTCAGCCGCGTCGGATCGTCGGCGCAAACCAAGGCGATGAAATCGGTCGCAGGCTCGATCAAGCTGGAGCTGGCGCAGTATCGCGAGATGGCGGCGTTCGCGCAGTTCGGCTCGGACCTCGACGCCGCGACGCAGCAGCTTCTGAATCGCGGTGCGCGCCTGACGGAACTTCTGAAGCAGCCGCAGTATTCGCCGCAGACCAATGCCGAGCAGGTCTGCGTGATCTACGCGGGCACCCAGGGCTATCTGGATGACATGGCGGTCGGACAGGTCGGCGCATTCGAGCAGGCGCTGCTGACCGAACTTCGCACGAACCAGACCGCACTTCTGGAAGACATCACGAACAACGATCGCAAGGTCGAGAAAGACCTCGCGGACGCGATCAAGAAGGTCATCGAGAGCGTCAAGTCGACGTTCGCCGGCTGATCCAGAAAGCGGGACGGGAGAAGCGGCGTGCCGAGCCTCAAGGACCTGAAAAACCGGATCAACTCGGTCAAGTCGACCCGGAAGATCACATCGGCCATGAAGATGGTGGCCGCTGCCAAGTTACGACGGGCGCAAGAAGCGGCAGAAGCCGCACGTCCGTTCGCCGAGCGCATGGAAACGGTGCTGGGAAATCTGTCAAAGGCCGCGAAGGACTCCCCGACAGCGCCGAAGCTTCTGGCCGGGACGGGGGCCGATCAGGTTCACATGCTGATCGTCGCGACCTCCGAGCGCGGCCTGTGCGGCGGCTTCAACAGCCAGATCGTCCGGCAGGTCCGTCAGGACATCCTGCGACTGACCGGCGAAGGCAAGACGATCAAGATCCTCACAATCGGCAAGAAGGGCCGCGAGCAACTCAAGCGCGACTACGAGGCGCTGATGGTCGATCACATCGACCTCTCGGGCGTCAAGAAACTCGCCTATGAGAATGCCGCCGAGATCGCCGCCGACATCCTGAAGCGCTTCGACGCCGAGGAATTCGACATCGCGACGCTCTACTTCAACAAGTTCGTCTCGGTGCTGACGCAGGAACCGACGCCGCTGCAACTCATTCCGGCCGTGTTCGAGGATGACGGCTCGGACGGCACGAACTACGAGTACGAGCCCGAAGAGGAGGAAATCCTCGCCGATCTCCTGCCGCGCAACATCGCGACCCAGGTGTTCCGCGGACTGCTGGAGAACGCCGCTTCCGAGCAGGGCTCGCGCATGACCGCGATGGACAACGCGACGCGCAACGCCGGCGAGATGATCGACAAGCTGACCATCCAGTACAACCGCTCGCGGCAGGCCGCGATCACCAGCGAGCTGATCGAAATTATTTCGGGCGCCGAGGCGCTCTGAGGGACGAGGAGACCGACATGAGTGCAGTTGGCAAGATCACCCAGGTCATCGGCGCCGTCGTGGACGCGCAGTTCGAAGACCATCTTCCGGCGATTCTGAACGCACTGGAAACCGATAACAATGGCAACCGCCTGGTTCTGGAAGTGTCGCAGCACCTGGGCGAGAACACCGTGCGGTGCATCGCCATGGACTCGACCGAGGGTCTGGTGCGCGGCCAGAGCGTTACGGACACGGGCGCTGCGATCGCGGTTCCGGTAGGCGACGCAACGCTCGGGCGGATCCTGAACGTGGTCGGCGAGCCGGTTGACGAAGGCGCACCGATCGCCGCGTCGGAGACACGGCCGATCCACCAGCCTGCGCCGGAGTTCATCAGCCAGTCGACCGAATCCGAAGTTCTGGTCACCGGCATCAAGGTCGTCGACCTGCTCGCACCCTATGCAAAGGGCGGCAAGATCGGCCTGTTCGGCGGTGCCGGCGTCGGCAAGACCGTGCTGATCATGGAACTGATCAACAACATCGCCAAGGTCCACTCGGGCTTCTCGGTGTTTGCGGGCGTCGGCGAGCGGACGCGCGAGGGCAACGACCTCTATCACGAGATGATCGAATCGAACGTCATCAACCCCGACAATCTGGAAGAGAGCCAGGTGGCCCTGGTATACGGTCAGATGAACGAGCCTCCGGGCGCGCGGGCCCGTGTGGCGCTGACCGGGCTGACCCTGGCCGAGCAGTTCCGCGACCAGTCGGGAACCGATGTTCTGTTCTTCGTGGACAACATCTTCCGCTTTACCCAGGCG